>NZ_QOHG01000028.1 GCF_003319125.1 Blastococcus sp. TF02A-26 | reverse complement strand
AATCAGCCCGCCGCAAAGCACTGCCGGGCTGGCTCCACGAGTACAACCATCACCGGCCCCACACCGCGACGGAGAACCGACCGCCCATCACTCGATTGACCAACCTGTCCGGGCAGTACAGCTAGCGGAGTCGCAGGGTGACGCCGTCCGTCACCCTGCGACTCCGACGGCTCAGCGGCGGCGGCGCCGGCGGACGACCAGCGTGATCACGAACAGCACCGCGGCCACGCCGGCCAGCGGCTTGGCGTAGCGGGTCAGCGCCGCGCCGCCGGCGACCTCGAGCAGGTCGATCGGCTCGGGCTCGGCGACGGGCGGGCGCATGGTGGCCGGGGAGCTCTTCGCCGGCCCGCCGGTGGCCGGACGCGTCGGCGGGGCCTTGGGGGCCGACGGCGGCGAGCTCGGCCGGGCGGGCACGTCGGAGGCACCGGGCACCCGGTCGGCCAGCGTCGCGTCCGAGGGCGGGCTGTCGGCCGCGACGGGCGTCCCGGCCGGCTCGCCGCCGGTGGCCGCCGGAGCGGTGTCGGTCGCGGCCGGCGCGGTGTCGGTCGCCGCCGGGGCCTGGTCGGTCGCGGCGAGAGCAGCCTTCTTCGCCGGCGCCTTCTTGGCGGGGGCCTTGCCGCCACCGCCCGCGGCGTCGGTCGCGGCAGCGGCGGTCTTCTTCGCCGCCGTCCCCGCCTTGCGGGCGGTCTCGGCGGCCGCGTTGTCCCCCGGCGTCTGCTCCACCGAGGCCGCGACCTCCTCGACGACACCGGTCACCGTCGACGCCGCCTTCGCGGCGGCGCTGCGCTCCGCGTCGCCCTGGGCGTCGCCCTCGCCGAGCTGGGCGGCCAGCTTGTCGGCGAACTGGCCGAGCAGCTTGTTGCCGACGTCGGTCATCACGCCGCGGCCGAACTGCGCCGGGCGGCCGGTGATGTTCAGGTCGGTGAGGACGTCGACCCGCGTGACGTCGCCCTCGGCGGCGAGCGTCGCGGTGACGACGGCGGCGGCGGTGCCGTTGCCACGCTGGTCCTTGCCGCGCGCGTCGATCACTGCCCGGTGCGCCGCCTCGTCCTTCTCCACGAACGAGGCCTTGCCCTGGTAGGTCAGGTTGATCGGCCCGAGCTTGACCTTGACCCGGCCGGTGAAGTCGTCACCGGTCACCGAGTCCAGCGCCGCTCCCGGCATGCAGGGGGCGATCCGCTCGATGTCCAGCAGCACCCGCCAGGCCTCGTCGATGGGGACCGGGACGGTGAACGAGTTCTCCAGCTGCACGGGGCGACCTCCTGACGGTGGACGGCCCGGCCGGCCCGCCGGTGGGGTCGGGCCGGCCGAGCCGGTGGAACACGATGACGGGGTTGTGTCTCACGCTACAGCCCGGCGGCTGCCGACACCGCCCTCCGGGTCAGCACCTGGGCGAGGTGCTCGCGGTAGTCCGCCTGCCCGTTCAGGTCGCTGCTGGGGCTGGTGCCCTCGGCCGCCGACCGGGCCGCGGCGGCGATCGCCTCGGCGCTGGCCTCGGCCCCGGCCAGGGCCGCCTCCGTGGCCCGCGCCCGCAGCGGGGTCGGCCCCATGTTGGTCAGCCCGATCCGCGCCTCGGCGATGTGCCCGTCCTCCCGGCGCACCGCCGCGGCCACCGCGACGATCGACCACGCCTGTGCGACGCGGTTGAACTTCTCGTAGCGCATCCCCCACTGCCCGGCGAGCTTGGGCACCCGGATCTCGACGAGCAGCTCCCCCTCCTCCAGGGCGGTGGTGAGGTAGTCGACGAAGAAGTCGGCCGCGGGCACCGTCCGCCGTCCGTTCGGGCCGGCGATCACGAACTCGGCGTCCAGCGCGAGCGCCACCGACGGCAGGTCGCCGGCCGGGTCGGCGTGCGCCAGCGCGCCCCCGAAGGTCCCCCGGCGACGCACCTGGCGGTCGGCCACCGTCTCGGTCGCCTGCGCGATGAGCGGTGCGTACTGCCCGATCAGCGGGTCGTGCAGGACGTCGGCGTGCGTCGTCATCGCGCCGATGACGAGCGCGTCGCCGTCCTCGCGCACGCCGCGCAGCTCGTCGACCCGGTCGAGGTCGACGACGGTCTCCGGCGCGGCCAGCCGCAGCCGCATGACGGGGATCAGCGACTGCCCGCCGGCGAGGATCTTGACGTCCTCGCCGCCGTCGGCGATCGCCTGCAACGCCTCGTCGACCGTGGTGGGCCGGGCGTAGGCGAACGGAGCGGGTATCACTGGACACCTCCCTGGGAGCCGGCGGCCGGGGCCTGCGCGGAGTCGACGGCCTGTGCGTTGGTGCGGTCGGGGGCCCGGTCGCCGCCGTCGCCTCCCGCGTGGACGGCCCGCCACACCCGTTCGGGGGTCAGCGGCATGCGGATGTCGGCGACGCCGAGGTGCCGGACGGCGTCGAGCGCGGCGTTGACCACCGCCGGCGTGCTGGCGATGCAGCCGGCCTCCCCGACCCCCTTGGCCCCGATCGGGTTGCCCGGCGCCTCGTGCACGGTGTTGCCCGTGTCGAAGTGCGGGAGGTCCGCCGCCGAGGGCAGCAGGTAGTCGACGAACGTGCCGGTGGTCAGGTTGCCGTCGGCGTCGTAGACCGCCTCCTCGTAGAGGGCCTGGGCGATGCCCTGGGCCAGGCCGCCGTGCACCTGCCCCTCCACGATCAGCGGGTTGACGATGGTGCCGACGTCGTCCACGCACGCGTACTTGCGGATCTTGACGAACCCGGTCTCGGTGTCGACCTCCATGGCGCAGATGTGCGTGCCGTGGGGGAAGGAGAAGTTCTCCGGGTCGAAGGTCGCCTCCGCGTCGATCGAGGGTTCGATCCCCTCGGGGTAGTCGTGCGCGGCGAAGATCGCCAGGGCGATCTCCTGGATGCCGAGCGAGGCACCGGGGGTCCCGCGGACGGAGAACTTCCCGCCGCTGAACTCCAGGTCGTCCTCGCTCGCCTCCAGCAGGTGCGCGGCGATCTTCCGGGCCTTGGCGATCACCTTGTCGGCCGCCTTGACCACCGCGGACCCGCCGACGACCAGTGACCGGGAGCCGTAGGTGTCCAGGCCGCGCGAGGCGATCGCGGTGTCGCCGTGCAGCACCTCGACGTCCTCGAACGGGACGCCGAGGGAGTCGGCGACCAGCTGGCTCCACGCCGTCTCGTGGCCCTGACCGTGCGGCGTCGAGCCGGTGACGACCTCGACCTTGCCGGTCGGGAGCATCCGGATGGACGCGTGCTCCCAGCCACCCGCGCCGAAGGAGAGCGAGCCGAGCACCCGCGAGGGGGCCAGCCCGCACATCTCGGTGAAGGTGGAGAACCCGATGCCCAGCTGGACCGGGTCGTTGGACTCGCGGCGGCGGCGCTGCTCCTCCCGGAGCTCGTCGTAGCCCAGCAGGCGCAGGGCCTCCTGCGTCGCCGTCTCGTAGTCCCCGGAGTCGTAGGCCAGGCCGGCCACCGTGGTGAACGGGAACTCGTCGGCGTTGATCCAGTTCTTCCGGCGCAGCTCCAGCGGGTCCATGCCGAGCTCGACGGCGAGCTCGTCCATGATCCGCTCGACGGCGAAGGTCGCCTCGGGCCGGCCGGCGCCGCGGTAGGCGTCGGTGGGCACCTTGTTGGTGAAGATCCCGTCGCACTCGAAGCGGTAGGCCCCGAACTTGTAGATGCCGGGGAACATGAACGCGCCCAGCGCCGGGACGCCGGGGGTGATCAGCCGCAGGTAGGCGCCCATGTCGGCCAGCAGGCGCACCCGCAGGCCCTTCACGTTGCCCTCCCGGTCGGCCGCGACGTCCACGTACTGGATCTGGTCGCGGCCGTGGTGGGCGGTCATCAGCGACTCGCTGCGGGTCTCGGTCCACTTGATCGGCTTGCCCAGCCGCCGGGCCACCAGGAGGGCGAGGATCTCCTCCGGGTTGACCTGCAGCTTCCCGCCGAAGCCGCCGCCCACGTCGGGGGCGACGACACGGAGCTTGTGCTCGGGGATGCCGGTGACCATCGCCGCCATCACGCGCAGGATGTGCGGGATCTGGGTGGCCGACCACATCGTGTAGTTGTCGCCCTGCGGCTGGACGACGACCGAGCGCGGCTCCATGAACGCCGGGATCAGCCGCTGCTGGACGAACCGGCGGCTGACGACGACCTCGGCGTCGGCGAACGCCTGCTCGGTGTCGCTGCCCGTCCCCGCCTCGCCGGCGTCGAAGACGAAGTGGTAGCTGCGGTTGGACTCGGTGGAGTCGTGGACCAGCGGCGCCCCCTCGGCGATCGCCTCCTCCATGTCCAGCACGACCGGCAGCGGCTCGTAGTCGACGTCGATCAGCTCGAGGGCGTCGGCCGCGGCGCTCCGGCTGCGGCCGATGACGATGGCGACCGCCTCGCCGACGTGGTTGACCTGGTCGACGGCGATCGACGGGTGCCCGGGGTTGACCATGTCCGGGGTGACCGGCCAGGCGCACGGGATGGAGCCCTGCTCCTCGGCGAGGTCGCGGCCGGTGTAGACGGCGACGACGTTCGGCGCCTCCTTGGCGGCGGTGACGTCGAGCGCGGTGATCCGCCCGTGCGCGACCGGGCTGCGCAGCACGGCCATGTGCAGCATCCCCGGCAGGACCATGTTGTCGGTCCACGTCGTCCGGCCGGTGATCAGCCGGGCGTCCTCCTTGCGGCGGCGGGCCTGCCCGATCTCCTTCTGCGGGGCCGTGTCCGTCCCGCTGGCGGCCTGCGGCTCCTCGGTGACGGTCATGCCTGACCCCCCGCCGACCCGGACAGCTCACCGGCGGCCTGCTGCACCGCGCGGACGATGTTCTGGTAGCCGGTACACCGGCAGAGGTTGCCCTCGATGCCCTCGCGGATCTCGGTCTCGCTGGGGCTCGGGTTCTCGTTGAGCAGGTCGATCGAGGCCATGATCATCCCGGGCGTGCAGAACCCGCACTGGAGGCCGTGCATCTCGTGGAAGGCCTTCTGCACCGGGTGCAGCGCCGCGTCGGGGGCACCGCCGCCGGCCAGGCCCTCGATGGTGGTGACCTCGCGGCCGTCGGCCTGGACGGCGAGGACGGTGCAGGACTTCACCGCCTGGCCGTCGAGGTGGACCGTGCAGGCGCCGCAGTTGCTGGTGTCGCAGCCGACGACGGTGCCGACCTTCCCCAGCTGCTCGCGCAGGTAGTGGACCAGGAGGGTGCGCGGCTCGACGTCGTCGCTGTACGACGCTCCGTCGACACGCACGTTGATGGACGTCACCGAGGAACCTCGCTTCGTCGCAGGACTGGACGTCGCGACCCGGCGGACCGGGCGCTGCGCGAGTGTGTCAACGCGGGAGTGACCCAGGCCACGTCGTGCCGTACCGGCGACGGTCGGCGGCGCCGCTCGAGGGACGTCCGCGCAGGTCAGCGCGTTGCCGACAACGTTGCAGCGAGGTTGCACTACACCCGCTGACGGCGCTCCAGCAGTCCCGAGGCGACCAGGGCGACCAGGCCCAGGGCGGCGAGCCCGGCCCCCGCGAGGGACGGCGCCCGGTACCCGGCACCGGCGGCGATGACGACCCCGCCCAGCCACGCCCCCAGGGCGTTGGCCGCGTTCAGCGCGGAGTGGTTGAGCGCCGCGCCGAGCATCTTCGCGTCGACCGCGACCTCCATCAGCCGCAGCTGCAGGCAGACCACCAACACCGACGAAGCGACGGCCACGAGGAACACCGCGGCGAACAGCGTGGGGCCGGTGGACGAGGCGATCGACACCAGCGCGAGCAGCAGGCCCATCGCCACCGACGCCCCCACCAGGGAGGCGAAGAGCGCCCGGTCGGCCAGCCGGCCGCCCAGGACCGTGCCGGCCACCATGCCGAGCCCGAAGGTGAGCAGCACCCACGGGACGGCGCCGCGGGAGAGGCCCGTGACGTCCGTGGTCAGCGGCGCGATGTAGCTGTACAGCGCGAACATGCCGCCGAACCCGACGACCCCGACGGCGAGGGTGAGCAGCACCTGCGGCCGGCGCAGCGCGCCCAGCTCGGTGACGATCGACGCCCCCTCCGCCGGCGGGATCCGCGGGACGACGGCGACGACCGCCGCGAGCGTGATCGCGGCCAGGACGACGACGGCCCAGTACGCCGACCGCCACCCCAGGGTCTGGCCCAGCCAGGTGGCCGCGGGGACGCCGGCGACGTTGGCGACCGACAGGCCGAGCATCACGGAGCTGACCGCCCGGCCGCGCTGCTCCGGCACGACCAGCGAGGCCGCGACCAGGGAGGCGACACCGAAGTAGGCGCCGTGCGGCAGCCCGCTGAGGAACCGCGCGACCAGGAGCATCCCGTTGCCGGCGGCGAGCGCGCTCAGCACGTTGCCGAGCAGGAAGGCGGCCATGAGCCCGAGCAGCAGCCCGCGACGGGGCAGCCGGGTGCCCAGTGCGGCGATGACCGGCGCACCGATGACGACGCCGAGTGCGTAGGCGGAGATGATGTGCCCGGCGGTGGGGATGTCGACGGAGACGCCGTCGGCGATCTCCGGCAGCAGCCCCATGGTCACGAACTCGGTGGTGCCGATGGCGAAGCCGCCGACCGCCAGCGCGGCGATCGCGGCGACCACCCGACGGCGGGACGGCAGCGCCGCCGGCGCAGGGGCCACGGGCCGGGCGGGGGCGACGTCGGGGGCTGCGCTCACGTGTACCGGCCAAGGCAGCACGCGCGGCGGGCATTCCCCGCTGTGACGCGTCAGCCGGGGCGGCGGGCGTGTCGCAGCCGGCCGAGGTGGGCCGCGACGGCGGCCCGGCGCGCCGAGCCCACCGGCAGCACCTCCAGGCAGGCGGTCCACACGGCGACGTCCGCCTGCGCCTCGGGCAGCCGGCTGTAGCGCAGCAGCAGCTCCGGCCGGCGGGCGGTGAGGACGGCGGCGCGCAGCCGGCCGGCCAGCCGTTCCCGCGCCGCGGCCACGCCGGGGGCGGTCGAACGGGGCAGCACGGCTCCGGGATAGCGCTCGAGCGCCTCGGCCACCGCGCCGAGGTCGAGCAGCCGGCGGACCCGGTCCAGATCGGTGGTGAGCGGCCCGACCAGGCGGTAGGGACGCGAGCCGACCAGGTGTGCGCCGACCAGCCGGCGCAGCCGGGACAGCTCCGCGCGCACGGTGACGGCCGGGGCGTCGGCGCCGTGGCACTCGGCGGCCAGCTGCTCGGCGGTCCGCCCCTCCCCCGCGGCCTCGGCCAGCAGGAGCAGCAGCTCGGAGTGGCGCAGCGACAGCGGCAGCGGGCCGGCGGGCAGCACGAGCCGGGCGCGGTCCCGGCCGAGGACCTCCAGCCGCGCCGCGGGCCGCCGCACCTCCGGCGGCGGTCCGGTCCGGGCCTCCACCGCCGCGCGGTGCAGCCAGCGCAGCTCCGCCTCCACCGCGGCCACCGTGGCGCGGACGAGGGTCAGCATCTGCGGGCTGGCCACGTGGTCGCCGCCGGTGACGTCGATGGCCCCGAGGAGCTCGCCGGTGACCGGCGAGTGCACCGGGGCCGCCGAGCAGCTCCACGGCTGGACCGGCCGGCGGTAGTGCTCGCTGCCGTAGATCTGCACGGCGTGGTCCAGCGCCAGCGCCGTCCCGGGGGCGTTGGTGCCGGCGACGTCCTCGGCCCAGCGGGCGCCCTCGACGAAGTTCATCCCCGCGGCCCGGCTGCGCAGCCGGGAGTCGCCCTCCACCCAGAGCATCCGGCCGGTGGCGTCGGTGACCGCGACGATCATCCGGTCGTCCTCGGCGTCCTCGACCAGCAGCTTGCGGATCACCGGCAGCACCGGGGCCAGCGGGTGGGACGCGCGCAGCGCCTCCAGGTCGTCGTCGACGAGGTCGACCGGCGGCGCGGCGCCGTCGGGGTCGATCCCGCTGCTCAGGCTGCGCCGCCAGGACTCCCAGACGACGCTGCGGACCTGCTGCGGCGGGCGCGGGCCGGCCGTCACCAGCGCCTGGTGCGCGGCGCGCAGCCGGCGGGTGAGCGCAGCGTCGGGCCGCCCCTCGGGCAGCGCCAGCCACGGGGAGGCGGTCACGGTCTCGGACCAGGGATGTGGCTCATGTCACGACCATCGTCCCTGGTGGAGCGGCCGCGCACCAGGGCCCCCGGCCCGCTCACAGCGGAGGAGGGCTCGCCGGCAGCAGCGCCCGGGGGCTGCGGGCCCGCACGGCCCCGGTCCAGAGGCCCGCGCCGTAGGCGAGGTCCTCGGCGCGGCGGGCGGCGACGAACGGTGCGAGCCCGACGGTGCGGCGGTGCGGCCACCAGGCGGCGAGCCCGTCGGCGACGGCGGCGACCGCCAGGCCCGCGCGGGCACGGGGGGAGAGCACCGCGGCGGCGACCGCCAGCGGCCAGTGGTGCCGCAGCGCCGCCCGGGTCAGCGTGCGCCCGGCCGTCGCCGTCCCCCGTAGCACGAGTCCGCCGGCCAGGGCGACCGGCGGCCGGGCCCCGGGTGGGGTCAGCCGGCGGGCCAGGCGGGCCGTGGCGACGGCCAGCACCCCGGCCGCGCCGAGCCGGCCGGCCGGCCGCCCGGAGACGGCGAGGCCGAGCGCCGCGACCGACCACGGCGAGACGACGACCGGCGCCACGGCCGCACCGTGCCGCTGCGCCAGGAGGGCGGCCCCGGTGCCGTAGAAGGCACGGCGGCGCAGCCACGAGGTCACCGTCGTGGGGTGCTCGTGCGCGACCTCGGCGGCCGGCTCGTAGCGGACCCGCCAGCCGGCGGCGTGCAGCCGCCAGACCAGGTCGACGTCCTCGGCGACCCGCATCGACTCGTCGAAGCCGTCGCCGAGCGCGTCCCGCCGGACGAGCAGCGCGGCACTGGGGACGTAGGAGACCGCCGTCAGCGGACGGACCGACGCCGCAGCCGCGCCCATGTCGAGGGCGCTGACCGCCGTCTCGTACGCGGCGAGCCGCCCCGTCGGGGTCCCGAGGGCGACCACCCGCGGCGCCACCACCGCCAGCCGCGGATCGGCGAGGTGGCGGCGCAGCACCGGCAACCACCCCGGACGCGGGACGCAGTCGGAGTCGAGGAAGGCGACCAGCGGGGTGTCCGCGGCCCGCAGGCCGGTGTTGCGCGCGGCCGCCGGGCCCCGGGAGACGTCGCTGCGGAGCACGCGGGCGTCCGAGGCGGTCGCGACCGCGGCGAGCCCACCGGCGTCGGCCGATCCGTCGTCGACCACCAGCACGGGCACGCCCGCGGTGCCGGGATCCGCGCGCAGGGCGGCCAGGAGGCGCGCCACCCCCGCGGTGCGGTCGCGCACCGGGACGACGACGGTCACCGCCGTCCCGGGGTCGGGGAGCGCGCCCAGGTCGGGGTGGGCGACCCCGGTGTCCAGCAGCCGGCCGGCCAGGGCGGCCGTCGCCGGGTCCGTGACCAGCAGCCGGTCGTCCCGCAGCAGCTCCGTCGCGCGGGGGCGCAACCGCAGCAGCCGCAGCGGCGATCCGCCGAGCAGCGCCGTCCCGCCGTCCCTGCGGCGGACGCCCGGGTCCAGCCGGACCGTCCAGCCGTCGGGCAACCGGGCGTCCGGGACCGGCGGGACGCTCAGGCCCCGCCGCCCGACTCCAGGCCGCCGAGGACCTGGGCGGTGGTGGCCACCTGCACCAGCGGCGCGTAGCAGCCGAGGATCTGCAGCGTGTCATCGTGGGCCTCGTCGCTGGCCCCGGCGCAGGCGTCGGACACGACGCGCACCGGGACGCCGGCGTCGGCGGCCGGGAGCACGGTGGAGAGCACGCAGCAGTCGGTGGCCACCCCGGTCACGGTGATCGGCCCGTCGCCCACGATGCCGGCGAGCTCCGGCCCCCACTTGCCGAAGGTGATCGCGTCGAGCACCGGCGCCGGACCGGGGTCCTCGGCGAGCTGGTAGAGCGGCGCGTCCGGGGGCTGCAGCGCGAAGTCGTACTGCTCGTAGTAGTCGACCCAGGCGCCCTCGGGCTTCTCGGGCGCGACGAACCGGGTGAAGACGACGTGGTCGCCGAACGCCTGCACCAGCCGGCGGACGTTGGGGCGGATCTCCTCGAAGCGCGGCGTCGTCCACGGCGAGTCGGGATCACGGAACACCTGCTGCAGGTCGACGACGACCAGCCACCCCTCGGGACGCACCCCCCGAGGGTAACGAGACACCGTGACCTCTCCGTGACGGGTGTTGGTTAGGTTTGCCTTCCCTACATCGCCCGAGGAGACCCTGCATGTCGTCCCGATCCCCGCTCAGCGTGGCCGCCCTGGTGGCCGCCGCCGCCCTCGTCCTCGCCGGCTGCGGGGACGACGACCCCGACACCGACACGCAGTCCGGGGCCGGCGGGTCGTCGTCCGGCGGCGCCTTCCCGGTGACGATCGAGACGGCGTTCGGCGAGGTGACGATCGAGGAGGAGCCGCAGACCGTCGTGGCCCTGGGCTGGTCCGACGCCGAGACCGCGCTCGCCCTCGGCGTGCAGCCGGTCGGCGCCAGTGACTGGCTGGCCGTCGGCGGCGACGGGCTGGGCGAGTGGGTCGAGGAGTCCTACGACGAGGCCCCGGAGATGATCGAGACGCAGGAGCCGGACCTGGAGGCCATCGCCGCGCTCCAGCCCGACCTCATCCTCGACACCCGCTCGGACGCGACGCAGGAGCGGTACGACTCGCTGAGCCAGATCGCTCCCACGGTCGGCCAGCCCGAGGGCGTGGGGCCGTACATGACCACCTGGCAGCAGCAGCTGGAGCTCGTCGGTCAGGCCCTCGGCAAGGCGGAGGAGGCGCAGGTGCTCGCCGACGACCTCGAGCAGCGGATCGCCGATGCCGCGGCCGCGCACCCCGAGTTCGCCGGGACCGAGGTCGCCGTCGGCGCCTACACCTCGCAGGGCTTCGGCGCCTACGTGCGCGGCGACGGCCGGGTGGACCTCATGGAGGCCCTGGGCTTCGTGAACAAGGCGGCCATCGAGGACGAGGCCGGCGGCACCTTCTTCATCCCGGTCGGCGACGAGCAGGTGCCCCTGCTGGACTCCGAGCTGACCGTCGTCTTCCCGATCTTCGTCGAGGTCGGCGAGATCACCTCGAACCCGCTGTGGGGCACGCTCACGTCGGTGCAGGAGGGCCGGGCGGTCATCCTGGAGGACAAGACCGTGGCCGACGCCTTCTCGGCCGGCTCGGTGAGCGCCGTCGGCTACGCCCTCGACAACGCCGTCCCGCTGTTCGCCGAGGCCCTCGCCGGCTGAGCCCCGCCACGATCAGCTGACCTGATCATCGAGCGTCCTCCCTCACGTCCTGCGGTGAGGGAGGACGCCGCACGATCAGGGAGGCTGATCGTGGGACCTCAGTCCCTGAGCCGGCCGGTCGGGTCCACCTGCCAGGCCGCGGCTGCGGCGACCAGCCGGTCGGCCATCGCCGCCAGGTGCGCCGCACCCTCCTCGGCGCTGGCACCGGCCGGGTCGCCGAGCACCCCGTTCTCGCTGACCGCGCGTACGCCCTCGGCCCGCAGCCGCGGCAGCAGCTCGCCGATCGGCGTCCGGTCGCCGGCCTCCGCCCGCTGTCCCAGCACCCACTCGGGTTCCACGTGCAACATGAGCGACGTCTCGGTCCGGCCGGCGTGGGCGTCGCCACCGGGGACCCCGCACGGCCACCAGGCGACGTCCCGCCCCTCCGTGCGCAGCTGCGCCCCCGCCGTCCGCAGCGCGTCCAGGTTCCCGCCGTTGCCGTTGACCAGCAGCACCCGGCCGGCCCACCGGCAGGCCGAGCGGCCGTACTCCACCAGCAGCCCGGTCAGCGCCTCGGTGCCCAGCGAGACGGTGCCGGGGAAGTCCTCGTGCTCGCCGCTGGCCCCGTAGGCCAGCGCCGGGGCGAGCAGCGCCGCCTCCATCCGGTCGACCGCCGCGTCGGCGACGGCACCGGCGACCGCGGTGTCGGTGATCAGCGGCAGGTGCGGCCCGTGCTGCTCCACCGCGCCCAGCGGGACCAGCAGCAGCGCCGATTCGGGCAGGTCCGGCCAGGTCGCGGCGGCGAGGGAGCGCACCGGTCGACCCTAGTGAGCGACGACCAGCACCTCGTCGTCGTCCACCGGATCGGGCAGCTCCCACGGCCGCACCACGACGAGCAGGACGACCAGGGCGAGCGCCAGCGCGAGGACGACGACCGCGCCCATGGCCAGGGCGTCGTTCCCGAGCACCCCGACCAGCGGCGCGACGGCGGCACCGACCACGAACTGCACCGCGCCGAGCATGGCCGCGGCGGTGCCGGCGGTGTCGCCGTGCCGCGCCAGTGCCAGCGCGGGCGCGTTGGGCAGGCCGAGACCGGTGGCGAACAGCACCGCCCACATCGGGACCGCCACGGCCCAGATGCTGCCGGTGTCCAGCAGCGCGAGGCCCACCAGGACCGCGCCCGCGACGGCACCGCCCACGGTGGCCCCCAGCAGCACGCGCGAGGCCGACCACCAGCGCAGCAGCACCGGGTTGAGCTGGGTGGCGGCGATCAGCCAGACGGCACCGGCCCCGAAGAAGAGGCCGAACTCCTGCTCGTCGAGGCCGAACTCGTCCTGGTAGACGAACGCGGCGCCCGAGACGTAGCTGAACAGCCCGGCGATGGTCAGGCCGGCGACCAGGACGAGCCCGACGAACACCCGGTCCCGGAAGAGCGCCCGGTAGCCGGCCGTCGTGCTGCGCACCCCGACGGCCACCCGCCGTTCCGGGGGCAGCGACTCCCGGACGACGAACCACCCCACCGCCAGCAGCAGCAACCCGTACGCGGCCAGGATGAGGAAGACCCCGCGCCACGAGGTGTACCTCAGCACCTCACCCCCCAGCGCCGGTGCCAGGACGGGGAAGGCGCCGATCACGAGCATCAGCCGGGAGATCATCGTCGCGGCGGCGCGGCCGGCGAAGAGGTCGCTGATGACGGCGAGGGCGACCACCATGCCGGCGGCGGTCCCGACGCCCTGCAGCAGCCGCAGCACGCCGAGGACGGCGACGTTCGGCGCCACCAGGACCAGCAGCGAGGCGACGACGTGCAGGGCCGTCCCGGCCAGCAGGGGCGCGCGACGGCCGAGCGCGTCCGACAGCGGGCCGAGGACCAGCTGCCCCAGGCCCATCCCGATCAGGGTGCCGGTGAGCGTGAGCTGGACGCCCGCCGACGTCGTCATCAGGTCGTCGGCGACGGTCGGCAGCGCCGGCAGGTAGAGGTCGATCGTCAGCGGCCCGAGGGCGACGAAGGCGCCGAGCGTCAGGGCGGTGCGGGCCATGCCGGGCGGCGCCGGGGTGGCGGCGGTCGCCGCCTCGGCCGCGGCCGGCCGGTCGTGCGTCGTCGTCACGGGTGCGCTCCTGGTGCGGGGGCGGTCCCCGGGGGCGTGCGCACCCGGCTCGTCGGGCCCAAGCGGGCGGGCTCCCGCGGCATTCCCGTCCGCGGCGCGCCGTCGCCCATCTTCTCGTATGCCTGTCGGTACCGCGGCCCCGGGACACCGCGTGTCACGTGGCGGGCCGCCGGGCAGGGACGGGAGGACCGCCGACGAGAGGACAGGACATGAGCACCGAGGACGCCCACAAGGTCGCCGAGCTGATCAAGGGGGAGCGCTTCGGCTTCCTCACCACGACGACGCCCACCGGGACGCTGACCAGCCGGCCGATGACGCTGCAGGAGGTCGAGTTCGACGGCGACCTCTGGTTCTTCGCCGAGCGCGGCGCCGACTGGCTGGACCACGTCCGGACCTCGCCGCAGGTCAACGTGGGCATCGGCTCCGGTGGCACCTGGGTCTCGCTGACCGGTCAGGCGACCATCGTGGACGACGTGGCGAAGAAGAAGGAGCTGTGGAACGGCGGGGTCGAGGCGTGGCTGCCGCAGGGCCCCGAGGACCCGTCCGTCGTCCTGGTGAAGGTGGACGGCGACACGGCGGAGTACTGGGACAGCCCCGGTGGCCGGCTGGCCACCGCGTTCAGCTTCGTGAAGGCCAAGGCGACCGGTCAGCGGATCGACTCCGGCGAGAACGAGGTCGTCGACCTCTGACCCGCTCCGGGGAGGGCGGGCGGCGCCTGTCCTCCCCGGCGGTCACTTGGCGGTGAAGCCCGCGTCGACGGGCAGCGTCACCCCGGTCACGTAGCGGGCGTCGTCGCTCACCAGCCAGACGATGGCGTTGCTGATGTCGACGGCCTCGATCATCTCGACCGGCAGCAGGTTGGTCATGGCGCCGGCGATCGTCGGGTCCTCCTCCAGCCACTGCTGCATGAAGTCGTTGACCACCATCGGGGTGTTCACGCCGGTCGGGTGGACGGTGTTCACGCGGATCCGGTGCTGGGCCAGGGTGTTGGCGAACGTGCGCATGAGCCCGACGACGCCGTGCTTGGCCGCGGTGTAGCCCTGCCCGCCGGGGGAGTCCCCGCCGATGCCCTTGAGGCCGGCGGTGGAGCTGGTGATGACGATCGCCCCGCCGTCGCCCTGCTCGATCATCACCGGGGTCGCCGCGCGCACCGTGTTCCAGACGCCGGTCAGGTTGACGTCGACGACGTCGGCGAACTCCTGCTGGGCGTTGCTCTCGCCGCCCATCGGGGCGATGCCGGCGTTGGCCAGGACGATGTCCAGCCGGCCGAGTTGGGCCACCCCGTCGGCGACCGCCCGCTCGAGCGCGGCGAGGTCCCGGACGTCGGCCCGGCTGGCCACGATCCGCCGGTCGAGCGCCTCGACCTCGCGGACGGTCTGGTCGAGGTCCTCGGGTGTGGCCATCGGGTAGGGCACCGTGTCGATCTGGGCGCAGATGTCGACGGCGATGACGTCGGCGCCCTCCTGCGCGAGCCGGACGGCATGGCTGCGTCCCTGCCCCCGCGCCGCCCCGGTGATGAACGCGACCTTGCCGTCCAACTTGCCCATGGAGCGCCCCCTGCTCGGTGATGTGACGGGGACCACACGCTAGGGCGGGGGCCGGACACGCGTCCACCCCCGCCCGGAGCCGGGCGGGGGTGGACGATCACGCAGGACTGCCGGCTGCTACTGCATGCCCGCCAGGGGGGACTCGTCGCACAGCTTGGCCGGGATCGACGGGAACCCGAGCAGCGTCGGCTGGCCGCGGACGGGGCCGCTGTGCGAGTGGTCGATGTGGGACTTGGGGGCGACCCGGTCGGCGTCCCGGGCGGCGAGGGCGGCCTCGCCGTAGCCCTGCACGCACTCGGGGTCGGGACCGTCCAGCGGCAGGCCGGTGAAGAACTTCGCGGCCATGCAGCCGCCACGGCAGGCGTCGAAGTGCGCGCACTTGGTGCACGCGCCGCCGGTCTGCGGCGAGCGCAGCTCCTGGAACAGGTCCGAGGTCTGCCAGACGCGCTGGAAGCCGCCCTCGTCGCGCACGTTGCCGGCGAGGAAGTTCTCGTGGATGGCGAACGGGCAGGCGTAGACGTCGCCGACCGGGTCGATCAGGCAGACCACGCGGCCGGCGCCGCAGAGGTTCAGCCCCGGCAGGGACTGCCCGAGCGCCGACAGGTGGAAGAACGAGTCGCCGGTCAGCACCTGGTCGCCGTTGGCGAGCAGCCAGGAGTACAGCTCGCGCTGCTGGGCCTGGGTGGGGTGCAGCTGGTCCCAGACGTCGGCGCCGCGTCCCGAGGGGCGGAAGCGGGTGATCCGCAGCTGGGCGCCGTAGCGGTCGGTGAGCGCCTTGAAGTCGTCGAGCTGCCCGGCGTTCTCGCGGGTGACGACGACCGAGACCTTGAAGTCCTTCATCCCGGCCTCGGCCAGGTTCTCCAGGGCGCGGGTGGCGGTGGCGAAGGAGCCGGTGCCGCGGACCCGGTCGTTGACCTCGGCCGTCGCGCCGTCCAGGGAGATCTGCACGTCGACGTAGTCGGTCGCGGCCAGCTGCGCGGCGCGGGCCTTGTCGAGCTTGATGCCGTTGGTGGAGAACTTGACGCCGACCTGGTGGTCGATCGCGTAGTCGAGCAGGTGCCAGAAGTCCGGCCGCACGGTCGGCTCGCCGCCGCCGACGTTGACGTAGAAGACCTGCATCCGCTGCAGCTCGTCGATGACCCGCTCGGCCTCGGCGGTCGAGAGCTCGCGCGGGTCGCGCCGGCCGGAGGACGACAGGCAGTGCACGCACGCCAGGTTGCAGGCGTAGGTGAGCTCCCAGGTGAGGCAGATCGGGGCGTCCAGGCCGTACTCGAACTGGTCGATCAGCCGGCCACCGACGGGCCGCTCGGGCGCCGCGGGGCGGGAGGGGAGGACGGCGGTCATGCGGGCAGCTCCCTGGGTTCGATCATCTGCGAGCGGCTGAGGTCGGCCAGCGCCTTCACGTAGGCGGGCCGCTGGGCCTCGGGGACCGCGCAGGCGGCGAGCGTGGCGTGCACGCTCTCGTGGTGCTCCAGCGCCTCGACGACGCTGACCAGCAGCTTGGACTTCAGGAACGACAGCTTGCGGTTGCCGAAGTGGTAGACGAGCGCGCCGAACGGCTCGGGGCGCATCGCCACCGACCGGGCCCGCTGCCAGGGGAGCGCGGGGTCGAAGACGACCGCCGGCGGGTCCTGGTCCACGGCAGCGGGCTCGGTGGTGGTCACGTCCGGGCTCAGTAGACGCCGCACATCCCGTCGATGGAGACCTCCTCGACGAGGGTCTCCTCGACCAGCGCCTCCTCGGCGACGGCCGGGCTCTCGTTCTCGGTGCTGACGGTGGCCTGCTCGGGCATGACGCCTCCTCGGGATGGTGACCTGGGTCGCTCGCACGCTAGTGACACCCGGTGCCACAGGCAACACCGGGTGAAGCGGCGGCGCGGCGGTTCCCGCGACGGACCGGCCGGTACAGGATGGACGGGTGACCACCGCCCAGGCCGATCTGCGCGCCGACACCCGCGCCCGACTGGAGCAGGTGGCCCTGGAGCTGTTCACCGCCGAGGGCTTCGAGCGGGTCACCGCCGACGAGATCGCCGAGGCCGCCGGGATCAGCCGGCGCACCTTCTTCCGCTACTTCCCGACCAAGGCCGACGCCGTCTGGGGTGACTTCGCCGGTCACGTCGCCCGTCTGGAGGCCCGCCTGGCGGCGACCGCACCGTCGCAGCCGGTGCTCGCCTCCATCTGCGCCGCCTACCTCGAGGTCAACGACTACCCGCCCGAGCAGCTGCCGGCCCTGCGCCAGCGGATGCGGCTCATCCTCGGGGAGCCGGCGCTGCTGGCCCACTCGCAGCTGCGGTACGCCGACGTCGACCACGCGGTCGCCGCGCACGTCGCCCGGCGGACCGGCGTCGCGCCCGCGGCGCTGGTGCCCCGGCTGGTCGCCACGAGCACCCGCGCCGCTGCCACGACGGCGTTCGAGGTCTGGCTCGCCGGCGGGGAGCCGCTCGCCGACGGGCTGCGGCGTGCCTTCGACGAGCTCGCCGCGGGCTTCCCCGCACTGCTCTCCGCCCCCACCGGGCACTAGCGCACTTCTGCACGGGGCGGAATGGCGCTGTTGCCCGGTCAGGCGCTGAGCAGCTCCGCGAGACCGGCCAGGAGGCGGTCGACGTCCTCGTCGTCGGTGTACGGCGCCAGACCGATGCGCAGGCCGCCGGCGTCGCCGAGGCCGAGCCGCCGGGAGGGCTCGATCGCGTAGAAGGAGCCGGCCGGGGCGTTGACGTCGCGCTCGGCCAGACCGCGGGAGAGCTCGGCCGCCGGGGTCGCCGCCGCGGTGAGCAGCAGGGTCGGCGTGCGGTGCCGGGCCCGCGACCAGAGCGTGACGCCCGGCAGCTGCGCGAGGGCCTCCTCGAGACGGATCCGCAGCCGGTCCTCGTGCTCCTCGACGGCGGTCAGCCCCGCGACGACGCGCGCGCGCCGGTCGCCGTCTCCCCCGCCCAGGACGGCGAGGAACTCGACCGCCGCCGTCGTCCCGGCGAGCAGCTCGTAGGGCAGCGTGCCCAGCTCGAACCGCTCGGGGACGGCGTCGGTCGAGGGCAGCAGCTTGTCCGGGTGCAGCGTCTCCAGCAGCGCTGGGGACGCGACCAGGCAGCCCAGGTGCGGGCCGAGGAACTTGTACGGCGAGCAGGCGAAGACGTCGGCGCCCAGCACGGTGACGTCGACCGGGGCGTGGGCGGTGAGGTGGACGCCGTCGACGAAGGCCAGCGCACCGGCCTCGTGCGCGAGGGCCGTGATCGCCGGGACGTCGGGCCGGGTGCCGATGAGGTTCGACGCCCCGGTCACCGCGACGACGCGGGTGCGCTCCGACAGCACCGCTGCCACGGCCGACGGCTCGAGCTCGCCGGTCTCCGGGTCGAGGTCTGCCCAGCGGACCGTCGCGCCTCGTGCCTGCGCGGCCTGCACCCACGGCCGCACGTTGGCGTCGTGGTCCAGCCGGGTCACCACGACCTCGTCGCCGGGGCCCCATCCCGCGGCCAGCGTCCGCGAGAGGTCGTAGGTCAGCGCCGTCATGCTGCGGCCGAAGACGACGCCACCGGGATCACCGCCGACCAGGTCCGCGACAGCCGCGCGCGCGGCGAGGACGACGTCGTCGGCGTTGCGCTCGGCCTGGGTCATGCGCCCGCGGTTCGCGATCGGGCTGGTCAGCGTGGTGGCGACCGCCTCGGCGACCGGCGTGGGGACCTGCGAGCCCCCCGGCCCGTCGAAGTGCGCCGCTCCGGCACGCAGGGCGGGGAACGCGGACCGGACGGCGGCGACGTCGTAGCTCACCCGATCAGCATGCGGGGTGCCGGGCGACTGCGAGGATCCGGCCATGGAGAGCCTGACCCACAGCGACTCGGTCGTCGTCCGCACGACCCCGGAGGCGCTGTACGACCTGGTGTCGGACGTGACCCGGACCGGCGAGTGGAGCCCGATCTGCCGGGAGTGCTGGTGGGACGAGGGCGACGGGCCGCGGGTGGGTGCGCACTTCACGGGGCGCAACGTCACGCCCGAGCGGACCTGGGAGACCCGCAGCGAGGTGGTGGCCGCCGAGCGGGGCCGCGAGTTCGCGTGGGTGGTCGGCCCCTCGGTGGCGCGCTGGTCGTTCATCCTCGAGCCGGTCGAGGGCGGCACCCGGCTGACCGAGTCCTGGGAGTTCCGGCCCGAGGGGCAGGAGCTGTTCGTCGAGCGCTACGGCGACGGCGCGGCCGCCCAGGTCGAGGCCCGGGTCAGGGCCGCGCACGAGGGGATCCCCGCGACGCTGGCGGCCATCGCCCGCATCGCCGAGGCCGGCTGACCACGGCCGGCCCGGGCGGTCCACGCCCCGGGCCGGCCGACCGGATCAGGTGCCGGCGACGTTCCCGAGGCCGCCGCCACCGGCGAACTGGCTGGCCAGCTGCATGGGGTCCACCCCGAGCTCGCCGAGGACGCCGGCGTGCTCGTGGATGTCGACCTGGTCGGGCAGCTCGCGGTCGGCGCGGTCGGCCGCGTCGTCGTTCCCGCGGGTACGGAGGAGGTCCACGATCTGGGACTTATCGGTCTGCATACCGGAAGCCTTACCCGTCGTCCGGCGCCGCACGCTCAGGATGCGGACCGGATGATCCGGTCGGGCCGGACGACGACGGAGCGGGCCACCCCCAGGTGCGTGGTCAGCACGCCCCCGACGTCCTCCAGCCGGGTGCGCCGTCCGCCCGCGTGCACCGCGAGCCCCCCGCCGGGAGCCCGCGTCAGGGTCGCCGTCCCCGCACCGAGGACCTCGTCGACGGGGCACGTGCGGCCGGCGACGACGACCGTCGCGCGGGGTAGCAGCGTGCCCGCCAGCCGCCGTCCCGCCCGGCCGGAGCGCTCCACGAGCGGCCCGGCGTGCAGGGGCGGGGTGCGGCTGTCGGTGGCGAACGCCGCCACGGCGGGGATCCGGTCGATCCCGGCCAGCACCGCCCGCCGCACGGCGGCCGCGCTCCGGCCGCCGCCGGTCATGAGCGCGCCGACGAGGACGGCCAACCGCACGAGCGCCCGTGCGTGCGGCGCCCGCTCGGCCTGGTGGGTGTCGAGCAGCGTCTCGTCGGCCTCGCCGGAGACCACGGCGGCGAGCTTCCAGGCCGCCTGGTGGACGTCGCGCAGGCCGAGCCCGAGGCCCTGGCCGATGAACGGCGGCGTGAGGTGTGCGGCGTCGCCGGCGAGCAGCACCCGCCCGTCCCGCCAGCGGTCGGCGACCTGCGCCCGGTAGACGTACTCCGCCACCCGGACGAGCTCGGCCCGGTCCGCGCCGAACGAGGCGAGCAGGCCGGCCAGCGGGAGGTCCGCCGCCCCCTCCCCCGACGCCAGCCGTCCCTCGACGCGGTAGCGGTCGCCGGCCACGGGCATGAACGTCGCCGCCCGACGGGGGTCGCAGACCTGGTGCACCCCGGGCCACACCGGCAGCGGGTCGGCGGCGCGCAGGTCGGCGACCAGCCAGCGGGCGGGGCGACCGAGGTCGCGCATCCGCGAGCCGATCAGCCGACGGACCGTGCTGTTCGCGCCGTCGCAGCCGAGCACCGCCGAGGTCGTGACGGACCGGTCCGCCAGGTGCACGGTGACCGTGTGGCCGTGCTGCTCCAGGCCGGTCACCTCGGCGCCGCGCTCCACGCGGACCAGCGGCTGGGCCTCGACGGCGGCGCGCAGCAGGTCCTCCAGGTCGGGCTGGTGGAACATCGACGCCTGCGGCCAGCCGTGCAGGCCGGCTCCGGGGTCGCGGCCGAACTCCGCGAGCACCGCCGAGCGCGCGTCCAGCAGGCGCAGCCCCAGCGCCGGGCGGCTGATCCGGAGGAAGTCCTCGACGACCCCGGCGTCGGAGAGCGCGCGCAGCGCCTCGTCGTCCAGGTGCACCGCCCGCGGCTCCGCGTAGGGCTGCCGGTGGCGCTCCAGGACGAGCACCGGCAGGCCGCGGCGGGCGAGCAGCAGCGCCGCCGTCAGCCCCACCGGCCCGGCGCCGACCACGACCACCGCAGCGCCGGACACGCGATCAGTCTGCCCACCGACGCTGCACGACGTTGCAACCGGCGGCCCAGGGCTTGCGCCGCACCCGCCCCGGCGACAGCGTGACCGGCAGCACACCGCCCGCCGACCGCGGGCCGACGAGGGGACGACGCGTGAAGACCAAGGGTGCCGTGCTGTGGGGCGTGGGCGAGGAGTGGTCGATCGAGGAGATCGAGCTGGGTGACCCGCGGGAGGGCGAGGTCCAGGTGCAGCTCGCCGCCTCGGGGCTGTGCCACAGCGACGAGCACCTGGTCACCGGGGGCACGCCGGTCGCCTTCTACCCGGTCCTGGGCGGGCACGAGGGCGCCGGCATCGTGACGAAGGTGGGCCCCGGCGTGACCGGCCTGCAGGAGGGCGACCACGTGGTCACCGCCTTCATTCCCGCTTGCGGCCAGTGCCCGCCGTGCTCGAAGGGGATGCAGAACCTCTGCGACCTCGGCGCCAACCTGCTGGCCGGCACGTCGATCTCCGACGGCAGCTACCGCGTGCAGGCCCGCGGCAAGGACGTCATCACCATGTGCCTGCTGGGCACCTTCTCGCCCTACATCACCGTGCACCAGGCGTCGGTGGTGAAGATCGAGCCCGACATCCCGCTCGAGGTCGCCGCGCTGGTCGGCTGCGGCGTGACCACCGGCTGGGGCTCGGCGACGAAGGTGGCCGACGTCCGGCCCGGCGAGAACGTCGTCGTGATGGGCGTCGGCGGGGTCGGCATGAACGCCGTCCAGGGCGCGGCCGCGGCCGGCGCCAAGCGGGTCTTCGCCATCGACCCGGTGGCCAAGAAGCGCGAGTGGGCCATGGAGATGGGCGCCACCCACACCTTCGCCAGCATCGAGGAGGCCACCGGCCCGATCAACGAGCTGACCTGGGGCCGGATGGCGGAGAAGACGATCATCACGGTCGGCGACATCCAGGGCGAGGACATCGCCGCCGCGCTCAGCGTCACCGGCAAGGGCGGCCGCGCCGTCGTCACCGGCATGGGCAACGCGGCCAACGTCGACGTGAAGCTGAGCCTGTTCGAGCTGACCCTGCTGCAGAAGGACCTGCAGGGCGCGATCTTCGGCGGGCTCGCGCCGCGGGCGGCCATCCCCGAGCTGCTGTCGCTCTACCAGGAGGGCCAGCTGAACCTGGACAGCCTGGTGACGACGAAGTACTCCCTGGAAGAGGTCAACCAGGGCTACCAGGACATGCGCGACGGCAAGAACATCCGCGGGATGATCGTCTACACCGACGCCGACCGCTGACGTCGTGGAGTGGAGTCGCTCGAGTGCTCTTTCCGCACTCGAGCGACTCCGCTCAACCGCGGAGCTCGGGGAAGTCGGTGTCCGTGAACTCGGTCGGGCTGCCGGCCGGGGCCAGCTGCTCCTCGCGCTCCCGCAGCTCGACCCGGCGGATCTTCCCGGAGATCGTCTTGGGCAGCTCCGCGAACTCCAGCCGGCGCACGCGCAGGTAGGGGGCCAGCCGCTCCCGTGCGTGCCGGAGCACGGCCAGCGCCGTCTCCCCGGTCGGCTCCCAGCCCGGCGCCAGGGTCACGTAGGCCTTGGGGACGGCGGCGCGGACCGGGTCCGGCACCGGGACGACGGCCGCTTCGACGACCGCCGGGTGCTCGATGAGCACGCTCTCCAGCTCGAACGGGCTGATCTTGTAGTCGCTGGCCTTGAAGACGTCGTCGGTGCGCCCGACGTAGGTGATGTAGCCCTCGGCGTCCCGGGTCGCGACGTCACCGGTGTGGTACCAGCCGCCGGCCATGGCCTCCGCCGCCCGCTCGGGGTCGCCCTGGTAGCCGGTCATGAGGCTGAGCGGCCGCTGCGCGAGGTCCAGGCAGATCTCGCCGTCGTCCCCGGGCTGGCCGCTGACCGGGTCGACCAGCACGACGGGCACGCCGGGCAGCGGCCGGCCCATCGACCCGGGCTTGACCACCGCACCCGGGACGTTGCCGATCGAGGCCGTCGTCTCGGTCTGGCCGTAGCCGTCGCGCAGCGTCAGCCCCCACGCCCGCTGCACCTGCTCGATGACCTCGGGGTTGAGCGGCTCCCCGGCGGCGAGGACCTCGCGCAGCGAGCCGGCGCCGCCGGAGAGGTCGGCCTGGATGAGCATCCGCCAGACGGTGGGCGGCGCGCAGAAGGTGGTGACGTGCGCGCGGCGGAGGCGGTCGAGCAGGGCCGGGGCGTCGAAGCGCGCGTAGTTGTAGAGGTAGACGGTCGCCTCGGCAGCCCACGGCGCGAAGAAGCAGCTCCACGCGTGCTTGGCCCAGCCCGGGGAGCTGATGTTGAGGTGCACGTCGCCGGGCCGCAGCCCCTGCCAGTACATCGTCGACAGGTGCCCGACCGGGTAGCTGACCTGGGTGTGCTCGACCAGCTTCGGCCGGCTGGTCGTGCCGCTGGTGAAGTACAGGAGCAGCGGGTCGGGAGGGACCGTGCCTGGGTGGCCGGGCGGCTGCTCCGGCGCGCTGTGCGTCTCGGCGTAGGACGCCCAGCCGGACACCTCCCCGCCGACGACGATCCGCCCGTAGTCGCCGGGGACGTCGGCGAACTTCCCGGCGTCGACCGCGTTGGCGACGACGTGACGGGCGCCGCCGCGGTCGATCCGGTCGGCGAGGTCCGCGGGCCCCAGCGCCGTCGTCGTCGGCATGATCACCGCGCCGAGCTTCATCACCGCGAGCATCGACTCCCACAGCTCGACCTGGTTGCCGAGCATGAGGACGACGCGGTCGCCCTTCCGCACGCCCCGCTCGCGCAGCCAGCCCGCGACCTGGTCCGAGCGCCGGGCGAGGGTGTCGAAGGACCAGGAGCCCTCGGCGCCGTCCTCCTCGACGATCACCAGGCCGGGGCGGTCGACGCCGCGGGCGATCACGTCGAACCAGTCGACCGCCCAGTTGAACTCGCCCTCGATCTCCGGCCAGCGGAACTCCGCGACGGCCCGCGCGTGGTCGCCGCTCAGGGCGAGGAGCTGGTCGCGGGCAGCGCGGTACCGGGCGGTGGCCGGGCTCTCGGTCATCGTCGGGATCCCCTCTCGTCGTCCCCGCATCCTGGGCGCGCACCCGGGCCTCCACCACCCCCGGACGCGCCTGCCGATCTGCACTAATGTGGTCCAGGTCACCTCGATGGGAGCCGCCGTGTCCCCCTCTCCGGCCGCACGCCCCGACGACCGCGACGTGCTCCGCACCGCCGTGCGCGAGGTGCACGCGCAGTCGGGTATGAGCGTCGTCTTCGCCGGGCCGGTGCACGCCACCCCGGCCGGGACGGCGATCCGGATCGGCGAGCTGATCGGCGCCCGGACACCGCACCTGCGCGGCCTCGACGTCCGGGCCGGGGCGGGGCTGGGCGGGCGGGTCCTCGCCGACGGGCGGCCCGCCGGGGTGGAGGACTACTCGGGGTCCCTCGACATCACCCACGAGTACGACGGGCCGGTGCTGGCCGAGGGGTTGTGCACCGTGGCCGCCGTCCCGGTGCTGGTGGCCGGCCGCCCACGGGCGGTCGTCTACGCCGCCTCGCGCGAGCGCGGGTCGGTCGGGGACCGGGTGCGCGACGCGCTCGCGCGCGCGGCCCGGCGGATGACCGCGGAGCTGGCGATCCGCGACGAGGTCGACCGGCGGGTGGCACGGATGACGGCTGTGGCGGCTGCCCCGCCGGTCGACGACCAGCCGGCCCGCTGGGAGGAGGTCCGGGCGGTGCACGCCGACCTGCGGCAGGCCGCCCAGGACACCGCTGACGACGCCCTGCGGCTGCGCCTGCTCGAGGCGTGCAGCCGGCTGGCCGCCCTCGGTGCGCCGCCGGGTCCCGCCACCGCGCCGCCGGTCTCCCTCTCCCCGCGCGAGCTCGACGTCCTGGCCCAGGTGGCGCTGGGCTGCAGCAACCGCGAGGCCGCCGACCGGCTGTCGCTGCGGCCGGAGACGGTGAAGAGCTATCTGAGCGCGGCGATGACCAAGCTCGACGCGCACACCCGCCTGGAGGCCGTGGTCGCCGCGCGGCGGGCCGGGCTGCTGCCCTAGCTGTCGTGGTCACCACACCTAGCCGAGCAGGCGGGTGAGGGCCGGGCCCAGGTCGCGGATCGAGCGGACCATCTCCGCCGTCCCCCCGCCCCGGGCGGCCAGGGCGCGCGCGGCCTCCTCGGCCTCCGGCGTCGGCAGGGGGCACAGGACGTGCAGCCGGTCGATGCCGCCGAGCGCGGTCTCCGGCGGGTCCCCGGTGGTGTGCAGGCAGTCCGACAGGAGGACGGCGACCCGCTCGTCGGCCACCGCGGGAAGCAGCTGACCGCGGACGGCCCGCAGCGCCGCCGCGAGGTCGGTCATCCCGTGCCCCCGCAGGGTCACCAGGTGCTGCACGAGGTCCTCGGGTGCCCGGCGCTGCCCGTGCCGCTGCACCACGTCCACCTGCGCGCCGAAGGTCAGCACGCTGGTCTGCAGGCGCTCGTCGGCGGTGAGCACCACCCCGGCGGCGGCGACCGCGGCGATCGCCACCCCCAGGCCGGTCATCGAGCCGGACGTGTCGACGGCCAGGCACACCGCGCGGCGGGCGCCGGTCCAGGTCCGGGTGACCAGGTCCTCGGGGGCCAGCGCCCGGCCGGGGTCCCAGCGGTCCAGGGTGCGGTCGAGGTCCAGGTCGCCGTCCCCCCGTCGGTCGGCGACGAGCCGGCGGGTCCCGCGGGTGCGGGTCCGGCCGACGCGGCCCACCTGGACGAAGACGCGCGCCGCCACCCGCTGGGCCGCGGCGCGCAGCTCCCGGTCGGTGGCCAGCGCGAGGTCGGTCAGCAGCGCCGCCGCGGCGTCGGCGTCCTGCGCCATCAGGGCGGAGAAGGCCTCCTCGTCGAACTCCCCCACCTCGGGGCTGACCTCGTCGAAGGACTCGTGCCGGGCGGCCATCTCGCGGCGGCCGGTCTGCCGCCGCGCACCGCCGCTGCGGCGGTCGCGGCGCAGCGAGGACGCGGACTCCGGGCCCGCCTGCTGGTCGGCGGCAGGCGGGCCCTCAGCTTTTCCCGGCTCTCCTCCGTCCCCGGGCGGCGGCTCCTCTGCCGGTGGCGGCCCGCCCTCCGGCCAGATCTCGGCCAGGAGGTCGTCGATGACCGCCTCCGCGGTGCGCTCCACGCCGTCGGCGATGCGGATCCGGCCGGAGAGGGCAGCGTAGGCGGCGTCGCGGGTGGTCTCGCGGGCGCCGTCGTCGGCCAGCCCGGTCAGCCCGCGCATCTCCAGCAGGCCGCCGAGCAGCAGCACCAGGTCGATGGCGCCGCGCACCGAGGAGCCCATCCGGACGTCGCGGTGCTCGCGGGTGGCCCGGACCAGGCGGACGGCGAGCGCGGTGAGGTCGGCGGGGGCGCCGGTGACGGCACCGGTGATCGACCGCTCGCCGGCGGCGTCCTGGTAGCCGAGGACGACGCGGCACATCCGGTCGGCGATGGCCTGCCCGACGCGTGCGGTGCCGATGGCGTCGAAGGGGTTCATCGCCGCGATGAGCCGGAACCCCGCCGCCGCGCGCACGTGGCCCAGTCGCGGCACGGTGATCTCGCCCTCGGTGAGCACCGTGATGAGGACGTTGAGCGTCTCCTCCGGGATCCGGTTGAGCTCCTCCAGGTAGAGCAGCCCGGAGCCGCGCATCGCCGTCAGCAGGGGTCCGTCGGTGAAGCTCTCGGGCACGTAGCCGCCGGCGAGGACGGCGGCCGGGTCGTACTGGCCGATCAGCCGGGCCGGGGTCAGCTCGGCGTTGCCCTCGACGAAGACGACCTCCTGGCCGACGTCGGCCGCGATCGCCCGCAGCAGCGTCGACTTGCCCGTGCCCGGCGGTCCCTCCAGGACGACGTGCCGGTTGGTGCGCAGCGCGACGGTGAGCACCTCGCGCTCGCGGCGCAGGCCGATGACCGGGTGCGGCTGGGTTCCGGCGGTCACGGCCTGCCTCTCCTGCTGGGCGAGATCTGCACAGTCGTCACCATCAGAGCGCGATACCGACGACCGTGCAGATCTCGTCGACGGATCAGGCGGGTGCGCCTTCCAGCGGCGGGGTGTCGAAGAGGACGACGCCCCGGATGTTCTTCCCGTCGACCAGGTCCTGGTACCCCTGGTTGACCTGGTCCAGCGTGTAGGTCTGGGTGATCAGCTCGTCGAGCTTGAGGTCACCGGACTGGTACAGCTCGACCATCTTCGGGATGTCGTGGAACGGGTCGCCGGAGCCGAACAGGCTGCCCTTCACCGTCTTCTCGAACAGCGTCAGCATCGCGCTGTTGAGCTCGATGTTGGTCTTCGTCGGGTCGGCCAGGCCGGTGATGACGGCGACGCCGCCCTTGCGGATCGTGTTCACCGCGTCGCCCACCACCTTGGCGTCGACGACGCCGACGGTGATGATCGCCTTGTCCGCGCCGACGCCCCGGGTGAGCTCCTGGATCAGCTCGTGGGCCTCCTCGGCCGTCTCGCAGCTGTGCGTGGCGCCCAGCTGCTCGGCCGCCTCCCGCTTGTTCGGCAGCGGGTCCACGGCGACGACGTTGCGGGCCCCGGCCAGCGCCGCGCCCTGCACGCTGTTGATGCCGATCCCGCCGATGCCGTAGATGACGATCGTGTCGCCGGCCTCGGTCGCGGCGGCGTGGACCGCCGAGCCCCAGCCGGTGGGGACGCCGCAGCCGATGAGCACGACCTTGTCCAGCGGCAGGTCGGGGTCGACCTTGACCGCGGAGTTCTCGCTGATGACGGCGCGCTCGCTGAAGGTGCCGAGCATGCACATGCCGCCGTAGTCGGTGCCCTGCTCGTCGTGGAACCGGTAGGTGCCGTCGGCCAGCATCCCGTCGAGGATGGTGGCGCCCATGTCGCAGAGGTTCGACTTGCCGGTCGAGCACCAGCGGCAGTGCCCGCAGACGGGCAGGAACGAGCAGATGACGTGGTCGCCGGGCTGGAGCCGGGTCACCCCGGGTCCGACCCGCTCGATGATCCCCGCGCCCTCGTGCCCGCCGACGATCGGGAACCGCGGCACGATGTCGCCGTGCCGCAGGTGCTCGTCGGAGTGGCACAGGCCCGCGGCCACGAAACGGATGAGCACCTCACCGGCCTTCGGCTCGTCGAGCTCCAGCTCGGTGATCTCGAACGGCTGACCGACGTCGCGGAGGACGGCTGCCCTGGTCTTCATCGACGCTCTCCTCCCCGGCACCCCGGGGCGCCGGACGTGCTACACGGACGAGTTCCGGCACCGCCGACTGCGAAGCACATCGGGCCGGGTCGCCATCGTGGGCGCGCGAGTGTGACCCGGGCCACCCCCGGACGGGGGTGCCCCGAAGCCGCCGGAGCCGGTCAGCCGCCGAGGTCCGCCAGGTCGAGGAAGGCGGCCGGGGGCTCGATCGGCGCGACGGTGCCGATCTCGCTCAGCCGCATCACGCCGGCCGCCGCGCCCGTGCTGGTGATCTGGAGCGGGTAGGGCTGCCCCACGGCCGCGACGAGCATGGCGCCGCCCTCGGAGTCGGTCAGCTCCCAGACCGGCTCGCCGTCGAGCTCCGTCGCGGTGACCTCGTCGTCGTACGTCACGTCCGAGGCCCGCAGCGCCTCGACGAACGCGGCGAGCGTGAGACCGGCGAACTCCTCGGCTCCGTCCGGGACGAGCACCATGGAGCCGGCCAGGCTCTCCGCCGTGACCGGGGGGAACCCCCGGGACGCCCACAGCTCCTGGGGTGCCTGCATGTAGAAGGCCCCGTCGACCAGGACCACCTGCAGGGTGTGCCCCTGCAGACTGAAGCTCCCGGAGACGTCGCCCCCGTGGAGTCGCAGGTCGAACTCGCCCGGCTCCCCGTCCGTGGTCGTGTCCGTGAGATGGACGGCGTCGGCCCACGAGAGCGCGTCGATCGCGGCCTCCTCCAGCTCCGGGCCCGTCAGGTTGCTCGAGACGGTCTCCTCCGCGACGACCGGAGCGTCGGCGGGACCGGCCGGGCCCTCGATCGTGCTGCTGCACGCGGTCACCAGCACCGCCGCGAGACCGGTGCGGGCGAGGGTACGCAGCCGCATGGGGGATCCGTTCGTCGTGGGACAGGCCCGACCGGGACCGGCGGGACCGTATCGGAGGCGGTCAGCCGCCGAGGTCCTCCAGGTCGACGTAGTCCGCCGGCGGCTCGATCGGTGCGACGGTGCCGAACTCGCTCAGCCGCATGACGCCCGGCTCCGCGCCGGTGCTCGTGATCTGCAACGGGTACGGCGTGCCCTCGGCGGCGACGAGCATGACGTCGCCGTCGGAGTTGGTCAGCTCCCAGACCGGCTCGCCGTCGAGCTGCGCCTCGCCGACCTCCTCGTCCGTCGTCGCCCCCGGAGAGCGCATCTCGTCGACGAGTCCCGCGACGGTGAGGTCCCCGAACTCGTCCCCGGTCCCGGCCGGCGCCATGACCCAGGTGTCGGCGAGGCCCCGGGCGATGGCGGCCGGTGCCCCCGACTCGATCCAGAAGTCCGCGGAGGCGCGCATGTAGACCAGCCCGTCGACGACGACGATCTCGACCGACGAGCCGAGCACGGTCATGGTCCCGGCGACGTCCTCGCCGCGGAGCCGCAGGTCGACCTCGCCCTGCTCCCCGTCCACGGTCATCGAGCCCGCGACGCGCACGGAGCCGGCCTCCTCCAGCGCGGAGATGGCCAGCTCCTCCAGCTCCGGGCCCGAGCGGTCGCTCGACCCGGCTCCGCTCGAACCGGCGCCGCCCGACTCGACGGCGCCCGGCGGCACGACGGCCGGGCTCGCGGAGCCCTCAATCGTGCTGCTGCACGCGGTCAGCAGCACCGTCGAGAGACCGGTGAGGGCGAGGGCGCGCAGGCGCATGGGAGATCCGTTCCGTCGCGGCGCCGGTCCGACCGGAACCGGCGGGTCCATCATCGGCAGGCCGGTCTGGTCCCCTTACCGGACGGTGCCGTCTGACCGGGAACGCGGCGCCGGCCGGGCGGCGTCCCCCGCCCGGGCGGGGTCCAGGGGCACCGCGGACCGCAGGACGGCGGGGCCGATCCGCAGCTCGCCGTCGGACAGCGCCGCGCACCGCACGCCGCCGCGTCCGCGCATCCCCCGGTGCGCGCCCGGCGCCAGGACGACGTCCATCCAGGCGCACGGGTTCGCCGGCCGGCCACCGCGCAGCCACACCTCACCCGCGCCGCAGTCCAGGGAGAACTCGACCCCGCGCAGCGCCTCGACCTCGGCGCCCCGCAGGACGACGGTGCGGCGGGCCAGCAGCGGGTCGAACGGCGCCACGCCCAGCTCCGCGGCGAGGGCCTCCAACGACTCGACGGCGAGCACGGTCAGCGCGGCGTCGCGGTGGGCGGCCTTCCCGGCGTAGCGGTCACCGACCACGCCGTAGCCGGCGCGCACGACGGCCCGGTCCACCCGGTCGGCGTCCTGCGCCGGCACGGTCTCCCCCGGCCGCCCGTCGTAGCGGTGCACCGGGGAGACGACCAGCCCCACGACCTCGACGTCGTAGGTGAAGGCGACTTCCGCGCGCGAAACGCTCTCCAGGGGGTCGCTCAGCGCTCCGCCGTCCGGTGGATCGGGCCCTCGACGCCGGTCAGCCGCTCCCCCGTGCCGCCCCAGCGACCGGCGATGATCTCCGCCGCGATCGAGACCGCGGTCTCCTCCGGCGTGCGCGCGCCCAGGTCCAGCCCGATCGGCGAGGAGAGCCGGGACAGCTCGTCGTCGGTCATGCCGGCCTCGCGCAGCCGGTCCAGTCGCTCGTCGTGGGTCCGGCGGGAGCCCATCGCGCCGACGTAGGCCACCGGCAGCCGCAGGGCCACCTCCAGCAGCGGGACGTCGAACTTCGGGTCGTGGGTGAGCACGCACAGCACGGTGCGCTCGTCGATCCGCCCCCCGTCGACCTCGGCCTGCAGGTACCGGTGCGGCCACTCGACGACCACCTCGTGCGCGTCCGGGAAGCGCTTGGGGGTGGCGAACACCGGCCGGGCGTCGCAGACGGTGACGCGGTAGCCGAGGAACGCGCCGACCCGCGCGACGGCGGCGGCGAAGTCGATCGCGCCGAAGACGACCATCCGCGCCGCCGGGGCGAACGAGTTCACGAAGAGGGTGAGGTCGTCGCCGCGGCGCTCGCCGTCGTGGCCGACGTGCAGCAGGGCGGTGCGGCCGGCGGCGAGCATCCCGCGGGCGTCGGCGGCCACCGCGTCGTCCAGCCGCTGCGCGCCGAGCGTCCCCGACACCCGGTCGGGCCAGACCACCAGCCGCTTGCCGAGCCGGTCGTCGGCTCCCTTCACGCAGGTGACGACGGCGACCGGCTCGTGCCGGCCGACGGACTCGGCGATCTCGCCCAGCTCGGGGAACGACTCGCGCGAGACCTGCTCGACGAAGACGTCGAGGATCCCGCCGCAGGTCAGGCCGACGGCGAAGGCGTCGTCGTCGCTGACCCCGTACCGCTCGAGCGTGGGGACGCCGGTCTCGACGACGTCGCGCGCCTCCTCGTAGACCGCGCCCTCGACGCAGCCACCGGAGACGCTGCCGACCGCGGTCCCGTCGGGGCCGACCAGCATGGAGGCGCCTGCCGGGCGGGGTGCCGAGCGCCAGGTGGCCACGACGGTCCCCATGCCGACGGTCTCCCCCGCCTGCCACCAGCCGACCAGGTCGTCGAGCACGTCACGCACGGTTGCCTCCTCCGAACGGAGTCGCTCGAGTGCGGAAGACGCACTCGAGCGACTCCAACGCCCTAGACACGCGAGATCACTCCCGCCAGCTCCTCGAACGCGGCGAGGCTGTGCCCCGCGACGAACGCGTCCAGCGACGGCAGCGCCGCCTGCATCCCCCCGGTGAGCGGCTCGTAGCCGGCCCGGCCCTTGTGCGGGTTCACCCACACCACGGCGTGCGCGAGCCGGCGCAGCCGCGCCATCTGCTCGGCCAGCAGCTCGGTGCCGCCGCGCTCCCAGCCGTCGCTGCAGACGACGACGACCGCGCCCCGGGCGGTGCCGCGCTGCCCCCACCGGTCGAGGAAGGCCTTGAGCACCTCGCCGAGCCGGGTGCCGCCGGACCAGTCGGGGATCGCACCGCCGCTGGCGGCCAGTGCCTCGTCCGGGTCCCGCAGCCGCAGCTCGCGGGTCACCCGCGTCAGCCGCGTGCCGATGGTGAAGACCTCCGTCGACGCCGGCCGGGCCCGGACGGCGACGTGCGCGAACCGCAGCAGGGAGTCGGCGTAGGGGCTCATCGAGCCGGAGACGTCGATCAGCAGGACGACGCGGCGCGGGCGCGGGCGGGCGCGCCGGTGCATCAGACGGGCGACCTCGCCGCCGTCGCGCAGCGCCCGGCGGACCGTGCGGGCGGCGTGCACCGACCCGTGGGCGCTCGGCCTCCGGCGGCGGGAGGCCCGCATGGGTGCCGCCGGGCGGAGCAGCGCGAACAGCCGGCGCAGCTCGTCCCGCTCGGCCACGGTCAGCTCGCCGACGTCCCGGTGGCGCAGCACCTCGTCGGCGCTGGCCCGGCCGGCGACGTCGGAGGGCGCGTCGTCCTCCCCCTCGCCGGTGCCCGCCTCCAGCGGCGCGGACAGCGCGAGCACCTGCCGCTGGTCGGCCGGGGCCGACCGCATCCGCGGCGACTCCCCGCCGAAGTACGCGGCGAAGGCGGCGTCGTAGCGGTCGAGGTCGTCGGGGCTCCCGCACAGCGTGAGCCGGCCGGCCCAGTACACGGCCGTCGCGTCGAGGACGTCGAGGGCGCCCACCGCCGTCAGCATGGCCTCCACCCGGTCCGGCGAGGCCGCGACACCGGCCACGCGCAGCGTCCGCGCGAAGCCCAGCACGGTCTCGACGACGTCCCTGGTCGGCGCGTCCGCAGGTTGCCTGCCTGCAGGGGCCCGCCGCGAGCCTGCGAGCGGTGGGGGGCAGGGAGGTCCTTCGAGGGGCCGTTCACCCACCGAAGAGCGCTCCGCGGGCGAGCGAGTGCACCCGGTCGGTGTCCTCGCGGTACTTCAGGACGGCGCCGAGGGTGCGGGCGGCGGTGTCGGGGTCCAGCTCCCGGGCGCCGAGGGCGTGCAGTGCGCTCGCCCAGTCCATCGCCTCGGCCACGCCCGGCGGCTTGACCAGGTCCAGGCCGCGGAGCTTCGCCGTCGCCGCGGCCACCTCGCGGGCGAGCTGCTCGGTGACCTCCGGCAACCGGGTGCGCAGGATCGCGACCTCGCGGTCGAAGTCCGGGTGCTCCAGCCAGTGGTAGAGGCAGCGGCGCTTGAGGGCGTCGTGCACCTCGCGGGTCCGGTTGGAGGTGAGCACGACCAGCGGCGGCACCTCCGCGCGGACGGTGCCCAGCTCGGGGATGGAGATGGTGAAGTCCGACAGCACCTCGAGCAGGAACGCCTCGAACTCGTCGTCGGCACGGTCGACCTCGTCGACCAGCAGCACGCTCGGCGCGTCCTCCAGCGCCTGCAGCAGCGGCCGGGCGAGCAGGAACCGGCGGTCGTAGAGCGAGGCCTCGAGCTGCTCGGTGTCGCCGGTGGCGTGCGCGGCCTCGGCGGCGCGCAGGTGCAGCAGCTGCCGGCCGAAGTCCCAGTCGTAGAGCGCCTGGCTGGCCTCGAGCCCCTCGTAGCACTGCAGCCGGTACAGCGGCCGGCCGGTGACCTCGGCCAGCGCCCGGGCCAGCGCGGTCTTGCCCACGCCCGCCTCGCCCTCGAGGAACAGCGGCCGGCGCATGACCAGCGCCAGGTACGCCGCGGTGGCCAGTCCCTCGTCGGGGAGGTACCCGGTGTCGCGCAGCGCGCCGGCCAGGGCGTCCGGGCTGGAGAAGCCGGCCGGGGTGGGCGGGGACAGGCCTTCCGCCGGCAGAGTGGTCTCGCTCACGTCGCCGAGCATCCCACCTCACGGGTCGGCGGGTCCGCGCCGCATGAGGGCACGATGTCGCCATGCCCGATCCGCGTACCGGCGACGACCTGCGTGCCTTCGTCGACGCCGCCCCGAGCCCCTTCCACGCCGTCGCCGAGATGGCCCGCCGGCTGACCACCGCCGGGTTCAGCGAACTCGCCGAGTCCGACGCGTGGGACCTGGCGCCCGGCGACCAGCGGTTCGTGGTCCGGCAGGGCAGCCTCATCGCCTTCCGCGTCGGCAGCTCCCCCCTCGCGGAGGTCGGGCTCCGGATGGTCGGGGCGCACACCGACTCGCCGACCTTTCGCGTGCGCCCCCGCTCCGACGTCCGCCAGGCCGGCTACCGGCTGGTCGGCGTGGAGCCCTACGGCGGCGGCCTGTGGCACACCTGGCTGGACCGGGAGCTCACGGTGGCCGGCCGGGTCGTGCTGCGCGGCGGCCGCCAGGCGCTGGTCCGCCTGCCCGGGGCGCCGCTGCGGCTGCCGTCGCTGGCGATCCACCTGGACCGGAGCGTGCGCGACGGGCTGACGCTGGACCCGCAGCGCGAGCTGGTCCCCGTGTGGTCGCAGGACCTGGGCCATGTCGAGGGCCTCACCGTCGCGGTGGCCGAGGCGGTGGGTGCGGCCGCCGACGACGTCCTGGCCCAGGACCTCGTCCTGGCCGACACCCAGCCCGCCGGCACCGCCGGAGCCGACGGCTCGTGGGTGGCCGCGCCGCGGCTGGACAACCTGGCCAGCTGCCACGCCGGCGTCACCGCGCTGGCCGCGGCGCCGGCCGGGCCGCGCACCCAGCTGCTGGTCGCCAACGACCACGAGGAGGTCGGCAGCGGCTCGATGTCCGGGGCGCGCGGCAGCTTCCTCGAGGACGTCGTCGCCCGGCTGGTCGCCGTCAGCGACCCCGGCGACGCACAGGCGCTCCCCCGGGCCCTGGCGCGGTCGCGGCTGGTCTCGGCCGACATGGCCCACGCCGTCCACCCGACCCGGTCGGACCGCCACGAGCCCTCCCACCGGCCGCAGCTGGGCGGCGGTCCGGTGCTGAAGGTCAACGCCAACCAGGCCTACGCGACCGACGCGGCCGGGGCCGCCTGGTTCGCCGAGCGGTGCGCGGAGGCCTCGGTCCCGGTCCAGTACTTCGTCTCCCGCGCGGACCTGCCCTGCGGCAGCACCATCGGCCCGCTGACGGCGACCCGGCTGGGCCTGCCGACCGTCGACATCGGCGCGCCGATGCTGGCCATGCACTCGTGCCGGGAGCTCGCCTCCGCCGTCGACGTCCCGCTCGTGATCGGCGCGCTCGCCGCCTGCTTCGCCGACTGAACCACCCGGACGCGCCGCGACGGCCGGGCCCCACACGGCAGATGGCCGGCCGGAGCGTGTACTCGGCCGGCCACCGCCGTGTGGGGCCCGGCCGTCGCCGGGCTCGTGGAGCAGGTCAGCCGATGCGGCCGTCCCGGTCGCGGTCGAGAGCGGTGCCCTCGGCACCCTCCATCTCGATCTGCTCCTTGCGGACGGTGTCGGTGACCGTCTCCTGGTCCGTCACGGTCTGCTTGTCCAGGCGGACCCGCTCGACCGGCACGGCCTCCTTCTGCACGACGGGACGCTCGGCGTGCAGCGTGACCTCGTGCTCCTCCTCGGAGATCGCCGGGCCGTCCATCGCGTTGCCGATGTTGGCGTCGGTGATGGGCTCGCGCTCGAGCCGCACCTCCTCGCGGGAGACCGGCACCGTCTCGGTGACGTTCTCCGAGACGACGTACTTGCGGAGACGGGCGCGCCCGATCTCCTCGTTGCGGGTGCCGACCGACAGGTGCTCCTCGGAGCGGGTCATGGCGTTGTCGGTGGTCGGGCCGGAGGTGTCGTGACCGACCGTGCCGTGCGTGTTCGTGGTGTCGGTCATGCCGGTGGTCGCCATGCCGGTGGTGGCCATGCCGGTCGTCGACTGGGTGGTGTCCGTGGTGGCGTACTGCTGCCCCGAGGAGTCACCCAGGCCGTAGTACCGGTACAGCTCCTGCTCCTCCTGCGGGGAGAGGTGGCCGTCGGTGTCGATCTTCGGGGCGTCCTTCACGCGGTCCTTGCTGACCGGTACGCGGACGCCGTCGTTGGTGAGGTCCGCGTTCCGGATCGGGACGAAGGACTCCTTCGTGCCGAACAGACCGGTGCGGACGGTGACCCACTCCGGCTGACCGGTCTCGTCGTCGAGGTAGACCTCGGACGCCGACCCGATCTTGCTGCCGGTCTCGTCGTAGACGTCCTGGCCGATCACTCGGCTGATGCTCTCGGTGCCGATCATGGTCGTTGCAGCTCCCATCTGAGCAGGTGTCACGGTCACCTGGATGGGTGACCGGCACGCTCCCGCCGAAACGATCCGGCCCGATCCGACACGCCCGGGGACGGACGATCCGCCGCGGTGGGCAGGACGTGCGTGGTGCGCCATCCGACCGCCCGCCACGGACGAATCCGCAGGCCGGGACGGGGTCCGCCAGGACGCAGGCGCCTACACCGGACCCCACGGCGAGACGCAGTAGTTCCGGTCACTCTCCGTCGTAACGGCGCCGCTCGGGCGTGTCGCAGCTCACCCCTCGGCGCGTCTGCGCGGGGGCGCAGCCCGTCGTGCACACACTCGGGACGTGCCACCTCGCTCCCCCTACGACAACCTGGTCCACCCGCGGACGGTCAAGAAGGCCTCCCCGGAGGTCGAGGCCGAGCGCGACCTCGTCGTCGAGGACCCCAGCTCGGGGTTCGTCGGCGCGGTGGTCCGTTGCGAGAAGGACGTCGTCCACCTCGAGGACCGGTTCGGCAAGGTGCGCGCCTACCCGCTCGGCCCGGGTTTCTGGGTCGACGGCCGCCCCGTCGTCCTCGTGCGGCCGAAGGTCAACGCGCCGTCCGGGCCGCAGCGCAGCGCCTCCGGGTCCACCTACGTCGTCGGTGCCCGGGCCCGGGTCGCCCGCGAGGGCCGGATCTACGTCGAGGGCAAGCACGACGCCGAGCTGGTCGAGAAGGTGTGGGGCCACGACCTGCGCATCGAGGGCGTCGTCGTGGAACCGCTGCACGGCGTCGACGACCTGCCGGGGATCGTCCGCGACTTCCGCCCGTCGTCCGGGCGCCGGCTGGGTGTGCTCGTCGACCACCTGGTGACGGGCTCCAAGGAGTCCCGGATCGCGGCCCAGATCACCGGCGACCACGCGCTCGTCGTCGGGCACCCGTTCATCGACATCTGGCAGGCCGTCAAGCCGTCGGTGGTCGGGATCAGGGCCTGGCCGACCGTCCCGAAGGGCGAGGACTGGAAGACCGGCGTGTGCCGCCGGCTCGGCTGGGAGGACGACACCGGCTACGTGTGGGCGCAGCGCATCCTGGCCCGCGTGCGCACCTGGACCGACCTCGAGCCGGCGCTGATCGGCCGCGTCGAGGAACTGATCGACTTCGTCACGACCGACTGAGCGGAGTCGCTCCGTGTCGCTTTTCGACACCGAGCGACTCCGGTGGGGTTCCCCCCGCCTGCGGGGAGCGAGAGCATGCGCGCGTGACCTCGCGCGGACGGGTGCGGACGGCGCTGCTGGCCGCCGTGCTGGCCGCCGGCGTGACCGGCTGCGCCGAGACCGGGGACGACGCCGCCGCACCCGCGCCGACAGCGGGCGTCGGCCCGGACCGCCCGGGGGCCGGAGGAGACGAGCTCGTCGTCGACCCCCTCCCCCTCGACGCTCCCGTCCTCCTCGACCGGGTGCCGGACGGGCTGCTTCTCACCGAGTTCTCGTACCAGGCTCCCGACGCCGGCTACGAGCCCTTCCGCGCCACCCTCTACGGCGACCCCGCGCTGACCGACACCCTCGACGGGCCGGTCCTGCTGGTCGGGACGAGCTCGGGGTCGGCCCAGATCGGGGGTCCGCGGTACGAGGCACCCGGGCAGCAGGTCGACATCGGCGGACGCACCGGCGCGGTGGTCGCAGACGGGGACCGGACCTGGGTGGTCATCCAGAGCAACGACTACGTGGAGTTCGTCGTCGGTCGGGGGATCGACGACGACGAGCTGGTCGAGGCGGCGCGGGGGGCTGACTTCGAGTCGCCCACGGCGACGGTCGCGCCGGACGCCGTCCCGGCCGGGCTGGAGCCGCTGATCGCCGGCGGCCCGCCCGATGGCCCGGGCGGGCCTGGTCAGCACGTGTTCCTGCTGGGCGAGACCACGTGGGTGTCCGTCGTCGCGGTCCAGGCCGATCCCCGTCTCGCGGCGCTGTGGGGGTTCTGGGCCGACGACGCGACGGGGACGACGGTCCGTGGCGCGCCGGGATCCGCCGGCGTCCTGCGGGGGACCTACCTGGGCGGTCCGGAGGCGCCGGGACGGGTCTGGGCAGAGGACGGCCTGGTCCTCGCGGTCATCGCGACCCTGGACCGGGCCGGCCAGGGCGCCGACCTGGTCGATCAGGTGGTCCGGGCCCTGCGCGTGGGCACCTGGGCGGAGTTCGACGCCACCCGCCGACAGCTCCTCGAGCGCCCGCCGACGCGCGCGGAGGCCGGCTGCGGTGCGGACAGCGGATTCGTGAGCGGCGTCGAGGGTGACCACCGGTGGGGATTCGCGGTGTACGCCCACTCGCTGAGCGGCCAGGAGGAGTGGTCGGCCTGCTACATGGACATCGGCGGCGGCGGAGGCGGCGGCACCCTCGGTCCGCCTCCGCCGGTGGGCGAGGTCGCCATCCACCCAGGTGGGCCGATCGTGGGAGGTGTCGCCCCGCCAGGGACCGCTCGGGTCACCGTCACCGCCCCGGACGGGAGCACCCACGAGGCGGTGCTCTCCGATGTCGGGCCGCGCCCGGGCGAGCGGGTCTGGGGCATGTTCCTCCCCGACCTCCCGCCTCCGGCGACGTCGTCGACCCCGCCGTACGTCTTCTGGTCGATGACCGCGACCGCCTACGACGCATCCGGCGCCGTCCTGGACAGCACGTCGGTGTAGCCGGAGGGGATTCGTCGGCGTCACGCCGACGAATCCCCTCCGCGCGCGTCAGCGGGGGATGTAGGCGAACGTGTCCGGGTCGGGGCCGGTGCGCTCGTTGCGGTCCAGCGCCGAGAGGTCGCCCATCGAGTCGCCGTCGAGCTCGAAGTCGAAGAGCGCGAAGTTCTCCTCCATGCGGCTGCGGGTCACCGACTTGGGGAAGACGACGTCGCCGCGCTGGATGTGCCAGCGGAGCACGACCTGCGCCGGGGTCTTCGAGTAGCGCTCGGCCACCCGCACGACCGCCGGGTCGTCGAGCACCTTGCCCTGGGCGATGGGCGACCAGGCCTCGGTGACGATCTCGTGGTCGGCGTCGAAGGCCCGCAGCTCGTCCTGCGCCAGGTAGGGGTGGATCTCGATCTGGTTCACCGCCGGCCGGATCTCGGTCTCGGCGAACAGCCGGCGCAGGTGGTGGGCGTTGAAGTTGGAGACGCCGATCGACCGGCAGCGCCCGCTGCGGTAGATCTCCTCCATCGCCTTCCACGTCTCCACGTAGTCGACGTCGATGGTGGGCAGCGGCCAGTGGATCAGGAACAGGTCCAGGGTCTCGAGGCCCAGGTCGGCCAGCGTCTGGTCGAAGGCGCGCAGGGCGTCGTCGCGGCGGTGGAAGCCGTTGTTCAGCTTGCTGGTCACGAAGATCTCGTCGCGCGGGATGCCCGAGTTCCGGACGGCCTCGCCGACGCCCTTCTCGTTGCCGTACATCTCGGCGGTGTCGATGTGCCGGTAGCCGATCTCCAGCGCGGCACCGACCGCCTCGGCGGTGTCCTCCGGCGGGATCTGGTAGACGCCGAAGCCCAGCTGGGGGATCTCGACGCCGTTGTTCAGGGTGATGGTGGGCACGGTTGCCACAGGGGGTCCTCTCAGGATCGCGGTGGAGCGCGCGACACCCGGTCGCGCGCGTCCTTCCGGCAGATCCGCTACCCCGCGGTCTCGTGCTCAACCGGCCGGGCCGGTGCGGCGTCGGGCACGTCGGCCGGCGCCCGGAGCCACGGCGAACCGGCCAGCGCCAGGACGCCGCCCAGCGCGGCCGCCAGCGCCGGCACGGCGAACGCGTCCTGCGCACCCCACGCGTCCACGGCCGCGCCGGCGAGTGCGGCGCCGAGCGTGACGCCGCCGATGATCCCGGCCGTCGTCCAGGTCAGCGCCTCGGTCAGGCTGCCGCGCGGCACCCGCGACTCGACCAGCGAGACGCCCGACACCAGCGTCGGCGCGATCGCCATGCCGCCCAGGAACGCCGCGGGCATCAGCAGCGACAGCGAGCCCACGACGAACAGCAGCTGCGCGGCGACGCCGAAGAGCACCGAGCAGACGACGAACCGGGCGGCCAGCGTGCCGGGCAGCCGGAGGATGCCGTAGACGAGGCCGGCGATGAGGCTGCCGGCGGCGAACAGCGCCAGCACCAGCCCGGCCGAGGTCGGGGAGCCCTCGTCCTCGGCGAAGGCGACGACGACCACGTCGATCGCGCCGAAGGTGATGCCGACGCCGAGCGAGGAGATGGCGACCACGACCACGGGCGCGATGAGGATCCCCGACCGCCGCCGGACGCCGTCGGTGCGGCCGGGCTCGGCCGGCGGCTGGCTGGCGCGCATGCCGCCGAGGGCCCATCCGCCGAGCACCCCGGCGACCAGGCCGGTGAGGAAGCCGGCCGGCGGCGTGACCAGGGAGGCCAGCACGGTGACCAGCGGCGGCCCGACGACGAAGACGACCTCGTCGACGACGGACTCGAAGGCGAACGCCGTCTGCCGCTGGTCGGCCTCGGGCAGCGCGTGCGCCCAGCGCGCGCGGACCAGCGAGCCGATGTTCGGCGAGGCCGCGCCCGTGGCGGCGGCGAGGGCGAACCAGACCCACTGCGGCGTCTCGGCGACGACCGCGGTGACGAAGGCCAGTCCGGTGACGGTGAGGGCGACCATCGCCACGCGCAGCACGGTGCCCTGGCCGCGCCGGTCGACGACCCGGGCCCAGAGCGGGGAGGCGAGCGCGAAGGCGGCGGCGAGGGTGCCGGAGACCGCGCCGGCGAGGCCGTAGCTGCCGGTCTCGCCCTCGACGAGCAGGACGGTGCCCAGCCCCAGCGTGGAGGCGGGGATGCGGCCGAGCCAGCCGGCGAAGGCGAACGCTCGGCTGCCCGGGACGGTGAACAGCCGGGCGTAGGGGCTGAAGACGGTGCGGGACGACACGGGGAACTCTCGCGCTTCCTGGCCACAGGCGAGTGCGGGATGGGTCCCGCCGGGCTCTCGGGTGACCCTGCGACGGTAGCAACGCCGTCACCCCGTTTCCGCACTACATTCGGGCTCATGACCACGTCGAGCCCGCTCCCGGACCCGGTGCTGCGCCGCGCCGACCCGGCGCCGGGCACCGGCGGACTGGTCGACCGCTACGGCCGGACCGCCACCGACCTGCGGGTCTCGCTGACCGACCGGTGCAACCTGCGCTGCACGTACTGCATGCCCCCCGAGGGGCTGGACTGGCTGCCCAAGGTCGAGGTGCTGACCGACGAGGAGATCGGCCGGCTGGTGCGCATCGGCGTCGAGCTGCTGGGCATCCGCGAGGTGCGCTTCACCGGCGGCGAGCCGCTCCTGCGCCCCGGCCTGCCGGGCATCGTCGCCGCGGCCACCGCGCTGTCCCCGCGCCCCGAGGTCAGCCTCACCACCAACGCGATCGGCCTCTCCCGCATCGCCCCGGCGCTGGCCGACGCCGGGCTGGACCGGATCAACGTCAGCCTCGACACCCTCGACCGCGGCCGGTTCCAGCAGCTCACCCACCGCGACCGGCTCGACGACGTCCTCGCCGGGCTCGCCGCCGCCCAGGCCGCCGGGCTGACCCCGGTCAAGGTGAACGCGGTGCTCCTGCACGGCATCAACGACGTCGACGCCGTCCCGCTGCTCGACTTCTGCCTCGAGCACGGCTACCAGCTGCGGTTCATCGAGCAGATGCCGCTCGACGCCCACCATGCCTGGACGCGCGGCCGGATGGTCACCGCCGAGGACATCCTCGAGCGCCTGTCGGCCGCGCACACCCTCACGCCCGACACCGAGGAGCGCGGTTCGGCCCCCGCCGAGCGGTGGCTGGTCGACGGGGGGCCGGCCACGGTCGGCATCATCGCCTCGGTCACCCGCTCGTTCTGCGGCACCTGCGACCGCACGCGGCTCACCGCCGACGGCCAGATCCGCAACTGCCTGTTCGCCCGCGAGGAGTCCGATCTGCGGACGGCGCTGCGGTCGGGCGCCTCGGACGCGGAGATCGCCGACCGCTGGCGGATCGCCACCCTCGGCAAGCTGCCCGGCCACGGCATCGACGACCCCAGCTTCCTGCAGCCCACCCGCCCCATGTCCGCGATCGGTGGCTGAGATGACCGTGACCGTGCGCTACTTCGCCGGCGCCCGCGCCGCTGCCGGGGTGGAGACCGAGGCCCGGACGGCGGCCACGCTCGAGGACCTCGTCCGGGAGATCGCCGACGCCCACGGCCCACGGCTGGAGAAGGTGCTCACCGCCTGCTCGTTCCTGGTCGACGGCGCCCAGGCCCACGACCCGTCCGCCGCGCTCGCCCCCGGGACCGTCGTCGACGTGCTCCCCCCGTTCGCAGGAGGCTGAACCACCAGATGAGCGTCTTCGACAAGGCGAAGGCCAAGGCCGAGCAGCTGCTCGGCCGCGCCGAGGAGCTGTACGGGCAGTCGCACGGCGACGCCGCGGCCACCCTGGACGGCGAGGCACGCCGGCTGGAGGGCGAGGTCGAGGAGGAGGCCGCCGAGCGCGAGGAGGCGGCGCGCCACGACGGGGACGACGGCCTCGCCGGCGCCCGCTGAGCCCGGCCGGACCCGTTCCGACACGCCACCGGCGATGAATGCCGGCACCGCCGGCGGGTAAGGGACGCCGGTATGCCCCTGCCCGGGACCGAGGGTCGCCCCCTCGACGACATGGCCCCCTGGCGGACCTGGCCGGCCGCGGCCACCGGTGCGCTGCGGTACCTGCACGGCCAGTCGTCCTGGGACGTCTGGATGGTCACCCGCCTGGTCGGCGAGCGGCAGATCGTCCTCTCCGCCGAACCGGGTGACGCCATCCGTCCCGGGGCGAGCCTGCCCTGGGCGGAGAGCTTCTGCCGCTACATGGTCAGCGGGGAGGCCCCGCGCGTGGCGACCGTGACCGCCGCCGTCCCCGAGTACGCCAGCCGTGTCCTGCCGAACGGGATGGCCGTGGCGGCCTACCTCGGCGTCCCGCTGATCGGCCCGGACGACGTGCTGTTCGGCACGCTGTGCGCCGTGGGCGGCCGCGCCCGTCCCCGCAGCGCGGCACGGGACCTGCCCGCCGCGGAGGTCGTCGCCCGGATGCTCAGCTCGCTGCTCACCGCGGGGATGGACCCCGGCCCGATGCCGGAGCCGCTGTCCCTGTCCGACGCCGTGGGCCCGTTCTGACCGTCACGGACAGGCGACCCACTCCTCCTCGCCGTCGGTGAAGACCTGCCGCTTCCAGATCGGCAGCCGCTTCTTCACCTCGTCCACGAGCTCGGCGCAGGCGGTGAACGCCGCCCCGCGGTGCGCCGCGCTGACCGCGCAGGCCAGGGCGACGTCCCCGATGCCCAGTAGGCCGATCCGGTGCGAGACGGCGACCGCCTGCACACCTGGCCGGGCGGCGAACTCCTCGGCCAGCTCGCGGATGACGTCGGCGGCGGTGGGGTGACCGACGTACTCGAGCTCGGTCACCGAGCGTCCGCCGTCGTGGTCGCGGACGACCCCGGAGAACGAGACCACGGCGCCGGCCGCCTTGTCGGCGACGGCGTCCTCGTGCTCGGCCACCGACAGGGGCTCGTCCACGACCCGCGCGATCACGGCTGCGACGCTACCCCGCCGGGCGGCACGTCGAGGTCGACCGGATCGGCCAGGCCGGTGCAGTCGACCTCGATGACCTCCCCGGCCGCCGAGCGGCCCGCCAGGTAGCGGCGGGCCCCCTCGTCGCCGGTCGCCGTCTCGGCCACCCCGGCCCAGTGGTCGCGGCCGAGGAGCACCGGGTGGCCGCGGACGCCGTCGTAGGTGGCGACCGCCAGGGCCCCCGGTGCGGCGTGCGCGGCGACCGCGGCCAGCGCCTCCGGGGTCATGCCGGGCATGTCGACCAGGGTGACCAGCACGGCGTCCACCCGCCCCGGCCAGCCGCGCAGACCGTCCAGCCCGGTGCGCAGCGACGACGCCATGCCCGTCTCCCAGTCGGCGTTGGCCAGCACCGTGGCGCCGTGGAGGTCCGCAGTCCGCCAGACGTCGACCGCCCTCGCGCCCAGGACGACGAGCACCGGGTCGCAGACAGCGCGCGCCGTCCGCACCGCGCGCTCGACCAGCAGGCTGCCCTCGTACTCGACCAGCGCCTTGGGCATGCCGTACCGGCGGCCGCCTCCGGCGGCGAGGACGAGGGCGGCGGTGGAGGTCACCCCCCCACCCTCTCAGCGCTCGTAGACGGCGACCTCGGAGGCCTTGACCGTCGCCCACAGCTGCGCGCCGGGCGCGAGCCCCATCTCGGCGAAGGCGGCGGCGGTGACGTCGGCGAGCAGCGGAACCTCACCGGCGAGCTCGCAGCGCACGGTCGCGCCGTGCGGCGTCGCGCTGGCGAGGCGCACCGGCCAGACGTTGCGCGGGCTCCCCTCGGGACGCTGCGGCCACAGCGCCACGGACTCGGGGCGGACGGCGACGAACACCGTCCCGGCGGTCTCCTCCGCCACCGCCACCCGGCCGCCGCCGTCCAGCCGCACGGTCGCCCCCTCCCCCGTGCCGGGCAGCAGCGCCAGGCCGACCAGCCGCGCGACGTAGTCGGTGCGCGGACGGCGGGCCACCTCCCCCGGCGGTCCGGCCTGCACGACCCGGCCCTCCTCGACGACCACCACCCGGTCGGCCAGGGCCATCGCGTCGACCGGGTCGTGGGTGACGAGCACGGTGCTCCCGCCGAACTCACCCAGGTGCCGGCGCAGCTCGGCGCGGACGGTGAGCCGGGTCCGGGCGTCCAGCGCCGACAGCGGCTCGTCGAGCAGCAGCACCGGCGGCTCCCCCGCCAGTGCCCGGGCCAGGGCCACCCGCTGGGCCTGCCCGCCGGAGAGCTGTCCGGGGCGGCGTGCCCCGAGGTCGGCCAGCTCCACCCGCTCCAGCCAGTGGGCCGCGGCGGCCCGCGCCTCCCGGCGGCCGGCGCCCCGCGTGCGCAGCCCGAAGGCGACGTTGTCGGTGATCGAGAGGTGCGGGAAGAGCAGGTGGTCCTGGAAGACCATCCCCAGCCGCCGGCGGTGAGCGGGGAGGTGCACGCCGGCATCGACGTCGTCCCAGGGCTCGCCGTCGACGGTGACCCGGCCGCCGTCGGGCGGCAGCAGTCCGGCGAGGACCCGCAGCAGGGTGGACTTCCCGGCACCGTTGGGGCCCAGGACGGCGAGCACCTCGCCGTCGGCGACCCGGACGTCGAGTTCCACGTGCAACACGCCCCGCTGCACCCGGACCTCGGCGACCAGGCTCACGGCGCGGCTCCCGCACGGCCGAGCCAGCGGCCCCGCAGCAGCAGCAGCGTGGCGAGAGAGACCGCCAGCAGCACGAGGGAGAGGACGATCGCCGACTCGGGGTCCTGCTGCAGCGCCAGGTAGACCGCGAGCGGCATCGTCTGCGTCGTCCCCGGGAAGTTCCCGGCGAAGGTGATGGTGGCGCCGAACTCGCCCAGCGCCCGCGCCCAGCAGAGCACCGCGCCCGCCGCGATCCCGGGCGCCACCAGCGGCAGGGTGACCCGGCGGAACGTCGTCCACCGGTCGGCACCGAGCGTGGCCGCCGCCTCCTCGTAGCGGGCGTCGGCGGCGCGCAGCGCGCCCTCCACGCTGATCACCAGGAACGGCATCGCGACGAACGTCTCCGCGATGACGACGGCGGTCGTGGTGAACGGGATCGTGATGTCGAACGCCTCGTCCAGCCAGCGGCCGACGATCCCCTGCCGGCCCAGCACCAGGAACAGCGCGACGCCGCCGACGACCGGCGGCAGCACCAGCGGCACGGTGACCAGCGCACGCAGGACGCCGCGACCGCGGATCCGCGAGCGGGCGAGGACCCAGGCCAGCGGCACCCCGAGCACCAGGGAGACCGCCGTGGCCAGCGTGGCCGACACCAGCGACAGCCGCAGCGCCTCCCCCACGCCCGGGCTGGTCAGCTGCGGCCACAGCTCGCTCCAGGGCGTGCGGACGAGCAGGCCGACCAGCGGCAGCACGAGGAAGGCGACCGCCAGGACGGCCGGGACGAGCAGGGGGGCCGGGACGCTCCGCTCGCGGCGGCTCCTCACGGCGTCCGGAAGCCGGCGTCGGCCAGGGCGGCCTGCCCCTCCGGGGAGCTCACCAGCTCCACGAAGGCGTGGGCCGCGTCGGGGTTGGGCGCCTCGGCGAGCACGCAGACCGGGTACTCGTTGACCGCGTCCTCCGCCTCGGGGAACGCGATGCCCTCGACGCTGCCGCCCGCCGCGGCGACGTCCGTGGCGTAGACCAGGGCGGCGTCGACCTCGCCCAGTTCGACCTTGGTGAGGGCGGCGCGCACGTCCTCCTCCAGGGTGTCCGGCACGGCGGTCACGCCGGCGGCCGCGAACACGTCCTCGGTCGCCGCGCCGCACGGCACCTCCGGCGCGCACACGGCCAGCGTGAGCTCCTCCCGGGCGAAGTCGGCCAGGCCGGTCACGTCCGCGGGGTTGCCCTCCGGGACGGCGATCTCGAGGACGTTCGAGGTGAACACCTCGGGCTCACCGTCGGCCAGGTCGGCGTCGGTGACCACGGTCATCTGGCCGGGGTTGGCCGAGGCGAAGACGTCGGCGGGGGCACCTTGGGTGATCTGGGTGGCGAGCGCCGAGCTCCCGGCGAAGTTGAACTGCACGTCCAGGTCGGGGTTGTCCGCCTCCAGCTGCTCCCCGAGCTCGGTGAAGACGTCGGTGAGCGAGGCGGCCGCGAAGACCGTCAGGGTGCCGGTCAGCCCGTCGCCGCCGTCGGTGCCCTCGGCCGCTCCCCCGCCGTCGCCGTCCGAGCCGCAGCCGGCGAGGAGGGCGACCGCCAGCGCAGCGGCGAGGGACCGGAAGGGCTTCCGCATGTGCGGGACCCTAGCGGGCTGATCAATCCGTGGATAAGGATCCGTTCAGGGGACGTCGACGCTGACCTGCGTCGCCTTCACCGTCGCGACGGCGCGGACCCCCACCTCGAGGCCCAGGTCGTCGGCCGCCTCGCGGGACATGAGCGAGACCAGCCGGAAGGGGCCGGCCTGGATCTCGACCTGGGCCATGACGGTGTCGCGGACGACGCGGGTCACGATGCCGGCCAGCCGGTTGCGCGCCGACGAGGAGCGGGTGGTGCCGGGCTCGGGCGCCTCGTGCAGCCCGGCGGCGACGGCGGCCAGGGCCTCTCCGTCGACGACCGCCGGGCCGCCGAACTCCCGCCGCGCGGCGAGCCGGCCGCTGTCGATCCAGCGACGGACGGTGTCGTCGCTGACGCCGAGGAGCTCGGCCGCCTCGGCGATGCGGTAGCTGGCCACGGATCCGGACGGTAGCGGGGGTGCCCGGGAGGGGCCGCAGGTGCCGGGTGGCTGCCGCGAGCCGCGGACTGTGGACACCGAGCGGTCGTCCACAGGGTGCGCAGCGGCCGTCGGCGCCCGGGGGCAGGCTGCCCCTCGTGACCGGGACGCCACTCCTCGACCCCCGCCTGCTCGACGCCGTCGCCGACGCGTGGGAGCGAGGCTGGCGTCCGGCGGACCTGGTCCACGCGCTCGGACGCACCGAGCCGATCCTGGCCGGCCTCGCCGCGGCCGCGATCGTGGCCGGCGTCGAGGCGTTGAGCGATCGGGTCGCCGTGCCCGAGGAGTGGCAGCGCCAGCTGGGGGACGTCGCCGAGCGCGCCGGAGGCGTCCCGGGACACGCGGAGGACGTTCACCGGCTGCTGCTGCGCCTGCGGATGCTGCCGCCGCTGCCGCAGCTGGGCGATCCGCCGTCCCGCTGGGCTGCCGCCACGCCGGGGACGTCCGAGCCGCCGTCGACCGGCAGGAGGGACGAGACCGCTCCCCGGGCGCTGCACCGGATCCGCTCGCTGCTGGCCAAGGCCGAGTCCACGGACTTCCCCGAGGAGGCGGAGGCGCTCACCGCCAAGGCGCAGGAACTGATGGCCGTGCACGCGATCGACGCGGCGATGCTCGACAGCGGGGACACCAGCCGGCCGGGTGGAGCCGACGTGACCGAGCGGCGCATGCACCTGGAGCCGCCCTACCTCCAGGCCAAGATGCACCTCGTCAGCGCCGTCGCCGGCGCCAACGGCGTGCGCACCGCCTGGTTCGGCTCGCTGGGGATCGCCGTCCTGGTCGGACTGCCGTCGGACCTCGACGCGGTCGAGCTGCTGGCCACCTCGCTGCTGGTGCAGGCCGGGCGTGCGCTGGCGGCAGCCGGACGCGGCGATCGACACGCCCGGTCCCGCGGCTACCGGCGAGCCTTCCTCCTGGCCTACGCGGTGCGGGTGGGCGAGCGGCTCGCGGAGAGCCGAGCAACTGCCGTGGCCGATGCGGTGCAGGCACGGAGAGCCGACCTCGCGCCGGTGCTCCACAGCCGAGAGGTGGCGGTCACCCGCGCCTTCGAGGAGCTGTTCCCTCGCCTGCGGACACGGCGGACGACGTCGGTGGACCGAACGGGGTGGTTGTCGGGCCGGTCCGCGGCAGACTCCGCCGATCTGGCCCGCAAGCGGCCGCTGCCGTCCTGACCTCCGTCCGCCGGTCCGGACGGCTCCGGCTCCGGCTCCGGCTCCGGCTCCGGCTCCGGCTCTGGCTCTGGCTCTGGCCCTGCCGAGGGTCGCGGTCAGAAGGGCGCTGGCGGGTCGCCGGTTCGGGCGGCTCGGCCGCAGACGCGACGGCGGATCTGCTCGCGGCGCTGGCCGGGGGTGAGCCGGTGCCAGGCGAGGCCGTCGGGGTCCGCCGTCGTGCCGTCACCGCCGCCGCCGGTGGTGGCGGTGGGGACGGTGGCCGCGGGTTGGCTGCCGTCGTCGGTACCGAAGCGGGGCGGGACGGTCGTGATCGTGACGCCGCCGGGCAGGGTCCAGACCAGGCCGCCGTCGGAGGACCCGCCCAGCTTCCAGCCCGGTGCCTGGTGGGACAGCCGGTGGTGGTGCTCGCACAGGCCTTCGAGGTTGTGGTGCGCGGTCGGGCCCAGCGGGTGGGGGACGCGGTGGTCCAGGTCGCCGCGGCGCGCGCGAGCGCGGCAGCCGGGGAAGCGGCAGCGGCGGTCGCGGAGCCGGACGAACCGGTCGAGCGGGGCGGAGGGTCGGTAGCCGTCGGTCTCGGGTGGTGGTCCGAGGCCGGTGCCGTCGCGGGCTGCGGCGCGCAGTTCGATGCTGTCGGTGAGCGCGAGCAGGCAGCCGCTGATCTGCTCGACGAGGGCGATCCGTGGCCGTTCGGCGAGCGCGGTGTCGGTGAGCCGGCGCAGGTCGAGCAGCGCCGCCAGCGATCCGACTTCCGCGGTGGTGCCGGCAGTGTGCCCCGCGGCGTCGCTTTCGCTCTGGCTAACGATCGGAGAGGCCTCGACCCGGTCTGCCGCGGGTGAGCCGGTGTGGGGGTCGCCGGCCTGGACGTCGTCCGTCGGGACGGCCTCGACCGGCGCCGTCGTGTCCGCCGGACCGGCCGGTGTAGCCGGTCGAGGCAGCAGGCCGAGCGTGTAGGCCAGTTCGCGGACCAGTGCGGCGGGGACGGTCTCGCCGTCGAGCTCGGCCGGCTCATCAGCGTCGGCGCCGGTGCCGGTGAGCGTGTCGACCGAGGCGATCAGGGTGAGCAGCACCCGCACCGGG
>NZ_QOHG01000027.1 GCF_003319125.1 Blastococcus sp. TF02A-26 | reverse complement strand
ACGAGGGACCTCCTGTGGTCGGAGTGGGTGCTTGGCGGCTCCCACAGCCAACCCGGAGGTCCCTCCTCACTTCAAGATCACCCTCGGCCAGAGGCCGTGCACCAACCTGTCCGATCAGTACAGCTAGATGTTGGCGCCGTCGGCCGGCGGGTCGTCGGGCAGCGGTGCGGCGAAGCCGCTGCCTCCGGCATCGGGCACGGTCGCGCCGACCGTGTACGACGTCATCGACAGCGACCCGTAGGAGTACCCGTCGACCAGGACGTCGGCGGTCTCCCCGCTCGCGCCGGCCAGGGCCGCCACGTAGAGCAGCGGCAGGAAGTGGTCCGGCGTGGGGACGGCGAGGTCGAAGTCCCGGTGCCCGTCGAGCCGGCCGACACCGCCGGGGTCGGTGAGCATCAGCTCCCGAGCCGCGTCGTCGAAGCGGCGCGCCCAGTCGAAGCCCGCGTCCGGCAGCGCCCGGCTCACCCCGCCGAGGTCGTGCACCACGTTGCCGCTGCCGAGCACCAGCACGCCGTCCTCGCGCAGCGGCGCCAGGGCGGCCCCGAGCTGCAGGTGGTAGTCGGCGGGCTTGAGCGCGTTGATCGACAGCTGCACGACCGGGACGTCGGCCTCGGGGAAGACGTGCCGCAGCACCGACCAGGCGCCGTGGTCGATGCCCCAGCTGTCCAGGTCGGCCCCCACCCAGGTCGGCCGGACGACGTCGGCGACCTGGTCGACCAGCTCGGGCAGGCCGGGGGCGGGGTACTCGACCTGGAACAGCTCCCGTGGGAAGCCGAACAAGTCGTGGATGGTCCGTGGCTGCGCCATCGCGGTGACGGCGGTGGCGTGCACGTACCAGTGCGCGGAGACCACCAGCACCGCCCGGGGACGCGGCACCGACCGGCCGAACGCCCGCCAGGCCTCGGTGTACCGGTTGCGCTCCAGGGCGTTCATCGGGTTGCCGTGCCCGATGAAGGCGGCGGGCATCCTGGTCATGGCAGCTCCCCCTCGCTCCCTCTCCTGTCGTCCCCGGGGCCCCTACCCCGCGCGTGCGGCCGCGCCACCCGCGTTCGACGTGGCGGGCACCCGGCGCAGCGCCGGGGAGAGCCCGCGGGCGCCCGGCCCCTGGGCCGCCACGCGGTCGCCCGGGTTGGACAGCACGCACGTGGACAACGACAGGCAGCCGCAGCCGATGCAGGCCGACAGCCCGTCGCGCAGCTGGACGAGGGCGGCGATCTGCTCGTCCAGCCGTGCCCGCCACCCCGCCGACAGGCGCGCCCAGTCCCGGGCCGTGGGGGTCCGGCCCTCCGGGAGGGTGCCGAGGGCCGCGCGGATCTCCGGGAGCGTGAGGCCCACGTTCTGGGCCGCCCGGATGAAGGCCAGGCGGCGCAGCACCGAGCGGGGGAAGCGTCGCGCTCCGCCGGGCGTCCGCTCGCAGGAGACCAGACCCTCGGCCTCGTAGTAGCGCAGCGCCGACACCGCGACCCCTGACCGCGCGGCGACCTCACCGATCGTCATGAGCTCCACGGCCGACATCCTCTTGACCTCGAGTGGACTTGAGGCAAGACGGTACGCGGCATGGAGATCCGCACCGCCCTCGTCACCGGCGCCTCCCGCGGCCTGGGACGGGCCCTGGCCGCCGTGCTGAACGCCCGTGCCTAGCACCTCGTCCTCGACGGCCGGGACCCCGACCGGCTCGCCGCCGCGGTCGCCGCCCTGCCGCACCCGGACCGGGTGACGGCCGTCGCCGGCGACGTGGCCGACCCCGCCCACCGGGCGGCCCTCGCAGCCGCCGTCCCGGACCGGCTCGACGCGCTGGTCCTCAACGCCTCCGACCTCGGGCCCACCCCGCTCCCCCGCCTCGCCGACCTCCCGCCCGCCGCCCTGGAGCGGGTGCTCGCGGTCAACACCGTGGCGCCGCTGGCGCTTGTGCAGGCGGTCCTGCCGGCCCTGCGCGACGCCGGCGGCCGGGTCCTGGCCGTGAGCAGCGACGCCGCGGTGGCGGCGTACCCCGGCTGGGGCGGCTACGGGGCGAGCAAGGCCGCGCTGGAGCGGCTGTCCGCCGTCCTGGCCGTCGAGGAGCCGGAGCTGCGCGTGCACGCCGTCGACCCCGGTGACATGGACACCGCGATGCACCGCGCCGCGGTGCCGGAGGAGACCGGGCTCCCCGCTCCGGAGACCGTGGTCCCCGCGCTGCTGCGCCTGCTCGAGGAGGATCTGCCCGCCGGCCGGTACCGCGCCGCCGGGCTGCTGGCGGTGGCCCGGTGACCGCCACGTTCGCCGTCCCGCCCGGCAGCGAGGCGACCGCGCCCCCGGAGCGCCGCGGCCTGACCCGGGACGGCGTCCGGCTGATGACCGTGCGCCCCGACGGGGTCACGCACTCGACCTTCCGGGACCTGCCCGACCTGCTGACCCCCGGCGACCTGCTCGTGGTCAACACCTCGGCGACGCTGCCGGCCCGCCTCGACGTGCGCCGCCGCGACGGCGTCCTCGTGCCGCTGCACGTCTCGACCACGCTGGACGACGGCGACTGGGTGGTGGAGCTGCGGCGGCCGGACAACGACGGTCCCGACCTCGGCGCGGAGCCGGGGTGCACCGTGCAGCTGCCGGACGGGCGCGCGCTGCGGCTGGTCTCCGGCCACCCGCACCCCGGCCGGGGCTCGCGGTTGTGGCGGGCGCGGGCGGAGCCGCCGGTGCCGGCCCGGACGGTCCTCGCGCTGCACGGCCGGCCGATCACCTACGGGTACCTGCGTGGCCCCGTACGGCTCGCCGACGCGCAGAACGTCTACGCGACCCATCCGGGCAGCGCCGAGAACGCCAGCGCGGGCCGGCCGTTCACCGACCGGCTGCTGGTCCGGCTGATGGCCCGCGGCGTGCCGGTCGTGCCCGTCGTCCTCCACGCCGGGGTGTCGAGCCCGGAGCTGCACGAGCCCCCGGCGCCGGAGCGGTTCGCCGTCCCGGAGGTGACCGCGCGACTGGTGACGGCCACGCGGGCCGGCGGCGGGCGGGTGGTCGCCGTCGGCACCACCGTGACCCGGGCGCTGGAGTCGGCGACCGGCGGGGACGGCGTGACCCGGCCGGTGGTCGGCTGGACCGGCCTCGTGCTCGGCCCCGAGCGGCCGGCGCGCGCGGTGACCGGCCTGGTCACCGGGCTGCACGCACCCGAGGCGTCGCACCTGCGGCTGCTCGAGGCCGTCGCCGGGCCGGAGCTCGTCGCGCGCGGCTACGAGGAGGCCGTGGCCGAGCACTACCTCTGGCACGAGTACGGCGACTCGATGCTCCTCCTGCCGTGAGTGGAGTCGCTCGAGTGCGGAAAGCGCACTCGAGCGACTCCGCTCAGGCGATTCTCTCGGCGGTGTCCTCGAGGAGCACCTGGCGCTCGAACGGCGTCCGCCGGGGGCAGGAGGTGCAGGTCGCCTCACCGAGCAGCCGGTACAGCAGGCAGCACGACGCCCGGCGGGTGAAGCGCACCGACCGCGGGCCGACGTCGACGTAGCGCGGCGCCGGCAGCGGCGCCCCGACCGCCGCGGCGACCGGGCCGGCCAGCGCGGTCACCGCGGCGACGTCCCCGAGGGCGCGGCCCAGCGCCAGCAGCCGGTTCGCGATCGAGTCGGTGGCGATCGCCCACAGCGGCGCCGGTCGCACCCCGCCCGCCTCGGCGACGGCGTCGACGACGGCGCCCAGCGTCTCCCGGAGCTCCGCGGCCGGGTCGGTCCAGGGTGCGGCCGACACCGCGGCGACCGGGGTGCCGCCGGCCAGCAGGGTCACCGACAGGTCGGGCAGCCGCGCCGACAGGGGCACGCCGGCGGCCAAGCCGGCCAGCGGCGGCGTCACGAGGACGGCCGACAGCGAGTACCACCACACCGTCGCCAGCACCCGGCGGTCGTCGCTGCGGTGCCGCCGGCCGAGCTCGGCGACCCGCTCCGCCGTCCACGCCGGGTCGGCGACCAGCGGTCCGGGCACGACCGTCCCGAGAGGCGGCGGGACCAGCCCGAGGGCACCGGCGCCCGGCACCCGCGCGGCCACCGCCGCCTGCCCGCCGTCCGTCACCGGCCCAGTCTGACCGGCACCGCTGCAACGGGTTGCAGCAGCGTCGCAGCGGAGGGCCGGGAGCCATACGGTGTGCTCCAGAGCACTGGTCCGCGCAGCAGGGAGGGATCGATGACCGAGTCGACCGAGGTGGAGGGGCGCCGCTTCCCGGTCCCCGCGCAGCTGGCCGCCCAGGCCAACGTGGGGCCGGACGTGTACGCCGAGGCCGAGCGCGACCGGCTGGCCTTCTGGGCCACGCAGGCGCGTCGCCTGACCTGGACCCAGGAGTGGGACGAGGTGCTCGACTGGAGCAACCCGCCCTTCGCCAAGTGGTTCGTCGGCGGCAGGCTCAACGTGGCCTACAACTGCGTCGACCGGCACGTCGAGGACGGGCACGGCGACCAGGTCGCCTACCACTGGGAGGGCGAGCCGGGCGACACCCGCACGATCACCTACGCCCAGCTGCAGGACGAGGTCTGCCGGGCGGCGAACGCGCTGCTCGAGCTCGGGGTGACCGCCGGCGACCGGGTCGCCATCTACATGCCGATGATCCCCGAGACGATCATCGCGATGCTGGCCTGCGCCCGCATCGGCGCCGTCCACATGGTGGTCTTCGGCGGCTTCTCCGCCGACGCGCTGGCCAGCCGGCTCGACGACGCCGGCGCCGTCCTCGTCATCACCGCCGACGGCGGCTACCGCCGGGGCGCGCCCAGCGCGCTGAAGCCGGCCGTGGACGACGCGGTGGGCCGCAGCCCCGGCGTCCGCAACGTCCTGGTCGTGAAGCGCACCGGTGAGGACGTCGAGTGGACCGAGGGCCGCGACCTCTGGTGGGACGACGTCGTCGCCCGGCAGTCGACCGAGCACGAGCCGGAGTCCTTCGACGCCGAGCACCCGCTCTACATCATGTACACCTCGGGGACGACGGCGAAGCCCAAGGGGATCCTGCACACCAGCGGCGGCTACCTCACCCAGGTCGCCTACACGCACTGGGCGACCTTCGACCTCAAGGCCGACGACGACGTCTACTGGACCGCGGCCGACGTCGGCTGGGTGACCGGCCACAGCTACATCGTCTACGGGCCGCTGGCCAACCGCGCCACGAGCGTCATGTACGAGGGGACGCCGGAGACGCCGCACCGCGGCCGCTGGTTCGAGATCATCCAGAAGTACGGCGTGACGATCCTGTACACCGCGCCCACCGTGATCCGGACCTTCATGAAGTGGGGCGAGGACATCCCCGCCGGCTTCGACCTCTCCAGCCTGCGGCTGCTCGGCTCGGTCGGTGAGCCGATCAACCCCGAGGCCTGGCTCTGGTACCACGAGCACATCGGCGGCGGCCGCTGCCCGATCGTGGACACCTGGTGGCAGACCGAGACCGGCGGCCACATGATCACCCCGCTGCCGGGCGTCACCGAGCTCGTGCCGGGCTCCGCCCAGGTCCCCTTCCCCGGCATCTCGGCCAAGGTGGTCGACGACGAGGGCAACGAGCTGGCCGACGACTCCACCGGGCTGCTGGTGCTCACCGAGCCGTGGCCGTCGATGCTGCGCACGATCTGGGGCGACGACGACCGCTACGTCGACACCTACTGGTCGCGGTTCGGCACGAACGTCTACTTCGCCGGTGACGGCGCCAAGAAGGACGCCGACGGCAACATCTGGCTGCTGGGCCGCGTCGACGACGTCATGAACGTGTCCGGTCACCGCATCTCCACCACGGAGGTCGAGTCCTCGCTGGTCGGCCACCCCGCCGTCGCCGAGGCCGCGGTCGTCGGCGCGAGCGACCCGACCACCGGTCAGGGCATCGTCGCGTTCGTCATCCTCCGCGAGAGCGGCACCGACTCGGGGGAGGAGCTGGTGCAGACGCTGCGCAACCACGTCGGCCGCGACATCGGCCCGATCGCCAAGCCGCGCCAGATCATGGTCGTGCAGGAGCTGCCCAAGACGCGGTCGGGCAAGATCATGCGCCGCCTGCTGCGCGACGTGGCGGAGAACCGCGAGCTGGGCGACGTCACGACGCTGACCGACGCCACGGTCATGAACCTGATCAAGGAGAACCTCCCCGCGTCCTCCTCGGAGGACTGACGAAGGCCCCCCTGCCTCGGGCATGGGTACCGATACGTGCGTCCCGGAGGTCGAGGACGGCGGTATCGGTACCCATGCCCCGGGGGCACCGAGCGACTCCGTCCGGGGGACACCGGGACGCGCCGACGACGGGCATCCGGCACGATCACGGGGAGAGACCGTGGCGGCCACGTGGCCGCCGCCCGACCGAGGAGGAGCCACTCGTGGCCCACAGCGCATCCACGACCCCAGCCGGGGCCCGGCCCGCCGGCGCCGAGGAGCCCTCGGTCGGCACCCTGGTCCAGAGCGCGATGGCCGACGTCTCCACGCTGATCCGCAGCGAGATCGAGCTGGCCAAGGCCGAGGTCGGCAAGTCCGCGAAGAAGGCCGGCATCGGCGCCGGGGCGTTCGGCGCGGCGGCCGTCGTCGCCGGGTTCTCGTTCTTCTTCCTCTTCATCGCGATCGCGGAGGCGCTCACCGCGCTCGGCCTGCCGCGGTGGCTCTCCTACCTGATCGTGTGGGTGCTGCTGCTGGTCGTCGCGGGGATCGCCGCACTGCTCGGACGGCGCTTCATCAAGAAGATCGAGAAGCCCGAGCGGACGATGGAGTCGCTCAAGGAGCTGCCCGACGTCATGCACCGCGAGGCCCCGGGCCAGCGTCGCCGCGACCTGCCGACCATCGCGCCCGGCGGTCAGGTCACGCGCCGTGACCCCGACACCTACCTGGTCTGACGCCCGCCGGTGACGTCTCCGGCCGCCCAGCCGCCCGACGCCACCAGCGTCCTGCTCCCCGGCCCCTGGTCGCACCGGGGGCTGTCGGCCAACGGCGTGCAGCTGCACGTCGCCGAGGCCGGCGCGGGCCCGCTGGTGGTGCTCCTGCACGGCTTCCCGCAGTTCTGGTGGACCTGGCGGGCCCAGCTGCCCGCCCTGGCCGACGCCGGCCTGCACGCCGTCGCCCCGGACCTGCGCGGGTACGGCGCCAGCGACAAGCCCCCGCGCGGCTACGACCTGCCGACCGCAGCCGCCGACGTGGCCGCGCTGATCCGCGCCCTCGGGGAGCGGGACGCCGTCCTCGTCGGCCACGACTGGGGCGCGCTGGTCGCCTGGACGGTGGCCGCGCTGCACCCGCGCAGCGTCCGCCGGCTCGTCGTCCTCTCCATGCCGCACCCGCGGCGGCTGCGCGCGGGGATGGCCGACGCCGCCCAGCGCCGCGCCTTCAAGTACTTCCTCGGCGCGCAGCTGCCACGGCTGCCCGAGCGCCGGCTCACCCGCGCCGACGACGACCCGGTCGCCGACCTGATGCGCCGCTGGTCCGGCCCGGACTGGACGCACACCGCGGACTTCGCCGAGGCCGTCGACCGGTACCGCTCCGCCGCCCGGATCCCGCAGGCCGCCTACGGCTCGATGGAGTACTTCCGCTGGGCCGGCCGGTCCCAGCTGCGCCCCGACGGGCTGCGGTACGCCCGTCGCATGGCGGCACCGGTCACGGCCCCGACGCTGCAGCTGCACGGCGACCTCGACAGCTGCGTGCTGCCCACGACCGCGGCCGGCTCGGGGCGCTACGTCGCCGGCGCCTACGAGTTCCGCACCCTGCCCGGCATCGGCCACTTCCCGCAGGAGGAGGTCCCCGCCGAGGTCACCGAGGCCCTCGTCCGCTGGGCCCGCTGATCAGTCGCAGGGGCCGGTGTCGACCGACGAGGTGGCGGTTTGGCCGGTGGTCGCGGCCTCGGACACCTGGGGTGCGGTCAGGGCGTAGCCGGTGGTCGGGTCGGTGATGGCGGAGGCGAACACCACGCCGAGCACCTGCCCGTTGCCGTCGAAGAGCGGTCCGCCGGAGTTGCCGGCCCGGACCTCGCCGTAGAGGGCGTAGACGTCGCGGGTGACGGTCTGCTGGTCGCGGAAGTCCGGGCCGCTGATGTCCCCGCGGTCGCGCACCCGGGCCGGGCCGACGAACAGCCCGCCGCCGCCGGGGTAGCCCATGATGATCGCGTCGGCGCCGTAGTCGACCGGCTCGGCGGTGAACGCCAGCGGCACCTGCGGCAGGCCCGGCACGTAGAGCACGGCCACGTCGACCTCCGGGTCGACGAACACCGGCACCGCCTCGTACTCCTCGCCCTCGGCGGTGACGACCGGCTCGCTCACCCCGGCCAGCACGTGGGCGTTGGTCATGACGCGCTCCGGCGCGTAGACGAAGCCGGAGCCGTCGACCTGCCGGGAGCAGGAGGGCGCGACGCCGCGGATCTGCACGACCGAGCCCTGGACGCTGGCGACCACGGGGCTGTCCCGCAGCGCCGGGTCCGGCGCGGGGACGTCGCGGACCTCGGTCGGGGTCAGGGGGTCGAGGACGTCGGGCAGCCCGCGCCGCTCGATGGCCTCCCGCAGCTGGTCGTAGATGGACCGCACCCCGTCGGGGACGCTCGCGTCGACCGCGCGCACCAGCGCCGACTGCCGCACCTGGCTGGCGACCTCCGGGAACGGGGCCGTGGCCAGCGGGGTGGCCACCATCCACGCGACGAGGAGCACGGCCACCGCCGACAGCGCCGCGCCCGCGACGGAGTCGACGACCTTGGCCGGCTCCCACGTGACCCGGCTGCGCACCGCCCGCCCGATCGCCCCGGCGAGCAGCTGCCCGAGCAGCGCCCCGGCGAGGACGACGACCAGCGCGGCGAACACCCGGGCCACCGGTGAGGCGTCGACGCTGTCGGCCACCGCACCGGAGAGCTGGGCGCCGACGACCGCGCCGCCGAAGAACCCGAGGAACGACGCCGCCGACACCAGCAGGCCCTGCCGGAACCCGGAGAACGCGAAGGCCAGCGCGAGGAGGATGACGACGACGTCGACGACGGACACGGCCTCAGGTCACCCCGTGACCGTCATCGTGCCGACCTGCCCGAGCTGGAGGTGGAAGCTGCAGTCGAAGCCGTAGTCGCCGACCGTCGTGGCCTCGAACTCGATGGTGGCGCTCTCCCCCGGCTCCAGCAGCGGGATGTCCTCCTCGATCTCCGCCGGGCCCTGGCCGGGCGTGAAGCGGAAGTTGTGCACCATCTGCTCGGCGGTGCTGCGCACGGTCAGCCGCACCGGCCCGGGCGCCACCTCGAACGAGTCCGGGACGAAGACGTAGTCGTCCGGGGTCTCGATGGTGACCTCCTGGACGCCGTCGGGCCCCGTGGTCACCGTGCCGAGGGAGGGGTCGACCGGCGGCGCCGAGTCACCTCCGCCGCCGTCATCCCCACCGCAGCCGGCGAGCAGGAGAGCCGCGGCGGCGAGCGCAGCGGCCCGCACGCGGGTCGGACTTCCGTTCATCGCCCGGGAACCGTACGCGCCGCGGGGTCCTCCTGCCCGTGATCGGCGACCGTCGGCGCGGCGCTGTCCTCGGTGCCGTGCTCCCCGACCGAGCCGGGGACCCGGTCGGGCCGCGCCTTGTCCAGGTCCAGCGGGCGGACGTCGGTGGTGTCCCACGGCCGCGCGAGACCGGCCGCCTCCAGCACCGCCTCGAGCACGCCGGCGGTGAAGCCCCAGACCTCCATGTCCGCGACGGCGAACGCCGGTCCGAGGAAGCCCACCGGGTGCTTGAGGCGGTACCGGTTGGCGGGGTCGACGAGCTCGGCCAGCGGGACGCGCGCGACCCGGGCGACCTCCTGCGGGTCGCCGACGACGACCTCCGTCGGCTTCTCCCACCACGCCACCACGGGGACGACGAGGTTGTCCGACGGGCCGAGGAAGAGCTCCGGCAGCGTGCCGAGCACCCGGACCCCGGCCGGGTCGACTCCGGCCTCCTCCTGCGCCTCCCGCAGCGCCGTCCCCACCGGGTAGTCGTCGCCGGGGTCGACGCCCCCGCCGGGGAACGCCGGCTGGCCGGCGTGGGTGCGCAGGTGCGCGGACTTCTCGATGAGCAGGACGTCGGGGCCGGACGGACCCTCGCCGAAGAGGATCAGGACGGCGGAGCGGCGCGCGGTCTCGGTCCGCTCCTGCATCCGGTGCCGCAGCGGCAGGTCCGCGGCCGACGCCATGAGCCGCTGGAGGAACTCCGGCAGGTCGTCGAGCTCGCTCACAGCTGCACCCCGAGGTGCTCGGCGACGAGCGCGGTGAGCTCGTCGAACGACTCGATCTCGCCCACCTCGACGTGCGCGATCCCGCCGTCGGCGTCGAGGAAGTAGGTGAAGGGCAGCGCGGCCCGGCCGAGCTGGGCCAGCAGCTCGCCGTCGCCGTCGAAGGCGGTGGCGAAGGTGACCCCCGCGTCCTCCGCGAACGACTCGGCCCGGGGGGCGGTGTCGCGGCTGATCAGGCCGACGACGTGCAGCCGGTCCCCGGCCCGGTCGGCGAGCTCCTGGACCACCGGCAGCTCCTCCCGGCAGGGCCCGCACCAGCTGCCCCAGAGGTTGACGACGGTCGGGGTGCCCGGCGCGCGGCCGAGGTCGAGGGTGCCGCCGCCGGGGCAGTCGAACGCGAGGTCGGGCAGCGTCTCCGCGCCCTCGGCCGGGCGGTCGGTCTGCTCGGGGCACGGGCCGAGGGCGGTGTCCGCGCTGAACCCGGAGGAGGGCTGCGTGGTCCCGCCGCCGTCGTCGTCGCCGTCCGACGTGCACCCGGTGAGGACGGCGACCAGGAGCAGTCCGGCCGCCGCCAGGGCGCGCCTCACTCGGTGTCCGAGGCGGCCGGGGACCTGACCAGCTTCGCGGCCACCTCGGGGTCGGTCGGGCCGACCCCGTAGGAGGGGCACCACCGGGCCAGCCCGCAGGCGCCGCACGCGGCCTTCTTGGCGTGGCAGACCCGCCGGCCGTGGAAGATCACGCGGTGGCTGAACATGGTCCACTCGCGCTTGGGGATCAGCTCGGCGACCTCGGTCTCGACCTTCACCGGGTCCTCCTCCGCCGTCCAGCCGAAGCGGCGCACCAGCCGGCCGAAGTGCGTGTCGACGGTCAGCCCGGGGACGTCGAAGGCGTTGCCGAGGACGACGTTGGCGGTCTTGCGGCCCACCCCGGGGAGCGTGACCAGGTCGGCCATCCGGCCGGGCACCTCGCCGTCGAACCGCTCGACCAGTGCCTGCGCCAGCCCGATGGCCGAGTTCGTCTTCGCCCGGAAGAAGCCGGTCGGCTTGAGGATCTCCTCGACCTCGGCCCGGTCGGCGCCGGCCAGCGCCACGGCGTCCGGGTACCGGGCGAACAGCCGCGGGGTCACCTTGTTGACCATCTTGTCGGTGGTCTGCGCCGACAGGACCGTGGCCACCAGCAGCTCGAAGGCGTTGGTGAAGTCGAGCTCGCAGTGCGCGTCGGGGTGGATGACGGCGAGCTCGCGGGCCATCCGCCGGGCGCGCCGGGTGCGGGCCAGCGGCGTCTCGTCCGGGTCGAACGGCTGGCCTCCGCGGGCGGCGGCGCCACGAGCCGGCGCGGAACGGGGTGGGACGGGACGCGCGTAGGCCGGCGTGGACACGCGATCGAGGGTAGGCGGCGGTACCGACGGGTCGGACGTGAGATCATCGGGGCCGGCACCGCCCCGGGCATGGACGCCCGCCACGGGGGTAACCGGGACCGCGCTGGTGCGCTCCGCACCGCCGTTCCCGCCGACCGGAGGAGGAGGTACCGGTGGTCGCCCTCGTCGTCATCCTGTTCCCGCCGCTCCTGATCGCCTTCCTGCTGGTGATGGAGCGCGTGGAGGAGCCGCTGCGCCGGCCGACCAGCAAGCGCGAGGTCGCCGAGTTCGTCGACACGGCGTCGGCCGGGGAGGTCGAGACCCTCACCAACTCCGGCGTCCGGCGTGCCATGGGGCGCTGGCGGCAGCGTCGCCGCGTGAAGCGCGCCACTCCGCCACTCGTCTGAGGAACCCGTTCCTCCCCCCATCGGGGTGTCGCAGCTCCCACCGATCGGGTGACCACGGGCACACGCCCCCTAGACTCGACCCGAGATCGGCGGCTCCTGGGCATCTACGGCCCGTCGTCGATGCGGAACACCGTGTGTGCCGAGGGATCGGTCGAGAGGACGCGTAGTGGACGAGGTGCTGGCCCAGTCCGGGCTCTTCCAGGGGTTGTCGGAGGAGGCCGTGACGCCGGTCGCCAGCCGGCTGGAGACGATCACCCTGCCGCGTGGCCGGGTCGTCTTCAACGAGGGCGAGCCCGGTGACAGCCTGTACATCGTCCTCACGGGCAAGATCAAGCTGTCCCGCCGCTCCCCCGACGGGCGCGAGAACGTGCTCGCCGTGATGGGCCCGTCGGACCAGTTCGGCGAGCTGTCGGTCTTCGACCCCGGCCCCCGGACGGCGACCGCCACCGCGGTCACCGACGTGAAGCTGGCCCGGATGCCGCAGGCCGTGCTGCGCCCGTGGATCGAGAGCCACCCGGAGATCGGCGAGAAGCTGCTCCAGGTCCTGGCCCGCCGGCTGCGCCGCACCAACGACTCCGTCGCCGACCTGATCTTCACCGACGTCCCCGGCCGCGTGGCCAAGGCGCTGCTGCAGATGGCCGACCGGTTCGGCAGCCGGGAGAGCGACGGCCTGCGCGTGAAGCACGACCTCACGCAGGAGGAGCTGGCCCAGCTGGTCGGCGCCTCCCGCGAGACGGTGAACAAGGCGCTGGCCGACTTCGTGCACCGCGGCTGGATCCAGCTGCAGGGCAAGTCCGTCGTCGTCCTCGACGAGGACCGGCTCCGCCGCCGCGCCCGCTGACCTCTGTACGCCAGTGGCCCAGAACCCCTCGGGTTCTGGGCCACTCGTGTTCAGCGGTCGGGGATCAGGACGGGAGCGGGACCACGAGCCTCAACCGGGTGCCGTCGGGGAGGACGGCCCAGCGGCTGTCGGCGTCCTTCTCGAACCGCGGCGTGATGGGGTGGATCGGCTCCGGCGGCGTGTGCGCGAGCACGTCGGCCACGTCGGTGTAGCGGCCGAGCTGCCCGAGGGTGTGCAGGGTCGGCGGCAGCATCGGTCGCACCCCGGACGAGGCCTCGGCCAGCGCGGCGGCGGGGGTCATCCAGCCGGCCTGGTCGGCCTCGCCGGAGACGTGCCGTGCCTCCTGCCCGACGGGGACGGCGGCGGCGAAGAACCGGGTGTCGTAGCGCCGCGGCTCGGACTCCGGCGCGATCCAGTGCGCGAAGGGCCGCAGCAGGTCCGAGCGCAGCTCCAGCCCGCGGGCGGTGAGCATCTCGGCGAGGGAGAGATCGCGGCGCAGCAGGGCCTGCCGAGCCGCCTCCCAGTCGTCCCCGGTGACGTCCGGGACGACGGACTCGCCGCCGACCGGGCCGGCGAGCAGCACCCCGGACTCCTCGAACGTCTCGCGGACGGCGGCGCAGACGAGCTCCCGGGCGACCCGCTCGTCGCAGCCGAAGGCGGCACCCCACTCCGACGGCGGGGGGCCGGCCCAGGCGACGGTGACGTCGCCGTCCCGGGGGTCGACGCCGCCCCCGGGGTAGGCGGTCATCCCGCCGGCGAACGGCATCCCCCGGGTCCGCCGGAGCAGGTAGACCTCGAGCCCCGCCGCGCCGTCGCGGACGAGCAGGACGGTGGCGGCCGGCTTCGGCGTCGCCGGAACGGTCACCGCAGCTCGACCATCAGCTCGACCTCGACCGGCGCCCCGAGGGGCAGCTCGGCGACGCCGACCGCGCTGCGGGCGTGCTGCCCGGCCTCGCCGAACACCTTGCCGAGCAGCTCGCTGGCGCCGTTGACGACCCGCGGCTGGCCGGTGAAGCCCTCGGCGCTGGCCACGTAGCCCACGACCCGGACGACGCGCGCGATCGAGTCCAGCCCGACCAGCTCGTGGATGGCGGCCAGGGCGTTGAGGGCGCAGACCTTCGCGTCGTGCGCGGCGTCCTCGACGTCCACGGACCCGCCGACCTTGCCGGTGCGCCGCAGCCCGCCGTCCACGAACGGCAGCTGGCCGGAGGTGAAGACGAACTGCCCGGCGCGGACCGCCGGCACGTAGGACGCGACGGGCGCGGCCACCGGCGGGAGCCGGACGCCGAGCTCGGCCAGTCGCGCGGTCCAGCTCTGGGCCGAGGGTGCGCTCACGGTGCGGTCAGCTCGCCGGGCGCTTGAGGTAGGCGACGAGCTGGTCGGCACCGCCGGGCCCGGGGAGCACGGTGACCAGCTCCCAGCCGTCCACCCCCCAGGAGTCGAGGATCGCCTTGGTGTTGTGGATCAGCAGGGGGATGGTGGCGTACTCCCACCGCTGCCGGGCCGCTTCGCTCATGGGAGGCGACGCTAGCGCAGCCTGCGCGGGGCCGACCGCCTGCACGGGCCGGGACGGCGTCCTGCTCATAGGCTTCTGCTGGTGAGCACCCTCCCCTCCCCCGTGCGCTGCCACGTGGTCTCCGGCAAGGGCGGGACCGGGAAGACGACCGTGGCCGCCGCGCTGGCCCTCGCCCTCGCCGCCGACGGCGGCCAGGTGCTGCTGGTCGAGACCGAGGGCCGCCAGGGCATCGCCCAGCTGTTCGACACCCCGCCTCTGCCCTACGAGGAGCGGCGGGTGGCCGTGGCCCGCGGCGGCGGCGAGGTCAAGGCGCTCGCGATCGACGTCGAGGAGGCGCTCCTCGAGTACCTGGAGATGTTCTACAACCTCCGGCGGGCCGGCCGGGCGCTGCGGAAGATGGGCGCGATCGACTTCGCCACCACCATCGCGCCGGGCCTGCGGGACGTGCTGCTCACCGGCAAGATCAAGGAGGCGGTGACCCGCCGCAAGGACGGCCGGCTCGTCTACGACGCCGTCGTCGTCGACGCCCCGCCGACCGGCCGGATCACCCGGTTCCTCGGGGTCACCGGCGAGATGGCCGGCCTGGCCCGCTCGGGACCGATCAAGACCCAGAGCGACGGCGTCATGGCCGTGCTGAAGTCCCCGCAGACCGCCGTGCACCTGGTGACCCTGCTGGAGGACATGCCGGTGCAGGAGACCGCCGACGCCATCGCCGACCTCACCGCCACCGGGCTGCCGGTCGGCTCGGTGGTCGTGAACATGGCCACCGAGCCGGTGCTGCCCGTCGACGCCCTCCCCGCCGCCGCGGCCGGCCGGCTCACCGGCGCCGACCTCGCCCCCGCGCTGGCCGCCGCGCACCTGCCCGGCGGCGACGCCCTCGCCGACGCGCTGGCCGCGGAGGCCGTGGAGCACGCCCGCCGGTTCGCCGCCCAGGACGCGCTGCGCGGTCAGGTGGCGGCGCTCGTCCGGCCCACGGTGGAGCTGCCGATGCTGACCGGGCCGATCGACCTGTCCTGCCTGTACGAGCTCGCCGAACGGCTCGAGGAGCACCTCACCGCAGGAGTCGCCGCGTGAGCGCACCGACCCGGGCCGCCCTGCCGATGGACCTGCAGGCGCTGATCGAGGACCGGGACACCCGGATCCTGGTGTGCTGCGGCGCCGGCGGCGTGGGGAAGACGACGACGTCGGCGGCGCTCGCCCTGGCCGCCGCGGAGGCCGGTCGCACCGTCGTCGTCCTCACCATCGACCCGGCCCGGCGGCTGGCCCAGTCCCTCGGCCTGGAGGAGCTGGACAACGAGCCGCGGCAGGTCGAGGTCCCCGGGGCCGAGGGCGAGCTGCACGCGATGATGCTGGACATGAAGCGGACGTTCGACGACGTCGTGTCCGCGCACTCGACGCCCGAGCGGGCCGAGCAGATCCTGGCCAACCCCTTCTACCAGTCACTGTCGTCGTCCTTCGCCGGGACGCAGGAGTACATGGCGATGGAGAAGCTCGGCCAGCTGCGGGCCACCGACCGCTGGGACCTCATCGTCGTCGACACCCCGCCGTCGCGGTCGGCGCTGGACTTCCTCGACGCCCCGAACCGGATGGGCCGGTTCCTCGACGGCACGATGATCCGGCTGCTCACCGCCCCGGCACGGGCGGGCGGCCGGGCGGGGATCCGGATCGTCGGCGCGGGCTTCATGGTGTTCAGCCGGATCATCAGCAAGATCCTCGGCGGACAGCTGCTGCGGGACATCTCCGCGTTCGTCTCCGCGCTGGACACGATGTTCGGCGGCTTCCGCGAGCGGGCGACCGCGACCTACGAGCTGCTGCGCCGGCCGGGCACGTACTTCGTCGTCGTCGCCACGCCGGAGCCCGACGCGCTGCGCGAGGCCTCCTACTTCGTCGACCGGCTCTCGGCCGAGGGCATGCCGCTGGCCGGCCTGGTGCTCAACCGCACGCACCCGCCGGCGAGCACCGTGCTGAGCGCCACCCGCGCCGAGGCCGCGGCCGAGGAGGTCGCCGAGGGCGGTGGCCCGGGAGCCGAGCTGGCCGCCGGCGCACTGCGCGTGCACGCCGAGCGGATGCAGCTGGCGACCCGGGAGCAGCGGCTCGCCGACCGCTTCACCAGCGCCCACCCGGAGGTGGCCGTCCGGGCCGTTCCGGCCGCCGCCGGGGACGTGCACGACCTCGACGGGCTGCGGGTCATGGCCGCCGAGCTGACCGGTCCCGACGGCGACACGCCGACCGGTGTGCCGCGTACCCGGGTGCTCCCCGCGCGCCGCGCCTGATCCGTCCCGAGGCGGCGGCGCGGCACCGTACATTCGACGGCGATGTCGACTACCACCGCCCCCTCGCGCTCCGTCGTCCTGGCGAAGCTCGCGGGGACCATCGTCCTGGCCGGCGCCCTGCTGGCCGGCATGCTGCTGCCCTTCGTCGGTGGCACCGGCCTGGCGGCGCGGAACTCCGCGACCCTGCTGGACGCGCTGCCGGTCGAGCTCACCGATGCCACACCCGCCGGCAACAGCCGGGTGCTGGCCGCCGACGGCTCCCTCATCACGATGTTCTACGAGAACAACCGCACCGTGGTGACGGGCGACCAGATCGCGCCGGTGATGAAGGACGCGCTGGTCGCCATCGAGGACTCGCGGTTCTTCCGGCACAACGGCCTCGACGTGCAGGGCACGCTGCGCGCGCTGGTGACCAACGTCGCCGCCGGCAGCGTGGAGGAGGGCGGCTCGACGATCACCCAGCAGCTGGTCAAGCAGACGCTGATCGAGACCGCCGACAGCGCGGAGGAGATCGAGGCGGCCCGCGAGCAGGACGGCGCGGCCGGCATCTCGCGCAAGCTGCGCGAGGCGCGGCTGGCGCTGGCCCTCGAGGAGACCTACAGCAAGGACGAGATCCTCACCCGCTACCTGAACATCGTGTACTTCGGCGAGGGCGCTTACGGCATCCAGGCCGCCGCGCAGAAGTACTTCAGCGTCAACGCGATCGACCTGACGCTGCCGCAGGCGGCGATGCTCGCCGGGCTCGTGCAGAGCCCCACGAACGACGACCCGATCAACAACCCGGACGCCGCGCGGGAGCGCCGCGACGAGGTCCTGAGCCGGATGCTCGACCAGGGCTACATCGAGCAGGCCGACTACGACGCCGTCGCGGGCACCCCCGTGGAGGTCGTCGAGGGGCAGTCCCCGCCGAACAACTGCGTCGACGCCGCGATCGGCGGCTTCTTCTGCGCCTACCTCGAGCAGTACCTGACCGGCACCCTGGGGCTGACCGACCAGCAGATCCGCAGCGGTGGCCTGACCATCCAGACGACGCTGCGGCCGGACATGCAGGCCGCGGGTGACCAGGCGGTGCTCAACACCCTCCCGATGGGCGACCCGCTGGCCGCCATGTACACCAACGTCGAGCCCGGCACCGGCCACGTCCTGGCGATGAGCGTGAACCGCGTGTTCGGCTGCGACGCGACCCGCCCCGAGTGCGAGTCGGTCGTGCTCAACACCGCGTACAGCCAGGGCGCGGGCTCGACGTACAAGACGTTCACCGCGGCCGCGGCGCTGGAGCGCGGCTTCTCGCAGTACTTCACGCTGACGACCGGCGAGCCCTACGTCTCGCGGGTCTACCGCGGCCCGTGCGAGGGCCGGAACACCGGCGGGATGTACTGCGTGCGCAACGCCGGCAACTACCCGTCGACGCTGGACATGGAGCGCGCGCTCTACATGTCCTCGAACACCTACTTCCTCGCCCTCGAGGACGCCCTGGGCAGCGTCGAGGGTCCGGTCCGCGTGGCCGAGCGGATGGGCATGAACTTCGTGTCCACCCCCGCCGACCAGATCATCGAGGAGAACCGCGGCTCGTTCACCCTCGGCCCGGAGGCGACCAGCCCGCTCGACCTCGCCAGCGCCTACAGCACGCTGGCGGCCAACGGCACCCAGTGCGACCCGACCCCGGTCGTCGCCATCCTCGACCGCAACGGCGAGCCGTTGCTCGGCGAGGACGGGGAGCCGGTGGTGAAGGACGACAACTGCACCGCGCAGGCGATCCCGCCGGGCGTCGCCACCACGCTGAACCAGATGCTGCGCAAGGACGTCGAGCCCGGCTTCTCCGGGCAGACCGCGTCCCGGGCCTACATCCCCGGCCACCAGATCGCCGGCAAGACCGGTACCTCGCAGAGCAACTTCTCGGTGGCCTTCGTCGGCTACACGCCGCAGTACACCGCCAGCGTGATGGTGCTCAACCCCAAGCAGAACCAGGACGTCGGCGGCTTCGGTGGCGGCAAGGGCGCCACGATCTGGCGCGACGCGATGGCGCCGATCCTCACCGGGCAGCCGATGGTGCCCTTCCCACCGGCCGACCCGGTCGTCCAGAACGGCAACACCCGCGAGGTGCCCGGCTGCTCGACCGTCAGCGGCTGTCAGCAGGCGATGACGTCGGCCGGCCTGCGCTTCGAGACCGCGTCGGTGGACAGCGACCGGCCGCAGGGCACCGTCGTCGGGACCAACCCGCCGGCGGGCGCCCGCGCCATCGAGGACCAGGTCGTGACCATCCAGGTCAGCAACGGCTCGCAGTACGTCGAGCCCGCTCCGCAGCCGGCGCCGGGCCCGGCCTCCCCGTCGTCCCCGGCACCCGGCGGTGGAGGTCCCGGCGGCGGCGGTGGCCCGGCCCCGGGTCCCGGTGGCCCCGCTCCCGGTCCGGGTGGACCCGCTCCCGGCAGCACGGCCCCCGGTCCCGAAGGGGAGGGCGGCGACTGAGCCGCACCGCACTGCACCACCTCGCGCGCCCCTGCCGGACACCGGCGGGGGCGCGCGGTCGTTCCAGGGACCGACAGCTGGTCGGCGCCGTGACGGTCAGCCGAGCTGGCGGCGGACCTCCGCGGCCACGCGCGAGCCCTCGGCCCGGCCGGCCACCGCGGCGGTCGCGGCGCCCATGACCCGGCCCATGTCCTTCATGCCGGAGGCGCCGGTCGTGGTGATGACGTCGGCGACCAGCGCGGCCAGGTCGGCGTCCTCCAGCTGCGCGGGCAGGTAGTCGGCGAGGACGCCCTCCTCGGCGCGCTCCCGCTCGGCCTGCTGGGTGCGGCCCGCGCCACCGAAGGCCTCGGCGGCCTCCCGGCGCTTCTTGGCCTCCCGGCGGACCACGGCCTGCACCTCGTCGTCGGAGAGCTCCCGCGCCTCCTTGCCGGCGACCTCCTCGGCGCTGATCGCCGCGAGCACCATCCGCAGCGTGGCGGTGCGCAGCTCGTCGCGGGCCTTCATGGCGGTGGTGAGGTCGGCACGGAGCCGGCTCTTCAGGGCGTCGGACACCTGCTCAGCGTGACACGGCCGCCCTCCGCCCCGGCCCCGTACCCTGGCTGGACATGCGCTGGTACACCGTCGCCCCCGCCGTGGCGCTCGCCTCCGGAGCGGCCACGCTCGGCTACGCCGGCCTCTACGAGCGGACCCGCTGGACGCTGCGCCGCTTCGACGTCCCGGTCCTCGCCCCCGGGTCCGCGCCGCTGCGGCTGCTGCACGTCTCCGACATCCACATGACCGCCGGGCAGCGCTCCAAGCAGGAGTGGCTGGCCGGGCTCGCCGGGCTGCGGCCGCACCTGGTGATCGACACCGGGGACAACCTCGCCGGTCAGGACGCCGTCGCACCGACGCTGCGCGCCCTCGACGGGCTGCTCGACGTGCCCGGCGCCTTCGTGACGTCGTCCAACGACTACTACGCGCCCAAGCCGAAGAACCCGCTCAAGTACTTCAAGAAGAAGCACAAGCGGGTGCTGGGCGACGCCCTCCCCTGGCGTGACCTGCGCGACGGCTTCACCGCCCGCGGCTGGCTGGACCTCACCAACGCCCGCGGCGAGCTCGTCGTCGACGGGCGGCGCATCGTGTTCGCCGGGGTGGACGACCCGCACCTCAAGCGGGACCGCTACGACGACGTGGCCGGCCCGGCCGACCCGACCGCCGACCTGCGCATCGGCCTGGTGCACGCCCCCGAGCCGCGGGTGCTCGACCGGTTCGCCGCCGACGGCTACGACCTGCTGCTCTCCGGCCACACCCACGGCGGGCAGCTGCGGGTGCCCGGCTACGGCGCACTGGTCACCAACTGCGGCCTGGACCGCGCCCGGGTCCGGTGGGTGAGCCGTTGGACGGTGCCGTCGGCGGAGCGGCCCAACGGCACCTGGATGCACGTCTCGGCGGGGCTGGGCACCAGCCCGTACGCCCCTGTCCGCTTCGCCTGCCCGCCCGAGGCGACCCTGCTGACGCTCACCGCCCGCCCCGCCTGAGCCCGCCGCCGGGCCGCCCCGGGACGGGCGGTAGAGTGGTCGCCGCACGCCTCGGGGTGTGGCGCAGCTTGGTAGCGCGCGTCGTTCGGGACGACGAGGCCGCAGGTTCAAATCCTGTCACCCCGACCAGTTCAGGGGCCGCCGGAAGGCGGCCCCTGACCCGTTTCCGGGGCCGGTCCGGTTGGGAGACCGCCGCAGGGGGCACTCGGGAGCCCGATGACCGAGTGGTTGCTCCTCCTCGCCGCCGTGCTGCTCACCGTGGCGACCGGCTTCTTCGTCGCTGCTGAGTTCTCCCTGACGACGGTCGACCGCGGTCGCGCCGAGGAGGCCGCCCAGGCCGGGAACCGGGGCGCCGGCGGCGTCGTGACGGCGCTGAAGAGCCTGTCCACGCAGCTCTCGGCCGCCCAGCTGGGCATCACGATCACCACGCTGATCGTCGGCTTCCTGGCCGAGCCGGCCCTCGGCCAGTTGCTCCGCGGCCCGCTCGAGGCGGCGGGGCTGCCCGAGGGGGCCCTGCACGGCGTGTCCTACGGGCTGGCGATTGCCCTCGCGACCGCCCTGCAGATGTGGCTCGGCGAGCTCGGCCCGAAGAACCTGGCGATCGCCAACCCGCTCAAGGTCGCCGCCGTCGTGGCCCCCGGGATGCGGGCCTTCACCACGGCCACCGGCTGGATCGTCAACTCCCTGCAGCGGCTGGCCAACGCCATCGTGCGGCGCCTGGGCTTCGAGCCCAAGGAGGAGCTCGACTCCGCCCGCGGCGCCGAGGAGCTGGCCGCGGTCGCGCGTCGCTCGGCCGAGGAGGGCGACCTCTCCCCCGTGGCCGCCCGGCTGCTCACCCGGTCGCTGGACCTGCGGCAGAAGTACGCCACCGACGTCATGACGCCCCGGACCCGGCTGTGGACGGTCAGCTCCCGCGCGACCGCCGCCGAGGTGATCCGGGCCGCGACCGAGTCCGGCAACTCACGCTTCCCCGTCTACGGCTCCGATCTCGACGAGGTGACCGGCATCGTGCACGTGAAGCACGCCGTCGCCGTCCCGGAGGCCGAGCGCGACCGGCGGACGGCCGCGGAGCTCGCGGCACCGCTGCTGGCGGTGCCCTCCTCGCTGCACCTCGAGCGCCTGCTCGACCTGCTGCGCGAGCAGGGCCTGCAGGTGGCCCTGGTGGTCGACGAGTGGGGCGCCACGCACGGCCTGGTGACCCTGGAGGACATCGTGGAGGAGCTGGTCGGCGAGATCACCGACGAGACGGACCAGCCGCTGCGCACCGCCCGCCGCGTCGACGAGGACCTCTGGCTGCTGTCGGGCCTGCTGCGTCCCGACGAGGTGCTCGACCGCACCGGGATCGACATCCCGGAGGGGCGCTACGAGACCCTCGCGGGCTTCCTCACCGAGCAGCTGCAGCGGCTCCCGGAGGTCGGTGACCGGGTGGGCGTGCCCGGCGCCTGCCTCACCGTGGAGACGCTGGACGGGCGGCGCGTGGCCCGGGTGCGGGCCGAACGGGTGCCGGAGCCGGCCTCCGACGAGACGGCGGAGGTGGCGGCATGAGCGACGCCGTCAGCCTGCTCGTCCTGGTCGCGCTGCTGCTGGGCAACGCCTTCTTCGTGGCCGCGGAGTTCGCGCTGGTCTCCGTGCGGGCCGACCAGCTGGAGCCGCGCGCGGAGGCCGGCTCGGCGCGGGCGGTCAAGACGCTCGCCGCCCTGCGGAACGTCTCGAAGATGATGGCCGCCGCCCAGCTGGGCATCACGCTGTGCTCGCTGGGCCTGGGCGCGGTCGGCGAACCGGCCGTCGCGCACCTCATCGAGAAGCCGATGGAGGCCGTCGGTGTGCCGGAGGGCCTGCTGCACCCGATCGCGCTGGTCATCGCGCTGTCGCTGGTGACGGTGCTGCACATGGTGCTCGGCGAGATGGTGCCGAAGAACATCACCATCGCCGGGCCCGACCGTGCCGCGCTGGTCCTGGGGCCGCCGCTGGCCGCGTTCGCCCGCCTGCTGACCCCGGTCATCTGGTTCTTCAACACGACGGCGAACGCCTTCGTGCGGCTGTTCGGGGTGACCCCCACCGACGAGGTGGCGGCCAGCTTCGACGAGGCCGAGATCCGGTCGATGATCACGCAGTCCCGCAAGGAGGGCCGGCTCGGCCGCGAGGTCGGTGAGCTCGCCGCCGGGGCGCTCACCTTCGAGCAGCACGCGGTCGAGGACGTGCTCATGCCGATGGCGGACGTGGTGACCGTCCCGCGGGCCACGACGCCGCGGGAGCTGGAGGCGGTCGTCGCCGAGCACGGGTTCAGCCGCTACCCCGTCCGCGGCGACGACGGCGCCCTGGCCGGGTTCGTGCACGTCAAGGACGCGCTCGGCGTCGAGGGCGAGGCGCGGGACCGGCCGATGCCCGACGACAGCGTCGTCCCCCTCGTGCCGCTGGCCCCCGGGAGCACGCTGCCCGACGTCCTCGCCGAGATGCGCACCCAGGGAGCTCACCTGGGCGTCGTCGGCCCGCTCGCCGACCCGGCCGGGGTGGTGGCGCTGGAGGACGTGCTGGAACTGCTCATCGGCGACGTCCGCGACGCCGCCGCCGACCTGCAGGCGGCCGGGACCGGCACGGAGGCGGGAGCCGGCGCCGGGGGAAGATGAGCCGGTGAGCGCCTCTCCGCCGTCCCCCGTCCTCCCCCCGGAGGTCACCGCCCGCTGGCAGGCCCGGTTCCGCGCCCCGCGGGTGAGCCTGCCGGACTGGGCGCTGGAGGCGCCGCACCGCAACCTGTACGCCTCCGACGTCAGCGGCGTCGTCGAGCAGTACGCCTGGGACCGCACGACCGACGTCCACCGGCAGGCCACCGACCGGCCCAACGGCACGCTCATCGGCACCCTCTCCCCCGACGGCGAGACGATCTGGTGGTTCGCCGACACCGACGGCGACGAGTTCGGCGTCTGGATGGTGCAGCCGTTCGCCGGCGGTGAGGACCGGGTCGCGCTGCCCGAGGTCGGGCCGGCCTATCCCGCCGGTCTGGAGATCGGCGACAGCGTGGTCGCGGTCGGCCGCTCCACCGACGACGGCAGCGAGCTCTGGCTGGCCCCGGTCGGCGGCACCCCGCGGGTGCTCTACCGGCACGCCGATCCCGCCTCGGTCGACGCGCTGACCTACGACGAGGACCTGCTGGTCGTCTCGCACTCGGAGCACGGCGACCCCCGCTACCCGGCACTGCGGGTGCTGCGGACGGCGGACGACTCCGTCGTCGCGGAGAAGTGGGACGGCGAGGGCCGCGGCCTGCACGCCCTGGAGTTCGCCCCGCTGGCCGGCGACCGGCGGCTGCTCGTCGGGCACGAGCGGCGCGGCCGCGAGGAGCTGCTGGTCTGGGACGTCGAGGCCGACACCGAGACCGAGATCGTGCTGGACCTGCCCGGCGACGTCACCGCCGGCTGGTACCCCGACGGGTCGGCGCTGCTGGTGGGCCACGACCACGCCGCCCGGAGCGAGGTCTACCGCTACGACCTGGCCACGGGCGCCCTGGAGCAGCTGGAGACCCCGCGGGGCGTCGTCCGGGGGGCGACCGCGCGCCCGGACGGGACCGTGGAGCTGGCCTGGTCGTCGGCCGAACTGCCGCCGGTGATCCGCCGGGCCGACGGTCCGGTCGTGCTGGCCGCGCCGGGCGAGGAGCCCCCGGCGGCCTACCCGGTGGAGGACCGCTGGGTGCCCGGCCCGGGCGGCGACATCCACGCGCTGGTCGTCCGGCCTGCGGGTGAGGCGCCGTACGCGACCGCGTTCCTGGTGCACGGCGGCCCCGAGGCGGCCGACGACGACTCCTACCGCGCCCGACGGGCCGCCTACGTGGACGCCGGCTACGCGGTCGTGCACGTCAACTACCGCGGCTCCACCGGCTACGGCAGCGCCTGGCGGGACGCGCTGACCGGCCGGCCCGGCCCGACGGAGCTGGAGGACGTCGCGGCGGTCTACGACGCGCTGGTCGCCGAGGGCTTCCTCGACCCGTCGCGGGCGCTGATCAGCGGCGGCTCGTGGGGCGGGTTCCTCACCCTGCTCGGCCTCGGGACGCAGCCGGAGCGGTGGGCGGCCGGGATCGCCGAGGTGCCGGTGGCCGACTACCTCGCCGCCTACGAGGACGAGATGGAGGGTCTGCGGGCCTACGACCGGGCGCTGTTCGGTGGCTCACCGGACGAGGTGCGCGACGTGTACGTGCGGTCCTCCCCCATCACCTACGTCGAGTCCGTGCGGGCGCCGGTGCTGGTCGTGGCCGGCGCCAACGACCCGCGCTGCCCGATCCGGCAGATCGACAACTACCTGGGCGAGCTCGAGCGCCTCGGGAAGCCGCACGAGGTGTACCGGTTCGACGCCGGCCACGGCTCGCTGGTGATCGAGGAGACGATCCGCCAGGTCGAGCTGGCGCTGGACTTCGCGCTCCGCCACGTGCAGCCCTGAACGGAGTCGCTCGAGTGCGCTTCCTGCACTCGAGCGACTCCGCTCAGGAGGCGGCGATGAGCTCCGCGATCTGGACGGTGTTGAGCGCGGCACCCTTGCGCAGGTTGTCGTTGCTCACGAAGAGGGCGAGACCGCGACCGCCGTCGACACCCGGGTCCTGCCGGATCCGACCGACGTAGCTCGGGTCCCGCCCGGCCGCCTGCAGCGGGTTCGGGACGTCGGAGAGCTCGACCCCGGGCGCCGTCGAGAGCAGCTCGGTGGCCCGCTCGACGCTGATCGGGCGCTCGAACTCGACGTTGAGCGAGAGGGAGTGCCCGGTGAAGACCGGGACCCGCACGCAGGTGCCCGAGACCCGCAGGTCCGGGATGCCGAGGATCTTGCGGCTCTCGTTGCGGAGCTTCTGCTCCTCGTCGGTCTCCCAGCTGCCGTCGTCGACGACGGACCCGGCCATCGGGAGCACGTTGAAGGCGATCGGCCGCACGTACTTCTGCGGCTCGGGGAAGGTGACGGCGCTGCCGTCGTAGGCGAGCTCGTCGGCCTTGTCGACGACGGCCTTGACCTGCGAGTGCAACTCCTGCACGCCGGCGATGCCCGAGCCGGAGACGGCCTGGTAGGTGCTGGCCACGATCCGGACCAGGCCGGCCTCGTCGTGCAGCGGCTTGAGCACCGGCATCGCGGCCATGGTGGTGCAGTTCGGGTTGGCGATGATCCGGCCGTGCGCCTTGGCGATGTCGCCGGGGTTCACCTCGCTGCAGACCAGCGGGATCTCGGGGTCGCGGCGGAACGCGGAGCTGTTGTCGATGACGATGACGCCGGCCTCGGCGTACCGCGGGGCCTGCGCGCGGGAGGTGGTGGCCCCGGCGGAGAAGAGCGCGACGTCCAGGCCGGTGGGGTCGGCGGTGGCGGCGTCCTCGACGGTGATCTCGCCGTCGCCCCACGGCAGCGTGGTGCCGGCGGAACGGGCGGAGGCGAAGAAGCGGATCGACGCGATCGGCAGGTCGCGCTCGGCCAGGATCGACCGCATCGCGGCACCGACCTGGCCGGTCGCGCCGACGACGCCGATGTTCAGCGGGCGCATGCTCATCGTCCGGTCCCTCCGTAGACCACGGCCTCGGTGTCGGAGCCGAGGTCGAAGGCGTCGTGCACCGCGCGGACGGCGATGTCGACGTCGGTGTCGCGGCAGACCACCGAGATGCGGATCTCGGAGGTGCTGATCAGCTCGAGGTTCACCCCGGCGTCGGCGAGGGCGCCGAAGAACTTGGCCGAGACGCCCGGGTGCGACCGCATGCCGGCGCCGACCAGCGAGACCTTGCCGATGTGCTGGTCGAAGCTGACGTCGGTGTAGCCGACGGTGTGCTTGACCTTCTCGAGCGCGGCGAGCGCCGTCGGGCCGTCGCTCTTGGGCAGCGTGAAGGAGATGTCGGCGAGCTTGCTGGCCTCGGCCGACACGTTCTGCACGATCATGTCGATGTTGACCTCGGCGTCGGCGAGGACGCGGAACAGCTGCGCCGCCTCACCCGGCCGGTCGGGCACGCCGTAGACGGTGATCTTGCCCTCGCTGCGGTCGTGCGCGACGCCCGTGATGATCGCCTGTTCCACCGGGAGGTCCTCCATCGAACCGGCCACGATCGTGCCGGGGAGCTGTGAGTAGGAGCTGCGGACGTGCACGGGGATGCCGTAGCGGCGGGCGTACTCGACGCAGCGGAGCATGAGGACCTTGGCGCCCGAGGCGGCCAGCTCCAGCATCTCCTCGTAGGTGACGGTGTCCAGCCGCTGGGCGTTCGGGACGATCCGCGGGTCGGCGGTGAAGACGCCGTCGACGTCGGTGTAGATCTCGCAGACGTCGGCCTGCAGCGCCGCGGCGACGGCGACCGCGGTGGTGTCGGACCCGCCGCGGCCGAGCGTCGTGACGTCCTTGGTGTCCTGGCTGACGCCCTGGAAGCCGGCGACGATGACGATCGAGCCCTCGTCCAGCGCGCTGCGCAGCCGGCCCGGCGTGACGTCGATGATCCGCGCCTTGCCGTGGCTGGAGGTCGTGATCACGCCGGCCTGGGAGCCGGTGAACGACCGGGCCTCGTAGCCGTGGGTGTTGATCGCGATCGCCAGCAGCGCCATCGAGATGCGCTCGCCGGCGGTGAGCAGCATGTCGAGCTCGCGGCCGGGCGGGGTGTCGGTGATCTGGGCCGCCTGGTCGAGCAGCTCGTCGGTGGTGTCGCCCATCGCGGAGACCACCACGACGACGTCGTTGCCGTCCTTCTTGGCGGCCACGATCCGCTCGGCGACGCGCTTCATGTGCGCGGCGGAGGCGACGGAGGAGCCGCCGTACTTCTGGACGACGAGGGCCACGGTTCCACAGGCTACCGTCGCCCGGTGGACGATCCCGAGAGGTGGCTGCTCAGCGCGGAGGAGCGGGGCAACCCGGCCACCGATCTGCCCGGCTGGACCGCGGGCAACCTCTGCACGCCGCTGGTGCACGGCTCGGTCTACTTCGAGCGCCTCGTCGAGGCGGTCGAGGCGCTGGACGAGGGTGACCACCTCTTCTTCACCGACTGGCGCGGGGACCCCGACGAGCAGCTGCGCCCGGGCGGTCCGACGGTCGCGCAGCTGTTCACCGAGGCCGTGCGGCGTGGGGTGACCGTGCGCGGGCTGGTGTGGCGGTCGCACCTGGACGGCGCCTCGTTCAGCAAGGAGGAGAACCGCGCCCTGGACCGGGAGATCGAGCACGGCGGAGGCGAGGTGATCCTGGACCAGCGGGTGCGCCGGTTCGGCTCGCACCACCAGAAGTTCGTGGTGCTGCGCCACGACCAGGACGCCTCGCGGGACGTCGCATTCGTCGGTGGGATCGACCTGTGCCACAGCCGGCGGGACGACGCCGAGCACCGCGGCGACCCCCAGTCGCTGGCCATGTCGGAGGCATACGGGTCGACCCCGCCGTGGCACGACGTGCAGCTGGAGCTCCGCGGCCCCGCCGTGCACGTGCTCGACACGGTGTTCCGCGAGCGCTGGGACGACCCGCACTCCGCCGACACCGACCACCCGATCGCCTGGGTCCGGGACAAGCTGAACCGTGCCCGCACCGACGGCGACCCTCTGCCGCCGCAGCTGCCGGCCCCGCCAGCGTGCGGGCCGCACCTGGTGCAGAACCTCCGCACCTATCCGGCGATCCGGCCGCCCTACCCGTTCGCGCCGCAGGGCGAGCGGTCGATCGCCCGGGGGTACACGAAGGCGATCGAGCGGGCGCGCCGGCTGGTCTACCTCGAGGACCAGTACATGTGGTCGGCCGAGGTGGCCCAGCTGTTCGCCGACGCGCTGCGGACCAACCCGGAGCTGCACCTGGTGGTGATCGTGCCGCGGGTGCCCGACCAGGACGGCGCGTTCGCCTCGCGGCCGCAGTACGTCGGCCGGTGGCAGGCGCTGGAACTCTGCCGCAAGGCCGGGCCCGACCGGGTGCACGTCTTCGACGTGGAGAACCACGAGGGCACGCCGGTCTACGTGCACGCCAAGGTGTGCGTGGTCGACGACGTGTGGGCGAGCGTGGGCAGCGACAACTTCAACCGGCGGTCGTGGACGCACGACAGCGAGCTGTCCAGCGCGGTCCTGGACACCACCCGCGACGAGCGCGAGCCGCGGGACCCCGGCGGCGGCGGGGACGGCGCCCGCGTGTTCGCCCGTGACCTGCGGCTGGAGCTCGCCCGTGAGCACACCGACCGCGCCCCGGACGGCAGCGAGGACGCCGACCTGCTCGACCCCGAGGCGTTCGTGGCGACCCTGGAGGCGTCGGCCGAGGCGCTCGACGCCTGGTACGCCGGGGGCCGCGTGGGACCGCGCCCGCGAGGGCGGCTGCGCCGGCACGAGCCGGAGGAGCTCAGCCTCGGCACCCGGCTCTGGGCGACGCCCGTGTACCGCCTGCTCGACGACCCCGACGGCCGCCCGCTCCGCCTGCGCCTGCGCGGGAAGTTCTGAATCGAGCCTCGCGCGGCTCCGGAAGGCCGCGGTCCTCCGGATGCTCCTCCCGGCCCGTGCCGGCTCAGGCCGGGATGCTGAACGCAGACCCGAGGCAGCCGGCATGTCCCTCCCCGCACGCTCGTGCTCTGCCCGCCACCGTGGGCAGAGCACGAAGAGGCGCTCCTCGGGCATACACCCACAGCGCTCGTGCTGTGCCCGCGTGTGTGGGCAGAGCACGAGCGTCCACAGACGGACACGCCGTCCCCGGGCTGCGGCCGGATGGGACCAGGGTTCGCGTCGTGACAGATGTCGACCTGGCGGGCCTGCTGCGTCGGATCCGTCGCATCGCCGACCTGTCCCAACGCGAGCTCGCCGCCGCCATCGGCGTCTCCAAGTCCGCGCTCGCAGCGGCCGAGGCAGGGACGGGACGGCTCGACGTCCGAGCGCTCGGCCGGGCGGCCGAGGCCGCCGGGCTCCGGATCGCGCTGGTGGACGCCGCGGGCGACGAGGTGCTCGGGATGGCCGACGGCACGGTGCGGGACATGGCCGGCCGCCGGTTCCCCGCGCACCTCGACACCCGGTACTCCGACGAGGGCTGGTGGCACGACGCGCACCACTACGGCCGGCCGCGCGCCTGGTACACGTACGACCGGGACCGGCGGTGGCGCGATGTCGTGCGCGCACGGCGGGGCACGCCGGAGGACCACCTCGTGCCCGAGCCGGGCGACTCGCCGGCCGAACGGCGGGCGGCCCGGCAGGACGCGGCGCGGCGGAGATCGCGGGCCGAGTGGGAGCGCCGGCGGGACGCCGGGGAGCTGCCACCCCTGCCGCGATGGGTCTGCGACTGCCCCCCGGAGTGCCCGGAGGACGAGGCCGGCGTCAAGTCCTCCCACGCCGACGACTGCGTGTGTCGGTGCGACCTCGACTGACCCGCTGCTACCGTGGGGGCGTGCGCGGCAGCCTCCTGCTTACCCGCCGCGGCGAGGCCCTCTCCTAGGTCGGCCCCCTCGCCGCGGTGATCTGCCGTGACGGCGCCTTCCATGACGGAGAGCGTTCCCGGCGCCCGCTGACCGCCCCACCGGAGCTGAGTCCAGCCCGCGCCAGAGGAGCCCCGTCATGCACGAGAACCACCCGCACGTCCGCAACCCCCAGCAGCCCTCGGCCATGCCGTTCGGCCGCTACGCGCCGTTCACCCCGGTCGAGCTGCCCGACCGCACCTGGCCGGAGAAGGTCACCACCGTGGCCCCCCGGTGGTGCGCCGTCGACCTGCGCGACGGGAACCAGGCACTCATCGACCCGATGACCCCCGACCGCAAGCGCCGCATGTTCGAGCTGCTGGTCCGGATGGGCTACAAGGAGATCGAGGTCGGCTTCCCGGCGGCCAGCCAGACCGACTTCGACTTCGTCCGCCAGCTGATCGAGGACGACCTGGTCCCCGACGACGTCACGATCCAGGTCCTCACCCAGGCCCGCGACGAGCTGATCGAGCGCACCTACGAGTCCCTGCGCGGCGCCGAGCAGGCGATCGTGCACCTCTACAACTCGACCAGCACGCTGCAGCGGCGCGTGGTGTTCGGCTCCGACCGCGCCGGGATCGTCGACATCGCGGTCCACGGCGCCCAGCTGGTGCGCAAGCTGGCCGAGCAGATGCGCGACACCGAGATCCGCTTCGAGTACTCGCCGGAGTCCTTCACCGGCACCGAGCTGGACTTCGCCGTCGAGGTCTGCAACGCGGTCACCGACGTGTGGGAGCCCACCGTCGACCGCCCGACGATCCTCAACCTGCCGGCGACCGTCGAGATGGCCGAGCCCACGGTGTACGCCGACCAGATCGAGTGGATGAACCGCAACCTGGGCCGGCGTGACGCCGTCGTCCTGAGCCTGCACCCGCACAACGACCGCGGCACGGCCGTCGCCGCCGCCGAGCTGGGCTACCGGGCCGGCGCCGACCGCATCGAGGGCTGCCTGTTCGGCAACGGCGAGCGCACCGGCAACGTCGACCTGGTCACCCTGGGCCTGAACCTGTTCAGCCAGGGCATCGACCCGCAGATCGACTTCTCCGACATCGACGAGATCCGCCGCACCGTCGAGTACTGCAACCAGCTGGGCGTGCACGAGCGGCACCCCTACGGCGGCGACCTCGTCTACACCGCCTTCTCCGGCTCCCACCAGGACGCCATCAACAAGGGCTTCAAGGCCCTCGAGGTGGACGCCGCGGCGGCGGGCAAGCCCGTGTCCGAGATGCCGTGGGCGGTCCCGTACCTGCCGATCGACCCCAAGGACGTCGGCCGCAGCTACGAGGCCGTGATCCGGGTGAACAGCCAGTCCGGCAAGGGCGGCGTCGCCTACATCATGAAGACCGAGAACCACCTGGACCTGCCGCGGCGGCTGCAGATCGAGTTCAGCGCGGTCATCCAGCGGCACACCGACGACGAGGGCGGCGAGGTCACCGCCCAGCAGATGTGGTCGGCCTTCAGCAGCGAGTACCTGCCCGACCCGGCCGCGCCGTGGGGCCGGTTCTCGCTGACCGGGCACCGGCACACCGCGCACGGTGACGGGCAGCTCGACGAGATGGTCGTCGAACTGGTGGACGCCGGTGTCCCGGTCACCGTCCAGGGCCGGGGCAACGGCCCGATCGCCGCGTTCGTCGACGCCCTGCGGACCGTCGACGTCGACGTCCGGGTCCTCGACTACACCGAGCACGCCCTGTCGGCCGGCGGCGACGCCCGCGCGGCGGCCTACGTGGAGTGCGCCGTCGGCGACCGCGTGCTGTGGGGCGTCGGGATCGACCCGAACATCGTGACCGCCTCCCTGCGGGCGGTCGTCTCCGCGGTCAACCGCGCCCAGCGCTGAGCACGGCGCCCCGCGCGGTCAGCCGCGCGGGGCGCCCCGGGCGGGCCCCTCGTCGACGACGTGCTCGGCCACCGCGACCTCCGGCTCCTCCGGCGGCGCGTCCCCCGGCTCGTCGCCGATGTAGAGCTTCTCGGCCGTCGTCCCGGCCTCGAACTCGTCGACGAGCAGCAGGTCACGGCGCACGTGCCGGCGCCGGTAGGCCACGCGGCTGATCATGTGCGCGCTGACCGGCGCGGTGAGCAGCTGGAACGCCGCGACCAGGAGCAGCATCCAGGTCGCCGACCAGCCGTGCAGCCGGATCGCCGCGCCCACCATGACCAGCAGCACGCCGAGCACCTGCGGCTTGGTGCCGGCGTGCATCCGGGACAGCACGTCGGGGAAGCGGACCAGCCCCAGCCCCGCGGTCAGGCACAGGAACGCCCCGGCCAGCAGGCAGGCGAAGGCGACGACGTCGACGGCGGCGGTCACCGGCCACCCTCCCGTTCCTCGGCGGCGACGGGGAGCCCGAGGTCGCGGCCGTCCCCCGTCGCCGACCTGCGGAGCATCCCGCCCACGTAGCGGGCGATCGACACCGAGCCGACGAACGCCAGCAGCGAGACGACCACGAGGACCGGCACCACCGTCGGGTCGCGCTCCAGCGCCGCGTAGACCGCCAGGCCGGCGGAGATGATGACCAGCAGCGTGTCGGTGGCGACCACCCGGTCCAGCAGCGAGGGACCCATGGCCAGGCGCAGCAGCGCGAGCAGCGCGCCCCCGCCGATCAGGCCGTACAGCAGGTAGGAGACGACGGTCATCGCGCCGCCCTCTCCGGCGCGCGCCCGCGCCGCTGCAGGTCGCGGTCGATGGCGGCGAGGTCCTCCGGCGAGCCGAACGCCCGCACCAGCCGCTCCTCCACGACCAGGACGTCGCCGCGCTCGCGCTCCACGTCGGCGCGGTCCCGGACGTGCAGCAGGTGGACGGTGATCGTGCTCCCCTCCCGGTCCAGGTCGAGCACCAGCGACCCCGGCACCAGGGACACGGCCTCGGCCACCATCGTGAGCAGCAGGTCAGAGTCGGTGCGCAGCTGCACCCGCACGATGGCCGAGCGCCGTTGCCCGCCGGGGCGCAGCGCCAGCCAGGCCACCTGGGCGCCCGAGACCGCCAGGTCGACGACGAAGTGACCGAGGAACGCCAGCAGCGGCAGGGGTCGCACGCGGGTGCCGCCGACCACGTGCGGCAGCGGCAGGAGCATGGTCACCAGCAGCGCCACCAGCGCGCCGGAGAGCAGGTTCGCCCACGACCAGGTCCCCCACAGCAGGATCCAGACCAGCACGAGCCAGGCGAGCAGCGGGAGCTGGTGCCGCAGCCGCAGCGGCGACCGGTCGGCGATCACTCCGCCTCCTCCGCCGTCGGGGCGTCGAAGACCGACTCCACGTAGGGCGTCCGCTCCACGAGGTCCTGCGCAGCCCGGTCGGACAGGCCGTAGAGGAAACCCGCGACGCCGGTCAGCGCGACCGTCACCGTGACCAGCGCCGCGGTCGCGGCCACCATCGTGCGCGGCAGCGGACGCAGGGCACGCACCGCTCCGGCGGCCGGCGCGATGTCCGGGTCGGCGGCCGTCGCCACGCGGGTGTGCCGGCGCCAGGCGACCTGACGGGCGGTGAGCTCTCCGGCGCCGTCCGCGGAGCCGGGACCGGTCCCGCCGCCGGAGGGGCCGGCGTCGGCCGCGGCGGCCGCCGCGGTGTCCTCGATCGGCGCTTGCGTCGGGGGCCGCCAGAAGGCCCGGGTCCACACGCGGGCGATCGCTACGAGCGTCAGCAGGCTGGTGACCACCCCGCCGGCGACCAGGGTGTACGCCAGCGCACTGCCCTCGGCGACGCCGGCCTGCAGCAGCCCGAGCTTGCCGATGAAGCCCGACAGCGGCGGGATGCCGGCGAGGTTCATCGCCGGCACGAAGAACAGGACCGCCAGCAGCGGCGAGCGCCGGGCCAGTCCGCCGAGCCGGTCGATGGACGTCGTCCCGCCCTGCCGCTCGACCAGGCCCGCGACGAGGAACAGCGTCGTCTGGATGGCGATGTGGTGGGCGACGTAGAAGATCGCGCCGGCCAGGCCGGCCGCCGTCCCCAGGGCGATGCCGAAGACCATGTAGCCGATGTGGCTCACCAGCGTGAACGACAGCAACCGGCGCAGGTCGGTCTGCGCGACCGCGCCGAGGATGCCGATCACCATGGTGGCCAGCGCGGCCCACATGAGCAGGTCGTCGAGCGCGCCGCCGGGGAACAGCAGCGTCTGCGTGCGGATGATCGCGTAGACGCCGACCTTGGTGAGCAGGCCGGCGAAGACGGCGGTCACCGGCGCCGGTGCGGTGGGGTAGCTGTCGGGGAGCCAGGCCGACAGCGGGAAGACCGCTGCCTTGATGCCGAACGCGATGAGCAGCATCGACTGCAGCAGCACCTGCGTGCCCTCGGGCAGCTCCCCCAGCTCCACCGCCAGGTCGGCCATGTTGACCGTGCCCGTGGCCGCGTACACCAGCCCGATGGCGGCGAGGAACAGCAGCGAGCTCGTCAGGCTCACGATCACGTAGGTGATCCCGCCGCGGATGCGGGGCGCGGTGCCGCCGAGGGTCAGCAGCACGTAGCTGGCCATCAGCAGGATCTCGAAGCCGACGTACAGGTTGAACAGGTCGCCGGCCAGGAAGGCGTTGCTCACGCCGGCGACCAGGACCAGGAACGTCGGGTGGAAGATCGACAGCGGGGTGTCCTCGTCGCGGTCGGCGGCGCCCTGCCCGACGGCGAACAGCAGCACCCCCAGCGCCACGGTGGACGCCACGACGAGCATCAGGGCCGAGAGCCGGTCGACGACGAGGACGATGCCCAGCGGCACCGGCCAGCCACCGACGGAGACCGCGGTCGCGCCCTCCGCGTCGGCGGTGAACAGCAGCACGACCGACACCGCGACGACGGCGGTCAGCACGACCAGGCTCAGCGTGCGCTGGGCCCGCGGGTGGTGGGCCAGGAGCAGGGCGGCGGCGGCCCCGAGCAGCGGGAGCAGGACCGGCAGCGGCGCCAGGACGCTGGTCATCTGGTGCCCGCCGGCAGGTCGATGTCGTCGGCCGGCACGTCGTCGGGATCGGCGCCGCGCAGGCCGTCGGCGTGACCGGCCGGACGGTCGGCGGGGACCAGGTCGTCGGGGTCGAGCTCGTCGGCGTCGGTGCCCTTCCGCGCCGCGACCCGCCGGTCCTCCTCGTCGGTGCCGACGACCTCCTGCCGGACCAGCCGCCACGAGCGGTGGATCATCGCCAGCACGAACGCCGAGATGCCGAAGGTGATCACGATCGCCGTGAGGATCAGCGCCTGGGGCAGCGGGTCGTTCATGTCCTCGGGGTCGGAGACGCCCAGGATCGGCGCGAGGCCGGCCGCACCGCCCGCGGACAGCAGCAGCAGGTTGGTGGCGTTGCCGAGCAGCAGGAAGCCGAGCAGGACGCGGGTGAGGCTCCGGTCCAGGAGCAGGTAGACGCCGGCGGCGTAGAGGCCCCCGATGATCACGGGCAGCACGACGGTCGGGGTCATCGGACGACCATCTCCCCCTCGTTGAGCTCGATCGGGTCGTCCTCGTCCTCCTGGCGGTCCAGCTCGGCGCCCAGGCTGCGCAGCACGTCCAGGACCAGGCCGACGACGATCAGGTACACGCCCATGTCGAAGAACAGCGAGGTCACGAGCTTGACGTCGCCCAGCACCGGGAGCGTCGTCTCGAGGATCGCCGTCTGCAGGACCTCGGCGCCCAGCACCAGGCCCCCCACCCCGGTACCGCCGGCGAACAGCAGGCCCGCCCCCAGGAGGACGCCGGGGGCGACGGGGGCGGCCTCGCCGAGCTCGTAGCGCCCACCCGCCAGGTAGCGCAGCACCAGCGCCAGGCCGGCGACCAGCCCGCCGGCGAACCCGCCGCCGGGGTCGTTGTGCCCGGAGAACAGCAGGTAGACCGAGAAGACGAGGATCGTGTGGAACAGGATCCGGGTGATCACCTCGAGCACGACCGATCGCCGGGCGGGGTCCATGGTCGCGCCGGCTGCGAGCCAACTGGGCCGGTCGACCTCGGTCAGGCGAGTGCGCTCGGCGCGGTCGACGCCACCGGTCCGGCTGCGCAGGAACACCAGGCTGGCGACACCCGTCGCCGCCACGACCAGCAGCGAGATCTCGCCGAGGGTGTCCCAGGCGCGGATGTCGACCAGGGTCACGTTGACGATGTTCTTGCCGCCGCCGAAGTCGTAGGCCTCCTCCGGGTAGTCGGCCGACACCGGGGTCGCCGTCCGCGCGCCGAGGGCCACGGCACCGACGGCGCCCATGAACGCGCCGACGGCCACCGCGATCACGCCGCGGACCGCGCGCTCGCGCGGCCGGTGCCGCTCGCCGATGTCCTTGGGCAGCTTGCGCAGCACGAGCACGAAGACGACGAGGGTGAGCGTCTCGACGAGGAACTGGGTCAGCGCGAGGTCGGGGGCGCCCTGCAGCGCGAAGAGGACGGCGGTGCCGTAGCCGGTGACGCCGACGACGAGCACGGCCGACAGCCGCTGCCGGATGCGCAGGCTCAGCGCCGCGGCGGTGACCACGACGACCCCGACCATGGCCTGCACCGGGGTGTCCCAGGCCCGCCACTCCCCCGGCCACGGGGCCCGGGTCAGCAGGACGGTGCCCGGAAGCGCCAGGACGACGACGAGGATGGTGCCCAGGTAGGCCGGCAGGGAGCCGCGCTGGGTGGTGCCGGTGACCAGGACCGACAGCCGGTCCAGGCCCTGGATGACGTTCCAGTAGCCCTCGTCGGCCGAGGCGCCCACGGCCAGCCGGCGCTGGGTGCGCGACACCCGCGCGCGGACGGCGAACAGCGCCCCACCGGCGAGCACCGTCAGCAGGGACAGCGCGAGCGCGGGCTTCCAGCCGTGCCACAGCGCGAGGTCCTCCACCTCCGGGAGGCCGAACGGGACGGTCTCGGCGTACTCGGCGACCAGCGGCGCCAGCAGCGGGCTGAACGGGCCGGCGAGCAGTCCCGCCGTCGCCAGGACCACCGGCGCGGCCAGGAAGAGCGGCTCCGGGGCGTGCGCCACCTCGGTGTCGGCGCAGTCGGGCTTGCGGGCGAAGGCACCCCAGACGAAGCGGGCGGTGTAGGCGGCGGTGAGCGCGGACCCGACCACCAGCCCGACGAGGACGACGGTCGCGGCGGTGCGGTCGGGCAGCCCGCCGTCCCACAGCGCGGTGAACGCCGCCTCCTTGCCGACGAAGCCCAGCAGCGGCGGCAGCCCGGCCATCGACGCGGCGGCCAGGCAGCCGACGGCCGCGAGCACCGGCAGCCGCCGGCCCAGTCCCGACAGGCGGCGCAGGTCCCGCGTGCCGGTGGCGTGGTCGACCACGCCGACGGTGAGGAAGAGCGTGGACTTGAACAGCGCGTGCGCCAGGGTCATCGTGACGCCGGCCGCGGCCAGCTCCCGGCTGCCGCCGCCGACCAGCGTCATGAGGAAGCCGAGCTGGCTGACGGTGCCGAAGGCCAGCAGCAGCTTCAGGTCGGTCTGGCGCAGGGCGCGGTAGCCGCCGACGAGCATGGTCGCGACGCCGAGGCCCAGCACCAGCGGCCGCCAGCCGGGGACGTCGGCCAGACCCGGGGCCAGTCGCGCGACCAGGTAGATGCCGGCCTTCACCATGGCCGCGGCGTGCAGGTAGGCGCTGACGGGGGTCGGGGCCTCCATGGCGGCCGGCAGCCAGAAGTGGAAGGGCACCATCGCCGACTTGGTGATCGCGCCCATGAGCACCAGCACCGTGCCGGCGGTCATCACCGTGCCGCTGCCGGGATCGGCCACGACCTCCGACAGCAGGAACGAGCCGCTGGCCTGGCCGACCATGATCAGCCCGACCAGCATCGCCAGGCCGCCCGCCGTGGTGAGCACGAGCGCCTGGGTCGCCGCCCGGCGCGCGGCGAGCCGGCCGCCCGCCCCGCCGATGAGCAGGAAGGAGAAGACGGTGGTGAGCTCCCAGAACACGTAGAGCAGGAGCAGGTCGTCGGCGACGACGAGACCGAGCATCGAGCCGGCGAAGGCGGTGAGCGTGCCGGCGAAGCGACCGGTGCCCTCCTCGTCGGGGGCGAAGTAGCGGGCGCAGTAGAGGAGGACCAGCGCGCCCACACCGGTGACGACGGCGGCGAAGAGCAGCGCGAGGGCGTCCAGCCGCAGGGCGATCTGGAGGTCCAGCGCCGGGATCCACTCGACGGTCTCGGAGACCTCGCGGCCGTCGAGCACCGCGGACAGCTGCGCCAGCGTCCACGCGAAGGCGGCGGCCGGCACCAGGGCGAGCGCGAGGAAGGCCTGCCGGCCCCACCACCGGACGAGGACGGGCGCGAGCAGCGCGGCGACCAGGTGGAGGAGCAGCAGTACGAGCACGGGTCTCCCGGGAGTCGATGGCGGCTCGGGGACCACAGAACGTCGGTCGACGACGGCCGGCGGTAAGGCCCAGCTTACCCGCCGGGCCGCACGAGGCCGCTCTCGTAGGCGAAGGCCACCGCCTGCACCCGGTCGCGCAGACCGAGCTTGAGCAGCAGCCGGCTCACGTGCGTCTTGACCGTGGCCTCGCCCAGGTACAGCCGGGCGGCGATCTCGGCGTTGCTCAGGCCGGCGGCCACCAGCGCGAGCACCTCGGTCTCCCGCTCGGTCAGCGCGGCGAGGGCGCCGGCCCGCTCCGGGTCGGGAGCCGGGGCCGCGGCGAAGGACTCGATGACCCGCAGCGTCACCGCCGGGTCGAGCAGTCCCTGGCCGGCGGCGACGGTCCGCACCGCGGCCACGAGGTCCTCCGGCGGTGCGACCTTGAGCAGGAAGCCGCTGACCCCGGCCCGCAGCGCCGCGGCGACGTACTCGTCCTCGTCGAAGGTGGTGAGGACGACGACCCGGGTGGGCAGCTGCGCGGCGACGATGCGCCGGGCGGCCTCCAGCCCGTCCATGCCGGGCATCCGCACGTCGAGCAGCACGACGTCGGGCTGCAGCCGGGTCACCAGCGCGACACCCGCGGCACCGTCGGCGGCCTCGCCGACCACCTCGATGTCGGGCTCGGCCGCCAGCACCATCCGCAGGCCCGTGCGGATCATCGACTGGTCGTCGACCAGGGCGACGCGGATCGTCACGCGCCCACCTCCGCCGACGGGCGGGCGGGCGCCGCGACGGGGAACACCGCCCGCACGCGGTAACCACCCCCACGGACGGGACCGACCTCCAGCCGCCCGCCGACGACCGCGACCCGCTCGCGCATGTGCAGCTGGCCGTGCCCGCCGGGGCCGTCGGGGACCGGCGCGGCCACCCGGGGGCGCCCGTCGTCGGTGATGGTCACGGTCACCTGACCGGGACCGTGGGCGACCTCGACGACGGTGGCCGCGGCTCCTGCGTGGCGGACGACGTTGGACAGCGCCTCCTGCACGACGCGGACCGCCGAGACGTCGACCAGCTGCGGCAGCTCGGCCGGCTCCCCGGTGACCACGAGCTCGACCGGCATGCCGGTGCGGCGCAGCTCGTCGAGGACGGCGTCCAGGCGGGACAGCGACGGCTGCGGGGCCGGCGCGCCACCGCCCGCCTCCTCGCGGAGGATCCCGACCACGCGGCGCATCTCGTCGACCGACTCCCGGCCCAGCCGCTCCAGGCCCTGCAGCACCTCCTGGGCGTCGGGCCGGTCGGGCAGCAACCGGCGGAGCCCACCCATCTGCAGCACCATCACGCTCACCGAGTGGGCCACCGAGTCGTGCACCTCGCGCGCGATGCGGGCCCGCTCGGCGACCGCCGCGGCGGCGGCCACCGTCTCCTGCTGCTCGGCCAGCCGGGCGGCCAGCACCTGCAGCTCGCGGGACCGCTCCCGCGACTGCCGGACCAGCACGCCGACGCCCCACGCGACGCCGGTGACGAGGAGGTAGAACATCGCCTCCCAGACGTTCGGCCCGAAGGCCGCCCCGGCCGCGACCACCACCACCGTCGCGACGGCGGCGGCGCGGACCCCCCGCCGCAGCGGCAGGACGGCGGCGGCGTGCCCGACCAGCAGCGCCATGCCGACCAGCTGGGCGCCCCCGGGGCCGGGCGTGTCCAGCGCGTAGTTGCCGAGCACGGTGCACGCGCCGACGACCGCGGCCGCCTCCGGCCAGCGGGCGCACCCGGCCACCACGAGACCCGCGGCGACTCCCGGCAGGCAGGTGTACAGGGGGAAGCCGTAGGTCTGGTCGATCGCCGTCTCGACGATCGCGAGGACCGCCAGCAGCGCACCGACCGCCGGCCAGGACAGCCGGTGGGCGTGCGGCGAGGCCGACCAGGGGGGCATGGTCGGGAACGGTAGGGGCCGCGCGGCCCTCCGGGGATCCCCCTCGCGACGGACGGCGCGCGGCGGTCGGTCCGCCGTCCGGCGGACCCCGATCGGGTCGTCCCGACGGACGCGGGAGGGCACGGTCCGTTCCTAGCTTTCCCGCCATGACCTCGAACCTGATGACCCCCGCCCCGACCGCCCACCCCGCCGGCGTCCCGACCGGGCGCAGCGCCGCATCCCGGCTGCTGCCGATCGCCGGCGGCGCGCTGATCGCGGGCTCCCTGCTGTACGTGGCCGGGCTCGCCACCTCCCCGCCGTGGGACTCGCCGTCCGACGCCGACTACATCGCCTCGCTCGCCCGGGACGAGGGGCAGACGACGCTCTCGGCGGTCCTGCTCCACTACGGCAACCTGCTCATGGGGCTGGCCTGGCTGGCCGCGCCGGCGCTGGTCCGGGGCCGCCGGGGCTCCACCGCCACGATCGTGGGCGCCCTGATGGCCGCGCTGGGCCACGTCACCGTGGCGGGTTTCGTCCTCTACGACTACTGGACCGCGGCGATCGGGCGGGAGCTCCCCGCCGGGCAGGCCGAGGACCTCTTCGGCGTCGTCCAGGCGAACCCGGGCGTCGGCGCGGTGGGCTTCGTGACCCTCTTCGGTCTGCTCGGCCCGATCGTGGCGATCGCCGCCCTCGCCCGTGCCGGCGTCGTCAGCTGGGGGCTGCTGGCCCCGGCGGTCGGCTGCCTGGTCGCCTCGGCGGTGCTGACCTTCGAGCCGCTGACCTACGCCGGGTTCGCGGTCGTCGGCGCCGTCCCGCTGGCGGTCGTCGGGCTGCGGATGGTCCGGCGGCACCGCGCCGAGGCCGCGCTCGGCGCCTGACCGCCGGACACCTCCCGCCCCGACCGCTCGTGCTCTGCCCGCTCCGGTGGGCAGAGCACGAGCGCGTCGGGGCCGGGTGGCGGGGAGGAGGCGGAGCCTCAGCCCTCGGCGAGCTCGGCGGCGGCCAGCCAGTCGGTCTCGATCTGCTCCTTCTCGGCGAGCACCTCGCGCAGCTGTGCGTCGAGCTCGGCGGCCCGGGCGTAGTCGGTGGCCGCGGCGGCGAGCTGCTCGTGCAGCTTCTTCTCGTCGGCGTCGAGCTTCGCCAGCCGCCGCTCTAGGCGGGCGGCCTCCTTCTTCGCCGCCCGGGCCTCGGCGGCCGAGACCGCCGGGACGTCCACCGGCGCCGTCGTCCCGGTGCCCGCGTGGCCACCGGACAGCGCCGCCTCGCCGGCGGCCCGGCGGGCCAGGTACTCCTCCACCCCGCCGGGGAGCGCGGCGATCGTGCCGTCGCCCATCAGCGCGACGACCGAGTCGCACACCCGGTCGACGAAGTAGCGGTCGTGGCTGACCACGAGCACCGTGCCGGCGAACCCGTCGAGCAGGTCCTCCAGCGCGGTGAGGGTGTCGATGTCCAGGTCGTTGGTCGGCTCGTCGAGCACCAGCACGTTGGGCTCGCCCATCAGCAGGCGCAGCAGCTGCAGCCGCCGGCGCTCGCCACCGGAGAGGTCGCCCACCGGCGTCCACTGCCGGTTCGCCGCGAAGCCGAACCGCTCGGCCAGCGAGGACGCCGAGATCTCGGTGTTGCCGATCCGCGCGATGCGGGCGACCTCCTGCACCGCCTCGAGCACCCGCAGCCGCGGCGGCAGCTCGGCGACGTGCTGGGAGAGGTACGCCGGCGCGACGGTCTGCCCCTGCACGATCCGGCCGCGGTCGGGCTCGACCTCGCCGAGCAGCATCCGCAGCAGCGTCGTCTTCCCGGCGCCGTTGACGCCGACGACGCCGATCCGGTCGCCCGGGCCCACGTGCCAGGTGAGGTCCCGGAAGAGGGTGCGCGGGCCGGCCGGGGTCTGCACGGCGTAGTCGACGTCCTCGACGTCGAAGACGGTCTTGCCCAGGCGCCGGGCGGCGAAGCCCTTGAGCGCCATGGTCTCCCGCGGCGGCGGCTCGTCGGCGATGAGCGCCTCGGCCGCCTCGATGCGGAACCGCGGCTTGCTGGTGCGGGCCGGCGGGCCGCGGCGCAGCCAGGCCAGCTCCTTGCGGACCAGGTTGAGCCGCCGCTCCTCGGTGACCGCGGCGATCCGCGCCCGCTCCGCGCGGGCCAGCGTGTACGCCGAGTAGCCGCCGTCGTAGGCGTGGACGTTGCCGTCGGCGACCTCCCACGTGGTCGTGCAGACCTCGTCGAGGAACCAGCGGTCGTGGGTGACGACCAGCAGGCCGCCGCTGCGCCGCTTGACGTAGTCGGCCAGCCAGGCGACCCCCTCGACGTCGAGGTGGTTGGTCGGCTCGTCGAGCACCAGCAGGTCCAGCGGGCGGATCAGCTGCGCGGCCAGCGCGACCCGGCGGCGCTCGCCACCGGACATCGGCGCGACCGGGCTGTCCAGCCCGAGCCGGTCGAGCTCCAGGCCGGCCAGCACGCTGCGCACCGCCGGGTCGGCGGCCCACTCGTGCTCGGAGGCGAAGCGGCTGGTCGGCAGGACGACGTCACGGACGGTCGTCCCGGGCGGGAGGGTGCCGGACTGGTCGAGCACGCCCATCGCCAGGTCGCCGCGGCGGGTGACCCGGCCGGAGTCGGGGTCCTCGACGCCGGTGAGGACCGACAGCAGCGTCGTCTTCCCGCCGCCGTTGCGGCCGACGATGCCGATCCGCTCACCGGCCGCGACGCCCAGGGAGACGTCGTCCAGGATCACGGTGGTGCCGTGCGCCTTGGACACCCGCTCGAGGTTGACCAGGTTCACGGGTGCGCTCATCGGGCCCAGTATCCCTGGCCCGGCCGGAGGAGATCCGGCGGCGTCGGGCCGCCGGATCTCCTCCGCCCCTGATCAGGGGACGACGACCTGGGCCGACACCGCGTCGCTGTTGCCACCGAAGTCGGTGACGGAGAGCTCCGCGTACAGCTCCGTGCCGGACTCCAGCGGCGCGAAGTCGTACTGCAGGCCCGGCAGGTCGGCGTAGAGGCCGACGTCCGAGGCCGGCTCCCAGCTCGCCGTCCCGTCCGGGAGGACCACCAGGAGCTTGGGCACGATCAGCCCCTGCGGGTCGGCGGTCAGCTCGCCGTAGGTACCCGCGTCCTCGTCGTAGACGTAGTAGATCTCGTTGAGGACGTCACCGGTCGAGGGGTTGAACGAGATCGACAGCGTCACGTCCGAGTACTCCTCGCTGCTGCTGCCGGGCTCGTCGTACGCCACGGGCACGTCGATGACGCCGATCTCGGCGTCGTCGTCCCAGGTCAGGGTGATGTAGGCGAACGAGGTGTCGATGCCGTCGGAGATCGACAGCGTCGTCAGGTCGTAGATGCCCAGCGCCCGGCCGGAGCCGTCCTCGAGGACCGCGCCCGGCTCGTCCCCGAAGAAGACGACCGTGCCGTCGGGCTGGGGCAGGCCGTAGCTGATCGTCGTCGCGGAGATGTTCTCGGTGATGGCCGAGTCGAAGGAGCCGACCAGGTTGAGGCCGTCCTGGTCGAAGAAGACCTCGGCCTCGCCGCCGGTGTTGACGAACTCCGGCTGCTCGTCCTCGGGGATCTCGTCACCGGCCTGGTAGTAGCTCTCCAGGAACGCCCCCCACGCCTCGGCGCTCTCGACCGAGGCGTAGTCGGGGTTCATCAGCTCCGGCGTCGGCGGGAAGTAGATGGACAGACCGCTGGCACCCAGGGCGGCCGGGCCGTTCACCGAGTACACGACGGCGTCGTTGATCGCCCGGATCAGTGCGTCGGCCTGGTCGGAGACGTCGAGGGCGTCGACGCCGATCTCCGCGGCGAGCAGACCGAGGTCGGCCATCTGCGTGTCCTGCTCGGGGTCGGGGTCCCGGCCGAAGCCGAGGACGCTCTCCCGCTCGCGCCCCACGACGGGCGCCACCTCGGCGACCCGCTCGGTGAGCGCGTCGCTGAACTCGGTGAGCGCCTCGTCGACCGCGGCCATCTGGTTCAGGTCGACCAGGGAGAGGGTGATGTCGGCCCCGGTGCCCTCCGCCTCCGCCTGCGCGGCGAAGCCGTCGACGATCGCCGTCCCGAGGGTGTCGACGTCGGTCTGCGGGTCCTCGGCGAGCACCGAGAACGAGCGGTAGTCCCAGCCGTGGCCGGGCTCGAGCTCCTGGGAGGCGACCATCCGGTCGGCCAGCGGCTGCATCGCGCTGGCGGTCTCGTACGTGGCCATGAGGCAGGCGTCGAAGCCGAGCAGGTCCAGCTTGTCGACGCCGGCCTCCTCGAGACCGTCGGCGATGCCGCCGCGCAGGTCCTCGAGGGTGAGGGTGCTGTGGTCGGCCGACTCGTCGCCGCCGACACCCGGCCACGAGGCGCCGTGGTCGGAGATGACCAGCGCGTAGTTCTCCGCCGGGTGGTCGGCGATGCCGCGGGCGATGAACTCGCTGAGCGCGGCGGGGTCGCCGGTGTCGACCTCGCCGAGGTCCTCCAGCTCGGTGGCCTCGCCCTGGCCGATCGAGAGGTACTTGGCGCCGACCCAGTCCTCGATGCCCAGCAACGGGTCGGCGCTGTAGTCGGCGGCACGGTCGACCATCGCGGCGATCTGCAGGTTCTCGTTGGACCCGACCTCGGCGAACTCCGCGAGGTCGGCCAGCAGGTAGGGCTCCAGGTCGGTGTCGGCGATCGAGTAGACGAGGACGGTCCAGCCCTCGCCCTCCGGCGCGGACCGCGCCTGCTCCTCCACCGGTTCGTCCTCTCCCGTGCAGCCCGCCAGGGCCACGCAGAGCACTGCACCCACGACCGCCGTCCGGCGCATGCGACTTCCCTCCCCGAATGCCCGCTCCAGCAGCGAGGCCGCCGGACTGTGGCAGGCACCCGACCAGCGCACAACGGTTTCGCGCACGGCCTCCGAACCGTTGCGTCCCGTGCGCCCCAGTCGGCCGCAAGGACCCCGCAAGTGGCGCCCCCGACGCTCGGGTGCACCGGCCCCCGCCGGCTCCCGCGCACCAGGAGGACGCCATGACCAGCGCCGCCCCCACCTCCCTGTTCGACGAGCGCGCCCCGGCCGAGCGGCCGCGCCTGGTGGCCGTGACCCCGCCACCGGCGCCCGCGGGGGTCTGGTGGGCCCGGATCGCCGACGGGGGCCCGGGCTCGCGGGAGCACGCGCTGGTCGCCGTCGGGTCCGGGCGCTTCGCCGACGGCACCCCGGTGGACCTGACCGCGATGGAGGCCGGTGGCCGACGTCCGCAGGGATGGCTGGCCGCCGTCCGGTACCGGGTCGCCGACGGCACGGTGCTGGGCATCGACGCCGCCGACGCCCTGGCCGGACGGTGCCCGCCGGTGTGGTTCGCCGAGCTGCACCACGCCACGAGCCCGATCCCGGCGTCCTCGCTGCTGGCGTTCTCCGGCGGGCCGTTCCGAGCGGGCACGGTGGTCACCCCGCGGGAGGTGGCCGCGGCCGGCATGCGGATGGCCGACCGCGTCGGCGAGGTCCGCTGGTACACCCGCTCCGGGATCGTGGACGACGTCGCCGTCGCCCCGGCGCTGCGCCGGCGCGGGATGGCCACGCTGCTGGTCACCGCCGCCGAGTCGCTGCGGGTGCTCCGCGGGTGGGCGCCGCTGCGCAGCGACGGGCGGCTCACCGACGCCGGTGCCGCCTGGCTGGCCGCCGCTCCCCCGGCCTGGCGACCCCGGCTGGCCGAGCGCGTCGAGGTGCTGCCCGACGCCGACGCCGCCGACGCCCCGACCGGGGTGGCCCGTCTCCTGCGGGACCTCGGCTAGGCGAGGCGGGTGACCTCGACGGTGACGGTGTGCCCGTTGCTGCCGGCACCGGAGAAGATGCCGCGGAACGGGGACACGTCGCCGTAGTCCCGACCGCGGCCCAGCGTCACGTGCCGGGTGCCGACCTCGACGGAGTTCGTGGGGTCGAAGGCGCACCAGCCGCCGTCCCACCACTCCACCCAGGCGTGGCTCTCGCCGGTCACCGTCTGGCCGATGTCGGCGTCCCGCTTCGGGTGCAGGTAGCCCGAGACGTACCGCGCCGGCAACCCGAGCGCCCGCAGCAGACCCACGGTGACGTGCGAGATGTCCTGGCACACGCCCTGGCGGTGCCGCCACGCCTGCATCGCCGTCGTCTTCACGTGGGTGGCGCCGGACAGGTACTCCATGTGCCCGCGGACGAACCGGCAGACGGCGTCGGCGGCCTCGTGCGGCGGGAGGTCCCCGACGACCGCCCGGACCTCGTCGACCACCTCGTCGTCGACCGCGGTCAGCGCGGTGGAGCTGAGCAGCTCGCCGTAGGCGTCGCGCACCTCCGGGCCGCGCAGCGTCGCCCAGTCGACGTGCTCGTGGCCGAGCGGGTCGGGGCCGGCCTCGACGATCGAGGTGCCGGTGACGACCAGCTCCTCGTGCGGGGAGTGCAGGTCGAACGCGGTGACGGTGGAGCCCCAGTAGTCGCGGTAGGCGTAGGCGGTCGCCGCGGGCTCGATCTCTACGCGGGAGCGCAGCGTCGTCTGCCGGCCGCTGTTCTCCGGGGTCAGCCGGGCCTCGTTGTAGGACGAGCGCACCCGGCCGGCGTAGGAGAACCGGGTGCGGTGCACCACCTGCAACCGCCACCGGGACGACGACGGGCGGCTCCCCTGCTCCTGCTGCGCGCTCACGCCACCCCCTCCGGCACCCACACCTGCGGCGCCTGCTCGGTGAAGAAGTGGCTGCTGACCGCGGCGCTGGCCGCCGAGCAGGTGCGCTGCAGCTCCTCCAGGCGCGCGGGCAGCCGGGAGAGCAGCTCGGGCGTGCTCATGTACTCCAGCAGCGTCCGGGCCCGGCCGACGATCCGGTGCGCCTCCCCGGCGACGCCGATGCGGGTGGTGTCGCGGACGGTGCTGCGCTCCAGCTCGGCCAGGCAGCTCTCGGCCTGGTCGAGCGCCGCGAACACCGACCGCGGGAAGAGCCGGTCCAGCAGCAGGAACTCCGCCGCGCGGCTGGAGTCGACCACCCCGCGGTAGGTGCGCAGGTAGGGCTCGTAGGCGCCGGTGGAGCGGAGCACCAGGGTCCAGGACGGCGCGGCGTCCCCGGCCAGCACGCGGGTGGAGATGATCCGGGCGGTCATGTCCACCCGCTCCAGCGAGCGGCCGAGCACGAGGAACAGCCAGCTCTCGTCTCGGCTCATCGTGGAGTCGGCCAGGCCGAACACCATCGCCGAGCGCTCGCGGACGAACCGGAACAGCGCGTGCGGACCGTAGCGCCGGGCCATGGTGCGCTGCTGCGGGAGCGCGTTGTGGGTGACGTTGAGCGACTCCCAGATCTCGCCGGAGAGCACCTCGCGCGCGCCGCGGGCGTTCTCCCGGGCCGCCGACAGCGCGCCGACGATGGAGCTCGGGCTGTCCCGCTCGAACGCCAGCGTGGCCAGGACCCGCTCGGTGTCGGCCTCCTCCTCGGGGCAGGGCGAGCCCATCAGCGCGAGGAGGTTGGCGCAGGCGCGGCGCTCGTCGATCCACGGGTCCTCGACCAGCCGCTGGGTGTGCACGTCGAGGATGCGGGCGGTGTCGTCGGCCCGCTCCACGTAGCGGCCGATCCAGAACAGCGACTCCGCGATCCGGCTCAGCATCCCGCCGTCCCTCCTTGCTGCTGCTGCTGCTGGGACTGGCCGACGACGGTGTCGTTCAGCGGCCCGGGGTCCTGCGCGGGTGGCTCGTCGGGCAGGTCCGCGGCGGTGAACTCGATGCGGGTCAGCTCGGGGACCTGCTCCGGCTCGCTCGCCGGGCGGGGTCGGCTCAGCACCCAGGTGTCCTTGGAGCCACCGCCCTGGCTGGAGTTGACCACCAGCTCCCCCTCCGGCAGCGCGACCCGGGTCAGCCCACCGGGCAGCACCCACACCTTCGACCCGTCGTTGATCGCGAACGGCCGCAGGTCGACGTGCCGCGGCGCGATCCGGCCGCCGATCAATGTGGGGCAGGTGGAGAGCCCGATCGGCTTCTGCGCGATCCAGTCCCGGGGCCGGGCGCGGACCTTGACCGCCAGCTCGGCCAGCGCCTGATCGTCGGCGCGCGGCCCGATGACGATGCCCTTCCCACCGGAGCCGTCGACCGGCTTGAGCACCAGCTGGTCGAGCCGGTCCAGGACCCAGCGGACGGTGTCCTCGTCGTCGAGCCGGTAGGTGTCGGCGTTGGCCAGCACCGGCTCCTCGCCCAGGTAGTACCGGACCAGGTCGGGCACCCAGGTGTAGAGCAGCTTGTCGTCGGCGACGCCGTTGCCGACCGCGTTGGCGATCGTCACCCGGCCGGCGCGGGCGGCGTTGAGCAGGCCCGCGCAGCCGATCACCGAGTCGGGCCGGAAGTGCACCGGGTCCAGGAACTCGTCGTCGATCCGCCGGTAGACGACGTCGACGCGCCGCTGGCCGTCCGTCGTCCGCATGCTGACCTGGTTGCCGGCGCAGACGAGGTCGCGGCCCTCCACCAGCTCGACGCCCATCTGGCGGGCGAGCAGGGCGTGCTCGAAGTAGGCGGAGTTGTAGACGCCCGGGGTGAGGACGACGACCGTCGGGTCCGGGACGTTGGCCGGCGCGGAGGCCTTGAGGGCGGCCAGCAGCCGGGTCGGGTAGTCGTCGACCGGCTGGATGCGGTGGTCGGCGAACAGCTCCGGCAGCACCTGGCTCATCGCCGCCCGGTTGGTGATGACGTAGCTGACCCCCGACGGGGAGCGCAGATTGTCCTCGAGCACGCGGAAGTCGCCGGCCTCGTCGCGGACGAGGTCGATGCCCGACACGTGCACCCGCACGCCGTTGGGCGGTACCAGGCCGTGCGCCTGGCGGTGGAAGTGCGCGCTGGTGCTGACCACGCTGCGCGGCACGATCCGGTCGGCGAAGACCTCGCCGGCGCCGTAGACCTCGGCGAGGAAGGCCTCGAGCGCGAGCACCCGCTGCGCGACGCCCCGCTCGATCACGTCCCACTCCTCGGCGCCGATGACCCGGGGCACGATGTCGAGTGGGAAGGGCTGCTCCTCGCCGGCGTGGGCGAAGGTGACGCCGGCGTCGCGGTAGGTCTGGGAGAGCAGGTCGGCCCGGGCGGAGAGCTCCTCCCCCGCCATCGGCTGCAGCGAGGTGAACAGCCCCGCGTAGGCGGCCCGCGGCTGCCCGGCGCTGCCGAACATCTCGTCCCACTGCTGCCCGAGCGGGTAGCCGTCGAAGAGGTCCGCCATCCCGGGGAAGCTAGGGCCGGGATGTGTCCCGCGCGTTTCCGGAACGCGTCGTCCGGAGGGTGCCGCCGCGCTCACCGCGCCGTCGCCAGCCCCAGCCAGGGGACCAGCACGCCCTCCGACAGCAGCCGGCCGACCCGGCCCGACTGCTCCTGCGCCTCCTGCCACCGCGGGTCCTGGCCGTGCCGGCGCTCGACCTCGGCGTCGACGGCGTCGGCGCGCTCGGTCCACTCCGGCGGGCTGTCGGAGAGGTCGGCGCGGCCGGTGCGCTCCAGGCGCAGCCCGGCGCCGGCCAGGAGGTCGGGCAGTTCCTCCGCGGCCGGGAACGTGTTGCCCTCCGGTTGCGGTCCGGTCAGCGGGCCGGTGGCGGCGAAGACGAGCAGGCCCGCCCGTCCGCCCGGCGCCAGCACCCGGCGCAGCTCGGCCAGCGCCGCCGCCTTGTCGGGGATGGTGCACAGCACCCCCAGGCACCAGGCCGCGTCGAACGCGCCGTCGGCGAAGGGCAGGCCCTGCGCGTCGGCCACCACCCCCGGCAGCCCGAAGAGCCGGTGCGACGCCCGGACCGCCTCGGCCATCGGCTCGGCGCAGACCGCCCGCACGCCCCGCTCGGCGGCCAGCCAGCCGGCCGGGCCGCCGACCCCCGCGCCGTCGTCGAGCACCCGGCTGTCCGGGCGCAGCTCCAGCCCGTCGGCCAGCCAGCGCAGCGCGCTCTCGCTGCCGCTGCCCCGGCAGCCCGCCGGGACGGCGTACTCGGGTCCGAGCGCGCGGACCGCCTGCTCGGTCCAGGCCGCGACGGTGCCGAACTCGGCCTCCATCGCCTCGTCGGCCAGCTCAGCCACCGTGCTCCTCCCTGATGCGTCCGGCCACCTCGGCCTTGACCCGGGCTCCCTCGTCCTCACCGTCGGCCGAGGCCAGGCCGGAGAGGTTGACCCCCGCGACGCCGTCGATGGCCAGCAGCGCCGCCGCCTCGGCCACCGCGGCGGCGATGCCGGCCTCCCGCGGATCGGGCGCGGCCAGCACCGCCTCGATCGCGTCGTCGTCCACCTGGAGGCCCGGGAAGCGCTGCAGCACGCGGGCCGAGCGCTCGTCGGTGTAGACGGCGACCGCGGCGACGAACGGGACGGTCGCGCCCGCGGCTCGGGCCGCGGCGACGAAGCGGGCGACCTCGGCGGGGGTGCGGACGTGGTTGAGCACGCACACCTGCGCCCCGGCCCGCTGCTTCTGCGCGACCCGGGCCGGCCGGAGGTCCACCGGCGGCGCGGCCGGCGACTCGGGGACGGCGACGCTCAGCCCGGCGCCGGTGGCCAGCGCCACCAGCCGGGGACCGTCGAGGTCGAAGACCTGGGTCGCCCCGGGGCGGACGCCGGGGCCGCGGGCGTCACCGGTGACGCAGAGGACGCCGTCCACCCCGAGCGCGGCCAGCCCGGCGACCTCCTGCTCGAGCACCACGCGGTTGCGGTCGCGGCAGGCCAGCGTCGTCCAGAGCCGGCCGCCGGCGGCGTGCACCTCCGCGGCGACGACCGCCGGCGGGAAGTCCGGGCGGTTGGCGTGCTCGCCGACCAGCAGCCCGTCGGAGACCGGGCCGATCACCTCGACCACCCGGCGCAGCGAGGCCGGGTCGTAGGGGACGACGGAGAGGTCGGTGAGGACGACGGGCCGGCTGCGGGCGACGTCGAGGAGGCTGCCCGGGTGCGGCGGCGGCGCCGGCAGGGGCTCGGCCGGCCAGGTCACCAGCGGCTCCCCGACGAAGACGCAGCGGTGCTCGGCGACCTCGCAGCGCTCGTCGGCTCGGACTCCTCCGCAGGGGCCGAAGACCATGCGCTTGGGGCAACCCTCCCGGGCGGGCAGGTCGGCGAGGAGGGTCGGCGGCACGGTGTCCACCCTGGCCCGGACGAGGGACTTTCGCGCGCGAAGGGCTCCCGGCGCCGCGGCGGGAACAGATCCGGGACGACCTGCGCTACCGTGGCCGCAAGGTAGTTGAGGGTTCAACTCAAGGAGTCGAGATGCCCGCCATCACCGTCGAGGACACCACCGTCCTGCCCCGCGTCCCCGCGCCCGCCCCCGGGACGGTCCGCCGCCGGGTCCGCTCGGTGACCACCGCGCCGTCCGGCTTCGAGGGCGAGGGCTTCCCGGTCCGCCGCGCCTTCGCCGGCGTCGACCTCCGCGACCTCGACCCGTTCATCCACATGGACCAGATGGGCGAGGTCGAGTACGCGCCCGGCGAGCCGAAGGGCACCTCGTGGCACCCGCACCGCGGGTTCGAGACCGTCACCTACATCATCGACGGCACCTTCGAGCACGCCGACTCCCACGGCGGCGGCGGCACGATCAGCAACGGCGACACCCAGTGGATGACCGCCGGCAGCGGGCTGCTGCACATCGAGAAGCCGCCGGAGGCGCTGGTGGTCAGCGGCGGGCTGTTCCACGGCCTGCAGCTGTGGGTGAACCTCCCCCGCGCGCAGAAGTGGGCCGAGCCGCGCTACCAGGACCTCCGCGCGGAGCAGTCGGTGCTGCTGGCCAGCCCCGACGCCGGCGCGTTCCTCCGGGTCATCGCCGGCGACGTCGCGGGCCACACCGGTCCCGGCTCGACGTACAGCCCGATGGCCATGGTGCACGCGACCATCGCCCCCGGAGCCACGCTCGACCTGCCCTGGCGGCCGGACTTCAACGCGCTGGTCTACGTGCTGTCGGGCGCCGGCTCGGTCGGCATCGACGGCGCGCCGATCCGCACCGGCCAGCTCGCCGTCCTCGGCCCCGGCGACACGGTGACGATCAGCGGCGCGCAGCAGCAGGAGTCGCGGACCCCGGCACTCGACGTCGTCGTCCTCGGCGGGCTGCCCATCCGCGAGCCGATCGCCATGTACGGGCCGTTCGTCATGAACACCCGGCAGGAGGTCATGGACGCCTTCACCGACTTCCAGGCCGGCCGGCTCGGCACCATCCCGGCGCAGCGGGTCCCGCACGCCGACGTGGTGGGCGAGACGGGTCAGCAGGAGTAGGACTGCGGCCATGAGCAACCTCGACCGCCGCCCGCCCGCCCGCGAACTGGGCGGGCTGGCGGCGACCGCCTCCTCCCCCGTGCTGGACCTGCTGCCGGCCAAGGAGGTGCAGCTCGGGGAGAGCACCCGGGTGCGCCGGCTGCTGCCGACCCTCGGCCGGCGGCTGGTCGGGGCGTGGGCGTTCGTCGACCACTACGGCCCGGACGACGTCGCCGCCGGCCCGGGCATGCAGGTGGCGCCGCACCCGCACACCGGCCTGCAGACCGTCTCCTGGCTGCTGCAGGGGCGGGTGCACCACCGCGACTCCCTCGGCAGCGACGTCGAGTTCGGGCCCGGTGAGCTGGCACTGATGACCGCCGGCCACGGCATCGCCCACTCCGAGCAGTCGCCGGTGTCGCATCCGCGGTACCTGCACGGCGCCCAGCTGTGGGTCGCGCTGCCCGACTCGGCCCGCGACGTGGCGCCGGCCTTCGCCCACCACGCCACGCTGCCCGGCTTCACCTCCGACGGGCTGACGGCGACGGTGCTGATGGGCTCCCTCGGCGGTGCGACCTCGCCGGGCACCGCCTACACGCCGCTGCTCGGCGTGGACCTCGACCTGGCCGCCGGCGCCGACGTGGAGCTGCCGCTGGAGCCGGACTTCGAGCACGCGGTGCTCGGTGCCTCCGGTGGGGCCGACGTCGAGGGCGCTCCCCTCGGCCACGGCCAGATGCTCTACCTCGGCACCGGCCGGCGCACCGTCCGGATCCGCACCGAGGAGCCGGTCAAGCTGCTGCTGCTCGGCGGCGAGCCGTTCGAGGAGCGGCTGGTCATGTGGTGGAACTTCGTCGGCCGCTCGGGCGAGGAGATCGCCGCCTACGCCGAGCAGTGGAACGCCGAGCACGAGCGGTTCGGCGCCGTCGTCGGCTACGACGGCGACCGGCTCCTCGCGCCGGCGCTGCCCCCGGTCGCGCTCAAGGCCCGCGGGAGGGAACGCTGATGACCGTGGACCCGCGGATGCTCGAGTTCGTCGCCGGCCGGAAGTGGGGCGTGCTGGCCACGCTCAAGCGCGACGGCCGGCCGCAGCTGTCGAACATCGGCTACTCCTACGACGCCGAGCAGCAGCTGTTCCGGATCTCGGTGACGGCCGACCGCGCCAAGACGCGCAACCTCGAGCGGGACGCCCGGCTCACGCTGCACGTCTCGTCCGACGACTTCTGGTCGTGGGTGGCCGTCGAGGGCACCGCCGAGCTGACGCCGGTCGCCACTGCCCCCGATGACGCCACCGTGGACGAGCTCGTCGCCTACTACCGCGCCATCAACGGCGAGCACGACGACTGGGACGAGTACCGGGCCGCCATGGTGCGCGACCGGCGGCTCGTCGTCCGGTTCCGGCCGGAGCACGTGTACGGCCAGCTGCCGGCCTGACACCTCACTCCTCCGGCTCGACCTCCAACACCGAGAACGACGCGCCCCACGGGTCCGCGACGACGGCGAAGCGGCCGAACGGCGTGTCCTCCGCCGGGTGCAGCACCCGCCCGCCCCGCGTCTCGACCGCGGTCACCGCCGCGTCGGTGGAGTCGACGGCGAAGCAGACCGCCCACCCCGTCGGCAGGCCCGGCTCGACCGGACCGAGGCCGCCGAGCGGGCGCTCGCCGGTCGCGAAGGTGGCGTAGTCACCCATGTCGGGGATCTCGTCGAAGCGGAAGCCGAAGACCCGCGAGTAGAAGGCCTGCGCCGCCGCGACGTCCTCGACCGCGGCCTCCTCCCAGGTCAGCGCGCCGTGCTCGTTGAACACCCGGACCCCGGTGTGCTGCCCGGCCTGCCACAGGCCGAAGCCGTGGCCCTGCGGATCGGCCGCGATGGCCATGGAGCCGAGCGGTCCGACCTCCATGGGCTCGACGACGACGTCGCCCCCGGCCTCGCGGATCGCCGCGGCCGTCGCGGCGGCGTCGTCGGTGGCGAAGTAGACCGTCCACCCCGGCGGATCGACCGGGTTCGTCAGCGGGCCCATCCCGGCCGTGGGGCCGCCTCCGCGCAGGGCGTTCCAGTAGCCGCCGTACTCCGGGTCACCGCCGGTCCACTCCCAGCCGAACAGCGACCCGTAGAAGTCGCGCGCGGCATCGACGTCCGTGGCGCCGTAGTCGATCCAGCACGGGGTGCCGGCCGGCCAGGCGGTGTCCCGAGTGGGCATGGCTCCTCCTCCGGTGTGGGGAGGTCACACTGCCAGCATCGTCCGACACATCGGACCGGGCGATCCCCGGGGGCCGCGTGGTCGGGGCCGGTGCCGCGCCACAGCGCGGCGGTCAGGCCGCTACCGCGGCAGTGCCGTGGGAGCGGCCTAGATGTACTGATCGGACAGGTTGGTGCACGGCCTCTGGCCGAGGGTGATCTTGAAGTGAGGAGGGACCTCCGGGTTGGCTGTGGGAGCCGCCAAGCACCCACTCCGACCACAGGAGGTCCCTCGTGGTTC
>NZ_QOHG01000026.1 GCF_003319125.1 Blastococcus sp. TF02A-26 | reverse complement strand
GCCAAGACCGTCGCCCGCACCAGCCGAGGGGAGGTCCGCAAGAAGCGGGCATCGATCCAACGAACGACGTCCTGAGCGTCAAGGATCAACCGACGTAGCTCCGTCAAGCATCAACCGAAGCTGGACATCGGCTCAGTCGAAGCTGCCGGCGCCGTCGACCCGGTACGGCGCCCGCCGCTCGAGCTGCGCGCGTTCGGTGCGCTCCTCGCGCAGTGCCGCCGCGGTCCCCGCCGGGTACCCGGCCTTGGCCACCCGGTGCTCGGTCGTCTCGACCATGAACGCCAGGGAGAAGGTCAGGCCGATGAGCAGCCCGCCCAGGGCCGCCGACACCCGGTAGGCCCACGGCATCGGCACGAGCAGGCACAGGGCGACCAGCGGCAGCATCTGCACGACGGCGCGCGCGACGTGCCGGCGGATCCAGCCCGGCTCCGTGGTGTCGGCGAGCACCCACGGCGCGAACCGCTCGGGCAGCCCGCCGCCGAGGGCGTAGCGGAGCCACCGGAGGGCGCCGGGGCGGGGGAGGGCCGGCGCCGCGGTCTGCTGTGTGCGCACACCCCGACGGTAGGCCTCCTGGGGGAACGGGGGGAGTGGCATTGCCACGCAGATGTGACCGCGAGCACACTCCTGGCCGTCGCCCGCGTCCCGAGGAGGTCCCGTGCAGATCGCGCAGCTGCTCCGCCACAAGGGCCCGGAGGTGGCCACGGTCGACCGGGAGGCCACCGTCGCGGCCGCCCTCGCGCTGCTCGCCGAGCGTGGGATCGGGGCCCTGGTGGTCTCCCCGGACGGCCGTTCCATCGAGGGCATCGTCACCGAGCGGGACGTCGTCCGTGCGCTGCCCGAGCGCGGACCCGCCCTGCTCGACCAGCCGGTGTCGGCGCTGATGACCCCCGACGTCCGGACCTGCGTGCCCACCGCCTCGGTGCACGACCTCGCGCGCACGATGACCGACCACCGCATCCGGCACGTCCCCGTGGTCGAGGACGGCGCCATGGTCGGCATCGTGTCGATCGGCGACGTCGTCAAGGCGCGGCTCGACGAGCTGGAGCAGGAGCGGGCGCAGCTGGTCGACTACATCCAGACCGCCTGATCCGGCGTCGTGAGCCCGGCTCACGACCCCGGCTGGCCGGGCGTACGGTTCGGCGGTGCAGGAAGGCCGCTCCGGGGTGCTGTTCGGCCTCGGCGCCTACCTCCTGTGGGGCGTCTTCCCCCTGTACTTCCGCCAGCTCGAGCCCGCCGGTGGCCTGGAGATCGTCGCCCACCGGGTGCTCTGGTCGGTCGTCTTCGTCGCGCTCCTGCTCACCGTCGTCCGGCGCTGGCGCCAGGTGCCGCCGGCCGTCACCGACCGCCGGACCCTCCTGGTCCTCGCGACCGCCGCCGTCCTCGTGACGATCAACTGGCTGGTCTACGTGGTGGCGGTCAACTCCGGGCACGTCGTCGAGGCGTCGCTCGGCTACTTCATCAACCCGCTGGTGAGCGTGCTCCTGGGCGTCGTCTTCTTCGCCGAGCGGCTCAGACCGCTCCAGTGGACGGCGGTCGGGATCGCCACCGTCGCGGTGCTGGTCCTGACCCTCGACTACGGCCGCCCCCCGTGGATCGCCCTCGCCCTGGCCGGGAGCTTCGGGCTGTACGGCCTCATGAAGAAGCTCGTGCGCGTGGACCCCGCGCCCGGGCTCTTCGTGGAGACGGCCGTCGTGCTGGTGCCCGCGGTGGTCTTCCTCGCCGTCCTGCACGGCCGCGGCGAGGGGACGGCGGGCAGCGAGGGCGCCGGGCACCTGCTGCTGCTCATGAGCGCCGGCATCGCGACGGCCATCCCGCTGCTGCTGTTCGCCGCGGCGAGCCGCCGCGTGCCGCTGTCGACCATGGGGCTGCTGCAGTACGTGACGCCGCTGATCCAGCTCGCCGTCGGCGTCTTCGTCTTCTCCGAGCCGATGCCGCCGGCGCGGCTGGCCGGCTTCGTCATCGTCTGGGTCGCCCTGGCGGTGTTCAGCCTCGACAGCCTGCGCAACGCCCGCGCCGGCGCCCGCCGGCGGGCCGCCGACACGGTGCCCGAGCCGGTCTGACGACGTCGAGAACGTCGGTACCCCGGACTACCGTCGCCTCAGCGCTCCTTCCCCGCGCGCACGAACCGGAGGACGTCCGATGCACCCCGAACCAGCTCCCGCGGTCTCCCCGCCGGGGGGCGAGGGAACCCCGCCCGGGTCCGCCGTCCCGGCACCGGTGGCCGAGGCCGCCCCCCAGGACCCCGGTCCCGTCCTGACCGAGCGCGAGCAGGAGATGCTCGCCTTCGAGCGGCAGTGGTGGCGCCACGCCGGCGCGAAGGAGACGGCCATCCGGGAGCGCTTCGGCCTCGCCCCCACGCGGTACTACCAGGCGCTGAACGCGCTGGTCGACCGGCCTGCGGCGCTCGCCGTCGACCCCCTGCTCGTCCGCCGTCTCCGACGCCTGCGCGCCGCGCGCGGGCAGCGTCGTTCGTCGCACCTGCTGGGAAATGACAACCGTGTTGTCTAGATTCGAACACCGTGGGGAGGCATGACGCACCAGGCGGTGACGGACGGGACCGGGGGAACCCCTCGGCCCCGCTGAACCGTCGCCGGACCGACGCGCGCACCCCGCCCCCGGCCGAGCTGCCCGACGACCTCGGCGACCACCCGACGTCTCCTGCCCGCAGCCGCGCCGACCGGCGCCGCGAGGGCCTGCTCGAAGCCGGCATCGACCCCGGTCGTCCGCCCCGGCTGGGCCCGCCCGCCCCGCCGTCGCCGGCCCGCCCGGCCGCCGCGCAGCCCGCCCGCCTGGCCGGCCGGCCGGCCGCGCCGTCCCGGCCGGCCGCGGCGGTCCCGCCGGCTGCCGCAGCCGCGGCTCCCGCCCGTCCGCGACCGGTCGAGCCCCCGGCGCCCGCGACCGCCCGACCGCCGGTCTCCGCTCCCGTGACGGCCGCCGTGGCCGCCGCGCCGTCGCGCACCCCCGCGCCGGTGGCCCAGCCGCCGGCGTCGGTCCCCGGACCGCGGACCACGATGGCGCCGTTCCAGGCCGTCCCCACGCCGGAGCCGACCGAGCACCCGTCGGCGCCGCTGCCGGACGTCTCCTCGCCGGGTTGGGACCGCATCCGGCTCGACGAGCCCCCGGCCGCCCCGCCGACCGTCGTGCCGGGCGAGCCGGAGCGACCCGCCGAGCCGTTCCGCGCCCCGGTCGGCCCGCCGCCCGCCACGCCCAACGGCAACCCGGCCTACCGCGACTGGACCAGGCCCTCGGGCGCCGGGGCACCCCCGGCCACGACGGCGATCCCCGACCGGGAGATCGTCCGCGGCCGGGTCTCGGCGCCGGAGACCGTCGTCCCGGCCACGGAGGTCCCCGGCACCGGGGCGTACGACGAGCGGTTCGGTGAGGAGCCGTTCCCCGACCAGCGCCTCGACGAGGACGACCGGTTCTCCGGCGGCCGCGGCTCCGGCCTGCCCACCGGTGCCCGCGCCGCGAGCGGGCCGGACAGCGGCTCGCACACCGGCGTCGTGGGTGGTCGCGCCGCGCTCCGCGCCGAGCGCCGGGCCGCGGAGGAGGAGCGCCGCCGCGAGGACAAGCGCAAGGGCGTCCGGCACGTCCGCACGCCGGTTCCCGGCACCGAGGACGACGAGCCGGCCCCGACCCGCCGTCGCGGGCTGGCGGCGCTGGTCGCCGTCGTCGTGGTCGCGCTGCTGGTCCTGGGCGTGTACTCCTTCACCTCCCCGGACACGCAGGAGGCCTCCGACGGCCGCGACCAGGCCGCGCCCACCACCTCCGCGCCGGTGCAGACCAGCGGTGCTCTCCCGCCGCTGAGCGTCGAGCCGCTGCCCCCGGTCGAGGAGGCCCCGGCCACCCCCGTGCGGGTGCCGGTCACCGTCCTCAACGCGACGGGCGTCACCGGCCTGGCCGGCAGCATCGCCGGTGTGCTCGACGAGGGCGGCTGGCCGACGGCGGAGACCGGCCCGTACGAGGGCGCCGACGTGCCCGTCACCACCGTGTACTTCACCGAGGGCGACGAGACGCAGCGGCAGTCGGCGCTCCAGCTGGTCGAGGCCCACCCCGAGGTGACCGGGCCGGCGGTGCGCTTCTTCGAGGTCTCCGAGACCGCCGCCGACGGGCTGGTCGTGGTCGCCGCCGGAGACTGGCAGCCCTGACGCATCCGCCGGGCGGACACCTCCGGAACACCATCGTGTCGCCGTCCGTTGGCCGCTGCGTGCGCCGCCCTCACCGCGGGCCCGAACGTCCCCGCCCGCGCCCCGGCGCCCGGTCGACGCTCGTCGCCCTGCTGACGCTCCTGTTCTCCGGCGCCCTCCTCGTCGTCGTCCCCCCGGCCGCCGCGGCCGAGGTGACCACCGAGGACGCGATGGTCCCCTCGGGGACCGGCGCGGACGCGGTCGAGCTCGACACCACGCTCTACCTGCCCGACGCCGACGACCCGGCTCCGGCCGTCGTCCTGGCCCACGGCTTCGGCGGCAGCAAGGAGTCGGTGGCCGGCGACGCCCGGGACCTCGCCGGGCGCGGGTTCGTCGTCCTCACCTTCTCCGCCCGCGGCTTCGGTGTCAGCACCGGTCAGATCGGCCTGGACGACCCGCGCTACGAGGTCGCCGACCTCTCCACGCTGCTGGACCTGCTCGCCGACCGCGACGACGTGCTGCTGGACGGCCCGGGCGACCCGCGGGTCGGCGTCGCCGGAGCCTCCTACGGCGGGGCGCTGTCACTGCTGGGCGCCGCCTACGACGACCGGGTGGACGCGATCGCCCCGCAGATCACCTGGAACTCCCTGTCCGCCGCGCTGTTCCCGAACGCGTCCGGCTCCGTCGACGCCGCCACCGTCGCCGCGACCCCGCAGGGCGACGGCGGGGTCTACAAGCGGCTGTGGGCGGGCCTGTTCTTCGGCGTCGGCTCCGTGCCGACGGGCGGCGGCCTGCTCGAGGCACTGGGTGGCGGCGGAGGAGGGGACGCGGCGGACCTCCCGCAGATCGACCCGACCACGCTGGACCCCGACGCCGTCGACCAGTTCCTGACCTGCGGCCGCTTCCGCGCCGACATCTGCGCCGCCTACGGGGACGCCGCCGCGACCGGCACGCTGACCCCGGAGATCGCCGAGATCCTCGACCGGAGCAGCCCGGCCGGCGTCCTGGACCGCATCACCGCGCCCACCCTGCTGGTCCAGGGCACCCGGGACTCGCTGTTCGGTCTGGGCCAGGCCGACGCCAACGCCCGGGGCATCGCCGCGAACGGCACCCCGGTCCGGGTGGTCTGGTACGACGGCGGGCACGACGACGCCGGGTCCGACCGGGTCGCCGGCGCGCTGCGCGACGAGGTCGCCGGCTGGTTCTCCTGGCACCTGCGCGATGCCGACGACCCCGCCCGCGGCAGCGACCCGGGCACCGGCTTCGAGTTCCCCGCACCGACCGGCATCGCCACCACCGGCCTCACCGTCCAGGGCGGCAGCGCCGCGCGGACCGTCGTCGCCGACGCCTACCCCGGCCTGGACGACGCCGAGCCCGCCGAGCGCAGCGCCGTCCCGGTCTCCGGACCGGCCCAGCCGGTGGTCACCCCGGCCGGCGGGTCGCCCGCGGCGCTGACCACCGTGCCCGGGCTCGGCGCGGTCACCGCGGCGCTGGGCGGGGCCACCGTGGAGATCCCCGGCCAGTTCGCCACCTTCGCCAGCCGGCCCCTGGACGCCGCCGTCGAGGTGGTCGGCGCCCCGACCGTCGACCTCGCCGTCTCCTCGCCCAGCGGGGAGGCCGTGCTGTTCGCCAAGCTCTACGACGTCGACGCCGACGGCGGCCTGACCCTGCCGTCCGGGCTGGTGGCGCCGCTGCGGCTCAGCGGCGTCTCCACCGACCCGGCGGCGCCCACCGAGGTCTCCGTCGCCCTCCCGGGGATCGTGCACCGCTTCGAGGCCGGGCACACGATGCGCGTCGTCGTCTCCACCACCGACCAGGGCTTCGCGTTGCCGGCGGAGCCGACCGTCTACTCCGTGGCGCTCGCCGACGGCGACGGCGCGGTGCTCTCCGTGCCCGAGGTCGAAGGCACGCCGGTCGGGGACAGCGCCGCGACCCGCTGGTGGGTCCTGCTCGGCGTCCTGGTCGCCCTGGGCCTGCTCGGGTGGCTCGCCGCGCGGCTGTGGGGCCGGCGGCAGCGCCGGCGGGTGTCGGAGGTCGAGCCCGACGGCGAGGACGTGCCGCTGCGCTTCGAGGGCGTCACCAAGGCCTACAAGGACGGCTTCGTCGCCGTCCGGGACCTGTCGTTCGAGGTGCGGCGCGGGCAGGTTCTGGGCCTGCTCGGCCCGAACGGGGCCGGCAAGACGACGTCGCTGCGGATGCTCATGGGGCTGATCCGGCCGACCGAGGGGCGGATCAGCGTCTTCGGCCACGCGGCCGGACCGGGCCAGCCGGTGCTGTCGCGGCTCGGCTCGTTCGTCGAGGGCACCGGCCTGATGCCGCACCTGTCCGGCCGGGAGAACCTGCGGCTGTACTGGGCGGCGACCGGGCGTCCCGACGCGGACGCGCACATGGAGGAGGCCATCGAGGTGGCCGGCCTCGGCGCCGCCATCGACCGGCCGGTGCGCCGCTACAGCCAGGGCATGCGGCAGCGGGTGGCGATCGCGCAGGCGATGCTCGGCCTGCCCGACCTGCTGGTGCTCGACGAGCCGACCAACGGGCTGGACCCGCCGCAGATCCACGCGATGCGCGACGTGCTGCGCTCCTACGCGGCGACCGGGCGCACGGTGATCGTCTCCAGCCACCTGCTCAGCGAGATCGAGCAGACCTGCAGCCACGTGGTCGTGATGGCCAAGGGGCAGAAGATCGCGCAGGGCACCGTCGAGGAGATCGTCGGCACCGGCGGTTCGGTCCTCGTGGGTCTGGCCGACGAGGCGGACGAGGCCCGGGCGATCGCCGTCCTCACCGGGCTGCCGGGCGTGACCGCGGAGCGGGGCGACGACGGGCTGGTCGCCGACCTCGGCACCGGCGTCTCCCGGGCGGCGGCGCTGCAGGCACTGGTGGCGGCGGACGTCGCGGTGGACCAGTTCACCCCGCGACGGCGGCTCGAAGACGCGTTCCTGGCGCTGGTGGGGGAGTCATGACCGCGACCCGGCACGTGCAGCCGACCGGAGCGGTCGCCGGCTACCGGCCCGAGCGCACCCTGCGGCTGTCGGTGGAGCTGCGCCGGCAGTTCAAGCGGCGGCGCACGATCGGCGCCCTCGGGTTGATGGTCGCGCTCCCGCTGATCCTCATCGCGGCGCTGAAGTTCGGCGCCAGCGAGGACGCGCAGGAGAACAGCCGGCTGAACCTGGTCGACGTCGCCACCTCCGGCGGCCTCAACTTCACGCTGTTCGTCCTGTTCGCCACCACGAGCTTCTTCCTGGTGGTGGTCTACGCGCTGTTCTTCGGCGACACCGTCGCCAGCGAGGCGCAGTGGGGGTCGTTGCGCTACACGCTCGCGACGCCGGTCCCGCGGATGCGCCTGCTGCGGCAGAAGTTCGCCGCGGCGCTGCTGCTGTCGGTCGGTGCGCTCGTCGCCCTGACCGCGGTCGCGGTGGTCGCCGGCGGCATCGCGTTCGGCTTCGACGCCATCCGGACCCCGCTCGGGGTGACCCTCGACCAGGGCGAGGGGATGCTGCGGCTGGCCGGCATGGTCGGCTACCTCGCCGTCCACCTGCTCGTCGTCGGCACGCTGGCGTTCTGGTTCTCGACGATCACCGACGCGCCCCTGGCCGCCGTCGGTGGCGCGGTGTTCACCGTGTTCGTGTTCGCGATCCTCGACGAGGTGGAGCAGCTCGGCTCGATCCGCGACTGGTTCCCGACGGCGGGGTCGTTCGCCTGGACCGACCTGCTGCAGACACCGGTCGACTCCGGTGACCTGTTCCGCGGCGTCATCCAGTCGCTGGTCTACGCCGCCGTCTTCACGGCACTGGGCTTCCGCCACTTCGCCCGCCGCGACGTCACCTCGTGAGCGGAGTCGCTCGAGTGCGGAAACCGCACTCGAGCGACTCCATCACAGGCTGGCGCGGACGGCCTGGGCCCAGCCCTCGCCCATGGGTGCGTCGGTCACCGACGCGTTGGGGACGTCGTCCAGGCGGCGGCGCATCCCGTCGACGGCGGCACCGTTCGCGGTGATCCAGAGCCGGCCGACCGCGGGCGCCATGTCCAGGTCGCTGACGCTGTCGCCGATGGCCACGGCGTCGGCCGGGTCGATCCCGCGCCGCTCGAGGTCCCAGGCGATGGCCGTGCCCTTGGAGATCCCCCGCGGCATCAGGTGGTAGACGTGCGGCGGTGTGGGGTCGGGGTCCAGGCCCATGTACGACGCCGCGGGGATGGCGCCGTTGTCGTTGAGCGTCAGCCACTCGTAGCCGTGCTCGGCCAGCTCGGCGTCGACGGCCCGCGGGTCGACCCGGCCGCGCAGCAGGGCGTCGGCCTCGTGGGTCGCGTGCCAGGGCGCGTGCCACTCCAGCCGGCCCGCGTGCCGGGCCAGCAGGTCCTCGACCACCCGTGTCTCGGCGAAGACATCCATGGGCGTGCGGCCGGCGTACCGGTCGGGCAGCTCACCGGTGAGCAGGTGCCGGTGCCGACCGGCGTTCCAGCTGACCATCGCGCCCAGCTCGGCGATGGCGCCGTCCGCGGCGAAGATGCGCCCGGCCTCGATCACCTGCTCCAGCGTCCGGCCGCTGACCAGCACGAGGGCGATCCCGGCGCGGTGCAGCTCCAGCAGCGCCGTCGCCGGGTCGGCGGTCAGGTCGCGGCCGGCGGTGTGCCAGAAGGAGCCGCGCGGGCCCACCATCGTGCCGTCGAGGTCGGTGTAGACGATGCGGGTGGCCACGCGGTCAGTCTGGCCGCGTCCGGCCGGCCGCCCGGACGCGGGTAGCATGACGACGTTCCACTCATCCAGAGGGGCAGAGGGACACGGCCCGATGAAGCCCCGGCAACCGCGATGACGCAGCTCCCGAGCTGGCGCGTCGGCAGGTGCCAATTCCGTCCCGCGCGGCTCGACGGCCCGACGCGGGGAAGATGAGGAGGTAGTCGTCGCATGACTCTGACCGCTCCCGGATCCCTGCAGGCGGACTCCAGCGCGGGGGGCCCGGTCCCCCCGTGTCCGGCCCGCGGGCTGGTCTGTCGCAACTGCGGCGCCACCTTCGGCCTGATCGCCGAGCACGCCTGCGCCGAGTGCTTCGGCCCGCTCGAGGTCGACTACGACCCCGAGATCATGCGGGCGGTCACCCGCGAGCAGATCGAGGCCGGCCCGCAGAACATCTGGCGCTACGTCGCCCTGCTGCCGGTGGGCCAGGACCCGGCGGGGCGCGTCTCGCTCGACCCGGGGATGACCCCGCTGGTGCGCGCCGAGCGGCTGGCCGACGAACTGGGCATCACCGGGGGCCTGTGGGTCAAGGACGACTCGGCCAACCCCACGCACTCGTTCAAGGACCGGGTGGTGAGCCTCGCGGCCACCGCCGCCAAGGGCCTGGGCTACACGAAGATCGCCGCGGCCTCGACCGGCAACCTGGCGAACTCGGTGGCCGCGCACGCCGCCCGCGTCGGCCTGCCCTCCTACGTCTTCATCCCGTCGGACCTGGAGCCGGGCAAGGTCGTGCAGTCGGCGGTCTACGGCCAGACGCTGGTCGCCGTCGACGGCTCCTACGACGACGTCAACCGGCTGACCAGCGAGCTCGCCGAGACCGACGAGTTCGAGGACACCGCCTTCGTCAACCAGAACGTCCGGCCCTACTACGCCGAGGGCTCCAAGACGGTGGGCTACGAGATCGCCGAGCAGCTCGGCTGGCGGATCCCGGCCCAGGTCGTGATCCCGATGGCCTCGGGGTCGCTGCTGACCAAGGTCGACAAGGCCTTCCGCGAGCTGACCGCCGCCGGGATCGTCGAGGCCTCCGAGTGGACGATCTTCGGTGCCCAGTCCGCCGGCTGCGACCCGATCGCCACCGCCTTCGACAACGGCTGGGACGTCGTGAAGCCGGTCAAGCCCACCGGCATCGCGAAGTCGCTGAACATCGGCAACCCCGCCGACGGCCCGTACGCGCTGGACGCCATCCGCCGCACCGGCGGCTCGGTCGGCCGAGTGGGCGACGACGAGATCGTGCAGGGCATCCGCGACCTGGCCCGGACCACCGGCGTCTTCGCCGAGACCGCCGGCGGGGTCACCGTCGCCGTCCTCCGGCAGCTCGTCGCCGACGGGCGGCTGGACCCGGCCAAGGAGACCGTCGTCCTCAACACCGGTGAGGGGCTGAAGACCCTCGACCCGCTCGAGCCGGTCGTCGGCCCGACCCACCGTGTGGAGCCCTCGCTGAAGTCGGTCCGCGCCGCGGGGCTGATCCGCTAGCGCTACGCTGGTCACCTGACCGGGTGACGATACGAGAACGTCCGCCTCACCTGGGGCTCCGTCGCGCGCCGCACAGGTGTGTTCGACGTCTCTTTGTTGTAGCTTCTCGCGCGGTTCGAGTTCCACGCACGTGTCCGACGGGCGGGTAACGAGTGACCCGGCTCCCGGCATCACGGGGGACCGTCCGCACGCACCGAACGTGGGAGCACACGTGGCACAGGGCACCGTGAAGTGGTTCAACGCCGAGAAGGGCTTCGGCTTCATCGCCGTCGACGGCGGCCAGGACGTCTTCGTCCACTACTCCGCCATCCAGATGGACGGCTACAAGAGCCTCGACGAGGGCCAGCGGGTCAGCTTCGAGGTCGTGCAGGGCGAGAAGGGCCCCCAGGCGGACGCCGTCCGCGCCGTCTGAGTCCAGCAGTCCGCGCCGAGGCCCGGTCCCCGCTCGGGGGCCGGGCCTCCGTGCTGTGCGCCCCCACCCGGGTCGAGGCATCGCCTCCGATCCCCACGTCCTGGGGTGCGAGTACGGGGGGATCGCTTCCCATGCCGTGACGAGGGAGGGGGTCCTGCGGGCTGCGGGAACAGTCGGCGACGACCCCCCGTTCTTGCACTCGGCAGGGGCGAGTGCCAGACTTCTGGCTGGCACTCGACAGTGCCGAGTGCCAATCAGGTCGGAACGGTGAGGCACTGGTCCGCGGGCCGACGGAGCGCCCGCAGCACCGGTGTCGTCCGTCGCGGGCGCCGGTCCCGGCCGTGCAGCGATCCATGCATGGAGGACATCACCACATGGCCAAGATGATCGCCTTCGAAGAAGAGGCGCGCCGCGGCCTCGAGCGGGGCATGAACACCCTCGCCGACGCCGTCAAGGTGACGCTCGGCCCCAAGGGCCGCAACGTCGTCCTGGAGAAGAAGTGGGGCGCCCCCACGATCACCAACGACGGTGTGAGCATCGCCAAGGAGATCGAGCTCGAGGACCCGTGGGAGAAGATCGGGGCCGAGCTCGTCAAGGAGGTCGCGAAGAAGACCGACGACGTCGCGGGTGACGGCACCACCACCGCCACCGTGCTCGCCCAGGCTCTCGTCCGCGAGGGTCTGCGCAACGTCGCCGCCGGCGCCAACCCGATGGCCCTGAAGAAGGGCATCGAGAAGGCCGTCGCCTCGGTCACCGACTACCTGCTCTCGACGGCCAAGGACGTCGAGACCAAGGAGCAGATCGCCGCCACGGCGTCGATCTCCGCCGCCGACCCCGCCATCGGCGAGCTCATCGCCGAGGCGATGGACAAGGTCGGCAAGGAAGGTGTCATCACCGTCGAGGAGAGCAACACCTTCGGCCTCGAGCTCGAGCTCACCGAGGGCATGCGCTTCGACAAGGGCTACATCTCGCCCTACTTCGTGACCGACACCGAGCGCATGGAGGCCGTCCTCGACGACCCGTACGTGCTCGTCGTCAACTCGAAGATCAGCTCGGTCAAGGACCTGCTCCCGCTGCTGGAGAAGGTCATGCAGTCGGGCAAGCCGCTGGCCATCATCGCCGAGGACGTCGAGGGCGAGGCCCTGGCCACCCTGGTCGTGAACAAGATCCGCGGGACCTTCAAGTCCGTCGCGGTGAAGGCCCCCGGCTTCGGTGACCGCCGCAAGGCCATGCTGACCGACATCGCCATCCTCACCGGTGGCCAGGTCATCAGCGAGGAGGTCGGCCTCAAGCTCGACAACGCCGGTCTCGACCTGCTCGGCCGCGCCCGCAAGGTCGTCGTCACCAAGGACGAGACGACCATCGTCGAGGGCTCGGGCGACAGCGACCAGATCGCCGGCCGGGTGAACCAGATCCGCGCCGAGATCGAGAAGTCGGACTCCGACTACGACCGCGAGAAGCTGCAGGAGCGCCTGGCCAAGCTGGCCGGTGGCGTCGCCGTCATCAAGGCCGGCGCCGCGACCGAGGTCGAGCTCAAGGAGCGCAAGCACCGCATCGAGGACGCGGTGCGCAACGCGAAGGCCGCCGTCGAGGAGGGCATCGTCGCCGGTGGTGGCGTCGCTCTCGCGCAGGCCACGGCCGTCGCGTTCGAGAAGCTCGAGCTCGAGGGTGACGAGGCGACCGGTGCCAACATCGTGCGCGTCGCGCTCGAGGCCCCGCTGAAGCAGATCGCCGTCAACGCCGGCCTCGAGGGCGGCGTCGTGGCGGAGAAGGTCCGCAACTCCGAGACCGGCTGGGGCCTCAACGCCGCCTCCGGTGAGTACGTGGACCTGGTCGCGGCCGGCATCATCGACCCGGCCAAGGTCACCCGCTCGGCGCTGCAGAACGCCGCCTCCATCGCGGCGCTCTTCCTCACCACCGAGGCCGTCATCGCCGACAAGCCGGAGAAGAACGCCCCGGCCATGCCCGGTGGCGACGGCGGCATGGGCGGCATGGACTTCTGATCGAAGGACCCCCTCGCTCCCCGGGACACGCTCCGCGCGCCCCGGGTCCCTGCGAGGGGGCCGTTCCAGAACGTCTCGATGGGGGCGGTCCGCTTCGGCGGGCCGCCCCTGTCGGCGTTCCGCGGCCCGGCTCAGCCCGCCCCGGCGACCGTGGAGCCGCGTCGCGCCTCGGCCCCGGGGACGGCGAGGCGGCTCAACCCTCCTCGGGGGAGAAGACGCAGAACTCGTTGCCCTCGGGGTCGGCCAGCACGTCCCACTCGATGCCGTCGGGGGTGGGGACGGGGTCCCGCCGGCGCACCAGCCGCGCGCCCGCGGCGATCAGCGCCTCCGTGTCGCCGACGACGTCGACGTGCATCCGGTTCTTCAGGATCTTCGGCTCGGGCACCGGCACGATCCAGATGAGGGGTCCCTCTCCGGCACGATCGACGATCGGCACCGGCCAGTCGGCGGGGCGCGGGTCGCCGTCGGGCTCGAGATCGTCGCGGCGCACGTAGCCGAGCGCCGCGCACCACCAGTCGGCCTGCGACTGGTGGTCGCGCGCGTCGAGGCAGAGGTCCTTGAAGCGGGCGGGGGCGGTCACCCGCCGGAGTCTGCACCCCCCGAGGCGGGGCCGAGGACCCAGCCGCACGGCCCGGGCAGGTCGGTCGCGGCGTCGGGCCCCCAGGACCCGGGGGCGTAGGGCTGCACCTGGGGCGGCTGCTGCTGCAGCGGGGCGAAGGCCGTCCACGCCCGGGCGAGGCCGGCGCTGCTGGTGAACAGCGACCGGTCGCCGGTCATGACGTCGTGCAGCAGGGACACGTACGGCGGCAGGGGCGTGCCACCGGGGACGTCGGCCAGGTGCAGGACCGCGGTCCCCTCCGACAGCGCCAGCTCCGGGCCGGGCCGCTTGGCGACCAGCCGCAGCTCCACGGCCCCGGAGCCGGAGAGCGACAGCGTCAGCACGTTGCCGTGCCCCGGGACGTCGTCCAGCGGCCCGTCCGGGCGCCGCATCACCAGGCTGACCCGCTGCTGGCTGGCCGCCATCCGCTTGCCGGTGCGCAGCAGGAAGGGCACGCCGCGCCAGCGGTCGGTGTCGACCCAGAGACGGGCGGCCACGAAGGTGTCGGTGGTCGAGTCGTCCGCGACGGCGTCGATGTCGCGGTAGCCCTCGAACTGGCCGAGCACCACGTCCGCGGGGGCCAGTGGCCGGAACGCGTCCAGGACGCTCTCCCGGGCCGCCAGCAGGTCGGCGGGGGAGAAGCTGACGGGCGGTTCCATCGCCACCTCGGCCGCCAGTTGGAACAGGTGGGTGACCAGCATGTCCAGGGCGGCGCCCGTGGCGTCGTAGAACTCGGCGCGGTCGGCGACGTCGAGGTCCTCCGGCACGTCGATCTGCACCTCGGCGACGTGCTCGCGGCTCCACAGGTGCTCGAACATGCCGTTGGCGAAGCGGAGCACGTGCAGGTCCTGGGTGCCCTCCTTGCCGAGGAAGTGGTCGATCCGGAAGACCTGCTCCTCGTCCAGGACCGACAGCACCAGCTCGTCGAGCTCACGGAAGGACTCCGGCGACGTGCCGTAGGGCTTCTCGTAGACGACGCGGGCGCCCTCGGTGAGGCCGTGCGCGTCCAGGCCGCGGGTCAGTCCCTCGAAGGCCGACGGCGGGACGGCGAGGTAGTGCACGTACTGCACGTCGTCGCCCAGCTCCTCCCGGGCCTCGGCCAGGACGTCGAGCAGGCTGCCCGGGTCGTCGCTGCCGAAGCCGCCACCGGCGAAGCGCAGCCGATCCGCGAACCCGTCCCAGGGCCCCTCGCCCGGCTCGGGGCCGAACTCGGCCAGCGCCTCGCGCACGCGGTCGGCGAAGTCCTCGTGCGAGACGTCGCCGCGGCCGTTGCCGATCAGCCGCCAGTCCCGGGGGAGGAGGTCGTGGCGGGCGAGGTCGAAGAAGGCCGGCAGCACCATCCGGCGAGCGAGGTCCCCGGTGGCGCCGAAGAGGACGAAGACGGTGGGCGGCAGCTCGGACGAAGGCACGGGCAGCCCTGTGCCCCGGACGGGGGAACGGCACGCGTCGCCGTCTCTCCGTGCGGGTAGGCGGCCCCGGTGGCCGTGGTCATCGGGACGTCGGGGTGGCAGTACCGCGACTGGCGTGGGCGCCTGTACCCGCCCAGGCTGCCCCAGCGGCTGTGGCTGGAGCACCACGCCGCGCTGTTCGCCACGGTGGAGAGCAACGCGGCCTTCTACCGGCTGCCCGAGCAGCACACCTTCGAGGCGTGGCGGCAGCGCACGCCGGCCGACTTCCGGTGGGCGGTCAAGGCCAGCCGGTTCCTCACCCACATCAAGCGGCTGCGTGAGCCCGAGGAGCCCGTCGCCCGGCTGATGGAGCGCGCGACCGGCCTGGGGGAGCGGCTGGACGCCGTCCTGCTGCAGCTGCCGCCGACGCTCAAGGCCGACGCCGGGCTGCTCCGGGAGTGCCTCGCCTGCTTCCCGCCGACCGTGCGGGTGGCGGTCGAGCCCCGGCACGACAGCTGGTGGACCGACGAGGTACGGACCCTGCTGGAGCGCTACGGCGCCGCCCTCTGCTGGGCCGACCGCGGCGAGAAGCCGATCGCGCCGCTGTGGCGCACCGCCGACTGGGGCTACCTGCGCTTCCACACCGGCGCCGAGGGCTGGGGCTACCCGCCGGCGGTGCTGCAGACCTGGGCGGACCGGCTCGCCGCGACCTACACCGACGACGAGGACGTGCTCGTCTACTTCAACAACGATCCGGGCGGGAACGCCGTGGTGGACGCCGTGGTGTTCGCCGAGGCGGTGCGCCGGGCCGGCCGCACGCCCACCCGCGTCCCGACCGCCGAGCAGGCCACCGGGCTCGCCTGGACCGGAGAGGAGCGGCTGCCGGTCGCCACCTAGAGGGCGGCGGGGTCGTCCCGGTGCACCACGCCCAGAGCCCGCGCGGCCTGCCCGAGCACGTCCTGCACCGCCTGCGTGTCGGCCAGCGGCATCACCGTGCTCTCGCGGGACCCCGCCCGCAGGCAGTCCGTGACCTCGATCAGCTCGTGCGCGTAGCCGGTGCCCGACTGCGGCCGGGTGATGGTCTCGGGCTCGGCGCCGGCGCGGTTGAGCACGATCGTGTCGGGGTGGTGGAAGCGCGGCAGCACGTCGATCCAGCCGCCGGTGCCCATCACCCGCGCGGCACCCGGGGTGGGGTACCGCAGCGACGTCGTCAGGGTGGCCGAGCGGCCGTCGGCGTACCCGAGCAGCAGGGCGGCCTCGGCGTCGGCCCCCGTCGGGAAGGTCGACCCCGCGACGGTGACCGAGTCGGGCGTGCCGAGCAGCATCTGCGCGAAGGAGACGACGTAGACCCCGAGGTCGAGCAGCGCCCCGCCGCCGAGCTCGAGGGCGAACAGCCGGTCGGCGGGGTCGTACTCACGCGCGACGCCCAGGTCGGCCTGCACGGACCGGACCTCGCCGATGGCACCGTCGGCGATCAGCCGGCGCAGCTCCACCACGGCGGGCTGGAACCGCGTCCACATCGCCTCCATGACGAAGACGCCGGACTCCCGGGCCGCCGCGATCACCTGGGCCGTCGCCTCCGGGGTGGCGGTGAAGGCCTTCTCCACCAGCAGGGCCTTGCCGGCGGCGATCGCGCCGAGGGCGACGGCGCCGTGCTGGGCGTGCGGCGTCGCGAGGTAGAGGACGTCGACCTCGGGGTCGGCGAGGATCTCCGCATAGGAGCCGTGCGACCGCGGGATGCCGTGCCGCTGGGCGAAGTCGGCCGCCCGCTCGGCGGACCGGGAGGCCACCGCGGTCACCCGGGCCCCCTCGACGTGCGCGAAGTCCGGCAGCACGCTCTCGGCGATGCGCCCCGGCCCGACGATTCCCCAGCGGATCTCCGACGTCACCCGGCCGACGCTAGCCGCCGCGCGGGAGACTCGTCCGGTGGCCCTGCTGATCGACAGTCCGGTGTGGCCGTGGCGCGGACGGCGGTGGTCGCACCTGGTCAGCGACGTCTCCTACGACGAACTCCACGCGTTCGTGGCCGCCGAGCTGGGCATCCCGCGGCGGGCGTTCCAGGGCGACCACTACGACGTCCCCGAGGAGCTGCACGAGGTCGCGGTGGCCGCCGGTGCCGTGCCGGTGGGCTCCCGCGAGCTGCTCAGCCGGCTGGCGGCGGCGGGGCTCAGGGTCAAGAAGCCCCGCCCGCCCCAGCGGCGCGGGACCGCAGGAGGGTGAGCTCGGCGGTCAGGTTGGCGCGGGCGCGCGGCGTCCAGTCGGCGGCGACCGCGGGCAGCCGGAACAGCGTCTCCAGGCCGAGCAGGTGCTCCAGGACGGCGATCCGCCCGGTGGTGAACTCCGCGTCGGACAGGTGGCCGTACTCCTCGCGCACGGCCGAGGCGTACGCGGCATAGGCGTCCGGAGGGCCGGCCAGCACGGCCAGGTCGGCGTCGCAGAGGACGGCGCCGTTCGCGTCGCCGGGCGCGGCCCCGTGCCCGGCGGTGAGCAGCACCAGCCGCACGACCTCCTCGACCCGCTCGTCGGGTACCAGGCCGCGCAGCCCGGCCCGGGCCCGCTCGGCGCTCACCTCTTCGTTGTCCGCGCGGCGGGGGTCGTAGACGACGTCGTGGTACCAGGCTGCCAGCCGGACGGCGGCCGGGTCCTGCGCCGCCTCTTCCAGCCGCCCGACGATGCCCAGGACGGCGGCCAGGTGGGCCAGGTCGTGGTACCGGCGGTGCGGCTGTCCCCAGGCGTCGAGGACGGCCGCCCACTCGGTGCGCGAGGTGGCGGAGTCCCCGGCCAGAGCGGCCCAGGCGTCGAAGCCGACCAGGTCCATCAGGCGGTGCCGCAGCGGCGCAGGGTGAGCAGCGCGAAGGCGCGCGCCGCGGTGACCACCTCGGCCAGCGGCACCCGCTCGGCCGGGGCGTGCGCCAGGTTCAGGTCGCCCGGCCCGTAGTGCAGCGTCGGGATCCCCGCGGCCGCGTACAGCCGCAGGTCGGTGCCGGCCGCCACCGCCCGCTCCGGCACCGGCCCGGCGCCGACGTCGGCCAGGGCGGCCCGGACCTCGGGGAGCAGCTCGGAGCCGGGGGTGAGCTCGCCGCTGGCGAACGAGCCGCCCGTCCAGTCGACCTCCACCGGGTGCGCGGACAGCCACGGGTGCCCGGAGCAGAAGGCGGCCACCCGGCCGGTGAGCGCCTGCTGCGCGACCGCCACCGGTTCGCCGAGCCGCACGCCGTAGCGGCCCTCCGCCACGAGCAGGTCGGGGACGGTGCTGGCCCAGTCGCCGGCGTGCACGGTGCCGATCGACAGCCCGAACGGGTAGCGGGCCTCGCCGAAGCGCGGGTCGGCGCCCAGCTGCCGCTCCGCCTCGAAGGCGAGCAGGTCGGCGTGCAGGGCGGCGAACAGCTCCACGGCGCTGACGCCGCGGTCCCGCATGGCCGCGTGCGCAGCGGCGCCGTGCACCCGGAGCCGGAAGGTGAGGGCGCCGGCCGCGGCCGTGGTGACCGAGCCGTGCGTGGGCTCGGGGATGACGCAGGCGTCGCCGCGGTGTCCCCGCACGAGCGTGGCCCAGGCGCCGAGACCGCCGTCCTCCTCGCCGACCACGGCGTGCAGCGCGACCGGCCGGGCCAGCCGGACGCCGGCGGTGCGGATCGCGGCCAGGGCGGCGAGCGCGGAGACCAGCCCGCCCTTCATGTCGCACGCCCCGCGGCCGTGCAGCTCGCCGCCGGAGATCCGCGGCACGAAGGGGTCCCCGGTCCACCGGTCGCGGTCACCGGGCGGGACGACGTCGGTGTGGCCGCAGAAGACCAGCGCCGGGTCGCCGCCGTCCACCCCGGGCAGGGTGCCGACGACGCCCCACGCCTCGTCCCGGTCCACCTCCTGGCCCGGCGCGTCGGGGGCGGCCGCCGCCGCGGCGAGGTCGATGGGCCAGCGGTCGACGTCGCAGCCGAGCTCGTCCAGCCAGTCGGCGACCAGGTGCTGCACCTCGGCCTCGGCCGCGGTCCCGCCGACGGAGGGGACGGCGACCAGGCGGGCGAGCCGGTCGGTGGCCCAGGTCGCGTCGACGGCGGAGAGGACGCGTGCCTCGGCGGCGGTCAGGTCGGCCACCAGCGGAGTCTGGCACGGCCCCGACCGGCGAGCCGCGCGCCCGCGGGATCCGTTCCGGGCCGCGGTGGTGTTGACTCCCGCGGCGTGACGCAACCCCCTCCGCCCCCCGGCTGGTTCCCCGATCCCGGCGGCAGCGGCGGCATGCGCTGGTGGGACGGCCAGGGCTGGACCGAGCACCTCCAGCAGCAGGCCACCCCGCCGCCGCCGCCCGCCCCGGCCCCGCCGCCGCAGCAGCACGCGCCGGTGCAGCAGGCGCCCGTGCATGCGCCCGTGGCGCACGGCCCCTCGCTGTACGACCAGTCGGTCCTGGTCGTGAACCAGAAGACCAAGCTGATCGAGCTGACGAACGAGTACGCGGTGCTCGACGCCCAGGGGCAGCAGATCGGCGCCGTGGTCCAGGTCGGGCAGAGCGGGCTGAAGAAGGCGGCGCGCTTCGTCTCCAGCCTCGACCAGTTCATGACCCACCGGCTCGAGGTGCGCGACTCCTCCGGCGTCGTCCTCGTGCTCACCCGGCCGGCCAAGGTGATGAAGTCGCGGGTGCTCGTCGAGCGGCCCGACGGGATGCCGATCGGCGAGATCGTGCAGGCCAACGTCTTCGGCAAGATCCGGTTCGACCTGGTCGCGGCCGGTCAGGTGGTCGGCGGCATCCAGGCGGAGAACTGGCGGGCGTGGAACTTCTCCGTCGTCGACGCCGCGGGGACCGAGATCGCCCGGATCACCAAGAACTGGGAGGGCCTGGCCCGCACGATGTTCACCACCGCCGACAAGTACGTCGTCCAGGTGCACTACAAGCTGCCCGAGCCGCTGGCCAGCATGGTCATCGCCTCGGCGCTGACCGTCGACACCGCGCTGAAGCAGGACTCCCGCGGATTCGGGTGACCCCACCCGCGGTCGGTCGGTGAGGGGTAACCTCGGAGACGTCCGGGCCGGGCCTTCTGTGTCCCCGGGTGCCAATTGGATACCGCCTCCACGGACTACCGCCCCGGCTCCGGCCGGGGGCCTGGAGCCGTGTTGTGCTACTCGCCGCGAGGCGACCAGAGCCCGGTCCGGACCCTCATCGCGCCCCACGGCTGAGGCCCCTCAGGAACCCTCCTGAGGGGCCTCAGCCGTTCCCGGGCCCGGATCCGTGCGTGGTCGCCCGATGCCCCGGCCGCCCCCTCAGGACCACCGTCGGTCTCGTCCAGGAACGAGACGACGACGAGGAGCCGGTCGTGTACAGCGCCTATCCCAACCCCGGACTCGAGGCCGACCTGGCCTACCGCCGCGAGGTCCTGCAGGAACTCGGCCGCGGGAGCCGCACCCGCCGCAACCCGTGGCTGACCCGGCGGCGCCGGCGGGCCGACTGAGCGGAACCCGGTCGGCACCGTCGGCGGCCCGTGCCACCATGCCGGGCGTGCCGCAGTGGGAGGACCGTCCGCTCGTCGGCCGGGACGTCGAACTCGCCCGGCTGCTGGCGGCGGTCGACCGGGCGGCCGGCGGTCACGGGGCGGGCGTCCTGCTGGCCGGTGACGCCGGTGTGGGCAAGACCCGGCTGCTCGACGAGCTCTGCGCCCGGGCCTCGCAGCGCGGGCTGCGCGTGCTGACCGGGCACTGCGTGGACCTGGGCGACGTCGGGCTGCCCTATCTGCCGTTCGTCGACCTGCTGCGCCCGCTGGCGAGCGACCCCGCCGCCGAGCGGGCGGCGCTGGCCGGGCTGCTGGCGGGACGGGCCGTCGTCCCGTCGCCGGCCCCGCCGGCCGGGGACGCGGCCGACCTGGGGCGCCCGCTGTCCGGCCGCCAGCCGGCCGACGACGGCCGGCTGCAGCTGTTCGAGTCGGTCGCCGCGCTGCTGGCGGAGGTGGCCGTGCAGGCGCCGCTGGTGCTGGTCGTGGAGGACCTGCACTGGGCCGACCGCTCCAGCCGCGACCTGCTGCGTTACCTGCTGGCGAGGCTGGTGGAGGAGCCGGTCGTCGTGGTGGCCTCCTACCGCGCCGACGACCTGCACCGGCGGCACCCGCTGCGGCCGCTGCTCGCCGAGTTGGTGCGGCTGCCCGGCGTCGAGCGGCTGGAGCTGGCGCCGCTGCCGGGCCCGGCGGTCGGGCAGCTCGTGCGTGATCTGGCCGACGGGGTGCCGGAGGAGACGGTCGAGGACGTCGTGGCCCGCGCGGAGGGGAACGCCTTCTACGCGCAGGAGCTGCTGGCCGCGGGGCTGGCGGGGGAGAGCCTGCCGCTGGCCCTGACCGACGTCCTCCTCGCGCGGGTGGAGCGGCTGGGGCCCGACGCGCAGCAGGTGCTGCGGGCGGCGGCCGTGGCCGGTCGCGAGGTTCGGCACGAGCTGGTCGCCGCCGTCTCCGGGCTGGCGCCGGCAGGGCTGGAGCCGGCGCTGACCGAGGCGGTGCACTCCCACCTGCTGGTGGTGTCGACCGACGGGCGCTACCGCTTCCGGCACGCGCTGCTGCGGGAGGCCGTCCTGGCCGACCTGCTGCCGGGGGAGCGGGTGCGGCTGCACGCCGCCGTGGCCGCCCACCTGGCCGCCGAGCCCGGCGCCGGCACCGCCGCCGAACGGGCCCACCACGCGCGGGAGAGCAACGACCTGCCGACGGCGCTGGCCGCCTCCCTCGAGGCCGCCGCCGACGCCGCCTGCGTGGGCGCCCCGGCCGAGCAGCTCCAGCACCTGGAGGCCGCCCTGGCGCTGTGGCCGGCCGTGCCCGACGCCGCCGCGCTCACCGGCCGGGCACATGCCGACCTGCTGCTGGAGGCGGCGGCCGCGGCTCGCGCCGGCGGTGAGCTGCATCGGGGGGTCGCCCTCCTGCGCGCCGCCCAGGAGGTGCTCGAGCCCGACGGGGACCCGACCGCGCGGGCACGGGTGCACTACACGCTCGCGCAGGCGCTGGGCCGCATCGAGGACTCCGCCGCCGCCCACGCGGAGAGCTCCCGGGCGATGGAGCTGGTGCCGGCGTCCCCGCCGTCGGTGGTGCGGACCTGGGCCGCGGCCACCCACGCGCGCACCTCCTACGACATGGACCGGTGGGCCGACGGCGACGCCGCCGCCGAGGAGGCCCTGGCCGCCGCCGACGCCCTGGGCCTGGACAGCGCCTGGGCCGACACCGCGGTGACCCTCGCCCGCGCCCGGGGCGGATCGGGAAGCCGGGGCGCCTCCCTGGAGGCCGTCGTGGCGCAGCTGGAGGAGGCGCTGGCCCGGGCGCGCCGGTCCGGTGACCGCGACGTCGAGATCCGCGTGCTGTTCAACCTGGCCGTCGTCCCGTACGAGGCGGGTGACGTGGCGACGGCGCTGCGCTGGGTCGACACCGCGCTCGAGCACGCCGAGTCGCTCGGCCTGCCGTGGACGTTCTACGCGGCCGAGCTCCGGCACCTCGGCGTGGTGGCCCGGTACGTCACCGGGGACTGGGACGGCAGCCTGGCGCTGGCCGAGCGGCTGGCGCGGGTGCCCGACATGTCGGCGCACGTCCGCGCCGCCGGCCTGCTGGTCCGGGTGGGCCGCGGCGATCCCGCGGCCGCCGAGCGGCTGGCGTGGGCGCGCGGGCTCGCCTCCCGGCTGGAGGCGCACGTCCTGCTGATGCTCGCCACGGCCGGTGCCGCGATCGAGCTGGCCGCCCGCGACGGCGCCCCCGAGGTGGCCGTCGCCGAGGTGGAGGGGGCGGCCGCCCAGATGCGGGCCCTGTGGGGCAGCAACCGACTGGGCGTCGTCCGGTTGGTGGCCCTCGGCCTGGCCGCGCTGGCGGACGCCGCCGGGTCGGACGCCGACGGCGCCGGCCGGTGGGTCGCCCGCGGCGAGGAGCTCGCGGCGCTGGCGCACGCGGCGGTGGCCGACCACCGGCGCGACGTCGGGGAGTACGGCCCGGAGGCGGCGGCGTGGCTGGCGCGGGTCGAGGCCGAGGTCGGGCGGCTGCACGGGCGCTCGTCCCCGGAGGCGTGGCGGGCCGCCGTGGAGGCGTTCGGGTACGGGCACGTGTACGAGCAGGCCCGGTCCCGGTGGCGGCTGGCCGAGGCGCTGCTGGCCGCGGGGGAGCGGGAGACCGCCGCCGCGGAGCTGCAGCAGGCCGCGGAGGTCGCCGTGCGGCTGGGTGCCGCGCCGCTGCTCGAGGCCGTGACGGCGCTGGCGCGGCGGGGGCGGCTGCCGGTGGCCCTCCCGGGCCTGGGGCGGGTGCCCGACGCGACAGCGGTGTTCACCCCGCGGGAGGTGGAGGTCCTGGCGCTGCTGGCCCGCGGGCGCACCAACCGGCAGATCGGCGCCGAGCTCTACATCAGCGAGAAGACGGCGAGCGTGCACGTCAGCAACATCCTGGCCAAGCTCGGCGCCGGCAGCCGCACCGAGGCGGTGGCGATCGCCGCGGCCCGGGGCCTGCTGCCCGTGTCGTGACCGCTGAGGGGCCCGGAGGGTCCTCGGCGGTTGCGACGAGGGGGCTCCACGGTGGTCGGGACGGCACGTGGCCGCGGTGCGGTCCGGAGGGCCGCGGTGTCAGAGCATCGTGCGGAGGCGTTCCCGGCGGGCGCGCAGCACGTCGACCGACGCCGACGCCGACGGCGGTCCCGGCACGTACTGGCGGAGCTGGGTGTGCACCACGGCGTGCGGGGTCGAGGTCTTCGCCGACACCCGGCTGACCAGGCGGTTGATCTCCCGGCGGAGCTCCGCGGCGTCGCGCCAGGAGCGGCCGGCGTCGTCCTCCTCGGGGTGGTCCTCGACGAGCATGAAGTCGCTGTCGTCGACGCGGTGGCTCTGCGCGATGCGCAGCCGCAGCTCGTCGTCCCGCCTGGCCAGCAGCTCCGCCGTCTGCGCGGGGGTGAGCAGGCCGGGGATGCCGAGGAAGTCGTCGTCCTCGGGCGCCAGGGCGACGGCGCCCGAGCCCTCACCGGTGTGCGCGGTCCCGCTGTGCAGCACGTGGGCGAAGCGGGCGTCGGCCTCCAGCGCCTCCCACTGCTTCATCTCGCCCTCGCGCGGCTCCCGCGGCGGCAGGTCGAGCGCCTCGAGCTCCTCGTCGGGCTGGCTCTTGGGCGGGGGCATGACGTGGTTGCGCTGCTCCTCCATGGAGGCGGCCAGCGACAGCAGCGGCCGCACCGCGGGGAGGAACACCGTCGCCGACTCGTGGGAGGCGCGGGAGCGGACCACGCGGCCGACGGCCTGGGCGAAGAACAGCGGCGTCCGGTAGGAGGTCATCCAGGCCAGCACGGCGGCGCGGGGGACGTCGACGCCCTCGGAGATCATGCGGACGCAGACGGCGATCCGGGCGGACCCGGTGGCGAAGCGCTCGATCTTCTTCGACGCCTTGGGGTCGTCGGAGAGGATCAGCTCCGGCGCCTTGCCGGTCACCCGGCGGACGATCTTGGCGTAGGCGCGGGCGTCGTCCTGGTCGCTGGCGAGGATCAGACCGGCGGCGTCGGGCATGCCGCCCTCCTCGCGCAGGTGCGTGATCCGGTCGTCCATCGCGGCGATGACGTGCGGGACCCACTGGCCCTTGGGATCCAGCGCGGTGCGCCAGGCCTGCATCTCCACGGACTTGGTGCCGGCCTCCGAGAGGGAGGCGGCGACGACCTCGCCGGCGGAGTTCCGCCAGCGCGAGGTGCCGGTGTAGGCGGCGAAGACGACGGGGCGGACGACGTTGTCGGCCAGCGCCTCCTTGTAGCCGTAGGTGTAGTCGGCGCGGCTGACCAGGCCCCCGGCCTCGCCCTCGAAGGTGTCCTCCTCGTAGCGGACGAAGGGGATGCGCTCGTCGGGCTTGGTGCGGAACGGCGTCCCGGTCAGGCAGAGTCGGCGGGCGGCCATGCCGTAGGCCTCCTCGACCGCCTCGCCCCAGGAGAGGCCGTCGCCGGCGTGGTGCACCTCGTCGAGGATGACCAGCGACTTCACCGCGGTGGCGCGGGCCGCGTGCAGCATCGGCTTGCCCGCGACCTGGGCGTACGTCGTGACGTAGCCCTGCGTGCCGGCGCGGACCGGGCCGACGGCGTTGGTCAGGTTCGGGTCGAGCACGATGCCCATCGCGTCGGCGGCCTCGGCCCACTGCAGGCGCAGGTGGTCGGTCGGCGCGACGACGACGACGCGGGCGACCTCGCGGCGCGAGAGCAGCCGGGCGGCCAGGGTCAGGGCGAAGGTCGTCTTGCCGGCGCCCGGGGTCGCGGTGACGAGGAAGTCCTTGGGGGACTGCTCCTCGTACTGGCTCAGCGCGGCCTGCTGCCATACGCGGAGCGGCCGGCTGGTGGTCTGCGGGGCGACCGCCTCCGCACGTGCTGCACTCCCCATGTCGGGGTCCATCCTGCCGTCCGGGGAGGAGACACGCCCAACCGGATCTGGCTTGCGCGGCCGCCTCCCGACGACGTATAGCGCTCGACCGGCACGCCGCTGACCTGGACTTTCGCGCGCGAAGTGCCTCGGGGTGTGGCGAGCGTCATGCCCGAGCGGACCGGTCCGTCCGGCCTCGCGGGTCCCGGCGTCCCCAGCCGTCCCGGGAGGGCTCAGCGCTCCTGCCGGACCACCGTGAGGTGGGGCCGCGTGTCGATCTCGGCGCGCGGGTCGGGCACCTGGGGGAGCTCCGCGACGCGGCGCAGCCGGGACTCCGGGACGTCCAGCGCCCGGGCCAGGGGACGGGCCAGGCGCTCGGCGACGAAGCTGCTGCCGCCGCGCGCCATGAGCTCCAGCACCTGGGCCGGGATCTCCCAGCGCGACCGCCGCGCCGCTTCCTGCGGGCTGCGTCGCAGCTCCCACAGACGGCGGCGTACGAGGTCCGAGACATCGGCCATCCCCGCAGGTTAGGACCGGCGCGCCGCGCGGGCATCCGGAGCGGTGCCGCGACCCGGCCGGAAGTCGGTGGCGGACCGGACGACGGTGGCTAGTCTGACCCCGAGCTCCTCGACCAGGCAGCCCGACCGAGCGCGTCGACCCGCGGCACACCACCCGCCCTCCGCGCCGGACTCCCCACCCCCGTCGAGGCACCCGCAGGAGCCGTCCGTGTCCGCCGTCGTCCCGTCCCGCCCCACGCCAGCCCTCGCCGCACGGCTGCGCGGCGTCGCCAGCTCACCCGTCCGGGAACTGCTCGCCCTGCTGGAGCGGCCGGAGGTCATCTCCTTCGCCGGCGGCCTGCCCGCGCCGGAGCTCTTCGACGTCACGGGGCTCCGTGCCGCCTTCGACTCCGCGCTGTCCGACGACCGGGCCCGCCGCAGCCTGCAGTACGCACCGACCGAGGGGGACGCCCGCCTGCGCGCCCTCGTGGCCGAGCGGATGACCGCGCGCGGGCTGCCCACCACCGCCGGCGACCTCCTCGTGACCACCGGCTCCCAGCAGGCGCTGACGCTGGTCGCCACCGCGCTGCTGGACCCGGGGGCCGTGGTCGCCGTCGAGGAGCCGACCTACCTCGCCGCGCTGCAGTGCTTCCAGCTCGCCGGGGCGCGGATCGTGCCGGTCCGCTCCGACGAGCACGGCATCGACCCGGACGCGCTGGCCGACGTCGTCGCCGCCGAGCGCCCGGCGCTGCTCTACCTGGTGCCCACCTTCGCCAACCCGACCGGCCGCACGCTGCCCGCCGAGCGCCGTACCGCCGTCGCCGAGATCGCCGCGTCGTCGGGGATGTGGGTGGTGGAGGACGACCCGTACGGCGAGCTGCGCTACCGCGGGACGGCGGAGCGGCCACTGGCGGCCGAGCCGGCGGGGGAGGACCGGGTCCTGCACCTCGGCAGCTTCTCCAAGGTCGCCGCGCCCGGTCTGCGGATCGGCTGGCTGCGGGCTCCGGCGTCGGTCCTCCCGGCGCTGACGGTGGCCAAGCAGGCCGCCGACCTGCACACCTCGACGGTCGACCAGGCCGCGGCCGCCGCGTGGCTCGCCGCCACCGACGTCGACGCGCACGTGGCCCGGCTGTGCGCGGCCTACGTCGAGCGCCGCGACGCGATGATGGCCGCGATGCCGGGCACGCTGCCGGACGGCAGCACGTGGACCGACCCGGACGGCGGCATGTTCACCTGGGTCCGGCTGCCGGGGGACGTCGACACCGCGGCGCTGCTGGAGCAGGCCGTCCGCGCCGACGTCGCGTTCGTGCCGGGTGCGCCGTTCTTCGCCGGGACGCCGGACCGGGCCACGCTGCGGATGTCGTTCACCACGAACACCCCCGACCAGATCGCCGAGGGCATGGCGCGACTGGCCGGCGTGCTCAGGGGAGCGGGCGCACGAAGCTGACGCGGTCGAGGCCGGGGCCGTCGTAGTCGGAGTGCACCGGGATGCCGTCCTCCTCGCGGTCCCCGGGCTCCAGTACGAAGCCCATGCGGGTGTGGAAGGCGACCGAGTCGCGGTTGGCCGGGCCGGTGATGCAGCGGACCTCGCGGGCGCCGCGAGCGGTCGCGGCGGTGAAGAAGGCCTCGTAGAGCCGCCGGCCCAGCCCGGTGCCGCGCATCGCCGGGTCGACGCCGACGAAGTGGACGTAGGCGGCCGGCCGGTCGGGGGAGAGGAAGCCGACGAGGAAGGCTGCGATGCGTCCGTCGGCGTCCTCGACCAGCGTGCTGGTCGCGGTGAAGTGCTGGAAGAACAACCGGGGCAGCAGCAGCGCCCGCTGCAGGTCGCCGAACTCCCCGCCGAGGTGTCCCCACCAGTCGCCGAGCGTCGCCTGGACGCGCGCGTGGTCGGCCTCGGTGGGACGGCGGGCGGTGAGCCCGTCGGGCAGCACCAGCAGGTCGACGGGGTCGGGCGAGGTCACGCCCGAGACCCCACCACCCCCCCATCAGCCGCGTCGACGTGTTTTCGGCCCGCTCGCAGAGGCCCGGCCCGAGCGGAGCGAGGGTCGGGGGGCGAGGGGGTCCTTCATCAGTCGGCGGGCTCGTCCACCCAGTCGGGGCCGTTGACCTCGCCCGGGCCGGCCAGGTCGTCGGCGTCGACGATCGTGTACGCGTAGCCCTGCTCGGCGAGGAAGCGCTGCCGGTGGGCGGCGTACTCGCTGTCGAGGGTGTCGCGGCTGACCACGGTGTAGAAGTGCGCCTGCCGGCCGTCGGCCTTGGGGCGGAGCACCCGGCCGAGGCGCTGGGCCTCCTCCTGCCGGGAGCCGAAGGTCCCCGACACCTGCACGGCGACCGCGGCCTCGGGCAGGTCGATGGAGAAGTTGGCGACCTTGGAGACGACGAGGGTCTTGATCTCGCCGGCGCGGAAGGCGTCGAAGAGCTTCTCCCGCTCCTTGTTCGTCGTCGATCCCTGGATGACCGGGGCGTCGAGCGCGCGGCCGAGCTCCTCGAGCTGGTCGAGGTACGCGCCGATCACGAGCTTCTGCTCGTCGGGGTGCCGGTCCAGCACCCGCCGGATGACCGGCAGCTTCGAGGTCGCGGTCGCCGCGATCCGGTACCGCTCCTCGGGCTCGGCGACGGCGTAGGTCATCCGCTCCTCGTCGTCGAGGCTGACCCGCACCTCGATGCACTCGGCCGGGGCGATGTAGCCCTGCGCCTCGATGTCGCGCCACGGGGCGTCGTAGCGCTTCGGGCCGATGAGCGAGAAGACGTCGTCCTCCCGCCCGTCCTCGCGGACCAGCGTCGCCGTCAGGCCGAGCCGCCGGCGGGACTGCAGGTCGGCGGTCAGCCGGAAGATCGGCGCCGGCAGCAGGTGCACCTCGTCGTAGACGATCAGGCCCCAGTCCTGCGCGTCGAACAGGTCCAGGTGCCGGTACTCGCCCTTCCGGCGGGTGGTGATCACCTGGTACGTCGCGATGGTGACCGGGCGGATCTCCTTGCGCTCGCCGGAGTACTCGCCGATCTCCTCCTCGGTCAGTGACGTGCGGGCGATGAGCTCGCGCTTCCACTGCCGCCCGGCCACGGTGTTGGTCACCAGGATCAGCGTGGTCGCCTTGGCCTCGGCCATCGCCGCGGCGCCGACCAGCGTCTTGCCCGCGCCACAGGGGAGGACGACGACGCCCGAGCCACCCGCCCAGAAGCCCTCGACGGCCTCCTGCTGGTAGTCGCGCAGGTGCCAGCCGCTCTGGTCGAGCTCGATCGGGTGGGCCTGCCCGTCGACGTACCCGGCGAGGTCCTCCGCGGGCCAGCCGACCTTGAGCAGCGCCTGCTTGAGCCGGCCGCGCTCGGAGGGGTGGACGACGACCGTGTCGGAGTCGATCCGCGCGCCGATCATCGGGGCCACGCGCTTCGAGCGCACGACCTCCTCGAGCACCGCGCGGTCGGTGGTGGTGAGCACCAGCCCGTGCACCGGGTTGTTGGCCAGGGTGAGCCGGCCGAAGCGGTCCATCGTGTCGGCGACGTCGACCAGCAGGGCATGCGGCACCGGGTAGCGGGAGTACCGCACCAGCGCGTCGACGACCTGCTCGGCGTCGTGGCCGGCCGCTCGGGCGTTCCACAGCGCGAGCGGGGTGACCCGGTAGGTGTGCACGTGCTCGGGGGAGCGCTCCAGCTCCGCGAACGGCGCGATCGCCGCCCGGCACTCCTTGGCCAGCGGGTGGTCGACCTCCAGCAGGAGGGTCTTGTCCGACTGGACGATCAGGGGGCCGTCACTCACGCAGGCAGTCCTTCGATCGGGGACGACGGCGCGCGAAGGGCGCGCGCCGGACTACCCAAGGTAACGCCGTGGGCCGACAGCCCCTTCCAGGAAGGACCCCCTCGCCCCCCGACCCTCGCTCCGCTCGCGGCGGGCCCCTGCGAGAGGGCCGAGTCAGCGGGGGCGCCAGCGCTTCCAGGAGGCGACGGCGGTGGCGCGGGGCTTGCCGTCCCAGTGCAGCTGCACGTCCACGGTCATCTCCGCCTCCGCCGCCTCGGTCACCACCGCGTGCAGCGTCACCGGCTCGGTCAGCGGCGCCGGGCGGAGGTAGCGGACGTCGAGGCCGGCGGTCACGTACGCCAGCGAGGCCCCGGGCAGCGGGCCCCACCCCCGGACGTCGGCCTCGTGCATCACGGCCGCGGCGCTGTGGCAGTCCAGGACCGTCGAGATGATCCCGCCGTTGAGGTAGCCGAGGCCGTTGTCGTGCTGCGGCCACGGCGTGAAGGTCGCGGTCACGCCGTCCCCGCTCGGGTAGCTGCGCAGCCGCAGGCCCTCGGGGTTGGCCTGCCCGCAGCCGAAGCAGGTCAGTTCCGGGAAGAGCCGCTCCTGGATGCTGGTGCCGTCGGTCATCCCGCCAGCTTGCCCCGCGAGGGGACGGCGGTCCCGCGCGGGATCGGCGTGAACATCGGCGGCTCCTGGTCCGGCGTGAGCGCCGTGGGCCCGTAGAGCCAGTCGACGAACGCGTAGTCGTGCACGTCGCGGGCGCGCAGCACCTCGTTGCGCCAGAGACGGTCGGCGCCGGTGAGGTGCCACAGCTCGCCCCACGCGCGGGCGGTGGTCTGCACCCGTCGGCAGTGCCCGGTCCGGACCGCCTCGTAGGCGGCGAGGGCGGCGTCCCAGTCCAGCGTCCCGGCCGCGACCTGGTCCCCGACGTGCGTGGCGAGCACCCAGGCGTCCTCCATCGCCATGACCGCCCCCTGCGCCAGGTACTGCAGCGGTGGGTGCGCGGCGTCCCCGGTGAGCGCGAGCCGGCCGCGGACCCAGGTGTCGAGGGGCTCGCGGTCGAACATCCGCCACCGGCGGTCGCGCCACATCAGCGGGAGGCCGGCGCGCACCTGCGCGCAGGTGCCGGCGAAGGCGGCGTCCAGCTCGTCCGGCGTCCCCCAGTCCTCGCGGCCCGCCAGGGCCTTCGACGAGCGGAACACCGCGACCTGGTTGAACACCTCGCCGCGGCGCAGCGGGTACTGCACGAAGTGGCAGTGCGGACCGACGTACACGACGACCTCGGACATCGACACGTCCATCGACGCCACCTGCTCGGCCGGGATCGCGCCCCGGTAGGCGACGTAGGCGGAGCTGACCGGCTCGTCGTCGCTGAGGAGCCCCCGGGCGAGGGAGGTGAGCCCGTCGGCGGCGAGCACCACGGGCGCGGTCTCCCTCCCGGCCTCGTGCAGCACCGCGGCGCCGTCGTCGAGCGGCTCGTAGCCGCTGACCTGGACGCCGGTGACCAGGTCGACCCCGGCGTCGCGGCAGGCGTCCAGCAGCGTGGCGTGCAGGTCGCTGCGGTGGATGACGACGTAGGGCGACCCGTAGCGCGACCGGGCGTCGGCGAGGTCGAGCCGGGTGAGCAGGGAGCCATCGAGTGCGTCCCGCATGACCAGGGCCTCCGGCCGGACCCCGAGCTCCAGCACCCGGTCGAGCAGTCCCCACGACTCGAGGATGCGGGTGCAGTTGGGCGCGATCTGCAGGCCGGCGCCGACCTCGCCGAACTCGGCGGCGCGCTCCAGCAGCCGCACCTGAAGCCCCGTCCGGGTCAGCGCCAGGGCGTTGGCCAGCCCGCCGATGCCCCCGCCGACGACGAGGACGTCCGGGCTCATCGGCCGGCGTCCACCGAGACCCGGTCGAGGCCGAGCGCGGCGAGGATCGGGGTGTCGCTGAACCGGAAGAGGTCCAGCGCGCCCGAGTCGGAGTCCGACGCCGACGCCTCCGAGCGGATCGACAGCGGCTCCCACGAGGGGACGACGAACATGTCGCCGCGCTCCACCCGCCAGGAGGTCTCGCCGACGGTCACCGTCCCGGTGCCGTCGAAGACCTGGAACACCGAGGAGCCGGCCTCCCGCCGCGGCGCCGTCTCGGTCCCGCGGCGCACCCGGTGCATCTCGGTGCGGATGGTCGGCAGGACGTCGCCGCCGGTGGTCGGGTTCGTGTACCGGACGGCGGCGTGACCCGGCTCCACCGTGCCGGGGAACCCCTCGTCCTCCAGCTCCAGCTGGTCGGTCAGCGCGGCGTCGGTGTCCACCCAGCGGTAGTTCAGCAGCGGGCTGGACGGCTGCGGGCCCGGCACCGACACCGGTCGCAGGCCCGGGTGGCCCCACAGCCGCTGGGCACGCGACCGCTCGGGGGAGATCCGCTCGGCGTCGCTGATCGCGTCGCGGCCGAACTCGAAGAACTGGGTCTCGGTGGCGTACTGGAACGGGATGTCCAGGCCGTCGATCCAGGCCATCGGGTGCTGGGCGGCGTTGTGGTGGGCGTGCCAGATCCAGCCGCCCTGCGGCAGGAAGTCGCCGCGGGTCATCGGCACCGGGTCGCGGTCGACGACGGTCCACACCCCGTCGCCCTCGACGACGAAGCGGAACGCGTGCTGGGTGTGCCGGTGCTCGGGGGCGTCCTCGCCCGGCATCAGGTACTGGATGGCCGCCCACAGCGTCGGGGTGGCGTAGGGCCGCCCGCCCAGCGCCGGGTTGGCCAGGGCGATCGCCCGCCGCTCGCCGCCGCGGCCGACCGGCACCAGGTGCCCGGCGCGGTCGGCGAGCTCCAGGAGGTTCTGCCAGCGCCACAGGTGCGGCGCAGCCTTCGACTGCGGGTGCACGGGCATCAGCCCGCTGATCTCGGTCCACAGCGGCACCAGCAGCTCCCGCTCGAACCCGCGGTACAGCTGCTCGAGCTCCGGGCTCGGGGTCGGCTGGCCCGGCGCGTCGACGGCGGTCAGGGAGACGGGGGAGGCCACCTGGGTCACGCCGTCCAGCGTGAGCGCTCCGGAGCCGGGCAGCCCATACGATTCTGCTGTGAAGAACCGGCCGTCCTACGCCATCGCGAGCGTCGACGCCGCCCTGCAGCTGGCAGTGGCCCTGCAGGTGGAGGGTCCGATGACCGTCAGCGAGGCCGCCGAGCGACTGGGCGTCGCCCGGTCCACGGCGCACCGGCTGCTGGCGATGCTGGTGTACCGGGACTTCGCCACCCAGCTGGCCGACCGGCGCTACGCCGTGGGGCCGGCGCTCTCGCCGGGCCTCCGCCCCTCCGCGCCCGTGCCCGCCCTGCGGCCGGTGGTCGTGCCGCACCTGACCGCGCTGGTCGAGCGGGTGGAGGAGACGGCGAACGTGCAGGTCCTCGCCGGGGACCTGGTCCGCTTCGTCGCCTCCGTGGAGTGCAGCCGGGCGCTGCGGGTCGGTGACCGCGAGGGCATGGTCTTCCCGGCCCACCTCACCTCCGGCGGCAAGGTGCTGCTCGCCGACCTGCCCGACGAGGAGCTCGCCGAGCGGTTCGTCGGGGCCGGCGGCCCGGATCTCGCCGCGCTGCGGACCGAGCTGCGCGCCGTCCGGGAGAACGGTTTCGCGCTCAACGTGGGGCGCACCGAGGCCGGGCTGACCGCGGTGGGCCGGCCGATCCGGCCCGACGGGCGCCGGGCCGAGGCGGCGGTGTCGGTGTCCATGCCCAGCTCACGGTTCTCCGAGGAGCGCCTGCCGCAGATCGTCGCGGCGCTGGCGGCCACCGCCCGGGACATCGAGGCGGTACTGAACCGCTGACGGCGGTGTCACCATCGTGCCCGGCGGCTGCTGGGCGCACTACTCCGCCCTCGCCATCGGCGACGGGTACGAGTCGGCCACCGCGGGCGACGTCGTCACGCTCGAGTACGAGCAGGCCGAGCAGGGCGGCCACGGGTACCGGGCGGTGCGGTTCTGGCCCGCGAGCACCGATCCCGTCGAGCCGACGGTCTCGCCCCCCGGAGCGGCCTACCGGAGCACGCTCACCACCACGTTCGACGACGAGGGTCGAGCCGCGTCCGTGACCGTTGAGCCGGGTCGTGGCGCGGCTCGACGGTCGGCGGTGCGGCTCAACCCGCGGGAGCGTCGTCGTCGACCAGCGCCACGGAGGTGATCCGGTGGACGGCGAAGGTGCGGGTCTCGCCCCGGCCCTCGTCGAACGCCTGCAGGAACCCACCGCCCAGCGACACCGGCTGCACCACCCGCTGGCTGCCGCTGCCCTGCGCGTCGACGTAGCCCAGCCACACCGGCAGGCCGCCGCGGATGGCCCGGGACAGCAGCTCCAGCGTGCCGGCGGTGGTCACGCCCGGCACCTGCCGGACGGCCTCCCCGCGGCGGGCCGAGAGCGCGGCGTCGCCGGCCCGGATCTCCCGCACGGTCGCGGCCAGCTCGGCCTCGGTGAGCGGCCGGGGCGCGGCCGTGGTCGCCGTCGTGGGCTTGCGGCCGAGCGCCCGCGGGCGGGCCGGGGGCCGGGTGAGGACGGCGCCGCCGGCGGACTCGCCCGCCGGGGAGTACCCCGCCTCGCGCAGCACGGTGAGCACCTCGTCGGCGCCCAGGCCGGAGACCAGGACACCGGGGGCCAGGCGGCGGAGCTCGGCGTTGGCAGCACGCCGGTCGTTGAGCAGTTGGGAGAGCAGCCCGTGGTCGTCGGAGCGGACGTAGCTCTCGATCGACCCGACGCGGATGCGGCCGTGCTGGCGGGCGACGTCGTCCACCAGGTAGTCCAGGGCCTGCGGCACCGGCGTCCGGGAGGCGCGGGCGAAGAACTCGTGCAGGTCGGTCGCCGACCAGCCGGCGTCCAGGGCGCGGCGGACGCTGGCCTCGGAGACGCGGAAGACCGTCGCCCCACCGGAGGACTCCACGTCGGCGACGACCGCGAGGGTGTCGGCCAGCTCGGCGACCAGCGGGCCGGGCGCGACCAGCGAGAGGTCGGGCTGGGCCAGCACGTGGTCGACCGGGTCGGGCAGCAGCCCGCGCATGCCGTCGGCGGCGCCGTCCTCGCCGGCGGTCAGCAGCCCGCGGCCACCGGTGGACAGCACCCCCCCGACGAGGACCCCCAGCCGGGTGGCCTCGTCGAGCATCGCGGGCACCGGGGCCAGGCGGTCGGCCCGCCGCGGTGTGCGCCAGCGCAGCAGGTCCACCAGCTCGTCGGGCTCGAGGCCCGACCCCGGCGGGTACTCGGCGAGCGCGGCCAGCGCGCCGCGCCGGATGCCGGCGGCGGTGTGCCGGACGAGGTCGGGGGAGAGGGCGTTGACCGCCTTGCCGGCGACGTCGCGCTGCCCGACCAGCGACGGGATCCGGGTGCTCTCGAGCCAGCCGCCGACCAGCGTGGCCCAGCGGTCGGCGAGGTCCTGCTCGCGCCAGACGTCGTAGGCGCGGGTGGGCAGCCACTCGTCGCGGTGCGGACCGCCGACGTCGAGCAGCCCGGCGGCGTGGGCCAGCTCGAGCAGCCAGCCGGCGTCGGCCTCGTCGACGTGCAGCGTGCGGGCGATGCGCTTCTGGTCGCGGACGGCGACCCCGCCGCTGCGCAGCAGTCCCGCCGGCTCCTCCTCGAGCAGCGTGAGGAGCTCCCCGATCCGGCCGACGGTCTCCAGTGCCGCGCCGGCCGCGCGCCGGTCCAGGGTCGCGGTGTCCCGGGTGACGACCGCGGGCTCGGGTCGCATCCGCGGCGGGCCGTAGGGCCGGTCCCCGCGCAGCAGCAGGCCCACCTCGCGGGGCAGCTCCACGTTGAGCGCGTCGATGCGGGCGAGCAGGCCGCGCTGCAGCAGCCGGCGCGCGGGGGTGGCCGGACCGCCGGCGTTGTCGGGCAGGTGGCCGACCGGCCGGCTCCCCGACAGGCGGTCGAGGACGTCGCGCTCGTCGGCGGGCAGCTCGGCGACCGCCGCGGAGAGGTCGGTCGGGAGCACCAGCCGCAGCTCCGCGGCGCGCCGGCCGAGCCCGGCGGGGTGCCGGACCGCGCGGCGCACCGGGTCGGGGGCGTGCAGGACGTCGTCCCCCCAGAGCAGGGCGCGCGTCGTCAGCGCGTCGATCGCCCCGCTCAGCACGTCCTCGGGCACCTCGGGCAGCGCGGCGAACAGCTCCGCGGCCTCCACCCCGTCGGTGGGCGCGAGCAGCACGACGTCCAGGACCTGCAGCGTGGCCGCGTCGAGCTCGTCGAGGGCCCGGTCCACGGACACGGGCACGGCGAGCCGGCTGGCCAGTGCCACGACGTCCGACGGCGCGGGCCGCGCGACGTCGGGCCGGGCCGCCAGCAGCGCGGCGACCTGGGCGTCGCTGCGGGTGCGCAGCCAGCCGGCCAGGGTCGCGGGGAGTTCGACGGACATCCGGTCCACGGTACGGCGCCTGCGACGATGGCCGCGTGCAGCCGGCCGCCGACGACCCCGCCACCGCCGCGGCGCTCACCGCCTACCGCGGCGGGGCGCTGCGCTGGGTGGCCGGCGGAGCGGTCGCGGCCGTCGTCGCCGTGCTGGTCGGGGTGGCCGCCGCCGGGGTCGCCGAGGACACCGGGCGCCGGGTGCCCGTGCTCGGGCTCGCGGTCGTCGCGCTGCTGCTGATCGCGCCGACGGCGGTCGCCATCGGGATCGGGTCCCTGCTGCGCGCCCGGCGGTGGGCCGAGGCCCTGACGCGCACGCACTGGCGGCCCGGTGTGCTGCGAGCGGCGGGACCGGCGGTGCTGTCGTTCGAGTACGGCGGTCCCGACGCCGCCGAGGCCGTGCGCCTGGAGCTGGAGACCACGACGCTCTGGCGGGCGCGGATGGTGCAGGGACTCGACGGCGCAGCGATCCGTGCGTTGCCGGTGGGCGGCGGCGAGTGGGTGTTCACCGCCGACGGGCTGGGCACGCTGGTCGGGGCGCGTGAACCCCGCCGGAGACGCTGACCCCGTCCGGACGGTGTCGCGCGCGCCCGCGCCGAGCGGGTCGGGGAGAATGACGGCGAGAGCGCACCCCGCGTGCGCACCGGACCTCGGAGGCGACATGTCGAAGGCCAACCCCAAGAAGGAGCACCTGGTGGAGCCCACCTGGGGCCAGTCGGAGGGCGACGGCCCGCCGGTGACCGAGCTCATCAGCGAGATGGCCGGGGCGCTGTCGCCGTTCGGCGAGGACCACAGCTTCCCGCTGCCGCCGGAGCGGCTGCGCTACGCGCACCCCACCGACAAGCCCAACCGGGCCGGGCTGCAGGCCGGCGAGGACCCCCGCAAGAAGCGCTGAGCGTCGACCGGCTCAGCGCATCCGCGCTGAGCCGGGACGCGGGGTCAGCCCGCCTTGGCCTTGGGGGCCGGGGCCAGCCGGACGATCAGCTTCGAGACCGCCGTCCCGACGACGACCCAGATGAGCGCCGCGATGGCGGCGTTGATCGTCTCGCGGATCTTCAGGTCGTCGGGCGTGAACAGGTTCTCCGTGAACCCGCCGAAGTCCTGGCGGATGCTCCGCGTGAACTCGACGATGCCGTTGTCGGGGTTCGCCTCGAAGAAGACGAAGATCGCGTACAGCAGGATGACCGCTCCGATGACGGAGCAGACCACCCGCACCACGGTGGCGACGATGTTGAGCGCTCGGGCGGCCATGCCTAGATGATCGCGCAGGTCACATCCGCGCGCGACCCGTCGGACCGGTTCCGCGCACCCGGCAGTCCACCGCGAGGGCGCGGTGGTCCGACAGCGGCAGCCGGACGGCCTCCGCCGGCCCCTCGGCGGTGACCGGACCGCGCGCCAGCAGGTGGTCCAGCTGCCGGGTGGGTGCCTCCGCCGGGAAGGTCGCGGCCGAGGCCAGCGGTCGCAGGCCGCTCACCCGGGCGGCCTGCCGCGGCTCCATGTTGAGGTCGCCCATGACGACCAGCGGCTCGCGGGTGCCGGCGAGCGAGCGCATCAGCCGGCGCAGCTGGAGCACGTTCCACCCCGGGACGAACGACAGGTGCGTGTTGGCGACCGTGAGGTGGCCGTGCGGTCCCTCCAGGACGGCCGCCACGGCGACGCGCGGCTCGTCGCCCACGACCTTGGGCAGCCGGTCGCCGCGGAACCACACCGGCACCCGGCTGGGCAGCGCGGGCAGCCGGACCACCCGCCAGGACACCACCGGCAGGCGCGACAGCAGCGCGATGCCGTAGCTGGCCGAGCCCGGCTGCTCCTCGCCGGTGGCCGCCATCCACGTGCCGCCCGGGGTGCCGGACAGTGCCGCCACGAACTGCGAGTCCACGGCGCCCATGGCTTCGGCGGCCACCGCGGTCAGGTCGGCGTTCATCGAGCGGGGCTGGTCGCGGTCGACCTCCTGCAGGCCGAGCACGTCGGCGTCCAGGGCCTTGACCGCCGCGGCCAGCCGGTCGACGTCGACGCGGTCGTCGTCGAGGGACCGGCCGTGCAGGATGTTGAACGTCGCGATGCGCACGGTCCTGCCCATGCCCCGGACCGGCCGCTCCCTACCGTGCGTGCTCCTCCGCCGAGCGGGTAGCAGGCTGCGGTGCAGCCCGACGACCGCGACGAGATCCGCGACCTCCTCAAGCGCACCGCTGTCGCCCTCAAGGAGGGCGACGTGCCCTTCGCCCTGTGCGGCGGGTACGCCGCCTGGGTGCGCGGAGCGCCCGAGCCCGACCACGACGCCGACTTCCTCGTGCCGGCCGCGGAGGCCGAGCGCGCCGCCAAGGTCCTCGCCGAGGCCGGCCTCGAGGTGGTCGACCCGGCCGAGGACTGGCTGACCAAGGTCGTCCAGGGCAACTCGTTCGTCGACGTGCTCTGGCGGGTCTGCGGCAGCCCGGTGGAGACCGACCTCATCGACCGCGCCGAGGACCTGCCGGTGCTCTCCGTGCACATGCCGGTCCTCGCCGCGACCGACATCGTCGTCACCAAGCTGATGGCGCTGGACGAGCACTACTGCGACTTCGCCCGGATGCTCCCGGTCGCCCGGGCGCTGCGCGAGCAGGTCGACTGGGAGCGGGTCCAGCGCGACACCGCCGGCAACGACTTCGCGGTCGTCTTCCTGGTCCTGATCGGCCGGCTGGGCATCGTGGAGGGTCTCCACCCCTTGAGCTGAACTCAGTTCAGCGACATGATGCCGGTCACATACCAATCACTATGTGGTCGGCGGCGGAGCCGGTCCGGGGATCCGGGCGCCCGCGCGGCGACCGGCGAGGACGCTGACGTGACCGCGACGGTGAACACCACCCGGGCCGAGATCGACTTCTCCGTCTACGACCCCTACTCGATGGACTTCGCCCGCAACCCGTGGCCGACGTGGGACCGGCTGCTGAACGAGTTCCCGGTCGCCTGGCACCGGGACCTGCAGTGCTGGATGGTCTCGCCGCACGACCTGGCGGCCGAGGTGATGAAGAGCCCCCGGTTCAGCACCAACTTCGGCGACTACAAGCACGCGCCGCCGCCCAAGCCCCGCTCGGAGTGGACCCTCTACAACGAAGTCATGCAGTTCCACCTGCAGATGCAGGACGCGGCGGGCCACATGCGGCTGAGGCGGCTGACGGCGCCGGCCTTCTCCCGCCGGGTGATGGACCTCATCGAGCACCGGATCAAGGACTCGATCGTCGGCGTCTTCGACGAGATCCCCGATCCGCGGCAGTTCGACGTCGCCGACGACATCGCCGCCAAGGTCCCGATCCGGGCCATCGCCCGCATGGTCGGCGTCCCGTCCGACGCCGACACCCTCTTCGAGCACGGCCTCGGCTGGAACCTCGTCCGGGCCGCGAACCCGCTGTACTCGGCGGAGGAGCGCGCCGAGTTCCAGCAGGGCACGGTCCCGGGCCTGCAGTACCTCATCGACACCGTGCGCGAGGCCCGCAGCGGCGGCCACACCGACGACTTCATCGGCACGCTGATCGACACGGAGATCGACGGCGAGCGGCTGCACGACCTGGAGATCGTCGCGCTGCTCATCTCGCTGATCTCCGCCGGTGCCGACACCGCCGTCGACCTGCACACGATGGCGCTGCTCGCCTTCCTGACCCACCCCGAGCAGTGGGCGCTGCTCGGGGAGCGGCCGGACCTCCACGAGGCGGCGGTCATCGAGGCCCTGCGCTGGGGGTCCATGGGCAAGCTCGGCGCCATCCCGCGCTTCCCCCGGGAGGACGTCGAGATCGCCGGGCAGGTCCTGCCCAAGGGGGAGTTCGTCCACTTCATGCTCGGACCGGCCTGGGTGGACCCGAAGAAGTGGTCCGAGCCGCTGCGCTTCGACATCACCCGCAACCACGCCGGGAACCTCGTCTTCGGCGCCGGCCCGCACCTGTGCATCGGACTCAACCTGGTGAAGGTCCAGGGCCGGCTGATGCTCGACGAGTTCCGCCGCCGCTTCGGCGACACCGCCCGGCTGGCCGGGGAGATCGAGTACGACCCCCAGCACTGGAACGCGCGGCGGATCAGCCGGATGCCGGTCGCCACCGGGGACTGAGCGGGCGCGCGGACCGAAACGCGCTCTCCGGTTCGGAGCGGCGACGACTAACCTGGCCCGCGGGGGGCTCCGTGCCGCCCGCCGGCAGCCCGCCGGACCGACCGCGACGTGACTGAGGGATCGACGTGCCCACCGGCAGAGTGAAGTGGTTCAACCCGGAGAAGGGCTTCGGTTTCCTCTCCCGCGAGGACGGCCCCGACGTCTTCGTGCACAAGGACGCTCTCCCCGCCGGCACCGAGGAGCTCAAGCCCGGCCAGCGCGTGGAGTTCGGCATCGTGGCCGGCCGCCGCGGCGACCAGGCCCTGCAGGTCCGCGTCCTCGACCCGCTCCCGTCGGTCACGGCCGCGCACGCGGCGGCCACCCGCAAGAAGCCCGACGAGCTCGTGCCGATCATCGAGGACCTCATCAAGCTCCTGGACGACGTCTCCGAGGGCCTGCGCCACGGCCGGCACCCCGACCGGTCGCACGCGCGCAAGGTCGGCACCGTGCTGCGCGCGGTGGCCACCGACCTCGAGCACTGAGGAAGGACCCCCTCCCTCCCCACGCTTCGCAGGCTCAGCGCGGGCCCCTGGGAGGGGGCCGTTCCAGGTGTCGGCGGGCGGCGTCGCGTGCCCGTTGCTATCCGGCGCGGATGAAGCCGACGGGCCAGGCGCCGGAGAACTCGCCGCAGTCGGTGCCCTTGTCCTCGACGACCACGAGGTAGAACGCGGCCGGGACGACGTCGGAGCTGTTGACGTCGAAGCTGGTCTCGCCGGACTCCACGTCGACCTCGCCGATCACCTCCACCAGCTGGTCGTCGAAGACCTGGACGCCCCAGCCCTGCTCGGCGACCGTCTCGGGGACGGTGAGCGTGATGGGGGAGTCGGGGGAGACCTCGATGATCGGCGGCGTGATCGAGTAGCGCTCGCCGTCGCCGCCGAGGCAGTACTGGGTGGGCTGCACCTCGACGTCCTGCGGGCCGACCGTCACCTGCACCGACGGGGGCGCGTCGGGCTCGTCCTCGCCGCACCCGGCCAGGAGGGCCAGCAGGGCGACGGCGCTCACGGCACCGGCGCGCGTCACCGGGCCCACTGCTCGGTCGGCGGGGTGCGCCGCTGCCGGTCGCGCCCCCACAGGACCACGCCGACGGCCAGCACGAGCAGGGCGGCGGCGACCGTGAAGCCCAGCCAGCCGGTGGGCGGCAGGGCGATGCCCAGCGCCCCGCCGACGACCCAGGCCAGCTGCAGCATCGTCTCCGACCGGGCGAACGCCGAGGCCCGCAGCGAGTCGGGCACCTCCCGCTGGATGATCGCGTCCAGCGACACCTTGCCCAGGGCGTTGGCGACCGCGGAGACGCCGGCCACCAGCGCCGCCGTCCAGAAGCTGAAGAAGACCGCGGCCACCACGGTGATCCCGGCGGCCACGCCGGCGGACACGAGGACCATCTGGTCCGGGCTGGCCGTGTGCAGTCGCGACCCGACGGCGGTGCCCAGCACGCTGCCGAGGCCCGCCGCGGCGGCGATGCCGCCCAGGGCCAGGGTCGCCGTCCAGCCGTCGGCCGTGGCCTGCACCAGGAACGCCGAGAAGATCGTGAGGAACCCGCCGAGCCCGCGCAGGGCGGAGTTGGCCCGCAGCGCCACCACGACGTGCGGGCTGACCTGACGGCGGCGCTTGCCCACCGTGTCCTGCGGGGTGGTGGTGAGGACGTCGGCGGGCTGCTCCCCGGCCGGGACGTCGACGTGCGCCGGCAGCCGGATGGCCAGGACCCCGGCGACGGTGAACACGATCGCCGTGGCCCAGAGCTCCGGTGGGAAGCCGAACACCGCCGCGATGCCGGCGGCCACACCGCCGAAGACGCCGGCGGTGACCAGCCCGAACATCGAGGTCCGGGAGTTGGCGCTGGCCAGGGACATCGCGCCCGGGAGCACGCGGGGGAGGACGGCGGCCCGCAGCACGTTGTGCGCCTTGGACAGCACCAGGACCCCGAGCGCCGCCGGGTAGAGGATCAGGTCGTCGTAGTGGGCGGCCATCACCAGCGCCAGGACCGCGCGGCCGATCGAGGCCGCCCCCATCGCCCACCGCCGTCCGCGCTGCATCCGGTCCAGCAGCGGGCCGATGACGGGCGCGACCACCGCGAACGGCGCCATGGTGACCAGCAGGTAGAGGGCGACGTTGCTGCGCTGAGCGTCGCTCGTCGCGGCGAAGAACAGGGTGCCGGCCAGCGACACCGCGATCATCGCGTCGCCGGCGGCGTGCAGCGCGTTGGTCCAGAGCAGGTGCGTCAGGCCGCTCTCCTCGGCGCCGTCGGCCCGGCTGGCGGCCTTGACCCGGCGGACGGCGGCGCCGCTCAGCTCACGGGAGCGGGCCACCGCCACGCGGGTCACCGTCGCCCGCGGCCCCGGCGGGAGCGCCGCCGCGGGCTGCGTCTGCTCGGTCGGCAGGGCGGTCGTCCCGGCCGCCGCGCCGGGGTCCTGCTCCGGCCAGGAGGGCGGCTGCGGGCCCGGGTACCACGGCGCGGGCGGGCCCGGCTGGTACGGCCCCGGCGGGTAGCCCGGCTGATGGGCCCCGGGCGGGAGGCCGGCCGGCGGGTACCCGCCCTGCTGGTACGGCACCGGGCCCGGCGGATACCCGGCCGGGGGGTAACCGGCCGGGGGGTAGCCGCCCGGCGGGTACGGGCCCGCCGCGTACGGGACCGGGCCGGGGGGAGTCGGCGCGTAGGGCGCCGGGACGTACGGAGCCGCGCCGTACCCGGGCTGCGCCGGGTACGGGTGCGCAGCCGGAGGCAGCCGCTCGACCACGGTCTCCGCCTCGGCCGCGTCGTCCGCCAGGGGCAGGGGCCTGGTGACGGCCCGCGGGCGCTGCACCGGCGCGGTCTCCGGGGCCTCGCTCACCCGCGGTGCCGACCGGCGGCGGAGCACACCGCGGCGCGGACCGGGGGGCGGGGAGTCGGGCACCGCTCCATGGTGCCGCACCGGCCTGAACAGGCGGGGAAGGCATGAGCGCGGCACGGGCGGCCGGTGCGCGACAATGGCTGCGTGTCCGAGACCCCGCCGTCCTCCCTGGCCGCCGCCGTCGACCTCGCCCGCGCCGCGGCGGTGGAGACGGCCGGCGATCCCGCCGTCGTCGGCGAGCACCTCGCGGCCCTGCCGGAGAGCGCCGGTGACCCGGCCCTCGGCGAGGCGCTGACGCACTCCTTCGCCAGCACCCTGCCCGGCTACGTGGGCTGGTACTGGGCGGTGACGATCGCCCGCGCCGCCGGCGAGGACACCGTGACCGTCGACGAGGTCGTCCTGCTGCCGGGCGAGCAGGCGCTGCTCGCGCCCGCCTGGGTGCCGTGGCACGAGCGGCTGCGCCCCGGCGACCTCTCCGTCGGCGACGTCCTGCCCGCCACCGAGGACGACCCCCGGCTGGTGCCCAGCTACACCGTCGACGACGACGCCGCCGAGGACCCCGAGGGCCGCGTCGTGGCCCAGGAGATCGGCCTCGGCCGCGAGCGGGTGCTGTCCCAGGAGGGGCGCTCGCAGGCGCTGACCCGCTGGAACGACGGCGACTTCGGGCCGCGCTCGGCCATGGCCCGGCAGGCCCCCGGCCCCTGCGGGACCTGCGGCTTCTTCCTCCCGCTGGCCGGCACGCTGCGCGCCGCGCTCGGTGCCTGCGCCAACGCCTACGCGCCGGCCGACGGTCGCGTGGTCACCGTCGACTACGGCTGCGGCGCGCACAGCCAGGCCACCCTCGTCCCGCAGGACACCACCGAGGTCGTCACCACCGCGCGCTACGACACCGCCGACTACGACGTCCTGTGAGGATGTGATCTGTCGTCCTCCGGACCGACAACCGCGGCCAGGTGCCGTTCCCCTGCTGCGCTGAGCCGCGCCGTCGCAACTCGCGGGGACCCTCCGGGCCCGTGACACTGCGGTCCTCCGGACCGCACCGCGGCCAGGTGCCGTTCCCCTGCTGCGCTGAGCCCTGACGTCGCACCCGTCGCGGAACCCTCCGGGTCCGTGACACTGCGGTCCTCCGGACCGCACCGCGGCCAGGTGCCGTCCCCTGCTGCGCTGAGCCCTGACGTCGCACCCGTCGCGGAACCCTCCGGGTCCCTCTCGGGCACGACCCTCGCAGGGCGGCTCCCGTGGTCAGTCCTTGCGGCCGAGCTGGCCCTGCCAGCGCATGATGCCCAGACCGAGGAACGGCAGGACGATGCCGGCGACGCACGTCCAGGTCCACACCCGGTCCACGCGGTCGCCGAGCAGCAGCAGGACCACGAGCGCGACCGCCCAGACCGCCGTCCCGGCGAGGACGAGGCGCGCGGTGTCGACCCGCAGCGGCGGCGGGGCCTGCTTCGTCGGTCCGGGCACCCCTCGACCTTAGGCGTGACCAGACGGTGATCACCGGAGCCCGCGGGATGTGGCACTCTGTCGCCGCCCGTCCGGCGATCCACGGGGAGTTCCGTCATGCCCGAGCAGTCCCACCCGACCACCGGGGACACCCCCGCCGACGTCTCGGCCGCCACCGCGGCGACGACGCCGCGCCGCAGCGACGGGCCCCGCGTCCGGCCCCGCAACGGGCTGGACCGCTACTTCGAGATCAGCGCCCGCCGCTCGACGGTCGCGCGCGAGCTCCGCGGCGGCCTGACGACCTTCTTCACGATGGCGTACATCGTCATCCTGAACCCGATCATCCTGACGAGCATCGACACCGGGAACGGCCCGGGCGTCGACGTCGCCGGGAACTCGCTGTCGTTCGCGTCCGTCGCCGCGGTCACCGCGCTGATCGCCGGCGTCATGACGATCCTCATGGGCGTCGTCGGCCGGTACCCCTTCGCGCTCGCGACCGGTCTGGGCATCAACGCCGTCGTCGCGGTCTACGCGGCCACCCAGCTCTCCTGGCCCGAGATCATGGGCCTGGTGGTCCTCGAGGGCCTGCTCATCACGGTGCTGGTGCTCACCGGCTTCCGGAAGGCCGTGTTCGAGGCGATCCCGCCCCAGCTCAAGACCGCCATCGCCGTCGGCATCGGCTTCTTCCTGACCATCATCGGGCTCGCCGACGCCGGCGTGATCCGTCAGGGCAGCCCGCTGATCACCTTCGGGGTGGGCGGCCAGCTGGCCGGCTGGCCGCTGCTGGTGTTCGTCGTCGGCCTGCTGCTCATGGCCGTGCTCGTCGTCCGCAAGGTCAAGGGCGCCCTGCTGATCGGCATCGTGGCGACGACGGCGCTGGCGATCGTCATCGAGGCGATCGCCGACATCGGCCCGCGCGTGGGTGCGGAGAACCCGCGCGGGTGGGCCCTGCAGGTGCCCGAGCTGCCCGACGAGGTCGTCGACAGCCCCGACCTCTCGCTGCTCGGCAACTTCTCGCTGTTCGGCGGCTTCGAGCGGATCGGCATCATCGCCGCCCTGCTCATCGTCTTCTCGATCATGATCGCCGACTTCTTCGACACCGTCGGCACCGTGACCGCCGTCGGCGCCGAGGGCGACATGCTCGACGAGCACAAGAACCTGCCGAAGTCGCAGCCGGTCCTGCTGGTCGACTCGCTGGCCGCCGCCGCCGGTGGCGCCGGCAGCATCTCGTCGAACACGACCTACATCGAGAGCACCGCCGGTGTCGCCGACGGCGCCCGCACCGGTCTGGCCAGCGTCGTCACCGGCGTGCTGTTCCTCGTCGCGATGCTCTTCACCCCGCTGGTGCAGATGGTCCCGTCGGAGGCCGCGGCGCCGGCGCTGGTCATCGTCGGCGCGCTGATGATCACCCAGATCCGGCACCTGGTCTGGGACGACATGTCCCTGGTGATCCCGGCCTTCCTCACCATCGCGCTGATGCCGTTCACCTACTCGATCACCAACGGCATCGGGGCCGGCGTCGTGACCTTCGTGCTGCTGCGCCTGGCGGTGGGCCGCCGCCGCGAGATCCACCCGCTCATGTGGCTGATCGCGGTCATCTTCGTCGTCTACTTCGCGCTGGAGCCCATCCAGCAGCTCGTCTGAGGCGGCGCGATCGTTAGGTAGGCTACGGATCGTGCCCCGGACGACGCTGGACATCGCGGCGCTCGCCCACGACCTGCGACTGGCGGTCATGCGGTTCTCCCGCAGGCTCCGCAACCAGCGGGTCGACACCTCGGTCACGCTCACCCACCTCTCCGCGCTCTCCACGCTCAAGCAGCACGGGCCGATGAGCCCGGGCGAGCTGGCCGGGCACGAGCGGGTGCAGCCGCCCTCCATGACGCGCGTCGTGGTGGCGCTGGAGGGGATGGGGCTGCTCACCCGCAGCCCGCACCCGACCGACGGTCGGCAGGTCGTGATCGACCTGACGCCGGAGGCCGTGGCGCTGCTGAGCGCCGAGGCGCAGGCGCGCGAGGCCTGGCTGACCGGTGAGCTGGCGGGCCTCACCGACGAGGAGCGCACGATCCTCCGCGAGGCCTCGACGATCATGGAGAAGCTGGCCGGTCGGTGAGCGCAGCCGGCGTCGACAGCAGGTCCTCCCGGGGCATGTTCCGGTCGCTGCGGGTGCGCAACTACCGGATCTACGCCTCGGCCAACCTGGTGAGCCTCGTCGGCACGTGGATGCAGCGGATCGGCCAGGACTGGCTGGTCCTGCAGCTGTCCGACGACAGCGGCGTCGCCCTGGGCGTGGTCACGGCCCTGCAGTTCGCCCCCGGCCTGGTCCTCGGCATGTACGGCGGCGTGCTCGCCGACCGCTACCCCAAGCGCCCCCTGCTGGTCGCCACCCAGTCGCTGATGGGACTCGTCGCGCTCGCGCTGGGCCTGCTCGTCGCCGGCGGGCACGTGGAGCTGTGGCACGTCTTCGTGCTGGCCGGTGCGCTGGGCTCGGTGTCGGCCCTCGACGTGCCGGTCCGGCAGGCCTTCGTGTCGGAGATGGTCGGGCCGGAGCTGCTGACCAACGCCGTCGGGCTGAACTCGACGATCTTCAACGGGGCGCGGCTGGTGGGTCCCGCGGTGGCCGGCCTGCTGATCGGCGCCTCGTCCGGCGACACCGGCCCGGCGTTCCTCATCAACGCCGGCAGCTTCGCGTTCACGATCGTGGCGCTGCTCGTCATGCGGCGGGACGAGCTCTTCCCCAGTCCACCGGTCACGCGGGCGCGCGGGCAGCTGCGGGCCGGCCTGGCCTACACCTGGTCGCGGCCCGACCTCGTCCTGGCGCTGGTCCTCGCCTTCCTCGTCGGCACCTTCGGGCTCAACACCCAGGTGACCATCGCGCTGATGGCCCGTCAGGAGTTCGACCTGGGCGCGGAGGCGTTCGGCCTGCTCACCACCTCCTTCGCGGTCGGCTCGCTCACCGGTGCCCTGCTCTCGGCCCGGCGCAGCGACCGCCCGCGCGAGCGGTTCCTGGCCCTCGCCGTGGTGGTCTTCGGGCTGACCTGCGTCGTCGCCGGGCTCGCCCCCGGCTACGTCTGGTTCGCCGTGCTGCTGGTCCCGACCGGTGCCGCGGCCATGATGTTCACCGTCGCCAACAACAGCTTCGTGCAGCTGGGCGTCGACCCGCAGCTGCGCGGCCGGGTCATGGCCCTCTACTTCATGTGCCTGACCGGCGGGATGCCGCTGGGCTCGCCGGTGATCGGTCTGGTCGCCGAGCACCTCGGCGCGCCGTGGGCGTTCGCGCTCAGCGGCGGGCTGCTCGTCGTCGCCGGGCTGTGCGCGGCGGCCTGGCTGGCCCGCGGCGGGGGGTCGCGCGGGACGGTGCCGGGCGGGACGTCGGTCGCCCGCTCGGGCATCGGGGCGGGCTGAGCGGGCGTACCGTTCCAGCCACCCGCACACCGCCGTCCCGGAGGCCACCATGGCCGGCGCCCTGCTGCAGCTCGCCCTGCTCACCGCGGCCCTCGTCGGGTCGTTCGGTCTCCTGGGCCTGCTGACCGGCCTCTTCTGCGGCACCGTGCGGCTGCGCCCCCGGCGCCGGGCCGTGGAGCCGGTGCACCGGCCGGTGCAGCAGGTCGCCGCCGACCTCCGCCGGCTCTCCCGGCAGCTCGCGCTCGTGCCGGCCGGCGCGCCCGTCGCCCGGCGGCGCGGGCTGCAGAGCGCCTACGACGACGTCCTCGTCGAGGCGGCCGCGCTGCTCGAGGTGCCGCACGCCATGACGCTCACCCCGGCCGGTCCCCGCCGGGACGCCGAGCGCAGGCGCCTGCAGGCGGCCCTGACCGACGCCGGCCTGGACCCCCGCTGACCGCCTCGACCCCGCTGCGGCTGTTCGTCGCCGTGACCCCGCCCGAGGCCGCGCTCGCGGACCTGGCCGGTGCGGTGGCGCCGCTGCGCGAGGCGGCCGGCGCGCCCGCCTGGACCGCGGTCGAGCGCTGGCACCTCACCCTGCTGTTCCTGGGTGCGGTGCCCGCGGACCTGCTGGCGCCGCTGACGCAGCGGGTGGGGGAGGAGGTCTCCGCCGCCCCGCCGATGACGCTGCACCTGGCCGGTGGGGGGCGGTTCGGCTCGGTCCGCCGTCCGCAGGTGCTCTGGGCCGGGCTCGGCGGGGACGTCGAGGCGCTCGCCGCCCTGGCCGCCCGGCTGGGTCGGACGGCGCGGGCGTTGCGGCTGGACGTGGAGGACCGTCCGTTCCGCCCGCACCTGACGCTCGGCCGGTGGCGGCCGGGCCGGCCGGCCGACGCGACGCTGGCCGACCGGCTGGCCGGTTACCGCGGTCCGGAGTGGTCGGTGGCCGAGGTCGCGCTGGTGCGGAGCACCCTGGGGCCGGGCGCCCGCCACGACCGGCTGGCCGGCTGGCCCCCGGGCGGCTGAGCCGGGGTCGGCGTGCAGAACCGCCATTCCGTGCGGTGCAGAACCGCCATTCCGCCCGGGCTCAGGTCACCAGGCGTACTCCATGGGAGCCGGCCGGTAGCCCGGGAAGATCTCGTCGAGGCGGGCCAGCGTGGCGTCGTCCAGGGAGATGTCGACCGCGCGCAGGCCGCCCTCGAACTGCTCCATGGTCCGCGGCCCGACGATCGGTGCGGTGACCGCCGGTCGGTGCAGCAGCCAGGCGACGCCGACGTCGGCCGGCGCGTGCCCGAGCTCGGCGCAGAGCGCCTCCCAGGCCTCCAGCGCCGGGCGGTGCTGCTCGATCCGCTTCTGGACGTGCTCGTCCTTGCGGCGGTCCCCGGCGGACTCGTCGAGCACGCCGGCCAGCAGGCCACCGGCGAGCGGGCTCCACGGGATGACCCCGATGCCGTGGTGCTCGGCGGCCGGCAGCACCTCGAGCTCCACCTGCCGGGTGAGCAGGTTGTAGTGGGACTGCTCGCTGACCAGGCCCTGCGAGCCGCGACGCGCGGCGACCGCGTTGCCGGTGGCGAGCTGCCAGCCGGCGTGGTTCGAGGCCCCGACGTAGAGCACCTTGCCCTGGGCGACGAGCGTCTCGCAGGCCTGCCAGATCTCGTCCCACGGCGTGGCCGGGTCGCTGTGGTGGAACTGGTAGAGGTCGATCCAGTCGGTCTGCAGCCGGCGCAGCGACGCGTCGCACGACCGGACGATGTTGCGCGCGCTCAGCAGCGAGTCGTTCGGCCAGTCGCTCATGGTCCCGTAGACCTTCGTGGCCAGGACGGTCTGCTCGCGACGGTCGCCGCCCTGGGCGAACCAGGCGCCGATGACCTCCTCGGTCCGGCCGCGACCGGCGCTGCGGCCGTAGACGTTCGCGGTGTCGAAGAAGTTCACGCCCTCGGCCAGCGCGCGGTCCATGATCGCGTGCGAGTCGGCCTCCGGCGTCTTCCAGCCGAAGTTCATGGTGCCCAGGCAGAGCCGGGAGACCGACAGGCCGCTGCGGCCGAGGTGCGTGTACTCCATGGAAGTCACCCTGGCACCCTGACGGTCGTGCCGCAGAACCACCCCGACAGTGCCTTCGACCGTGCGACGACCGTCTCCCGCGCCGAGGGCGGTGGCGTCGTCGCGGAGCTGGACCCCGGCTGGGAGGTCGGCGGCGGCATCCTCAACGGCGGCTACCTCATGGCGGTCGCCGCCCGGGCGGCGCTGCTGGACAGCCCGCACCCGCACCCGGTCGCGGTGTCGGCCACCTTCCTGCGCGCGGCCGCCGGCGGGTCGGCCCGCATCGAGCTGATGGCCGCGCCCGCCGGGCGGACCCTCGCCAACACCGCCGCCGTCCTCTCGACCGAGACCGGCCCGCTCCTGACCGCGCAGGTCACCACCGCCACGCTCGGGGAGGAGCCGATCGACTGGTCGGCGAACCCGATGCCGCAGGCGCCGGCCCCCGAGGACTGCTCGGCGGCACTGCGCCCGCCGGGCGTGCCGGTGCCGGGGCTGGTACAGCGCCTGGACATCCGCTTCGACCCGGCGACGTCGGGCTTCGTGCACGGCCGGCCGGCCGCCGAGCCGCGGCTGCGGGCCTGGATGCGCCTGGCCGACGGCGGGGAGCCGGACCCGTTCTCGCTGCTGATGTTCGCCGACGCGCTGCCTCCGGCCGGGTTCGCCATCGGGCGGATGGGCTGGGCGCCGACCGTGCAGCTGCAGGTGCTCGTGCGGGCGCTGCCGGCGCCGGGCTGGTGCCTGGTGGAGAACGTCAACTCCGAGGTGGCCGGCGGTTGGGTCGACGAGGACTGCCGGATCTGGGACTCCACCGGCCGGCTGGTCGCGCAGAGCCGGCAGCTGGCGCGGCTGCCCCGCTAGTCCCGCCGGCCGGGCAGCTCGACGTCGCCGGTGAGGTAGCGCTGCACCGTCGGGCCGACCGCCGCCACCACCTGCTCGGCGGGCGCCGAGGCCAGCGGCTCGACGCCGAGCACGTAGCGGGTCATGACGACGCCGACGAGCTGCGAGGCGACCAGCGAGCCCCGCGCCGCGGCCTCCGCGGGCGGCAGGTCGAGCGTGCCGACGACCCGGCGCAGCACCTGGGAGACCAGGAACTCCCGCAGCATCCGGGCGCCCCACTCGTTGCCGACCGCCGAGCGCACCAGGGCCAGGCCGGCCGGGCGGGCCGGGCCGTCCCACACCCGCAGCAGCATCCGGACGACGTTGGCGCCGAGCTCGTCGCGGCCGCCGGCCAGCACCTCGGGGACGAAGTCCTCCGGGTCGGCGGGTGCCTCAACCGCGGCGAGGAAGAGCTTGTCCTTGGTGCCGAAGTAGTGGTGCACCAGCGCCGGGTCCACGTCGGCGGCGGCGGCGATCGCCCGGATGGACGCGCCGTCGAAGCCGCGCTCGGCGAACGCCGCCCTGGCCGCGGCCAGCACCGCCTCGCGGGTGCCGGGGTTGCCGGGGCGGCGTCCGCCGGGGCGCCGTCGGGTCTCGCTCAGCTGGTCCTCCTCCGCAGGGTCCCCGCCGCCAGGGACAGGGCGAGCACGGCGACGCCGGCGACGATGCCGACGTCCCGCCACATCGTCCCCGTCGCGATCGCGGAGGTGCCCACCTCCTGCAGGGCCTCCACCGCGTAGGTCAGCGGCAGGACGTCGCTGATGGCCTGCAGCCAGCCCGCCATCTGCTCGCGCGGGACCAGGAGGCCGCACAGGAAGAACTGCGGGAGGACGACGACCGGCATGAACTGCACCGCCTGGAACTCGCTGGTGGCGAAGGCGCTGGCCAGCAACCCGAGGGCCACCCCGAGCACGGCGTCGACCACGGCGATGAGCACGACCAGCCACAGGGAGCCGGCCACGTCGAGGTCGTACAGCGTGGTGGCGAGCCCGACCGTGACCAGTGCCTGCACCGCGGCGGCCGTGCCGAAGGCGGTGCCGTAGCCGAGCAGCAGGTCCAGCCGCGAGAGCGGGGTGGTCAGCAAGCGCTCGAGGGTGCCGGACGTGCGCTCGCGGAGCATCGCGATGCTGGTCACCAGGAACATCACCACGAACGGGAAGATGCCGAGCATCGTCAGCCCGATGCGGTCGAACACCGGCTCCTGCCCGGGCGGCGTCGGGACGTCGCGCCACAGCAGGTAGAGCAGGCCGAGGAGCAGCCCGGGCAGCACGGTGAGCATCGCGATGGTGCGGGGGTCGTGCCGCAGCTGGCGCAGCACGCGGCCGGTGGTCGCGCCGGTCAGCCGGGGGCTCAGGGCGGTGGTCACGCCGCCACCTCCTGCTGCCGGGCCCGCACCAGCCGGAGGAAGGCCTCCTCGAGGTCGTCGGTGCCGGTGTCGGCGCGCAGCCGCGCCGGGGTGGAGTCGCTGAGCAGCTCGCCCTCGCGGAGCAGCAGCAGCCGGTCGCAGCGGCCGGCCTCGTCCATCACGTGGCTGGACACGACGAGCGTCGTCCCGGCCGCGGCCAGGGCGGCGAAGCGGTCCCACAGCTCGACGCGCAGCACCGGGTCCAGGCCGACGGTCGGCTCGTCGAGCACCAGCAGCTCCGGCTCGCCGACCAGCGCGCAGGCCAGGGACGCCCGGCCGCGCTGACCCCCGGAGAGGTCGCCGACCAGCTGCCCGGCGGCCTCGCGGAGCCCGACGTCGGCGATCGCCGCATCGGCCGCCCGTGCACCCCGGCCGTACAGGGCGGCGAAGTACCGGGCGTTCTCCCGCACGGTCAGGTCGGCGTAGACGCTGGGCGCCTGGGTGACGTAGCCGACCCGGGAGCGCAGCGCGGGGGAGCCGGCGGGTTCCCCCAGCACGGTGACCCGTCCCGAGCGGATCCGCTGCACGCCGACCACGGCGCGCATGAGCGTGGACTTGCCGCTGCCGCTGGGTCCCAGCAGCCCGGTGACCCTCGCGGCGGGGACGGCGCAGCTGAGGCCGGGGAGCACGCGGCGGGCGCCCCGGTCGACGACGAGATCGGTGACGGTGACGGCGTCGGTCATGGAGACCTCCCGGAATGGAACTCAACGCCTGATGAACTCAACGGTAGATGAGTTCCTGCGACCGCGTCAACGCCGACGAGATCTGCACACTCGTCGGCATCAGCGGCTGATGGCGACGACTGTGCAGATCTCGTCGAGGAGAGGGCAGGTCCTTCTTCAGGCGGCGCGGCGGCGGGAGACGGCGTCGAGGGCCGCGACGACCAGGAACGGCACCACCGACCACAGCGCCAGGACGACGACGCCCCGGGGGACCGAGGAGCCCGAGAGGTACGCCGCTCCCCGGAGCGCCTGGACGGCGACGCCCGGCGGCAGCACGTCCGCGAGCGGCGCGAGCCAGCCGGGCAGGTACTCCGCGGGGAAGCTGCCGGTGCTGGTGGCCGCGCCCACGGTGAGCAGCGCGGCGGTGGCGACGAAGGTGCCGATCGCCCCGAGCAGGCGCAGCGCGAGCGCCGTCGCCGCGCCGCTGGCGAGGGCGAGCAGGGCGACCAGGCCGACCGCGGTCCAGAACCCGGCGGGGACGGCGTCGGTGACCTCCACCGACAGCCAGGCGCCGACCAGGCCCGCCGCCGCGGCGAACAGCCCGGCGCTGACCAGGCGCCACCGCAGCCGCAGCTTCGGGGCCACCTGGTAGCTGGTGATCCCGAAGAGGAACCCACCCAGGACGACGCCGAACGCGGTGTGGTCGATCGCCCGGCCGCGGGTGTCGCCCTCGGCCAGCGGGGCGACGTCGGTGACGGTGGGCTGTGCGCCGGCGGACGGACCGAGGGCCTCGGTGAGGTCCTGGGTGACCGACTGCCCGTGCGCCCCGGCCACGAAGAGCTGGGGCGCGGGACCGTCCAGCACCAGCGCCCCGTACAGAGCTCCGGAGGCCACCTCCCGCTCGGCGGCCGCGACGTCGGGCAGCTCCTCCAGGCGCAGCATCCCGGGCCGGTCGCGGTCCAGCGCCGCCTCCAGCTCGGCCACGCGGCTGTCGGAGCCGACGACGCCGACCGGGAGGTCGTGCGCCTCGGCAGTGGGGAAGGCCGCCAGGTAGACGGCGATCAGCAGCGCGCCGAGCGCGACGGCGACCAGTGCGGGCAGCACGATGCCGCGCAGCCCCACCCTGACCGGCGAGCCGTCGGAGCGCTCCTCCTCGACGGCCTGGTCGGCCGGGCCCGGCGGCGGGTCGAGTCCGGCCGGCATCAGGCGGACCCGGCCAGCGCGCGGCCGAGCGCGGTGCCCGAGGTCCAGGCGGCCTCGACCCGGGAGGGCGCGGCCCACCCGTCCCCGCACGCGCCGATGCCGTCGAGCAACCCGTAGGGCTCGGGGCGGGCATCGGCCGGGCGGGCGAAGGTCCAGCGGTGCACCGTCGTCCACGCCGGGACGGCGTCGAGGCCGAGGACGCGGCTGACCGCGGCGGTGACCGCGGGCGCGGCGGCCTCGGGGTCGTCGAGGTGCCGGCGGGCGAGCTCGGGCGTCGTGTGCGCGACGAGCACCGGGGCGCCGTCACCGCGCCGGTCGCCGTCGTCGGCGACCCAGGCGACCGCGGCGTCGTCGTGCACGAACACCCCGTGCAGGTCCGCCGGCCAGGAACGCCGGTCGAAGGCGAGGACGACGGCGAGCGCCGGCTCCCACGGGCGGTCGCCCAGCAGCCGGTCGGCGGTCGACGGGTCGAGCAGCCGGCGGGCCTGCGGGTCGGGCATGGCGAGGACGGCCGACCGCACCGGTTCGCCGTCGACCGTCGGCCCCGAGCGGACCTGCTCGACGGTGTGCTCGTGCCGGACGTCGACCTCGGCGGCGAGGTCGGCCACCAGCGAGCGCAGCCCGCCCGGCGCCGCGTACCGCACCGGTCCGGTGGTGGTGCGCTCGATCCCGCCGGGGCCGGCGACGGCGAACGTGTCGGTCCACGGCCGTGCCAGGCCGCGGTCCACCCAGCCCTCGACGACGCCGGCGAACTCGGACGCCGCCGAGGCGGTGAGGTAGGAGGCGCCGATGTCCACGACGCGGCCGCCGCGCATGCTGCGGGAGGCCATGCGGCCGCCGGGGCGCAGCGCGCGGTCCAGCACCCGGACGGCGACCCCGCCGGCGGTCAGGGCGCGGGCGCAGGCGATCCCGGCGATGCCGCCGCCGACGACGGTCACGGGGGAGGGCACTGCCTGATCCTGCGGGCAGGACGCCGCTGCCGCTCGGGGAGGATCTCCGCGTGGCCCCCGAGACGATCACCCACCCCGCCGACGAGCGGGTGGCCGACTTCCGCGATCTCGTCTCCGGCGACCGGCGGCCCGGCACGCCCCGGGGCAGCGGGCCGGTCATCGTCGAGGGCGTGCCGGCGGTGCAGCGGCTGCTCGCCTCGCCGTACCGGGTGCGCGCCGTCCTGGGCGTGCCGGGCCGGCTGGCCGCCCTGGACCTGCCGGAGGGAGTGGCTGCCTACGAGGCGGACAAGTGGGTGCTGTCGGAGGTCATCGGCTTCCGGCTCACCCGGGGCGTGCTCGCCTCGGCCGACCGTCGCCCGCCCTCCGACGTCGGTGAGGTGCTGGCCGGCCCCGACCCGTCCGCGCCCCGGCGGCTGGCGGTCCTCGAGGCGCTCAACGACGCGGAGAACCTCGGGTCGATCGCCCGCTCGGCGGTCGCGCTGGGCGTCGACGGGCTCCTGCTCGACCCGCAGTGCGCCGACCCGCTCTACCGGCGGGCGGTGCGGGTGTCGATGGGCCACGTGCTGTCGCTGCCGTTCGCCGTACTGCCCGACTGGCCCGGGGGCCTGGAGCGGCTGCACGAGGCGGGATACCTGACCGTGGCGCTCACTCCCGCCGCCGATGCGGTGGACCTGGCCGACGTCGACCCGCGCGCGCACCCGCGGACGGCGGTGCTGCTCGGCGCCGAGGGCCCGGGGCTCACGCCGGAGGCCCAGGCCGCGGCCCGGGTACGGGCACGGATCCCCATGCGCGCCGGCGTGGACTCCCTGGGCGTGGCCGCGGCGGCAGCGGTGGCGTTCGCGACCCTGCGCTAGCTGTACTGCCCGGACAGGTTGGTCAATCGAGTGATGGGCGGTCGGTTCTCCGTCGCGGTGTGGGGCCGGTGATGGTTGTACTCGTGGAGCCAGCCCGGCAGTGCTTTGCGGCGGGCTGATTC
>NZ_QOHG01000025.1 GCF_003319125.1 Blastococcus sp. TF02A-26 | reverse complement strand
ACCTCCGAGAAAGCGCGGCGGGCGGCCCTGTCAGGCTGGCTGCACCAGTACAACCACCACCGGCCCCACACCGCCCTGCGCAACCTCCCGCCCATCACCCGCTGCACCAACGTCTCCGGGCAGTACACCTAGCGTGTGGATGTGGCCAGGAGCCGGCGTTACGCGGTCGGGGTGACCGTCGTGCCCGTGTCCCAGCCGCCCACGCCGGAGGAGTGCGAGGGTCTCGATCCGTGCTCGGAGACGTCGGCGTTGCCGGAGTTGCTGCCCGCCGCGCGGAGCTCGTCGGAGAACGCACGGCTGCTGCAGCAGATCACCGCCGCCGAGGCGATGCTGGCCGGACTGCGGGTGCGGGCGGTGACGGGTCTGGCGGCTGCCCGGCCGGACTCCGCCGATCGTCGCTTCGGCCGTGCCGACGACGGCGCGGAGCCCGGTCCCGGGCAGCCGGCGGGCGTGAGCGAGTTCCTCGCCGACGAGCTCGCCCTGGTGCTGAGCTGCTCGCGGACAGCCGCCAGCACGCTCGTCGACCAGTGCTCGACGCTGGCGGAGCGACTCCCGGTCACGCTGGCCGCTCTCGACGCGGGCACGCTGGACTGGCCCCGCGCCCGAGCGGTCGCCGACGAGCTGAGCTGGAAGGCCCGTGCGGTGGCCCCGACCGTGGTCGCCGAGGTGGAGGCCGCGGTCCTGCCCGGGGCGGGCGAGCTGTCGATCCGGCAGCCGCGGGTCACGGTCCGGCGTGAACTCGCCGCACGGGATGCCGCGGCCTCCGACCGGCGCCGCGCGGACGCCGAACGAGCCTGCGACGTGACGGTCCGCCCGATCGGCGACGGGATCAGCGAGCTGGTCTCCCGGATGCCGCACGAGCTGGCAGTGGCCTGCGCCCGCCAGGTCGACGCCGACGCCCGAGCGGCGAAGGCCGACGGCGACGACCGGCTGCTCGGCCAGCTCCGCACCGGGGCGCTGGTCGACCGGGTGCTGCAGCCCTGGAACGACAGGCAGCCGTCGGTGACCGCCGCGATCACCGTCGACGTCCCGCTCACCGCGCTGAGCGTCGAGCGGTTCCTGGCCGAGGGCAGTCCGCAGCCGGCCGCGTTCGCCCATCCCGGCGCCACGAGCGCACCGACCGCTGAGGTCGACGGTGAACCGATCACCGCCGCCCACGTCCGCAGGCTGCTCACCGACCTCGACGCCCTCGGGCTGCGGGCGCCGGCCGGGGGCAGCCTGCGGTTCGCGTTCACCGCCGAGGACGGCGCACTGCTCGCCGTCGCCACCGACGCCGAGCTCCGGACGGCCGCCCGCCGCGGCTGCCCGGCTCACCCCGACATCCCGTGCGGCTGCCCGGTGCTCGGCGTCCCGCCGGCGGTCGCCGGGTACCGGCCCAGCGCCTCCCAGGTGCGCTACCTGCACACCCGGGACCGCACCTGCCGCCACCCCGGCTGCGGCAACCGGGCCGTGTGGGCCGACCTCGACCACGTCGTCCCGCACAGCCGAGGCGGCGCCACCAGCTGCGACAACCTGTGCTGCCTGTGCCGGCGCCACCACCGGCTCAAGACCCACGCTCCCGGCTGGCGCCACACCACGGCCCCCGACGGCACCCTGACGGTCACCACACCCAGCGGCGTGACCCGCGTCAGCCGTCCGGTCCGCAGGAGACGCGCCGCCACGGCCGGCACCCGATGGCACGGCACCGACCCACCCGACCTGCCGTTGACCACCGCCCGCGTCCTCGCGTCGCGGCCCGATCCACCGTCGTCGCCTGATCCGGCGGACGACCCGCCGCCCTTCTGACCGGCACCCCGGCACCCCGGCACGCCGATGACCCCTGCCCCGGGACGGAGCAGGGGCCATCGGGCCTCAGCCGATCAGCGCCGGGGAGCCTCCGGGCCCCCGCCGGTGAGGACCGGGGCCTGCGCGGTCGCCGGTGGAGCCGGCGGCAGCGGGGGCAGCGGCTCGACCGGCGTGCCGCCGGAGGGCGGAGCCGACCGGGCACCGCGGGCGGCCAGCCCGACCAGCAGGCCGCCGGCCAGCGCGATCACCGCGCCGATGCCCAGGAGCAGCCACGAGAACCAGGTGAGCCCGGGCAGCGTCGCGCCGACCCGCACCTCGGCGTCGATGCCCGCCTCGCCGTCGGCCCGCATCACCACGACCGTCCAGTCCCCCTCGGCCGGCCGCCAGTCCAGCGCCTGGGTGCCGGTGCCGCTGACCGAGGCGACCCACACGTCGGCGTCACCCGGAGGCGTGGCGGGCGGTCCCCCGGCGATGTCGGTGAACCCCCGCACCACCTCGTCCCCGCCGTCCTGGCGGACGACCAGGTGGTCCAGCTCGCTGCGTCCGACGCCGTCCAGGTAGCCGGCCACGTCGGCGGTGCGACCCAGCCCGACGAAGACCTCCTCGTCGGCGTCGGCCGGGGTCACCTCGATGCGGGTGGTCCCGACGACCTCGTCGACCACCCAGTCCAGCCCCTCCCCCTCCAGGAGGACGCCGTCGGTGGTCACCGCGTACCGGCCGCTGACGAGGTCGGCGTCCGGCGAGACCAGGCGGCCGTCCTCGCGCTGCGTCTGGTCGGCCCACAGCAGCGTCCCGCCGGTGCCCAGGAAGCCGGTCGCCGTGACGAGCAGCAGGGCACCCATCAGGAGCGTGACCACCCGCCCGGCGGACCAGCCGCCGGCGGGCCCGGGGGCCGCCGGGTGCGCGGCGCCGCCGCCACCGGGTCCGGCCGGTGCCGGGCCGGGGGCGACCGAGCCCGGGTCGGTGCCGCCCATGTCCATCCGGAAGGGCGGGTAGGCGTCGGTCATCAGGCCGGCGTAGGCGGCGACGCGCAGCGCCCAGCGGTCCATGCCGAGCACGAAGTCGTAGAGCCCGCGCGGGTAGCGACCGGAGAACAGCAGGACGACGCCGGCGACGAACACGAGGAGGGCGACCAGGCCCCCGAAGCCCCAGCTGTCGTCCCACACACCGTCGGCACCGCTCCGGCCGATCCAGAGGCCACCTCCGACGAACACGGCCACCACGACGTAGTGGGGCAGCGCGAGCAGCCACCACTTGACCAGCACGAGGCCGCGGGAGAGCCGCTCCGGATAGGGGACGTCGAGGTGCGCCGGGTAGTCCGGCACGTCGGCGAGCGTGAACGGCGGGTACCGGTCGGTGCCCAGCGCCCCGTAGCCGTAGTAGTGCACGCGCCAGGTCCAGCGCAGCACGCCGACGTTGAAGTCGAACAGCGCCCGCGGGTAACGGCCGGTCAGCAGGATCGCGAAGAACGCGATGACGCCGACCACCGCGAAGCCCAGCCACAGGAAGCCCAGCACGACGTAGTGCGGGAGCAGCAGCAGCCACTTGACGAGCCACAGCCCGCGCGAGAGGGACTCGTCCAGCGACGCGTCGACCCGCACGGGGTAGGGCGTCCGGTTGTCGGTCACGCCGTCCTCCACTCCTCGCCGATCGAGCCGCGGGACGCTCCTCGCCCCGCCGGCCGGCGGCCTGGATCGAGCGTCGCCGCCGGCCCCCGTGCCCCGGTACGGCCGAGCCGCGCACCGGGCAGGGACCTGCGTCGCACGTCCACCGGGACCTCCGGCGCCTCCCGGCGACCACCACCGCCACGCGGGACGTTCGGCCCCGGCCGGAGGGACGGCTGCCCCGAGCGGGCGACCGGCGGGGCCGCCGACCCTGCAAGGGCGCCATCGCACCGAGGAGCAGCCATGCCGCCGACCACGCACCAGGACCCGCCGCCGAGCACGGGGCCGATCTCCCGCCCGGCTCCGTCGGACGCACTCGAGGACGCCGCCGACGCCGCGCGGCTCGCGCCGTCCGTGCACAACACCCAGCCCTGGCGGCTCGTGCTGCACGGAGACCGGCTGGAGCTGCACGCCGACCGCACCCGCCAGCTGCTGACGCTCGACCCCGTCGGGCGCGCCCTGGCGCAGAGCGTCGGCGCAGCCCTGTTCAACGCCCGGGTGTCCCTCGCCGCATCGGGATGGGCGACCGCCGTCGAGCGGCTCCCCGACCCGGCCGACCCCGACCTGCTGGCGGTGGTCCGCCTCGTCGAGGGACCGCCGGACCCGGAGCTGGCCGCCCTGGCGCCGGCGGTCCCCCGGCGTCGCACCAACCGCCGTGCCTTCACCGCCGAGGAGGTGCCCGAGGAGCTCCTGCGCGACCTCGCCGGTGCGGTCGCCGCCGAGGGGGCACGGCTGCTCCCGCTGAGCAACGAGGCGCACCGGGCCCTGGTGGCGCGGCTGACGCAGCAGGCCGACGCGGTCCAGAACGCCGACCCGGCCTACCGGGCCGAGCTCCGGCGCTGGACGACCAGATCGGCGGAGAGCGGCGACGGCGTGCCCGCCTCGGTGGTGCCGCACGTGGACGGACGCCAGCACGACGACGTGCCCATCCGCGACTTCGACACCGCGGGCGCCGGGGCGCTCCCGCCGGAGACCCACTCGACCTCGGGACAGACGATCGTCCTGCTCGCCACGCCTCGCGACGACCAGGCCGCCTGGCTGAGGGCCGGCGAGGCGCTCGAGCGCCTGGAGCTGGAGTTGACCGGCGAGGGCTGGGCCGCCAGTCCCCTGACGCAGGCCGTCGAGGTGCCCCTCACCCGGACGCAGCTCCGTTCGGCGCTGACGTGGGACTCCCACCCGCAGATGCTGCTGCGCATCGGCCGGGCCGCGGCGTCCCCGTCCCCTCCGCACCGGCTGCGCGACGACGTGGTGGAGAACAGCAGCCGGCCACCGGAGCCGGCGGCGCCGCCGCTGCCCAGCCGCCTGGGGTGGCCGGCGCCGCCGGCACCGGCACCGGTGCAGGCACCGGAGGAGACCCCGGCGCGCCGGCCCGTCTCCGACGGTCGCGGAGGGACGACGTGGGTGTGACCGGTCAGCGGCGGCCGAGGACCCGCCGCCACCACCGGACGGGGGTCTCCGGGCGTCCGGCGACCGGTGACTCGCCAGCAGGTGGCGGGCCGGCAGGAGCCGCCGGAGCGGGCGGGGGCACGTGGTGCCGGGCCTCTTCGGTCCGCGCGTGCGCGAGGTAGTGCTGCACGACCAGCGGGTCGGGCCGGTGGCCACGGGCGGCGACGTCGTGGCGCGCCTCCCACTCCGCGGCGATCTTCTCGGCGGTGCTCATCTCGGCCGGCGTCGACGTCGGCTTCCTGGGCTCGGTGGCGCTCACGGTGGCCTCCTCCGGGGATCTCGTCGTGCTGGCTCCCACGGTCGGGGCGGAGGCCGACGGGAGGGAGAGGCGCACGGTCCCGGGCGGTCGGGACCAACGGCCCGCGCGGCCGGTGCCCTCCGCCGTGTCGACTGGGCCCATGGCGGCACAGCGCACGCCGGAGCTCCTGAGCGCCCGGCCCCGGACGCCGCCGCGCCCCCGTGGGTCGCTCCGGCGGCTGCTGACCGGACCCGTGGGCGGCACGCTGCTCACCGTCACCGTCGCCGGCGCCGTCTTCGCCGGCGTCCTGCCCCGGATGGCCGACTACGCCGACGCCTGGGGGCTGGTCCGCGACCTCACCGCCGGTGAGACGGCGATCGTGGCCGCCGCTGCCGTGGTCAACCTGCTCACCTACGCCCCCGTCTGGATGGCCGCCCTGCCCGGGCTGCGGCTGTCCCAGGCGATCCTGAGCGACCAGGCGTCGACCGCCGTCTCGAACACGGTGCCGGCCGGCTTCGCCGTCGGGGTCGGGACCAACGCCGCGATGTTCCACTCCTTCGGGTTCTCGGCGGCGCAGATCGCCCGCGCCGTCGCCGTCACCGGCATCTGGAACAACCTGGTGAAGTTCGGCCTCCCGGCCCTGGCACTGGGTGGCGTGGCACTCGTGGCGGACGTCCCGCCCGGGCTCGCCGTCGCCGCCGCCCTCGGCAGCGTGCTCCTGCTGCTCGTGGTCGCGGCGCTGATCGCGATCGTCACGCACCGGGCGGCGGGTGCGGTCGCCGCCCGGCTGGCCGAGCGGCTGGTCGGCGGCCTCGCCCGGGCCGCCGGCCGGCAGCCGCCCACGGGCTGGCCGGAGCGGGCGGAGCGGTTCCGCACCGACTCGCTCGAGCTGCTGCGCGGGCGCTGGGCCCCGCTCACCGTCACCGCGGTGGTCAGCCACGCGGCGCTGTTCGTGCTGCTCCTGGTCTGCCTGCGCACGGTGGACGGCGAGGGCGCGGAGGTCCACTGGCTGGCGGTGCTCGCGGTCTTCGCGGTGACCCGGCTCGTCACCGCCGTCCCGATCACCCCCGGTGCGCTGGGGGTGGCCGAGCTCAGCTACGTGGCCGGGCTGACGGCCGTCGGCGTGAGCGCGACCGGCGCCGCGGCGGCCGTGCTCGTCTTCCGGCTGCTGACGTGGTTCCTCCCGATCCCGTGCGGGCTGGTCGCCTGGATCGCCTGGCGGCGGGGCGCCGGGCAGGCCGACCCCGCTGCTCCGTGACCGGCTCCGCCGGGACCCCGCGGCACCGGCGGCGGGCGGCCGACGGCGCCGTGGCCGCCGCCGCCGCCCTGGTCGCGGTCCTGTGCTCGCTGGCCGTGGCGTCCGGCGAGGTGGGCCCCGCCGAGGCCGCGGTGTTCCGGGTCGTCAACGGCTGGCCGGACGCGCTGCAGGGTCCCTTGTGGCTCCTCCAGCTCCTCGGCGTGCTCGGGATGCCGCTGCTGCTCGCGGTCCCGGCGCTGGCGGTGGGCCGCCTGCGGCTGGCGCTGGCCCTCGTCGCCCTCGTGCCGCTCAAGCTGCTGGTCCACGGCGAGCTGGTGAAGGCGCTGGTGCAGCGATCCCGGCCGGGGAGCACGATCGAGGACGCGGTGCTGCGCGACGTGCCCTCCGCGGGGATCGCCTACCCCTCCGGGCACGCGGTCGTCGCGTTCGGGGTCGTCGTCCTGCTCTGGCCGTACCTGCGCGGGCGGTGGCGGGCGGCGGTCCTGGCGCTGGCGGTGCTGAACTCCGTGGCACGGGTCTACCTCGGTGCGCACGCACCGCTGGACGTGGTCGGCGGCGCCGCCGTGGGCGTGTGCCTCGGGGCGGTCCTGTGCCTGGCCGTCGGCGTCCCCGCACGTCAGGCGTGCAGCACGGCTGCGCCCCCGAAGCGGCCGGCGGCCAGGTCGGCCAGGGCCCGCGGGGCGTCCTCCATCGAGTAGGCCGTCGTGGTGGCGCGGACGCCGAGGCGGACGGCGAGCCGGAGGAACTCCTCGCCGTCCCGGCGGGTGTTCGCGGTGACGCTGCGCAGCCGGCGCTCCTGGAACAGGTCCGAGGCGTAGTCCAGCGCGGGGACCGCCGACAGCCAGATCCCGGCGACGGCGAGGGTGCCGCCGCGGTCGAGGGCCCGCAGCGCCACCGGTACCAGCTCACCGGCCGGGGCGAACAGGACCGCACCGTCCAGGGGTTCCGGCGGCGCGTCGGCCGGACCGCCCACCGAGTCGACGCCGAGCTCGCGGGCCAGCCGCCGGTTCTCCTCGCCCCGGGTGAGCACGTGCACACGCAGCCCCTGCGCGAGAGCGACCTGCGCGGTCAGGTGGGCGCTGCCGCCGAAGCCGTAGACGCCCAGCCGGCCGCCGGGCGGGAGGTCGGCGCAGCGCAGCGCCCGGTAACCGATGATGCCGGCGCACAGCAGCGGCGCGGCCTGCTCGTCGTCGAGGCCCTCGGGCAGCCGGTAGGCGAACCGCTCGTCGACCAGGCAGGCGTCGGCGTACCCGCCGTCGACGTCCCAGCCGGTGAACAGCGGCGCGGTGCACAGGTTCTCGTCGCCGCGACGGCAGAAGCGGCAGGTGCCGTCGGTCCGCCCCAGCCAGGGCACGCCCACCCGCTCGCCCGGCCGGAAGCGGGTGGCTCCGGCTCCGACCGCCCCGACGCGGCCGACGACCTCGTGCCCGGGGACGACCCCGCGCCGGCGCGGGAGCAGGTCGCCCTCCGCCAGGTGCAGGTCGGTGCGGCAGACACCGCAGCAGCTCACGTCGACGCGGACCTGCCCGGGACCGGGCTCGGGCAGGGGCCGCTCGACCCGCTGGAGCGGCCCCGCCGCGATCGGCGCCGGGATGCCGACCACCCAGGCGCGCACGCGCCGGTCAGCCCGCGGACGCAGCGGCCGGCTCCTCCGCCGTCGCCGGTCGATCCGCCGCCCGGGTGCGCTCCGGGTGCACCACCATGACCGGGCAGGGTGCGGAGACCGCGCAGTGCAGCGCGACGGAGCCGAGCAGCATCCCCGCGACGCGGCTGCGGCTGCGGCTGCCCACCACGAGCAGGGCCGCGCCGGCGGCCACGCGGGGCAGCACCTCGCCCGGCGCACCGTCCTCCACGCGGACCCGGGCCGGCGTCGCGTTTCCCAGCACCTCGGCCACGATCTCCCCGGCCCGCTGCCGCAGCTGCTCGCGCGCCTCCGCGATCGGCGGCAGGACCACGGCCTGCACCTCGCTCCAGTACGCCACCGGGGGCTGGACCGCGACGACCTCGAGCTCCCCGCCCAGCCGGCGTGCCTCCGCGGCGGCCCGTGCCAGCGCCGCCCGCGACATGGCGGAGTCGTCGATCCCGACGACGACGCGGAGGGGCACCTGCACGGCCGCGGGGTGCACGACGACGACCGGGCACGGGGCGTGCGCGACGCAGTGCAGCGCCACCGAACCCAGCAGGGTGCTGCGCACGCCCCCGCGACCGCGGCTGCCGCGCCCCCGCCCGGCGAGCCCGTCGCCGAGGGGGACCTGGCCGGGTTGCCGCACCCCGTGCGCCGGTACCTGACGGCGATGGGCGTCGTGGGCCGGCCGCGCACCCGGTCGTTCCGGGCCCACCTGGGCGGCCGCTTCCGGCGCGGTCCGGGCGGGCGCTGGATGCCGTGCGAGGCCTGGCAGGTCAACACCGTCGACGAGATCGCACGCCTGTTCCGGATGCGGCTGCTGCTCGGTGGCGCCGTACCGATGTGGGGCTGGGACACCTACCGGTCCGGGCACGGCCGGATGCGCGGGAAGCTGCTGGGTGTCGTACCGGTGGCCGACGGCTCGGGCCCGGAGTTCGACACCAGCGAGCTGGTCACGTGGCTCAACGACGCCGTCCTCCTGGCACCGGGGATGCTGCTGGACCCGCGGGTGCGCTGGGAGGAGACCGGGGAGGACTCCTTCCGGGTCGCGGTCACCGACGCCGGCCGGACCGTCTCCGCGGAGGTGCTGCTCGGCGCCCGCGACCGCCCGCGGGACTTCCGGACCGAGGACCGCTGGGCGGACCTGCCCGGTGGTCTCGTGCGCGCCACCTGGAGCACCCCGGTCCTGGACTGGACCACCGTGGACGGGCTGCCCCGCCTGGGCCGGGCCTGCGCCCTCTGGCACCTGCCCGACGGCAGCCGGCTGGTCTACGCCGAGCTGAGCCTGCTCGACCTCGCCCTCGACGACGCTCTCGACGTCGACCCCGGGAGGACCGTCCGATGATCCGCGCGCTCGCGGCGACGGCCGGCACGGTCGCGCTGGCCGACCAGCTGCTGCACGCCACGCGGGACTGGGGCGCCACCCGCGGCGAGGCCACCCGGGTCCTCCCCGGGGACGAGCTCGTCCCCGGCTCGGTGGAGCAGACGACCCTGGCCGTCACCGTCGAGGCTCCGCCGGAGGCGGTCTGGCCGTGGCTGGTGCAGATCGGCAGGGGCCGCGGCGGGATGTACAGCTACGACCGGCTGGAGAACCTGATCGGTCTGGACATCCACTCCACCGACGAGATCCGGGAGGAGTGGCAGCACCTCGCGCCCGGCGACCGCGTCGAGGTGGTCCCCGCCGGGTACGGGCCGATCCCCCAGGGGTACTCGTTCCCCGTGGCGCAGGTGCTCCCCGGGCGCGCGCTGGTGCTCCGCCAGGCGCCGCCGGAGCACCCGTGGAACGCCGTGTGGTCCTTCCACCTCGTCCCGCACGGGCCCGGCCGGAGCCGGCTGCTCTCCCGCTCGATCGCCCGCCGGCCGTCGGGGATCGGACTCCGCCTGGCGAACCGGGTCATGGAGCCGGTCACCCTCGTCATGACCCGCCGGATGCTGCACGGCATCAAGCACCGCGCCGAGCGGCGGTTCGCCGAGGGCGCCCCCGTACCGGTCGAGAGCCCTACCGCCGCCCCGTGACCGGCTCGACGTCGTCGAAGTCGCCGTCCGCCGGGCGCGGGGCCCCCGCGTGGCGGTGCAGCGCCCGGACCAGGGCGCGCACCTCCCGCACGGTCGCGGCGCTCTCCACGTCGGCCGCGTAGTCGTGCGCGGCCAGCTCCGAGGAGATGGAGTCCGCGCGCTTCGCCGCGATCAGCAGGATCGCCCCCTGCATCGCGGCGAGGCAGCTCAGGACGAGGTTGAGCAGGATGAACGGGTAGGGGTCGAAGCCGGAGCTGCCGTTGCCGAGCATCCAGCCGGCGAGGAACAGCAGCGCCCCGAAGACGAACGTCCACGAGCCCATGCCGTTGCGCAGGCGGTCGGCCGCCCGCTCCCCCACGGTCAACTGGTCACCGGTGCGGACCGCCGGGTGGCGCTGCCACACGCTGGGCAGGATGCGCCGTCCCGGCTGCGGACGAGAGGTCATGTCCCGCACGGTAGGGCCCGCTCCGCGGCGGCCCCGGTCACGCGGACGCGGTGCCGGTGAGGGCCGCCGGGGTCGTCGCGGTCCGCTCCGGGTGGACGACGAGCACGGGGCAGGGTGCGTGCATGACGCAGTGCAGGGCCACCGAACCCAGGAGCGCGGCCCGCACGGCACCACGCCCGCGGCTGCCGACCACGAGCAGCGCCGCCCCCCGTGCCCGTTGCACCAGCACGTCCGAGGGAGCTCCCTGGGTGACCTCGAGGTGCACCCGCGGCGTGACGGCTCCGTCGGGGCGGTCGGCCAGGACCGCCGCCACCTGCGTCTCGGCCTCCCGCCGCACGTCCTGCCGGACCTCGTCGGTGGTGGGCACCACCACCGACGAGGTCCGCCCAGTACGCGCCCATGCTGAAGCAGGCGACGACGTCGAGATCGGCGTGCAGCCGGACGGCCTCCTCGACGGCCGCCGCGAGCGCGGCGCGCCCGGTCGAGGAGCCGTCCACCCCCACCACGACACGGCTCGGGCCGGCCGTCGCGGCCGGGTCGTCCGGCGCGGCGTGGACCACGAGCACGGGACAGGCGGCGTGCGTGCTCACGTGCAGGGCGACCGAGCCGAGCAGGGCACTGCGGACCGCACCGTGTCCGCGGCTGCCGACGACGACCAGGGCGGCCCCCTCCGAGCGCCGCACCAGCTCCCCGGCCGCCGGCTCCACCGTGACGAGCACGTCGACCGGCACGTCCGCGGTCTCGGGCGCCGACCGGCGCGCCGCGGCCACCGCCTCCAGGGTGCGCTCCCGCGTGGTGTCCCGGAGAGCGGGCACGTCGGGGACGACCAGCGGAGCGCCGCCGGTCCAGTACAGCTCCGGGGCGCACCCGGCCACCACCTCGAGGGAGGCCCCCCGCGCGGCCGCGGCCGCGAGCGCGTGACGGAGGGCGGCCCGGGCGCCGTCCGAGCCGTCGACGCCCACCACGATCCGCGGCCGAGGGGTGTCGCGCTGGTCGAGTGTGTCCACGCCGGCCGTCCTGTCGGTCGAGGCGCCGGGCGGGTCCCGGTCCGTCTCCCCGCAGGGTGTCGGTGCGGCAGCGGGGCCGTCGCCGGGCCGGACGTCCCGGACCCCAGGGCCCTGGGTCACGGGATCGCCGGTCCGCCGACCCTGGGACCGCCGGCCGCTGCTGCCTAGCGTCGGGTCCGGACCCGGCCGGAGGAGGAAGTGTGCAGGTCAGAGACGTCATGACGCGCGAGGTCGTCACCGTGGGGCCCGACACGTCGGCCAAGTACGCCGGCGAGCTGCTGGCCGAGCACGGCTTCGCCGCGCTCCCGGTGCTCGACGAGGACGCCCAGCTGATCGGCATCGTCGCCGAGGCCGACGTGCTCCGCGACCGGCTGCCCCGGGATCCGCGGCTGCACCTGCGCCGGGACGGCGAGCAGGAGCACGCGCTGCCGCTGCTGGTCCGCGGCGTCATGACCGAGGACGTCCGCTGCGTGGAGTCCGGGGCCGACGTGTCCGACGTCGCCAAGCTCTTCGTCGACGAGCGGTTGCGCAGCGTGCCGGTCGTCGACGGGCAGCGCCTGGTCGGCATCGTCAGCCGCCGCGACCTGCTCCGGGCCCTCGTCCGGACCGACTCCGAGATCCGCGCCGAGCTCACGGACCTCGTCGAGCGCTACACCGGGGAGCTCGGCGCGTGGGACGTCACGGTCACGGAGGGGGTCGCGACCGTCCGCCGGACCCGCGGCGAGTCGCACGACCCGCCCGGCACCGAGGAGCGGGCGCTGACGGCGCTGGCGCGGACGGTCGGCGGCGTCGTCGCCGTGCAGGTGCTGTCCTCCGCCGTGGGTGGTCCCCGGTGACCGTCACCCGGGTGCTGGTCGCGGTCGCCAGCCGGCACGGCGCCACCCGGGAGATCGCCGCGGCACTGGCACGCGACCTGACGGGCAACCCCGCCGCTCCCGGACTGGACGTGCAGGCCTCCGTCGTCCCCGTCGACCGCCGACCGGATCCCCGGCACTACGACGCGGTCGTGCTGGGCAGTGCGGTGTACGGCGGTGCCTGGCTGTCGGCCGCCCGGGAGTTCGCCACTGCCTCCGCGGCCGTCCTGCGCGCCCGCCCGCTGTGGCTGTTCTCCAGCGGGCCGATCGGGCAGCCGCCCTTCCCGGACGGCGAGCCCTACGACATCGCCACGCTGACGGCCCTGCTGTCCCCCCGCGGGACGCGGGTGCTCCCCGGTCGGCTGGAGCCGGCGCTGCTCACCTTCGCCGAGCGCGCCGTCGTGACGGCCATGCGGGCGCCGGTCGGCGACGCCCGTGACTGGACCCAGGTGCGGGCGTGGGCCGACGAGATCGCCGCGGCTCTCGTCGCGGCGCCCGCGACCCCAGCCGCAGTGGCGCCTGTCCCGTCCGGCTGACCCGTGGAAAGGTGGCGCCCGACCGGATGGGGGACCACCGGCAGCTTCTCCGGGACCTTGGACCCGGCATGTCCAGCGGTGGCAGCGGGCATCGTCGACGGGGCGGCCGACCGGGGGCGCCGGGGAAGGAAGACGAGGAACCGCATGCTCCCGACGCCCGAGGCCGTGCTCGACCCGCTCTCCCCCGCCGAGTGCCGGCGCCTGCTGGGCTCCGTCCCGATCGGGCGCCTGGGCTTCACGGTCGACGCACTGCCGACCATCCAGCCGGTGCACTTCACGGTCCGGGGCGACGAGGTCCTCATCCCCGCCCGCCGCGGCGGCAAGGTGGAGGCGGCGAGCCGCGGGGCGGTCGTCGCCTTCGAGGTCGACGAGTACGACGCCGCCACCCGCAGCGGCTGGAGCGTGACCGTCGTCGGCCCCTCCCGTGTGCTGTCCGACGCCGCCGAGGTCGCCGCCCTCGAGGAGTCCGGGCTCACCCCGTGGGCGCCCGGTCCGAACGGCTGCATCGTCGTCGTCCGGATGGCGCGGGTCACCGGGCGGCGGCTGTCCCGCCCCACCCCGTGAGCGAGGTCTCCCCGCCGTCGTCCCCCGACCGGTTGCCCACTCCTTGACCGTCGCCTCCCGCAGTGCGAGCGTCCTGGCGGAGGGATGCCGGAGAACGGAACGGACGATGGCGGACGACCTGACCGACGGCACGGCGCCGACCCGTGACCTCCTGTCGGGCATGCGCCTGACCGAACTGCTCGACGAGGTCCGGGAGCGGCTGCAGGCCGTGGCGCGGACCCAGGAGCGTGTGCAGGGCCTGCTCGACGCCTTCCTCAGCGTCTCCACCGGCCTGGACCTGGACTCGACGCTCCGCCGGATCGTCGAGGCCGCGATCGGCCTGGTGGACGCCCGCTACGGCGCGCTCGGCGTGCTCGGCGCCCACGGCGGCCTGTCGGCCTTCATCCACGCCGGGATGGACCCCGAGGCGGCCGCGCGGATGCCCCACCTGCCCGAGGGCAAGGGCGTGCTCGGCCAGGTGATCACCGAGCCGTACCCGCTGCGCGTCGCCGATCTGTCCGGTCACCCGTCGTCCGTCGGGTTCCCGGAGGGCCACCCGCCGATGCGCACCTTCCTCGGCGTCCCGGTCCTGGTGCGCGGCCAGGTGTACGGCAACCTCTACCTGACCGAGAAGCGGGACGGGGAGTTCACCGCCGAGGACGAGGCCGTGCTCACCGCGCTGGCCGGCGCGGCCGGCATCGCCATCGACAACGCCCGCCTGTTCGAGGAGGCCGAGGTCCGGCGGCGGTGGACGGCGGCGGCCGGGGACGTGCGCGAGCGCCTGCTCGGCGACGCACCGCCCGAGGCGGCCCTGGACCTGATCGTCTCCCGCGTCCGCGAGCTGACCCGGGCCGATGCGGTGTGGCTCCTCGTGGGTCCGGACCCGGCCGACGGTCGCTACGAGTTCCGCGCCCAGGTCGGCGAGGGGCTCGAGGAGGTCGACGGGGCTCGCATCCTGCCGTCGGAGGCCCCCCTGCTGGCGGCCGCGACCCAGGCCCAGTCCGTCGTCGTCCTCGACATGAGCGGCATCGCGTACGACGGCCCCAACGCCCACGTCGACTGGGGGCCCTGCATCGCCGTGCCGCTGCACGCGGCCGACGCGCTCCTCGTCGCCGCCAGGCGGGTCGGCGGGCAGCCGTTCGACCCGTCGCTGGCGCCGCTCATGGGCACGTTCGCCGACCAGATGGCCGTGGCCCTGGACCTGGCGGAGCAGCAGCGCACCGCCCGCCGGCTCGACGTGTTCGAGGACCGCGACCGCATCGCCCAGGACCTCCACGACCTGGTGATCCAGCGGGTCTTCGCCGCCGGCCTGAGCCTGCAGTCGGTGCTGCCGCGGGTGACCGACCCCCAGGCGCAGCGGCGCATCCGCGACGTCGTCCAGCAGCTGGACGGCACCGTCCGCGACATCCGCACCACGATCTTCGACCTGCACACCGCCGAGGACGACGACGCCGGCAGCAGCCTGCGCCGCCGGGTGCTCGACATCGTCACCGAGACCGCCGGCAGCGGGCTGTCCCCCACCGTGCGCATGTCCGGGGCGGTGGACAACCTGGTCGCCGGGGAGCTGGCCGCCGATGTGGAGGCCGTGACCCGGGAGGCGGTCAGCAACGCCGCCCGGCACTCCGGCGCCGCCCACGTCACCGTCACCCTGGACGTCACCGACGAGGTGGTGCTGGAGGTGGTCGACGACGGCCGCGGCATCGACCCGCGCGCGGCGCGCAGCGGTCTGCGCAACCTCAGCGAGCGGGCCGCCCGCCGTGGCGGCGGTGCCACCGTCGAGGCGCTGCCCGACGGCGGCACCCGGCTGCGGTGGTGGGCGCCCCTCGGCTGAGGGCCCCCGGGTCAGCGCGAGGACTGGGAGCCGCGGAGCTCCGTCGCCAGCACCGCCGCCTGGGTGCGGCGCTCCAGGCCCAGCTTGGCCAGCAGGTGGGAGACGTAGTTCTTCACGGTCTTCTCGGCCAGGAACATGCGCTCGCCGATCTGCCGGTTGGTCAGGCCCTCTCCGATGAGCTCCAGGACGGTCCGCTCCTGCTCGCTGAGCTTGGCCAGGGGCCCGGCGGGCTCGGCCGCCCGCCGCATCCGCTCGAGGACCGCGGTCGTCGCCGTGGGGTCCAGCAGCGACCCGCCCGCGGCCACCGTGCGGACGCCGTTGACCAGGTCCTGACCGAGGATCTGCTTGAGCATGTACCCCGAGGCCCCGGCCATGATCGCCTCGAACAGGGCCTCGTCGTCGCTGTAGCTGGTCAGCATGATGACCTTCAGCTCCGGCAGGAGGGAGCGCACGTCACGGCAGACCGACACCCCGTCGCCGTCGGGCAGGCGCACGTCGAGGATCGCGACGTCCGGCCGGAGCGCCGGGATGCGGGCGACCGCCTCCTTGGCGTTCTTGGCCTCCCCGACCACGGTGATGGCCGGGTCGCTCTCGAGGAGGTCGGCGACCCCGCGACGGACGATCTCGTGGTCGTCCAAGAGGAAGACCCGGATGGTCCCCGGGGCGTCGTCCACGGATGGCTCCACCGATGTCGCTCCGTCCCTGCCGCGCACGCGGCCGTCCGACCACCGGCGTGTCCGGCGGTGCACCTGCGCCCGAGGCTAGGCGTAGCCCGGCCCGCCGTGCTCAGAGTCGAAGGTCCCGTCCGGCGTGACCCCCGGCGCGACCTCCGTCTCCTCCACCGCGGGCCTCCGCCCCTCCCGACGCCGTCCGTGCGGCGCCACGGTGGGGACATGGCAGATCCCGGCAGGCACGTCCTCGTCGTGCACGCGAGTGCCCACGGCTCCACCGCAGAGGTCGCCGAGCGGATCGCGGCCCGGCTGCGCACCGTCAGCGTCGTCGTCGACGTCCGGCCGGCCGGCCCGGACCTCGACCTGGACGTCGACCTGGACCGGTTCGACGCCTTCGTGCTCGGCAGCGCCGTGCACGACATGGCCTGGCTCCCCGAGGCCCGCGACCTGGCCGGACGCCTCGCGCCGGCGCTCCGGGGCCGCCCGGTCTGGCTGTTCAGCGTCGCCGGGATCGACCCCCGCGGCCGGATCCGGGGGTGGATGGCCCGGCAGGAGGTCGCCCGCGTCGCGTCGGGACTGCCCCGGGAGCTCCGTCCGCGCGACCACCGGCTCTTCGGTGGCGTCGTCCGCATGGACGGCGTCCCCCTGTGGGGCCGGGTGTTCTACCTCCTCGCCCGCCAGCGTGCCGGCGACCACCGCGACTGGGCGGCGATCGAGGCGTGGGCCGACGGGATCGCCGCCGCCCTCCCCTCCGCGACCGCCACGCCGCGACCCTGAACGGACCCGGCCGGCTCGCCGATCGGGTCCCGTCCGTCACGGCCCGGGGACCACCGTCGTCCCGGCCCGTCCGTCCAGGATCGCCGCGGCGTCCCCGAGCGCGCCGATCGCCGCGACACCACCGGTCCGCAGGACGAACTCGCGGCAGGCCTCGACCTTCGGCCCCATGGACCCGGCCGGGAGGGAGAGGGCACCGGCCTCCGCGAGGTCCATCCGCCGCACCTCGCTCGCGGCCGGCGTGCCGAAGTCGCGCATCACCGCGGGGACGTCGGTGAGCAGGAGCAGCCGGTCGGCACCCAGCCGCTGGGCCAGCAGCGCCGCCGTCATGTCCTTGTCGACGACGGCCTCCACGCCGCGGGTGGCCCCGCGCCCGTCGGCCACGACCGGCACGCCGCCCCCGCCGCCGCAGACGAGCACGGCGCCGCCGGCGACGAGCGCCCGCAGGCAGCCCTCCTCCACGATCCGCAGGGGCCGCGGGGAGGGCACCACCCGGCGCCAGCGGTCCCCGTCCGGGGCGATGCGCCAGCCGTGGGCGGCGGCGAGCGACTCGGCCGCCGCCCGGTCGTAGGACTCGCCGATGAACTTCGACGGCGCCCCGAACGCGGGATCGTCGGCGTCGACCACGGTCTGCGTGACCACCGCCAGGACCGGCGCCCGCACTCCCGCATTCGCCAGCTCCTGCGCCAGCCAGTAGCCGATCATGCCCTGGGTGGCCGCCCCCAGGGCGTCCAGCGGGTAGGGGTGGTGCAGCGAGGGGTCGCGGACCGACTCGAGCGCCAGCACCCCGACCTGGGGGCCGTTGCCGTGGCTGACCACGAGCTGGTGCGCGGCCGCGAGCGGGGCCAGCGCCGCGGCGGCCCGCCGCACGTGCCGCCGCTGCACCGCCTCGTCCGGGGCCTCCCCGCGCTCCAGCAGTGCGTTGCCGCCGAGGGCGACGAGGACCCGCACCTCAGCCGGCCAGTGCGGCGACCATGACCGCCTTGATGGTGTGCAGCCGGTTCTCCGCCTGGTCGAACACCACCGACCGGGCCGACTCGAACACCTCGTCGGTGACCTCGGCGCCGTCGAGCCCGTAACGGTCGTACACCCGCCGGCCCAGCACGGTCCGGCGGTCGTGGACCGCGGGCAGGCAGTGCAGGAAGCGGCTCTCCGGCCGGCCGGTGGCGGCCATGAGGTCCGCGGTGACGCGGAACGGGGTCAGCAACGGAACCCGGCGGTCCCACTCCTCCTGCGGCTCACCCATGCTGAACCCACACGTCGGTGTACACGAAGTCGGCGCCGGCCACCCCCTCGCGCGGGTCGTCGGTGACCAGCACCCGCGCACCGCTGGCGGCGGCCAGCTCCCGGGCCGTGGCGACCACGTCGGCCGGCGGCTGCAGCTGCGCCGGCGCGGCGATCCGCACGTCCATGCCCAGCAGCGCGCCGGTGACCAGCAGGGACCGCGCGACGTTGTTGCGCCCGTCGCCGGTGAAGCAGAAGCGGATGTCCTGCACGAAGCCCGAGCAGTGCTCGAGCATCGTGAGCACGTCGGCGAGCATCTGGGTCGGGTGCCAGCTGTCGGTCAGGCCGTTCCACACCGGGACGCCGGCGGCGCCGGCCATCTCCTCGACCGTCTCCTGGGCGAAGCCGCGGAACTCGATGGCGTCGTACATCCGGCCCAGCACCCGGGCGGTGTCGCGCACGGACTCCTCCCGCCCCAGATGGCTGCCGGCCGGGCCGAGGTAGGTCGTCCGCGCGCCCTGGTCGGCGGCCGCGACCTCGAACGCGCACCGGGTGCGCGTGGAGTCCTTCTCGAAGACCAGCGCGATGTTCCGGCCCTCCAGGAGCCGGTCCTCGGCCCGGGCCGCCTTCGCGGCCTTGAGCTGCGCGGCCCGGTCGAGCAGGCCGAGGAACTGCTTGGCGTCCAGGTCGAGCTCCTTGGTGAGCGACCCGGGGTGACGTGCGGTGTCCATGTCGGGGCTCCCTCAGATGCCGTCGCGCTGGATCGGGCAGGTCATGCACCGGGCGCCGCCGCGGCCGCGGCCGAGCTCCTCCCCGGGGATGGGCAGCACCCGGATGCCGGCGTCGGCGAGCATCGTGTTCGTGACGACGTTGCGCTCGTAGCCGACGACGACGCCGGGTGCCACGGCGAGGAAGTTGTCCGCGTCGTCCCACTGCTCGCGCTGGGCGGCGCGCTCGTCCTCGTCGGCGGTGAGCACCCGGACCCGGTCGAGCCCCAGTACCTCGGCGAGGGTGTCGACGAGGTCGTCGCGGCGCTCCACGTGCAGGCCGGCGTCCCCTCGTTCGAGCACCTCGTCGGGATCGGCCGGCGTGACCACCCAGGGCCGCAGGGACGCCGGGTCGAGGTAGGGATAACGGACGAAGGTGTCGGTGTCGACCATCGTCATGACGGTGTCGAGGTGCATGAACGCGTGCGACCGCGGGAGCTCGACGGCGACGACGACCCGCGCGGCGCCCTGGCGGAACAGCTGCCGGGCGAGGATCTCCACGGCCATCGGCGTCGTCCGCTCACCCATGCCGACGAGCACGGCACCGCGGCCGAGCACGTGGACGTCGCCGCCCTCGAGCGTGGCGGGCTGGTGGTCGGCGTCGTCGTCGCCGTAGTAGGTGGAGAACGCCGCGCCGGCGAAGAGCGGGTGGTAGCGGTACACGGCCCGGCTGTGCACCGTCTCCCGGCGCCGGGCCGGCATGGCCATGGGGTTCACGGTGACGCCGCCGTAGACCCAGGCCGAGTTGTCGCGCTGGAAGAGCGTGTTGGGCAGTGGCGGGAGCACGAACTCGTCGAGCTGGAGGCTGGCCCAGCGGAGGCTGTGCAGCGACAGCGGTGAGACGTCGGCCTTCGTGATCCCGCCGATCATGAGCTCGGCGAGGTCGGCGGGGCCGAGATCGGCGGCCAGGGCACGCACCGAGCGGGCCAGGGCCGGCCCGAGGGCGTGGTCGGTGCAGACACGGTCCAGGACGAAGGCCCGGGCCTCGGCCGACTTGAGCGTCTCGGCGAAGAGCTCGCCGAAGTGGTGGACCGTGACGCCGGCGTCGCGCAGGACGCCGGCGAACACGTCGTGCTCCTCCTGCGCCCGCTCGGTCCAGAGGACGTCGTCGAAGAGCAGGTCGCGGCAGTTCGCCGGGGTGAGCCGGGACAGTTCCAGGCCCGGGCGGTGGACGATCGCCTGGCGGAGCCGGCCGACCTCCGAGTGGACACCGAGTCCGTGCGTCATGAGGGGTTCTCCGTCCGGTTCTCAGGAGACCCGCGTCGGCGCAGCCGCCGCGGAGGATCCGTTGGTGGTCTGCCGCTGCTCGGGCAGGAGGACGCCGGTCACCTGCACGACCGCGGCGTCGGCCGGGGGCAGGACCGGGGGCGCGACCGCGACCTCGGCGCGGCCGGGCTCGCCGTACTCGCGACGCTGGACCTTCAGCCAGACGTAGACGGGCACGCCGAGGAAGAAGCCGAAGACGCCGTAGTACACGGCCTGGTACCCGCTGCCGGCCAGCGCCCAGAACGAGAAGCCGAGGGCCAGGACCGAGATCACGACGTCGCGCACCAGGTGCGGCCACCGGGTGGCGCGGCCGTGGGTGGCCAGCCAGTAGAGCTGCGCCGCCGCGCTGAACAGGTACGGGATCACGGCGGTCAGCACGGTCAGCAGGACGACGGTGGTGAAGACGTTGGAGAAGCTCGTGTAGCTCACGACCACCAGCACCGAGGCCAGGAGCGTGGAGACGACGACGGCGAAGGCCGGCACCCCGCGGCGGGTGGTCGCGAACTGCCGCGGGAACAGCCGGTCCTCCGCGGCGGCCTTGGGCATCTCCGCGACGATCAGCGTCCAGCCGATCAGCGCACCCAGACCGGAGACGACCGCGGCGACCGCCACGACCTGCCCGGCCCACTCACCGCCGAAGATCGCGTTCGCCGAGTCGGTGAAGGGAGCCGTGGACGCCTGGAGGTCGGCGTTGGAGACGGTCCCGAAGACGGCGAGCGTGCCCAGGATGTAGACGGCCGCGCAGGCCAGGGTGCCCAGGACCGTGGCCCGGCCGACGTTGCGGCGCGGGTCGCGGACCCGGCCGGCGGCGACGGAGGCGGCCTCGATGCCGAGGTAGCTGAACAGCGCGATCGCGGCCGCCGCGGAGATGGCGCCGCCCACGGACATGCCCGAGGCGTTGAACTCGCCGAAGTTGCCGCTCTCGACGAACAGCAGCCCGACGGTGGCCATAAAGAGGAGCGGGATGAACTTCAGCACCGTCGTCACGACCTGGAGGGCGCCGGTGTTGCGCAGGCCGGAGAGGTTGACCACCGCCGGGATCCACAGGCCGGCGAGGGCGATGGCGATCGACCAGCCGGTGGCGTGCCCCTCGTTGACGAACACCTCGACGTAGCCGACCCAGGCCACGGCGATCGCGGCGTTGCCCGCCCAGGCGGTGATCCAGTACGACCAGGCGTTGAGGAAGCCGGCGAAGTCACCGAAGGCGTCCCGGGCGTAGACGTAGGGGCCACCCGAGCCCGGCAGCCGCCGGGACAGCGAGCCGAAGGTCAGGGCGAGGGCGAGCGCGCCGACGGTCACCACGACGAAGGCGACGAGGCTGACGGGCCCGTAGGCCGCGAGCGCCGACGGCAGGGCGAACACGCCGGTGCCGATCACCGACCCGACCACGAGCGCCGTGGCCGTCGGTAGGCCGAAGCGGTGCTCGCCGGGAGCGGCGGAGTCCGGCTCCACCGCTGGGGACGTCGTGCTCATGGGGACTCCTCGGTCCTGACCTGCTCCGTTGCGGACGGGAACACGCTGGCCGCGGGAGATCACGTCGTCCCAGGGACCAAGGTCGCCGACCGGTAGGGCCGCACGCCCGGGACCGCTCGGGACCCGGTTCGACGGCCACGGTCGCGCGGGGACCTCTCCCGGTCCGGGCGGGCCCTTGGTCCCTGACCGGGAGCGCCACTCGGCGGGTGAGCTGCTGACATGACCGAACACACCGCCGGCCGATTCGAGGGACGCACCGCGATCGTGACCGGGGCGGGGGCCGGCATCGGACGGGCCACCGCGCTGCGGCTGGCCCGGGAGGGCGCGCGGGTGGTCGCCGCCGACGTCTCCGCGCCGCGCCTGGAGCAGTTGGTCGCCGAGCACGGTGACCTGCCGCTCGTGCCCGTGCCCGGCGACATCGCCTCCCTGGACAGCCCCGCCGCCCTGGTGGCCGCCGCCGGCGAGCGGATCGACGTCCTGGTCAACAACGTCGGGATCATGGACGGCTTCCTGCCGCCGGCCGAGATGGACGACGACACCTGGGAGCGCGTCCTGGCGGTGAACCTGACCGCGACCATGCGCATGACGCGCGCGGTCCTGCCCGTGATGCTGGCCGCCGGAGGGGGCTCGATCGTGAACGTCTCCTCCGAGGCCGGCTTCCGCGCCTCGGCGTCCGGAGTCGCCTACGCCGCGTCCAAGGCGGCGGTGAACAGCCTCGCCCGCAGCACCGCGCTCTTCTACCGGCCACAGGGGATCCGCTGCAACGCCGTCGCGCCGGGACCGGTCGCGACCGAGATCGAGGCGCCGTTCCGGTCGACCCTCGCCGGCGAGGTCCTCGGCCCGATCATGGCGGCCACCATCCCGCCCATCGCCACCTCCGAGCAGCTGGCCGCCGCCATCACCTGGATCGCCTCCGACGACGCGAGCAACGTCAACGGCGTCGTCCTCGCCTGCGACGGCGGCTGGTCGGCGCTGTGACGACCGCCGTGGCGGGACTCCCCGGCGTGGTCGGGGCCGGAGCTCAGCCGGGCCGACGGGTCCCCACCTCGTCCGGCGTCCGCCGCAGCACCAACGCCTCACGCCCGTACCAGACGTAGGCGACGGCGAACATGAGCCGCTGCAGGACACCGTCGGCCTCGGGCAGCGCGGACATCCCCAGCGGCAGGACGACGGAGGCGGCGAGCGCCACGGCGTCGAGCACCCTGGCCCGGCGCCGACCGCGGCGGGCCGCGAGCACGGCGGTGGCAACGACCCCCGCGGCGAAGGCGATGCCCATGGTGGTGGCGGCGACCGAGTGGAGCAGGTCCTCGGTGCGGTCGAAGTCCCGGCCCGGCTGCCAGGGGCGGTGCGAGAACGCTGCCGCCGCCGCCATCAGGAAGCCCAGCCGGGCCAGCCACGCTCCGTCGACCGTCTGCGCGCCCCGGCGGACACCGCCAGCCCGCCGAGTGACACGGTCTCCCGTCCGAGGAGTCGCATCGCCGGTTCCTGCCTCCTGTGGATCGGCCCCACGGTCCTGCCTGTCAGGAGCGCGGAGGTCGGCCCCGGCGGACAGGTCGCGTCAGAGATAGGCCCGGTCGTCGACTCCCCACGGGAGCTGGCCGCGGACGATGCGCCGGCCGCTCACCGACTGCGGGATGATCCGCAGCCAGCTGCCGTGCCCGCCCGGGGCCCAGGGCTCCACGCCCGCGGCGTGGGTGCGCCGGACGAGGCCGGCCCGGTGCCGGGGTCCGACCTCCTCGGCCAGGCCGCGCACGAGCACGTTCCAGCCGGTCCGGGTCCTCCGGTCGATGTCGTCGACCTCGAAGGTCACGTTGGCGTGCTCCACCGCGCTGAGGGTGGAACCCGGGTGGGTCCGGATGACGATCGTCCGGCCGTCCATCCCGTAGTTGACCGGGATGATCAGCGGGTGGTGCTCGGCGATCACGCCGATCCGGCCGACCTCGTGGTCGGCCAGGAGCGCATAGCACTCCTCCGCGGGGATCGTCTCGAGCAGGTCGGCGGCGCTCGTCATGCCGCCATCGTGGCCGCCCGGACCGCGCCGCCGGCCGGGCTCTTGGTCGGTGACCACGGGACCAAGGACCTCCGACGGGGCAGACGCGATCCGGCGGTTCCCGGACCGGCGTCCGGCACTACGAGCGGGCCCCGATGACCGGTCGCCCCGCGAGCGCCGTCATCACCTCGACCGCGGCGGCCCAGTAGCCCGCGTAGTGCTGGGGGTCGGCGTTGCGCTGCGTGCGGTGCGCGGCGATCGTCGGGGGCAGCGACGGCCAGTCCGGCACCTCCCGCAGGGCCCGGAAGAAGTTGGTCGCGCTCGTCGTGGGGTCCATCCGGTCGGCGTAGGAGCCCCAGGCACCGTTGTCCCGCTGCTGGAACAGCCCACGCGAGTCCGGCCCCACGGCGTCACCCCGGTCCAGGACCCGCAGCGAGGACTCCCCCATGGCGGTCATGATCCCGATCGTCTGGGCACAGGTGTCCATGCCCGCCGCGTGACCGGCGTTCACGATCGCGGCCGCGTTCAGCAACTGCTCACCGGCGTAACCGGCGACCGGCCCGGCCGGCACCGCGCGGGGGTCCACCCGCACCCCCGCCTCGCCCGACGAGCACTCCGCGGACGGCGGGGGATCGTCGTCCTCCCGGCCCGTCAGCAGCACGAGTGCCGCCGCCACGAGGCCGGCGACCAGCACGAGCGGCAGCCATGTCCCCCACGCCGGGGGCGGTCCCTGCTCCTGGGCGGTTCCCGGTGCCACCGTGCTCCCCCCGATCGCGCCGCTGCGTCACCTCCCTGACGAACGGGACGTCGACGACGTCCCCGGCCGGGCTCCGCGGCGGGTCAGCGGCACGGCGGGCGCCGTTCAGGGCGCGATGACGAGCTCCGCGATCCGGTCGCCGTCGAGCACGAAGCGGTAGCGCAGGTCGACGACGCCCCCGGGGAAGTCGCCCTCCAGGCGGTTGGTGACCGTCCAGTGCGTCTCGTCGGTGCGCTCCGAACCGACGAGGGTCGTGGTGTAGGTGAACTGCGCGCCGGCCCTGCTGAGGAAGCGGCGGATCTCCTCGGCGCCCCGGTGGGTGCTGCCGTCGTCGACCACCACGGCGCTGGGCGTGAACGCGGCCAGCGCCGCGTCGGTGTCGTGCGCCGCGTGCGCGTCGAGGTAGCCGCGGATCACCGCGGGGAGCTGGTCGGGCCGGATGCCGGTCGATGTGGTCATGGCCCCACCGTGCGGCTTCCCCGGCCGAGAGGGTCGACCCCTGGACCCTCCCCCGGGGGGAGGGTGCATCGTGGCGGGGTGCTGGCCATCGGTGAGTTCTCCCGGCTGACCCACCTCAGCGTGCGCACCCTCCGCCGCTACCACGACGCGGGACTGCTCGAGCCGGCCATCGTGGACGCGGCGAGCGGCTACCGCTACTACACCGCCGAGCAGATCCCGACCGCGCAGGTCATCCACCGGCTGCGCGAGCTCGACGTCCCGCTGCCCGACGTCCAGCGCATCCTCCGCTCCCCCGACCCGGGCGCCCGCGCCGCCCTGGTCGCCGACCACCTCCGGCGACTCGAGGCCGAGCTGGACCGCACCCGGGCCGCGGTGGTGTCGCTGCGCCGGCTGCTGCAGCCGGCGCAACCGCCGCTGGACGTCGAGCTGCGCGCCGTCCCGGCGACGACGGTGGCCGCCGTCGAGGACGACGTCGCGCTGGACGACGTGCTCGCCTGGTACGCCGGTGCCACGGCCGAGCTGGACGCCGCCGTGGACGCCCCGACCGGCCCGCCGGGGGGCCTGTACGACAACGCGCTGTTCGAGGACGGCCGCGGGCACGTGCTCGTGCACCGCCCGACCGCCGCTCCCCCGCGCGTCGGGCGCGTGCACCCGGTGACCCTGCCCGCCGTCGAGCTGGCCGTCACCACCCACGCCGGGGACCACGACGACATCGCCGTCACCTACGGCCAGCTGGGCTCGTGGGTCGTGGCCAACGCGCTGGCCGTGGCCGGCCCCGTGCGCGAGACCTACCTCGTCGGCCCGCGCGACACGACCGATCCGACGACGTGGCGGACGGAGATCGGCTGGCCGGTCTTCCGCGTCACCGACCGCTGACCGCTCAGGCGGTCTCGGCCGTGATCGTCGTCCGGGAGCGGTACTCCAGGTCGCCGTAGTCCTCGCTGTGCCGCTGCATCCACCCGGCCACGAAGGGGCACAGCGGCAGCACCTTCAGCTGCTGCCGCCGCACGTCGTCGAGGGCCTGGCGCACCAGGTCCGACGAGATCCCCCGGCCCTCGTGGCCCGGCAGCACCTCGGTGTGGGTGAACACCACCATCTCGGCCGTCCTGATGTACTCCGCGATCGCGGCGAGCTCGCCGTCGACGCGTCCCTCGTACCGGTGCTGCTCGGCAGCGTCGACCATCGTCACCTGCACGTCGTCCACCTCTCCTCGGCTCGGGACCCGGCTGCATCCTCTCACCGGTCCGCACGTCGGTTCGACATCCGAACCGACTCGTGTAGCGTGCCCTCGACTCGGTTTGACAACCGAACCGAATCGACGGGAGGACCCACGTGGCCGACGCGACTGCGACGCCCTCACTCGTCCCGGCGGACACCGCCGGAGACCGACGACCGGCCCTGGTGCTGTCCGTCGTCTCCGCCGCGGTGTTCCTCGCCAGCCTCGACCTCTTCGTCGTCAACGTCGCGTTCCCGGCCCTGAGCCGGTCCTTCGACACGGACGCAGCGGGGCTGTCCTGGGTGCTGAACGGCTACACGATCGGGTTCGCGGCCCTGCTCGCCCCGGCCGGCCGGATCGCCGACCGCATCGGCCGGCGGCGCGTCTTCCTGACCGGACTGGTGGTGTTCAGCGCCGCGTCGCTCGGCTGCGCAGCGGCCTGGGACATCCCCTCCCTGGTCGCGTTCCGGGTCGGGCAGTCGGCGGGCGCGGCGATGGTGACGGCCACGTCGCTCGCGCTGCTCCTGCACACCTTCCCCCCGGCGCGCCGGGCGTCGGCCATCGCCGTCTGGTCCGCGGTCGGCGGGGTCGCCGCCGCCCTGGGCCCACCGATCGGCGGGCTGCTGGTGGAGGCGTCGTGGCGGTGGGTCTTCCTGATCAACCTGCCGGTCGGCCTGCTCGCACTCGTCGTCGGCCTGCGGGTGCTCCCGGAGTCGCGGGACGAGGCGGAGACCCGCCGCCCGGACGCGCTCGGCACGGCACTGCTGGTCACGGCCGTCGGGCTCGTGGCCTTCGCGCTCGTCGATGCGCCGGGGCGTGGCTGGACGAGCGGTGTCGTGCTCGGCGCACTGGCCGGGGCGACCGCCGCCGGCGCCCTGGCCGTCGTCCGCGCCGCGCGCGCGCCGCACGGCCTGGTGCCGGTGCTGCCGCTCCCCCTGTTCCGGGCGCGCACCTTCACGCTGGCCACCCTCTCCATGGCCGCGTTCATGGCCGCCTTCGCGGCGATGCTGCTCGGCAACGTCCTCTGGCTGACCGGCGGCTGGGGCATGTCCGCGACGGAGGCCGGGTTCGCGCTCGTCCCGGGACCGGCCCTCGCCGCGCTGTCCGCGGTGCCGGCCGGTCGGCTGGGCGCCCGGATCGGCTGCGGGCCGGTGGCGGCCGCGGGGACCGCCCTGTTCGCGCTCGGCGGGCTCTGGTGGGTGTGGCAGATCGGGCCCGACGCCCACTACGCGGCCGACTTCCTGCCCGGGCAGCTGCTGGCCGGGATCGGGGTGGGGCTGACCCTGACCAACCTGTCGGCGGCCATGTCCTCCACGCTCCCGCCGGCCGCGCTGGCCACCGGCTCCGCGACCTTCGGCGCCGCCCGTCAGCTCGGCGCGACGCTCGGGGTCGCCCTCCTGCTCGCCGTCACGACCTCCGAAGCGGAGACGTCCGTGTCGGCCGCGGGCGCCGACCGCGGGTGGGTGCTGCTCGCCGTGCTCTCGCTCGTCGCCAGCGGGTCCGCCCTCGCCGTGGGCCGTGCCCACCACCCCGACCTGCGCGCCGTCGCCATCGCGTCGTCCGTTCGGCCCGGCACCGGGGACGAGTCGTGACCGGCATCGTGGTGGGCTCGCGGATCCTCGCCTTCGAGCCGAGCTGGCGGTCGTTCAGCAGCATCCAGGGCGGCCTGCTGGTCGGGCACCTGCTCGACGCCGCCACCGGCCTGGCGGGGGCGCCGCCGCGAACGGTGGCCGCCCACCTGCTCGGCCCGGTGCGACCCGAGGCGGCGGTCACCCTCGGGGCGTCGGTCGACCGGCCCGGCCGGACGGCGAGCGTGCGCGCCACCCTGACCCAGGACGGCGTCCTGCGGGCGACGGCACAGGTGCTCACGGTGGCCGTCCCGGCGACGCCGGTGTCCGTCCACGGGTCGCCCCGGCCCGGCGACCGCCCCGGGGACGGCGAGCCGTTCGCCCTCCCCCGCGACCTGGTCCCGATCGCCGACCAGATCGAGATCCGGGCGCTGGGAGCCCACCGGCCGCTCGCGGGTGGGGACGAACCGCGGCTCACCGCGTGGGTGCGCATCCACGGCGACCTGCCACCGCTCGTGCGGCTGGGCGTCCTGTTCGACGCGCTCCCCCCGTCGCTGTTCGCCGTCCGCACCACCCCGCTGCCGATGCCGACCGCCGAGCTGACCGCCCACGTGGCGGGCGCGGCACCGGGTCCCGAGGCCTGGGTGCGCATCGACCAGTGGACGGTGTGGCACGACGCCGACGTGGCCGTCGACGACGCGGAGCTGCGGACCGAGGACGGCGCCCTGCTCGCCCGTGTCCGGCAGACCCGCCGGATCCCCCGGCCGGCGTCGCGGACCCCTCCCCCGAACGGCGAGGTGAGGCTACCCTAAGCCGGCCTCCGTCCCCCGACCGGGAGAACGCCATGCCCGCGCGCACGCTCCAGACCCCGACCGCGACCCCGACCGCGACCCGGACCGCCCGGTGACCGCCACCACGGCGCCCGTGCTGCCGGTCGTCGACGTCGACCTGCCGGCCGAGGAGGCCGCCGAGCTGGCCGAGGGGCTCGACCACGTCGCCGACGAGCACGCCGACACGGTGCTCCTCGTCGCCCGTGCGCTCGGTGGGCAGCCGCACGCCCGGTCGGTCGAGATCACCGGCGTGGGCACCGACGGCCTCCGGCTGAGCGTCGCGGTCGCCGACGGCTCCGAGCACGCAGTGCAGGTGCCCTTCACGTCACCGGCCCGCACGTCGCTGGAGATCTACGGCGCGCTCATGGGCCTGGTCGCCGCCGCACGCGGGGTGGTCGGCGAGAGCGAGCCGCTCACCTCCATCGAGGCCGAGTTCCTCGAGGACCAGTCGATGACCACCGTGGCCGCGACGGTCTCCGCCCGCCGCCTGATCGCGCCGGACCTGCTCGAGATCACCCTCGCCGGGCTGGCCCCGCTGCCGCTGCACGGCGGGGACGAGTACGTCGTCCTCATGCCCGACCCGCCGGCCGAGGTCCTGCGACCCGGCTTCACCGTCCACGACCTGGCCGGGATCGCCGAGGACGCCGCCCCCCGCGCCGCGTACACCCTGCGCACCCGGCGTCGCGCCGCCGGCGAGGCCGACGTCTGGCTCGTGCTGCACGGCGACGAGGGCGCGGTGAGCAGCCGCCTCGCCGCCGCCGAGCCGGGCGCTCCGGTCGCGGTCTGGGGCACCCGCCGCAGCTACGACCCGCCGGCGGGCGTCCGGACCCACCTGCTGGTCGCCGACGAGACGGCGCTGGGTGCCGTCGCCGCCGTCCTCGACGAACTCCCCGCCGATGCCCCGGCGGTCGTCGTGGCAGAGACCGCCGACGCCGGCGTCCGACCCGACCTGCCCGTGCGACCCGGGGTCGAGCTCCGTTGGGTGCACCGGTCCGGGGCCGCGGCGGGCAGCACCCCGGCGCTGTTCGACGGCGTGCGGGCGGCGCTGGCCGAGAGCCCACTGCTCGCCGACCTCGACGGGGTGTTCGTCTTCGGCGCCGGGGAGGCCGCCCGCATGCGGGAGCTGCGCACCACGCTGCGCCGCGACACCGGCCTCGCCCGCGACCGCGTCCGGGTCACCGGCTACTGGAACGCCGCCCGCTGACGTCCGTCGTCCGTCCGCTCGCGGCGAGCGGACGGACGACGGAGCGGGTCAGCCGGCGTCGCGGCGCAGCAGCCGCCAGCCACCGGCGGCCAGGGCCGCGGCCGACCAGCCGGCCAGCAGCGCCAGCGCCCCGCCCAGGGACAGGGAGTCCGGCTCCCCGAGCAGCGTGCGGACCGCGCCCGTGCCCGGCAGCCACTCGGCGAGGTCGGCCAGCCAGCCCACGTTGAACGACTGCATGAGGAAGGGCAGGACCAGCTGGAGCAGGAAGACCGTGGCCAGACCGGCCGCCGTCGACCGCAGCAGCAGCCCGACGCCGACGGAGAGCGTCGACCCGGCGGCCAGCACCGCGGCGACCCGCGCCAGACCGCCCACCGCGTCGCCGGCCGACAGCGTGAGATCCGGGTCGACCAGCAGGGCGAGGACGTCGGCGGCGAGCGCCAGCAGCACGCCGACCACGGTCACGACCACCGCGGGGACGGCGACCCGGGCGGCCAGCAGCACGCCCCGGCGCGGCGTCCACTGCAGCGTCGGCCCGATCGACCCGCTCGCGTACTCCGAGGTGACCGCGAGCAGGGCCAGCACCAGCAGGCCGAACTGACCCAGCAGGACGCCGTACTCGCCGGCGAACGTCGACGCGATGGGGTCGGCCGCGGTGGAGGTCCCCTCGGCCTCGTCGGCGGCCGCGATGGCACCCAGCCCGACGATGGTGACCGTGGCGACCAGCAGGCACCACCACGTCGTCCGCACGGTCCGCAGCCGCACCCACTCGGCGCCCGCGGCCCGCGCGAACACCGCCGCGGTGCCGGGCTCGGCGGGCCGGAGGACCGTCGCGGCGGTCATCGGACGCCCTGCCCGGTCAGCTCGGCCGGCTCGGTGGCGCCGTACTGGACGCTGTCGCCGGTGAGGCCCAGGTAGACCTCCTCCAGCGAGGAGGTCTGCTCGGCCAGCCGGTGCACGGCGACGCCGAGCTCCAGCGCGACGTCCCCGACCGTCTCGGCCGGCGCGCCCTCGACGAGCAGGTCGCCGTCCCCGGTGGGGTGCACGCGGAAGCCGCGGCGCAGGAGGGCACCGGCCAGGTCGTCGGGCGAGGGCGTCCGCACCCGCACCCTGCGGTTCGCGTGCTGCCCGCCCATCACCTCGGTGATCGGGGCGTCGGCGATCAGCCGGCCGCGACCGATGATCACCAGGTGGTCGGCGGTCTGCTCCATCTCGCTCATCAGGTGGCTGGACAGCAGCACCGTGCGCCCCTCGTCGGCCAGCCGGCGCACCAGCGCGCGCACCCAGCGGACGCCGTCGAGGTCCAGGCCGTTCATCGGCTCGTCGAACAGCAGGACGGCGGGGTCGCCGAGGAGCGCGCCGGCGATGCCGAGCCGCTGCCGCATGCCCAGCGAGTAGCCCTTCACCCGCCGCTTCGCCGCGGCGCCGAGGCCGACCTGCTCGATCACGGCGTCCACCCGCCGGAGCGGGATCCCGTTCGCCCGGGCGGCGACCCGCAGGTGGTCGCGCCCGCTGCGTCCGGGGTGCACGGCCTGCGCGTCCAGCAGCGCCCCGGCCGCGCGGAGCGGCTCGCCGAGCCGGGCGAAGGGCCGGCCGCCGACCAGCGCGGACCCGGCGGTGGGCCGGTCCAGCCCCAGCAACATGCGCATCGTGGTGGACTTCCCCGCGCCGTTCGGTCCGAGGAAGCCGGTCACCTTGCCCGGCTGGACGTCGAAGGTGAGGTCGTCGACGGCGCGCACCGCGCTGGACCCGTGCGCTCGGGAGGGAGTGCCGTACTGCTTGGTGAGCCCGCGCACCTCGATCATGCGGGCCTCCGGGAGAGGGATGAGGTCATGGCCAGGAGCCTGTCGAGCGGAGCGGTGCGCGCGGATCACCCCGCAGCGCCGACCTCGCTCCCCCGCGCGGGGGAGGTCGGGAGCGCGCTCCCGGGGGAATCGCCCGGCGGCGCAGCGCGCCAGGATCGGACCGTGTCCTCGACGTTCCCCCGCTCCGGGGCCGAGATCGCCGCCGGGCTGCGCCGGGTGCTGCGGACCGCCGCCAGCCCGGGCTGGCCCGGCCGCCTCCTGTACGCGCTGGCCGGTCTGCCGATCGGTGCCCTGAGCCTCGCCCTGTACTTCGCGCTGTTCGGGTCGGTCGTCGCCGTCATCTACGGCATCGGCCTGCTGCTCGTCCTGCTCGTGCTGGCGACGATCCGCGGGTTCGCCGGGCTGGAGCGCGAGCTCGCCCGCACCCTGCTGGGCGTCGACATCGCCGCCGGCGAGCGCATCCGCTCCCAGCGGGGACTCCTCGGCCGGGTGCGCCGACTGGTCGCCTCGGCCGGCACGTGGCGGGCCGTCGGCTGGCTCGGCGCACGGGTGCTGCTCGGCGCGGCCACGCTCGCCGTCCTCTTCTTCGGCACGGTGCTCTGCGCCGGGCTCACCGCCGGCATCGACTGGAACGTGCTCAACGCCCTGCCCCTGCTCGCCCTGCTGACCCTCGTCGTCCTCGGGGCCCTGGTCCTGCTGGACCTGGTCGTGCGGGTGGCCACCGCGGTCGCCCCACGGCTGCTCGGGCCGGGCGCGGAGCAGCAGATCGCCGCACTGCAGCACAGCAGCCGCCGGCTGGCCGACCGCAACCGGCTGGCCCGCGACCTGCACGACACCATCGGCCACGCGCTCACCGCCAGCCTGCTGCAGGCCACCGCCGCCCGCCGCACGCTGACCCCCGCCGCCGCGGACCGGCCGGTGCAGCCGGAGTTCGCCCGCCAGGCGCTGCAGCACATCGAGACCAACACCCGCGCCGCGCTCGCCGAGCTCGACCGCGTGCTCACCGTGCTGCGCGCCGAGGAGGACGGCCGCGACCCCGCGCCGTTCGCCGCGCCGACGCTCGCCGACCTGGAGGACCTCCTCGCCGGCCTGCGCGACGGCGGTCTGCCGGTGGCGCTCGTGGTCGACGGCGCGACCGACGACGTCCCGCCGGCCGTGCAGGAGCTGGCCTACCGCGTGGTGCAGGAGGGGACGACCAACGTGCTTCGGCACGCGGGCACGCCGCTGACGGTGGCACAGGTGCTGCGCGACGGCGACGTCCTCGCCGTCCGCGTCACCAACGAGCGGGCGTCGCAGCTGGACAGCCGCCCGGGGCCGGGCGGGGGCCGCGGCCTGGCCGGCCTGCGCGAGCGCACCGCGGCGGCCGGCGGCACGCTCGACGCCGGGCCGACCCCGTCCGGCGGTTTCGAGCTCCTCGTCGTCCTCCCCCTGGCCGGTGCACGGTGACGCTGCGGCTGGTCCTCGTCGACGACGACGTCCTCGTCCGCTCGGGGCTACGGGTGATCCTCGGCAGCGAGCCGGACCTGACCGTGGTGGGCGAGGCCGGCACCGGGCGGGAGGCGCTGGAGGTCGCTGCCGACACCGACCCCGACGTCGTCCTCATGGACGTGCGGATGCCCGACATGGACGGCATCGCGGCGACCGCGGCACTGGTCGCCCGCGATCCGCAGCGACCGCGGGTGCTCGTGCTGACCACCTTCGAGGACGACGACTACCTGTTCCGCTCGCTGCAGGCCGGAGCGAGCGGGTTCGCGCTCAAGCGGTCGGACCCCGACGAGCTCGTCGACGCGATCCGGATCGTGGCCCGGGGCAGCTCGCTCGTGCTGCCGGACCTCACCCGCCGGCTCATCGCCTCCCACGCGCCGTCGCGGGCGCGGGGGGCGGCGGCGCTGCCCGAGCTCACCGGGCGCGAGGCCGACGTGCTCCGCCTGGTCGCCGGCGGGCTGTCCAACGCGGAGATCGCCGCCGAGCTGGTCCTCGCCCGCGAGACGGTGAAGACGCACGTCAGCAGTGTGCTGCTCAAGCTCGGCGCCCGGGACCGCACGCAGGCGGTCATCGCCGCCTACGAGAGCGGGTTCATGACGGCGTGACCTCCTGCGCCGCTCCCGCGTCCGTCGTCGCCCAGCTGGCCAGCAGCCGCAGGCCGTCCTCCGACGCCGAGCCGGGCTCGGCGGTGTAGATGGTGAGGCGGAGGACGGAGCCGTCCTCGGGCGGCATGTCGAAGGTGCCGTAGGTCAGCTCCAGCTCCCCGACGACGGGGTGGCGGAACTGCTTGACGCCGTCGTGGTGGATGCGCACGTCGTGGGCCGCCCACCGGGTGCGGAACTCCGCGCTGACCGTGGAGAGCTCCCCGACCAGCTCGCGCAGGGGCGCGTCGTGCGGGCGGCGGCCGGCCTCGGCGCGCAGCAGCGCCACCGTGACGTCGGCCGCGGCCTGGCGGTCGAGGTAGAAGTCGTCGGCCTGCGGGTCGAGGAACTGGAACCGGGCGAAGTTGGCCGGCCGGCCCGGATCGGTGAACAGCGGTGAGTGCAGCGCCCGCCCCAGGGTGTTGGTCGCGAGGATGTCCAGCCGGCCGTCGGCCACGAACGCCGCCGACCCGGTCATCGAGTCGAGCATCCACTGCACGCGCGGCTGGATCTGCGGCCGGCTGCGCCGCTGCGGCGCACGGGCGGGCCGGGTGGCCGCGCGCGCCAGGTTGAACAGGTGGGTCCGCTCGGCCTCGGTCAGCTGCAGCGCCCGGGCGACGGCGAGCAGCACGTCCTCGGAGACGCCGGCGATGTGACCCTTCTCCAGCCGGGTGTACCAGTCGGTACTCACCCCGGCGAGGACGGCGACCTCCTCGCGGCGCAGCCCCGGCACCCGCCGGCGGCCCCCGCCGGGGAGGACACCCGCCTGCTCGGGGGTGATGCGGGCGCGCCGGCTGGACAGGAAGTCCCTGATGTCGGAGCGGTTGTCCACGGATCCGACGGTACGGAGGTCCGCCCGCGGCTAGGGGGTCGTGGTTCTCCCCCCGACAGACCCGCCCTCCCACGCGCCCGCGCAGCGGCGTTCGGTGGAGTCAGTCCCCACCCCGAGGAGAGGCCGTGCAGATCACCCGCAGCTCGATCGACACCGCGAAGGGCCCGGCCGACTGGTTCACCGGCGACGTCCACATCGACGTCGTCGCCGCCGCTCCCCCGCCGTCGCGGGTCAGCGCCAACCTCGTGCACTTCATGCCGGGCGCCCGCACCCACTGGCACCGCCACCCGCTGGGCCAGACGGTCTTCGTCACCGAGGGCGTCGGCCTGTGCCAGCGCCGCGGCGGACCGGTCGAGGTCATCCGCCCCGGCGACCGCGTCCTGTTCGAGGCCGACGAGGAGCACTGGCACGGCGCCGCCCCGAACCGCCTCATGGTCCACGTGGCCATCAACGAGGGCGACGACGACCACGCCGTCGTCCACTGGCTGACGCCCGTCACCGACGACGAGTACGCGGCCGCCCCTCCCACCGTCTGATCCTGGAAGAGGAGCACTCCCCCATGCGCGTCCACGCCTACGCCGCCCCCGCCGCCGGCGAGCCGCTCGCCCGGACCACCATCGAGCGCCGGGACGTCGGCCCGGCCGACGTCCTCATCGAGATCGAGTACGCCGGCATCTGCCACTCCGACATCCACACCGTCAACGGCGACTGGGGACCGCAGCCCTTCCCCGTGGTCCCCGGCCACGAGATCGTCGGGACCGTCCGCGAGATCGGATCCGACGTCACCACCCACCGGGTCGGCGACCGCGTCGGCGTCGGCTGCATGGTGAACAGCTGCGGTGAGTGCGCCAACTGCCGCAACGGCGACGAGCAGTACTGCCTGTCGGGCATGGTGCCGACCTACGCCGGCACCGACCGCGACGGCACCACGACCCAGGGCGGCTACTCCACCCACGTCGTGGTCGACGCGGGCTACGTGCTGCGCGTCCCCGACGGCATCGACCCGGCCGCCACCGCGCCGCTGCTGTGCGCCGGCATCACCACCTACTCGCCGCTGCGCCGCTGGGGCGCCGGCCCCGGCACGCGGGTCGCCGTCGTCGGGCTCGGCGGGCTGGGCCACATGGCCGTCAAGCTCGCGCACGCCATGGGGGCGGAGGTGACCGTGCTGTCGCAGTCGCTGAAGAAGCAGGAGGACGGCCTGCGGCTGGGCGCCGACGCCTACTTCGCCACGTCGGACCCCGACACCTTCACCCAACTGGCCGGCCGGTTCGACCTGATCGTGAACACCGTCAGCGCGGCCGTCGACGTGGACGCGTACCTCTCGCTGCTCGCGGTCGACGGCGCGCTGGTCAACGTGGGCGCCCCCGCCGACCCGCTCCCGGTGAACGCCATGTCGCTGATCGGCGGACGGCGGACCTTCGCCGGCTCGATGATCGGCGGCATCGCCGAGACCCAGGAGATGCTCGACTTCTGCGCCGAGCACGGTCTCGGCGCCGACGTCGAGGTCATCGCCGCCGACCGGGTCAACGAGGCCTACGAGCGGGTGCTCGCCTCCGACGTCCGCTACCGGTTCGTCATCGACGCCTCGACCCTGCGGTGAGCCCGGACTCCCTCACCCTCCCGGCCGGGACGGCGACGCCGGCGCCACGGCGTCGCCTCCCGCTGGTCGTCCACGTCCTGGCCGTCGGCACGTTCCTCATGCTCACCACCGAGTTCGTCGTCGCCGGTCTGCTCCCCGAGATCGCCGGCGACCTGCAGGTGACGGTGGCCCGGGCCGGTCTGCTGATCACGGTGTTCGCGGTCGGCATGGTCGTCGGGTCACCGGCCATGGCGCTGCTGACCCGGCGGATGCCCGCCCGGACGACGCTGGTGCTGGCCCTCGTGGTCTTCGCGGTGGGCCACCTCGTGGTCGCCCTCGCGTCCAGCTTCGCGCTGGTGCTGGCGGCCCGGTTCGGCACCGCCTTCGCGACCGGCGCCTTCTGGTCCGTCGCGTCGGTGGCGGCCACCCGGGCCGCCGGTCCCGGTGCCAGCGCCCGCGCGCTCGGCCTGGTCGGAGCCGGCGGCATGCTCGCCAACGTCGTGGGCGTCCCGCTGGGGGCCTTCGCCGGTCAGCTGTCGGGGTGGCGCGGGCCGTTCTGGGCCCTGGCCGTCCTGGCCCTGGCCGCCGCGCCGCTCGTCGCCCGGTACGTCCCGCGCCAGGAGTCCCGCCCGCAGCCGGTGTCCCTGCGGGCGGAGCTCGGCGCGATGCGGTCCGGCCGGCTGTGGCTGGTGCTGGCGGCCTGCGCGACGACCACCGGCGGCGTGCTCTCGGCCTACTCCTACGTCTCCCCGCTGCTGACCGACCGGGCCGGCATCGCACCGGGGTGGGTGCCCGTCGTGCTCGTGGGCTTCGGCGTGGGCTCGCTGATCGGCACGATCGTCGGCGGCCGCCTGGGAGACACCCACCCGCACGCGACGACCATCACCGTCGCGGCGTCGACCGCGGTCGTCCTGCTGGCGATCTGCGTGCTGGGCGCCTCCCCGGTGCCGACGGTGCTGCTGGTGGTGCTGCTCGGTCTGATCGGGCTGAGCGCCAACCCGGTGCTGTCCGCGCTGGCCGTCCGCTTCGCCGGCGTGGCCCCCACCCTGGGCGTGGCGCTGTCCGTGGCGGCGTACAACCTCGGCACCGCCGTCGGCTCGGGGATCGCCGGCTCCGCCCTCGAGTCGGGGCTCGGCGCGACCGGCCCCGCGCTGGTCGGGCTCGGCTGCGCCGTCCTGCCCCTGGTCCCCACGATCGCCCTCGCCCGCCTCGCCGCGTCCGGGCCGCTCCTCCGCCGCCGGCCGTGAGCCGGCGCCGGGCCCCCGCGACCACCTCCGGCTCGGGGCCGACGAGGATCACCGGCATGCGCGTCAACGCCCATGCCGCCCCTGCCGCCGGCGAGCCCCTGACCCCCACCACCATCGAGCGCCGCGCGGTCGGCGCGAACGACGTCCTCATCGAGATCGAGTACGCCGGCATCTGCCACTCCGACATCCACACCGTCCGCGGCGAGTGGGGCCCGAGGCCCTTCCCCCTGGTCCCGGGCCACGAGGTCGTCGGCATCGTCCGCGAGGTCGGCGCCGGGGTCACCACGCACCGGGTCGGCGAGCGCGTCGGCGTCGGCGTCCTGGTGAACAGCTGCGGGCGGTGCACCAGCTGCCTGCGCGGGGACGAGCAGTACTGCCTCGAGGGCACGGTCGAGGCCTACGCCTCCACCGACCGCGACGGCACCACCACCCAGGGCGGCTACTCCACCCACGTCGTGGTCGACGCCGGCTACGTGCTGCACGTGCCCGACGGCATCGAGCCCTCGACCGTCGCGCCGCTGCTGTGCGCGGGCATCACCACCTACTCGCCGCTGCGCCACTGGGGCGCCGGCCCCGGCAAGCAGGTCGCCGTCGTCGGCCTGGGCGGGCTGGGTCACATGGCCGTCAAGCTCGCCCACGCCATGGGGGCGGAGGTGACCGTGCTGTCGCAGTCGCTGAAGAAGCAGGAGGACGGCCTGCGCCTGGGTGCCGACGCCTACTTCGCGACGTCGGACCCCGACACGTTCACCCAGCTGGCCGGCCGGTTCGACCTGATCGTCAACACCGTGAGCGCGTCGATCGACGTGGACGCCTACCTCTCGCTGCTGGCCGTCGACGGCGCCCTGGTCAACGTCGGTGCCCCGCCCGAGCCGCTGTCGGTCAACGCGATGACCCTGATCGGCCGCCGGCGCACGTTCGCCGGCTCGTCGATCGGCGGCATCCGCGAGACCCAGGAGATGCTCGACTTCTGCGCCGAGCACGGCCTCGGCGCCGACGTCGAGGTCATCGCCGCGGAGACGGTCAACGAGGCCTACGAGCGGGTGCTCGCCTCCGACGTCCGCTACCGGTTCGTCATCGACGCCTCGACCCTGCGCTGACTGCGGGCCGGCTCCCGGCCGTCAGCCGGCGGTCAGGAGCCGGCCCATCTCCTCGTGCACGGCCTGGATCCCCTGCAGCGGACGGATCATCACGCGGAACTCGACGATCCGGCCGGCGTCGTCGCACCGGATGATGTCGACGCCGTTCACGTACCGGCCGCCCACGCTGGTCTCGAACTCGAGCACCGCGGTGTCCCCGGCCAGGACCTCCTTCGCATAGCGGAACTCCGCGCCGTTCAGGACCCGGGACGCCGCCTGCAGGTACACCGTCGTGATGTCCCTGCCGCGCTGCGGGGTGAACACGACCGGCGAGTGGAAGACGACGTCGTCGGCGAGCAGCTCCGCCAGCCCACCGGGGAGCTCCCCCGCCAGGAACCGGTGCCAGCGGGCGATCACGTCGTCGATCACCTGGTTCGTCACGGAGCCTCCTCGTCGTGCCCTCGGGACGCGGTCGCGCCCCGGTCCCGATCCTGCCGGGAGCGGGCGTCCCGGGGAGCGACCGGCGTCCCGGGCGGACGACGAGCACCCAGCGGAGCCCGACGAAACGGGCGAGCCCGATGGCGCCGCTGACCGCGCAGACCGCGAGCACCGGCACGAGAGGTCCCGACGAGCCGGTCCAGGCAGCGAGCGCGGCCAGGGTGGAGCTCGAGGCCGCCAGCCCGACGGCGGCCATGCCGCCGCCGGCCCACTGCGCCGTCGCCCAGCCGACCCGGTCGCCGGCGCGGAAGGTCAGCCGGCGGTGCAGCTCCTTGGCCAGCGCGGTGGACGCCAGCACCCCGACCACGTTGGCCGCCTGGTCGCCGAGCCCGGCCAGCGCGAGGAACAGCGCGGCGTATACCAGGTTGGCCGAGCCCCCGACCAGGACGAACCGGACGAACTGAGCGGCCGGCCGGTCCCTCGGCAGCCTGCCGGTCTGTGCCATGCGACGAGGCTCTCGGTCGGACCGGGTCGGGCACATCGGGGAGGACCCGGAGGACCACCCCTAAGCGCGCGTCGGCGGGTGCACCGGTGGGCCGGTGACCCCGCAGTGCGCGCACTCCTCGACCGGGATGCGGTCCGGGCGGCGGGCGCCTCCCCGCCCGCCGATGAGCACCGCCGACACCAGCGAACCCGCCACCAGCAGACCGGTGAGGACGACCACCGCCGTCCGGAAGCCGTCGGCGAAGGCGGCCGGATCGGTGTGGTCCTCCCCGCCGATCCCCGCCACCACCGGGACGACCGCGACGGCGAGCAGACCGGCCGCGCGGGCCACGGCGTTGTTCACGCCCGACGCGACCCCGGCGGCGCGGTCCGGCGCCGACGCCAGCACCGTCGCGGTCAGCGGGGCGACCAGCAGCGTCAGCCCCGACCCGAAGACGACGACGGCCGGCAGCACGTCGGCCGGGTAGGAGGCGCCGGGTCCGATCCGGAGCATCAGCAGCACGCCACCCGCGGCGACCAGCGGGCCGGCCGTCAGCAGCGGTCGGGGACCGATCCGCTGCGCCAGGGCACCGACGCGCGCGGAGAACAGCAGCATCAGCACGGTCACCGGCAGCAGCGCCGTGCCGGCCAGCAGCGGGCTGAACCCGGCGACCACCTGCAGGTGCAGCACCAGCAGGACGAAGACCACGCCGAGCGCGGCGTACACGAGCAGGGTCGTGAGGTTGGCGGCGGTGAACCGGCGGTCGCGGAACAGCGCCGGCGGGACCAGCGGGTGCGGCGAGCGGAGCTCGACCCGGACGAACAGCAGCAGCGCCAGCACGCCGGTGCCGGCGGCGACCCCCACGACCGCCGCAGACGTCTGCCCGCCGGCCGCCGTCAGCGCGTAGGTCAGCGTCCCCAGGGCCACGGTGACCAGCGCGGTGCCGGTCAGGTCCAGGTGCGGCGCGGCGTCCGGGTCGCGGGTCTCGGGGACGTGCCGCGCGGCCACCAGGACGACGAGCAGCGCCAGCGGCAGGTTGAGCAGGAACACCGCGCGCCAGTTCCACTCGACGAGCCAGCCGCCGAGAACGGGACCGGCCGCGCCCGCGACCCCGCCGAGTCCCGACCAGGCCCCCACCGCGGCCGCGCGGTCCGTGGCGGCGAAGGACGCGGAGATGATCGCGAGGCTGCCCGGGGTGAGGAGCGCGCCGCCCACCCCCTGCAGCGCACGGGCCGCGACCAGGGTCTCGACGTCCCAGGCCAGTCCGCACAGCAGGGACGCGGAGGCGAACCAGCAGACGCCCACGACGAAGACCCGCCGGCGGCCGAGCCGGTCGCTCAGCGCCCCGCCCAGCAGGATCAGCGCGGCGAGGGTCAGCGTGTAGGCGTTGACCGTCCACTGCAGCCCGGCGAACCCGGTGTCCAGGTCGCTGCCGATCCGCTCGAGGGCGACGTTGACGACCGTCGCGTCGAGCATGGCCATGCCCGACCCGAGCACCGTGGCGAGGAGCACCCACCGGGCCTGCGCGGTCCCCATGCGCAGACCCGGGGCGCGCGCCCCGGGCTCCCCGTGGACGGCGGACATGGTCAGGCGCCCGGTCGCAGCCCCTGCCGGAGCTCCGCCATGGCCTGCGCCAGCCCCACCCGGGGCGCCCACCCCCAGCGGCGCGCGCGGTCGGCGCGCAGCTGCCCGGTCCACACCGGCTCGTCGGTCCACTCCGGCTCGACGCCGAGGGCGTCGGTGACGGTGCCGAGGTAGTCCCGCCACGTCGCCGGCTCACCCGCGACGACCACCGGGGTGACGCCACCGCGCACCGGACCGCGCTCCGGGTCGTCCGCGGCCGCGACGGCACCGGTGGCGACGTCGGCGACGAGGGCCGCGAGGTCCTCGACGTGCACCCAGGGCCAGCTCTTGGCCGGGTTGACCGCGCGGTCGCCCTCGCGCGTCGCCCGCGGCCGGAGCGTGTTCCAGACCGAGGTCTCCCCCGCGCCGAGGATCGCCGGCGGCCGCACCAACACGGTGGTGAGCCCCTCCACCTCCGCCAGGGCGACGTCGGCGGCGTTCTTGGTGTCGGGGTAGTCGCCGCTGCCGTCGGGGAGGAGGGCGCCGTCCTCGGCGATGTCCCCGCCGCCGGCCGCGCGGACGTAGACGCCGGCGGTGGAGACGTGCACCAGCAGCGGCACGCCGGCGTCCCGGGCGGTGCGGGCGAACCGCGCCGTCCCCTCGACGCCCACCCGGTGCTGCACGTCCCGGGGCGAGCCCATGGGGTGCACGGTCGTGACGACCGCGTCCGCGCCGTCGGCCACCGCACGGGCGACGGACCCGTCGGCGAAGTCGCCGACGTGCTCGGCGACGCCGTCCAGCCGGGGTGCGCTGCCGGCGCTGCGGACGAGCGCGCGCACGTGCGCGGACCGCTCGACCAGGGCCCGGCAGACGGCGGACCCCACCAGCCCGTTCGCACCGGTCACCACGACGACGGGAGGGGTGTCAGGCATGCGATCCACCCTGCCAGCGAGCCCGGCGGCGCGCCCGCGGGACGACCCCGGGTTGGGGCCGCGCACCACCGGGTAGCGCGCGATCGAAGCCCCCGGGAGCGCCGGTGGCCGTCCCGACGCGCGAGGAGAACGACGCCATGAGCATGACCAGCAGCGACGCCGCAACCGGGTCGCGGGACATCAAGAGCCACGAGACCACGAGCTTCGCCGACCTGGGCAAGGAGATGTGGTCCTACCTCACCGGCAAGGGTGCGGCGATCAACTACGAGTTCGTCGACATGACCGTCGAGGTGCCGCGCGAGACCGGGCCGGAGGCCCCGCGGGCCACCTGGAAGCTCAACGGCACGCTGCGCATCACGACCGCCGAGAACGCCAGCCGGGGATGACCGACCCGGTCGGCCCGCTGCACCTCTCCGGCGACCTCACGCTCGAGGTGGACGGCGTCGACGTGCAGGTGCACGCCGACGGCGCGGACGTGCGGATCGTCGCCGCGGACGTCGGGACCTTCGTGGCCCGCGTCCGGGAGGCGGCGACGGCGCGGACCGGCATGGCACCGGGCCGCCGCGACCTGGGCGGGCTGGCCGAGACGCTGGCCGCGCACGGCATCACCGCGCACCTGGAGTCCCCCACCCGCCGGGTGGCCGTCGCCGGCGCCGGCGTCGACTCCCGCGCCGGGGAGCTGCTGCTCGGCACCCGGCTGGTCCGACCGCGGGCCGCGGTCGTGGTGGTCGCCGCCCGTCGCGGCCGGTCGCTCCTGGTCGCGGGCGCCGTCGCGGCGGGGTTGGGAGTCCTCCTGGCCCGCCGCCGCAGGTGACGGCCGGAGGCGCGCGACCCGGCCGGTCGCGCTCCTCCGGTCAGCCCGGCGAGGGCGCCCGCTCCACCGCGAGGCGGTCGGCGAACAGCGGCGGCAGGTAGCGCAGCATCAGCGCCGACCAGACCACGTGCGTGAGCATCGGCGCCTGGATCCCGCCGGTGATCCTCCGCTGCACCGCGAAGAGCAGCCCCATCGGGACGCTCGCCAGGACCAGTGCCGGGTTCCGCGTCGCGACGGTCGCCAGCGCGTAGACCGACGTCGACACCAGCACCGGCCGGTCCGCGCCCGCCGCGGCGTACAGCGCGCCGCGGAAGAAGACCTCCTCGGCCATGCCGTTGGCCAGCGTGGTGGTGAACACCAGCGGCGCCGACCCCTGGTCGGCGTAGCTCAGCACCGAGCCGATCGCCCGGTCCAGCACCGGGATCCGCCGGGCCACCAGCGCCGCGGCGTAGAAGGCGCCGAAGACGCCGACCCCGGACACGACCGGCGTGAGCACCGGCCGGCGCAGCCGGTCCCCCGGACCGAACATCCGCCCCAGGTGCAGCGGCCCCGAGGCCAGCCCGCCGGCCACCCAGGTGGCCGCGACCCCGAGGGTCAGGCCGTAGAACCGCGGCGAGCCCGGCGGCGTGGACAGCGACACCCCGAGCAGCGAGGCGCCGGTCACCGCGACCGCGCCGGTGACCCGGCGGCGGCGCCGGAAGGCCGCGTCGGTCTCCCGGTGGTCGCGCGGCACGCTGCGCAGCAGCGGCCCGGCGGCCCGGACGACCCGGCTCCGCAGGCTCATCGCCGCGCTCCCCGGCTCAGCCACCCACCGCGCCGTTCGCCGTCCCGCTGCCGGCGTGCGCGCGCCCGCTCGACCAGCGCCGCCATGACCATCTCGTCGTAGTCCATGGGCTCGAACGGCACGACCGAGCGGATGGCGTCATCGGTGACGACGACCTCGATGCTCATGGAGTCGATCAGCGAGCGGCCGGTGGTCACGTCGACGTCGGTCACCAGCGCCAGCCAGCGCGAGGACAGCTGCGGGGTGAGCAGCGGCACGGGCACGACGAACAGGTGCCGGTTCTGCAGGTCGGCCACCCGGCTGAGCATCTGCAGGTAGGTCAGCACCTCGGGGCCGCCCACCTCGAACACCCGGCCCTCGGCCTCCGGTGCGTCGAGGACGCCGACCAGGTAGCGGACGACGTCGGCGATCGCGATCGGCTGGGTCCGCGTGTGCACCCAGCGGGGGGTGACCATCGCGGGCAGGTGGGCCACCAACTGGCGGGTCATCTCCCACGAGACCCCGCCGTGGCCGACGACGATCCCGGCCCGCAGCACCGTGACCGGCACCCCGGTCTCCCCGAGCAACCGCTCGACCTCGCGGCGGCTGCGCAGGTGCGTGGACAGCTGGTCGCCGTCCCGGCCCAGTCCGCCGAGGTAGACGATCCGGCCGACCCCGGCCGCGGCGGCGGCCCGGGCGAAGGCACGCGCCGCGTCGGCGTCCTTGCGCTCGAAGTCCTCGTCGCCGAGGGAGTGCACCAGGTAGTAGGCGGCGTCGCAGCCGTCGAGCGCCTCCCGCAACGACGCCTCGTCCCGCACGTCGCCGGCGACCGGGGTGCCGGATCCCTCGTAGCCCTCCGGTCGCCGGGTCATCGCCCGGACGTCGTGGCCGGCGTCGGCGAGGGCGGTGGCCAGGCGGCCGCCCACGAAGCCGGACGCGCCGGTGACCAGGACCCTCACCGACGGTGCCACCGGACGGCGCCGGCCGCCGCCGTCATCAGGACGGCCAGGGACAGGGCGGCGCTGCGCGGCGCGACGTCCCCGCCGCGACGGCCGACCAGCACGGCCGCGGCGTCCAGCCCGGTCAGCAGCAGCGTGACCTGCGTCGTCCGGCGGGCCTGCGACACGGGGACGGCGAGGAGCGCGGCCCCGAGCGTGATGTTCCGGGCGGCCATGAGGCGGACCAGCATCGGCAGCGCGATGTCGGTGCGCGCGGCGGCGTCCCGGACGCCGAGCACCCCGGAGATCCACCGCGGGGCGAACAGCGCCGCGGTGCCCAGCCAGATCGACAGGCTGCCGATGCTCTTGCGGGTGACGTCCCACTCCTCATCCACGACGACGGGCCTCTCTCTCGGGTTGGTGGACGGACGACCGGCGGCCGGCCAGGACCAGGACCAGCGCCAGGAAGGGCAGTGTCACCGCGCTGGCGACGGCGTCGCTGACCGTGGCGACCACGAAGCCGCCGACCGACGGGGCGTCGAGCGGCCCGAGCACGCGCTGCCAGCCGATCGCCGCCACCGAGGCGGGCACGGTCAGCAGCGCGGACACCGCACCTCCCAGGACCACGGCGGCGGCCACGGTGCCCGTGGCCGCGCGGACGGCGGCCCCGGCCAGGCCGGTCCCCCGCCGCAGGGCTCCCGCCGGGCGCAGCGGGCCGCCGTCGGGGAGGTCGGCGACGGCGCCGGTGACCCACAGCTGGGCGACCAGCGCGGTCAGGAACCCGACGACGTCGACCGCGACCGCGGCGACGACCGACGGGTCGTCCCACACCAGCAGTTGCCGGACCACGTCGGGCACGGTGTTGACCAGCGTCGCCGCGACCGCGGCGAGGTAGGCCGACCGCGCGTGCCGGCGGAGCAGGCCGAGCGCGCGACGGACCGTCGCCGTCGGCCGCGGCGGTGCGCCCGCGAGGGTCACGGCCGGGTGGCGACGAGGCCCGTCCAGCACCCGGCGAGCCGGGTCTCCTGCGCGAGGACGGTCAGCCCGGCGTCCCGGCAGGCCCCGGCCACGGACTCCGGGGCGGGCCGGTCGGCGTCGTCGGGGTGGAAGGCGACGGCCCGGAGCAGGCGGCTGTCGACGAACCGCGCGGTCATCTCGCAGGAGTAGAAGCGGCCGCCCGGGCGGAGCACCCGCGCGGCCTCGCGGACCACGGCCCGCCAGTCCTCCGCGTGGTGCAGCACGTGGTAGCCGAACACCGCGTCGTAGGACCCCGCCGTGGCGTCGAGGGCGGTGGCGTCGCCGTCGCGCACCTCGACCCGGTCCCCCAGGTCCCGGACCGCCGCGCGGCAGGCGGCCACGCTGCCGGGGTGCCGGTCGACCCCTTCGGCCCGGGCGGCACCGAAGACGTCGAGGGCGAGCCGCAGGCCGGTGCCCCGCCGCCCGGTGCCCAGCTCCAGCACGGTGCCGCCGGGCACCTCGCCGCCGAGCCGCCGCAGGATCGCCGCCTCTCCCCTGCGCTGCACGAACGCCCGGACCCGGGAGTCGACCCACAGCCGGGTGCCGTCGACGTACGTGGGCGGGACGCGGGACTCGGTGCGCACCATGCGGTTGTGCCCTCCGCACCGGGGGCAAAACCGCTGCATGGCATCCCTGCAGGAGCGCGTCGTCCTCGTCACCGGCGGGAGCACCGGCATCGGCCGGGCCGTCGTCCACCGCCTGGCCGCCGACGGGGCCCGGGTGGTGGCGTGCGCGCGGGGCCGCGACCGGCTGTCCGAGGCCGTCTCCGGGGTCGCCGGCGCGACCGCGATCGCGGCCGACGTCTCCTCCCCCGCCGACCGGGTCGCCCTGGTCGACCGGGTGGTCGCCGAGCACGGCCGGCTGGACGCCGTGGTGCTCAACGCGGCGATCGGCTACGCCGGCCTGGTGGAGGAGACGCCGCAGGACGCCGTCGAGACGATGATCGCCACCAACCTGACCGGCGTCGTCGACCTGGCCCGGCTGGCGCTCCCCCACCTGCTGGCGGCCGCCGCCGAGCGTGGTCGCGCGGACATCCTCGTCACCGCGTCCTCGGCTGCGCTGGCCCAGGTGCCGCCGCTGACGATCTACTCGGCGACCAAGGCCGGCGCCCACGGCTTCGTGAAGGGGCTCCGGCGGGAGGTGACGTCCCGCGGGGTCCGCGTGCACTCCATCACCCCGGGACCGGTGTCGACCGAGTGGCTGGTCCGCGGGCGGGGGGCCGCGCCGGTGTCCGACGACGACGCCGAGGGGCGGCTCTCCCCCGGCATCCGGCCCGAGCGGGTGGCCGAGCAGGTGGCGCGCAGCCTGAGCTCGTACTGGTCGCGGACGGTGGCCGTCCCGCGGTACATGGGTCTGGCCCGACTCGGCGAGGTCCCACCCGTCGACCGGCTGCTGGACATGGTGCTCTCCCGCCAGGCGCAGCGGATCCAGCGGATCACCGACCGGATGGTGGCCGACCGGGGCGGGTGATGCCTGGTGTGGCCGCGCCGGGGGCCGGGCAGGAGGACGCCGTGCGCGTGCTGCTCGTGATCACCGACGTCGACTGGTACGAGAACGCGGGCTACGCGGCCGCCTGGGTGCGCGCGCTCGAGGCGGAGGGCGCGGAGGTCGAGCGGCTGGCCCGCGTGCCCGCCGACTGGTCGGTCACCGGACCGCCCCGCGGTCGCTACGACCTGGCGATCGCGCACGTCCTGGTCGAGGAGGTGGTGGCCTACGCGCCGACGTTCGCCCTGGCCACCCTGCTCGAGACCGCCGGTGTGCCGCTGCTCAACCCGGTCGCCTCGCTGGTCGCCTCCGCCGACAAGCTGGTCACCCACGCCGTGTGGGCCGCCGCCGGGCTGCCGCAGCCGGCCACGTGGGACCTCGCCGCCGTCGGCGAGTGGCCGGTGCCCGGCCGCGAGATGGTGCTCAAGCCCTCCCTGGGCGACGGCGCCCGCTACATCGAGCTGGTCGGCGACCTCGCCGCCGCCCGCGCGGTCGAGGCGGGCTGGCGGGCCGACGAGGCGGCCGGCGGTCACCGGCGCGGCGCGTCGGTGCTGCAGGAGTGGATCACCGAGCCGGCGTGCGCACGGGTGTTCGCCACGCCGACCACGACCTCCCTGGTCTACGAGAAGGGCCGCGAGGCCGGCGCCCTGGTCACCTCCGGGACCGTCTACCCCCGCGTGTACGAGGCCCCGCCCGAGATGGCGGACCTGGCGCAGCGGATGGTGGCCACCCTCGGCGGCGGGCTCATGGGTGTCGACGTGCTGATCGCCCCGGACGGGCGGTTGGTGGCGCTCGAGGCGAACGCGCCCTTCGGCTTCGACGTCACCGACCCGGAGCAGGGCCGGTGGGTGGCCCGCGCCGCGCTGGCCGCGGCCGAGCGGGCGGCCACCGTCCGGACGGCGGCGTGACCCGCAGCGTGGACGAGGCGCTGCTGCCGGACGGGAGCGAGCGGGCGCACGCGGCGGCCGCCGTCCGCGCGTACGGGCCGCGTGCGCTGGTCGCCGACGTCGCGCGCGCGGTCGAGGAGCTCGGCATGCGGAACGGCCCGGGCGACGAGGCCGGCCCGTTCCCGGTCGACCCGGTGCCGCGGGTGCTCGAGCGGGCCGAGTGGGCGGAGCTCGCCGCCGGGGTGGCCCAGCGGCTGCGCGCGCTGGAGGCGTTCGTCGGCGACGCCCACGGCCCGCGCGAGGCGGTCCGCGCCGGCGTGATCCCGGCCGTCGTCCTCGATTCGAACCGCTACCTGACGCCCGGCCTGCCGCCCCCGCGGCGCTGGATCGGGATGGCCGGGCCCGACCTGGTGCGCGGCGCCGACGGCCGGTTCGTCGTCCTGGAGGACAACCTGCGGACGCCGTCGCTGCTGGCGTACGCCCTGGCCGTGCGCGACCTGGTGGCCCCGCGACTCGGTGTCGAGCCTGGCCCCGCGCCGATGCGCGACATCGCGCGCACGGCGATGCGGCAGATGCTGGCCGACGCCACGGACCTGGCCGATCCCGTCGTCGCCGTGCTCGGGGACGGCGTGCGGAGCTCGGTGGCCTGGGAGATCGACCGGTTCGGCGAGATGGTCGGCGCGCCCGTCGTGCTGCCGTCGGAGCTCACCGCCCGCGGCGACGCCCTGGTGCTGCCGGACGGGCGCCGGGTCGACGTCCTCTGGCGGCGCACGAGCGAGGAGCGGCTGACCGGGGACGACGGCCGGCCCAACGAGCTGGGCGAGGTGCTGCTGCGCCCGCTGCGGGCCGGCACGGTGACCGTTGTCAACGCCTTCGGCACCGGCGTCGCCGACGACAAGCGCACGTATCCCTACGTCGAGGACCTGGTCCGCTTCTTCCTCGGCGAGGAGCCGCTGCTGCGTTCTCAGCCGGCGTACGACCTCGGCGACCCGGTGGCCTGTCGCGCGGCCCTCGACCGGCTGGACGAGCTGGTGCTCAAGCCGCGGTCGGGCTCGGGCGGCTGGGGCATCGTGATCGGCCCGCGTGCGGACGCCGAGCAGCTCCGGCGCGCGCGGGACGCCGTCCTCGCCGCGCCTGGGGAGTGGATCGCCCAGGAGCCGGTGGCCCTGTCCACGCACCCCTCCGTCGTCGGTGACGCGTTGGTGCCGCGGCACGTGGACTACCGGCCGTACGCGTTCTGCACGGACGCCGGCACGGTCGTCCTCCCCGGTGGCCTGACGCGGGTCTCCCTGCGCGAGGGCGAGCTGGTGGTCAACGCCTCGCAGGGCGGTGCCGGCAAGGACACCTGGGTGGTCGGCTGACGCTCCCCATTCGCGACGACGGCCCTCCCGGGGAACCGGGAGGGCCGTCGTCGTGGAGCGGGAGCGGGTCAGTGCATGAGCACCGGGGCCGCGACCGCACCGTCCTCGCTGTCGAGGAGGTGCGACTCCTCCTTCTTCCGCGGGAGGAAGGCCACCGGGATCAGCGCGAGCAGGATCAGGACGAACGCGACGGTGAACGTCGTCGCGAACCCGTCGGCCACGAACTCCTGCGGGTCGACCGGACCGGACGGCGTCGCCGTGAGCTGGTTGGTCAGCACCACCGACAGGACGGCGGTGCCGATGGACCCACCGATCTGCTGGACGATGTTGACCAGCGTCGAGCCGCGGGCGACCTCCGCGTTGCTCAGCGACTTCAGCGCCGAGGTCATGATCGGCATCATCGTGCCGCCCATGCCCAGGCCCATCACGAACAGCGACCCGCACAGGACCCAGTAGGACGTGTCCGCGCCGACCTGCGTGAAGGCGAAGAACCCGGCGGCCATGACGAGGAGCGCGACGGGCACCGTGCGCCCGATCGGCACCCGGTCGGCGAGGACACCGGCCAGCGGCATCGTCACCATCGCGCCCAGGCCCTGCGGGGCGATCAGCAGACCGGCCATCAGCGTCGTCTCGCCGCGGACCTGCAGGAAGTACGACGGGAACAGCAGGCCCGCGCCCATGAAGGCGATGACGAACACGAACATCGCCACGGTCGCGATCGTCAGCCGGCGGTTGCGGAACAGCCGCAGGTCGATCAGCGGCTTGGTGGTCCGCAGCGCGTGCAGGACGAACGCGAGGATCAGCAGCGCGCCGACGGTGGCCGACACCCAGACCCGCGGGCCGAAGGAGGCGCCCTCCTCGCCGCCCTCGGCGATCGAGGAGACGCCGAACAAGAACAGCGCGAGACCGGGCGAGAGCAGCAGCATGCCGATGACGTCGAACGGCTCGGTCGTGCTCGGCTCGTCCTTCGGCAGCACGAGCTGCGAGAAGACCAGGGCGGCGAGGCCGATCGGCAGGTTGATCAGGAAGATCCAGTGCCACGAGGCGACGTCGATCAGCCAGCCGCCGAGGATCGGGCCGGAGATCGGGCCCAGCAGCATGGGGATGCCGAGCACGGCCATGAGCCGGCCGATGCGGTCCGGGCCCGCCGCGCGGGTCAGGATCGTCATGCCCAGCGGCGCGAGCATGCCGCCGCCGAGGCCCTGCAGGACCCGGAAGGCGACGAGCATCTCGATGGAGCCGGCCGCCGCGCACAGCACCGAGCCGGCGGTGAAGAGGAACAGCGCCGTCAGGTAGAGGCGCTTGGTGCCGAAGCGGTCGGCGGCCCAGCCGGTGAGCGGGATGACGGTCGCCAGCGCCAGCGTGTAGGCCGTCATGGTCCAGGCGACCGTGGCGTAGCTGGCGTCGAACTCGGACTGGAAGGCCGGCAGGGCGACGCTGACGACCGTGATGTCGAGGATCGACATGATCGCGCCGAGGACGACGACACCGGCGATCTTGAGGACCGGCCCGTCGATCTTCTCGGGGTACGCCTGCTGAGCCGGTGGTGCGGGGGTGGTCACAGGCACTTCTCCTGGTCGGGCCGCGGGCGGAGGACGCCGCCCGCGAGGATGTCGGTCAGCGCCCGGTGCAGCTGGCTGCGGTGCTCCGGGGCGAGGGCGTCGGTGAACGCCTTGAGCGAGGTGCGCTTGGCCTCGAGGTGCTGTGCCGTGAGCCGCTCGCCGGTCGGCGCGAGCGACACGAGCTTGACCCGCCGGTCGCTCACGCTCTCGCGCCGCTCGACCATCCCCAGGCGCAGGAGCTGGTCGACGTTGCGGCCCGCCGCCGCCACCGAGAGCCCGAGGGCCTCGGCGATGGCGTGGATGGGCATCGGCTCGGCGGACTTGGTGAGCACGAACAGCGTGCGCGCCTGGGAGAACGACAGGTCGCTCTCCACCAGCGCGTCCAGCCCGTCGGCCTCGCTGGCGTTCATCAACCGCGTGAGGAAGTCGACGAGGACGTCGTAGAGGTCGTCGGACGGGTCGGACACGGCGGAGATGCTATCGGCCGTGCAACCTTTGCGTCAGCGCACTGTTTGCCAACTCACAATGAAATCCCCGTCAACACAGGGCGGCCAGGGCGGCGTCAGACGCCGCGAGCGCGGCGCGGTCGAAGGTGGCGCCGCTGGCCAGCAGCTCGTCGGCGGCGGTGTGCGCGGCGAGCTGCTCTAGGCGGCGGCGCACCGTCGCCGGGCTGCCGGCGGTCACGGCGTCCAGGCCGCGCTCCACCCGCTCGGCGTCCTGGTCGTCCCAGCGCCGGCCGCGGATCGCGGCCACCGGCTCCAGGACGTCGAACACGCCGGTACGCCGCGAACGGACCATCGCCCACACCTCGGGCAGCGCCAGCTCGCGGGCCTCGGCGTCGGTGTCGGCGACCAGCACGTCGAGCGAGACGGTGACGTGCGGCCGGCTGTCCCGGTGCGGGCGGAAGTCCTGGCGGTACCGCGCCAGCACGTCCCCGAGCTCCGGCGAGGCGAGCACCGGGCCGCCGAGCACCACCGGCAGCCCGAGCCGGGCGGCGACCTCGATCCCCCGCCCGGTGGCGAGCACCGACAGCGGGACCGGCTCAGCCACCACCGGGTGGGCGGTCACCGGCGCCGTCCGCTCCAGGTAGGCGCGCAGCTCGACGAGGTCGTCGGCGAAGCTGTCCTCGTCACCGGTGCGGCGCAGGGCCCGCCGCACGGGAGGGGTGAAGCCCAGCGAGCGGCCCAGGCCGAGGTCGACCCGGCCCGGGTACAGCCCGGCCAGCATCAGGAACTGCTCGGCGACGACCAGCGGCTGGTGGTTGGGCAGCATCACCCCGCCCGAGCCGAGCCGGATCGTCGCCGTCCGCGCTCCGATGGCCGCCAGCAGGACCGCCGGCGCCCCGGACGCGATGCCGGGGACGCCGTGGTGCTCGGCCACCCAGAACCGGGCGTAGCCCAGCCGCTCGGCCGCGACCGCCCGCTCGACCGTGTGCCCCAGCGCCGCGCCCTCCGGGGAGCCGGCGCGGGTGCGGGAGCGGTCGAGCAGGGAGAGCCTCACGCGGGCTACATGTCCCGGTAGCGCACGGCCGCGGCGAGCTTCTCGGCCATGAGCTCCGCGGTGGCCGGGTGGCCCGGGCCGGGGAAGTCGTCGCCGGGGCGGACGTAGGGAGCCCCGTACGCGGCGGTGTCGCGCTGGTAGCGCCAGCCCTCGGCGAGGGGCCCGACGTCGTAGGCGTCGTACCCGATCGAGTCGAGGAACCCGGACACGACCTGCTTGGCGGTGGGGTCGTCGCCGGCGATGGCCAGGACCGAGCGGTCGGGGGCGCCGGCGGGGCGGGTCAGGGTGCGCAGGTGCTCGGAGGAGATGTTGTTGAACGCCTTCACCACCCGGGACTGGGGCAGGTGCGCCTGCAGCAGCTCGCTGACCGTCGTCGACTCGTCGTCGAGCTCGGCGACGTGCCCGTCGCGCTCGGGGTAGTAGTTGTTCGTGTCGATCACGACCTTGCCGCGCAGCGGCTCGACCGGCACCTGGCGGTAGGCCTTCAGCGGGACGCTGACGACGACGAGGTCGCCGGCCGCCGCCGCCTCGGCCGGGGTGGCCGCCCGCGCGCGCGGGCCGAGCTGCGCCACGAGGTCGGCGAGGGTCTCCGGCCCCCGGCTGTTGCTGAGCACCACGTCGTGGCCCGCGTCGACCGCGAGCCGGGCGACGGTGCCGCCGATGTGACCACTGCCGATGAGTCCGAGGGTCGTCATGCCGGGCGCAAGGCCCGGCGCCCCGCGGTCATTCCCGGCCTGCCATGACCCGGCCCGTGCCGTGGCGGACCACGGTCACCGGGCAGGGGGCGTGGTGCACGCACTGGTCGCTGACCGACCCGAGCCGCAGGCCCGCGAACCCGCCGCGGCCCCGGGCGCCGACCACGAGCAGGTCCGCGTTCTCCGCGGCGGCGATCAGCGAGGCGGCCGCCGGGCCGTGCACCACGTGGGTGTGCACGACCACCGCGGGGTCGAGGCCGGCGGCCGCGACGTCGGCCCGCAGCCTCTCGTGGACGGCGTCCTCGAAGTCGCTCAGCGGCGGGACGTAGCCCGGCTCCCAGGTGCGTGGCCGCGGCGCCGTCGTGATCGCCCAGGACCGGACGACCTGCAGCGCCAGCCCCGCGCGGCCGGCCAGCCCGGCCGCCCAGCACAGCGCCTCGCGGGCGTCGGGCGATCCGTCGTGCCCGACCAGCACCCCGCCGTCGACGGCCAGCACCTCGCAGACGTGCGTCATCCCCGCTCCTCGCACCCGGTGGTCTCCCCCCGACCACGATTCCCGGTGGCAGGAGCAGCGGGCAGGGACCAAGGGGCCGAGCGTCGGGACCTCGGTCCCGACCTGGGCGCCGGTCCTCGCTGGTCGGGGCGGCGGCGGGTCAGGATGTCGGCGTGACCAGCGCTGCTCCCTCCTCCCGCCCGTCCGCGGCCGGCCGCGTCGTCGTCGGCGTCGACGGCTCCGAGCCCTCCGTGCGCGCCGCCGTGTACGCCGCCGGTCTGGCCCGCCGCCGGCGCCTGCCCCTGCTGGTGGTGCACGTGACGCCGTGGGCCACCGGCGACGACGCGCTGCCCCTCACCTCGCCCGACATCGCCGCGGAGTTCCTGCGCAGCGCCACCCGCCTGGTGGAGGCCGCGGCCGCCACGGTCCGGGACGAGACCGGCTGGGACGACGTGACGGCGGGGGTCGTCGACGACCACCCGGTCGACGGCCTGGTGGCGCTGTCGGCCGAGGCGGAGCTCGTGGTGATCGGCGCGACCGGCGCCTCCGGGCTGCCCGGCCTCCTGCTGGGCTCCACCGCCGGTGGGGTGGTCCAGCACGCGCGGTGCCCGGTGATCGCCCTGCCCGGCGGCGCGGAGCCGGCCGGACCCGACCACGGCCCGGTGGTCGCGGCGGTCGACGGCCTGCCCGGCCAGGAGGAGGTGCTCGCCTTCGCCGCCGCGGAGGCCGCGGGCCGCGGCGCCCGCCTGGACGTCGTGCACGCGTGGCGGGACGTCGCCGTCGAAGTCGCCCTCGGCCCGTACGGCGGCCTGGTCGACTGGGCGGAGGTGGAGGCCGGGACCCGCCAGGAGCTCGCCGACCTCGTCGCCCCGGTGCGGGAGCGCACCCCGGATCTCGAGATCCGTGAGCTCGTCGTCCGGGACCGCACGGTGCCCGCCCTCCGGGAGGCCGGTACCGGGGCGTCGCTGCTCGTCCTGGGGCACCGGCCGCGCCGGCTGCTCCCCCGGCTCGGGTCCACCACGCACGGGGTGCTGCACCGCGCGCCCTGTCCGGTGGCGGTCGTGCCGCTGCCCGAGCAGGCGGCCGACGGGCCGGCGCCGGCATAGGGCCGACCGGCGGATCCGCCGGCAGCGAAAGTCCCTGGCTCCCGCGGCCGGCGATCTCTAGCGTCGGCCGGAGTCCAGGGCACCCTCCCCCGACCTCAGGAGTCCTCCCCGTGAGTTCCGCGCCGCAGCCCGGCCCCCCGCACGCCGACGTCCCCGCCGCCCGGGGCCGCGGCCTGACGAAGGTCTTCGGCGAGGGCGACACCCGCGTCGTCGCGCTCGACTCCGTCGACGTCGACTTCGACCGCGGCCGGTTCACCGCGATCATGGGGCCGTCCGGCTCGGGCAAGTCGACGCTCATGCACTGCATGGCCGGGCTGGACTCGGTGACCGCGGGGCACGCCTTCATCGGCGACACCGACCTCAGCACGCTCGACGACAAGCGGCTCACCGCGCTGCGCCGCGACCAGGTCGGCTTCGTGTTCCAGGCGTTCAACCTGCTGCCCACGCTGACCGCCCTGGAGAACATCACGCTGCCCATGGACATCGCCGGCCGGAAGCCCGACCAGGCCTGGCTGGACCTCGTGGTCGACACCGTCGGCCTGCGTCCCCGGCTGGCCCACCGGCCCAGCGAGCTCTCCGGCGGGCAGCAGCAGCGGGTCGCCTGCGCCCGCGCGCTGGCCGGCCGACCGGAGATCGTCTTCGCCGACGAGCCGACCGGGAACCTCGACTCCCGCGCGGGCGCGGACATCCTGGCCTTCCTGCGCCGCTCGGTGCACGAGCTCGGCCAGACGATCGTCATGGTCACCCACGACCCGATGGCCGCGAGCTACGCCGACCGGGTGCTCTTCCTGGCCGACGGCCGGATCGTCGACGAGATGCTCGAGCCGACCCCCGAGCGGGTCCTGGAGCGGATGAAGGCCTTCGAGCCGGAGACCGCCGCCGCCCCGCCCGCTGCCCCGCCCACCGGGCCCGCCGCGGACCGCACGACGGCGGGGACGCACTGACGTGTGGCGCACCACCTGGCGGAACCTGCTGGCGCACAAGGTGCGCCTCCTGCTGTCCGGACTGGCGATCGTGCTGGGCGTCGCCTTCGTCGGCGGGACGCTGATCTTCACCGACACCCTCAGCAAGACCTTCAACGACCTGTTCCGCAGCACCTCGGCCGACGTCAACGTCGCCCGCGCGGCCGCGTTCGACCAGGGGCTGGCCGGCACCGGCGCGGGCGGCACGGCCAGCTACGTCCCCGAGGAGCTGGTCGACGAGATCGCCGACGTCGACGGCGTCGCGGCTGTCGAGGGCTACGTGCAGGCCGAGGGTGTCTACATCCTCGACCGGGACGGCGAGGTGCTCGACACCGGCGGCGCGCCGGGCCTGGGCATCAACTGGAACCTCGAGCGTTCGGTCTCGCCCAACACGCTCGTCGAGGGGCGTGCGCCGGCCGGCCCCGGCGAGGTCGCGATCGACACGAACGCCGCCGAGGAGACCGGCTACCGGGTCGGCGACACCATCCCGCTGCTCACGCCCGGTCCGCGGATCGAGGCCGAGCTCGTCGGCACCTTCCGCTTCGGTGACTCCGGCGGCCTGGCCGGCGCCACGCTGACGGCGTTCGACACGGAGACCGCGCAGGAGCTGCTGACCGCCCCCGGTCAGCTCACCGGCATCGGCGTCGCGGCCGCCGACGGCGTGGACGACGACGCCCTCGCCGAGCGGGTGGCCGCCGCCATCGGTGACGACTACGACGTCAAGACGGCCACCGAGCAGGCCGACACCCTGGCCACGGACTTCGCCGAGGCGCTGTCGTTCTTCAACGTCTTCCTGCTCGTCTTCGCCGGCGTCGCGCTGTTCGTCGGCGCCTTCATCATCGTCAACACGTTCTCGATGCTGGTCGCCCAGCGCACCCAGGAGCTCGCGCTGCTGCGCGCGCTCGGTGCCAGCCGGGCCCAGGTGACCCGCTCCGTGCTGGGCGAGGCCCTCGTGCTCGGCGTCCTCGGCTCCACCGTCGGCCTGGCCGCCGGCTACGGCATCGCCGCCGGGCTGCGGGCGCTGTTCGGCTCCTTCGGGCTGACGCTGGACGGGAACCTGGTGTTCGCCGCCGACACCGTGCTGTGGTGCTACGTCGTGGGCATCGTGGTGACGGTGCTCGCGGCGTACGTGCCGGCGCGCCGAGCGGCCCGGACCCCGCCGGTCGCCGCGATGCGCGACGACGTCGTCACCGGCGAGCGCAGCCTGCGCCGCCGCACGGCCGTGGGTGCCGTGCTGACCACCGTCGGAGCCGCGGCACTGGCCGGCGGGACCCTGGTGGACGACGGCGGGAACGCCGCGTCGCTGGTGGGCCTGGGCGCCCTCCTGCTGATCCTCGGCGCCACGGCCTTGAGCCCGGTGCTGGCCCGGCCCTTCCTGCGGGTCGTGGGCGCGGCGCTGCCGCGGATCTGGGGGACGACGGGACGGCTGGCCCGGGAGAACGCGCTGCGCAACCCCCGCCGCACCGCGGCCACCGCCTCGGCGCTGATGATCGGGCTCGCCCTGGTCAGCGCGTTCAGCGTCATCGGCGCCTCGACGAACAAGAGCGTCGACGCGCTCATCACCGGGTCGGTGCGGTCGCAGTTCGTCGTCTCGAGCGCCGTCGGGCTGCCGTTCAGCCCCGACGTGGCCACCGCCGTCGCGAGCACCGACGGCGTCGACGACGTCACGCGGGTGCGGTTCGGCCAGGTCCAGCTCGACGGCAGCACGTCCTTCCTCACCGGCATCGACCCGGCCGGCCTGGAGCGGAGCATCGAGCTGACCTGGGTCGAGGGCTCGGCCGACGGGCTGGCCGGCGACGGGCTGGTGGTGGACGAGCAGACCGCGCAGGACCGCGGGTGGGCGGTCGGGGACACCGTGCCGGCGCTGAGCGTCGACGGCCGGGAACAGGACCTCGTCCTGGGCGGGGTCTACGAGTCCAACCAGGTGGTCGGGTCGACCCTGGTCTCCCTCGACACCCTGACCGCGCTCGGCGGCACCCCCCAGGACCGGTTCCTCTACGTGGACCTGGCCGGCGGCGTGGGCCCGGACGACGTCCGGCCGGCACTGGACGAGGCGCTCGCGGCCTATCCGGTCGTCGACCTCAAGGACCAGGGCGAGTTCCGGGAGGAGCAGAAGGCGCAGGTCGACCAGCTGCTGCTGCTGATCAACGCCATGCTCGTGCTGTCGGTGGTCATCGCCGCGCTCGGCATCGTCAACACCCTCGCGATGTCGGTCATCGAACGGACCCGGGAGATCGGCCTGCTGCGCGCCGTGGGGCTCGGACGGAGCCAGCTGCGCCGGATGGTGCGGCTGGAGGCGGTCGTGATCTCGCTGTACGGCGCGGTGCTCGGCCTGGTGCTCGGCACCCTCTTCGGGGTCGCGCTGAGCCGGGCGCTGGCCGACCAGGGCATCAGCGAGCTCGCCGTGCCGGTGGGCCGGCTGGCCGTCTTCCTGCTCGTCGCCGCGGTGATCGGGGTGCTCGCCGCCGTCGGTCCCGCGCGCCGGGCGGCGAAGCTGCGGGTGCTCGACGCCATCGCGCGGGCCTGACCCCGACTCAGCCGAGGATGGCCGACCGGAGCTTCTCCGCCTCGGTGCGGACGCGGTCGAGGACGACGCGGACCGGTTCCTCGGTCAGCAGGCCGGCGCACAGCGGGCCGACGGGGACCGGGACGTGGGCGTCGGAGCCCAGGCGGGCGGCGATCTCGAAGGCGACCCGCAGCAGCGCACCCTCCGGGGCCGCCAGGTCGTCGACGTGGTCCAGGGCCGTGACCATGCGTGCCGGGAAGCCCCAGTGCCGGAGGGCCTCGGCGGTGAGGCGGAGGGCGGGCATCCCGTACCGCTGGCGTTCCGCCCGCCGCCGGCCGGGTCCGGCGGGGTGCCGCTCCACGAGCTCGCCGTAGCCCTCGGGATCGTTGTGGTGCAGCAGCGCGGCCCCGAGCTGGGCGAGCATGCCCAGGCAGAGGGCGTCCGGTGGGCGTTCGCCGAAGCGGGGCGCCAGTGTGGCCGCGGCCTGGGCCAGATGGGTGCTGGTCAGCCAGAAGTCCTCGGGCAGGCGCGACTCGTCGTCCAGGTCGGTGAGGGCGACCGTCGCCATCGTCCGGACGGTCATGAACCCCACCACGGTGACGGCGAACTGCAGGGAGCTCACCCTGCCCCGCATGCCGAAGTAGGCGGAGTTGGCCAGCTTCATCACCCGGCCGGCCAGCGGGAGGTCCCCGGCCAGGATGTCCGCGATGTCGCGGGCGCCGGTGTCGTCGGCGGTCGTCATGGCGACCAGCTGCGCGGCCACCGGCTTGTTCGCCGCCATGGTGTCGATGGAGGCCAGCACCCTGTCCATGTCCAGCGGTGCCGCGGTCGGAGAGGTCATCGGTCGGCGTCCTGTCGGTCGAGAAACCAGGCGGCGCACGCGGCACCGGTCATGGGGCGGCCCAGGAAGTAACCCTGCAGGTAGGTGACGCCCAGGGCCGCGAGCTCCTCGGCCTGCCTCGGGGTCTCCACGCCCTCGGCCACGGTGGACAGGCCGAGCGTCCGGGCGAGCGCGATGACGGCGGCCGCGATCCCGGCACCGCCGGTGGCCAGCTCGGAGACGAAGGAGCGGTCGACCTTGAGGCAGTCCACGGGCAGGTGCCGCAGGTAGGCGAGGGAGGAGTAGCCGGTCCCGAAGTCGTCGATGGCCAGGTGCACCCCCATGTCCCGCAGCTCCTGGAGGACCGCCCGGGCGGCGGCCGGATCGGCCATGAGGGCCGACTCGGTGAGCTCGATCGACAGCCGCTCCGCGGCCAGTCCGTGCCGCGCGAGGGCCTCGGCGACGCGTCCGGGCAGGAACCCGTCCAGCTGCATCGCGGAGACGTTGACGTGGATGCCGCGCGGGCTGCGGTCCCCGAGGGCCGCGTCCCACTCCGCGAGCTGCCGGCAGGACTCCTCCAGCACGTGCAGCCCCAGCGCGGAGATGAGACCGCTGTCCTCGGCCAACGGCACGAACATGGCCGGGGAGATGACGCCCTGCACGGGGTGCAGCCACCGGGCCAGCGACTCGACGGCGACCACCCGCCCGTCGTCGGCGGCGACGATGGGCTGGTACCAGACGGCGAGGGTGCTGGAGTCGATCGCGTCGCGCAGGTCGGCGACCAGCTCCAGCTTCGCCCGCGCGGCGCTGCGGCCCCGCTCGTCCAGCAGGGCCACCCGGGACTTGCCCGCCGCCTTCGCCTGGTAGAGGGCGATGTCGCAATCACGGATCAGGTCCTCGGCCGTGGCGTGGTCCGCCGTCTGCAGGGTGATCCCCACGCTGGCGCTCGGCCGGACCTCCACCCCGGAGATCCGCACCGGGGCGGCCAGGGCACCGACCAGCCGGCCGGCGAGCACCAGGGCCTCCTGCTCGTCCATCCCGTCGCAGACGACGACGAACTCGTCCCCGCCGAAACGCGTCACCAGGTCACCGGGTCGCACCGCGGTGCGCAGCCGCACGGCGACCTCCACGAGCAGCTCGTCCCCGGCGGTGTGCCCGAGGGAGTCGTTGACCACCTTGAAGTCGTCGAGGTCGAGGAACAGGCAGGTGAGCCGCCCCGCGCCGGGGGTGAAGTGCTCGTCCACCCACTGGGCCAGGCGGGCGCGGTTGGGCAGGCCGGTGAGCGGGTCGTGGTGCGCCTGGTGCGCCAGCTCGGCCTCGAAGGCGAGGCGGTCGGTGACGTCCTCGACGGTGCCCACGAAGCCCACCCCGGCGCCGGGCGTCACGACCTGGTTGAGCCGCAGCACCGCGCTCCGGACACCGCCGTCGAGCCGGTGCAGCGCGAGCCGCACCGCGCCGTCCTCGCCGTCGAGCACCGCCGCGACGGCGTCCACGACGGCATCGACGTCCGCGGGGTCGACGACGTCCAGCCACCCGGTGCCGAGGAGCTGCTCGGGGGCCGCACCGACGAGCGCGCAGAAGGCGTCGTTCACGTGCGCCAGCCGCATCCCCTGCTCGGAGAGCAGCAGCGGCACCGGCGACCGCTCCGTGACGGCGGCGAAACGCCGCTCGAGGGCTTCCGCCGTCGCCCGCAGGGCCCGTTCCAGCTCGGTGGTGGTCGAGATGATGCGGACGGTCCACCGCACCCCCGTGGGCTCCGGCATCGCGACCACGACGGCCTCGACGGCCGTGCCGCTGCGGGTGCGGACGGACGTCGTCAGCTGGGCGGTCCGGTCGCTGCTGAGCAGAGCGGCGAGGTCGGCTCCGTCGAGGGTCGGCACGAGCTCCCGGAGGTCCAGCCCGCGCAGCTCCTCGGGCTGGTGGCCGAGCAGCCGGGCCGTGGCGTCGTTGACCCAGCTGATCCGGGGCGCGGCGCCGTCCCGGTCGACGACGAGCAACGCCGCGCACTCCGCTGCCGGCGGGTGCCCCGCGCCGGCTCCCGCAGGGCGTGCGGACGCCGGGGCGCTCTCGGTGCTCTCCCGCACGCTGCCTCCCCACGGTGGACGACGCTCACTCCGGCGCACCATTGAATAGCGCACAACTGGTCACCCGTCACGCGATCGCCACCGCAGGTCCTCCCTCCGGGGGAGGCTGCGGCCGCCGCAGCCCCGCTCCGTCCCGCCGCGCCGGGAGGCCCCCCAGGACGGGACCTCCGTCACTGCCCGCCGGGGGGCCGCGCACAGCACGCTCGGCACGACCGCCGGCGCCGCCGGCCCCACCCCGGGAGGACCCGTGCTGACGACCCACCTCGACCGCAGCACCGCGCGCGCCGCCGTCGCGCTGGCCAACCGCGCTCCCTCGGTGCACAACTCGCAGCCCTGGCGCTGGCGGATCGGGCCCTCGAGCATCCACCTCTTCGCCGACCCGGCTCGGGCCCTGCCCGCCACCGACCCCGAGGGCCGGGGCCTGCTGATCAGCTGCGGAGCCGCCCTGCACCACCTCCGGGTGGCCCTGCGGGCCACCGGGTCGGCCGGCCGGATCCACCGGCTGCCGGACCCGGCGCACCCGCAGCACCTCGCCGCGGTGGAGCTCTCCCCCGCACCGCCGACCGCCGAGGACCTCGCCCTGGCCCAGGCCATCGAGCACCGCCGCAGCGACCGGCGCGTGTTCTCCACCTGGCCGGTCCCCGACGAGTTCACCGCCGACCTGGCACGGGCCGCCGCCGACGAGGGCGCCACGCTGGTGGTGCTCGACCCGGCCCGGCAGTGGGAGGTGGCGCGCCTGGTCGAGCGAGCCGCCGTCGAGCAGGCCCTCACCCCCGGCCTCGCGCAGGAGGTCGCGCTGTGGAGCGGCCGGGCCCGGGGCTCGGCCGACGGCGTGCCGGCCGCCAACGTCCCCGGCGACGCGACCGCGGCCGTGCCCGTCCGGCACTTCGCGGGCCGCGAGATGGCGCAGAACGAACTCGGCCGCGGCGAGTCCGACGGCACCCTGCTCGCCGTCCTCGCCACCGACGGCGACGGGACGGTGGACCGGCTGCGCGCCGGGGAGGCGCTCAGCGCGGTCCTCCTCGCCGCGACCGCCATCGGGCTGGCCACCGATCCGATCAGCCAGCCGCTCGAGGTCGCTGCGACGCGTGCCCGGCTCGCGGCCGACTGCCTGCCCTCGGGACGCGCACCCCAGGTGCTGCTGCGACTGGGCTGGGCCCCGGTGAGTGCCGAGCCCGTTCCCGCCACCGGCCGCCGGCCGGTCGACGAGACCATCGACGCGTTCGACGCCTCCTGGTGATCCCCGGGTCCGGGCTCAGCCGGGGACTGCCGCGCGGGTGAGGCGGTCCATGACCGCCTCCTCGTCCACCGCGACCGCCAGGACCCGCAGCCCCGTGGCGGCCAGGCGCTCGCTGGGGATGCCCGGCTGCCGTGCCGTCCCGGGTCGCAGGGACAGCAGCCGGGCGCACACCCGCTCCCGGATCTCGGCCGAGTGGACGCCGATGCCACCGGTGAACACGAGGGTGTCCCACCCGTCGAGCGTGGTCACCGCGCCGGCCACCGCCATCGCGACGTCCCGGACGAAGACCCGCAGCGCCAGGTCGGCGGCGCCGTCGTCTGCGGCCAGCAGCTCCCGCACGTCGGTACGGCCGCCGGACAACCCCGCGACGCCCGACCGCCGGGTGAGCAGCTCGCGCACCCCGGCCACCGATCCGCCGTCGGCATCGACCAGGCGGAGGACGACCTCGGGGTCGAGGTCGCCGCTGCGGGTGAGCGAGGGCACTCCGCCGGCGGGGCTGAGGGTCGTCGTCGTCGACCGTGGGGCGCCGCCCTCCACGGCGGTGACGCTGCACCCGCTGCCCAGGTGCACGACGACGCCCGATGCCATGCCGGGCAGCGTGTCCACGACGCTCTGCACCGCCAGTCCGTGGGAGCCCCGGCGGCGCAGACCCGCGGCCCGCGCCCCGGCCGGCAACGGCAGGGCGACGGCCTCGTGGGGCAGGCGGGCGTGGAAACCGCCGTCGGGGACCAGCACGACCGCGGCGTCGGGCCAGCACGCCCGGGCCTCCTCGGCGACGGCGAGCTGCCGCGGGAGGTGCAGCGGATCGAGGGCCTCCTCGGCGTGCAGCCGCGACAGCAGGGCGTCGTCGGCCCGGCGGGCCGCCGGCAGCAGGGCGCTGCCGTGCACGATCCGGTGCGCCACGAGCGCCGGCCGCAGTCCGCGCCGTGCCACGGCGTCGGCGATCTCGGGGACCGCGGCCGGCCAGCCGCCGTGCAGCAGCGCTCGCTCGGCGGGAGCGCCGGTGCCGTCGACGGTCACGGACGCCTCGTCACGGTCGAGGCCGGCGATGTCGACGTGCAGCCGCAGCGCGGGGTCGCGCAGCGCCGCCTTGAGCGACGTCGACCCCGCGTTGAGGCTCAGGACCAGCCGCCGGGAACCGGCCGGGATCGTGGGCACGGGACCGCTGCTAGCTGTACTGACCGGAGACGTTGGTCGAGGACGTGTGACGACACGATCTGATTGATCTTGTTCGGGGAGGACCTCCGGACGTGGAGTGGAGCTGCTGAAGGCACCCATTCCACGAGCTCCGGAG
>NZ_QOHG01000024.1 GCF_003319125.1 Blastococcus sp. TF02A-26 | reverse complement strand
TACGGGCGTTAGCGTGGGACACGAGAACCTCCGAGCAGGTGTTGGGCCTTCGACAAGCCACACCCCACTCGGAGGTTCTCCTTCGTTCAAGCCCGCCCGACCGTCACCAACGTCCTGGCTGGGTACACCTAGTCGGTCGCCGAGTGGATCTGGTCGCCGGCCGGGTCCGCGTCGTCGGAGCCGACCGCCTGCCGCTCCTGCTCGGTGCGGTGCTGCAGGGCGTCGTCGTTCGGCCGGTCGTAGCCGCCCGCGTGCTGCGAACGGTCCCGCGGCGCGGACTCCTGGGGGTCGATGACGTCGTCGAGCGTCGGCTCGTCGGGGCTGCTCATCGCGGTCCTCCGCTCTCTCTTCGGATGTGTCCGCCGGAGGCCATAGCCCGGCGCCGACCGCGGTAACCGTGGGCTGCGCCGCTCAGCGCTGTTCGAGCGCGGCGGCCGGCAGCCAGGCCTCCATCAGCACCGACCCCGCCGGGCCGGCCACGGTGAACGCCACCCGGCCGTGCCAGCCGTCGTCGGTCTGCCGCCACTCGACCAGCAGGCCGGGCCAGACACCGGGGGCGCCGGGTGGGTCGTGCACCCAGCAGTGCCGCCCGCGGCCGTCCGCGCGGCGGGTCACCGGCGGGGGAGCGGGCAGGTCGCGCACGTCGGGCGGGGAGGGTGCCGGTGGCGCCGCGGCGGCCGCCGTCTGCGGGAACGGGGCGTCCCAGTCCTCCTCGGCCGCGGGGACGCCGGAGCGGGCGGCGCGCTCGCCCAGCGACCGCCCCGACCGTCCCCGCTGCATGCCCCCGGCCACGGGTCGAGTCTGGCACGGGACTCGAACACACGTTCGGTCGACACGGGCGGGGTGATGCCCGCCGGGGCGCCCGGGGCGGATGGGGCGACGCGGCGTCCGCCCGCGCGGATGAGCGGGGTCGCCCACGGAGCGCCGACCACAGTGGGAACCGTCAGGTATCGGAAGTGCTGGACGGGGGCTGTCGGATGGGATCGGAATCGACGGGGACGACGTCGGGCGGAGCGCCGCCGGGGAACCGGCCCTGGGTCCGGCCGGTGGTCGGCGCTCTCGTGCTGGTCCTCGTCGTGTCGGGCATCGCGACGCGCGGCGTGGGCGGCGGCGTCCTCATGCTGGGCGGGATCGTGCTCATCGTCGGCATCGGGGCGCTGGTGGCCGGACGGGCCCGGTGGGCGGGCATCGCCTCCCGGGGCGTCGGGGCCGCGGTCCTCGGTGTCGGCCTCGTCCTCTCCATGATCGGCAACCAGACGGCCACCCCGACGCCACTGGCGGAGTCGGGCGACGACTCCGCCGCCGCGGACACGACGCCGTCGGCCTCGCCGACGCCGTCCGCCGACCCGGAGGCCGCGGCCCGGGCCGCCGACGCCGCCGCCGTCGAGGCCGAGGCCGCCGAGGACGCGGCGACCGGCACGGCGATCGACCCGTCCACCGGGCTGCTCAGCGGCGAGGCGACGACGGCCGCGGTCGACGCGGCGGCACCCACGACCGCGCTCGCCGCGCTGGCGGCCGTCGAGGTGCGCGGCCGCGCCCCGCGGACCGGCTACGACCGCGACCTCTTCGGCGCGGGCTGGGTCGACACCGACCGCAACGGCTGCGACACCCGCAACGACGTCCTGGCCCGCGACCTGTCCGGGGAGACCTTCAGGCCGGGCACCCGCGACTGCGTCGTCGCCACCGGGACGCTCGCCGATCCGTACTCCGCGCGCACGATCGCCTTCGTCCGCGGTCAGGGCACCAGCGACGACGTCCAGATCGACCACGTCGTGGCGCTCTCGGACGCGTGGCAGAAGGGCGCCCAGGGGTGGGACGCGACGACGCGCACCGCCTTCGCCAACGACCCGCTGAACCTGCTCGCCGTCGACGGCCCGCTCAACCAGCAGAAGGGCGACGGTGACGCGGCGACCTGGCTGCCCCCGAACCGGGACTACCGGTGCGCCTACGTGTCCCGGCAGGTCGCGGTGAAGGTGCGCTACGGGCTGTGGATGACCGAGGCCGAGCGCAACGCCATCGCCACCGTGCTGAGCGCCTGCGCGGGTGAGCCGCTGCCCGGCGGGGTCGTGGCGGACGTGCCGCCCCGGCCGGCCCCGGCGCCCGCCCCGCGGCCCGCTCCGGCTCCGGCCCCCGCCCCGCGGCCCGCTCCGGCTCCGGCCCCCGCTCCGCGGCCGGCTCCGGCGCCTGCTCCGCCGCCGCCCCCGGCCCCGGCCCCGGCCCCGGTGGGCAACCCCGGCGACACGAAGAACTGCGGTGACTTCGCGACCCAAGCCTAGGCGCAGTCCTGGTTCAACACGTACTTCCCGACGTGGGGCGACGTTGCCGGTCTCGATGGGGATGGCGACGGGGTGGCCTGCCAGAGCCTGCCCTGACCGACCAGCCCCCGGAACGCTCGTGCTCTGCCCCGTATCTGGGGCAGAGCACGAGCGTCCGGGGAGCAGGTGTCAGGCCGGAGCGCCGCCCGCGACGCCGTCGGCCAGTGTGCGCGCCACGGTCTGCAGCAGCTCGTGCTGCGGCAGGTCCTCCACGAGCACCGGCAGCGGCAGCGACCAGTTCGGCCGGTCGGTGGTGCCGGGCATGTTGGGCCGGCGCTCGTCGGCGACGGCGTCCTCCAGGGTCGCCGACAGCAGCAGCGACGGCGCCGTCGCGAGCGCCTCGTGCGCCTTGCGCACCGCCGTCTCCGGCTTGGACTTCTTCTTCACCCCGCGCAGCCGGCCGAGCAGCTCGGTGCGGCCCCGCTCGAGCTCCTCGTCGGTGCCCGTGCCGTGCTCGCGCTGCTCGGCGAGGTCGGCACCGGTCCACAGGCCCGCGACGGTCGGCAGGTCGTGGGTGGTGATCGCCGCCATCGCCTCGGTGGGCCACTCGGCGGGGGCGTCGTCCTCGAACCACAGCAGCCGGTAGCTGAGCACGCCGTGCTCGGCCATGGCCTCGCGGACGCCGTCCTCCACGGTGCCGAGGTCCTCGCCGACCACGAGCGCCTGCGCCCGGTGGCTCTCCAGCGCGACGATGCCGAGCAGGTCCTCGGCCGGGTAGCGCACGTAGGCGCCGTCCGCGGCGCTGCCGTCCGACGGCACCCACCAGAGCCGGAACAGGCCCATGACGTGGTCGATGCGCAGCCCGCCGGCGCCGGCCATCGTGGCGCGGATCGACTCGATGAACGGCTCGTAGTCCGCCGCCCGGAGGCGCCAGGGCACCAGCGGCGGGGAGCCCCAGTCCTGGCCCTGGGAGTTGAAGGCGTCCGGCGGGGCGCCGACGCTCACGCCCTGGGCGAGCACGTCCTGCCAGGTCCAGGCGTCCGCACCGCCGCCGGCGACGCCGATCGGGAGGTCCTGGATGACCGTCATGCCCTCCGCCGCGCGCTCCAGCTGGAGCTGGAGGCACCACTGCAGCCAGGCGTGGAAGGCCACGTCGCGCTCGTGCGCGGCGACGAACCGGCCCACCTCCTCGCTGCGCGGGTCCCGCAGCGGCTCCGGCCACGTGTGCCAGTCGGGGCCGTGCTGGTCGGCGATCGCGCACCAGGTCGCCCAGTCCTGCAGCTTCTGGCCCTGGTGCCACCACCAGTCGGGGAAGGCCTGGTCGTCGCGGCCGGTGGCGTCGAAGACCCGGCGCAGCACCTCGCGCTTGCGGGCCCAGACGGCGTCGCGGTCGATGAGCTCGCCGTCGCCGAGCGCCCGGCCGGCGTCGTCGTCCAGGTCGACGGCGGACGCGCCCGGCACCTCGCCCACCCGCAGGTAGATCGGGTTGCGGAAGCGACGGGTCGCCGGCAGGTAGGGGCTGGCCTCCTGCTGGGGCGTCGGGGCGACGGCGTGCAGCGGGTTGATCAGCACGAAGCCCGCGCCCTGCGCCGCGGCCATCTCGCGGACGGCGCGCAGGTCGGCGAGGTCGCCGATGCCCCAGCTGCCCCGGCTGCGGGTGGCGTAGAGCTGCACGGCCCAGCCCCACGTCCGCTCGGGCAGCCAGCACCGGCCGGGGGTGACGATCAGCCGGCGTCGGTGCCCGCCGGGTGCCTGGATCCAGTGGTAGCCGAGCGGGAAGTCGTCGTCGAGCTCGCCGTCGACGTGCCGCGTCGAGCCGTCCTCGAGGGTGACCTCGGCCTCGTCGACCTCCAGCACGTCACCGGGCAGGGCGACGATCGGCGCCCGCTCGTCGAGGTCGTCCGGCGGCGTGCCGATCACCTCCCGCAGCCGGTCGATCGTGGCCTGGGAGACCGTGTGCTCCTCGTCGAGGGCGTCGAGCCAGCTGGCGTCGATTCCCCACTCGTCCGTCGTCGGGGTGCGTGTCACCCCCCGATACTCCCCACGGGGACCGGTGCCCGCAGTGCAAGCCGGACGTGGTGCTGCTCTCGCCCGGCCTCAGCGGGGTCGGGCCCGCCTCGTGGGGGAGGCGGTCGCGGGGTCCTCCGGCCAGGGATGGCGGGGGTAGCGGCCGCGGAGCTCGCTGCGCACGGCCGGGTAGCCGGTGACCCAGAAGCCGGCGAGGTCGGACGTGGTGGCCACGACCCGCTGGGCGGGGGAGAGGAGCTGCAGCCGCAGCGGTCGCCCGGCCACCACCGGCGTCCGCGCCCACCCGAAGACCTCCTGCACCCGCACGGACAGCGTCGGCACGAGCGGATCGGTGTAGTCGACGCGGATCCGGGAGCCGGTCGGGACCGTCACCGCGTCGGGCACGACCGTGTCGAGCTCGCCGGACACCCGCCAGGGCACCAGCGCCCGCAGTGCCGCGACGACGTCGATCCGGGCCAGGTCGGCGCGGCTGCGGGCGCCGGACACGTCGATCGCGGCGAGCAGGTCCCGGTCGTCGACGGCCGGCCACGGCGCCCCGAGCCCCGCGTGCGCCGCGGCCAGCCGCTCGCGCAGCCGCCGGGCCGGCGTCGTCCAGGTCAGCAGGCCGAGCCCCTCCGCGCGCAGGCCGTCGGCGACCGCGGCGGCCACGGCGGCGGGATCGGGGTCGGGCAGCGGCCGCTCGGCGAGCACGACGGCGCCCAGCCGCTCCACGCGCGCGCCGTGCACCCGCCCGTCGCGCCACGACACCTCGTCGCGCTCGACGTGCAGCGGGCCGCCGGCCTCCAGCGCGGTCGCCTCGTCGACGGCGACAGCCGCCCGGACCCGCGCGTCCCGCCGGCCGGGGGACCGGTCGGCGACGGCGATCGCCAGCCACGGCGCCCCGGTGAGCGCCGTGCCGGGGGCCAGCTCGGCGCCCGTGCCGGCGGCCATCAGGTACGTCGTGGTGCTGCCCGGGCGCAGGCGGGCCAGCCGCTCGGGATGGGCGAGGCCGACCACCAGGCCGGCCGTCGTGTCGTCGGGCAGGCGGGGTGCGGCGACGTCGTCCGCCGCGCGCTCGAGCCGGGCGACCTCGTCCCGCCACCGGGCGGTGGCTCCCCGGTCCGCCCCCGACCGCAGAGCCCGCCAGGTCGCGACCAGGTCGTCGCTGCGGGAGGGGAGGTCCGCGGACAGCAGCGCGACCACCTCGGCTGCGCGGCGGCGGCCCACCAGGGGAGCGCCGTCCAGCAGCGCGCGGGCCAGCCGCGGGTGGACGCCGACGGCGGTCAGCGCCCGCCCGCGCGACGTCGCCCGCCCGTCGCCGTCCACGGCGCCGAGGTCCTGCAGCGTCTGCCCGGCGACGAGCAGGGCGGCCGGCGAGGGCCGGTCGAGCAGCGCGAGCCCCTCGCCGCCCGGTGCGCCCCAGCAGGCGAGCTCGAGCGCGAAGGAGGTGAGGTCGGCGACGGCGACCTCCGGCTCGTCGTGCGCGGGCAGCCGGTCGTGCTCGGCGGCCGTCCAGCAGCGGTAGACCGTCCCGGGGCCCTCCCGGCCGGCGCGTCCGGCGCGCTGGGTGACCGCCGCCCGCGATGCGCGGACGGTGACCAGGGCGCCGAGGCCGCGGGCCAGGTCGGCGCGGGGCACCCGGGCGAGCCCGGCGTCGACGACGACCCGGACCCCCGGCACGGTCAGGCTGCTCTCGGCGAGCGCGGTGGCCAGCACGACGCGGCGGCGGGGACCGGTCCGCAGCGCGGCGTCCTGGGCGGCCGCCGGCAGCCGGCCGTGCAGCGGGAGGACGTCGGCGTCGAGACCGCCCAGCTGCCCGGCCACCGCGCCGATCTCGCCCGCGCCGGGCAGGAAGACCAGGACGTCGCCGGCGCGCTCGGTCAGGGCCCGGCGCACCGTGGCCGCGACGTGCGCGAGCAGCCGGGGGTCGACCCGCAGGCCGTGCGGCGGGTCGACCGGGCCGGCCGGCGGGGCCCAGACCACGTCGACGTCGTGCAGGGCGCCGCGCGCCTCGACGACGGGGGCCGGCCCGGCCGTGCCGCCGATGAGGCCGGCCAGCCGCTCGGCCTGGGCGGTCGCCGACATCGCGACCAGCGGCAGCTCCGGGCGCAGCGCGTCGCGGACGTCGAGGGCGAAGGCCAGGGCGAGGTCGGTGTCGAGGTGGCGCTCGTGGCACTCGTCCAGGACCACCGCGGCCACCCCGGACAGCTCCGGATCGGCCTGCAGCCGGCGCACGAGCAGGCCGGTGGTGACGACCTCCACCCGGGTGGCGGCGCTGCGCCGGCTGTCACCGCGGACGCTGTAGCCGACCCGCCCGCCCACGGTCTCGCCCAGCAGCGCGGCCATGCGCGAGGCGGCGGCCCGGGCGGCCACCCGGCGCGGCTCGGCCACGAGGACACGACCGCCTCCGTCGTCGGCCAGGGCGAGGGGCACGAGCGTGGTCTTGCCGGTCCCGGGGGGCGCCACCAGCACGGCGGTGCCCCGGTCCGACAGCGCGGTCGCCAGGGCCGGCAGCGCGGAGCGGACCGGGAGGTCGGTTCCCGGCGTCCCGGGCGGCGGAAGCACGGCCCCAGTGTCCCGGTGAGGCAGGACTGCCTCACCGGCACGCGGGTAGGCAGCCCTGCATGACGGTCATCGGGTTCCACAACTCGCACGAGCAGGTCCACCCGCGCGACCTGCTCGCCGCCGTGCAGCACGCCGAGGAGGTCGGCTTCACCGCGGCCATGTGCTCGGACCACCTGACGCCGTGGAACCCGCGGCAGGGGGAGTCGGGCTTCGCGTGGTCCTGGCTGGGCGCGGCGATGGCCACGACGAGCCTGCCCTTCGGTGCGGTCAACGCCCCCGGGCAGCGCTACCACCCGGTGATCGTCGCCCAGGCGATCGCCACCCTGGGCGCGATGTTCCCGGGCCGGTTCTGGGTGGCGCTGGGCAGCGGCGAGGCGATGAACGAGCACGTCACCGGCGACGTGTGGCCGCGCAAGGAGCTGCGCGACGCCCGGCTGCGCGAGTGCGTCGACGTCATCCGCGCCCTGCTGGCCGGGGAGGAGGTCAGCCACGACGGGCTGGTCCGCGTCGACCGCGCCAAGGTCTACACGCTGGCCGATCCGCAGCCGGCGCTCATCGCCCCCGCGGTCAGCGTCGCGACCGCCCGCCGCGGCGCCGACTGGGCCGACGGCCTGGTCACCATCAACCAGCCGCACGACAAGCTGCGCGAGATGATCGCCGCCTACCGGGACGCCGGGGGTCGCGGCAAGCTCGTGCTCCAGGTGCACGTCTCCTACGACCCCGACCCCGACCGCGCGCTGGCCATCGCGCACGACCAGTGGCGCAGCAACGTCTTCCCGCCGCCGCTGTGCTGGGACCTCGACAGCCCCGAGGCGTTCGAGCAGGCCAGCGCGCACGTCAGCCCGCAGGACGTGACCGACGCCGTCCGGGTCTCCGCCGACCTCGCCCAGCACGCCGCCTGGATCGCCGAGTACGCCGAGCTCGGGTTCGAGGAGATCTACCTGCACCACGTCGGCAAGGAGCAGACGGCCTTCCTCGACGCGTTCGGCGAGTCCGTGCTGCCCCAGGTCGGCGTCACCGCGCCGGCCCCCGCGCAGGCGATCGACCCGCCCGGTTCCGACGGGCCGTGGCGCCCGCAGCAGGAGCCGCTGCAGTCCTCGATGGCCTGACCACCCCACTCCTGAGCCGAGGGAGCCCCCGAGCATGCGGATCACCGACACGAGCGACCTCTGGTGGAAGACGGCCGTCGTCTACTGCCTCGACGTCGAGACCTACATGGACTGGAACGGCGACGGCTGCGGTGACTTCGCCGGTCTCGCCCAGCGGATCGACCACCTCGCCGACCTCGGCGTCACCTGCCTGTGGCTGATGCCCTTCTACCCGACGGCCGAGCGCGACGACGGCTACGACATCACCGACTTCTACGGCGTCGACCCGCGGCTGGGCACCCACGGAGATCTGGTGGAGGTCCTCCGCACCGCCCGGGACCGCGGCATGCGGGTGATCGTCGACCTCGTCGTCAACCACACCTCGGTCAAGCACCCGTGGTTCCAGCAGGCCCGGAAGAGCAGGGAGTCGCCCTTCCACGACTTCTACGTCTGGCGCGACGACGAGCCGCCGGACACCTCCGACCAGGTCGTGTTCCCGGACCAGGAGGACAGCATCTGGACGCTCAACGAGCCGACGGGCGAGTGGTACCTGCACAAGTTCTACAAGGAGCAGCCCGACCTCAACGTGGCGAACCCGCTGGTGCGGGACGAGATCGCCAAGGTCATCGGCTTCTGGCTGCAGCTGGGCATCGACGGTTTCCGGGTGGACGCCGTCCCCTTCCTGCTGGAGACCTCCGGCATCGACGAGCAGGAGGCCGAGCACTTCCAGGACCCGCACCAGTACCTGCGGGCCCTGCGCGCGCTCATCGCCCGCCGGGCCGAGGCGGCGGTCCTGCTCGGCGAGGTGAACCTCCCGCACGAGGAGCAGCAGCAGTTCTTCGGCGGCACGGACGGCGACGAGCTGACCATGCAGTTCGACTTCATCGCGATGCAGGCGATGTACCTGTCGCTGGCCCGCTGCGATACCGCCCCGCTGGTCGATGCGCTGACCTCGCGGCCGCAGGTCTCCCCGGACAACCAGTGGGGGATGTTCGTCCGCAACCACGACGAGCTCACCCTCGACAAGCTCAGCGAGGACGAGCGCCAGGAGGTCTTCGCCGCCTTCGGCCCCGAGGAGCGGATGCAGGTCTACGGCCGCGGCCTCACCCGACGGCTGCCCCCGATGCTGGACGGCGACCCGCGAAGGGTCCGCATGGTCTACAGCCTGATGTTCTCCCTGCCCGGCACCCCGGTGCTCTTCTACGGCGAGGAGATCGGCATGGGGGAGAACCTGGCCGCCGAGGGCCGGCTCGCGGTGCGCACGCCGATGCAGTGGACGTCGGGGCGCAACGGCGGCTTCTCACCCGCTGCGGCCTCGAAGCTGCCCGGGCCGGTGGTGGAGGGCGGCTTCTCCCCGGAGTTCGTCAACGTGGCCGACCAGCGGCGCGACCCCGATTCGCTGCTGTCGTTCATGCGGCTGCTGATCCGCCGCTACCGCGAGTCGCCGGAGCTGGGGTGGGGGACCTACGAGGTGCTCGGCCAGCCGCACCCGGAGGTGCTCGCCAGCCTCTCCACCTGGGACGACGGTGCGCTCGTCGCGCTGCACAACCTGGGCGCGGAGCCGCGGACGGTGCCGCTCACCCTCTCCGGCTGCGACTCGACCCACCGCCTGGAGGACCTGCTGGTCACCCGGTCGACGGCGATCGCCGACGACGGGTCGGTGGAGCTCACGCTGGACGGCTACGGGTACCGCTGGCTGCGCGTCGTGGCCCGGGAGAGCCGCCGCCTGCTGTGAGGGGGGACGTCGGGGAGTCACCTCGTCGACACGGACAGGTGGCGACACGGCGAGATGTCGACACACGCCGCGCAGGTCCCAGCCGTGTCGGACCTCGCGCCTAGCGTCGCCCGCGATGTCCGAGCCCACTGCACCCCCCGTCCCGGCCCGTCCGATGCAGGAGACGGGCCCCATCCCGCCGTACTTCGGCCCGATGGGCCGTACGGCGCAGAACCAGGAGCAGGCGCCGTCGCAGGCCCCGCAGCCGCGGACCGCCGAGGGCACGACGCCCGACACCGCCGAGGCGGCTGCCGTCCCGGCCGGGGCCACCGCGGCCGGTGCGGTCGCCGATGCGCCCACGCTCGTCGAGCCCGCCGTCCCCGCCCCCGACGCGGAGCCGCCGGGCGACCCGGTCGCGGCCTGGGCCCTCACCGGCGACACCCCGCCGCCCGGACCCGACGACGCGCCGCCGGTGCTGCAGCCGGGCACCTTCCCGACGACGCCGGTCACCAGCCGACCGACCGTCCGCGCCCGCCGGCGTGACCCGATGACCCGGATGGGTCCGTGGGCGCCGGCCGCCGGTGGGCTCCTCGGCCTGGTCGCCGGCCTCGTCGTCGTCGCGCTGCTCGCCGGGCGGGCCGACGCGTTCGGCGAGGGCCTGGCACTGGTCTTCCTCGTCGTCGGCCTGTCGATGCTCGGCGCGGCCGGTGCGCTGCTGGCCGACGAGGTGCGGCTGGTCCGCCGCGGTGCCCGGGAGGCCGCCGTCCGGCCCGCCTGGGTGGAGGCGACGTCGAGCCTGCTTAACGGCCTCACCCCGGCGCGGCTGCTGCTCGCCTCCAGCGCGTTCGTGCTGTTCCTGGCCGCCTACGTCGGGCGCTGACCGGGGGTCAGTCCAGCAGGGTCGCGGCGTCCAGCCGGCCGGTCACCAGGTCGTCGGCGACGTCGTCCACGACCCGGCCGGTGGCGAACGCGTGCGCCCGCAGCACCGCGAGCGCGGCGACGACGTCCATCTCGAGGACGACGCTGAGCATCCCCGTCGCCTGCCAGACGGCGACCCGCCGGCGGGCGTCCGGGGCGTCCCACCACCGCGGGCCCTCGTCCTCGTCGCTGGCACGGACCAGTTCCTCGGTCAGGCACAGCAGGACGGTCTCGACGTCGGCCCGCGGGACCTCGGCCAGGCGGGCCGGGGTGTTGGCGTAGAGGTCGATGACGACGGTCGGGCCCAGCGGGGGCGGCAGCGGGAGCGACAGCACCGCCGTGAAGGGCGACTCGCCGACCAGCGAGGCGTGCAGCTCCGGCCAGTTCCGGGCGATGTCGTCGAGGTCGAAGGCGATGCCCTGGGCTGTGTCGTGCGCGCGCAGGCAGGGGCCGTCGCCGTGGGTGAACTGCAGCCGCTCGGCGTGCGCGGCGTCCGGGTCGCTCGCGCCGACCGGGGTCCGCAGCCCCGCGCCCTCGTGGATGCTCAGGCCGGCCCCGTCCACGGGCAGAGCCTGCGCGGCGGCGCGGGCCAGCCGGGTGGGCAGCATGTCCGGGCCGGCGAGGTCGTCGGGCACCGGTCCGTGCAGCGCCTCGAGGAACCGGGCCCCCGGGTCGTCCGTCGTCATGTCTCCCTCTCCGCCGCCGCCTGCTGGACCGCAGCACAGCTTGCGGCCTGGCGGCGTCTGCCACCAGTCAGCTGAACGCCTGGATGCCCAGGTGGACGGCGAGTGCGAGGCCGGCGAGGGCGATGACCCGGCGCAGGAACACCGGCGGGCTGCGGCGCACCACACGGGGCCCGATCAGCCCACCGGCGAAGAGCCCGAGGGCCAGGGGCACGGCAGCCGACCACTCGACGTCGGCCAGGACGACGAACCCGATCGCCGCCACGCCGTTGGCCACCCCGAGGACGGCGTTCTTCATCGCGTTGCTGCGCGGCACCCCCTCGCCGGTCGCCAGCAGCAGCGTGGCCAGCAGCAGGACCCCGGCCGCGGCGCCGAAGTAGCCGCCGTAGATGCCGATGCCGAAGACCGCGGCCGGCAGCCACCGCGGGTCGCGCGGGGGCGCGGCGTGCCCGGCGGCCAGCTCGCGCGGCGGGCGCTGCACCAGGATCGCCGCCGACGCCGCCGCGATGAGGAACGGCACGATCCGCTCGAAGGCCTCGGTCGGGGTCGACAGCAGCAGCGCGGCCCCGGCCGCCCCGCCCAGCACCGCGGCGGCGGCCAGGGGCAGCAGCCGCCGGCCCTGCCCGCGCAGCTCCGGACCGGAGGCGCTGACCGACCCGACGCTGGTCATCACCAGCGCCACGGTGTTGGTGACGTTCGCGGTGACCGGCGGGATGCCCGTCGCCAGGAGCGCGGGGTAGCTGACGAGCGACGCGAGCCCGGCGATGCTCCCGGTGAGCCCCGCACCGATCCCGGCGAGGACGAGCAGACCCCACTCCAGCGGACTCATGAGCGCACCAGCACGACGATCGCCACGCAGCCCAGCAGGACGATCGCCGTCCGCAGGGCCACCGGCGGCAGCCGCCGGCCGAAGCGCCCGCCCAGGTAGCCGCCGACCACGGACCCGGCGGCGACCAGACCGGCGGCGGCCCAGTCCACCCGGTCGCTCGCGACCACGATGTAGGCCAGCGCCGCGACGGCGTTGACCGCCGAGGTCAGCACGTTCTTGATGGCGTTCAGCCGCTGCAGCGGCTCGGGCAGCAGCAGACCGAAGACGCCGATCTGCAGGATCCCCTGGCTGGCGGAGAAGTAGCCGCCGTAGGTCCCGGTGGCGTACGCCCCGGCGAGCAGCCCCGCGCGGCGCCCGCGGCCGAGCCGCACCGGCCCGGGGTCCCCGGCGGCGGCGCGCCGCCGGGCGAGGGTGCGCTGGAGCAGCGGCTGGGTGGCCACGAGGACGACGGCCAGCCCGACCAGGACCGGCACGATCGCCTCGAAGGCCTCGGCCGGCAGGTGCAGGAGCAGGAACGCCCCGGTCAGGGCGCCGAGCACCGAGGCCGGCATCAGCAGCAGGAGCAACCGGCGCTGGCCGGAGAGCTCCCGGCGGTAGCCGATCGCGCCGGCGACGTTGCCCGGCACCAGTCCGAGGCTGTTGGACACGCTCGCGGTCACCGGTGGCAACCCGACGGCCAGCAGGACCGGGAAGGTGACCAGGGTCCCGGAGCCGACGACGGCGTTGATCCCGCCCGCCGCCAGCCCTGCCGCGGCGACGGCGAGCATCTCCCAGGGGCTCAATCCTTCCGCCCGGCGTCCACGACGCGCAGGACCAGGGCGCCCTCCTCGTCCGAGGCGGCGAGGTCGACCTCGGCGTCGATGCCCCAGTCGTGGTTGCCGTCGGGGTCGTCGAGGATCTGCCGGACCCGCCAGACACCGGGCGTCGCCTTGTCCCAGATGAGCAGCGCCGGGCCGCGGGCGTCGGCGCCGGTGCCCAGCTCGGCGTGCTCGGCGAAGTAGGCCTGCACGACCTCGCCCCACCGGTCGGCGTCCCAGCCGGAGCCGGAGTCCAGCTCGCCCAGGTCGTACCAGCGCCGCCGTCCCCACAGCTGCACGCGGTGGAACAGCGCGTTGCGCACCATCGCGGTGAACGCGCGCTCGTTGCCGGTGAGCGGTCGCGGCCGCGCCGGGACGGCGACCGGCTGGTCCAGCGGCTGATCGGGGTCGGTCAGCGACTCCCACTCGTCCAGCAGCGACGAGTCCACCTGGCGCACCAGCTCGCCGAGCCACTCGACGAGGTCGGTGACCTCCTCGGTCCGGGCGGACGCCGGCACCCCCGACCGCAGCGCCTTGAACGCGTCGGAGAGGTAGCGCAGCACCGCGCCCTCGGAACGGGTGAGCCCGTAGGTGTTCACCAGCTCCCGGAAGGTCATCGCCCGCTCCCACATGTCCCGGACGACGGACTTCGGCGACAGCTGCGCGTCCCGTGCCCAGGGGTTGCTGCGGGTGTAGACCTCGAACGCGTGCCCGAGCAGCTCCTCCAGCGGCTTCGGGTAGCCGATGTCCTCGAGGAGCTCCATGCGCTCCTCGTACTCGATGCCCTCGGCCTTCATCTGCGCGACGGCCTCGCCCTTGGCCTTGTTCAGCTGCGCGGCCAGGATCTGCCGCGGGTCGTCGAGGGTGGCCTCGATGACGCTGACGACGTCGAGGGCGTACGTGTCGGACTCGGCGTCCAGCAGGTCGATCGCGGCGAGGGCGAAGGTCGACAGCGGCTGGTTGAGCGCGAAGTCCTCCGGCAGGTCGAGCGTCAGGTCGTAGCGCCGTCCGTCGGGCTCCGGCTCGTCCAGCCGCTCGAGGACGCCGGCCTGCAGCAGCGACCGGGCGATCCCGATCGCCTCGCGGATGAGCCGCAACTGCTTCTTGCGGGGCTCGTGGTTGTCGGTGAGCAACCGGCGCATCGCGGCGAACGGGTCGCCGGGGCGGTCGACGACGTCGAGCACCATCGCCGTCGTCACCCGCATGTGGCTGGTCAGCGGCTCGGGGTCGGCGGCGATCAGCCGCTCCATGGTCGCCTCCGACCACGGGACCATGCCCTCGGGCACCTTCTTGCGGACCAGCTTGCGCCGCTTCTTGGGGTCGTCGGAGACCTTGGCGAACTGCTTGAGGTTCTCCACCTCGTGGTCGGGCGCCTGGACGACCACCGTGCCCGCCGTGTCGTAGCCCGCCCGGCCGGCGCGGCCGGCGATCTGGTGGAACTCGCGGGCGTTGAGCAGCCGCATCCGGGTGCCGTCGTACTTGCTCAGCGCGGAGAAGACGACGGTGCGGATCGGCACGTTGATGCCGACGCCGAGGGTGTCGGTGCCGCAGATGACCTTGAGCAGCCCGGCCTGCGCCAGCTGCTCCACCAGCCGCCGGTACTTGGGCAGCATCCCCGCGTGGTGGACGCCGATCCCGTGGCGGACCAGGCGGGAGAGCGTCGTCCCGAAGGCGGAGGTGAACCGGAAGCCGCCGATCATGTCGGCGATCGCGGCCTTCTCCTCCTTGCTGGAGACGTTGACGCTCATCAGGGCCTGCGCCCGCTCGAGCGCCGAGGCCTGGGTGAAGTGGACGACGTAGACCGGCGCCTGCCGGGTGTCCAGCAGCTCCTGGATCGTCTCGTGCATCGGCGTCGTCGCGTAGTAGTGGTGCAGCGGGACCGGGCGCTGGGCGCTGGCCACCAGCGCGGTGGGCCGGCCGGTGCGCCGGGAGAGGTCCTCGCGCAGGTCGGTGGTGTCGCCGAGGGTGGCGCTCATCAGCAGGAACTGGGCCTTGGGCAGCTCCAGCAGCGGCACCTGCCAGGCCCAGCCGCGGTCGGGGTCGCCGTAGAAGTGGAACTCGTCCATCACCACGAGGCCGACGTCGGCGTCGGCGCCCTCGCGCAGCGCGATGTTGGCCAGGATCTCCGCGGTGCAGGCGATGATCGGGGCATCCCGGTTCACCGCGGCGTCCCCGGTGAGCATGCCGACGTTGGCCGCGCCGAAGACCCCGCAGAGCGCGAAGAACTTCTCGCTGACCAGCGCCTTGATCGGCGCGGTGTAGTAGCTGCGCCGCCCGCCGGCCAGCGCCGCGTACTGCGCGCCGGTGGCCACCAGCGACTTGCCCGACCCGGTCGGCGTCGCGAGGACGACGTTGGCGCCGCTGAGCAGCTCGATCAGCGCCTCCTCCTGCGCCGGGTAGAGCGTCGTCCCCCCGGCCTCGGTCCAGGCGGCGAAGGCGGTGAACAGCTCGTCGGGATCGGCTCCGCGGGCCCGCAGCGAGGAGAGGTCGGCCGGGTCGTCGAGCAGAGGAGGGGCGGGGATCGCGGTCATCGTGGGGGACAGCGTGCCGGACGCGCCGTCCCTTCCCGCGCAGGCGCCGTCGGCGACCCCGTCCGTAACGAAACGGCCACGAAGCCTCCGGAGAAGTGTGAGGTGAACCGAGTAAGGTCAGAAGGTGAACAACAGGTGAACGAGAGGCGGACGCACGATGCGCGTTGAGGAACGACCGTTGGTCAGGTGGGTGCCCGTCGTCGACAAGGCGGGGCACCGGCACATGGAGATGCGCTGGGAGCTGCCGGCGGCGGCGCACCAGCAGGTGGCACGCGCGGCCTGATCGCAGCACGCGCACACGGGAACCGGTCGGGCACCAGCCCGGCCGGTTCCGTGCTGTTCGGGGCGGGTAGGCGCGACGGCGAGGCAGTGGGGGAGCAGTCCCCGCGCCGCATCGCCGCACGCAGCAGGAGGAACCCGTGTCGTCACCCCGTCCCGAGTCGCAGCCCGAGCAGCAGCAGACCCCGCCCGGAACCCTCGGGGAGATGGACCCGAAGCCCGACCACGGCGAGGAGAGCTACACCGGCTCCGGGAAGCTCACCGGCAAGTCCGCCGTCATCACCGGCGGCGACAGCGGCATCGGCCGTGCCGTGGCCATCGCCTTCGCCCGCGAGGGCGCCGACGTCCTCATCTCCTACCTGTCCGAGCACGAGGACGCGCAGGACACCGCCAAGTACGTGGAGCAGGCCGGCCGGAAGTGCGTGCTGGTCCCCGGTGACCTCTCCGACCGGGCGCACGCCAAGACGATCATCCCGAAGGCCGTCGAGGAGTTCGGCAAGGTCGACATCCTGGTCAACAACGCCGCCTTCCAGATGACGCACGACACCCTGGAGGAGGTCCCGGACGAGGAGTGGGACCACACCCTCGCCACGAACCTCACCGCGATGTTCATCCTCTGCAAGGACGTGATCCCGCACATGCCCTCGGGCGGCGCGATCATCAACTCCTCGTCGGTGAACTCGGACATGCCGAGCCCGAGCCTGGCGCCGTACGCGATGACCAAGGCCGGCATCGCCAACTTCACCGCGAGCCTGGCGCAGATGTACGCGGAGAAGGGCATCCGCGCGAACAGCGTCGCGCCGGGACCGGTCTGGACGCCGCTGATCCCCTCGACGATGCCGCCGGAGAAGGTCGGCAGCTTCGGTCAGCAGGTGCCGATGGGCCGCGCCGGTCAGCCGGCCGAGCTCGCGCCGGTCTACGTGTTGCTGGCCAGCGACGAGGCGTCCTACGTCTCCGGCGCCCGCGTCGCCGTCACCGGCGGCAACCCCATCCTCTGACCGCGGGCCCGGAGGAGATCGGTCGGCGACACGCCGACCGATCTCCTCCGGGGCGGCTGCGGCGACTGGGGTCGCCGTGGCCGCTGTGCCGTGGGGGTGTAGGGCCTCCCGCGGACACGGACCGGCGGGATCCCGGATCGATGTACCGTCCCGGGCGAGCCAGCGGCTGTGCGGTCGACCACAGCCCTCCGCGCCACCCGGGTCTCCCCGGACGTGGCCCCTGATCGAGGACGTCCATGCGAGGCAGGCACACGGCCGGGGCCACCGACGAGGCGGACCCGGCGCTCACCCTCCCGGTGACCGTGGAGCCCCTCCGCACGTCCGAGCCGGCTCCGGCCCGTCCGCGGCACGTGTTCCGCGCCGACATCCAGGGCCTGCGCGCGGTGGCCGTGGCGCTGGTCGTCCTGGCGCACGCGGGCGTCCCGGGCCTGTCCGGCGGATTCGTCGGCGTCGACGTGTTCTTCGTGATCTCCGGCTTCCTCATCACCCAGGGCCTGGTCCGGGAGCTGGAGGAGCGGGGCACGGTCTCGCTCCGCGGTTTCTACGCCCGCCGCGTGCGGCGCATCCTTCCGGCGGCGACGGTCACCCTCCTGGCCGTGGCCGCGGCGACGGTCCTGCTGCTCCCGCAGACACGGTGGCTGCAGATCGGCCGGGAGATCCTCACCAGCGCCCTGTACGTCGTGAACTGGGACCTCGCCGCCCGCTCCGTCGACTACTCGGCCCTCGGGCAGGCCCCGTCCCCGCTCCAGCACTTCTGGTCGCTGGCCGTGGAGGAGCAGTTCTACCTGGTCTGGCCGCTGGCGTTCGTCCTCGCGGGGCTCCTGGTCCGCCGGCTGACCGCCGCGGCGCCGTCGCGCCGGCACGTCTGGCTGCCGCTCGTGCTGATCGCCGTCCCGTCCCTGCTGTGGTCGGTGCACCTGACGGGCGCCAACCCCGCCCCGGCGTACTTCGTGACGACGACGCGGCTGTGGGAGCTCGCCCTCGGCGCGGGCCTGGCGGTGCTGCCCGCCACCCTCGTCCTCCGCGGCCGGCCGGCGCAGGCCCTCCAGTGGGTGGGGCTCGCCGCGATCGCATACGCCGCGGTCACCGTCGACGACGCGACCCCGTTCCCCGGCTCGGCGGCGCTGCTGCCGACGCTGGGCGCGGTCGCCGTCCTCGCCGGTGGTCTGGCGAGGACCGCTCCGGACGAGAACCGCCTGCTCTCCAGCGGGCCCATGGTCTGGCTCGGCGGCCTCTCCTACTCCCTGTACCTCTGGCACTGGCCGGTCCTGGTCATCGGCGCCGCCGTCGCGGAGGAGGAGCTGGGCACGCCGCGGGCGCTGCTGCTCGTCGCGGCCTCGCTCGTCCTGGCCTGGCTGAGCCTGCGGCTCGTGGAGCAGCCGGTGCTCGCCGCGCGGGGTCTGCGCCGGGACAGCGTCCGGACGCTGCAGGTGGGGGCGATCTGCATGCTCGTGGCGGTGGTCGCCGCGCTGGGCGTGCAGCACCAGGTGCCGCGGCCCACCGGCCCGGTGCCGGCCGAGGCGGTGGACTCCTCGGTGTACCCGGGCGCCGCCGCGCTGATGGCCGACCCCACGAACGGGGTCCCCGTCGACTCCTTCCCGTCGATCGTCCCGGACACGATCAACGCCCCGTACGACTACCCGGCCTTCGACCGGCCGGGATGCGTCCTCGACTGGCCCGAGGACGGGCCGTGGCGCGTCGACTGCAGCTTCGGCGACCCCGACAGCGAGACCACCGTCGCGCTGATCGGCGACTCGCACGCCGACCACTTCGCGCCCGCCGTCGAGCGGGTGGCCGCCGCCAACGGCTGGCGCCTGGACCTGCACACCCGCAGCGCGTGCCCGTTCGTGTCCCCGCAGACGGACTTCGTCGAGCCCGTGCCCAGCGACTGCGCGCAGCGCAACGCCGCGCTCCTGGCCGACCTGCTGGCCGACCCCCCGGACGCCGTGCTGATCGGGACGAGCCGCTACTGGATGAACGGCCCCGAGGGCCTCCGCAACCCGCGGGAGGGCGCGTACCTGATGGCCCGTGGCCTCCAGGAGGCGTGGGCGCCGCTCGTGGAGGCGGGCATCCGGGTCATCGCGATGCGCGACGTGCCCCGGCCGCAGTTCATGGTCCCCGACTGCATCGCCCTGCACGTCGACGAGCTGAGCGAGTGCGCGTTCGACCGGGCGGAGGCGGTCTGGGACGGCAGCCCGGAACTCCAGGCCGCGGCCGCGATCCCGGGGGTCCGGGTGCTGGACCTGACCCCGTGGATCTGCCCGGGTGAGCGCTGCCCGGCGGTCATCGGCGGGATCATCGTCTACCGCGACACCGACCACCTGACCGCGACCTACACCCGGACCCTCACCGGCGCGGTCGCCGGCCCGCTGGTGGAGCTCCTCGGGAGCGACTGAGCCGGGCTCAGGCCCGCCCGAGGACGGCGGCGATCGCCCGGACGTCCGCCGGACCGACGCGGCAGCAGCCGCCGACCAGCCGCGCGCCGGCGGCGAGCCAGCCTGGGACCGCGGCCGGGTCGACGCCCGGCGTGCCCGTCCACCGCCGGGCGGTCGCGTCCCAGCCCTCGCCGCTGTTCGGGTAGGCGACGACGGGCCGGCCGCTGGTCGCCGCCGCGGCCACCCCGGCGGGGACCCCGGCCGGGTCGGTGCAGTTGACGCCGACGGCGAGGACGACGTCGAGGTCCGCGGCCATCGCGAGGACGTCGGCCGCCAGCTCGCCCCGCCGCGTCCGGGCCAGACCCGCGGCGTCGCGGACGGTGGTCAGCGACAGCCACACCGGGACCCCGAGGTCGTCGGCCTCGACGAGGAGCGCCTCGGCCTCGCGGGCCGCGGGGACGGTCTCGCAGGCGAGGACGTCGGCGCCGGCCCCGGCGAGGGCCTCCATCCGCGGCCGGTGGAACTCCCGCAGGTCCCGCACGGTCAGGTCGTCCACGTAGGCGCCGGTGTACTCCGACCCGTCGGCGAGCGCGGCGCCGTAGGGCCCGACCGAGCCGGCCACCCAGGCGTCCGGAGCGCCCTCCCGGGCCAGCTCGACCGACCGCGCCACCAGCCGCAGCGCGCCGGCCCGGTCCAGCCCGAACGCGGTGCCGAAGCCCTCGACCGACGCCTGGTAGCTCGCCGTCGTCACCACCTGGGCGCCGGCCGCGGCGAACGCGGCGTGCGCGGCCACGACCGCTGCCGGGTCGTCGCGCAGCAGCCGTGCCGACCACAGCGCCGTCGACACGTCGGAGCCGCGGGCCTCCAGCTCGGTGGACAGCCCGCCGTCGAGCACCACGGGCCCGGCGGTGAGGGCGGCGGCGAGGGTCGGTCGGGGCACGCGCACCATCCTCCGCGCTGCGCCGGTGCCGGGGGTCCCCGAGGATCGGCGCATGGTCTTCATCTGGAGCAGCGGCGGCGGCCGGCGACGGCGGGGCGGCCCCGGTTGGGGGCGCGGCTACGGACCGCCTCGGGGGTACGGCGGCTACGGGGGCGGCTACGGGCGGGGCTACGGGCCGCCACCGGGCTACGGCTACGGGCGGCGGCGGGACAACGACTCCTGCCTGCGCGACCTGCTGTTCCTCAACACCGGCTGCTGCCTGGCCAACGCCATCGGCTGCGGCATGGAGATGGTCTACCTGGCGCCGACGACGGCGCGGCACGTCCACCGCGCCGGCGCCGGCGGTGGCCGGTTCGCCGACCGGCTGGTCGCCGCGGTGCGCGTGTACCAGCGCGAGGTCAGCCCGAAGCGGCCGCCGTGCTGCCAGTTCACCCCGACCTGCTCGAACTACGCGGTCGAGGCTCTGGAGACCCACGGGGCCGGTCGTGGCGCCTGGCTGACGCTGCGCCGGCTGGTCCGCTGCCGCCCCGGCGCCGCCGGGGGAGCCGACCCCGTCCCGGTCGCCGCCTGAGAAACCGGTTGCCGCGCACCGCAGACTGTCCGGGTGCCCGCCTCCGACGACGCGGCCGGTGACCTCGCGGTCACCGGCGCCCTCGTCGTCCCCGCAGCGGACCTGCGGTGGCGGTTCTCCCGCTCGTCCGGGCCGGGCGGGCAGGGCGTCAACACCGCCGACTCGCGGGTCGAGCTCTCGGTCTCTCCGCTCGAGCTGCCCGGCCTGACCGACCCCCAGCGGGCCCGGCTCGCCGACCGGCTGTCGTCGCGGCTGGTCGACGGCGTGCTGACCGTCGTCGCCTCCGAGCACCGGCAGCAGCTGCGCAACCGGCAGGCGGCCCGGGAGCGGCTGGCCGCCGTCCTCCGCGCCGCGCTCGCCCCGCCTCCACCGGCCCGCCGCCGCACCAAGCCGACGCGGGGGTCGCAGGAGCGCCGGATCGCGGCGAAGAAGCAGCGCGGCGAGCTCAAGCGCCGCCGGAACACCTGGGACTGACCGCCTGATCCCTGCTCGACGAGCCGCTGGTCGGTGTCCCCGGGGGCGACGTCAGGGGCGTGCGAGGAGTTGCACGACGTCGGCTCGTCGCCCGATTCGCTGGACCTCTGCTCTCCTGGCCGCCAGAGCGAGCTGATCAGGAGCAGGGAGCCCAGGATCGGTCCGGGAGACCGTGTGCCAGCTGGTCGCCGGTGACGGTCCCGCCGATCGGCACAGCTGTCACGAGGGGGCCGCAGACAGGTCCGTAGAGGTCGATCCAGCGCCGGTCGGGTGCCGTGCGCCACGAGGCGACGTGCCTCGGCAGTGACGGGCAGGACGTTCCCGCGGGATCGTCTCCCCGGGTGCCGCGTGATCAGGCCCCCTCGTCGGGTGGGCCGCCGAAGGAGACCTCGTTGCCGTCCGGGTCGCGGAACGTGGCGTGCCGGACGCCGTTCTCGTAGACCTCGCGCACGGCCGGCTCGATGCCCCGCGCGGCGATCGCGGCCAACCGCTCCTCGTAGTCGTCGACGAAGATCGTGACCATCCCGCCGCCGGCGTGCTGTGGCCGCTCGTCGACGAACAGGTAGCCGTGCTCGGTGAGGTCCCATACTGCCTCGGTGTCGTTCGGGAGGAAGGACGGAGCCGAGCCGAGCAGCCGTTCGTACCAGGCGATCGCGCGCCCGCGGTCGCGGACCGGGAGCCCGGCGAAGAGGTCGACGGTCACGAGAGCCGCTCCTGCAGGTGCACGGTCACCGTCTCCCCGGCACCGCTCTTGCCGATCGCGGTGCAGATCTCCCTGCGCAGCGGCAGCCAGTGCGGTCCGCTGCCGGACGGCATGAGGGTCGCGGCGAACGGGTGCCCGTCGGTCGTGCCGGTGACCTTGACCGCGCGGCGGGTGCCCAGCAGCTCCGCCGAGTCCGGCACGGTCAGGTAGGTGGGGAAGGCGCCGTCCTTCTCGATGGGCGCGCTGAAGGTGACGTCCAGGGGGGTGCTCATGCCCTCTCCGACCGCTGGAGCGCCGCCGACTCATCGCGGCGCCTGCGGAGGAAGGCGGCTTCGGGCTCGGTGCCGACCAGGGCGAGCGCCTCGTCGTAGGCCGCGACCGCGTCGGTCGCCCGGTCCAGCCGGCGGAGCAGGTCGGCGCGGACGGCGGGCAGCAGGTGCGACCGCGGCAGGTCGACCCCCTCCAGCGCCGCCAGCCCGACCGCCGGACCGTCGACCTCGGCCACGGCCACCGCCCGGTTCAGCGCCACCACGGGCGAGGGTGCGAGGGCCATCAGGTGGTCGTAGAGGACGACGACCTGGCGCCAGTCGGTGTCGGCCGCTGTCCGGGCGTCCGCGTGCACCGCCTGGATGGCCGCCTGCACCTGGTACGGCCCGGGCGCGTTCCGGCGCAGGCAGCGGCGGACCAGGTGCTGGCCCTCGGCGACCAGCGCGGCGTCCCACCGCGTGCGGTCCTGCTCGGCCAGGAGCACCAGCTCCCCGGACGGCGACACCCGCGCCGGGCGCCGCGCCTCGGTGAGCAGCATCAGCGCCAGGAGGCCGAGGGCCTCCGGCTCGTCGGGCATCAGCTCGACCAGGGCGCGCCCGAGCCGGATCGCCTCGGCGCAGAGGTCGGTGCGGACCAGCTCCGCCCCGGCGCTGGCCGTGTGCCCCTCCGTGAAGACGAGGTAGACGACGGCGAGCACCCCGGCCAGCCGGTCGGGCAGGTCCGCCTCGGCCGGCACCCGGTAGGGGATCCGGGCGTCCCGGATCTTCGCCTTGGCCCGGACCAGTCGCTGCGCCATCGTCGCCTCGGGCACGTGGAAGGCGTGCGCGATCTCGGCGGTGGTCAGCCCACCGACCAGGCGGAGGGTGAGCGCCACCCGCGCCGCCGGGGCGAGCGCCGGGTGGCAGCAGGTGAAGACCATGCGGAGCCGGTCGTCGCGCACGATCCCCTCCTCGGGGAGCTCGTCGGGTCCGGACAGCAGCCTGGCCTGCTCGTACCGGGCCGCGCGGGTCGACTCGCGCCGCAGCCGGTCGACGGCCCGGTTGCGGGCGGTGGTGACGATCCAGCCGGCCGGGCTGGGCGGCACGCCGTCGGCCGGCCAGCGCTGGACGGCGGTGAGGAACGCGTCCTGCACCGCCTCCTCGGCGGCGTCGATGTCGCCGAGGAGGCGGGTGAGGGTGGCGACCGCGCGGCCGTACGCCTCGCGGAAGACGTCCTCGATCGAGGTCATCGAGGCGGCTCCGTCACTCCCCGCCGTCGGCGACGGGCCGCACCTCGATGGGCAGCGTCGAGGCGCGGGCGACCTTCCCGGCCCAGGAGAGGGCGCTGTCGAGGTCCGGCGCCTCGATCAGCGTGAACCCGCCGATGTGCTCCTTGGCCTCCACGAACGGGCCGTCGGTGACGAGGACGTCGTCCCCCGTCGGCGTCACCACGGTCGCGGAGGACGCCGGGTGCAGCCCGGCGGCGAAGACCCAGACCCCGGCCGCGCGCATCTCCTCGTTCACCGCGGCGATGTCGCGCATGATCGGCGCGAGGAACTCCGGCGGCGGCGGGGCGTCGCCGTCGGGCTGGATCAGGTTGAGCAGGTACTGGGCCATCGCGGTCTCCCGGTGTCCGGCGGTCGGTCTCTTCGTCCGCTCACCCCCTGTACGAACGGGATCAGCCGGATTCGACACCCGGCGCGGGAGGACGGACCAGCACCCACACGGGCAGCTCGTCGTCGGCGGTGTGCAACGAGGCGGCGACCTCGAAGCCCGAGCCGCGGAGGAACCGCACGCCGGCCCAGGTGTAGACGGAGGTGGCGGCCGGCACCCCGTCGGCGTCGCAGCGGTCAAGCGCGGGCCCGAGCACGGCCCGGCCGAGCCCCTGGCGGCGCGACGACGGTCGGGTGCCCAGGTGCTCCAGCCACCAGTGCGGTCCGGCCGGGCGGGCGGCGTCGACGAGCTCGCGGGTGCGGGCGACCCGTGCGGCGTGCGCCCCGGACAGCACCGGGAGCTCGCGGTCCAGCGCCGCCCGGACGTCGGCCGGCATCGGCGTCGTCCCCGGGGCGCCGGCCGGCGGGGTCCAGGTGGCGACGGCGGTGACGTCCTCGGTCACCCAGGCCGTGCCGGTGGAGACGCCCCGGTGGCCGGCCGACAGCTCGTGCCAGCGGGTCAGCCGCTGGATCCGGCCGTCCTCCGGCAGCGCCCAGCGGGTCCAGCGGGAGTCGGCATGGGCCACGGTCAGGGTGGCCGCGATCCGGGGGACGTCGCGCTGCTCGGCCGGTCGCACGGAGGGCAGGCCCACCCGGACGACGGTGGGGACGTCGCTCACTCCCGCATCAGACCACGACGCCCCGACCACCTGGGCGGGCGGTCGGGGCGTCGTCGGTCCCGGGATCAGACGTCGAAGCCGGCGCGGTCGACCTTGCGGTGGTACCGCGTGCCGAGGCGGCCACCGAGGATCGCGCCGATCAGCGTGGCCACGAGGACGGCGGCCAGGGCGATGATCCCGCCGGTGGTGCCGGTGCCCTCGTCGATCGGGATGCGCGGCAGGTTGAGCTGCTCGAGCACGTTGTACTCGTTGCCGAAGACCAGCCCGGCGACCGCGAGGGCCGCGACCACCAGCAGGCCGATCAGCCAGACCGCGAGACCCTGCCGGAAGCCGTCGAACCGGGACATCCGCCCGGCCACGTAGCCGCCGGCCAGGTAGGCCAGGAAGAGGATGACGACCAGGGCGATCCCGCCGCCCAGGCCGATCGTGGTCGCCTCGTCGGCGGCCTCGTCCGCGCTGTCCACGCCCTGGGTGAGGCCGATCGCCACCCCGGCCGCCGCGACCAGCGCGATGAGGATGACGGCGAGGCCGTTGGCCGAGAGCCAGCCGAAGAACGCGGCGCCCCACTTGATGCCGCCGAAGCGGGCGTGCTGGGCGTCGACGGCGTCCCGGGTGACCCGGGCCCCGCCGGTCGAGCCGGTCGGGCCGGTGTCTGGTGCGGTGCTGCTGCTCATGGTGCCTCCGCTGGTCGGGACGGATCCGGGGCAGTGCGGGTACGGGCGGGTGCCCCGGAGCCGTCCGCGGGATGCGCGGGCCGCTCCGGGGTCACCCGATCGTGATCAGGCGCGGCGGGTGGTGTCGTCCGCGTCGAACTCGATCTGCTCCTTGCGGACCGTGTCGCTGACGGTCTCCTGCTCGGTCACCGTCTGGGTGTCCAGCCGCACGCGCTCGACCGGCACGGCCTCCTTGGCCACGACCGGGCGCTCGGCGTGCAGCACGACCTCGTGCTCCTCCTCGGAGATCGCCGGGCCGTCCAGGGCGTTGCCGACGTTGGCGTCGGTGATCGGCTCGCGCTGGACCCGGATCTCCTCGTGGGACACCGGCACGGTCTCGCTGACGTTCTCGGTCACGACGTACTTGCGCAACCGCGCGACCCCGCTCTCGACCCGCTGGGTGCCGACGGTCAGCCGCTCCTCCGACCGCGTCATCGCGTCGTCGGTGGTGGGCCCGGAGGTGTCGTGACCGACGGTTCCGTGGGTGTTCTCGGTGAGCTCCGGGCCGCGGGCGGTGTCGACGGTGTCGGCGATCGCCTGGCCACCGCCGAGGCCGTAGTAGCGGTACAGGTCGGCCTCCTCGGCGGGGGAGAGGTGGCCCTCGACGTCGTGGTGCGGCGAGGAGGTGACCTTGTCCTTGTCGTAGGGCACGCGGAGCTCGTCGCCGGAGAGGGTGGCGTCGGCCAGGGGCACGAAGGCCTCCTTGGTGCCGAACAGGCCGGTGCGGACGGTGGCCCACTCCGGACGGCCGGTCTCGTCGTCGAGGTAGACCTCGCCGACGGTGCCCAGCTTGCCCTGGGGGCCGACGGCGGTCGCGCCGATGATGGTGCTGATCTGCTGCTCGCTGATCACGGGAACTCCTCGGGGGATCGACTGTGGGTTCGGCAGGCCCCCGGGCCGGGTACACCGGGCGGGCCGCCGGACCAGTCGTGCCCGAGCGGTTTACGTTGTAAACGCGCTAGTCGGGGCGATCCGTGAAGCTCTCCGGGTGGCGGGGGCTGCGGCCCTCGCGGAGCACGTCCTCCAGCCGCTCGAGCAGGTTCTCCAGCGCCTCCTCGAACTCCGCGGCCGACTCGTCCAGCGAGAGCAGCTCCTGCAGCCGGACGACGGTCGGGTACTCGCTCAGGTCGGGCTCGGCCTCGGGGAAGTCCGCACCGGCGTCCTCGGCGTTGACCGCGACCCCCTTCTGCGAGACCTCCAGCAGCAGGTGGCCGAGCAGGAAGCTGCTGTACGCCCGGTAGGCGGCGACGGCGGCGTCCTCGGAGAAGCCGCTGCTGGTCATCGCGACGAGGAAGGACTCGACCCAGCGCAGGCTGCGCAGCGGCGGGCGCACCCACGGCGCGGCCGGCGGGCGGGTCGCCACGAGCGGGAACACCTCCGGGTGTGCCAGGGCGATGCGGCGCACCCCGTGCGCGAGGCGCTGCAGGTAGTCCTGCCAGCCGTGGGAGGCCTCGAGGTGGACGTCGGGGTCGCCGTAGAGCTCGTCGATGACGCTCTCCACGACGCCGTCGAGCAGCTGCTCGCGGCCCGGGATGTACCGGTAGAGGGCCATCGCCTCCACGCCGAGGTGTGCTCCCAGCCGGCGCATGGTCAGCGCGCTGAGCCCCTGCGCGTCGATGTACTCGATGGCGGCACCGAGGATGCGCCGGCGGTCCAGCGGAGCCCGGCCGGTGTCCGGCGGTCCGGCGGGGAGCACCGCGGATGCGCCGCCGCGGCCCTCCGGCGAGTCCGGGTCGGGGCCGTCGGGATCGTCGGGTGTCGTCACGGCACCTCCTGGCCCCCCTGGGTGGATCTTCCGACTGCATCCTGCCTGTTGCGGACCGCACCGGACCCGGTGCCCCGTTGTGAGGCCGACGGAACGCATCGTTGACGTCGAGGTCCTCACCGGGAAACGACCGCCACGGACTCTCGTCCCCGTGACCGCCGCGACCGCAGCCGACCGCGCCGCCGGCGGTGCGGGCACCTCGCGGACCACCGACACCCACTGCCCCTACTGCTCGCTGCAGTGCGGGATGCGGGTGACCGCCGGCGACCGCCCGGCCACCCTCGTCCCGCTGGACTTCCCGACCAACCGCGGCGGACTGTGCTCGAAGGGCTGGTCGTCGGTCGAGCTGCTCGACCACCCCGAGCGCCTGGTGCACCCCCTGGTCCGGGCGACCCCCGGCGACCGGACCAGCCCGCTGGTCGAGGCGACCTGGGACGAGGCGCTGGACCGGGTGGTCGGCGCGATCCGCCGCACCCAGCGCACGTACGGCCGCGATGCGGTCGGCTGCTTCGGGGGCGGCTCGCTGACCAACGAGCAGGCGTACCAGTTCGGCAAGTTCGCGCGGGTCGCGCTGCGCACCTCCGCGATCGACTACAACGGCCGGTTCTGCATGTCCTCGGCCGCCGGCGCCGCCAACCGCGCGTTCGGCATCGACCGCGGCATGCCGTTCCCGCTGGCCGACATCGCCGGAGCCGACGTCGTCGTCCTCGTCGGCAGCAACCCGGCCGACACCATGCCGCCGGCGATGCAGTACTTCGACGCCGGCCGCGAGCGCGGGGCCGAGCACGTCGTCGTCGACCCGCGGCGCACCGCCACCGCCCGCAACGCCGCCCTGCACCTGCAGCCGCTGCCCGGCACCGACCTGGCCCTGGCCAACGGCCTGCTGCACATCGCGATCGCCGAGGGGCTGGTCGACACCGACTACGTCGCGACCCGGACCACCGGGTTCGACGACGTCCGGGCCGGGGTCGCCGCCTACTGGCCCGACCGGGTGGAGCGGCTGACCGGTGTGCCGGTCGCCGACCAGCGCCGGACGGTCTTCGCTCTGGCCCGCGCGGAGAAGGCGATCGTGCTCACCGCGCGGGGCGCCGAGCAGCACCGCAGCGGCACCGACACGACCACCGCCTGGATCAACCTGGCGCTGGCCCTCGGACTGCCCGGCCGCCCCGGCTCCGGCTACGGGACGGTCACCGGGCAGGGCAACGGCCAGGGTGGCCGGGAGCACGGGCAGAAGGCCGATCAGCTGCCCGGCTACCGGTCCCTGCGCGACCCCGCGGCCCGCGCGCACGTGGCCGCCGTCTGGGGTGTCGACCCCGACGACCTGCCGATGCCCGGGAAGAGCGCCTTCGAGCTGCTCGACGCCCTCGGTACGGACGGCGGGGTGCGGACGCTGCTGGTGCTGGCCTCCAACGTCGCCGTCTCCGCGCCCGACGCCCGCCGGGTGGTCAGCCGGCTGCGCGACCTGGACTTCCTCGCCGTCAGCGACTTCTTCCTCTCCGAGACCGCCGAGCTCGCCGACGTCGTCCTCCCCAGCGCGATGTGGGCCGAGGAGGCCGGGACGATGACCAACGTCGAGGGACGGGTCATCCGCCGCCGGCGCGCGCTGGACCCGCCGGCCGGTGTCCCCGACGACCTGCAGCTGCTGGCGACCCTGGCCGAGCGGCTCGGGGCGGGGGAGCGGTTCTCCGGGGACCCGGAGACGGTCTTCGACGAGCTGCGGCGGGCCAGCGCCGGGGGAGCGGCGGACTACGCCGGCATCAGCTACGAGCGGATCGACGCCGAGGACGGCGTCTTCTGGCCCTGCCCGTCCGACACGCACCCCGGGACGCCGCGGCTGTTCGCCGACCGCTTCGCGACCCCCGACGGCCGGGCCCGGTTCGTCCGCGTCGAGCACGTCGAGGCCCACGAGCGCCCCGATGCCGACTACCCCTACGTGCTCACCACCGGCCGGGTGCTGGCGCAGTACCAGTCCGGCACCCAGACCCGCCGGACCCGCACGCTGCAGATGGTGGCGCCCACCCCGCGCGCGGAGCTCCACCCCGACCTCGCCCGGCGCCTCGGGATCGCGCAGGACGACGTCGTCGAGCTGGCCACCCGCCGCGGTCGCGCCCGCTTCCACGCGCTGGTCACCGACGCCATCCGGCCCGACGTCGTCTTCGCACCCTTCCACTGGGGCGGCGGCTCGAGCGCCAACGCGCTCACCGACGCCGACGCGCTGGACCCCACCAGCCGGATGCCCGCCTTCAAGGTCTGCGCGGTCGCGGTCACCCGCGTCGGCGGACCCGCCGAGCGCATCGACCCGCCGGCCGCCGCCACCCAGCCGCGGCCGCGCCCGCACGCCCTTCTGACCACACCCGAGCCCCGGCCCCCGGCCCGGACCCGACCCGCACGGAGGAGCACCCGCGTGAAGAGCACCCCACGGTTCCTGCAAGGCGTCTTCCCGATCACCGGCGAGGGCCTGGCCAAGCCGGGCCCGGTCGACGCCGCCCTGCGGTACACCGTCCCGGCCGGCACCAGTGCCCAGGCCCTGTACTTCCGTGGCGGGAACTCCACCGGCGAGCTCGTCTACGTCCTGCTCCTCCGCGACGGCGAGCCGATGCGCTGGTTCCCGATCGGCGCGAAGGGCGACGTGCACGTGCCGCTGCGGGTGGTCGAGGACCTGCCCGGCGGCACCGTCGTGGAGCTGCACGCGGCGGCGCCCGAGGGCGTCACCGGCGAGCTCGTGGTCGACCTGGGGCTGGTGGAGGTCTGATGACTGCGGTCCTGGGCGGACGCCCCGAGGGGCTCACCTCGCTCTCGCTCGGCGACGACGAGTTCGACACCCGCTCGCGGCTGGTCGTCGTGGGCAACGGCATGGCCGGCGCGCGCTTCGTGGAGGAGGTGCTCGAGCGCGGTGGCGGCGAGCAGTTCCGGATCACCGTCTTCGGCGACGAGCCGCACGGCAACTACAACCGGATCATGCTGTCGCCGGTGCTGGCGGGGGAGTCGGCGGAGGACGAGATCGTCCTCAACAGCCACGACTGGTACGCCGACAACGGCGTCGACCTGCGCGCCGGCGTCCGGATCGCCCGGGCCGACACCGCCGCCAAGGTCGTGTACGGCTCCGACGGGTCCGTGACGCCGTACGACCACCTGGTGCTCGCCACCGGCAGCTACTCGTTCGTGCCGCCGATGGCCGGGGTCCGGACCGAGGCCGGTGAGCTGCTGCCCGGCGTGTACGGCTTCCGCACCATCGACGAGACGCGGGCGATGCTCGACGCCGTCGGCCGGTGCCGACGCGCGGTCGTCATGGGCGGCGGGCTGCTCGGGCTCGAGGCGGCCCGCGCGCTGCAGGGCCACGGACTGCAGGTCGACCTGGTGCACGCGATGCCGTGGCTGATGAACGCGCAGCTGGACGCCGAGGCCGGCGCGATCCTGAAGAAGAGCGTCGAGTCCCTCGGCATCGCCGTCCACCTCGACGTCCTGGCCACCGAGGTGCTCGGGACCGACCACGTCGAGGGCGTCGTCCTCAAGGACGGCCGGCGGCTGGACTGCGACCTGCTCGTCGTCGCCGCGGGTGTCCGGCCGCACACCGACGTGGCCGTCCGCTCCGGGCTGGAGGTGGAGCGGGCGATCGTCGTCGACGACCAGCTGCGCACCGACGACCCCGACGTCTACGCGATCGGCGAGTGCGCCCAGCACCGCGGCTCGGTCTACGGCCTGGTCGCCCCGGCCTGGGAGCACGCCAAGGTCCTCGCCGACGTCCTCACCGGCACCGACCCGGACGCCGAGTACACCGGCAGCCGCACCGCCACGAAGCTCAAGGTGGCCGGCGTCGACGTCGCCACCATGGGCATCAACACCCCCGAGCGGGACGACGACGAGTTCCTCGTCATCTCCGAGCCCCGGCGCGGGGTGCACCTCTCGGTGGTGATCCGCGACGACACGCTGATCGGCGCCACCCTGCTCGGCGACACCCGCAAGGTCGCCTACCTCACCCAGGCGTTCGACCGGGGCTCGCCGCTGCCCGAGGAGCGGATCCGGCTGCTGGTCGACCTCTCCGACGGCGCCGAGGAGGTGGGCGTCGCCGAGATGCCCGCCGACAGCCAGGTGTGCAACTGCAACGGCGTCACCAAGGGTGCGATCTGCGGCGCGGTCGCCGACGGCTGCGGCAGCGTCGGCGCGGTCATGGACCGCACGCGGGCCGGCAAGGGCTGTGGCTCGTGCAAGTCGCTGGTGAAGCAGATCGTCGAGTGGGCCGCCGACGGCGAGGTCACCGAGGACCCCTCGGCGTCCTGGTACGTGCCGGGCATCCCGCTGGGCAAGCCCGAGCTGATGGCGGCGATCCGCGCCCAGGACCTGCGGTCGGTCTCCCAGGTGTTCGCCGCGCTCGCCCCCGGTGGCAAGGAGGACGCCAAGTCGAAGATGGGCCTGACCTCGCTGTTGAAGATGGTCTGGGGGCACGACTACCTGCCGGAGAAGGACGCGGAGTTCATCAACGACCGGGTCCACGCCAACATCCAGCGCGACGGCACCTTCTCCGTCGTCCCGCAGATGAAGGGCGGGGTGACCACGCCGGCGCAGCTGCGGAGGATCGCCGACGTGGCCGAGAAGTACGAGGTCCCGATGGTCAAGGTGACCGGCGGCCAGCGGATCGACCTGCTCGGCGTCCGCAAGGAGGACCTGCCCGCCATGTGGGCCGACCTGGGCATGCCCTCGGGGTACGCCTACGGCAAGAGCATGCGGACGGTGAAGACCTGCGTGGGCAGCGACTTCTGCCGCTTCGGCCTGGACGACTCGACGCAGCTCGGCATCGACCTGGAGACGCGGTTCCAGGGCATCGAGAGCCCGGCCAAGATCAAGATGGCGGTCGTGGGCTGCCCGCGGAACTGCGCCGAGGCCTACGTGAAGGACGTCGGCGTGGTGGCGGTCGGGGCGGGCCGGTGGGAGGTCTACGTCGGGGGAGCGGCCGGCGCCTCCGTGCGCAAGGGCGACCTCCTGGCCACCGTCGACTCGACCGCCGCGGTGCTGGAGCTGACCGGCCGGTTCCTGCAGTACTACCGCGAGAACGCCAACTGGCTGGAGCGCACCTACGACTTCGTGCCCCGCGTCGGGCTGGAGAAGATCAAGCAGGTGCTCCTGGAGGACGGCGAGGGCATCTGCGCCGACCTCGACGCCGGCATCCAGCGCTCGATCGACGCCTACCGCGACCCGTGGGGCCAGGACCTGGCCGAGCCCGCCACCCCCGGTCAGTTCCGCCCCTCCCTGCCCCTCGTCGACCTCCCGAAGGTGCCCGTCCGATGAGCCTCACCACCGAACGTCTCGCCCCTCCGGCCGGCGTCCGCGCGCACACCGTCGGCCGGGTCGAGGACGTCCCGCCGGGGGAGGGGCGCACCTTCGTCGCCGGTGGCGCCCAGATCGCCGTCTTCCGGCTGCGCGACGGCTCGCTGCACGCGACCCAGGCGTCGTGCCCGCACGCCGGCGGACCGCTGGCCGACGGGCAGACCGATCCCGACGTGCTGGTCTGCCCGCTGCACCTCTACGCCTACCGGTGGGTGGACGGGGTCGCGACCAGCGGCTCGCTGGCCGTGCGGGTGTACCCGGTGCGCGAGGTCGACGGGATGCTCGTCGTCGACGCCTGACCCGCGGCCGTCCATGATCACGAAACGGCTACGCAGTTTGGTGAGGCTTGCCTAAGTCGAGTGCCCCCGCTAGAACTGGTGCCCATGTCGATCACCACCCGCGCGCGGGGCGTCGTCCTCGCGGGCCTGTCGCTCTCGCTGGTCCTCTCCGGCTGCAGCTCCGACGACGACAACGACGGCGACTCCGCCGGTTCGTCGTCCTCCGAGGGCTCGTCGGCCTTCCCCGTCACGATCGAGCACGCCTACGGCGAGACCGAGATCCCCGAGGAGCCGACCCGCGTCGTGTCGCTCGGCTACACCGAGCAGGACGCGATCCTGGCCTTCGGCGTCGTGCCGGTCGCGGTCCGCTACGCCTTCGGTCCCGAGGACGACGTCTTCTTCCCGTGGGCCGACGAGGCGGCCGGCGACGCGGAGCCGGAGATCCTCGACCGCACCGAGGTCAGCGCCGAGCAGATCGCCGCGCTGGACCCGGACCTGATCATGGCCGTCACCGCGGGACTGACCGAGGCGGAGTACGACACGCTCAGCGGGATCGCGCCGGTCGTCGTCCAGCCGGAGGAGTACCCGGCGTTCGGCACCCCGTGGCAGGACCAGACGCTCATCACCGGGCGCGCCCTGGGCCAGGAGGAGCGGGCCGAGGAGCTGGTGGCCGAGGTCGAGGCGCAGTTCGAGGAGGCCCGCGCCGCCCACCCCGAGCTCGAGGGCAAGACCGTGACGCTGTCGGGCGTGGCGTACGAGGGCGAGTACCCGTTCCACTCCTCGACCGACACCCGCACCCAGTTCTTCCTCGACTTCGGCATGGTCGTCGCGCCGCAGCTCGACGAGATCGCCGGTGACGAGTTCTACGGCACGGTCAGCCAGGAGCAGGCGGACCTGCTCGATGCCGACGTGCTGCTGTGGCAGTCCGGCTCGGACGAGGAGCGGGCGCAGATCGAGGGCGACCCGATCCTGAACTCCATCCCCGCGGTGGCCGAGGGCCGCGCCCTGTTCGTCGAGGGCTCGGACTACGACGCGCTGCAGTTCGCCAGCGCGCTGAGCCTGCCGTACCTGCTGGAGAGCCTGGTCCCGAAGATCTCGGAGATCGTGACGGCCTCGGCCAGCTGAGGGACCCCTGGACGCCGGCGGGCGCCGTTCCCCTCGGGGAGCGGCGCCCGCTGCGTCCTCAGCCGACGACGACGCCCTCCGGCGGCGCCTGCACCGGGTTCACGAACCAGATGCTCTCCTCGTACAGGTGCCGGGACCGCCAGCCGTCGGGCGTCCGGACCATGTCGTGGTGGTAGTAGCCGCCGGTGTGGGTGAAGCCCTCGACGCCCGGGATCTGCATCGGGTTGTAGAAGTCGGCGATCACCTTCGCGGTGTCCCCGTCGAGATGGACCTCGACGTTGGTCACGTGGTGCTGGGTGAACGGGAACGTGGAGAACGCGCTCGACAGCATCTCGACCATCTCGTCGCGCGGGAGCTTCGGCGCCCCGGCGGAGGTGTAGTCGATGACGGCGTCGTCGGTGAACACGCTGCGGTACATCTCCCAGTCGCCGCGGTCGATGCCGTGGCAGTAGCGGGTCAGCACGTCGCGGATCTCGATGCGGTCGGCGAGGGTCTGCAGGTCCACGGGTCCTCCGTCGGGTCCAGGATGTGACGCGGACCATAGAGGCGGGGAGCGCCGCTCAGGTGCCGGGAGCGGTCCCGGACGGGCCGGCCTCGCCGCTCCGCGGGTCGGGAACGCCGCGCGCCCGCGGCCGGGGCACAGTCGCGGCCCCCCGGCGGATCAGCGGACCGCTGCGGTCCCGCGTCCGCGCCTCCTCCGCGAGCTGTCGGGCGGCGACCACCGACGCCGGCTCGGACCCGGTCACTCCCACTCGACGCTCCCCATGGGTGCGGTCTCGGCCAGCACCGCCCCGTCGGTGGTGAGCGTCTGCACCGTGGCCAGGCCGTCGACCGGCTCGCCGACCACCACGCCGTCGCGCAGCACGTAGGAGCCGAGCACCTCGCCGTCGGCGTCCAGCAGCCGCGCCGTGGCCGCGGACGGGGGAGCGACGACGACCAGGCTCGGCCGCCCCGGTGTCTCACCCTCCGCGAACGGCAGCGAGCAGCTCAGCACGTAGGTCCGCTCCAGTAGCGGCGGACCGGCGGGGCGCAGCTCGGAGCCGCACCCGGCTGCGCCGCCGCTGCCGTCCGGGGACGTGAGACTCGCCGTGGCCTCCAGGTACACCGCCCCCGACGGGAGCGTCACGGCGAGGAGGAGGACCTCGGCGAGGCGCTCGTCGGGGGAGGGCACCGCACCGGCCCAGACGACGGCGAAGCGCACCTGGTCCGGCCGCAGCCCGAGGGTCCACAGCACCTGCTGCGCGCGCAGGGGAGCCGTTCCGGAACCGGCTGTCGCCTCCGGCTCTCCGCGCAGCCACTCGACATCGGGGTCGTCGAGCATGCTCGAGGCACCGACGTTGTCGGGCCCGGAGACCAGGACCTCCGTGCCGTCGCGGACCACGCGGTAGCGGAGCGCGGCATCGGGGAATCCGCTGCCCTCGCCGAGGGCGACGACCGCCACGCCGTCGACCGTCTCCGCCGGTTCCCAGGCACGGCTGACCGTCGCGTCGGCGGCGACGTCGGGTCGGCGGGAGAACTCGACGGTGTCCCCCGGGGCGGCGATCACCACCAGCGCGCCGGTCGTGGTGCTGGTGTACGCGACCGGCCGGGTGACATCGACGCCGCGCGGCACGGAGGCGGGGACCATCCGTGCCGCGTCGGCGCCGGGGGGACCGGTGAACCAGAGCATCGCCGTCCCGCTCAGCGCGCCGAGGTCGGTCTGGAGCTCCGGATCGGCGGCGTCGCCCTGGGGCCGGGCGGTGTTCTCGCCGACGACGAGCGCCCAGCGACCACCGGCCACGTCCCCGGCCCAGACCACCCGCCGGGTCTCCAGCGGCGGCTCGGGCATGCCGCCGCCGCTGAGCCCGGGCCCCAGCCACGGCTTCTGCCGCAGCGCCTCGACGAACGCGGCGTCCCCGGCCAGCGAGCCGCGGGTCGGTCCGGCGAGGACGTCCACCCCGGCGGGGACCTCGGCCGGGACCGGGGTGGCCGGACCGGCCGGCACGTCCGTGGGGCCCGACAGGACGGCGGGGACGGCGACCACGAGGGCGGCGACACCGGCGACGAGCGCGGTCACACCCACCCGCTGCCGGCGCCGCGAGCGTGACACCGCCGCGATCCGGGACGCGAGGAAGGGGTCCTCCGGCGGAGCGGTGGCCTCGGCGATGCGGTGCAGCCGGTCGCGCAGGTCGGTCTCGGTGATCACGAGCGCTCCTCGGGGGTGCCGGCGGTGGCAGCGGCGGGTTCGGGGGCGGCCAGCGCGGCGCGCAGGCGGGCGAGGCCGCGGCTGGTCTGGGTGTCGACGGCGCTGGCCGAGCAGCCCATCGCCTCGGCGGTCTGCTGGAGGGAGAGGTCGGCGTAGTAGCGCAGGACGACGGCGGTGCGCATGCGCGGGGGCAGCGACCGCAGCGCCGCACGCAGCTCCTCGTCCGGGTCCCCGGGTCCGGCGGCCTCGTCGGCCCGGTCGGGGAACGTCTCCACCACCTGCTCGGTCGTGGACAGCCGCCGTCGCCAGCTGGTGTGGCTGGTGACCAGCACCCGGCGGACGTAGGCGGTCGGCGTCCCGGCCGCGGAGATCCGCGGCCAGTGCCGGTAGGCCTTGATGAGCGCGGTCTGCAGCAGGTCCTCCGCGTGTCCGCGGTCGCCGGCCAGGAGGACGGCGAGGCGCAGCAGGGCCGGCTGCTCCCGGGACACGAAGTCCGCGAACGCCCCGTCGTCGTCCTCGCGCACCCCGTCCCCTCCCGCCGGTCCTGCCCTCTACACGCGGCAGGAGCCCCCGGGACCCCACAGCAACGGGGTCACGATCGGGTCACGCTGAGCACTTCGCGCGCGAAGGGCTCACGAGCGGGGGAGGTCCAGGTCGGCCAGCGCGGCGGTGACCGCCTCCTCGCGGACGAAGTCCAGCCCGAGCAGCCGGTGCAGCAGCACGCCGCGGCGGGTGAGTCGCAGGTCGGCCATCCGCAGCCGGGGGAGCGCGGCCCCACCCGGCCGGGCGGTCATCGGCGGCGGGTCCAGCAGGCCGCGGCGCTGCAGGTCGGCCACGTCCTCGAGCGCGCCCCACGCCGTCCACCCGCGGGGGTCGACGGGCAGGGGGTTCATGGGCAGCGGCGTCCGGTCCCGGCGGCCGACCGCGGCGAGGACGACGAGCTGCCGGCCGGTGAGCTCGCCGGCCAGCCGCAGCGCACGGTGCACGACGCCGGCGTCGAGGTCGGCGGAGACGGCCGCCTCGGCCAGCAGGTAGCCCAGGTGCCGGACCCGCCACTCCTCGGGCGTCAGCCGGGCGGCGAGGACGGCGGCCTCGGCCAGCTCGTCGGCCGGGGCGCGGCCACCCACGTCGGGGGTGAGGAACCCGTCCGAGCGCACCGGCCGCCCCTGCGACGCGCGGGTCACGGTCAGCTCCACCGCGAACGCCAGCGCCGCGCCGGCCCGCACCCGCTCGCGCGGCACCGGGAGCACCGCGTGGGCGGCGGCGACCCGGCGCAGGCAGGCGGCCAGCCGCTCGTCGACGGTCACCCGCGTCGCGCCGGGGTCGAACAGGATCGCCGCGGCCGACCGGCTCATCGACCCGGCCACCGCCTCCCCGGTCTCGACGAGGGTCCGGCCCGAGGGCGCCGCGTCGGTGGCGGAGCCGTCCACGATGTCGGTCACGCCGTGATCATCCAGGGACGGTGCAGGCCGCGCACCGGCTCGGGCGCCGGCCTCACCACCGCGGGGCAGCCTCACGGTCGCCGTCGGCCCCCGGTGAGGGAAACGGAACACGAGTTCCCCCGGGCGGCAACGGCCGGGGAACCCGGCCCCGTCACCGTTCCGGCCATGGCTGCCCCCACCCGTTCCACCGATGCCCTCCCCGCACCTCCCACCGCGCCGCCGCCACCGCGCGGCGGCCGGTGGATCGAGGACTGGCGCCCCGAGGACCCGCAGTTCTGGGAGGCCACCGGCAAGCGGGTCGCCCGCCGCAACCTCTTCTTCTCCGTCTTCTCCGAGCACATCGGCTTCTCGATCTGGAGCCTGTGGTCGGTGCTGGTGCTCTTCCTGCCCGAGCCGGTCTTCGGCATCGACCCGGCCGGGAAGTTCCTGCTGACCACCCTGCCGACCGCGCTCGGTGCCTTCGTGCGGCTGCCCTACACCTTCGCCGTCGCGAAGTTCGGCGGGCGCAACTGGACGATCGTGTCCGCGGCCCTCCTGCTGGTCCCCACCATCGCCACGGCGATCGTGCTCGAGCCCGGCGTCGACTACTCCACGCTGCTGCTCGTCAGCTGCCTGGCCGGCGTCGGCGGCGGCAACTTCGCCAGCTCGATGGCCAACATCAACGCCTTCTACCCCGACCGGCTCAAGGGCTGGGCACTCGGCCTCAACGCCGGCGGCGGCAACCTCGGCGTCCCGGTGATCCAGCTGATCGGACTGCTGGTGCTCGCCACCGCGGGCGCCGAGCACCCGCGGATCATCCTGTTCGTCTACATCCCGCTGATCATCGCGGCCGCCGTCGGTGCCGCGCTGGTCATGGACAACCTGACCACCGCGCGCAACCAGCCGCGGGCGATGCGCGAGGCCACCCGCGAGCCGCACACCTGGATCATGTCGTTCCTCTACATCGGCACCTTCGGCTCGTTCATCGGCTTCGGGTTCGCCTTCGGCCAGGTGCTGCAGAACCAGTTCGCGGTCGACTTCGACACCCCGCTCAAGGCGGCCTACCTGACCTGGCTCGGGCCGCTGCTGGGCAGCCTCATCCGGCCGATCGGCGGCTCGCTGGCCGACCGCTTCGGCGGCGCGCGGATCACGTTCTACAACTTCGTCGCGATGGCGGTCGGCGCCTCGGTCGTGCTGACCGCCAGCCTCCGGGAGTCGCTGCCGCTCTTCGTGCTCGGCTTCGTCCTGCTCTTCGTGTTCAGCGGCATCGGCAACGGCTCGACCTACAAGATGATCCCGGCGATCTTCCGCACCCAGGCGCAGCTGACGGTCGCGGCCGGCGGGGACAGCGCTGCGGCCGACCGCCGGGCGCTGCGGATGTCCGGGGCGCTGATCGGCATCGCCGGCGCGGTGGGCGCCTTCGGCGGGGTGCTGGTGAACCTGGCCTTCCGCCAGTCGTTCCTCTCGACCGGCAGCGGCGACGGCGCCTACATCGCGTTCATCGCCTTCTACGCCGTCTGCGTGGCGGTGACCTGGGCGGTCTACCTGCGCAAGGGCGCGCCCATGACCGGCGTCTGATCGGAGTCGCTGGGTGGCGGAAACCGTCACCCAGCGACTCCGCTCGGGCCAGGATGAGCACATGGCGATCGAGGTGCGACCGGCCACCGACTTCGACGACGTCGCGACGATGGTCGGCCCCAAGCGGCCGGACGCGAACGTCTGCTGGTGCCTGAGCTACCGCATCCCCTCCAAGGAGAACCTCGCCCTCACCGGGCCCGCGCGGGGGGAGCGGGTGCGGCAGCTCGTCGCCGAGGACCCGCCGCCCGGCGTGCTCGCGTACGACGGTGACGAAGTCGTCGGCTGGGCCGCGGTGCACCCGAGGACCGACACCTCCTTCGCCCGCAACCGGAAGATCCCGCACGTCGACGACCTGGACGTGTGGTCGCTGTGGTGCGTGCGGGTCCGCCCCGGCCACCGAGGCAGGGGGCTGGCGCACGCCCTGGTCGAGGGTGCGGTCGCGTTCGCGCGGTCGAACGGAGCGCCGGCGGTCGAGGCGTATCCCGTCGACAACGACGGCGCCAAGGTCGACCTCACGATGGCCTACGTCGGCACGCGGCGGCTGTTCGAACGGGCCGGCTTCGTGAAGGCCGCGGACACCGACTCGGTGATCAACGGCTTCCCCCGCATCCTGATGCGGCTGGACCTCAGACCGGGAGGCGGTAGCCGCGCTTGACGACGGTCTCGACCACGCCGCGGCCCAGGGCCGCCCGCAGCCGGGTCACGGCCATCTCCACCGCGTGCTCGTCCCCGCCGCCGGGCAGGCACCCGACCAGCTCCGGCCGGGCGACGACGGCGCCGGGACGGCGGGCGAGGGCGCGCAGCACCCCGATCGGCCCCGGTGGGAGCTCCACCAGCCGGCCGTCGACCACCGCCGCGGTGCCGCGCACCTGCAGGGTCGAGCCGCTCAGCTGCAGCACCGGGTCGCGTTCGGGGAGCCGCGCCACCACCTCGCGGGCCAGGGCGCCGAGGCGGGCGCGTTCGGGCTGACGCGTCGGGATGCCGGCGGCCTCCAGCGGGCCCGCGGTCACCGCGCCGACGGCGACGGCCATCACCCGGTCGCGCATCGCGGCCACGAGGTCCGCGCCGCTCCCGAGCTCCTCGGCGACCTGCAGGAGGCTGGCGGCGGCCGGCGCGCTGGTGAAGGTCACGGCGTCCACCTGGCCGGCCACGATCGAGCCGACGAGCCGGCGCACCGGGGCGACGTCCTCCGGGAGCACCCAGCGGTAGACCGGGACGGTGAGCACCTCGGCGCCGGTGCGGCGCAGCCCGGCGACCAGGTCCGGCAGCGGGTCGCCGTGCAGCTGGACGGCGATCCGCCGGCCCTCCAGCGGCCCCTCCGCCCCGGACAGCAGGTGGTCGAGCACCTCGGCCGAGGACTCCGACTCCGGCGACCACGCGTCCACCAGGCCGGCCCCCCGGATCGCGCCGCGCGCCTTGGGACCGCGGGCCAGCACCCGCGCCGGGCGCAGGTGCTCGACCAGCGGGAGGTCCCAGGCGTCCGCCGCCTCGAGCCAGCCGCGGAAACCGACGCCGGTGGTCGCCACGACCAGGTCGACCGGTGCGGTCAGCACCTGCTTGGTGGCGGCCACGAGCTCGGTGTCGTCGGCCAGCGGCACGATCCGGATCGCCGGGGCGTAGACGACGCGGGCGCCGCGGCGGTCCAGCAGCGCCCCGAGCTCCTCCTTGCGGCGGGCAGCGGTGACCGCGACGGTGTAGCCGGCCAGCGGCAGGACGCCGTCCGGTCCGTCCTCGGTCTCGGTCACGTGCGCCCCCTCGGTGCTGTTGCCGGTCATCGTGGGGTACCCGCGTTGCGGGCGTGTGTCCCCGTGCCGGCCGCGGCGCGTGGCCCCGGTCACGTACCCATCCCCGGCGGTGTCAGCGGACGGCGGCGGTCCAGGTGGCCACGGCGCCGCCGCTGCCGACCACCAGGCCGCGACTGGCCAGCAGCCGCAGGTGGGCGACGGTCTCGGTGACGGCGAACATCCGCATCGAGTTCGCGTACTGGTCCCAGGGCCGGGACCAGGTGAGGTGGCCGGCCAGCTGCCAGGGCGTGCTGTGCGGGTGGCTGCGGATGGCGTCCAGCAGCTCGGCCAGCCGCTGCTCGTGGTGCTCGGTGAGCTCGCGGGTGCGCAGGCCCAGGCCGCGGAAGCGCCACTCGTGGGCGGGCAGCACCTCCACCGGCTCCTCGCGGTCGGCGACCGACGCCAGCGACGCCAGGTAGTCGCGCAGCGGGTCGTCGTCGGAGCGCTGGTTCGCGGAGATGTTCGGGCTGATCCGCGGGAGGACGTGGTCCCCGGCGAGGAACAGCCCCGTGCGCTCCTCCGCGAAGCACAGGTGGCCCGGCGTGTGCCCCGGCGTGTGGACGGCGCGCAGGGACCAGCCGGGGAAGTCGGCCGGGTCGCCGTCCTCGAGGAGCCGGTCGGGCACCGCCTGCCGCCGCAGCCCCGCCAGCCGCTCGGGGGTGGGCGCATCTGAGGCCGCGGTCTCCGGATCGGCGCCCAGCGACACCATGAAGGCCGTCTGCTCGCGGATGAACTGCTCGACGTCGACGTCGGTCATGCCGCGGACGATGGCGGCGTCGGCCGGGTGCATCGCGACCCAGGCGCCGGAGGCGTCCCGGACCCGCCCGGACAGGCCGTTGTGGTCGCCGTGCATGTGGGTGACCAGCACCCCGCGGACGTCCGTGACGTCGCCGCCGATGGCGGTGAGGCCGGCGCGGAGGGAGTCCCAGGCGTCGTCGGAGTTCCACCCCGTGTCGACCATCCCGAGACCACCGCCGGCGAGGGCGAACACGTACGCGGTGACGTAGCGCAGCGGGTTGTCCGGCATCGGGACCGGGATCGACCACAGGTCCTCGCGCAGCTGCTCCACCGGAGGGACCTCGCGGGCCAGCCACGCCTCGCGCTGGGCCCGCCCGGTGATCTCGACGTCGCTGTCCACGTCCGCACCATGCCAGCCGGGCGGCTGGGATGATCGGAGCGTGTCCGTGACAGAAGCCCCTGCCCGCGTCTCCGCCGTGCCCCGCCGGCTGCGCCTGGTGTGCGCCCTCGCCGCGGCCGTCGTGGTCGCCGCGATGGTCGTCGTGGGCGTGACGCTGCCCGACTCCTCGGTCGGCGTCGTGGAGTTCGGCTGGGTCGACCAGGTCGCGATGATCGGCATCGGCATCTGCCTCGGCGCCGGCATCCTGACCCTGGGCCGCTCGCGGGTCGACGCCGACGCCTCCGGGGTCGCGGTCCGCAACCTGTTCGTCCGGCACGTGTACCCGTGGGCGGCGGTCAGGGCGGTGCGCTTCGACCGGCACTCGTCCTGGGCGAGCCTGCTCCTGACCAACGGCGACGAGGTGTCGGTGCTGGCCGTGCAGGCCACCGACCGGGAGCACGCCGTCCGCGCCGTCGACGGCCTGCGCGCCCTGCTCGCCCAGGCCAAGGCCGCCGAGCCGGCCCGCCCGCCGCTCCTCTACGAGGACTAGCCGCCCCGGGAATGTGCTGCTGCGCCCGGACGCTGTAGAGTGGGCGTGCCTCCCCCCGCTACATCGAGGCGCGTGAACCACCCAGCGGCCCCGCCCCGGGCCGCTGACCAAGAGGAGCCCGCTCCCACCTGACGCCCCCCGGGCGCCCAGGTCCCCGGTTCGCAGGCACCGGCTCCGGCCGGCGCCCGCGACGCGCACCACCCCCGGGTGTGTGCGCCACCGGCCAGTGGGCCCCGCCGAGCTGACGCTCGCGGGGCCTTCTGTCTGCCGGCGTCCGGTGCGGCGAGCGAGCCCTCCCCATGCAGAAGCAGAGGAGAGGCCATCACCGAGCCCCGCATCAACGACCGCATCCGCGTCCCCGAGGTCCGCCTGGTCGGTCCCGAGGGCGAGCAGGTCGGCATCGTGTCGATCGGCGAAGCGCTGCGCCTGGCCCAGGACTCCGAGCTCGACCTCGTCGAGGTCGCGCCCATGGCCCGGCCGCCCGTCGCCAAGCTCATGGACTACGGGAAGTTCAAGTACGAGGCCGCCCAGAAGGCGCGTGAGTCCCGGCGCAACCAGGCGCTCACCGTCATCAAGGAGATGCGGCTCCGTCTCAAGATCGACCCGCACGACTACGAGACGAAGAAGGGCCACGTCGAGCGCTTCCTCAAGGGCGGCGACAAGGTCAAGATCACCGTGATGTTCCGCGGCCGCGAGCAGTCGCGCCCGGAGATGGGGTACCGCCTGCTGCAGCGGCTGGCCGCCGACGTGTCCGAACTGGGCGTCGTCGAGTCCAACCCGAAGCAGGACGGCCGCAACATGGTCATGGTGATCGCCCCGCACCGGAACGCGCAGGCGCTCCAGCAGGCCGCGCAGTCCGCCAAGGGCCGCGAGGCCAAGGCCGAGCAGGGCAAGCAGCAGGAGACGGAGCAGGCGCCCACCGCCTGAGCCCCCTGTCCCGCCCCGCAGGACCGCACCACCGAGACCACCGGGAGCGTGCGGCAGCCATGCGCTGCCGCACGCCTCCGCACGACGACGAACCGAGACAGGCGAGGAACATGCCGAAGCAGAAGACCCACAAGGGCACGGCCAAGCGGGTGCGCGTCACCGGCACCGGCAAGCTCATGCGCGAGCAGGCCAACAACCAGCACAAGTTCGAGCACAAGTCGGGTCAGCGTCGCCGCCGCCTCGACCAGGACCAGGTCATCTCGCCGTCCGACGCGAAGAACCTCAAGAAGCTGCTCGGCATCTGACCGCCGTCCCGTAACGAACAGACAGGAGCTCTCACGTGGCACGCGTGAAGCGGGCGGTCAACGCCCAGAAGAAGCGCCGCACGACCCTCGAGGCGGCCAGTGGCTACCGGGGTCAGCGGTCCCGGCTGTACCGCAAGGCCAAGGAGCAGATCCTCCACTCGGCCACCTACAACTACCGCGACCGCAAGGTGCGCAAGGGTGACTTCCGCAAGCTGTGGATCACCCGCATCAACGCCGCGGCGCGGCAGAACGACATGACCTACAACCGGTTCATGCAGGGCCTCAAGCTGGCCGGCATCGAGCTCGACCGCCGCGTGCTGGCCGAGCTGGCCGTCAGCGAGCCGGCTGCCTTCACCGCGCTCGTGGAGTCCGCCCGGGCCGCGCTCGCCGCGAACCCCGAGGCGACCGGCGCCCAGGCCGCCTGAGCACCACCCCGTCGACGCCGTCGGTGCCGGTCCGCAGGGACCGGTGCCGGCGGCGTCGCCGTCTGTCCGGAGGTCCCGTGACGCCGAGGGAGGAGGAGCCATGATTGAGCTGCTGACCGAGCGGTCGGCGCGCATCGTCGCCGCGCGCAAGCTCACCCGCCGCGCCGGCCGGGACGCCGCGGGGCTGTTCCTCGCCGAGGGCCGCCAGGCGGTGTCCGAGGCGCTGGCCACCGCGCCGGACGACGTCCGGGAGGTCTTCGCCACCGAGGCGGCCGCCGCGACGGCCCGGGACCTGCTGGCCGGGACCGCCGTCCCGGTGCGGCTGGTCACCGACAAGGCCGCGGCCGGACTCTCCGAGACGGTGACGCCCCAGGGGCTCGTGGCCGTGTGCGCGCTGCGCGACGTCCCGGCCGCACGGCTGGCCGAGGCGCCGCCGCGGCTGTCGGTGGCGCTCGCCGGCCTGAACGACCCCGGCAACGCCGGCACCGTGCTGCGCACCGCCGACGCCTGCGGCGCGGAGGCGGTCGTCTTCGGCGCCGGTTCCGCCGACCCCTACGGCGGCAAGGCGGTGCGGTCCAGCGCCGGGAGCCTGTTCCACGTCGACGTCGTCCGCGGGGCCCCACTGGAGGAGCTGCTGCCCGCCGTCCGCGCCGCCGGGGTGACCGTGCTCGCCGCCGACGGCGGGGGCGAGGCGTCGCTGGACACGGTGGGGGAGACCCTCGCCGGGCCGGTGCTCTGGCTGTTCGGCAACGAGGCCCGCGGGGTGCCCGACGAGCTGGCCGCGCTGGCCGACACCCGGGTGCGGATCCCCATGCGCGGGCGGGCGGAGAGCCTCAACCTCGCCGCGGCCGCCGCGATCTGCCTCTACGCCACCCAGCTCGCCCAAGGCTGAGCGGAGTCGCTCGAGTGCGGAGACCGCACTCGAGCGACTCCGCTCACACGAGGCCGGCGCGCTTCCAGAGCAGCTCGGTCGGGCCGCCGATGAGCCCCACCTCGCGCAGGAAGGACACCAGGCCGGCCGACGCGTCCCGCAGCTTGGCCTTGTAGTGCTCGTTGGCCCGCGCCGCCGCCTTGGCCTCCGCCGGGTCCAGCCCGACCGAGGCGTACACCTCCGGCTGCACGAGGTTGTCGGCGACGATCGCGGCGACCCCGGCGACGAGGGTGCGGTGCCGGCGCAGGTTCCACTTCGACAGGTGCGGGGTGCGGCGGGCGATCTCGTCGCGGGCGAAGCGCATGTGCCGCGCCTCCTCCACGACGTGGATCTGGCTGGTCCGCCGGGTCAGCGGCTGCACCCGCTCGTCGCGCATCAGGTCGCGCTGGAAGATGTCGAGGATCTCCTCGGCCACCAGGATCGCGGCGTAGGCGGCCGGCCCGGAGCCCCGCGCGGCGAAGGCCTTGCCGAGCTTCAGGATCGCCGGCGGCGGCTGGTAGGACGGCGCCCCGAACGTCTGCGCCGTCCGGGCGAACATCACGGAGTGCCGGCACTCGTCGGCGATCTCGGTCAGGGCCCACTGGACGTGCGGCTGGGAGGGGTCGTCGCCGTAGACGTCCTTGAGCACGAGCTGCATGAGCAGGCACTCGAACCAGATGCCGACGCCGGAGATCGAGCAGTACTCGTGGATGGTCAGCGTGACCCGCTGCTGCTCGGTCAGGCCGTCCCACAGCGGCGTGCCGTACAGGGAGGACCACTCCGGCGAGAGACCGTAGAGGTCGTCGGGGATCGGCGCGTCCCAGTCGACGTCGACCGTGGGGTCGTAGGAGGTCTTCGCCGCCGAGCCGAGCAGCCGGGTGGAGAGCTCCTGGCGGTCGGTGGCGCGGGTGGGGGTCCGAACGGGGACGGTCGCGGTCATCGGGACGCTCCTCCGGGGGGTCGGGGTGAACCTGTGTCCGACGGTAGCTGTAACCGTGCGACACATGCAATGGGTGGGAGAGGATGTCGGCGTGTCGAAGACGGACGGGCGCAGCGCGCGCTGGACCGAGCACCGCCGCAGCCGCCGGGAGGACCTGGTCGGCGCGGCGCTGACCGCCCTGCGCACGGCCGGCCCGGACTTCTCCGTGGACGACGTCGCCCGGGCGGCCGGCGTCTCGAAGACGGTCATCTACCGGTACTTCAGCGACAAGGACGAGCTGATCGACGCCGTCCTCGAGCGGATCTCGGCCGAGGTGCTGCTGCCCCGGCTGCTCGGCGAGCTGGCGCTGGAGCGCGCCGACGACCGCGCCCGGCTGCACGCGGTCATCGCCGCCTTCGTCCGGCTGATCGAGGAGGAGCCGGCGCTCTACCGGTTCGCCTACGCCCAGGCCGGCCGCACCGGCCGCGCCGACCTGGTCGCAGCCACCGAGAACCAGGTCGCCCAGGCGCTGGGCATGCTCATGGCGGAGCGGCTGGCGGCGGCGGGCCGGCCGACGGGGGCCGCGATGACCTGGGCCTACGGCGTCGTCGGCATGGTCCAGCTGACCGCGCACTGGTGGTCGGGCAGCCGCACCGTCCCGGCCGCGGAGCTCGCCGAGCAGCTGGCCGACCTGGCCCACGGCGGGCTGGCCGCACTGCTGCCCCCGCTGCCGGACTGACCCAACCGGGCACTGTGGCGCTTCTGCCCCGGGCAGAAGCGCCACAGTGCCCGGAGGGTCAGCGCGCCACGGCCGCCTTGGCCTCGTACATCCGCAGGTCGGCCAGGTGCAGCAGCGAGGCGAAGTCGTCGCCGTCGTCCGGTGCGACCGCGATGCCGACGCTGACCCGCACGTCGACCGGGACACCGTGCATCTCCACCGGCCGGCAGATGGCAGCGGACAGCTCGTCGGCGATCCGCCGGGCCTCGCCCGCGGCGTCGTCGGCCGAGAGGTCGGGCAGCGCGACGAGGAACTCGTCGCCACCGAGCCGGGCCACGAGATCCCGGCGGCGCAGGCGTCGACGCAGGCGGGCGGCGACCTCCTGCAGCAGGACGTCACCGGCCGCGTGGCCCAGCCGGTCGTTGACCGCCTTGAAGCCGTCGAGGTCGAGGAACAGCAGCGCGAGGGCGTCGCCGCGGGCACGGGCGTCCCACAGCGCGGTCTCCACCTGCTCCTGCAGCCGGCGGCGGTTGGCCAGGCCGGTCAGCGGGTCGGTGGCGGCCAGCTCCTCGATGCGGGCGAGCGCGGCTCGGGTGCGGTCGCGCTCCTGCAGCAGCGCCCGCTCGGCCTCCACGCGCGCGGTGACGTCGACCTGGACGCCGATGTACTGGACGACGACACCCTCGGCGTCGCGGACCGGTGCCAGGTGCAGCTCGTTCCACCACGGGGTCCGCTCGGGCCCGCGGACGTTCAGCACCGTCTCCCGGCACTCCTCACCGGCGGCGACGGCGGCCCGGATGCGTGCGACCGCGGCCGGGTCGGTGTCCGGCCCCTGGAGGAAGCGGCAGTTGCGGCCCAGCAGCTGGTCGGCCGGCAGCCCGGCGAGCCGCTCGAACGCGGGGTTGACGTAGACCAGCGGCTGGTCGGGCAGCCGCATGTCGGCGACGGCGACCCCGCTCGGGGTGGCGCTGAGCGCCTCCAGCAGGAGCGCCTCGCCGGCCGGGACGCCGGCGGCGGCCACCCGCGCGACGGCCACGGCCGCCTCGGGGGTCACCGCGCGGGCGGCGACCGGGACCGGCGGTGCGACCCGCGGGGCGACCCGGGCGAGCAGCGACGACGCCGCCCGCACCACCGTGTCCCGCTCGTAGGTGAGCGCGTACTCGAACCGGCGCTCGGCGTCGGGGCCGTCGTCGCCGAGGTCGCGGGCCAGGAGGGCGGCGGAGAAGTGCGGGCTGAGCACGGCGAGGTCCCACTCGCCGCGCACCGCGTCGCCGTCGGCCAGGGTGGCGCCGCGCAGGCCCGGCAACGGCTCCTCGGGCAGGCCCTCGCCCAGGGCGCAGACGAACGCCGTCCGCTCCACCAGGTCGCGGTAGCGCTGGGTGGTCGAGGGCGTGAAGTGGCGGGCCTCCTGGAAGGTGGCGGCGACCACGCAGGTCTGCCCCATGCGCATGGCCTCGCGCTCGAGCTGCTTGGACAGCTCGATGAGCAGCGCCTTGGGCGCCTGGCGCAGCGGCGTGCCCTCGGGCAGGCAGGCGAAGGGGGAGACGGTCTCGTCGGCGACCGCGGAGTTCCCGCTGACCGGCAGCGTCAGCACGGCGGTCTCCCGGCCGGACACCGGTCCCGGCCCCGGGCGGCCGAAGTGCCAGCCCTGACCCAGGGTGGCGCCGAGGCCACGGGCCATGGCGAGGTGGTGCACGTCCTCGATGCCCTCGGCCAGGACGACCGCGCCGGTGCGCTCGGCGTAGGCGTTGACCGCGTTCATGATCTCCGCGACCTCGGGGCCGGGGCGCTCCTGCACCAGCCGCAGGTCGAGCTTCACCACGTCGGGGCGCAGCAACGGCATGAACGCCAGGGACATCGGCTCGGCGCCGACGTCGTCCACCGCCACGCCCCAGCCGACCGACCGGACCCGCTCGACGGTGCGCAGCAGCTCGGCCGGCCGGGTGGCCAGCGCACGCTCGGTGATCTCGAGGACGACGCGCAGGCCGCCGGGCGCGGCGTGCGCCAGGCCCAGCAGCGTCTCCACGGGCGCCCGGTCGAGGACCTCGGGCTCGACGTTGACGAACAGCGTCAGCGGAGCGGTCAGTCCCTGGGCCAGCGCGCCGCGCAGCGCCGCGGACCGGCAGGCCTCGTCCAGCTCGGCCAGCCGCCCGGCCGCGCGGGCGGCGGCGAAGAGGGCGTCGGGCCGCTCCAGTGGGCCCTGGGGTCCGCGGGCCAGCGCCTCGTAGGCGACGACCCGGCCGGTGTCGATCTCGACGATCGGCTGGAAGACGCTGCGGATCGCCGTGGTGGCGAGGACGGCGTCGAGGGCGGCTGCTGCTGACTGCTCCACGGAACCGCGATCGGCACCCGGGAGTTCCGGCTGCAGCCGGGTGGCGGGGTGCCCACCCGTGCGGGGGACACCGCTCAGCCGGGGACGGTGATCAGGACTACGGCCGCGGCCGCGGTGAGCAGCCCGACCACCTGCGCCCCGACCAGCCGCTCCCGCAGCACCGCCTGCGCCAGGACGACGGTGCTGACCGGGTACAGCGAGGCGAGGACGCCGGTGATCGCGAGCTGTCCCGGTGCCTGGGTCGCGAGCAGGAAGAGCGCGTTCGCGGCCATGTCGCCGATGCCCGAGACCACGATCAGGGGCAGCGCGGCGCGCGGCGGCCGCAGGGAGCGGCGGGCGGCACCGGCGATGAGCAGCACGAGACCGATGGAGGCCGCGCGGGCCGCGACGAGCGGGGTGAGGCCGGAGTCGTCTCCGGTGCGGTCCAGCAGCACGAAGAAGAGGCCGAACGCGGCGCCGGCCAGCAGTGCCGGGGCCAGGGCCGCCGGCCGCGCCGCCCGCAGGGCGCCCAGCCCCTCCTCGACGGACACCAGGGCGATGGCCACCAGGGCGAGCAGGATCCCGACGGTCGCCGCGATCCCGACCCGGTCACCGGTGGACACGCCGACCAGCACGGGGACGGCGGCGGCGGTGACCGCGGTCGTGGGGGCGACGACGCTCATCACCCCGCCGGCCAGGGTGCGGAAGAAGACCATCAGCCCGGTCGAGCCGGCCAGCCCGGCCGCGGCGCCCCACAGCAGCTGGGTGCCGGTGACCGGTCCGCCGAGCCAGGGGAGGAGGAGCAGGAGCGCGGCGAGGCCGGCGGCCTGGGAGAGCGCCACGACCGCGAAGACCGTGGCCCGCCGGCTGGCCAGCCCGCCGAGGAAGTCCGCGGCGCCGTAGACGACCGCCGACGTCAGCGCGAGGAGGACCGCCACGCGCCGAGTCTGCAGATCCCTCCGGCGATGGCGGCGGGCGGGTGGGAGAACCCACGCGCGTGCCGGGACCGGTGGCGGGCAGAATGGCCTCCCGTGTCTGGCGCCAACGACCCCTACGACCCCAAGCAGGTCGCCGCGCTCTCCGCCGAGGCCCTCGACGCCGCGGTCGCCGCCGCGGCCGAGGCGTTCGGCGCCGCGGGCGATCTCGCCGAGCTGGCCGCCGTCCGCCCGGCCCACCTCGGCGACCGGGCGCCGGTGCTCCTGGCCCGCCGCGAGCTGGGTGCGCTGCCCCCGGCCGCGCGCTCGGACGCCGGCAAGCGGGTCAACGCCGCCCGCATCGCCGTCACCGAGGCCTACGAGCAGCGGCTGGCGCAGCTGGAGGCCGAGCGCGACGCCCGGGCGCTGGCCGAGGAACGGGTCGACGTCACCCTGCCCTGGGACCGCACCCCCCGCGGCGCCCGGCACCCGCTGACCACGCTGACCGAGCGGATCGCCGACGTCTTCGTCGGCATGGGCTACGAGGTCGCCGAGGGCCCCGAGCTCGAGGCGGAGTGGCTGAACTTCGACGCGCTCAACATCGGCCGCGACCACCCGGCGCGCACGATGATGGACACCTTCTTCGTCGCCCCGGAGGACTCCGGCCTGGTGCTGCGCACGCACACCAGCCCGGTCCAGGCCCGCACGATGCTGTCGCGCACGCCGCCGATCTACGTGGTCGCGCCCGGGCGGGTCTACCGGACCGACGAGCTCGACGCGACGCACACGCCGGTCTTCCACCAGGTCGAGGGCCTGGCGATCGACCGCGGTCTGACGATGGCGCACCTGCGCGGCACGCTGGACCACCTGGCCCGCTCCCTGTTCGGCGCCGACGCGATCACCCGCTGGCGGCCGTCCTACTTCCCGTTCACCGAGCCCTCGGCGGAGTTCGACGTCTGGTTCCCCGAGCACCGCGACGGCCCGCGCTGGGTCGAGTGGGGTGGCTGCGGGATGGTCAACCCGCGGGTGCTGGTCGCCTGCGGCGTCGACCCCGAGGAGTACAGCGGCTTCGCCTTCGGCATGGGCATCGAGCGGGCCCTGCAGTTCCGCTCGGGCGTCGGCGACATGCGCGACATCGTCGAGGGCGACGTCCGGTTCACGAGTGCGTTCGGAGTGGAGCTGTGAGAGTCCCGATCGGCTGGCTGGCCGAGTACGTCGACGTCCCCGCCGGGACGACGGTCGAGGAGCTCGACACCGCCTTCGTCCGGCTCGGCCTCGAGGTGGAGGAGATCCACCGCCCGGAGCCGGTGACCGGCCCGCTGGTGGTCGGCCGGGTGCTGGAGATCGAGGAGCTGACCGGTTTCAAGAAGCCGATCCGCTACACGCAGGTGGACGTGGGGGAGGCGGAGCCGCGCGGCATCGTCTGCGGCGCGCGCAACTTCGCCGCGGGCGACTCCGTGGTGGTCGCGCTCCCCGGCGCCGTGCTGCCCGGCGGTTTCGCGATCGCCGCCCGGAAGACCTACGACCACGTCTCCGACGGGATGATCTGCTCGGTCCGCGAGCTGGGCGTGGGCGAGGACCACGCCGGGATCCTCGTGCTGGGGGGCCGCGACGACGACGGAGTCCCGGCCCCCGGCACGCCCGCCGGACCGCTCGTCGGGCTGGACGACGTCGTCATCGAGCTCGCCGTCACCCCCGACCGCGGCTACTGCCTCTCCATGCGCGGCATCGCCCGCGAGATGGGCACCGGCCTGGCCGTCTCGTGGCGCGACGCGGGGGAGCTCGACCTGCCCGACTGGTCGGGCGAGCCGGCCTGGCAGGTGCGGGTCGACGACGCCGAGCGCTGCGACCGCTTCTCGATGATCGCGCTGGAGGGCGTGGACCCGACCGCGCCGACCCCGTGGTGGATGCGCCGCCGGCTCGCGCAGTCCGGGATCCGGAGCATCTCGCTGGCCGTCGACGTCACCAACTACGTGATGCTCGAACTGGGCCAGCCGATGCACGCCTTCGACCGTGACGCGGTGAGCGGCCCGATCGTCGTCCGCCGGGCGACGGCGGGGGAGCGGCTGACCACCCTCGACGGCACCGACCGCGCGCTGGACGCCGACGACCTGCTGATCACCGACGACACCGGTCCGATCGGGCTGGCTGCCGTCATGGGCGGCGCGTCCACCGAGATCGGCGACGAGACGCGCAACGTCCTGCTCGAGGCCGCGCACTGGGAGCCGACCGGGGTGGCGCGCACCGCCCGTCGGCACCGGCTGCCCAGCGAGGCCGCCAAGCGGTTCGAGCGCGGCGTCGACCCCGAGATGACGACGGCGGCGCTGGCCCGCGCCGCGGCGCTGCTCGCCGAGTACGGCGGCGCCCGGGTGGTGGGTTCGCCGGTCGACGTCGACACCCGCGGTGCACGCCCGGTCATCGAGCTCGACTCCGGGAAGCCCGCCCGGGTGGCCGGCGTCCCGTACAGCGACGCGCAGGTGGTCGAGCTGCTGACCGCGGTCGGCTGCGCGGTCGAGGGCACCGAGGGGCCGCTCCGTGTCACCCCGCCGTCCTGGCGCCCGGACCTCACCGACCCGGCCGACCTCGTCGAGGAGGTCGTCCGCCTCGCCGGCATCGACGACATCCCGTCCGTGCTGCCGACCGCGCCGCCCGGCCGCGGGCTGACCGAGGCACAGCGCCGTCGCCGCGCGATCGGCCGCGCCCTGGCCGAGGCCGGCTACGTCGAGGCGCCGTCCTACCCGTTCGTCGGGGAGAAGGCTCTGGACGCCCTCGGACTCGCGGCCGACGACGAGCGCCGTCAGGTGGTCGTCGTGCGCAACCCGCTGTCGGAGGAGGAGCCGGCGCTGCGGACGACGCTGCTGCCGGGCCTGCTCGCGACGCTGGCCCGCAACCTCTCCCGCGGGCAGCGGGACCTGGCGCTGTTCGAGCACGGCTCGGTGTTCCCCGGCGGGAACCGCACCCCTGCTCCGCTGCCGGGTGTCGACGCCCGTCCGGACGACGCGACGCTCGCTGCGCTGCTGGGCGCGGTGCCGGAGCAGCCGTGGCACGTCGCCGTGGCGCTCACCGGTGCCCGCGAGCCGCGCGGCTGGTGGGGTCCGGGCCGGCCGGCCGAGTGGGCCGACGCGGTCGAGGCCGCCCGCCGGGTCGCCGCGGCCGCGGGGGTCCCGCTGACCGTGCGCGCCGGCGACCGCGCGCCCTGGCACCCCGGCCGCTGCGCCGAGCTGCTGGTGGGGGACGTCGTGGTCGGGCACGCCGGCGAGCTGCACCCGCGGGTGTGCGCGGCGCTGGAGCTGCCGGCCCGGACGTCGGTCATGGAGCTCGACGTCGACGCGCTGCCCGCCGCCGCGGTGCCGGTCGGCCCGTCGATCTCGGCCTTCCCACCGGTGCTGCTCGACCTGGCGTTCGTCGTCGCCACGGAGGTGGCCGCCGCCGACGTCGAGGCCGCGCTGCGGTCCGGTGCCGGGGAGCTGCTGGAGTCGGTGCGGCTCTTCGACGTCTACACCGGCACGCCGATCCCGGAGGGGCAGAAGTCCCTGGCCTACGCCCTCACCCTGCGGGCGCCGGACCGGACCCTCACCGGCGAGGAGGCCGCCGAGGTGCGGCAGCGCGCGGTGGCGACGGTGACCGAGCGGACGGGCGCCGCACTCCGTGGGTGACCTGAGCGGCGTCGCCCTGGTCACCGGTGCGGGGTCGGGCATCGGCCGGGCCATCGCCGAGGGCCTGGCCGCCCGCGGCATGGCGGTGGCCGGCCTGGCACGGGGCGAGGCCCGGCTGCGGGAGGCGATGGACGAGATCGCCACCGCGACCGGTGCGCGCACCCTCGCGGTGACCGCCGACGTGACCGACCGGGCGCAGGTGGAGACCGCGGTCGAGGAGATCACCGAGGAGCTGGGCCGGGTCGACCTGCTGGTCAACAACGCCGGCCGGGTCGACGCGGCGGAGGAGCCCCTCTGGGAGACCGATCCCGACCAGTGGTGGGACGTCGTGTCCAGCCACGTCCGCGGCGGCTTCCTGCTCTGCCGCGCCGTCGTGCCGTGGATGGTCCTGCGCAACCGCGGCCGGATCGTGAACCTCGCCAGCGGGATGAGCCTGCGCGCCCGTCCGGAGTACTCCGCCTACTCGGTGGCCAAGACCGGCCTGATGCGGATGACCGAGGCGCTGGCCGGCGCGCTCGAGGGCACCGACGTGCGTGCCTTCGACGTCGCCCCCGGTCTGGTCCGGACCCCGATGACCGAGGCGATGCCCATGTGGCGCGGCGTCACGGACTGGACGCCGCCGGACCGCGTCGTCGCGATGGTCGGCGCGATCGCCGCCGGGGAGCTCGACGCCTGGTCGGGCCGCTTCCTGCACGTGAACAACGACCCGATCGAGGAGCTGCGCGCCCGGGTGCCGGAGGGCGACGGCCGGCGGCTGCGGCTGCGCCCCTACGGGGACGACGACCCGCTCGGCTGACCTGCGAGCCCACTCGGTTCTGCCTAGGGTCGCGATCATGCTGCAGCCACCGGCCATGGCCGAGATCTCCGACGAGGACCTCAACCGCGAGCTCGCCCACCTCTACGAGAAGCGGCACGACATCCTCCGCACCGGCTCGGCCGACGCGTGGGCCAACCACCGCGAGCGGACCGACCAGCTCGAGGCCGAGTACCTCCGCCGCTTCTCCCGCGGTGTCTCCGACGCCGAGGCGAAGCTCGCCACCTACGGCGCCTGAGCCCCCCGAGGCATGGGTACCGATATCCCCGTCCGCCGCACTCGTGGCGCAGGTATCGGTACCCATGCCTGGGGGCTCCGCGTCAGGCCCCGGTCCGCAAACCCGGATGAACGGTCATGCATGACCGTGTATGGTCATGCATCGTGAGTACATCGCGGACGTGGACGGTCGGGGTCACCGGCGCCACCGGGTACGCGGGAGGAGAGGTGTGCCGGCTGCTGGCCGGGCACCCGAACCTCCGGCTGACCGGGGTGCACGCGGCATCGAGCGCCGGCCGACGCCTGGGTGAGCTCCAGCCGCACCTGCTGCCCTACGCCGACCTCGAGGTGCAGCCCAGCGGCGTCGAGGACCTCGCCGGCTACGACGTCGTCGTCCTCGCGCTGCCGCACGGGCAGTCCGCCGAGATCGCCGCGCAGCTGCCGGCCGACACGCTGGTCATCGACTGCGGCGCCGACCACCGGCTCAACGACCCCGCCGCCTGGACCCGCTGGTACGGCTCCGAGCACGCCGGCTCCTGGCCCTACGGCCTCCCGGAGCTGCCCGGCCAGCGGGAGCAGCTCACCGGGGCGCGACGGATCGCCGTCCCCGGGTGCTACCCGACCTCCGTCACCCTCGCGATGGCCCCGGCGCTGGCCGCCGGGCTGGTCGAGCCCGAGGTGGTCGTGGTCGCGGCCAGCGGCACCAGCGGCGCCGGCAAGTCGGCCAAGCCGCACCTCCTCGGCAGCGAGGTCATGGGCTCGGTCAGCGCCTACGGCGTCGGCGGCGTCCACCGGCACACCCCGGAGATGGCGCAGACGCTGTCCCAGGCCGCCGGCGCGCCGGTGTCGATCAGCTTCACCCCGACGCTGGTGCCGATGAGCCGGGGCATCCTCGCCACCTGCTCGGCCAGGCTCGTGCCCGGCATCGACGCGGACGCCGCCCGGGCCGCCTACGCGAAGGCCTACGCCGACGAGCCGTTCGTGCACCTGCTCCCCGAGGGCCAGTGGCCGACGACGGCGCAGGTGCTCGGCGCCAACACCGTCGCCCTGCAGGTCGCGGTCGACCCCGACGCCGGCCGGCTGGTCGTCGTCGCCGCGGTCGACAACCTCACCAAGGGCACCGGGGGAGCGGCGATCCAGTGCGCCAACCTCGCCCTCGGCCTGCCCGAGACCACCGGGCTCCCGCTCGTGGGGGTCGCGCCGTGACCGTCACCCGCCCGCAGGGCTTCCGGGCCGCCGGCGTCGCCGCCGGCCTCAAGTCGACCGGTGCCGCCGACGTCGCGCTGGTCGTCAACGATGGGCCGGACGACGCCGCGGCCGCCGTCTTCACCACCAACCGCTTCCCGGCCGCGCCCGTGGTGTGGAGCCGGCAGGTGCTCTCCACCGGCCGGCTCAGGGCCGTCGTCCTCAACTCCGGCGGCGCCAACGCCTGCACCGGGCCCGAGGGGTTCCAGGACACGCACGCCACCGCGGAGCACACCGCGGCGGCGCTGGGCCTCGGCGCGATCGACGTCGCAGTCGCGAGCACCGGCCTGATCGGCATGCGGCTGCCCATGGAGAAGCTGACCGCCGGGGTCACCGCGGCCGCCCAGGGCCTGAGCGCCGACGGCGGCCCCGACGCCGCCCGCGCGATCATGACCACCGACTCGGTGCCCAAGACCGCGGTGCAGGAGCGCGGTGGCTGGACCGTCGGCGGGATGGCCAAGGGCGCGGGCATGCTGGCGCCGAGCCTGGCCACGATGCTCGTCGTCCTCACCACCGACGCGGTCGTGCCGGCGGAGGTCCTGCAGCCGGCGCTGCGGACGGCGACGGGCCTGAGCTTCGAGCGGGTCGACTCCGACGGCTGCCTGTCGACCAACGACACCGTGATCGTCATGGCCAACGGCGCGAGCGGGGTGACCCCGTCCGCCGAGGAGTTCACCGAAGCGCTGACCGCGGTCTGCACCGACCTCGCGATGCAACTGCTGGCCGACGCCGAGGGGTCGACCAAGGACATCGCGATCACCGTCCGCAACGCGGCGAGCGTGCAGGACGCGCTCACCGCCGGCCGGGCCTGCGCGCGCAACAACCTGCTCAAGACCGCGCTGTTCGGCAACGACCCCAACTGGGGCCGGGTGCTCGCCGCGATCGGCACCACCGACGCGGCTTTCGCGGCCGACCAGGTGGACGTGACGATCAACGGCGTCACCGTCTGCCGGGGCGGCTCGATCGGCGACCCCCGCGAGGGCGTCGACCTCACCGGCCGGGCCATCACGATCGACGTCGATCTCCGGGCCGGCGCCGAGCAGGCCACGATCTGGACCAACGACCTGTCCATCGCCTACGTGCACGAGAACTCGGCGTACTCCACATGAGCGAGCACCAGGACCCGACGCCGCCCGACGTCCGCGTCGACGAGCACCCGCCCGACGTCGGGGTCGTCCGCCGGCGGATCGGCACCACCCGCAAGATGCGGACCTACGACCCGGCCGGCGACGCCGCCAAGGTCGCCGTCCTCACCGGGGCGCTGCCGTGGCTCAAGGAGTTCCACGGCAACGTCGTGGTCATCAAGTACGGCGGCCACGCGATGGTCGACGAGGAGTGCCGCCGCGCCTTCGCCGACGACATGGTGTTCCTGCGGACCTGCGGGATCCTGCCCGTCGTCGTCCACGGCGGCGGCCCGCAGATCAGCGAGATGCTCGGCCGGCTCGGCATCACCAGCGAGTTCCGCGGCGGCCTGCGGGTGACCACCGAGGAGACGATCGACGTCGTGCGGATGGTGCTCACCGGCCAGGTCACCCCCGAGGTCGTCGGCCTGATCAACCAGCACGGCCCGCTGGCCGTGGGCCTGTCCGGCGAGGACGGCGGCCTGTTCCGCGCCGAGCGGACGACGGCCGTGGTGGACGGCGAGCCGGTGGACGTCGGCCTCGTCGGCGACGTCGCCGAGGTCGACCCCACGCCGGTCCAGGCGCTGCTGGAGCGCGGGCACATCCCGGTCATCGCGACCGTCGCCCCCGACGCCGACGGCGTGGTGCACAACGTCAACGCCGACACCGCCGCGGCCGCGGTGGCCGTCGCGCTCGGCGCGGTGAAGCTCGTCGTCCTCACCGACGTCGAGGGCCTCTACGCCGACTGGCCCGACCGCGGCTCGCTGGTGCAGCAGATCGACGCCGCCGAGCTGGCCGAGATCCTCCCGGACCTGGACTCCGGGATGGTCCCGAAGATGGCCGCCTGCCTGCGGGCGGTCAACGGCGGGGTGAAGCGGGCGACCGTCGTCGACGGCCGCACCCCGCACGCCCTGCTGCTGGAGATGTTCACGAGCGAAGGCACCGGGACGATGGTCGTCCCCGCCCCGACCACCGGAGAGGAGCCAGCACCATGACCCGCACCGAGGAGCTGGCCGGCCGCTGGTCGGCCGTGATGATGGGCAACTACAAGACCCCGCCGGTCGCGCTGGCCCGGGGCGAGGGCGCGACGGCCTGGGACGTCGACGGCCGCGAGTACACCGACCTGCTCGGCGGCATCGCGACGACGATCCTCGGCCACGCGCACCCGAAGGTCGTCGAGGCGATCACGAAGCAGGCGCAGACCCTCGGGCACGTCTCCAACCTGGCCATGCACGAGCCGGGGGTGCTGCTCGCCGAGCGGCTCCTGGAGCTGGCCGGGCGGCCCGGACGGGTCTTCTTCTGCAACTCCGGCGCCGAGGCCAACGAGGCCGCCTTCAAGATCAGCCGGCTGACCGGGCGCACCGAGGTCATCACCGCCGAGGGCGCCTTCCACGGCCGGACGATGGGCGCCCTCGCGCTGACCGGCCAGCCGTCGAAGGCCGCGGCGTTCGCCCCGCTGCCCGGCGGCGTCCGGTACGTGCCCTACGGCGACGCAGACGCGCTGACCGGCACCGTCTCCGACGCCACCGCGATGGTGCTGCTCGAGCCGATGCTGGGCGAGGGCGGCGTGCAGCCCCCGCCGGCCGGCTACCTCGCCTCCGCCGCCTCGGCCGCGGCCGGCGCCGGCGCGCTGTTCGCCCTCGACGAGGTGCAGACCGGCATCGGCCGCACCGGGCACTGGTTCGCCCACCAGGCCGAGGGCCTGCACCCCGACGTCGTCACCCTGGCCAAGGCGCTCGGCGGCGGGCTGCCGATCGGCGCCACCCTGGCCTTCGGCGACGCCGCGGAGCTGATGACCGCCGGCGCGCACGGCTCGACGTTCGGGGGCAACCCGATCGCCGCGGCGGCCGCGCTCGCGGTGCTCGACACCATCCGCGACGAGGGGCTGCTGGAGCGGGCCAAGGAGCTCGAGCACCGGTTCACCGCCGGCATCGAGGGCCTCGGGCACGCGTCGGTGTCCGGGGTCCGGGGGAGGGGCGCGCTGCTGGGCGTCGTCCTCACCTCGCCGGTGGCCGCGGCGGTGGAGGCCTCGCTGCGCGAGGCCGGGTTCCTCGTGAACGCCGTCGCGCCCGACGTCATCCGGCTCGCGCCCTCGCTGGTCGTGACCGACGAGCAGGTCGACGCCTTCGTCGCCGCCCTGCCGGCGGCGCTGGACACGGCGGCGCAGTCGTGACGCGCCACTTCCTCCGGGACGACGACCTCTCGCCCGCCGAGCAGGCCGAGGTCCTCGCCCTGGCCGCCGAGCTCAAGCGGACCCGGCACACCGAGGCCGCGCCGGTTCCGCTGCGTGCGCCGAACGGGGTGCCGCGCGCCGTGGCGGTGCTCTTCGACAAGCCCTCCACCCGCACCCGCGTCTCCTTCTCGGTCGGTGTCGCCGAGCTCGGCGGGTACCCGCTGGTCATCGACGCCGCCGCCAGCCAGCTCGGGCGCGGCGAGCCGATCGACGACACCGCGCGTGTCCTGGACCGGCAGGTCTCGGCCATCGTCTGGCGGACGTTCGGCCAGGACCGGATCGAGGCCATGGCCGCGGCCAGCAGCGTGCCGGTGGTCAACGCGCTCACCGACGAGTTCCACCCCTGCCAGATCCTGGCCGACCTGCAGACGGTCGCCGAGCACAAGGGCGAGCTCGCCGGCCTGACGATGAGCTACCTCGGCGACGGTGCCAACAACATGGCGCACTCGTACCTGCTGGGCGGCGCGACCGCCGGCATGCACGTGCGGATCGGCTCCCCGGCGGAGTTCCAGCCCGACCCGTCGGTGCTGAAGCGCGCCGAGGAGATCGCCGCGGAGACCGGCGGCTCGGTGTTGTGGACCGCGGACCCCGCGGCCGCCGCCGACGGCGCCGACGTCCTGGTCACCGACACCTGGGTGTCGATGGGCCAGGAGTCGGAGTACGAGGAGCGGATCGCGCCGTTCCTGCCCTACGCCGTCGACGAGGCGGCACTGGCCCGTGCGGCCGCGGACGCGGTGGTGCTGCACTGCCTGCCCGCCTACCGCGGCAAGGAGATCGCCGCCGCGGTCATCGACGGGCCGCAGAGCGTCGTCTGGGACGAGGCGGAGAACCGGCTGCACGCGCAGAAGGCGGTCCTCGTCTGGCTGATGGAGCGATCGCGGCGATGACCGGTGCGCTGAGCCGCAGCGCCCGCCAGGCGCGGATCCGGGAGGTGATCGAGTCCCAGGCCGTCACCTCGCAGACCCAGCTGGCGGCGCTGCTGGCCGGATCGGGCATCGAGGTCACCCAGGCGACGCTTTCGCGGGACCTCGAGGAGCTCGGCGCGGTCAAGATGCGCGGTGCCGACGGCGCCCCGGCCAGCTACGTCCTCCCTCCGGAGAACGCACCGCTGCGCCCGGCGCAGAGCGCACCGGCCCGGCTCACCCGGCTGCTGGCCGACCTGCTCACCAGCGCCGAGGGCAGCGCCAACCTCGCCGTCCTGCGGACGCCGCCGGGCGCCGCGCAGTTCCTCGCGTCCGCCCTGGACAAGGTCGGGCTCCCCGACGTCCTGGGCACCATCGCCGGGGACGACACTGTCGCGGTGATCTCCCGCCAGCCCGACGGGGGCCCGGCCCTGGCCGAGAAGCTGGCGGCCCTCGCCCGGCGCACCCCGCCCGTCTACCCCGAACTGAACGCCGATCTGGAGGAACCGACCCCGTGACCGCCGAGACGCCTTCCCAGACGCGGCTGTGGGGCGGACGCTTCGGCGGCGGTCCGTCGCCGGCGATGGCAGCGCTGAGCAAGTCGACGCACTTCGACTGGACGCTCGCGCCCTTCGACCTCGCCTGCTCCCGCGCGCACGCCCGCGTGCTGCACCGAGGCGGCCTGCTCAGCGACGACGAGCTCGACCGCATGATCGGCGCGCTGACCGAGCTCTCGGCCGAGGTCGCGGCCGGCACGTTCGGGCCCCAGGAGTCCGACGAGGACGTGCACGAGGCGCTGGAGCGGGGCCTCACCGAGAAGCTCGGCGCCCTCGGCGGGAAGCTGCGCGCCGGCCGGAGCCGCAACGACCAGATCGCCACGGACCTGCGGCTGTACCTGCGCCACCACGTCCGCGCCCTGGTCGGCGAGCTGGCCTCGCTGGAGTACGCGCTGGTCGGGCTGGCCGAGCGGTATCAGGACGTCGCCGCCCCGGGCATGACCCACCTCCAGCACGCGCAGCCGATCCTCATCGCCCACCAGTTGCTGGCCCACGCGCACGCGATCGCCCGCGACGTCGACCGGCTGCAGGACTGGGACCGCCGCACGGCCGTCAGCCCCTACGGCTCGGGTGCGCTCGCCGGCTCCTCGCTGCCCCTGGACCCCGACGCCGTCGCCGCCGAGCTCGGCTTCGACCGCGCGTCGGACAACTCCATCGACGGGGTCAGCGACCGCGACTTCGCCGCCGAGTTCTGCTTCGCCGCGGCGCTGCTCGGCGTGCACCTCTCCCGGCTGGGGGAGGAGGTCGTGCTCTGGACCTCGACGGAGTTCGGCTGGGCCCGCCTCGACGACGCCTGGGCGACCGGGTCGTCGATCATGCCGCAGAAGAAGAACCCCGACATCGCCGAGCTGGCGCGCGGCAAGTCCGGTCGCTTCGTCGGGAACCTCACCGGCCTGCTCACCATGCTGAAGGGCCTGCCGCTGGCCTACGACCGGGACCTGCAGGAGGACAAGGAGCCGGTCTTCGACTCCATGGAGCAGCTGCTCCTGCTCCTCCCCGCGGTCACCGGGATGGTCGCCACCCTGACGCTGCGGCCGGAGGTGCTCGAGGCGGCCGCCCCGCAGGGGTTCGCGCTGGCCACCGACGTCGCCGAGTGGCTGGTCCGCGCGGGCGTGCCGTTCCGGTCCGCGCACGAGATCTCCGGTGAGATGGTCGCCTTCTGCGAGTCGGCCGGTCTCGAGCTCGACGAGCTCGACGACGACCAGCTGGCCGGGATCGACGAGCGGCTCACCCCCGAGGTCCGCTCGGTGCTGTCGGTCCGTGGCGCGCTCGCCGCCCGCCGGGCCCGCGGTGGGACGGCGCCCCAGCGGGTGGCCGGCCAGCTCGCGCAGCTGGCCGAGCTGGCCCGGCAGCACGCGGAGTGGTCGACGTCGTCCCCGGTGGCCGCGGCTCTCTGACCGTGGAGCCCGGGCCCCTGCTGACCGCCGAGCAGCTGCTCGGGCCGGTCGACGTCGTGGCGCCGGCGCTGCTCGGCTGCTGGGTGGTGACCGACCGCCCGGAGGGCCGCGTCGCGCTGCGGCTCACCGAGGTCGAGGCGTACTCGGGCGCGGGGGAGGACCCCGCCTCGCACGCCCACCGCGGGCCCACCCCGCGGGCGGCGATCATGTTCGGTCCGCCGGGGCGGCTGTACGTCTACTTCAGCTACGGCGTGCACTGGTGCGCCAACGTGGTGGTCGGTCCGGAGGGCCGCGGCTCCGCGGTGCTGCTGCGGGCCGGCGAGGTGGTGGTGGGGGAGTCCGTCGCCTCCGCCCGCCGTCCGGCCGCCCGTGCTGCCCGGGACCTCGCCCGCGGGCCGGCCCGGCTCACCCAGGCGCTGGCCATCGGCCCCGACGACCGGGGCGCGGACCTGCTCGACCCCGGGTCCCCGGTCCGGCTGCACAACGGTGCCCCGCCCGCCGCGGTCGCGGCCGGCCCGCGGGTGGGGATCAGCCTCGCGACCGAGCTGCCCTGGCGCTTCTGGGACCCCGCGTCGGACACGGTGAGCCCCTTCCGCGCGGGCGGCAGGAAGGCGCGGCGGGCCACCGGGCAGGATTGAGCCGTGACCGACGTGATCGACGAGCTGCACCGGCGAGGGCTGATCGCCCAGACCACCGACGAGGAGGCGCTGCGCGCGCACCTGGCCGCCGGACCGATCACCTACTACTGCGGCTTCGACCCGACCGCACCGAGCCTGCACGTGGGGCACCTCGTGCAGTTCATGGTGCTGCGGGCGCTTCAGCGCGCCGGTCACCAGCCGATCGTGCTGGTGGGCGGCGCCACCGGGTTGATCGGCGACCCGCGGCCGACGGCGGAGCGACAGCTCAACGAGCGGTCCACCGTCGCCGAGTGGGTGGAGAGCATCCGCCGGCAGGTCGCGCCCTTCCTCGACGTCCCCGCCTCGCGCGACGGACTCCGCGCGCCGATCTACGTCGACAACCTGGACTGGACGTCGGAGCTGTCGGCGATCGACTTCCTCCGGGACCTCGGGAAGCACTTCCGGGTCGGCCGCATGCTGGCCAAGGAGGCCGTCTCGGCCCGGCTCAACTCCGAGGCCGGGATCAGCTACACCGAGTTCAGCTACCAGATCCTGCAGGCCAACGACTTCCGCGAGCTCTTCCGCCGGCACGGCTGCACGCTGCAGAGCGGCGGCTCCGACCAGTGGGGCAACCTCACCGCCGGCATCGACCTGGTGCGCCGGACCGAGGGCGCGTCGGTGCACGCCCTGTCGACCCAGCTGGTGAACAAGTCCGACGGGCAGAAGTTCGGCAAGAGCGAGGGCGGCACCGTCTGGCTCGACGCCGGGCTGACGTCGCCCTACGCGTTCTTCCAGTTCTGGTTGAACGCCGACGACGCCGACGCGCTGACCTGGCTGCCGCTGTTCTCCGAGCGGCCGGCCGACGAGGTGGCCGCCCTCGTGGCGGAGAGCACGGAGCGGCCGGCGTCCCGGGCGGCCCAGCGGGCGCTGGCCGAGGAGCTCACCCTCCTGGTGCACGGTCCCGAGCAGCTGCGCCAGGCCGAGGCAGCCGGGCGCGCGCTGTTCGGCCGCGACGACCTGTCGGCGCTCGGTCCGGAGACCCTGGGCGCCGCTCTGCAGGAGGCCGGCAGCGTCACCGTGGACGGTGAGGTGCCATCGATCGCCCAGCTGCTCCAGCTCACCGGTCTGGCGGCCAGCCTGTCGGACGCGCGGCGGACGGTGAAGGAAGGCGGCGCCTACATGAACAACGAGCGGGTCACCGACGCCGAGGCGGTGCCGGGGGAGGACGCGTGGCTCCCCGGCGGGTGGCTCGTCCTGCGCCGGGGCAAGCGCGCCGTGGCCGGCGTGCAGCGTGCCCAGCGCACGCCCTGAGGACCCCGGAGACGCGTGAACGCGAGGTGACGCGCCGGTTCCGGCCGGGTGTCGACCGTCACCTCCCGACGGGTTTGACACGGCCTCCGACAGGCGCGTAACTTTCTCTCTGCGCCGCGCGGGACCCCGGGAGGGGCCGCGAGGGGGAGGGCCCGGAAGGGCCGCCTCCGGAGCGGCGTAGGGTAGGACAAAGCCGCAGTTGACGAAGGCTCCTGCAGAAGGGGCCTGGTTCTTCGCGCGTCCGTTCCTTGAGAACTCAACAGCGTGCCGAAAGTCAGTGCCAAGTAATACCCCGTGTGCTGCGGATCTTCGGGTTCGTGGTGCTGGGATTCCTTTGGTTGATTGATATCGCGAGTGTCAGC
>NZ_QOHG01000023.1 GCF_003319125.1 Blastococcus sp. TF02A-26 | reverse complement strand
CGACGACGCCAACGCGCCCTGGGCAAGCTCACCCCGGTCGAGTACGAACTCGCCTTCACCACTCAGGCCGCCATCGCGGCATGATCAGTCCCAACCGCCGTCAACCGAAGCTGCAGCAGTCCCCACCCACGAGGTGCTCGGCATCTTCAAGGACGGCTACCGGCCGCACCAGTACAGCGAATGGCTGCTCGACAACGTTGCCACCTTGCTCGACGGTGACCTGTCCATTTCGTCGGCCGGCCTGCTGCGCAACCGCGCCGTTGCCTGGGTCGAGGTGTCTGTCCCAGACAACATCATGACGCCTGAGGGTGTTGAGTTCCGTCCCAATCTGCTTGCCACCACATCGTTCGATGGCTCGCTGGCAACGACGTTCAAGCGCACCATCACCGACGTTGTCTGCGACAACACACACTTCGCTGCGATGCGCGAGCGCGGCCAGACCGTGAAGTTCCGCCATTCGAAAAACTCCATGTCCCGCATAGCTGATGCGCGATCGGCGCTCAGCATCGTGCACGCCATGGCTGACGACTTCGCTCAGGAGGTTGCGGCGCTGGCCGCCATCCCTGTTAGTGCCCTGCGGTTGTCCCAGCTGATGGATGAGCTGGTGCCCAACAAGACCGACAGTCCCCGGGCCAACGCCTTTGCCAACACCAAGCGCGAGCGCCTGGTTGACCTGTGGCAGTCCGACCCCCGTGTTGCTCCCTGGCGTGGCACGGCCTGGGGTGTTGTTCAGGCCTTCAACACCTACGAGCACCACGTCAAGCCGACCAAGGGCGACACGATCCGTGCTGAGCGCAACATGTACGCGGCCCTCGACGGCTCAGCGGAGGCCACTGACCGCATGGTCCTCGACGCACTTGGCGTCACATCTGGACGCCACGCTGCTCCCGTACTGGATCACGGCTTGAGCCGGTAGCCGCCAGCGCTGAGCCAATGCATCTGCTGACTTGGGCAGCACCGGGCCAGGACGAGGACACCGGCCCGGTGCTGCGTCTCGGGCCGGCTAGAGCCGGTGAAGGCCAAGAACTGTGATCGCTCCGCGGTCGCGGCGGTGGACCCAAGAGAAGGTGTTGACCACCTCGACGTCGCCCCAGCCGGCGTGAATGGCGCAGAGGTAGGCCTTGAAGGGCCCGCACACGTCGCACAGCACTTGGGCCATGAAGTCGGCTGGCTCGCCGCAGTAGTCGAAGGGCCGTGGGCCAACGAGTGCCTGACAGGGCCGCCAGGTCTCAGCGTCCTCGCCGATGGCAGCAGCAAGATCGCTCTGGCCGTCCGGGCCCGGCGGCTCCTGCAGGCCAGCCGCCGTCCTTTGACCCGTCCTTACCGGAAGGACGGCAAGGGTGCCGGCGGGATCCCAGGGGACGCTACTGGGCAGGTCGCTGAACTGACCGATGCCGGTCGTGACCAGCGCGGACGGGAATTTCTGCCTGTGTGGCTTCTGGAGCGGGTGACCGGGATCGAACCGGCATGGCCAGCTTGGAAGGCTAGGATTCTTAGCGTCCAGAACCGCTGGTCAAGACGCTATTTGCCTTCGGTCGTGCCTTCAGCGTGCCTTAGTTGACCGGGGAACGGGACAGTCGAGTTCGCTCAGACAAGGCCGGCCCGCCTGCGCCCGCCGGCTGACCGGCCCGCCGATGCGGTCACGCGACGACTCGGTCGCGCAGGCGCGGCTGCAGCGAACGTGCACGGCCACGGCGCGGCGACCTCAGTCGTCGTCGGGCGCTGACGCCTCGGCGAGGGTGACCAGTTGGCGGAGGCAGTGTTCCCGCAGCGGCTCTGGGAACCCGTCGGCGAGGCGGTAGTACACGACCCGGCCCTGTTTGCGGTTGACCACCAAACCTGCGGTGCGGAGCAGCCGCAGCGCGTACCCGACGGCGTCCTCATTGGCCTCGAGCGCCAGGGCGAGGTCGCCGACGCACAGTTCTTCTACGAGGTCGAGTGCGAACAGGACCCGGGCACGCGTGGGGTCGGCCATCAGGCTCAGCACGCTGGTCAGTTGGGCTGCTTCGTCACGGCTGGGCAGCCGGGCCCGGGCATGGGCTACCCGTTCGGGGTCGACCGGGTGCGCGTGGGTGGGTTCGGACATCGAGAAACACCTCCGACGGGCTCGTACCCGTACGGATCTACGGGTAGCACAAGGTTCGCCGGCGACCTTCCCGGACGGCATCCGCGCCCTCCGACGCCGGGACACCTGAGGAGATGGTCATGACTGTGGCAGCGCAGATGCTCGACACCTACCCCAAGGACCTCGGCGGGGTGGACAAGGACAAGCTCCGGGCCTGCATCGAGGCGTGCTTCGAGTGCGCCCAGGCATGCACCGCCTGCGCCGATGCGTGTCTGTCCGAGGACACCGTCGCCGAGCTCACCAAGTGCATCCGCACCAACCTCGACTGCGCCGACGTGTGCGACAGCACCGGCCGGGTGCTGTCCCGGCACACCGGCTACGACGCGAACCTCACCCGGTCGGTGCTCGAGGCCTGCGCCGCGGCGTGCAAGGCGTGCGGCGACGAGTGCGCGCAGCATGCCGAGATGCACGAGCACTGCCGGGTCTGTGCCGAGGCCTGCCGGCGCTGCGAGCAGGCGTGCCGCGACCTCATCAGCTCGCTGGGCTGACCGAACCCGCCCTGACCAGCAGGCGTCCCGGCGCATCAGCACCCGCGAACGGGCGCCGGGACGTCGGCAGCACACGACCACCCACATCGGCCCCCGCTGACCGGCGGCAAGCGAACGGAGCACCACCCCATGGCGACCAGGAGCAGCAACGAGGATCATCGGCGCGGACAGTCCGGCGAGGAGTCCGGCCAGCACGGCGACTCCGATCACGGCGCGATGCAGAAGAAGATGTACCTGCGCTTCGGGGCGATGATCACCACGTCGATGGTGGTCATGTACTGGACGATGTTCGCCGGCACGTGGGAGTGGAGCCACGTCCAGTTCAGCCAGAGCCGCGTGTTCATGGCGCTCACGATGGGCGGCGCCATGGGGCTGGTCATGCTGGCCTGGATGCTCAACATGTACAAGAACATGAAGGGCAACATCGCGATCGTGGCCGTGAGCCTGTTGCTGTTTGGCGGCGGCATCGCGCTTGACCGGACCCAGGCCACCGTGCAGGACTCCGCCTGGATGAACGCGATGATCCCGCACCACTCGCTGGCCATCACCCGCTCCGAGCGCGCCGACATCACCGACGTCCGCGTGTGCCAGCTGGCTGTCGAGATCATCCGGGCACAGGAGCGCGAGATCGCCGAGATGGAGTGGCTGATCCAGGACATCGAGCAGAACGGGGAGGCCGAGACGCCCGAGGAGGCCGCGGCCCGACCCGTCCCCGAGTTCGAGGGCTCCGCGCTGCGCAACTGCCCGACTGGCTGACGACGACGACCGCGCGGCCCGCAGGAACAGCGGCTTGCTCTCGGGCCGGCACGAGCACCGCCGTCCAGGCTCGGGTCGTCGTGCCCGTTCCGCGTCCGGCGGACACGGCACCTCGCGCCCGCGCTGGCCCCCGACTGGCGGCGGTGTCGCGGTCAGGGGCGGTGCTGGGTGACTCCGGTGACCCCTTTGAGCGCCGACCGGTTCCCGGCCTGTTGGGAGGAGATGACGCTCAGGGAACCGTCGGTCTCCAGGACGACGGCGGCCACCGAGGACAAGTCGCCGGAGCCGGTTGCGCGGATGGCCTGGCGCAGCTCGCTCATGGTGATCCGCTGCCGTTCCAGCGCTTCGCGGAGCGGGCGGCCGTCCTGCAGCAGGAGGGTCGGTCGGGCAGTGACCACGCTGCGGCCCCCCGGCAGCCAGGTCGTCGTCCGAGCGACCACGAACTGCAATCCCGCGAGCAGGACCAGGGCGACGACTCCCTCGCTCCAGGAAACGTCGCTGCTGAGCAGGATGGTCGCCAGGGTGGAGCCGAAGGCCACGCTGACCACCCAGTCGAAGGCGTTGAGCTTGGCCAGTGTCCGTTTGCCGGACACCCGGAGCAGGACCACGAGCGCGAGGTAGGCCGCCGCTCCGACGGCGAGGATCCGGACGATGTCAGACCAGGAGTCGAACCACATGCTGGCCCACTACCCACGTCACCTCCCGACGGTTGACAGGCTCGGCGAGTGACGGGTGCTCTGGGATGGGTCGTGACCGCGGTCGGCGCAGCGCTGGTGCTCATGGCGCTGCGCGACATCTTCCACACGATCTGGCACCCCACCGGCCGCGGTGGTCTCAGCCGCCGACTGATGGCGGGGGTGTGGCGTATCGGGCGTAGCCGCCGAGCGCTGGGGCCGTTGGTCGGGCCGCTGGCGATGGTCGTGGTCGTGCTGGCCTGGGTGCTGCTGATCCTGCTGGGCTCGGCGCTGGTGTACTGGCCGCACCTACCGGGCGGGTTCGTCTTCGGAAGCAGCCTGGACCCCACCTCCCGGGCGGGCTTCCTGGACGCCGTCTACCTGTCCACCGTCACCCTGGCCACGCTCGGTTTCGGTGACATCGTCCCGGCGGCGGACTGGCTTCGGATCGCGGTGCCGGTTCAGGCGCTCGTCGGGTTCGGGCTGCTCACGGCCGCGGTCTCGTGGGTGCTGCAGGTGTACCCGGCGCTGACCCGGCGCCGTGCGCTGGCGGTGCGGCTGTCGCTACTGCGCCGGGTCGGCACCCTCGGGTTGGTGGCCGACCCGCGCTCGGCGATGGCCGCGCCTCTCCTGAAGGACCTGGCGGTCGAGCTCGCGCAGCTGCGGGTCGACCTCACCCAGTACGCCGAGACCTACTACTTCCGGGACGGCGATCCCGAGACCTCCCTGCCGGCGATGCTGGGGGTGGCGCTGCACCTGAGCGAGCACGCCCGGCGCACAGCGGGTGTTGACGCGCGCTACGCCGGAGAGTTGCTGGGCGCCGCGGTGGAGGACTACCTGCAGGTGGTGGACGAGCACTTTCTCCACGTCGGCGGCCCGGCCAGGGCGATCGCCTCGGCCTACGCGGAAGACCACGGGCAGGAGCTCGCCCGCGCGCGGTGAGGTCGGGGCTTCATCCCCGCCGGTCGTTGTGTCCGGGGGCGGCCGCTGCGGCGGGGCGGCCCTCGTGCCGGGTGGCAGCCCGGTAGGCGGCCCGGCCCGGTGCGGCAGTCACCCCGTGGACGACGACGCTGGCCACCACCACGAGGCTGCCGGCGGCGAGCACGGTGGGGTCGGCGCCGAGCCGCTTGGCCTCCAGCGCGAGGTAGAACAGCGCCGAGACACCGATCGGGCCGAACCACCCCAGGTGGAAAGCGTCCGGCCAGCCCAACCGCAGCGGGCGGCGCAGCGCCACCAGGATCGGCAGTCGGCGCAGCAGGAGCACGGCCCCGGCCAGCAACAACCCGCGCCAGCCGAGGTCGGCCCAGGCCGCCCACGGCAGGGCGGCGCCGATGCCGATGAACAGCGGCAGGACGAGGAAGCGGTTGACGGCCTCGTCGATCGGCACGTCCGACGTCCGTTCGGAGCCGGTGCTCACGCCGTTGAAGGCGAGCCCACAGACGAACACGGCGAGCACGCCGTCGACGTGGATCAGCCCGGAGAGCCCGAGCACCGTGAGGGCCAGCACCGCGGTGAACAGGGCGAGGGGACCGGGGTCGGTGGAGCCGTGTTCCTCGCCGGCCCTGAGCGCCCGCCCGCCGAGCCATCCGGTGACCAGCCCGACGACGACCGCCCCGGCCACCTGCCACAGCGACTCCAGCGCGGCCTCGGCGCCGGTCAAGGGGCCGGCGATCGCGATGGCGACGAGCACCAGCGGCAGCGCCAAGCCGTCGTTGGCGCCGGACTCCAACGAGAGGACCTGCCGGTCCCGGGCGGGCAGGTCCCGCTCAGCCGGGCTTCCGGTGACGACGCTGGACGCCAGCACCGGGTCGGTCGGGCACAGCGCCGCGCCGAGCAGCGCCGCAGAACCCAGTCCCACACCGAGCAGCCACGCCGACAGACCGGCGGTGATGAGGGCCATGAGCGGCAGGGCGACGGCCAGGAGGATCAGCACCGGACGGATCCGCGACCGGACCGCGCCCAGTGGGTAACGCAGGGCCACCGCCATCACGGAGATCGCCAGCAGGATCCGGGTGGCGGTGTGCAGCCAGGTGTGGTCCTCGGTCAGCGGCCGCACGTCGAGCAGGCCGGCGACGGACGGGCCCAGGACGATCCCGGCGAGCAAGCCGAGCAGCGGCTCGGACACCGGGAATCGGCGCAGGCGCTCGGACAGGGCGGCCACGCCGAGCGCGACGAGCCCGCCGGCAAGCAGGACGAGGTCCGTCTTCACGGGGTTCCCGTGCCCGCTGCTGGAGGATTCGAAGCGACGGAAGCAGGCGTCTCGGGGGACGCAGCGGCCACGTTGCGGTCATCGAGGAAGTAGGCGCCCAGGGCACCGGCGAGCGTTGCGAAGACCGCGACCGAGTACACGGCCAGGACCACCTCCAGGATCCGGGCGAATCCTGCGTCGGCGGTCAGCGGCTGGCCGGTGACGGTGGCGAGGGCGGTCTCGTGCAAAGCGGGACCGTAGCGGTCGTAGGCGCCCCCGACGTAGAGGAGCTGACTGCCGGCGAGCACCACCACCCCGGTCACCGCGGCCAGCCAGCCGATGCGACCGGAGAGCAGCCGGCCGGCCGATCTCGATCCCCGGACGGCGGCGGAGACCACCCCGCCCAGCCTCGCCGCCCGGAGCAGGGTCAGTGCTCGCGCGAACCGGAGAAAGGGCAGGACGAGGAACAGCACCTGCCACCAGTTCCGAGCCCAGAACCGACGCCGATTCCGGGCGCGCAGTGCGCGATGGACGAACTCGGCGACGAAGACGCCCCAGCACAGCCACCCCACCACGGTCAATGCGGTCACGAGCCACGACTCCCTGGCGAGCGACTGGCCCAGGACGACGAGGACGAACACCAGCCCGAGGACGCCCATCGGCTTGTCCAGCCGTCGGGCCAGCCCTTCCTGCTCCGGGGACTCCCCGTCGACCGGGATGTCGTTGCGCATGCACGGCGCCTACCCGCTCCAGCGGCGCGAGCAGCAGATCCGAGCTCGGGTCAGACCGGACGTTCCGCAGGCCACACCCCGGTCAGGGCCGAGTCGAGCGACTCCTCCCAGGCGCGGCGTTCCGACGCCGTGATCCGGGTGGACTCCGCGGCGAGGTGCACGACGGCACGGAGCTGATCGCGCAGCGTGTCATCCACTGCGTCACGGGGCGCGCGCGGTGCGGCCCCCGCCCGAGCACGCCCACTCCAGACTGCGGCAAGCCGGACCGGCGGCCAGACTCGTCGGGCACCCAACCCGTCCGGCAGGAGGACCGCCGTGCCCAAGATCGACCGGATCGCCGAGCCGTGGGGGACACGAACGCCGTACGGGCCGGGGGAGACCTAGCCGAACCGGGTGGACTCCTACCTCGGCGACGGGTTGACCGAGGACGACGTCGACAGATGGGTGCAGTCGGCGACGATCCTGCACTCCAACGGCGACGGCCTGGACATCGCCGTGAAGGACGGCCGCATCGTTGGTGTTCGCGGTCGCGCGGTCGACCGGGTGAACCACGGCCGGCTGGGGCCCAAGGACCTCTACGGCTGGCAGGCCAACCACTCGCCGGACCGGCTGACGAAGCCGCTGATCCGCCGGGACGGCGAGCTGGTGGAGACCGACTGGGACACCGCGATGGACGCTGTCGCCGGCCGAGCCCGGGAGCTGCTGGACGAGCGCGGGCCGAGCTCGATCGCGTTCTACACGACCGGGCAGCTGTTCCTGGAGGAGTACTACACCCTCGGCCTGATCGCGCACGGCGGGATCGGCACGAACCACGTCGACGGCAACACGCGGCTGTGCACGGCCACTGCTGCGGCGGCGCTGAAGGAGACGTTCGCCTCCGACGGGCAGCCCGGGAGCTACACCGACGTCGACCATGCCGACGTGATCGTGCTCTACGGGCACAACATGGCCGAGACCCAGACGGTGCTGTGGAGCAGAGTGCTGGACCGGCTGGCCGGACCGAATCCGCCGCAGGTGATCTGCGTCGATCCCCGGGAGACGCCGGTGGCCCGGGCCGCGACCGTCCACCTGGCACCGCGTCCGGGCACCAACGTGATGCTGATGAACGCGCTGCTGCACGAGATCATCGGCAACGGCTGGATCGACCGGCGGTACGTCGAGGCGCACACCGTCGGCTTCGACGAACTCGCGAAGCGGGTGCGCGACTACCCGCCGGAGATCGCCGCCGAGGTCTGCCACGTCCCTGTCGAGCAGATCCGGGAGGCCGCGCGGATCATCGGGCAGGCCGAGCGGCTGCTCTCCACGGTGCTGCAGGGCTTCTACCAATCGCACCAGGCCACCGCGGCCGCCGTGCAAGTCAACAACGTCAACGTCGTCCGGGGCATGCTCGGCAAGCCGGGCTGCGGGATCCTGCAGATGAACGGCCAGCCCACCGCGCAGAACACCCGCGAGGCCGGCGCCGACGGCGACCTGCCCGCCTTCCGCAATTGGTCCAACGACAGCCACATCCAGGACCTCGCCCGGGTCTGGAACGTCGACCCGATGGACATCCCGCACTACTCGCCGCCGACGCACATCATGCAGCAGCTGCGCTACATCGAAGAGGGCTCGATCCGGTTCTTCTACGTCACCGCCACCAACCCCGCGGTGTCACTGCCGGAGCTGCGCCGCATCCGCTCGCTGCTGTCCCAGGACCGGCTGTTCCTGGTCGTGCAGGACATCTTCCTGTCCGAGACCGCGCAGCTGGCTGACGTCGTCCTGCCCGCGGCCACGTGGGGGGAGAAGACCGGCACCTTCACCAACGTCGACCGCACCGTCCATCTGTCGGAGAAGGCCGTCGACCCACCCGGGGAGGCGCGACCGGACCTCGACATCCTGATCGACTTCGCCCGCCGGCTGGACCTCCGCGACAAGGACGGCGCCCCGCTGGTGAAGTGGTCCGACCCCGAGGGTGCGTTCGAGGGCTGGAAGGCGTGCTCGAAGGGCCGACCCTGCGACTACAGCGGCCTCTCCTACGACAAGCTGCGCGGCGGCAGCGGCATCCAGTGGCCGGTCACCGAGGACGCCCCCGACGGCACCGAGCACATCTACGCCGACGGGCGGTTCTGGGCCCAGCCGGACTACTGCGAGAGCTACGGCCGCGACCTGGTCACCGGCGCCCCGCTGGACGAGACCGAGTACAAGGCGCTCAACCCGACCGGCCGGGCGGTGCTCAAGGCCGCCGAGTACCTACCGCCGCACGAGCTGATCAGCGAGGAGTTCCCGTTCCAGCTCATCACCGGCCGCACGCTCTACCACTTCCACACCCGTACCAAGACCGCCCGCGCACCGCAGCTGCAGGCCGCCGCCCCGGAGGTGTGGGTGGAGATGTCGGCCTCGGACGCCGCCGACCGCGGCTGGGCCGAGGGTGACCTGCTTGCGGTGACAACCCCGAGGGGCCGGGTGGAGGCGAAGCTCCGGGTCAGCGGCATCCGGCCGGGGGTGCTGTTCCTGCCGTTCCACTACGGCTACTGGGATCAGCCCGCCGGGTACGAACCCGACGGCCACGGACGGGCGGCGAACGAGCTGACCCTCACCGACTGGGACCCCTGCTCCAAGCAGCCGATCTTCAAGACCGCCGCGGCCAACGCCGTCCGGCTGGCCGCCGGCGACGGCCCGGCGGCGGCTCCGACGACCACCGGCTCGCGACCCGTCGCCGGGGACGTGCCCCCGACCCGGGGCGGAGCTGCGGCCGAGGCCGTCGAGGAGCTCGCCACCGGAGGTGCGCGATGAAACTGGGACTGGCGATCGAGGAGCTGCACCGGTCGGAGAACCACCTCGCCCGGGTACTGCTCGCCGTCTCCGACCGGCACAAGGCCGACCACGAGGTCTTCTACGTCGCCCGCGACATCGCCGGCTGGTCCCAGCGGCACGTCACCGAGCTCGCCCGCATCGGCGCCGACTTCGGCGTCGACCTGGATCCCGAGCCCGAGGGCGAGCCGGGCATCCTCGAGAAGCTCCAGCAGGCGACCTCAGATCTGCTCGGTCGTCGCCCCGAACCTGGGCTGCTGCTGCTCGCCGACCTACGGCACGTGCACCGGGAGGCGGCCGGGGTGTCGCTGGACTGGGAGCTGCTCGCCCAGGCGGCGCAGGGCGCCCGGAAACGGGAGCTGCTCGGCCTGGCCGAGCGCTGCCACCCCGACACGTTGCGGCAGATGCGCTGGGCCAACGCCAAGCTCAAGGAGTCCGCGACCCAGGCCCTGGTGAGCTGACCATGACCACCCCGCAGACCGCGACCCGCGTCGTCCTCCGACCGCTGGCCACACCGCTGCCACTCGGCTTCCTGGCCCTGGCCCTGGCCACAACGGTTTTCGCGACCGTCCAGCTCGGCTGGATCCCGCCCACCGAGGGCCGGGTGGCCGCCCTCACCGCGCTGGTCGCGACCGTGCCGCTGCAGCTCACCGCGGCGGTCATCGGCTTCCTGGCGCGCGACCCGGTGGCCGCCACCGGGATGGGAATCCTCAGTGGCACGTGGGCGGTCGTCGGCCTCACCACCGTGACCTCCCCGCCCGGCACCGCCAGCAAGGGCCTCGGGGTCCTCCTGATCGTTGCGGGGATCTCGATGTTCGTCCCCGCGTCCGCCGGTATCACCAAGCTCGTCCCGGCCGCCGTCATGGCGCTGGCCGGTATCCGCTTCCTGATCACCGGCGCCTACGAGCTCACCGGGTCTGCGAGCTGGAAGACGACGGCCGGCTGGGTGGGCCTGGCCCTCGCGGTGCTGGCCCTCTACGCGGCGCTGGCCCTCGAACTCGAGGGCGCCCGCGGGAGGACGATCCTCCCGGCCGGCCGGCACGGTCCGGCCGAGGCAGCGGTCCGCGGCGAGGGGTCGCTCGAGCCCGACGCGCTGGCTCGAGAGCCGGGAATCCGACCGCAGCTCTGAGCGAGCCGCGCCGCTCAGCAGTCCCCGCTCCTGACCGGCACCCTGCTGGCTGCCCTGCTGCTGCTGCTGCTGCTGCGGCTGCGGGACCGCCGCTACCGGCGCATCGCCGAGGCCGAGGGGCGCGACATGGACGCCGACGCTGTCCCCTCTTCCACGCTGCGTCTCAGGCCGCGCGAGGTCCACGCCGACCGGCGTCGCGCAGTGGCCTGACGGCAGAGCCGGGACCCGACTCGCCCGTTGTTGTGGCCGCGATGTCAATGCACCTTCGTATCCCTACGGCCATCCCCGCTCGAGCAGTGGGGTGACGGTGACCTCGTTGAGCACCACGTCCGGTGGGGCGGCGGCGATCCAGCAGATCAGGCGGGCGACCTGATCGGGAGCCAGCGCGTCGGCCGACAGGGCCGGCTCAGCAGAGCCGGTCCGATCGTCCGGTGACCAGACGCCCCAGCTGGTGTCCATGGCGCCGGGATACAGGACGCAGGCGCGGATGCGGTGCGGCCTGCCTTCGGCCGCGAGTGCCTGGGTGAGGCCGGTCAGCCCGAACTTGGCCGAGCAGTAGGCCGCGGCGTTCGCCCAACCGCGACGGCCGGCCACCGAGGACACGTTGAGGATGGTTCCGCCGCCGTTGTCGCGCATGTCCGGCCAGACCGCCTTGGCCAGCAAGAATGACGCGCGCAGATTCACCGCGAGCACCCTGTCCCAGGCCGCGACGTCGAGCTCGGCCACCGGACCCGGCACATCTGTTCCGGCCGCGTTGACCAGGACGTCGACGCGGCCGAGTTCGGCCCGCACCTGGCCCACCGCCCGCTCGATCGCATCGGCATCGGCGAGGTCCACCACGACCGCGCTCGCGCGGACCCCTGCAGCGCGGACCTGCTCCGCGGTCTCCTCCAGGTCCGTGGATCCACGGGCCAGAACCGCGACGTCGGCGCCGTCGGCAGCCAGCGCCAAAGCCGTGGCTCGGCCCAGACCGCTACTGCCGCCGGTCACCAACGCGATGCGCTCACGCAGCCCAGGTGAACTGCTCATTCCTGCCTCCGGTCTCCCCGTCACGGCCGCTGGGGCCAGCCTGCCCGCCACGGGCAAACGGTGCTGAGCAGGGTCGACGGGCAGGGTCGTGACACCCGCCGGAGGAGCTGACCCGGCCTTGCGCCGGAACCTTCAGCAGCGGAGCCTGACGGGCATCGTCCAGCCGATTGCCGCCACCGCGCGGTCAACTCCGTCAGGAGGACCGCACGATGGGCCGCTCATCCGCGTCACGGGGACCAGGAATGGCGCCTTGCGCTATGCCATGGCTGCGCCGGTCCCGCTTCACCGGTTGGGGCCACGTGGGAGCACGGGACATCGGATCTCCAAGTCGACCCCACCGGTGGTGGCGTTGCCCCGCCGCCACGCCCCCGGGCGCGTCGAGCTCGGAGCCCGACTGACCGCGGCGGAGGAGCGCCCTGCGCCCACGACTGTCGAAGCGTCCCAGCTCATTGGGCGCCGTGCAGTCCGGGCCGGGTGCAGCTGTGCCAGCTCGGACGCATGCGGGAACAGACTCAGCGTCCGACCAAGCGGCACCGCCGACCAGATAAGCAGCGAGTGCGGAGCGCGGCTGAGCTCCAATCAGACCGGCGTGGCCCCACCACAAGTAGGTCGGCGGCAGCGCGCCCAGCCGCCCAGAGAGGACGGTCAACGGGCAGGCAGAAGTCGCACGAGGTGCGCACGCACAGCATGGTCCCGCTGGGGTGCACGGGCCTCCCGTCGGCGCCCACTCCTGAGCCGGCCGCCGCCGGCGCCGTGAGCACGCAGGAGGTGCTCACCGTCGCAACGGCCCCCGACGCCCAGCCGCATCACCGCGGCGGTGGCGTCGGGCACGTCGCGGCTCTCCCGTGTGGACGGCGCCGCGCCACCGACGACTTCGTGGACTCGGCGAGGCGGTGGTCCGCCTGCTGATCGGTGCTCGGCGGCCGAGCGGCACCACTGCGGAAGGGGAGGACGCCCGACCGGACGAGGGCCGTTTGCCCGTCGGCCGCGCACGGGTAGCCGCAGGTCACGCGGGCGAGCCCAGCCGGCGGACGTGCTGCCCGCGAGAGGAGACCGGCGTGACCGGCTCGGTGTTGGGCGCAGGGCTGGCCGCCGCGGCGGCGGTGCTGGCTCTCGGGGGATGTGCGAGCACGCAGGACGGCGACGTCCGCGACGTCGCGGCGGCGTTCTTCGACCCAACCGCGACGCCGGACGCCCGGTGCGACCTCCTGGCCCCGGCCACGCGTGAAGCGCTGGAGTCCGACGAGTCGGCGCCCTGCCCTGACGTCATCGGAGAGCTACCGCTGGACGGCGGCACCGTCGAGTCCGTGGAGATCTGGGGCAGCAACGCCCAGGTGCGGACGACCGGGGACGCCGTGTTCCTGACCGAGACCCCCACCGGCTGGCGGGTGGTGGCGGCCGCCTGCGAGTCGCGTGGCGAGGCGCCCTACGACTGCGAGGTAGAGGGGCCATGAGAGGCGTCCACCGGCTGTACGTCATCTACCTGACGGTGATCCTCCTCGGAGTCGCCTACGTCACCCTGCTGGGGTTGATGGGGCGATGACCGGCCGCCGCGGCTTCGTCAAGGACAACGCCCTCGGCCTGGCGTTCGGCGGGTTCTTCGTCCTCACCCTGGTCGGCCAGGCGATCTTGGGGACGGCGGACTACAACGCGCAGCAGGTCACCAACGGCCTGGAGCCGGTCTCCTTCCTGGACTACGTGACGTCGTCGTCGTTCGGCGTCGATGTCATGGAGAACTGGCAGTCGGAGTACCTGCAGTTCTTCCTCTACATCTTCGCCACCGTCTGGCTGGTGCAACGCGGATCGGCGGAGTCCAAGGAGCCCGGCGACGAGGGCATGGAGTCCGACCAGGAGCAGCGCATCGGCGAGCACGCCCGCGCTGACTCCCCGGCCTGGGTCCGGGCCGGCGGGTGGCGGACGACGCTGTTCTCCCGCTCGCTCGGCCTGGTCATGGGCGTGCTCTTCCTCCTCACCTGGGTGGCGTCCTCGGTGGCCGGCTGGGCCGCCTACAACGGCGAGCAGCTCGCCGAGAAGCAGGACCCGGTGAGCTGGGTCGGCTACCTTGGCGAGGCCGACTTCTGGAACCGGTCCTTCCAGAACTGGCAGTCGGAGATGCTCGCCGTCGGTTCGATGGCGGTGTTGTCGGTGTACTTGCGCCAGCGTGGATCGCCGGAATCCAAGCCGGTCGGCGCCGCGCACGCTGACACCGGCGAGACCGGGTGAGGCAGCTTTGCCCGGTGGGCGAGCTGCACCAGTCGCTGGTGGAGGAGGCTGACTGACCGTGGTTGAGGAGCTCACGTGCCGGGCGGTCGGCCGGCACTCGCCGTGGTGCCGTTCTGGTCGCCATCTGTGACGTACACCAGGGTTCGTGGGTGATTCGTGACCGGTTGCTCGAGCCGCTGACCAGCCGGGACGCACGTCAGCGGACTCCTACGGACCTTTCGAGCCGCCCTGGCGGTCAAGGGCGTGCTGTCGAGGACGCTCGCTCCTCCCCGGTCCCCGCACGGTCGTCGCCATGGAGAGGCACGGCGTCCTGTGCCGGCGACTCGGGCAGGACGCTGTTCGTCAGGTGGCTGGCGTCGTTGAACGTGACCAGCGTCCACAGCGGCTCTCCGCAGGGTCCGAGCCGGTGGCGCCAGTGGGTGAGGCTGGTGTTCGTCGGTGCGCAGTCCACCCGGTGCGCACTCGCCCCCAAGCCGAACGCCAGCGCGAACGACGCCTCCACGATCCCCGCGTGGCACACGGCGACCACCGTCTCGTCGCGGTGGCGGGTGACGAGCTGGGTCAGCGCTCCACCCGCGCGGGCCAGGAACGTCGCCCAGCTTTCGCCGCCCGGGGAGAACACGCGGTAGGACTCCCGCGTCCCCGGCGGTTCCTCGCCGACGCGGTACAGGTCCCGCCACTGCTGCACGGTCAGCCCGTCGGCCTCACCGGGGCGGAGTTCGTGCAGCCCCTCGTCGTGCAGCACCGGCAGGCCCAGCGCCCGGGCGACGTACTCGGCGGTCTCGAGTGCCCTCGGCAGGGTGCTGGAGACGAGTCGGTCGACGTGCATGGGCCGGCGCGAGAGCCGGTGCTCCAGCAGCCGGCACTGTTCCCGCCCCCGCGAGGTCAGGCCCCTGTCGCCCCGCATGCCGCCGATCACCGGCTCGATGTTGGCCACGGCCTCGCCGTGTCGCACCAGGTACAACTCCGTCGCCACCAGCCCTCCCTCCTGCCTGGCGCCGCTACTCACGGGCGCGCCCGTCGTCCCACGGACCGCTCGCACCCGGTGAGTCGGCGGCGTACCGCAGCACCGCCTGCAGCGGGGGACTCGGCAGCCGCCGTTCGGCGAGATCGGTCAGCAGCCGCGGCCCCTCTTCGAAGGGGACGACGCTGGTGACCACGTGGTCGCGGATCGCCCGGCCGCGATCCCGGAGGAGGTCGAGGGTGGCTGCGGCCAGCGCCGTCCGGGGCCAGGCGTCGGTCATGCCCCGGGGCACTCGGCCGATCTGCGCGCAGACCAGCGCGAGGCCGTTGTGGTGGAACTCCTCGCCGAGCCGTACCGCCCTGGCGCCGGCCTGGTAGAAGCCCAGGTCGACCACCAGGCCCTGCGGCCGCAGGGCCTTGAGCGCACCGGCCAGCGAGACGTCGTGGCCTCGGCACTGGAGCGCGACGTCGGCGCCGGCGTCGCCGGGACCGTGGCGCCACCGGTCCTTCACGGCCAGCCAGACCGGTTGGTCGGTGTCGTCGACGGTCTCGAGTCCCAGTGCCGCGGCGACTGCGCGGCGCTCGGGCGCCGACTCGACGACGAGGACGTCCGCGGCCCCGTGCTGTACCGCCAGGAGCGCCGACAGCAGCCCGATGACGCCGGCGCCAGTGACGAGCACCTGCCGGCCCCGCACCCCGTCGCCGATCCCCGCCGCCGGCCCTGCCAGCGCTGCCGCCGCGTGCAGGAGGCCGTTGACGCAGATGGGCCCCATCTGGGCCAGGTATATGCCGAGCAGGGGGTCGAGGTCGTCGGGCACCGGGATCACCGGCATGGTGGCCGGGTCGGCGCACCGGCCGGTGCGGTGGCCGTAGTTCATGGCGACCCGGCTGCCCTCGACCAGCACGTCCGTGCGGCTCTCCGTGACCCGCCCGACCGCCATGTACCCCAGACCGCGGATGGGGTAGCCGGCCCTCGTCCCGGGGGCGCCGAAGGTGCGCAGGTCGGGATCCCAGCCCACCTGGTGCTGCGGATCGGTGCCACGGACCAGGGCCACCTCAGTACCCGCGCTGATCCCGGACCACTCGGTGAGGACCCACGCCTGCCCCGGGCCGGGCTCGGGTTCGGCGTCGTCGATGATCGCCGGCCGGCCCGGGCCGAGGACGCCGATCGACCGCGCCGGCCGCTGTCCGGTCACGCGCCCTCGCCCAGGAGGCTGACGGTGGTCCCGTCGCGAGCGGCCCGGTCGGCGGCACAGGCCAGCGCGTGGGTGCGCAGCGCCTCGTCGTACGGCACGCGGGCCTGCGACACCCGGCCCAGCAGGACGTCGAGGAACTCGCGGTCCTCGGCGAGGATGGGGTCCTCGTCCGACCGGATGACGTCCTCTCCGTCCGCGGTGACCACCCGGAGTTCGTGATCGGTCAGGCTCCGCTCGGTGAGCTCCACGACCAGACCCTCGGCGACCAGGTTCAGCGCGACACGGTGCCGCCAGCCGAGTACACGGGCCGAGGAGATGCTGCCCACGGCACCGGAGGTGAACCGGAGGAGCGCGCTGGCAGCTGCCGGGACGTCGCCCCTCCCGTCCTCGGCGGGCCGCTCGGCCGCCGCGACGGTCGCCACGTCCCCGACGAGGTGGCGGGCCAGGTCGAAGATGTGCGTGGTCTGCTCGATCACCTGGCTGCCGGAGTTGTCCCGGTGCGGCCACCAGCCGACTCCCGGGGTCTTGTCCAGCCAGTAGCCCGTGACCAGCTGCGCCGGCTCCCCGGCCAGCAGCTCCGCCGCCCGCTGCACGGGGCCGAGGTGTCGCCAGTGGTAACCCACGGCCGTGGCCAGCCCGCTCGCGGCGACCCGGTCGGCGACCGTCCGTGCGACGGCCAGGTCCGTGGCCAGGGGCTTCTCGACGAAGAACGGGACCCCGCGGTCGATCGCGGCGGCCTCCAGGGCGCCATGGGCGAACGGGGGTACGCACAGCCAGACGGCGTCGAGGTCCTCGTTGTCCAGGAGCGCGAGCCCGTCGGCATGGGCGCGGGCGCCGATCCGGTCGGCCGCCTGCCGGGCGCGCTCGGGTACCGCGTCGGCGACCGCCACCACCTCGACGTCGTCGAACCCGGCGAGGGCGTGCAGGTGCTTGCCGGCGATGAAGCCGGTCCCGACGCACCCGACGCGCAGCCGCCTCACGCCGCAACCTCAACGCCGGCGAGCACCGCTTCGTAGACCTCGGCCGTCTCGGCGGCCATCCGCTCCCGGGTGAACGAGGCCTCGTAGCGGTGACGGCCGGCCATGCCCTGCCGACGGCGCAGTGCGGGATCGGCGAGCAACCGGCCGAGCGCGGCACCGAGCGCGGACGGGTTCCCGGGCCGCACCAGCGCCCCCGTGACGCCGTCGTCGACGACCTCGGCAGTGCCGATGACCCGGGTGGCCACCACCGGCAGGCGCGCTTCCATGGCCTCCAGCGCGGCCAGCGGCATGCCCTCGTGCCGGGACGGCAGGACGAAGACGTCGGCGGCGGCCAGCAGCCGCCGGGCATCGGGCCGGTGCCCGGCGAAGACGACGTGCCGGGAGACGCCCAGCGCGGCGGCCCGTGACTGCAGCGACTCCCGCAGCGGCCCGTCGCCGAGGAGGACGACGGCCAGACCGGGGAAGCGGGCGATCAGGGGCGGGAGTGCGTCGATCAGGTGCCACTGCCCCTTCATCTGCGTCAGCCGGCCGATGGTCAGCGCCACCGGCTGGTCCGGTCCCAGACCGAGGACCCGCCGCGCCTCCTTCCGGCTCATGCGGCCGGTCAGCGGGGCGACACCGTTGGGAACGGTGACGATTGACTCCGGCGGCACACCGATCCGCTCGTAGGTCCGCCGGAGACCCTCCGACACGGCGATCAGCCGGTCCACCTCCTCGACCGCATGGTGGAACGCCTGCCGCTTGCGGGGGTGCGACACCAGGAAGGGCAGGTGTTGCGTCTGCACCACGGCCGGGCACCCTGCCGCGCGGGCGAGCCGGACGCCGTCCCAGTCCTCGCACCCGGTGCCGACATGGCAGTGGAAGACGTCAGCCGGGTGTGTGCCCAGGAAGCAGGTGATCGACTCGGCGAACCGCGGGTCGCGCGGGGACGGCAACGGCACGGTGCGGGCGCCGAGAGCAGCAGCTTTCTCCAACAGCCAGTCCACTCGGGAAGTCTTCTGCGCCATCAGCGACACCTCTGCTGTCCCCACATACTCCGCGACCAGATCCAGCATGTGGGCGCCCATCCCGGACGGATCCGCGGACGGCGTGTACAGGCAGAGCGAACGACGCAGGGACACCCACACCACCCCCAGGCACGACGCTGTGTCTCAGCGGGTCCCTCATCAAGCCCGACGGACGTCCCTCCGGCAACCGGAGGTACTGCTGCAGGCGACCGAAGCGGACCAGCACGGCGCCCGGAGCACGTCACGTCCGCGGCAGCCGTCCCGGTTCCGCTCGCGGGTCCCGACCCGACGCCCTAACCTCGCAGCCCACCGGTCGGGGGACAGCGGCGCAGCCGCGAGAGGGGCCGCCAGATGCCGTTCGACCTGCGAGCCCTGACTCCTGCTCCGGCCGGGTTCGGCTCCTGTGCCGGCTGTCCGTACCGCGACTCGGCGACCCCTGCGCTGTGCTTCACGTGCGCGACCGCGACGACGGACGGGGTCGCCGGTGCCCGGTGTGCGTCCTGCGGACAGCCCATGGAGGACGGCCGCTGCCCGAACGCAGTCTGCAACCTGGACCACCGGTACTTCTCCCGGATCCACACCATTTGCGACCACCCGGACGACATGTGGCGCGTGATCATGGCTTACAAGTACCAGGAGCAGAGGGCCTGGGCGCAAGTCCTCGGCCGCGTCCTCGTCGGGTACCTGGAGCAGCACCGCGACGAGTTGGCGCGCTACGACGTGATCACGACCGGGGCCATCTACGTCGGCCCGCGGGCACAGCGGCTCTGGGACTACCTCGAGCTCATCATGCGGGCGGCCCAGGCGCAGGGTCCGGGCTGGCCGTTCGCCCCCCGCCTGATCGCGAAGTCCGGCCCGACCGGGCGCTTCCTCGGGATCAGTCCACAGGCACGCCGCGAGATCGCGGAAGGCGAGCTGCGCGCAGCGCTGTCGGTGCCGGCGCCGGAGGACATCGCCGGTCGCCGCATCCTGGTCATGGACGACATCTACAGCGAGGGTTACTCCCTCCGTGAGATGGCGCGGGCCCTTCTCGCCGCTGGCGCCGCCGAGGTCGCAGGCCTGGTCTTCGCCCGTCGCAAGGGTGGATGACCTCGGAGCCGCCTGCAGCCCGGGAACGGGCGGGACCGCCGGGGCACCAGTGTTCAGTCCGCTGCGTGGTTCACGGAGGGGTCACCGACACTCGTGTCGCCGTCATCGCGTGGCCTCGAGCGGCCGCGAGTCTCCGGGGCATGCGCATCTTCGGCCACCGGGGGACGCTGAGCTGCCCGGGCGCACTCGGAGAACACCTTGCAGTCCGTCCGCACGGCACTCGACGGGGGCGCCGACGGCGTCGTGCTGGTGCTGGCTCACGACCCGGATCTGGGCAAGGTCCTCGGGACCGGTGCCCGAACAGGGCCGGTCATCGCGGAGATCACGCTCGGTGAGCTGCGCGTGCTCCGGCTCCCGGCGGGCGCTCGCGTTCCCACACTCGCCGAGGCGCTCGACCTCGCCGCGGCGCGCTTTCGTGGTCACCGAGGTCAGGCCCGAGGCCCGAGGTGCGGCCGCGGCTCGCACGGCCAGACTCCTCGCCGCGCTGCTCGACCACCGCAGGAAGCAGTGGCCGGGCGCCGACCGGGTGACCACCTCGTCGTTCGACCTGCTCACCGCCGCCTCCGTCGCCGGCTACGGCACGGTTTCCGGGGCCCTCATCGTCGCGCCCCACGTCGATGGCGACGTCGCTGCCCGGCGTGCCCGGGAGCGCGGTGTGACCGACGTCCATCTGAACCCGGTACACGTCCGGCGCGATCCCGGCGTGGTGGCTCACGTCCACGCGCTAGGCCTCTTGGCGTCCGTGGGGGTCTTCAACAAACCGGTATGAGGTCCGGCAGATGGCCCGACTTGGCATCGACAGAATCTGCACCGACGACCCGATCGGGCTCGCTCGTCAGGGCATCGCCGTCTTGGGCGCAGCGACTCGCACGCGCTGACGCGGATTGGTCGGTACGAACTGGCCTATGGCGTCGGTCGGCTGCACTCGGGCGGTGGTGACAACGTCCTCGGACGAAGTGTTCATCCGCGCACCCATGCCCCTCGTGGATGCACTAGCGCCCCTCGGACCTTGGAGCCTATCCGCAACCCGACGGCGGGGCATGTTCGGTGCGGGTCGCCGCGAAGCGACGCTCACTTCCCGACGGGAGTCGTACCGAACATGAGGACCCGCCGACCCACGTCGAAGTGGACGTCCTCGCTAGGCCTGAGCAGGTTTTGCAAGACGTCGGCATCCTCTGCGGACACCGTGAGAACTTCTTCCCGCACCCCTTGGTCCGTCACGAGTTGCATGGTGAAGACGCCAGCCTCGCCCGCTTCCTGGGCGATCCACGAGAACTGGTAGTGGCTGAGCTGACGGACGCGGATGCTGTCGTCCGTGATGTCACGTTCACTGTGCCTGGCTTCTCTGCCATGACTTGCTCCAGGTGATCGCGGGACCCGGTGCCCACCCGCTGGCTCGGCACGCAATAGAGATTCCCGTCCGTGGTGGCCCACCGAACGCCAACCCCACCTGCTTCGTCGACGGGTGAACGCATCGCGACGACCGAGCCCTCGGCCTCCACCGCCGCGGCTCGGCTGTCGGTCACCCGGGCGAGCTCCATGTAGCCCAGCCGCCGCACCGGGAACGACTGCGCCGGCCGCCGGGTCGAACAGGCCGAACTCGGCGTCCCAGCGGAGGCGAGGTAGGGGCTCGGGCCGCGGTACCAGGTGAACTCGGTCCCGGCAGACAGCCCGCTGTAGAGGGTCTCGGCGCGGAAGCGGCCTCGTCCAGCGGCGGCTCGGGGGTCTCCTCGACCTCGAGCACCCCGGCCCGGGGGACGACGAGCGTGCGGACGACGCTCACCGCGGCACCCGCACCGTCGTCCCGGTGCGGGTGGCCTCGGCGACCGCCCACCCGAGGCGGTGGGTGGCCAGCGCCTCGGCGACGTCGACGAGACCCGGCGGTGCGGGTCGCCCGGAGAGGACGTCGACGAAGGCGCGGTCGACGGCGGTGCGGGGCTCGACGGCGGGTGTGGACTCCTCGTCGCCGCCGGGCGTGCGGACCCGCAGCGCGGTCTCGGTGAGGTGCACCGACGTCCCGTCGGCGACCACCTCCAGCCCGGCTGCGGTCGGGGCCGGCAGCACGCACGAGGTGCTCACCGTGCCGACCGCGCCGGACTCCAGCCGCAGCACGGCGGCGGTCGCGTCGGGCACGTCCCGGCCCTCGCGGGTGGAGGGCGCCGCACCCCCGACCACCTCGGCGACCTCCCCGGCCAGCACCCGCAGCAGGTCGAGCACGTGGGTGGCCTGCTCGACCACCTGACCGCCGGACCGGTCCGCGCGGCTCCACCACGCCGGCGGCGGCGTCGTGCCCCACCACCGCGCGTCGACCAGCCGCACCGTCCGGCCGGCCAGCGCCGCGCGGGCCCGGGCGACGGTGTCCAGGTGCCGCCAGTGGTAGCCGGTCGCCGTCGGCAGCCCGGCGTCCGCGACCGCCGCGGCGACCCGCTCGGCCACCGGCAGGTCGGCGGCCAGCGGCTTCTCGACGAAGAAGGGCAGCCCGGCGCGGACCAGAGCCAGCTCCAGGTCGCCGTGCGCGAACGGCGGCACGCAGACCCACACCGCGTCCGGCCCGCGGCCGAGCAGGGCGTCCAGGTCCGGCGCCTCCGTGCTGCCGACCTCGGCGGCCAGGGCCGCGGCGGCGCCCGGTGCGGCGTCCCAGATCCCGGCCAGCTCGACGTCGGCGAAGCCCGAGAGCACGCGGGCGTGGCGGGCCCCGACCCCGCCCGCACCGACCAGTCCCACCCGGATGCCCATGGCCGCATCGTGCCGTCGGAGCAGGTGAGCCGCGCGCCGACGGGGTGACGGATGGCGCTGTTCCGGGGTAGGCATGGCCGACGGGGACGGGAAGCAGCACCCGACCGAGAGGGTCCGAATGCGCATCGACGTCGCTCGCTGGTTGAACCGCCGCACCTTCTCCGCCCGGGACTACGACCCGTGCCGGCTGCTGGAGCGCAAGCGCCGGCAGGACCTCACGGTGAGCGTGGTGCTGCCCGCCCTGGACGAGGAGCGGACGGTCGGTGCGATCGTCGCGGCGCTGCGCCGGGAGCTGGTCGACGCCGTGCCGCTGGTCGACGAGGTGGTCGTCGTCGACAGCGGGTCGACCGACCGGACGGCGGCGCGCGCCGCGGCGGCCGGCGCCCGCGTCGTGCACGTGGACGACGTCCTGCCCGAGCGCGGGCACGTCCCGGGCAAGGGCGAGGCGCTGTGGAAGTCGCTGTTCGTGACCTCCGGCGACCTCGTGGTCTTCGTCGACTCGGACTTGGTCGAGTTCGACCCGCGGTTCGTCGTCGGCCTGCTCGGGCCGCTGCTCACCGATCCGGCGATCGGGTACGTCAAGGGCCTCTACGACCGGCCGATGCAGACGCACGAGGGGCTGGTGCCCACCGGTGGGGGCCGGGTCACCGAGCTGACCGCGCGGCCGCTGCTCAACGCGTTGTGGCCGCACCTGTCCGGGTTCGTGCAGCCGCTGTCGGGCGAGTACGCCGGCCGCCGGGAGCTGCTCGAGCAGGTGCCGTTCGTGTCGCACTACGGCGTGGAGCTCGGCCTGCTGATCGACCTGGCCGAGCTGGCCGGCGTCGACGCGCTGGCCCAGGTCGACCTCGGCACCCGCCGGCACTCCCACCAGAGCGACGCGGCGCTGGGCCGCATGGCCGGGCAGGTGCTGCAGACCGCGCTGGCCCGCTGCCCCGGCATCGGGGTGCCCGAGGACCGGCTGGTGCAGTACGTGCGCGCCGGGACGGCGGTGGAGGCGGTCACCTGGGAGGTCGGCGTCCGGGAGCGGCCGCCGATGCGCACGGTGCCCGGGTACCGCGGCGCGCGGGTGCGGGGAGCGGACCGGTGAAGGTCCTGATGGACGCCGGCCCCTGGCTGCCGGTGCCCCCGCTCGGGTACGGCGGGCTGGAGAACGTCGTCGCCACGCTCACCACGGAGCTGCGCCGCCGCGGGCACACCGTCGTCCTGGCCACGGTGGGGGAGAGCACGCTGCCGGCCGACGGCCGGGTGGCGGCGTTCCCGACCGGGCGGTTCGCGGAGCTGGCCGCGCCCTACCCGCAGGTCACCGGGGTGGCGCACGCGCACGCGCAGGCGGTCGTGGCGGAGATCGGCCGGCACGCGGCGGCCGGGGCGCCCTTCGACCTGGTGCACACCCACCTGGAGGTGGTGGGCCCGGCGGTGCTCGCCGCGCTCGGCCCGGGCGCGCCGCCGGTGCTGCACACCCTGCACTGGGACCTGCGGCGCAACGCGGAGTTCTACGCGTCGTTCGACGGCGGCGGGCGGGTCTTCTACGCCGGGGTGTCCGACTCGCAGGTGGCCCGCGGCCCGGAGCTGCTGCGGCGGCAGACGCTCGGCGCGGTGCCGCTCGCCGTCCCTCTCCCGGAGGGGCCGCCGGTGCCGCGTGAGGAGCGCTCGGACTCGGTGCTGGTGCTGTCGCGGATCTGCGAGCTCAAGGGCACCGACGTCGCGCTGCGCGCCTGCCGCGCCGCCGGGGTGCCGCTCGTGCTCGCCGGGCCGGTGGGCGGGCAGCCCGACCGGGCCGCGCTCGATGCGGCGCTGGCCGACCCGGCGAGCCCGGTGGCCGGCTACCCGGACGTCCGCTGGTTCCGCGAGCACGTCGAGCCGCTGCTCGACGACGGCTCCGCGCGCTGGATCGGCAGCGTCTCCGGCGCCCGGAAGGACGACCTGCTGCGCCGGTCGCGCGCCGTGCTGTTCCCCATCCGCTGGCCCGAGCCGGGCGGGACGGCGGTGTGCGAGGCGCTCGCCGCGGGGACGCCGGTCGTCGCCTCCCCGCTGGGCTGCCTGCCCTCCCTGGTCGACCCCGGCGTCACCGGCTTCCTCCCCGAGGACGAGGCGGCCTTCGCCGCGGCGCTGCGCCGGCTCGACGAGATCGACCCCGCCGACTGCGCCGCCGCCGCGCGCCGCCGGTTCGCCCCCGCCGTGATGGCCGACGGGTACGAGCGGCTCTACGCCGAGTTACTGCACCGTTCGAGCCTGGCTCAGGCTGCGTGAGACGGACTCCCCGAGCGGCCCGCTGGTCCCATCCGTCTCATGAGCGCATCGAGACCGGCGCGGGACCACTCGCGCTCGCCCTGTTCTCCGAACTTCTCGACGAGGCTCTGATGGAGCTGGATGAACACTCCCAGCTTCTCCCACTCGTGCATCCGCCGCCAACAGGTCCAGCCGGAGCATCCAAGGTCCTCGGGCACCTTGGTCCACGCGATGCCGGTGGTCAGCACGTAGGCGATGCCCTCGAGCACCTGCCGGTCGGGTGTGCGCGGCCGTCCTGTACGCCCATGCAGGGGCACCTCCTGGCGCGGGACGACGGTCTCGAACGTCGTCCACAATTCGTCGCTCACCAATCGCGACGGAGAGGACGTCGTCGACGACATGAGACCAGTCTCCGACTGAGCTGCCCTGTCAGCCACCGATACGCGCTCATGCCGCATCGTCGGCCACGCTCGACCGTCGGTCCACCGCAGGCATCGGCAACGGCACAGACGAGCTGAGCCCGTCGAGGTCAGGAGGGCGGGCGGTGGGGAGGCGCGTCAGATAGCCGCCGGATGCTGCGCGGCGCACAGTGGTGCGTGACCGCACCTGGAGCAGTGGTCGGTCGGCGCATCAGCGGTCGAGCAGGCGGCTCAGCGGATGGCCATCCACCAGCCGGTTCAACCCCGCGTACACGAAGGTGATCCCCGGGCAGGTGCGCCAGTGACCGAGGAGCCGCGGTTTCAGGTGCTCGACGCTGAGCGGCTGGCGGAGCAGGACGTTGTCCTGAAGGTGAATCATGGCCGCGGCCAGGTAGTCCGCGGCCCGCCGGTAGCGGCGCAACTGGTCGGTCGAGACGTCCGGCACGCTCGATGCCCTACCCGTAGCTGAATCGGTGAGCCGGTCACGGGGGCGTCCGCCGGTTCGTGGCGTACTGGCGTACCTCGGATGGTGAGCGCGTCGGGAATCGCCCGGGTTCGGCTGGCGGGCCGCGTACAGGGGGGCGTGCTCGGCGTGGCCGGCGCTGGAAGGGCTCACGCAGTCCTGGCATCACCGTGGGCGGACCGCCGTCGCTGATGAGGTCTGCGACGAGATGGGGTCCAGAGTCCGAGTCGGAGGAGCACCCTCGCGCAGGGTGGCGCCGCGGGCGGCGGCGGTACCGCCGCGGAGCCGCAGTGCCGCCCCTTCCGGATGAAGGTCTCCCGGGCTCTCGATGAGTCGCGTGGATCAGACGGGAGGCGGGGCGGTCGGTGCCGGGGCAATCGGCTCGGTGGGATCCGGCTGCGGCACGGGCGCGGGGCCGGGTGGCGAGACCGGATCGGGGAAGGCAAAGGCGAGGGCGGTTGCGGCGCCGGGGTCGGCGGTGTCGTCATGGGCTTCTTCCCTGTCAGGCGCCTGCTCCCGGTTGTCGCGGCGGTGTGGCCGGTGAATTCCGGAAGGTGGGTGACCACCTGCGCGAGGGGTGCGCCGAACTCGGGCGCCGTCCGAACCGACGCCGGCGTGGGCGACGGCACTTCGGTTCCGCGTCAGCTTTTGTTGCCCGGTTCGTTGCGGCGGGTCTCGAACGTCTTGTGCCCGTTGGGGCACGGGGGGATCTCGTCCCCCTGCGTCACGTGCACCTTCTCGCTGAAGTGGGCGCAGTAGAAGTCGCCGGTCTTCTGCGCCTTCTCGCCGGCGTGAGCGGCCATGGACACCTCCGGGTGTGGTGTTGGGGACAGGGCTGCCGTCGGCTGGAGGATCAGCGCAGGGCCAGTCCGCCGCCTTGCGCCCGGCTGTCGGGGTCGATACCGAGCTCGCGGAGGAGGTCGGCATCGCGAACGGTGTCGACCTCCACGTCCAGCACCTCCTCGGCTCGACGTGCCTGGTCGGTTCGACCGCCGGCGCGCAGTACCTGGACGACGTGCGACCTGTCGATGTTCAGACCGTTCCTCCTCGTTTGCGGCTACCGCCGGAGCGTCCGACAAGACCGTGCGCCGGTCCTCGCCCGTGCCGCAGTCCTGCTGAGGGTCGCGCGAGGTCTCGGCGATGCCGGACTCGCTGTCGTAGCAGGCCTGCTCTGCCGCAACCACGAGGGCGTCCTTGTCGGCGGGGTCGCCGACGTCGACGAGGTGGCCGAGCGCCTCCTGGGCGGTCACGGAGCCGGACACGGCGTCTCCTCTCGTCGGGGGAAGGTCGTCAGGACGACGGGTCGAGGGCGACCTTGGTCCAGCCGGTCTGCCGCTGGTCGAAGGTCTCGTAGGCGTCGATCACCGAGGGCATCTCGCCGACCTGGGTCAGGACCGTGGAGGGGTCGATGGCGCCGGTGCGCACCAGGTCGAGCAGGTGCGGGATGTACCGGCGGTGATTGCAGTTACCCATCTTCACGGTGAGGTTCTTGTTCATCGCCGCACCGGTGGGGAAGCTCGTCATCTGCGGCGGGTAGACGCCAATGATCCCGATGCTGCCGGCCTTGGCCACGGCCTCCACGGCCCACTGCAGCGACTGGCTGGGCGCGTCGCCCGGCACCCAGGTGTCGCCCTGCGGGGCCTGCTCCGGGGCGACCTGCGACCGCTCCTGGTCGAACTGCTCCGCCTGCTGTTCACCGGACTCAGCGGCGGGCCCACTCTTCGGCCGCTGCGCATCGACGCCGACCGCATCGATCACCCGGTCGACGCCGATGCCACCGGTGAGCTCCTTCACGACGGCCACGGGGTCCTCGCTGTTGAAGTCGATCGCCTCCGCGCCGCGGGCGCGGGCCTGATCCAGCCGGCTGCCGATGCCGTCGACGACGAGGACGCGCCCGGCGCCCTGCTGGAAAGCGCTGGTCACAGCGAACTGGCCGACCGGTCCCGCACCGAGCACAAGCACGGTGTCGCCCTGGCCGACCTCGGCGAGACGGGCGCCGAACCAGGCGGTCGGGTAGATGTCGGACAGCATGATGGCCGCGTCGTCGCCAACCTCCTCGGGCACCCAGACGGGGCCGACGTTCGCGTACGGGATGCGGGCGTACTGCGCCTGGAGGCCGTCGATCGGGCCGGTGGTCTGCGGGCCGCCGAAGAAGCAGGTGCCGGCGGCGGCGCCGTTCGGGTTCGCGTTGTCGCACTGGGCGTAGTAGCCGGCCCGGCAGTACGAGCAGGTGCCGCAGCCGATCGTGGACGGGATGACGACCCGGTCCCCCGGGCGTAGGTTCCGCACCCCGGGCCCGATCTCGCGGACGATGCCGACCGCCTCGTGGCCGAGGATCGTGCCCTCGACCATGCCGGACATGGTGCCGCGCACGAAGTGCAGGTCGGTGCCGCAGATGGCGCTCGCGGTGATCTCCACGATCGCGTCGGTGGGGTCCTGGATGGTCGGGTCGGGGACGTCGTCGAGCCGGATGTCCCCGACGCCGTGCCACACCACTGCCTTCATCGCTGAGCCTCTCCGTCGTCGGACCTCACTGGTTGCCCTACCCGACGGACGGCGGCCTACGCCGGGTCGGGTGGGTGCCGCCTGCTCGACCTGCGGGCGCCCGCACGGTCAGGCGCTCGCGCGGGCCAGCGCGTCGCGGACCTCGTCGTCGGTGGTCGCGCGGAAGTCCTCGTAGCCCTGTCCCACCGCGGAGAACGAGTCGGGCGCCCAGAGGCAGACGACGTCGTCCACCTCGTCCTGGAACGCCGTGCAGACCCGGGGGGAGCCGACGGGCACGGCCACGGTGAGCCGTGCGGGCTGCTGCCGGCGGACGGCCGCGACGGCGGCGCGCATCGTCGAGCCGGTGGCGAGGCCGTCGTCGACCACGACGACGGGGCGGCCGTCCAGCGGGGTGGGCGGCCGGCCCTGCCGATAGGCGTCCTCCCGGCGGCGCAGCTCGGTGATCTCGCGCTCCCGGGCCCGGGCGAAGGCCGCCTCGTCCACCTGCACCTGGCCGAGCACGCGCTCCTCGCGGATCGTCTCGACCTCGGAGTCGACGGCGGCGATCGCGCCCATGGCGAGCTCGGGCTGCCAGGGCACACCGAGCTTGCGGACGACGACGATGTCCAACCTCCCGCCCAGCGGGCGGGCGACCTCCGCGGCGACCACGACGCCTCCTCGCGGCAGGCCGAGGACGACGAGGTCGGGGGAGGCGTGTCCGGCCAGGCGGACGGCGAGTGCGCGTCCCGCTTCCGTCCGATCGCGGAAGGGTTTGATGGTCGCGGCCATGGGTCTCCTCCTCCGGGCACACCGGGTCATCCGGGGTGGCCGTCCTCGCCGGGCCCTACCCCGGACGGGGCGACGGCAACGCCGACGCACGGCTCCAGGTGCCCGTCGATCCGCCGCGTTCCCGACGAGCCGCCTCCTGGGCATGCCGACGGGAGCAGGGGGTAGGGCGCCCACGGGATGGAAGATCCCCGGAGGGGGCGCTCGGATGGACGAGGTCGAGGCGCAGGTGCGGGACCAGGCCCTGCCGCTGCGGGATCCGGATGACCTCGAGCCGCTGCTGGAGCGGGTCGGGGACGCGCGGGTGGTGCTGCTCGGCGAGGCCTCGCACGGCACGCACGAGTACTACGCGTGGCGGGCCGCGCTCACCCGTCGGCTCATCGGCGAGCGGGGCTTCTCCTTCGTCGGGGTGGAGGGGGACTGGCCCGACTGCTACCGGGTCAACTGCTCGGTGACGCTGGCCTCCGCCGCCGAGGACCCCCGCGAGGTGCTGCGCGGCTACGAGCGCTGGCCGACGTGGATGTGGGCCAACGAGGAGGTCGCCGAGTTCACCCGATGGCTGCGCGCCCACAACGCCGCGCGTCCGGTCGAGGCGAGAGCGGGCTTCTACGGCCTGGACGTCTACAGCCTCTGGGACTCGCTGCGGGCGATCCTGGGCTACCTGGAGGAGCACGAGCCCGAGCACGTCGAGACGGCCCGGGCGGCGTTCCGCTGCTTCGAGCCCTACGCCGAGGACCCGCAGGCCTACGCCCGAGCCACGCGGCTGGTCCCCACCAGCTGCGAGCACGCCGTCGTGTCCATGCTCGGCGACCTCCGGACGCGGATCTCCGATGACGGGGTGCCGGACCGCGACACGGCATTTAACGCCCAGCAGAACGCCCTCGTCGCCGCCGGCGCGGAGGCCTACTACCGCGCGATGGTCCGCGGCGGAACGGAGTCGTGGAACGTGCGCGACCACCACATGGCCGACACCCTCGACCGGCTCCTCGACCACCACGGACCGGGTGCCAAGGCGGTCGTCTGGGAGCACAACACCCACGTCGGCGACGCGCGGTACACCGACATGGCCGACCGGGGGTTGGTGAATCTCGGGCAGCTGGCCCGCGAGCGGTACGGCGAAGACGACGTCGTCGTCGTCGGCTTCGGCAGCCATCACGGCAGCGTGGTCGCCGGGGAGAGCTGGGGTGCGCCGATGCAGCGGATGCCGCTGCCGCCCGCCCGGCCCGGCAGCACCGAGGCGCTGCTGCACGATTCGGTGCCCGAGGCCAGCGCGCTGTTCCTCTTCCCGCGCGAGCTGCCGACCTGGCTGGCCGAGGAGCGGGCGCACCGAGCCGTCGGCGTCGTGTACCACCCGGGCGCCGAGCGATGGGGCAACTACGTGCCCACTGTGCTGGGCCGCCGCTACGACGCCTTCTGCTGGTTCGACGAGTCCCGGGCGTTGACGCCCCTGCACGACGTCCACACGTCCGGGGCGGAGATGGAGACCTATCCCAGTGCCGACTGACCGCACGGTCGAGGCGCCGACCTCGTCCGTGTCCCTCATCGATGACCTCGCCGTTTCGCGAGGGGCGCGCGGTCTGGTGCTGTTCGCCCACGGCAGCGGCAGCAGCCGGCACAGCCCCGCGACCAGCAGGTCGCCGCCGCCCTGCAGCAGGCGGGCTACGGCACGCTGTTGATGGATCTGCTCACCGAGGATGAGGGGCAGATCGGCGCGGACGCCCGCGCACTCCGCTTCGACGTCCCGTTCCTGGCCGGGCGGCTGACCGACGCGGCCGACTGGCTCGACGACGCCGACGGGATCAGGAGGCTGCCGCTCGCCGTTTTCGGGGCGAGCACCGGCGCGGCCGCCGCGCTCATCACCGCCGCCGACCGCCCCGACCGCATCTCCGCCCTCGTCTCCTGCGGCCGCCGACCCGACCTCGCCGATGACGCCCTGGCCCGGGTCCGAACCCCACGCTCCTCGTCGTCGGCGGTGCCGACCAGCCGGTGGTCGAGTTCAACCGCGACGCCGGAGCCCGCCTCACGACCGAGCACGAGATCGCCGTCGTCCCTGGCGCGACCTCCCTGTTCGTCGAGCCCGCGGCGCTCGAGCAGGTCATGGACCGGACCATCGACTGGCTGAACCGGTGGCTGCTGCCCCGGCTGGCCCAGTGACGGCGCTTGCCTGCGTGCAGTGCCCCGTTGCTGACCAGGGGGTGGTGGGCCGGGGCTCGCCCAACGCGGGACGCCGGGGCCCCCGCCGCCCGGTGATGGTCGCCTACGCCGTCGGCATCCACCACGCCACAGGGTCGCCGACGCCCGGTGCGCCGCTGTCCGGCCACGCCGAGGTCGTCGCGGCCGCGAGGACACCGGATCTCCTCGCGGGTCTCGAGCCGCTACGGGCCGCCGCCCGTCACCGCCTGGTGTTCGTGTGGGGCACGGGGCAGGAGGATGGGTTCCCGCCCATCGTCCGGGCGTAGCTCAGCCTCGGATCCGGCTGGCGAGCATCTGCTTGCCCTGCTCGGCGCCCTTGCGGCTCTCGCCCTGTGCCCGGCGGAAGAGGTCAGCGAGTTCGTTGTCGCCGTCCCGCTCGGCGTCCTGGATGTCGGTCTCCAGGCGCAGGGCGTTGCTCAGGCAGGCCTCGGTGAACCAGATGAGGTTGTAGTCCTTGTCCTTGGTGCCGGTGACGTCGCCGGTCTCGCTGTCGCCGCTGGTCATGACGTCCTCCTGGGGCTGACGTGGTGCCGGCACCGGGGCCCTCCCGGCGCCTCGTCGATCCTGATCGGATCGAGGTAGGCACCGACACGGACAGTCGAGCCGAGCGAGGACGCTGCCGCCACTCGGGATAGCAGTCGACCGACGGTCTCCGACGAGCCGATCCGAACGTCGCCCATGGCCCGGAGGAGCGGTTGGTCACCAGTGACCCACACATGGGCCGGGCCGTTCCTGATCACCGCGGGCCTCGCGACGTCGTTCCGACGGTCGCCCGTGCAGCCTGCAGAACCGCTCGCCCCTACGGCCGAATCCACCGACGGTCGGTCCGTCGCGCTCACCCCGGCGTCGAGCCGGTGTCGGCGAATGGGGGATGGGCCTCAGCTTTGGGTACTGCGTGCCTCGTGTTCGGCGTAGGTGTCGAGCAGTTGCCGGGCGTGCTCGCCGGACGGGCCCTCCTGCGCCAGTCCGGCGCGGAAGGAGCTGAGCTTCTGCTCGCCTGCGGGGAAGGGCGGGAGCAGCGGGACGTCCGGGTCGGTGCGGACCTCGAGGACGACGGGTCGGTCGGCGGCCAGGGCCTGGTCCCACGCTGAGCCGAGCCCGGCCGGGTCGTCGACCCGGATACCGGTGAGCCCGAGCAGGTCGGCGTAGCCGGCGTAGGGGAAGTCGGGCAGCGTCTGGCTGTCGTCGAATCGGGGGTCGCCCTCCATCTCCCGCTGCTCCCAGGACACCTCGGCGAGGTCGCGGTTGGCCAGCACGCAGACGACGAACCGCGGGTCGGCCCACTGCCGCCAGCGGTGGGCGACCGTGACGAGCTCGGCGTTGCCCAGCATCTGCATCGCGCCGTCACCGGAGAGAGCCACGACCGGGCGGTCCGGCGCGGCGAGCTTGGCCGCGAGCGCGTAGGGCACCGCGCAGCCCATCGAGGCCAGCGTGCTGGACAGGTGCGCGGGCACGCCCCGGGGCAGCCGGAGCTGGCGGGCGTACCAGTAGGTCACCGACCCGACGTCGACGGCGACCTGCGCGTCCGCCGGCAGCCGCGGGCTCAGCTCGGCGAGCACGGCCTCGGGGTTGACCGGGGTCGCCGGCGTCCGCGCGCGCTCGGCGGACAGGTCGTGCCAGGACCGGACGGCGCCCTCCACCTCGGCCTGCCACGGGGACCCGCCCCGGTCGGCCAGGAGGGGCAGCAGCGCGCGCAGGGTCTCCGCGGCGTCGCCGGGCAGCCCGACCTCGACCGGGTAGCGGTCGCCGAGGTGGCGGCCGTCGACGTCGATCTGCACCGCCCGCGCCTGACCGGGCGCGGGGTAGAACTCGGTCCACGGGTCGTTGGTGCCGACCAGCAGCAGGGTGTCGCAGCCGCCGAGCAGGACAGCGCTGGCCGTCGTCCCGAGGTGGCCCATCACGCCGGCGGCGGCCGGCAGCGTCTCGTCCACGTACGGTTTGCCGAGCAGGCTGGTGGCGATCCCGGCGCCGAGCCGGTCGGCCACGGCGACCACCTCCTCCTGCGCGCCGCGGGCGCCCTGCCCGACCAGCAGCGCCACCCGCTGCCCGGCGTTGAGCACGTCGGCGGCGGCACGCAGATCCTCGTCGGCCGGCAGGTGCCGGCCCCGCCGCCACGTGGGCGCGGTGATGACCACCCCGTGCTCCTGCTCCGGCTCGGGAGCCGGCTGTTGCTGCACGTCGTGCGGCAGGACGACGACGGTGGGGGAGCGGGTCTCCAGCGCGGTGCGGAACGCCCGGTCGAGCACCATGGCCGCCTGCTCGGGCGCCGTCACGGTCTGGGCGAACTGCGCGGCGACGTCCTTCACCAGCGACAGCAGGTCGATCTCCTGCTGGTACTCGGCGCCCAGCACGGTGCGCTGCTGCTGACCCATGACCGCGACCACGGGCACGCCGTCGAGCTTGGCGTCGTAGAGCCCGTTGAGCAGGTGGACGGCACCCGGCCCCTGGGTGGAGAGGACGACGCCCACGCCGCCGGTGTACTTCGCGTGCCCGACCGCCATGAATGCGGCCGCCTCCTCGTGCCGCGCCTGGACGAACGCCGGGTCGCCGCCGGCCCGGCGCAGCGCGCCCATGACCGCGTTGATCCCGTCGCCGGAGTAGCCGAACACGCGCGGGACGCCCCACGCGCGCAGCCGCTCGACGACCAGGTCCGCGACCAGCCGGTCGCTCACCGCGATGCCCCGGCGGCGCGCCGCACCAGGTCCTCGTAGGCCGACGGGTCGTCGGCGTCGACCACCGGGTAGCGGGCGTCGGAGGAGTGTTGCTCGGTGCCGGGGTTGTGCACGTCGGAGCCGTCGGCGAGGAAGAAGTGCGGGCTGCCCTGCACCTCGCCGGCGTGTGTCCGATAGTCGGCCATCATCGGCCCGCGGGCGCGGCCGTCGTCCAGGGCGGCGGCGATCGCGTCGGCGTCCACGGCGTCGCAGCCGCGGGCGACGTCCACGACCTCGTGCAGCATCGAGATGCAGCGGCTGTCGCGGAAGAAGGCCAGCCGTAGAGCCATGTCCAGCTGCTCGGCGGCGGCCGGCGACTGCGCCTTCGCGGCATGCACGGCCTCGTTGGTCAGGAGCACGGTCACCGGCCAGTCCGAGGGCTGTCCCTGCCACGGGGTGATGCCGAGTTCGGGCTCGAGCTGACCGACGACGGGGAGCTCGGCGTTCAGCATGCGCATGGGGATGGCGAAGGAGTTGACGTCCTCGAGGAGGAAGAGCCGGTGGTCGACGTGCACGGCGTCGTCCAGGCCGAGGCGTGACCGGGCCGTGTAGAAGCGGTGCAGGGCCACGGTGGACCACGCGCAGATCACGTCGGTGTAGACGGCCACGGTTCCGGGTGCCACCTCGACGGTCATGGCTCAGGCCGTACCCCGTAGTGGTTGTGACACGCATCGACCCGGCGGTGTAGCTGCGGATACGGCGGGTAGGTGGCGCACGACGGATCGCTCGTCACGACGGGACGGCGGCTGAGACCAGGCGTGTGCCGACCGCCCTCACATCCACCGCGAGGAGCTCTTCTGTGGCGCTGTCCTACCCGACCCAGCCCGGCGACATCGACCACCTGATCGCCGACGACCACGCGGTCGTCGAGCGGCAGTTCCAGCACCTGGAGGCCGGCCGCGGCAACCGTCGGGTGCTCGTGGACCAGATCTCGCTGGAGCTGGCGTTGCACGCCTTTGCCGAGGAGACGGTGCTCTACCCGATCTGGCCCGAGGTCGGCATGACCGACGAGCACGACGACGCCGAGCACGAACACCAGCAGATCAAGGAACTGCTCGTCGTCCTCGGCCGGACCGAGCCCGGCGAGGCCGAATTCGAGCAGGCGCTCACGAAGCTCATGGAGGTCGTACGCCACCACGTGCACGACGAGGAGGACGAGGAGCTGCCGGAGTTCCGTCAGAAGGCCGGCCCCGAGCGGATGGCCGAGCTCGGCGGACAGTTCCTCGCCGCCAAGCGGCAGGCGCCCACCCGGCCGCATCCGCACGCGCCGAGCGAGGGCCTCGCCGAGCGCGTCGCCGGTCTGCTGGCCAAGCCGCTGGACTCCGTGCGCGACTTGCTCTCGGGCAAGCAGAAGGAGATGGCGACCGACCCGTCGGGCCTGCTGACGCCGCAGGCGCAGGCGATCGTCGACGCGCACTCCTCGCTGGGCCCGCTGCCGTTCGAGATCCTGGAGCCCGCCCAGGCCCGGAAGCAGCCCGGCCCGGACGACGCGGTGAAGAAGGTCATGGCCGACCGCGGCATCTCCGGCCCCGAGCCGGTCGGTTCGGTCGAGGACCGGATGATCCCCGACGGCGCCGAGGGTGAGATGAGGGTGCGGGTGTACACGCCGGCACAGGCGCCGGCCGGCCCACTTCCGGTCATCGTGTGGATCCACGGGGGCGGCTGGGTGCTGTTCGACATCGACACCTACGACGCCTCGTGTCGCGGTCTGGCGAACAAGACCGGCGCGATCGTGGTCAGTCCCGACTACCGGCGGGCACCGGAGGCGGTGTTCCCGGCGTCCCACGACGACGTCCTAACGGCCTATCTGTGGACCGTCGCGCACGCTGCGGAGCTCGGCGGCGACCCCACCCGTATCGGCATCGGCGGCGAGTCCGTGGGCGGGAACATGGCCCCGGCGACCGTCCTGCAGCTCGCCGAGGCGGGGGAGCCGCTGCCATCGGCGGTGGTCTGCGTCTACCCGCTGACCACGGGCGAGCAGTTCGGCGAGTCGATGGACGACGCCGCCGACGGCCGCCCCCTCAACCGGCCGCTGCTGTCGTGGATGGCGATGCACGCGTTCCAAGGCGTCCCGGAGGGCGCGAAGGACCCGCGCGTGGACCTGCTCGGCTGGTCGTCGGAGCAGCTGGCGCAGATGCCGCCGACGCTGGTGATCACCGACGAGCGGGACGTGCTACGCAGCCAGGGGCAGGAGTTCGCCCGCAAGCTGGAGGCGGCGGGGGTGCCGACGACGCACCGGTTCTACGCCGGCGTGATGCACGAGTTCTTCGGCGCCGCGGCCGTCCTGGACGAGGCCGACCAGGCCCAGCGCGAGGCGGCGCAGCACTTCACGCGCGCCTTCGGCACCGCAATGGCGGCCCGGTGAGCACGGCCCAGCAGCCCGCGGCGGACGAAACGCTCGGCGGGCTGGAGGTCGTGCACCTGTTCTCCGGCGCGATGCCCACCGGCGTGACCGTCTCCCACACCGGCCGGGTGTTCGTCTGCTACCCGAAATGGGGCGATGACGTCGGCTTCACGGTCGGGGAGATCCGTGAGGGCCAGGAAGCTGCTGCCTTTCCGGACCAGGAACTCAACGACAACCGGTCCGACGCCGACCCCGAGAGGTTCGTGTCGGTGCAGAGCGTCGTCGTCGACCCCGCCGACCGGCTGTGGGTGCTCGACACCGGCAGCCCGATGTTCCAGCCCACCGAGCACGGCGGACCGAAGCTGGTCTGCATCGACCTGGCCACCGATCAGGTCGTGCAGACGATCCTTTTCCCGACCGAGGTCGCACTGCCGACGACCTACCTCAACGACGTCCGCTTCGACCTGCGCCGGGGCGAGGCGGGGATGGCGTTCATCACCGACTCCTCCGACCAGGGGCCGAACGGGATCATCGTCGTCGACCTGGCGACGGGGCAGTCCTGGCGGCGGCTGCACGAGCACCCGAGCACCAAGGCGGTGACCCCGCCGGACCTGCGGATGGTCGTCGAGGGCCAGGAGTTCATCGAGCGCGCCGAGGACGGGACGACGTCGCCGATCTGCATGGGTGCCGACGGCATCGCGATCTCCGCCGACGGCGAGCGGCTCTTCTACTGCCCGATGGCGGGCCGGCGCTGGTACAGCGTGTCGGTCGATGCGTTGGTCGACCGGTCCACGGACGACGACGATGTCGCCGCCACCGTGCGGGACGAGGGCGACAAGGGGTGCGTCAGCGACGGCCTGGAGACCGACGACGCCGGCCGGCTCTACGTCACCGACGGCGAGCACAACGCGATTCACCGTCGGCTGCCCGACGGCACCTGGGAGACCGTCGTCCATGATTCGCGGCTGCTGTGGCCGGACACCATGAGCGTGGCCGCCGATGGCTTCCTCTACGTCACGGCCAACCAGCTGTACCGGCAGGACAAGTACCGCGGCGGCCGGGACGAGCGGCGCAAGCCATACGTCCTGTTCCGGACTTCGATCGACGCGGGCCCGGTCCGCCTGCGATGAGCCCTCCGGTACCGGAGACCCAGGCGGACGGAGGAACTCCGGGAGGGACCGACCTGCGCGCCGGAGAGGTCCTCAGGACCCGGACGCGGCGGACCGCGGCCGGGCCCCCAGGGGTCGTGTCAGCCGAGGGCGGTGACGGAATCTCGGCAGGCCTGCTCGCAACGGCGGCAGGCGTCGGCGCAAATGCGAGGGCGCTCGGGCATGTCTTCGTGACGAGCACACTCGTCGCCGCACGCCTTGCAGGCCGCGGCGCAGGTGAGCACGACCGCCGCCGTTCGGCGGTGGCCCCCGGTCAACCGGGCTCTCGCGGGCGGTCGCGCCGCCTCACCACACGGACGTCGGATTGGGAACGGTGGCGGTCCCGTCGCGGTGGAGCAGCTGGTGGTCGAGCCGGGGCGGGTGAGCTGGCCGTCGAGGAACGGCGGCGTCCCGGTCAGCATCATCATCCGCCGGTGATGCCGCAGCGCTCGGCGTCCCGACGGGTGTCGTTCAGTTCTGGTGCCGATCCTGACCGGCGACACCGTCGACGATTCCCTGCGCGATGTCGCGCAGCTTGCGGTTGGACCGCTGTGAGGCGGCGGCGAGGAGGTCGAACGCCTCCGTCGCGTCGCAGCGTCGTTGGCTCATCAGGATGCCTTTGGCCTGTTCGATGACGGCCCGGGTGCGCATCGCGATGTCGAGGTGTTCGGCCAGCTCGCGGGCGCTCTCGTAGAGGTGCATGTTGTGGATCGCGACGGCGGCGTAGGAGGCGAACGTTCGGGCCACACCTTTGGCGTCGTCGTCGAAGGCGTGGGCCTCGACCGCATAGAGGTTGAGGCCGCTATGGATGCCTTCGCGCACCGGCACGGGCACCGAGATGGAGCTCAGCGATCCGCGTTCGACGCAGATCCGGGTGTAGTCGGGCCAGCGCGTCTCCTCGCGGGCGTCGGTGATCTCCCGGATCTCCTCGCCGACGGCCGCCTCCAGGCACGGGCCGTAGCCGCGGCCGTACTGGGTCTCGTCGAGCTCGAGGGCGAGTTTGCCGGTGTAGGCGGCTGTCGTGGCCTTGTCGGCGGCGATGAGGCTGACTGAGGCCTCCGCGACGCCGGGGATGACCTCTTTGGCCAGTTCCGCAACCCGTTGCAGCATCGCGTCCATCGACGTGTTGTCGAAGGAGAGTCCACCCAACTGCGCGAATGCGTCGCGTGGGTCGAGGGGTGGGCGTTCGGCGTGCTGGTCTGCGCTCATCGGTGCCGGGCCCATCTGGTCGGCCGACGGCGAGGAGGTCTCGACGACGGAAGGTGCGTGTGCTCGGCTGGTCGAAGGCAACTCGGCCAGAATTTCCTCAACCGGCGGCGCTCGGCCGGGCGGACGTAGATCCGAGCACCAGGCGTATCGCTGACCCTACGCGCGAGGCGCCCGTCAGGACAGGACGGTCCGATGTGGATGCCGGACCTCCGCTCAAGGACGGCCGGTCGCAGGCGTCCCCGATGATGGGCGGCCGCGGACCAGACTCACCGGGCGCAGTCGCGCGGGGAGCCCAGCCGCGCCGTGCTCGACGGCCGGTCGTAGGACATTTAGTGGGTCTCGGCTGCAAGGTTCAGCGCTCCAGCTGCAGCTGTGCTTCATCGCCGGTCAGCCACTCCAGGACCACGATGCTGGCGTCGTCCTGGAGTTGGTCGGCCTGATGGGTGAGGATGTGGCGCATCAGCCGCCGGACGGTCTCCGGGGCGGAGTCGCCGGCGGCCACGGCGGCGGAGATGAAGTCGGCCAGCCGCTGCTCGCCGAAGAACTCCCCGTCCGGGGAGCGGGCCTCGATGACGCCGTCGGTGTACAGCAGCACCCGGTCCCCGGGTTCAAGGCGGGTCTCGCAGCAGGTCGGTTTGGTCTCCTGCAGCCCCAGCGGTCGGCTGGGCGGGCAGTGCGGCGGCTGCACCAGCGAGGTGCCGCGCACGATGAGGGGTGCGGGATGCCCGGCGTTGACCCACCGCAGCCGGCCGGTGTCGATGTCGAGGCGAGCGAGCACGGCGGTGGCGAATTGGCTGCCGGTGAACTGCCCCGCGATGGCGGTGTTGATCTCGGCGGCGATGTCGGGCAGGTCCAGTGCATTGCGGCGGGCGTGCCGGTAGGCGCCAACCGCGACGCTGGCCAGCACCGTTGCCGGCAGGCCGTGCCCGACCGCGTCGATGACCAGCAGATCGGCCGTGCTCCCGTTCACGGCGTAGTCGAAGGAGTCCCCGCCGATGTCGTAGGCCGGCTCCAGGCCGCCGGTGATGACGAGCCGCTCGGTGCCGAAGCTCAGCGGCGGCAGCAGCTCCCACTGCATCTCCGCGGCCAGGGACAGGGTCTTGCGCCGGCGCAGCCGGGAGAAGACGTCGCTGTAGGCGTCGTTGACCACGATGAGCTCGGCGACCAGGGTGACGAACACCCGCAGGTCATGCTCCAGGTCCGGACTCGGCGGAGCCGGCAGTTCCAGCTCGGCGACGCCCAGCCGCTCCACCCCGTCCAGCAGGGGCACCCACAGCCGGTGGCTGCCCTGGGTGGCCGTGCTGTTGACCATCTCCACCCGCCGGAAGGCGCGCCCGGCCATCGTGCCCTCGATCGGCAGCTCCTGGCGCTCCGGCACCCCGGCGCCGGGCAGCGGGAGCAGCGTGGCCTGCTCGTAGTCGGCCAGGTAGAGGACTGTGTCCCGGACTCCCATCCGCCGGGCCTCGGCGGCTGCGGTGGCGGCCAGGTCGTCCGGTGCAAGCAGATGCGACGCGCGCAGCAGCGAGCTCAGGGAGTCCGTCACCGAGCAGGCGTTCTTCCTCGCGCTCTCATGGAGGCAGACGGTAGCCCCGCGTCCACGCCCGGTGTCCGTCCTCGGCCCGGCGATGTCAAGGGCAGGCCTCCCAGCCAGCGATTCGCTAATGCTGACTGCGCTGCTCCGGGTGCCGACGTGCACCAGCCCGCACGGCGCGTCGTCGCGTCGACATCGGCTGCGGCCGGGTGGCTGATCGGCGTAGGGCGGGCTAGCGTCGAGACGGGTCGAAAACGCGGCCACTCCCGCAGTGCTGCGGGCGCCGGGTTCCTCCCTCTGTCGCCGGCGACCATGCTCGTCCGCCGAGGTGATCGTGGTGGCCCTGCGGTCCATGTTCCCGGCCGAGGCGCGTCCCGACGACGTCCCGGAACTCTTCGCCCATCTGGACCTGGTCACCGGCCGGGTCGAGCTGGTCGGGCGACTCGACCACGCGACCGCGCACCTGCTCCATGACGCCGTCTCCGCGCTCCTGGTGACCAGCTGTGCGCAGTGGACCGTCGACGTCACCCGGGCGACGGTGAGCGACCACCACGGCTTGCGTGCCCTGGCCGTCGCCTACCGCCGCGCCGGCCGGCACCACCGGCAGTTCCTCCTGCTGGGAGCGTCTCCCACCGTCCAGCGTGCCGCGCTGCAACTCGGCGGCAGCGAGTCTTCAGCTGTTGCCGGCCAGGTCTGCCCGAACTGAGGCCGACCCCGCGGACATGTGACGGCGCCAGCCCGACAGTCGTCGGCGCTGGTCCGCCGGGCCTGGTCCAGCGGGATGCCCTGCAGCGCGCCCATCGCCGAGAAGCCGCCGCGGCGCACGCCGGTGGGCAGCGACGCGGCGAGTGCGGCCAGCGGCCGAGAACCCGGGCCCACGGACATGTCGCGGTGGTCCTTGCCCCGCAGGTACCGGCCCACCGCGTGGGCGGCGTTGACCCGTGTCTGATCAGGTCGAGGCGGCACCGTCCGCTTGCCTCACTGCCGCGCTCATGGCGGCCGCGAGAGCGGCATCTCTTTCTTGCTCGGCGCGTTGGTATCGCAGCGCCGTGGCGGGCGAGGCGTGCCCGAGCCGGTGCATCAGTTCCTTCGTGGTAGCGCCATGCCGGGCGGCGATGGTGGCGCCCCAGCCGCGCAGGTCGTGTAGGTGAGAGCCGGGCGGGAGTCCGGCCGTCTCGGCTGCTGGAGCCCATACGCGTGCCGAAAAGTTGTTGCGTCGGATCGGCCCGCCCTTGGGTCCTACGAAGACCAGCCCTTGTGCGCCGGGCTGGGCATACGTCGCGAGGTGGTGCTCCAGGTCGTCGATGATGTGCGGCGGGATGGCCACCGTTCGGCGGCCGGCGGCCGACTTCGGCGGTCCGTAGGAACGTTCCTGCCCGATCACGTCGACGACCGAGCTCCTCACGCTCACGGTGCCTGCGTCGAGGTCGAGGTGTTCCCGGCGCAGCGCCGACAGTTCACCGATGCGCAGGCCCGTCCAGGCGGCCAGGAGGATCAGCGCTCGCCAGCGATCCTCGACGGCATCGACGAGTGCCTGGACCTGAGTGAGGGTGAACATCGGTCGCTCGCTGGATCGTTCCTGCCCCGCCCCACGGATGGAACACGGGTTTCGAGCGATGAGGTTGTCGTCGACGGCCGTGGTGCAGATGGCACGCAGCAGCCGGTAGCACTTCGCTGCCGTGACCTGGCCCGGCCCGCTGGGGCCGCTGATTTTGCCGTACCAGGACCGGACGGCGGACGCCTCCAGCTGGCGCAGCGGCGTCGATCCTAGGGCAGGCGCGATGTGGTTCTTGAGTTGTGCCCGGTAGAGCTCCGCAGTGCGGGGTGCCAGCGGTCGGCCACGGACGAGTCGGGTGTCGACCCACCGTTCGGCGTATACCTCGAGTGTCTCCTGGCCCGCCTTCGGATCGATCCAGCGCCCCGAGTCCAACTCGGTCTGCACCTTGGCGAGCCACCGATTGCCGTCAGCCTTGGACGAGAACGTGTGCGGCGCCGAGACCTGCTTGCCCGAGCCATCCGGGTATCGAGCCTGGTAGCGGCCCGAGGGAAGCCGGCGGACGGTGCCCCAGGCTCTGCGACCCATGACGACCTCCTGTTCCTTCCCGCGGACATCAGGTTGCGGTGGTGCCGACCCGGTCGGTGGCGGTTGCGTCGATCCGGGCATAGCCGTCCACCGCGTCCACACAGGGCTTGACTTCGCCGAGACCAGGTGCTTGCGGAGCCAGCGAGATGGTTTTCATCCGCGGCCCGCAAGATCTTGCTGCTCGCACGAGGTCGGTCGCATGGCCGCCGGGGACGACGGCGAGGTCGGCACCCAGTGGCACGGGAAGGTCGTTGGACGGTCGCGGTTCCCGCTGCCCGGCCCACCCAGCGCGCGCCGCGAGTCGGGCTACCCCTCATCTGCGACACGTCCGGCCTCGATGAAGTCGTCGAGGGTTGAACGCTGGACCCTGACGTACTTGCCGAGCTTGACGTACGTGATCCGCCGTTGAGCGATCAGCCGACGGATGAACCGCTCTCCGGTTCCCAGGTAGTCGCCGGCCTGCGCGACGGTCAGCAACGGATCGTGCCGACCGTCGAGCGCGGCCCGCTTCGACGTGGTCCCGGGCATCAGGTGCCGACCTGCCAGTCGGGACTCGCCCGTCCGGGGAGGCTGCGGCCGGCGGCCGGCCAGCACCGTAGCCGGCATGGACGACGTCGCGGCCGGGGATGGGCTGCAGGTCTCATGCCCCACAGCCTCGACAGCCAATTCCGGTCTTCCTGCAGTCGCTGGGACCGCGGCTTGGTGCTTCGCCGCGATGACGCGGGCACCCTTGGCAGCCGCGCGGGGGCGCCGGCGTTGCTGAACCCACCGTCCTGCGGGTCGACTCCGGCTCTGGACGGAGGCGGCTGCGCGGCCCGCTATGCACCTGCGGAGATTCTGCAGTGCACAAGAGGCCGCCGAGGAACCCGACGTGCTCTCGCCCCGCGCCAGCTCACAGCTGCCCCGGTTTTCGGTTTCGGGCGTGCACGCGCCAGTCGACCGGTCACGGCGCGCCGGCGCGATGAGGGGTGTTCTCCGCCAGCGGGGGACGTGGTGAGCGCTAGGGTCCTGAGCCACGGACGGGTGTCCACCGATCGGGTGATGGAGGCTGCCGTGGCGCGGCCGCTGCTTCGAGGCGATCGCCTGCAGGCTGCCCGGGAAGCCATGGGTCTTACTCGAGAAGAACTGGCCGAAAAACTGGAGCTTTCGAGCCCATCGCGCATCAGGGTATGGGAGACGGGACTGGAGCGGCCGCGGCCTCGTTACGTACCGCGGTTGGCGGCCGCCGTGGGCGTCGACCCCCTGCACCTGCTCGACGTCGATCCCGAGGACCCGCCGCTGGCGGCTCTGCGCTTGGCGGCCGGACGCGCCACGAACGAGGTGACTGGTCCCGGGCTGTCGGTCATGACCTACGTGCGCCTGGAGGACGGACGAACCGGGGCGGTTCCCTCGGCCGAGGTGATCGGCGCTGTCGCCGACGTTCTGGGCGTGGACGTCCCTCGCGTGGAGGCGGCCGTCCGCCGTAGTCGCAGCGACCAGTCGGCCTTGGCGTCCTCCGGCGGCTGAACAGGAGAATTACTGGAGGAAGAAGCTTGCTCTCCTGGACGACTGCGGTGGTAATTTCCCGCGCACGTTGCCCCGGGAGGTGGCCATGGGCCGCACGTCGAAGTCAAGCGTGGCGTGCTCCTGCGTTCTCCTGAGCCAACTGCCCCGGCACATAGCGGTCTCCCTGGTGGTCCAGGGCGACCTGCCCACCCGGCGAGGGCACTCGCGATGACTGGGCGGCGGTGGACGGCTGGCGTACTCCTTGCGCTGCTGTCCCTCGCCGGCTGCACCGAGGGTGAGGCCAGTCCCGAGGGCTCGTCGCCGGGCGCGACGACGGCGTCGGCTTCGCAGACATCGACGACCCCTCCTGTGGCGAGCAGCGCGCCGACTCCCGAAGACGAGGCGGCAGAGGCCGCCACCGCGGTCGTCACCGAAATGCTGCGCGTGACCGACGCGGCCAAGAGGGACCCAGGTGCCAGGGACTGGGAACCGGAGATCCGGCGATACGCCGGCGACCCCGCTGCCCTGCTCGCCGTCACGGCGGTACGGGATTACGCGACGATCGGCCTCCGCCAGGAAGGCGACACCGTGGTCGATCTCGAGGTCACGACCGTGGATCTGGCGTCCCCGGAAGGGCCGACCGTGAGGATCACGGGCTGCTATGACAGCCAGAGCACGCGAGTGCTGAACGTGGAGACCGGCGAGGTCGTGCCACCGGGGACTCCGCCGCGGTACGTCTGGGACATCACCGTGACGCGCTACGAGGCCGAACCGGGGTCCCCATGGCTGGTCAACCAGCTCGACCCGCTGACGGATCAACCATGCTGAGGATGTCCTGCGTGGTCGTGCTGGCAGCCGCGATGCTCGCCCTCACAGGTGGGCTGGACGGCGCCATGGCAGCCCCACCTGTCCACTGTGCGAAGGCTGATGCGCAGACCGGCATCTGCCTCGTCGAGGCGACATCTCCTGGCCAGGACGCGAACGCGGACCCCGTAGCCAGCGGTGGCAATTCCGGTGAAGGGCAGCCGGCCGGCGGAGATGCCTCGTCCCAAGACCCGTGCACCTACACGCTTGCCCAGCCGCAACCGCCGTCGACGAGTGTCCTGTGGCAGGGGCAGTCCCCGGCTGACGGAGCGATGTACGCCAAGGTCTGTCCACGGGTGGACGGCTCCGGCCTCACCACGATCCTCGAGTTCGTACCGAACGGCTCCGCGCCGCCGGCGGGACCGCCCGTGGACCCGCGCGTTCTGGCCGAGCAGGCGATCGCATCGCTCGTCATGCGCGCCCCGGAGATCCGGATGGCGCCGCCACCCGGGTCCGGCAGTGGCCTCGTCGGTCTGCCGGTGTGGATGTGGACCGAGCGCGGGGAGCAGTTCGTCGGCCCGACCCGGCAGTCGGTGTCGGCCGGTGGAGTCACGGTGGCGGCCGTGGGCGAGGTGAGCCGCATCGTCTGGGACATGGGGGACGGCACCACCGTGGTCTGTGGGCCTGGGACGCCCTACTCACCGGGCGCCGAAGGAGAGTCACCGGACTGCGGCCACGTCTATGCGGAGGCGTCGAGCCGACACGTGCCCGGTGGCGGCGCATGGCCGATCACCGCGACCAGCACGTGGACGGTCACCTGGTCCGGCGGCGGGCTGTCGGGCACCGAGACGCTGGAACTGTCGTCGTCGGCGGAGCTGTACGTCGGCGAGTTGCACGTCCTCAACCAGGACGGGAGCACGCCATGACTGTCACTCAGCCGTCGAAGGCCGGCGCACCGCCCTCCTCCAGGCCGGTCAACGGGCTGTCCCGGGCGCCGGTGCTGCCGCCACCGCGTCGCCGCCGCCGTCCGGCCCTGCTGGCCCTGGCCGTGACCATGGTGGTCCTCGGGGCCTTGGGCTCCGCTTACTTGGCGACATCGCTGGGGCAGACGACACCGGTGATCGCGATCGCGCGGGAGGTGCCCTGGGGGCAGACCCTCACCGCAGCCGACCTGGTGGAGGCGCGCATCTCGGCCGATCCGGCGCTGGAGCCGATTCCGTACGGCGACCGCGACCAGGTGATCGGCCTGGTCGCCGCGACCACCCTGGCGCCGGGCTCGCTGCTCACCCGCGACGCCCTGACCGACCAGCGCCTTCCGGCTCCTGGCCAGCAGCTGGTCGGGGTCGGGGTGTCGGCGGTGCAGCTGCCGACGACACCGCTGCGCCCGGGCGACGACGTCCTCCTGGTGCCCGTGGCCGCCGGCAGCGCTCCAGCTGCGACCGAAGGGGGAGACCCGAGCACGGTGCAAGCGACAGTGGTCCAGAGCGGACCACCCGGCACCGACGGCCGTCGAGTGGTCGACGTGCTCGTCGCGGCTGCCGACGGACCGGACGTCGCTGCCAGCGCCGCTGCGGGACTGGTCGCCATCGTCGTGGTGGCCGGCGAGTAGGGCGGGGTTGCCGCCGTGTTGATCGCGCTGTGTTCGGCGAAGGGTGCACCCGGGGTCACCACCAGCGCGCTGGCGCTGGCGTTGTCCTGGCCGCGACCGGTGATCCTGGCCGAGTTGGATCCGGCCGGCGGGGACGTGCTGGCGGGATACGGCCGAGGTGAGATGTCCGCCGGCGGGCTGGCCGACCTGGCGCTGGCGGCGCGGCGGGGCGGGCCGGCCCGTCACCTGGACCGCCAGCTGCTGCGACTCGACCCCGAAGGGCGGGCACGGCTGTTGCCTGGCCTGGCCGACCCCGTCAGCGCCCGACACGTCGACTGGGATCGCCTGGGGGCTGCGCTGGTGGCGGTGGAGGACGGCGCGATCGATGTGGTCGCCGACTGCGGGCGACTGCGCGCCGAGCACTTTCCGGACGCGGTCGTCCATCGGGCCGCCGCAGTGGTCCTGGCCACCGGCTCCACGCTTCGCGCCGTGCGTTCGGCGACGCAGGCGATCGCCGAACTACGGGAACGGGACGCCTGTCCGGGCATGCTGGGCGCGCTGGTGATCGGGCCGGGGGAGCCGTACGGCGAGCGAGAGATCAGCGAGGCGCTCGGCGTTCCCGTCGTCGGCGCGCTGCCGCGGGACGAGAAGGCGGCGGTGGTGCTCAGCGACGGCGCGCCGGCCGGCCGGCTGTTCGTCCAGTCGGCGCTGCTGCGGGCCGCCCGCACGATCGCCAGCAGGTTGGTCGAATCCGCCGCGGCGCACCAGTCCCGGGTGGCCCCACCGCCGGCGCCCGTGCCTGCGTCGGTGATCGCGGAGGGGGGAAGCCGTGTCCGCTGACCTCAGCCGGCTCGGCGAGGGGGCCCTGCCACGACGACTCCCAGCGTCTACCGCGACGGTGGACTGGGCGTTGGTGCGCCGGCTGCACGAGGCGACGGCGACGGCCTTGGCCGAAGAGCTCAAACGCCGTCCGACGCTCAGCGCGGCGGCGCAGCAGGAGCTGGCCCGCACACTCGCCCAGGACGGGATCGACGATCTGGTCCGGCAGCGCCTACGGGCCGGGCAGGCGGTGCCGACTCCGGACGACGAGATGGCGATCGCCGAGGCGGTGTTCGCCGCACAGTTCGGTCTCGGCCGGCTGCAGCCCTACGTCGACGACCCGCAGGTCGAGAACATCGAGGCGCACGGGCACGACAACGTGTGGATCGGCTACGCCGACGGACGTGACGTCCGGGTCGGCCCGATCGCGGACTCCGACGAAGATCTGGTCCGCCAGCTGCAGCACATCGCGGCCCGGCTGGGCCGCGCGGAGCGGGCCCTCACCACGGCGAGCCCGCTGCTCACGATGCGCCTGCCGGACGGGTCCCGGCTGGCCGCGGTGATCGAGACGGTGCCCCGTCCGCAGCTGGTGATCCGCCGGCACCGCATCCGCAACGTCGACCTCGACGATTTGGTGGACCTGGGAGCCGTCGACCGGGCGCTCGCTGAGTTCCTCCGGGCGGCAGTGCGGGCCCGCAAGAACATCATCGTCACCGGCGCGCAGGGCGCCGGGAAGACCTTGTTGCTGCGGGCGCTGGCCAACGAGCTCCCGGTCTCGGAGAACCTCGCCACCATCGAGAAGCACTTCGAGCTGCTCCTGCACGAGCTGCCCGACCGGCATCCGCGGGTGGTGCCGTTCGAGGCCCGCGAAGGAACCGGCGAGCGGGGCCCGGACGGCCGCCGCCTGGGCGAGGTGACCTTGACCGAGCTGGTCGAGCAGGCGCTGGTCATGAACGTCAGCCGGGTCTGGCTGGGCGAGGTGCGCGGCGAAGAGGCGTGGCCGCTGATCGAGGTGATGGAGGCCGGCGAGGGCGGGTCGTGCTGCACGCTGCACGCCCGCTCGGCGCACCACGCGTTCGAGCGGCTGGCGAACCTGTGCATGCGCGGACGCACCGCCGTCACCCCGGAGCACGCCTACCGGTCCTGTGCTGCGGCGATCGACCTCGTCGTGCACATCGCGACTGTGGATGAGCGGTGGATCGGCGGTGAGCGGCAGCGCTTCGTCAGCCAGGTCGTCGAGTGCAACGGCATCGGCGAGGGCGGGCGCCCGGCGGTCACCGACGTCTTCGCCCCGGGCGCCGACGGGCGGGCGGTGCCCGAGCACGATCCCGTGGACCTGGCCGACTACGTCCGGGTCGGCTTCGACCCCGGCTGGCTCCGGTCCGGCCGAGGTCACTGGTCGAGCACCGCTGCGGGACGGCGATGAGCGGCGCGGGGCTGTTGGCCGGCGTGTGCGGCGCCTTGTCGGTCGCCGGCCTCCTGCTGGCCGCCCATGCGCTCACCGCAGCCGAGCCGCCGGCCCGGCCGCGGCGTCGCCAGCCCCGGCCGACGGCGCAGCTCGACCGGCCGGCGGTGCGGCGGCAGCGGGCGCTGTGGGTGGCCGCAGCCGTGCTGGCGGCTGTGGTGTGGCTGGTCTCCGGCTGGCCGGTCGGCGGTGCGCTGGCCGGGCTGGCGGTGATCGGTGTCCCCTGGCTGCTGGCGCAGTTCTCCGGCGGCAACGCCGCAGTGGAGCGGCTGGAGGCGCTGCAGGAGTGGGTGCGCCGCACCTCCGACGTGCTCGCCGCGGGCGGCGGTCTGGAGCAGACGCTGATCCGCTCGGCCCGCACCGCGCCCGAGCCGATCGCGGCGGAGGTGGCGACGCTGGCGGCGCGGTTGCAGGCGCGCTGGCCGACGTCCCGAGCGCTGCTGGCCTTCGCCGACGAACTCGACGACGCCGCCGGGGACCTGGTCGTCGCCGCCCTGCTGCTCGGTGCGGAGCTGCGCGGGCCGGGGCTGGCGCGGGTGCTGACCGAGCTGGCGGGCAGCCTCACCGAAGAGGTCACGATGCGCCGCAAGGTCGAGGCCGACCGCGCCAAGCCCCGCGCCAACGCCCGCTGGCTGCTGCTGATCACCGTCGCCGCGTCCGGGCTGGCGGCTCTCAACGGGAACTACCTGGCGCCCTACGGCACCGGGCTGGGACAGCTGGTCCTGAGCGTCATCAGTGCGCTGATCGTCGCCTGCCTGCTGTGGATGCGCCGGCTCACCGTGCCAGCGCCGTCGCCGCGCTTCCTGGTCGATCCCGGCGGCGGCCGGCCGGCAGCCGAGCTCGAGCCGGATGAGGTGCCGGTCCGGTGAGCGGCTCCCAGGCGCTGCTGATCACCTTCGGCGCGATCGTCGGGCTCGGAGCGTTCCTGCTGGTGCGCGCCGCGTTGGTGGTCGAGCAGCCGCGGTTGGCCGATGCGCTCGCCCGCCTCGACGGGCGCTCGGCCCCGGTCGCCGTCGGCTCGATGACCGGGGGAGGCGACCGGTGGGCGCGGGCCACCGGTCGCGCCGGAACGTGGGCCGCGTCCCGGTTGCCCGCCGGCGCGTTGCGGACGCCGTCCCACGCGCTCACGCTGATCGGCTGGACGCCGGAGGGTTACGCCGCCCGCAAGCTCGGCCTCGCGGCGTTCGGCGCGGTGTTCGTGCCGCTGTTGACCGCCGTGCTCGGGGTCCTCGGCGTCCGCCTGCCGGTGATGATGCCAACGGCCGGGTCGCTGGCTCTGGCCGTCGTCCTGTTCTTCGTCGTCGACCTCGTCGCGCGGGACCAGGCCGCTGAGGCGCGCGGCCAGATGCGCCGGGCGCTGTGCTCCTACCTGGACCTGGTCAGCCTGCGCCGCGACGCCAGCGAGGGGCCGACCATCGCTCTGGAGCGGGCCGCAGCACTGGGCGAGGGCTGGGTGTTCCGGCGGATCAACGACGCGCTGGTCGCCGCCCGGCTGGCCGGCGACCCGCCCTGGGACGGACTGCGCCGGCTGGCCGCCGACACGGGGGTCGGGGAGCTGGCCGACGTCGCCGACATCGCCGCCGTCGCCGCCGTCGAGGGCGCGTCGATCGCCCCGACCCTGCGGGCCCGCGCCCAGTCGCTGCGGGTGCAGCTGCTGGCCGAGGAGGAGGCAGCCGCCAACACCGCCAGCGAGAAGCTCACCGCCCCCGTCGCCCTGCTGTCCATCGCGTTCCTGCTGCTGTTCCTCTATCCCGCCCTGGCCCGCCTGATGGCCACCTGACCCGGTGAACCCGACCCGAGAGGAACCCCGATGACCTCGCTGCTCACCCTCCTGACTGCCGTCGGCGCGCAGCTGCGGGACCGGCTGCGCGAGCTCCGCGACGACCCGGAGCGGGGGTCGCTGTCGGTCGAGCAGGTGATCATCACCGTGGCCCTGATCGGCATCGCCGTCGCGCTCGTGGCGGTGATCGCCAACGCCGTGACCTCCCGCTCGGGTCAGATCCAGTAGCCCGCCCGTGGCCCGCCCCGTCGGCCTCCGCGGCCGCATCCCGCAGTCCCGGCTCAGACCTGCGTGTGGCGAGCGGTCGGGCGGCGTGCTGCGCCGACGGCTGTCCGGAGAGCGTGGCGCGGCCTCGGTGGAACTGGCGATCGCCTTTCCAGTGGTGCTCCTCCTGGTGATGACGCTGCTCCAGGCGGGCCTGTGGTTCTACGCCCGCTCGGTCGCCCTGGGCGCTGCACAGGAAGGGGCCCGCGAGGGCCGGGTGCAGCCCGCCTCGACCGCACGCGCCCAGTCGGCGACCGAAGGCTTCCTCGACCAGACCGCCCAGGATCTGCTCACCGGCCGGGACGTGACCGTGACCGGCTCGCCGACCAGCATCGAGGTCACGGTCACCGGCACCTCGCTCAGCCTCTTCCCCGGGTTGGCCGGCTGGTCGGTCACCCAGACCGCCGTCGGCCCCGTCGAACGGCCCACCCCGTGAGCGCGCAGACGAGGGAGCAAGGGTCGGTGTCGGTCGAGCTCGCCCTGTTGGCACCGGCGCTGCTGTTGCTGCTGTCCTTCGCCGTCGTCGCCGGACGTACCCAGGTCGCCGAGGGCGCCGTCGCCGAGGCCGCCCGCGCGGCCGCCCGGGAAGCCTCCCTCGCTCAGGACGCCGTCACCGCGGCCACACTGGCCGACGCTCAGGCGGACCGCACCCTGGCCGCCCAGGATCTGCGCTGCCAGAGCACCAGCGTCGACATCGACACCACCGGATTCCAGGCTCCGCCCGGCCAGCCCGGCGACGTCACGGTGTCGATCACCTGCGTGGTCGGCATGGCCGACCTGCTGGCCCCCGGCCTGCCCGGAGCGGTCACCGTCGAGGCGTCCTTCACCAGTCCCGTCGACGCCTACCGCGAACGATGACCCTCCAGCGACGCCGCCAGAAGGCGGACGCCGAGCGTGGCGCCATCAGCATCTTCCTCGTCGTCCTCGTCCCCGGGTTGCTGCTCATCATCGGCCTGGCCGTCGACGGCGGCGCCAAGGTGGCCGCCACCCAGCGCGCCAACGCCATCGCCGACGAGGCAGCCCGCGCCGGCGGCCAGGCACTCGACGTCTCCGCGGCCCTGGCCGGACAGATCCAGCTCGACCCGGCAGCCGCGGTCGCCGCCGCGCAGGACTACCTCGACCGCAACGACGTGCAGGGCGCGGTGACCATCGTCGACGGCGACACCCTGCAGGTGACTACCACGATCTCCGAACCCACGACCTTCCTCGGCCTGATCGGCATCTCCACCCTCACCGTGGAGGGCACCGGCACCGCCGACCTGACCACCACCGGAGACGGCCAGAACGGGGAAGCGGGCCCATGACCATCCCACCGCGGGCACTGGACGCGCCGCGCCGGCTGATCGCCGTGGTGCTGCTGGCCGCCGCGGTCGCCGGCATCCCTCTCGCGCTGTGGCGGCTCGGCGGCGCCTACCTGCCCGACGACATGTCCTCCTGGGAGCAGGTGACCAGCACGCTGAGCCGCCCGGACACCGGCGCGCTCTTCCTCGGCCTGCTCGTGGTGATCGGCTGGGTCGCGTGGGCCTGCTTCGCCCTCTCCGTGGCCGTCGAGCTCGTCAGTCAGCTGCGCGGCCTGCCACCGATACGACTGCCCGGCCTGGCGGCGCCGCAGCAGCTGGCCGGCCTGCTCGTCGCTGCCGTCCTTGGTACCGGCGGCGGTCCGCTGCTGGCCGCTCCTGCCCTGGCCGGCCCCCCGATCGTCACCGAACAGCCGGTCGGCCACGAGGAACCGTCACCAGCACCTGCAGCGCCCGCGGAAACGCGGCCGACCGGACCGGCCGCGGCCGGGCCTACGTACACGGTGGCCCCGCGCGACACCCTCGGCCGCATCGCCGCCCGCTACCTGGGCGACTGGACCCGCTTCGAGGAGATCGTCGAGCTCAACCGCGGCCGGCCCCAGCCCGACGGCGCGCGTCTCACCGACCCCGGCCTGATCCGTCCGGGCTGGACCCTGGTCCTCCCACCGGACGCACGCCTTCCAGAAGCCGGCGCGACCCCGGGCGAGGTGACGGTTCGACCCGGCGACACCTTGACCGACATCGCCGAGCAGCACGATCTGCAGCACTGGCAGCCGATCTTCGACCTCAACGCCGGCGAACCGCTGCCCGGTGGCGGCCAATTCACCGACCCCGACCTGATCCGTCCCGGGCAAGTCCTCGATCTGCCGCCGGCCGATCCTGCGGCCGCCGATCCTCCGCCGCCGACCGAGAACGAGCCCCCGGCCGACGAGCCGGCGCCGGACGAGGACGAGCCAGCCGTCCCCGCTGAGCCTTCGCCGACCCCGGACAGCCTCCCCGAGCAATCGGAGCAGGCGGCAGTCGACGCCAACGCCGACGGTGGAGATGCCGACGAGAGCCCGTCGGAGCTGGCGGCCGTTCTCGCCGGCAGCGGGGCACTGCTCGCCGCAGGTGTGGGCGCGGCGTGGCTGGCGCATCGCCGCCAGCGGCTGCGCCGCCGCCGTCCCGGCCGACGGCTCGCCCCACTCTCGAGGATGCAGTCGGCCACACAGGCGGTCGTGGCATCGGCGGCCGACGCGGGGACGGCCGACTACGCCGCGCTCGACCTGGCCTTGCGCGGCCTCGCCGTCCGGATCTCCGCCGATCCGGGCGGGCAGCTCCCCGATGTCGTCGCCGCCCGACTCCACGGCGGCCGGCTCGAGTTGCGGCTGCACGCCCCGGCCGACCGTCCCCCGCCGGAACCGTGGACGGCGGACGACACCGGCCTGTGGTGGTCGGTGCGGCTCGACCGGGACGCCGGCGTCGACCCCCAGGTGGCCCGGACCCGCCTGGCGCCGTACCCGACTCTGGTCACCATCGGCACCGACACCGCGGGTCGCTGGCTCCTGGACCTGGAACGCCTCGGTGCGGTGTACGTGACCGGACCGGCCGACCGCCGCGAGGACCTCGCCCGGCACCTGGCTGCCGAACTTGCCGTCAACGGCTGGTCGGACCTGCTCACCGTCACGCCCGTCGGCTTCGGCGAGGAACTGGTCGACCTGGCCCCCGGGCGGGTCCACCCGGTCGACAGCGCCACCGACCCCATCCTGCACTCCGGCCTGGCGGAAGCCGCCGAGTCCGACGGCGACGATGTGCTGGACGGGCGGCTGCGGGCCGGAGCCGGGGACGGTTGGATGCCGCAGGTCGTCCTCGTCCCACATCCGCCGGATCAGGTCGGTGAACTGGCCGAGGCCGCCGCAGTTCTGCATGCCCGGAAGCGGCGCGCCGCGATCGCATTCGTGCTCGGCGCGGAACCGGGGCAGGTCAGCGACGAGTGGCTGCTGACGCTGACCGACGACGGGTCGCTGCTCATCCCTGCACTGGGGCTGCGGTTGCCGGCGCCACAGCTGACCGTCCAGCAGGCTCGCGACATCGCCACGCTGCTGGCCTTCGAACGCGACTCCGAGGACGCTCCGATCCCCGTCGCCGACGGCGACCGCCCCTGGCAGGTGCACACCGACGCCGCCGGCGCGCTGAGCGACGATGGGTCCGGTCCGGGCACTGCCGCGCCATCGGGACACGCGCCCTCACCGCGGCCGGCTCGACGTTCGAGTTCCGTTCCCAGGGCGGGCGCTTCGACGACGTCCGGATCGGCCGAGACCTCGACCGCGAGGCCGTCGGCGACCACCGATGGTGGGGAGGCACTCGGGCGTTCAGTGGCGGCCGGCCTGCGCAGCCGGATCGAGGACGACCTCGACCAACTCGATCGCGACCTCGCCGACTGGTGGGCGCCCGACTGTGCCCGGCCGCGGCTGACCCTGCTCGGACCCATCACCCTGCGCGCGCAGGGCGACGAGGCGGCCGTCGCCCGGTCCGGGCTGCGCCGCCGCTACGAGGAGACGGTCGCCTATCTCGCCACCCGTCCGCACGGCGCCACCGCTGACGAGGCGGCCACCGCTTTGCAACCGGCCCGCGGCGGCAGGACCGATCCGGTCAGCGCCCGGGCCTACGTCCACCGGGTCACCGCCGGTGCCCGCGCTTGGCTGGGCACCGACCCCGCCACCGGCTCCAAGCACCTCAGCTCCGGCCACCGCGGTCGCTACACGTTGACCGGTGTGCTGGTCGACGCCGACCTGTTCCGCCAGCTGCGCGCCCGGGCCGCGGTCCGTGGCGACGACGGACTGCCCGACTTGCTGGCCGCCCTGCGACTGGTGTCCGGCCCGCCGTTCGCCCAGCGCCCCGTCGGTTACGAGTGGCTGGACGGCCTGGACCTCACGCTCACCGCCGCCGTCTGCGACGTCGCTCACCAGGTGGTCACCGCTGCTCTTGCCGACGGCGACTTGGCCGCCGCGGGCACCGCCTCGGCCACGGCCTTGCTCGTGGCGCCGGATGACGAGCAGGTGCTGCTGGATGCGATGTGGGTGGCCTTCCACCAGGGTAACCGTGCCGAGGCCGAGACGTACGTCGCGCGCATCGTGCAGATCCACGACGGCGAGGACGAGATGGACCTGCCGATGAGTACCGCAGAGACCATCAACCGCGCCCGCCGGCAGTTCCTCGACCGCGCCTCGTGAGGGGTGCCGCCGCCGGTGACGCCGACAGACGAAGAGGCATCCCGCCTGGACATGCCGCGCCTCGGGACCGCCTGCAGTCGTCGGCACCCGCAGCTGCGTCGGACTCAGTGGAGAACCGTGGAGAGACGCAGCCCCGGCGACATGGCCTGAGGCCAGCGGTCCACCGGGGCTTTCACGGTCACGGTACGTCAGGCGGGCGTAACCGCAGCTCCGCCGCACATGAGAAGACGCTGTGGGTTCCGGCCCTGCATCGCGCATTCCCAGCCGGCACCGACCGCGCGGCGCACGTCGATGGTCCGGTAGGCCGCCTGCACGACCTCCGCAACGGGGTGGCTCACCACGAACCGCTGCTCACGACTGACGTAGCCGGCCGACTGACCTACCTGAACGGGTTGCGCGCGCCTCGATCCCCAGATGGGACAGCACCTGCGGGTGATCAGCACCGTCGCCGCCCCGCTGCCATCCGGCCATAGGCACAGCTGCGCCGCCCGCGCACGGCCTGGCTTCTCCAGTAGTTCTGCAGTGGTCCGCCCGTCCGGGGCGGTCGGCCATCGCCTGCTGCGCCGGTGGGCCCGGACCTCGGCCAGAGGCCTGTCTGCCTGGTCGACTGGAGGACTACCAGAGGTTCGGTCGCCACCGTCGGCGCATGCAGACGACAGCCCCGCATCGGGGGCCGCGGCGCGGTAGGCCAAGTCTTGGCACGCCGCCGTCGGCGGCGCCGGCGCCCTTGAGCTCCACGGATCCTCACAAGGGATGGTCGATGACCGTGCCCGCCATGCGCGCGGCCGTCGTGGCCATCCGGTCGGGGCTCTTCGACGACGTCAGCGACGGCGTCCTCGCTCCAGAAGATCAGGCGTTCCGGGACGCGGTCACCGGCGCTGCCGGCCGACCGGATCGCTCTGACGTCCCCTGGACGGGAGTGACCGCCGGCAGCCGTGCGGTCCTGGTCGTGGCCGGTCACGCCGGGGCCGGTGCTTCCACCGTCGCGTTGACGATCGGCGAGGAGCTGGCGGAGGGCCGGCAGGTGCAGCTGGTCGACTACGCCGAGCCGGTCCGCTCGGGGCTGGCGGCTGCCCCGGCCATCGAACTGGGCACCGACGACGGATGGCGCCGCGGCCGGCGCGGTCGACTCGATGTCGTCAGGCTCGCTCGGCGCCCCGCCGACGGAGCGCTCCCACCGCTCCCGGAGACCGACGCGAACGGCACGGTCGTGGTGGACGCGGGCTGGTCGACGACCTGTGCGCTGCTCGACTCACCGCGGTCGCTCGTCGGCTGCAGCCTGGTCGTCGTCACCCGGGTCACGGTCCCAGCGGTCCGGCAGACCGAGCACGTCCTGGCAGTCATCGATGGAGAGGCGGCCGTCGCCGCGGTGGGTCCGGCGCGGTGGCCACGGCCGGTGGAGGCCAGCTGCGGTCCGCGGCTGGCTGAGTTGCGGGCGCGGGGACGGGTGGTCTCGGTGCCGGTCGACCGACGTCTGCAAATCACCGGTCTGACCAGAGACCCGCTGCCCAAGCCGGTAGCCGCCGCCGGGCGGGCGCTGGCCGCACTCCTGGTGCCGGTGGCGCCCCCACGGCACCGGCACCGCGCAGCGCGGTCCGAGGACTGTGCACCTGGAGACGGCCGATGAGGGTGGGACGGGGAACCGCGGCTGCAGCAGTCCGCGCTGCGTCGATCATCGCGCTCGCCCTCGCCGGACTGCTCGTGCTGAGCGCCTTGCCGGCCACCGCGGCGCCGGCGGGGTTCTCCGCAGCGGTCTGTCCGCAGGCGCCGCCCGGCATGCAGGGCTTCGCCAACCAGATTACCGGCTGGGTGAAGTGGGGCGTCCTGGTCCTGATCGTCATCAGCGCGGTGGTGTCCTTGGGCGCCGTGCTGATGGGGCGGATCTTCTCGCATCCGCACGCCTCTAGGTATGGGGCCATGGGGGTCGCGGTCACCGTGATGGTGGCGATCACCTACACGGTCATCCTCGTGATCTTGAACTCCATCACTGGCAGCGGGTGCACGTGATGAGGCGCCGAGCTGGCCGTCAAGAGACGGCGAAGACGGAGTGGAGTCCGGCTCGACTGCTCGTGCTGGCCGGCAGCTGTGTGGCGGTCTTGCTGGCGATCGTCGCCGGGCTGGTGCTCGCGGTGATTGCGGCGCTGGCCGAAGACCCGGACGGAGGTGAGGCAAGCCCAGTCGCCGGAAGGGCAACCAGGAGCCTGTCCGAGCAAGATGCGCTGGCCGCCGCACCCATGCCGACCGCCGAGCCGGAGGAGGCGCTGCCCGGGCCGCTCTCGAGCAGAGCGGCCGAGGTGCTGGTGCTCCCGCGCCCTTCAGGTGTCGGTCCGGCGAATGTGGCGAGTGGCTTTCCACGCACGCCGGAAGGCGCGCTGGCGCAGCTGGCGGCGATCGACGTGACGGCGATGCAGTCAGGGTCGATGGACGGCGTCCGCGACGTGATCGGCGCGTGGGCGGCCGCCGGCGGTCCGACGCCGGAGAACTGGTCCGGCGTCGTCGGAATGGCGAGCCTGCTGTCGGGAGCGGGGCTGTCCGTCGCTGGGTCACCGCAGCTGGCCATCGTCGTCCGGCCCGTCATGGGATTGATCAAGGGCACGGTGGGTCCGGACTTCGCGGTGGTGTGCGTGGACCTGGAGTTCACCGTCACCCTCGAGCGGACGGCCCGGATGGCCGTCGCCGATTGCCAGCGGATGGTCTGGGTCGAAGACCGGTGGCTGATCGGCCCGGGTCCGGAGCCTGCACCGGCGCCGTCGTTCTGGCCGGGGACCGACGCGGCGATCGACGCCGGATGGCGGGACCTGCGCCATGCCTAGCCCCTCCGGGCGTCGACGTGCGAGGTCGCCTCTCGTCCGCCTCCTGCTCGTTGCTCTCGTGCTGACGTTGATCAGCTGGCTGGGGACGGGGACGCCGGCTGCGGCCGAGTCGACGGTCATGGCTCTGCCTGCGGCGGGTCCGAACCGGTTGCCGTGTCTGCCCGTCAACCCGCTCTGCGCGCTCGGCGAGGCAGCCGGTGATCTGCTCGGCGACGCGGCCGGCAACGTGGCAGAGGGCGTGTGGACCAGCGCCATGCTGGCGCTCTGGGGCGCCGGGCTGTGGTTGCTCAGCCTTGCGTTCTCGGTCATCGATTCTCTCGCCACGCCTGACCTGTCCGCCGACGGCCCGCTGGCCGGCGTCTATCCGGTGACTTTCGGCATCGGCGCGGCCGTGGCGACGCTGATGGCCCTGGTGCAACTGGGTGCCGCGGGGCTGCGCCGGGACGGGCAGACGCTGGGGCGACTACTGCTGGGCGTCGCGCAGTACGGGCTGGTCTGGGCCGGGTACATCGGCGTGGCCGCGCTGCTGGTCACCGGCGTCTCCGGGCTGACGACGGGCCTGCTGCGCGCCTTGCTCGACATCGACACGATGGCCGCCTTCGATCCGTCGATCAACGTGGAGCGGGACCTGGTCAACGGGACCGTGGCCACCGTCCTCGGGGTGTCGTCCATCTTCCTGCTGGTCCCGGCCAGCCTCGGCTACCTGCTGCTGATGCTCGTCCGCGAAGCGGCGCTGATCGTGCTCGCTGCAACGTCGGCCATCTCGGCGGGCGGGCTGCTGGCGCAGACGTCGAGCGCCTGGTTCTGGCGCAGCCTGCGCTGGTTCATCGCCGCGCTGCTGGTCGCACCGGTGGCCGTCCTCGTCCTCGGGGTCGGGGTCACCATCACCGAGGGCATCCTGACCGGGGCCGAGGAGACGGACACCGAGGCCGCGGTCGGCATGGCCGTCGTCGGGTGCCTGCTGATCCTGCTCGGAGCAATCTCGCCGCTGGTGCTCTTCCGGCTTCTGGCCTTCGTCGATCCGGGCACCTCCAGCGGCGCGGCGCTGCGTTCCTCGCTCGCCGCCTCCGGTGGCGTCATGGGGGCGCTGAGCAGGCTGGGCGCTGGAGCGGCCGCCGCCGGTGCCGCGGTCGCCGCAACCTCCGGTGGCGTGGCCGCATCTGGAGCGGCCGCGCAGACGAGCGGAGACCGCGCGCAGGGGGAGTCCACCGCGGACGCCGCGACCAGCGGGCGGTTCGCCGGTGCGCTGCGAGCTCTGGCCGCCGGTACGTCGGGGGCCGGCCGGCTGGCCGCCGGGGTGGCTGCGTCGGCCTCCGACGTGCTGTCCAGCGCGGGAGTCGGGCACTCCGCCCCCTACCACGGCCAGCCGTCCCCGGGGCGGACGGCGTGGCGTGGGTCCGGGGCGTCGAGCGGAGGCGGCTCCGGCTCAGCGAGTCAGGTCGCCGCTGCAGGCGGGCTGCCCCGCACGACGTCGCACGGTGGTGGCGGTGACGACGGATCGGTCGTCGCCGCCTGGCCGGCGGAGCGATCGGACAGTCACGCGGGCCTCGAGCACGACGCGCTCGAGACGCCGACGAGTTGGTCGGACGACGTCGGTGGGGAGGGCGATCACCGGTGAGCGCCACCCGATACGGCGACTACGCCAAGGACGTCTCTGGCTGGTTCCTCGGCATGACCGGCACCCAGCTGGCACTGGTCAGCCTCGCCGGTGTTCCGGCGCTGATCGCCCTCAACGCCCGGGCCTGGATGGTGCTGTTGCTGTGGCTGCCGGTGTGGGCCCTGCTGTCCGCGGCTCTGCTGGTGCCGATCCGGGGGCGCTCGGCCGGGCGCTGGGTGGTCGATCTGTGCCTGTTCGCGGTGGGGCGGGCGCTGGGCTGGACGGCCTTCGGGTCCCGCGCGGCCGCCGGGACAGCCGAGGACTTGTCGGAGGTGGATCTGCCGGGAGTGCTGGCCGGGATCCGTACCCACGACGGGCCCCCGTTCGGCCAGACCTTCACGCGCCCGGTGATCGTGCAGAACTACGCGGCACGGACCTGGGCGGCCGTCGCTCGGATCTCCCACCCCGGCATCGGCTTGGCCGAGCCCGGAGAGCGCGACCGGATGGGCGCCGGGCTAGCCGAACTGTGCGAGATCGCGGCTCGCACCGAACTGGTCGACGTCGTCGCGCTGCAGGTGCGCACGGTGCCCGACGACGGGGCCGAGCGCGCCGGCTGGGAGCGGGCTCATGCCCGCGCGGACGCGCCCGCGGTGGCCACGCAGGTCAACGCCCTGCTGGGAGCCGCGCTGACCCCGGCGGCGGTGCGGTCGGAGGCGTTCGTGACCGTGGTCGTCGGCGAGCGGCGGATCGGCCGCGCCGCCCGGGAGTCCGGCGGCGGGATCGACGGCCGCGCGCGGGTGCTGCACGGAGTGATGGCCGAGATCGAGGGGGCGCTGCGCGGGGCGGTCGGCTGCACCGCGCTCAGCTGGCTGGACTCGGCCGGCCTCGCGGAGGCGGTGCGCACGGGCTTCGCGCCCGGGGACCGCGGCCAGCTCATCGCCGCTCACTACCTCGACGGGCACGCCGGCGGCCGCGCTCCGGCGACCGGGGTGCCGATGGGCGCCGCAGGGCCGACACGATCCCTCGCCGAAGTGCGTCACTACGCTCACGACGCCTGGGCATCGGTCACCGACACCATCCTGCTGCCCGACTCCGGCGCGGTGCTCGGCGCACTGGCCCCGGTGCTGGTGCCGGCCACGCCGGGGGAGCGGCGCAGCCTGACGGTGTTCCTGGCGCCCCTGCCACTGGACCGGGCGACCCGGCTCGTCGGCCGCGAGGACATGAGCGCCACCACCGGCAACGAACTGCGCGCCCGTATGGGCTTCCGCCAGCGGGCACGGCAGCGGCGGGACACCGAACGGATCGGCGCCGCGGACGAGAAGCTCGCCGCCGGCCGGGCACTGGTCCGTCCGGCCGTGGCCGCCTGCGTCACGGTGCCCGGCACCTGGCCGATCGCCGAGCACGGCCGGCGGCTCGACGCCGCCGTCCGCGCCGCGGGTTTCGTGCCGCTGCGGCTGGACCTGGCACAGGACGCCGGATTCGCCGCCGCCGCCATCCCCCTGGGGATCGGTCTGCCGGAACGGAGGGGACGGCGATGAGCCGCCGCCACGGTCGGGGCCGGGACCTCGCCGTCCTGCTCGACGACTTCGGCCACCCCCTCCCTCCCGTGCAGAGGGAACCGGTGGGGGAGCGGTGCACCTCACCGTTCCCGGTGGCGGTACCGCGCCGAGGCCCCCGCGGGCGCGGACGAGGGCGTGCGGTTGCGCTGGCGCCGCTGTCGGTGTGGCGGATGACCTCGGAGCAGACCCCGGTGGTGTGGCCGCTCATCGCCACCAGCGGCCTGCCACCGACCGGTGCACAGATGGGCATCGACCTGCTCTCGGGCGGCGCCTTCTACTGCGATCCGGTCGGCTGGGTCACTGACGACGACATCCCGGTCACCAACCCGAACGTCGTCGTGTTCGGCAAGCCGGGACGCGGGAAGTCCGCCACGGTCAAGGCCTTCGCGCTGCGGATGCTCGGCTACGGCTACCGGACCCTCGTCCTGGGCGACACCAAGGACGAGTACGAGCCGCTGTGCCGAGCTCTCGGCGTCGAACCGATCGCCGTCGGCCACGGACTGTCTGCGCGGGTGAACCCCTTGGACTTCGGCCCGCTCGGGCACGGCTGGGACCGGCTGCCCGCCGCCGAGGCCCGACGCCGGGAGGCGCTGGTCTTCGCGCGATGGATCGTGCTGCTGCGCGGTCTCGTCGGCTCCCAGCACGTGCCGTTCGGACCGGTGGAGGAGACGGCGGTGGGGGAGGCGCTGCGCCTGCTCACCGGCTACCGCTCCGGCGCCACCCGGCTGACTGAGGTGACCGTCCCGCAACTGTGGCGGGCACTGGACGAGCCACCCGACGCTCTCATCACCAGCTGCCGCTACGCCGACCGCCGGCACTTCCTCGACGCCACCCGAACCCTGCGCGACGCCCTTGGGTCACTGGTCAAGGGCTCACTGGCCGGCCTGTTCGACGACCGCACGACGATCGCCGTCGACTGGCGCGCCCCCATCCAGTCGCTGTCGCTGTCCCGCCTGGAACCGCTCGGCGACCAGGCCGTCGGTATGGCGCTGACCTGCTTGAACAGCTGGGGGCAGGCGATGCGCGAGATCGCCGACCCCGGCGACCTGCGCATCGTCGTGCGCGACGAGACCTGGCGGCAGATGCGCCTGGGCGCCGAGGCCATGAAAAGCCTCGACGCCAACCTGCGGCTGTCCCGCCGCGACGCCGACGTGCAGATCCTGCTCGCCCACAAGCCCTCGGACATGCTCACCGCCGGCGACGCCACGTCCCAGGCCGTGGCTATTGCCCGCGACCTGCTGCACCTGTGCGACGTCAAGGTCCTGCACGGCCAGGATCAGGCCGTCGGCGACGAGTTGGGCGAGCTGCTCGGCCTGACTCCGATCGCCCAGCGGGTCGTCACCGGCTGGGCGGTCGCCGGCAAGGGGCGGGCGCTGTGGCTGGTCGGGGACCGGGCGTTCAAGGTGCAGACGGTCCTCACCAGACCCGAACTGGAGCTGACCTACACGAATGAGGCCCTCACCGGCGGGCGGCCTGCATGAGCGGGGCCGTCGGGCGCGCCGCCCAGTCGTACGCGCAGGCGTGGCTGTGGAAGCTGGCCGCACCGCTCGCCGTCCCGGTCGGTGGGGCGGTCGCTCTGCTGCTGATTCCCCTGGGAGTCCTCGCCGCGCCGGAAGCGGCGGAGGCCGCTCGGCCTGTGGGGTTCGCCTCGTGCGGGGCCGCAGGCACCGGCGCTACCGCCGCCGGCAGCGACCTCGACGCGGTCCAGATGGGCCATGCCCAGACCATCGTCGACGTCGCGGCACGTGTCGGGCTGCCGCCGTACGCGGCAACGGTGGCCCTGGCCACCGCCTACCAGGAGTCCCGCCTGCGGATGCTGGCCAACGACGGCAGCAGCTCCCAGCTGACCGCGGAGCAGGCCGCGGTCACGGCGACGAGCCTGCAGTACCCGCACGACGGGATCGGCACCGACCACGACAGCGTCAACACCTTCCAGCAACGCTGGACCGCCGGCTGGGGAGCCATCGCCGACCTGATGGACCCCGTCTACGCCGCCGAGGCGTTCTACCAGCGGCTCGCCACAGTGCCCGACTGGCGGACCATCCCACTGACGGCGGCCGCGCAAGCCGTGCAGATCTCGGCCACGCCGACCGCCTACGCCCGCTGGGAGCCGCTGGCCCGCGAGCTGACCGCCATGCTCTGGCCGGCCGCCGAGGCCGCCGCAGCGGACCCGTCCGCCGCAGCGCCTGCCCTGTGTCCCGCCGCGGTCGCGGCCGCCGGAACCTGGATCCGGCCCACCGCCGGGACCATCACCTCCGGCTTCGGTCCCCGCGGCGGAAGCCTGCACGCGGGCGTGGACATCGCCGGCCCCCGCGGCACCCCTGTCTACGCCGCCACGGACGGCACCGTGACCGACGCCCGCTGCACCAGCGCCTACTGCGACCGCGACGGCAGCCTGGCGCTGACCGGCTACGGCAACCTCGTCGAACTCGACCACGGCGCCGGCGTCAGCACCCGCTACGCGCACCTGACCGCCTACACCGTCACCGCCGGCCAAGCGGTCAGCGCCGGCGCGCTGCTCGGCTACCAGGGCTCGACCGGCAACAGCACCGGAGTGCACCTGCACTTCGAGGTCCGCGTCGACGGCGCCCCGATCGACCCCGTCCCCTGGCTCGCCGAGCGCGGGATCGAGCTGTGAGAGCCGGCAGGTGCGTAGACCAGTCGTGGGACCAGACGTGAACAGGGAGAACGGAGGGTGGTCGTGAGCGGCGATCGATCCCGGGACGACGTCGGCCCGGCGAGCTGGGAGATTCCGGTGGCTGCGGCGGTGGTGTGGGTGACGGCCGCCGCACTGCTGCTGCCGGCCGGCCGCGCAATCGCAGCACTGCTGACCGGCGGCGGCTGGGTGTGGCCGCACGGGTCGGCCGCCCTGGTCGCCGCCGTCGGCGGCTTGCTCACCGGCGAGCCCACCGCCGGGCTGGACGCCGCACAGACGGCGGCGCTGCCGTCGCCCGCGGCTGTGTACACCGCCATCGCCGGGTGCTTCGCGCTCTTCCTGGCCGTCAGCGGGGGAGCGGCGTGGGCCGTGCACCGATGGCTGACCGGGCGGTCGGGCATGGCCACCCGCAACCAGGTGGCCGAGGTACTCGGCAGCGGTCGGTTGCGCCGGGTCGGACTCGTCGTCCGTCCCGACCTGACCCCGGCCCGTCGGCGTAGCCCTCGCCGCGTCGTGAACACGGATATCGGATGGCCGCTGGGCCACGCCGCGGTCCCCGCCGCCGGGGAGCTGTGGGTGCCCTTCGACCGCACGACCGGCGTCTACGGGCCGCAGGGGTCGGGCAAGACCCTCGACCTGCTCGCCCCTGCCCTGCTCGACGCGCCCGGCGCGGCGCTGGTCACCCTGACCAAGGCCGAGGATCTGCTGCTCACCGTCGACGCACGCGCCGACGGCGACCGCCCGGTCGCCGTGCTCGACCCCTTCGGCGCCGTTCCTGGACTGCCGGAGCTGGTGTGGGACCCCATCGTCGGCTGCGTGGACCCCATGACGGCCGAGCGCCGCGCCAAGGCGTTCACCGCCGGCACCGTTCCCGGTGCGGTCACCGGCGGCACGACCGATTCCGCGGCTCGGTTCTACGCCTTCGAAGCTGCCAAGGTGCTGCAGGGCTATCTGCACGCCGCCGCGCTGACCGGCCGCACCATCGAGGACGTCCTGGAGTGGGCCGCCCACCCCCAGGCGGCGACCCAGCCGGCCGACATCCTGCGCGCTCATCCGCACGCCGCGCCCTTCTGGGACGGGCTGCTCCACGGTGCTCTTAACGGCGATCCGCGCACCGCCGGGAACACCGCCACCACGGTGCAGCAGGCGCTGACCCTGTTCTTCCAGGCTGACATCCGCCGCCGCTGCACTCCCGGGCCCGGCCGGCCGGGCACGGACATCGCCGCGCTGCTGGCCGCCGGTGGCACCGTCTACCTGCTCGGCCGCGAGGATCCCTACGCCTCGGCGGCCCCGCTGATGACGGCCCTGGCCGAGCACGTCCTGGACACCGCTCTGCAGCTCGCAGGCGATGCACCGACCGGGCGGCTGTGCCCGCCGCTGCTGGCCTGCCTGGACGAGCTGCCCTCCACCGCGCCGCTGCCCACGCTGCGCACCCGGATGGCCAACGACCGGGCTCTGGGCATTTCCTTCATCTACGCCGCGCAGACCTGGCGGCAGCTGGTGCTCATCTACGGCGAGCACGAGGCCCGAGCCCTGTTCGGGCTCACCAACGTGCTCGTCGCCTTCGGCGGCGGCAAGGACGGTGGCTTCTACCGCGATCTCTCCGAGCTGCTGGGCAGCACCCGGGTCCGGCGCACGTCCTACAGCTACCGAGGCAGCGGATGGTCTCGATCCACCCACGGCGAGACCGTGCCCGTGCTGCGCCCGGAAGAGATCCGCCAGCTGCCGCCCGGCCGAGCTCTGGTGGTCGCGGAGAACGCCCCACCGGTGATCGCCGCGCTCACCCGCTGCCTCTCCGGACGCCGCGGCGCGCAGCTGCTGGCCGCGCAGGCCTCGGCTCGCGACCGGGTCGCCGCCGCCCGGGAGCACACCGCCAGCATGGTCGAGCGCACCGGTGACGCTCACGCCGCGGCCGCCCGCGCGGGTCTCGCCCCGGTCGAGCGGGGTCTTCGATGACCGATGTCGGACTGGCCGTGCCGTTCCCGCCACCGCCGCGGGAGATCCGCCGGGCCCTCGAGCAGCTCCGGCAGGCCGAGGAAGCCGGCCTCGAGTCCGCCGGCCTGCGGCTGCTGGACCGGCCCTGGGACCCGGCGACCTGCTCGGCTCAGGTGCGCACCCGGCTGTGGCCGTGGCTGGATGACGTCGCCGCCTGGCTCAACCACAGCTACGCGTGGCAGACCACGCAGGCCATCCCCTCCTGCTGGCCGGCCCATCCCCACCTCGTGCACGAACTCGCGGTACTGGCCTGCCTGCGCGCGACCGCTGGCGACGCGGCGGCTCCGCACGCGCTGGAGGAGTGGCACCGGTACGCGCTTCCCGCCTTCCACGTCCGCCTGGCCGAGCGGCTGGGCATCGGCTGTCCACCCGGCCGGCACACCGACTGGCCGGCCCGCTCCTGGGCCGCCGAATACACCAGCCCGCAGGCGACCGCAGCGCGGCACGCGCTGTTCGACGGCGACCTGGGCGTTACCCCGACCGGCCACCTCCCCGAAGCGGCAGGAGGCCAGTGATGAGCAGCGCCTCACCGTCCGACCGCGGTGACTGGGTATCGACGCTCGCCGGCGTCCGGATCAGCCGCGCCTGGATGCTCCGGCACACCCCAGACCTGCTGGCCGCCTGGTGCGACGCCGCAACCGCCGAGGACCGCCGCACGATCGCCACGCGCATCCTGCAGATCGCCGCCGACCTGGAGAGCGAACCCGAGCACGGCGACGACGCAGCCACCGACCCGGCCTGGCGGCAGCTCCTGGCCCGCATCGACCCCCGCCTCGTCAGCGGCCCGGACTGGCTGCCGCTGGCCGCCGCGCTCGCGCGCGCCGAGGCCGCCGGCTACGACGTCGCCGCCCGGCTGCCCGCGCTGGCCGCCGCCGCCCCGCTGCCCGCCCGGCACCCCGCCCGCGAGCTGCACTGGCGGCTGCTCGACGACTGCGCCGCCGCCCTTCCCCCGCACGGCGCCACTGAGCACCGCTCCTCGGACGCACACAGCCCGGGCGGTCCTCCACAGATGTCCCGCAAGACCCCCGCAGCCGACCGCGGCGACGCAAGCGTCGACAGAACCGAGCCCTGAGGAAAGGACGTGTCCCATGACCGTCGACACGGTCAGCGACCCGCTCGGCTACGCCGCTTCGCTGCTCGACGCTGTCGGCGCCGACCGGGAGCAGGTGCCTGCCGACATCGCCCTGGAATGCCTCTACGCCGCCGAGTTGCTGGAGCTCGCCGGCGGACGCACCCAACCGGTCCCGCTGATCGACGGCGACCCCGCCGCCAGCATCCGCGCGGCCATGGGCGCACTCGGATTGCTCGACGAGCGCACCTTCGCCAGCACACCGGTTCTCGACGCCGCGCGCGCCGCCCGCCACGCCCTGCGACGGCTGGGCTGAGCGGTGGCCACCACCCTGCGACAGCTGCTCGACGACCTCACCGACCGAGCCGGCGCCCGCCCCGCGGCGGCGACCATCGAGGACGTCACCGGAGCACTGGCCCACCTGGGCCGGGCGGTGTCCGGACTGGCCGAAGACGGGCTCACCCTCGCCGACAGCCGCCGGCAGCGCACGGCCACCACGCTCGCGACCGCCTGCACCACCGCCGGCCAGCTGTGGCCGCACAGCGACGGGCCGCTCACCGACCTCGCCGGTGTCGCCGCCGATCTCGTCGGCCGCGACCGGGCCATCATGGGCCGCTCCCACCGCTGGGCCGTCACCGTCGAGGTGGCCGAGGCCGCCGACCACTGCGCGCGGCTCGGTCGCCGGTTGCTTCCGGAGGGGGCAGCTCCGGAGCTGGACGTCGTCCGCCAGTCGGCCGCCGCCCTCGAGCGTGTGGCGCAGACGGATCCGCCCACCGCCGCGGACTCCGTGGTGCTCGACCGTCTGATTCCCCTGCCAGGCCCGCCGACCGGAGAGGCCGAGGTGACCGTCCTGGACGCCGCCGCAGGCCTGCTCGCTGCGCTCGACCGTGCGCGGCAAGCCGACACCCTGACACTGCGGGACTTCCGTGCAGCCGTCGCCGCCGCAGAGCTCACCAGTCGCTACGCCGCCGGCGCCGCGGGCCAGACCGGGAGGGACGCCGGACCGCCGCTGCTCGCAGGGCTGGCCTGGCAACTCGCCGGTCGCGCCAGCATGGTCTTCCACGACGGACGCCGAGGGGCACCGAGCGACGGCGGGAAGGTCGTCTCGTCGTCGCAGGCGCTCGTCCGCGCCCTGCGCAACGAGGTCGGCGTGCTCGCTGATCGTGGCGAGCAGCACGACTCCAAGACGTCCGCGGACGTGGCAGCTGCGGTTCAGGAGGCCGCGAACCAGATACCAGCCCTCGCCGACCGGCTCACCACGGCGGTCGAGCGCTGGTCCCGCACCGGCCAGCTCTTCGCGAACGCTCGAGACCTGCCGCGCATGGAAGCCATGCCTGAGGACCGGATCCAGGCGGTGATCGCCGGACGACACGTGCGGGCAAGCGGCGACGACCTCGACCGTCTGCAGCAAGTCGTCGGCCGAGCCGCTAACCTGTCGACCGGACTGGCCGATGCGCTGAACCGCGCCGCCGGCACAGAGCCACTGGCGCAACGGCACCGAGCCGACCGGTGCGATCGGGGAGCGAAGGTGCCGGGCGACGCCGACCGCCTGCTTAGCCTCGATCCACCGATGAGCTGAGCGCCGCGGACAGGCGTGGGAACACCGAAATGCCCTTCTGAACTGGGAAGATACGACTTGTCTAAGGTCCGTATCGCCAGTTCAAGAAGGGCATCTCGTA
>NZ_QOHG01000022.1 GCF_003319125.1 Blastococcus sp. TF02A-26 | reverse complement strand
CCGCCGACGACGCCAACGCGCCCTGGGCAAGCTCACCCCGGTCGAGTACGAACTCGCCTTCACCACTCAGGCCGCCATCGCGGCATGATCAGTCCCAACCGCCGTCAACCGAAGCTGCAGCAGTCCCCACCTTCAACCGAGGTGTGTGGCAGCCAGCCAAGGCCGCTGCCCGTCTTCCTGAGCGTGCGACCTTCCATGACCTGCGTGCCTTCAGCGCAACGGCGGCCGCGCGTCAGGGCGCGACCGTCAAAGAGCTGATGCACCGACTCGGTCACTCGTCAGTGGCGGCTGCCATGAAGTACCAGCGGGCAGAAGCAGAACGCGACAGATCCCTCGCCGCAGCCATGAGTGCCGCGGTGGAGGGCCAAAGGACAGCTCAAGGATGAAGGGATCTCCCGATGGCGCTCAATACGGCCGCTGACCAGGGCGAACACCTGTCAGCCAGCTCCGGCCTTCCAAGCTGGCCATGCCGGTTCGATCCCGGTCACCCGCTCCATATGTAGCCGCAGGTCGAAACACCTGCCAGCGCAACCGGAGAAAGCCTAGTTAATCCTCCGGAGGCCAGATGTAATCCGTTACGACCCCTCTTTCCGCTGCGCGGGTCACCGCACTCCGAACAGCGCTCCGACCGTGTTCCGAGACGAGAGCGAACATCGTTCGCGCACGGGGGCAGCCTCTACCGCGACGTTTGCTTAGCGATGTAAAGCGGCGTCATCTGTGGTGCCGCGTCCCCGGGGACATGATCGCAGTACGTGCGGTAGCACGTGAGGCGATCGACGGCGGCGGCATGCTGCCGCTCGGCGAACGAGGCGAAGCCGTCGGGGTGCTCATGGTTGACGTACCCGTCGCCCACGCCACCAGTCGCCGCCGTTACGACCAGCGATGACAACGGGGGCTTGCCCCCGGTGAGCGTGGCGGCCTGCACGGGTCCGAGTACCTGGCCGATCCATTGGCCCAGCAGCATCCGGGTCCGGTAGCCGGTCTCGTCGAACAACTGGTGAGCGAGCTGCTCGTAGGTGATCGAGCCGCCATAGGTGGCTGCGACCCTTTCGAGAATGGTCGGAGTGGCCTGGATCCAAGCATCCACGGCGACCGGCCAGGCGGCCTTGGTCGTCGGGTTCGAGTCGTGCCAGGTGCCAGGGCCCACGGCCATCACCGCCGGTGGCGTCTCCAATCGCACAGCCGGCCCCTCTTGAAGGGAGCTGAGGCGGGAGACCCCACCCTCCGGTTGCGGCCGGCCTCGCGACGCGGACCGGTCCAGCATTGCCCGGGCCTTCGCCCGGAGCGCCTCGCTCGGCAGCGTGGCAAGCAGGGCGGGGTCCTCAGCGCCCGCTGCGATCATCGCCCGACCGACCTGCGAGGCGTGCCGGGCGTCGTGCCCCGGTCGGTACCGGGCGCCCGGGCTCACCTGCTCGTGACAGCCGCATCGGCAGTCGGAGACCAAGGACTGGTCGCGGAACGCCGTCGGGCCGGCCTCTGTCACGCCGTCACCGCCGCCGGCTCCATCTGAGCGGTCGATGGGCCTGCCGCGGACCACCCGCTCGATGCGGTCGGACGCAAGCTCGCTGGCGACTTCGCCCCGTCGTTCGGGTCGCTGTGGTCGGTGCAGCGGCGGGGGCGGCGCGACGATGTATCCGACTTCGACGTCGCCGTAGACCTCCAGCGCGGTGCGCCGGTGGTGCCACAGCCACGCGAGGTGAGCACAGACGATTGCGTCTAGTTCGTCCTCAACGCGGGTGAGGTCACCGCGGCGCGGCGCGGCGATCGACTGTCTGAGTTCCGCCCACCGCGGATTACTAAGGAGTGCCAGCTCCGGGATGGATTCGAGGTGCTGCACGAATAACCGGAATCCGGGCGCCCGTCGTTGATCGTTGCCCTTCTTGTAGTCCAAGCGGTACGGGAGCCCGAACAGCCCCACAAGCGCAGGATGCGGATAGACCTCGATGCAGACGCCAACGTCACCGCCAGTGGGCGTTCGGGGATCCACCGCCAATCCGAAACGCTGAGCGAACCTCATAGCCCGCGTGTCGCCTGCGGGAAAGCGAGCGTGGTTGGAGGTGTGAGCGGACGCCCCGAAACCTCCGAATGCCTGACCTATGAGCTTCTCGGGAACGCGTTGACCAGTCGCGTTAGGCACGATCAGGGGGGCGTCGACAGCGGCGACGACGACATGCCCGAGCTGCAGCCCTATCCATTCCGCGATCTCATCGTCGGTCTCGACACACGCAGATGCCGTAAGGCGGCCCGTGTCGTCGACGGCCGCCAGCCCTGTGGCACCGGTTGACCAACCGAGATCGACACCGAGAAAGACGGAACTGCTGCGCAGCGCGCCAGCATCACTCATGTTCCTAGTCTCGCGGGGACCGATCACCGCACGCAGCCTTGAACCGATTCCGACGTGCTCCACGGCGCACCCATCGCTAGGCCTCGAGCCCAGACCGCCCGAGCCACTGCATGCTCAGCACGACGGCGGGCACGGGCGTCGGCGGGCACCATGGAGGCGTGCCGGAGGGAGACAGTGTCTGGAAGGCCGCCCGGCGGATGCGCGGGCACCTGGTCGGCCGCACCGTCGTCCGCAGCGACTTCCGCGTCCCGCAGCTCGCGACGGCCGACCTCGCGGGCCGCAGCATCACCGCGTTCGACTCCTACGGCAAGCACATGCTCACCCGCTTCAGCGGCGGGTTGACGCTGCACACCCACTTCAAGATGGACGGCGCCTGGCAGGTCGTCGGCCCGGGTAAGCGGCTCCCGCGCACCTTCGACGACGAGATCCGGCTCGTCCTCGAGACCGACGGCCCGACCGCCTACGCGCTGCGCATGCCGGTGCTCGAACTCCTCGAGACCGCCAAAGAGGACGACGTCATCGGCCACCTCGGACCGGACCTGCTCGGACCCTCCTGGGACGAGGACGTCGCCGTCGACCGCCTGCTGCGCGACCCCGAGGCGCCGCTCGTCGAGGCCCTGCTGGACCAGCGGAACCTCGCCGGCATCGGCAACCTCTGGGCCGTCGAGACCTGCTTCCTCCGGGGCTACTCCCCCTGGACGCCGGTGCGCGACGTCGACCTCCGCGCCACGGTCCGCCTCGCGCGCCGGATGATGCAGCACTCGCTCGACCACCCCGGTCAGGTCACCACCGGCAACACCCGCTGGGGCGAGACCCACTGGGTCTACGGCCGGGCCGAGCGGCCGTGCCGCCGGTGCGGCACACCGGTCGGCTTCCGCGACGCCGTCACCGGCAAGCCCTACACCCGCGAGACCTGGTGGTGCCCGCACTGCCAGCCCGGGCCCTTCCCCTCCCTCGCCGAACGACCGACCCGTCCGGGGTTCCGCCGCGGCGTCAACGAGGAGTCCTTCGGCTCTCGCGGCCGGCGGCTGCGGGGCGAGCCCGGCTACGCCCGCGGCCCCCGCCGCTGAAAGTCAGGACGTACCGGCGGGCTCCTGCAGGAACGCAGCCGAGTCGTAGTAGGTGCGCACGCCGGTGAGCAGGCCGTCGTCGCTGCCGTCGCCCTCGATCACCGTGACGCCCCGGTAGGTGAAGGGCCGGCCGCTGCGGAGCGTGCCCCGTGACTCCCACTCCAGCGCGGCGGTCGTCTCGCCCACGGTGCTGGAGGTGAAGGTCGTCTCCAGCTCACCAAAGACGTGGCGGTAGTCCTCCCAGAACTGCTTCGCACCGTCGCGGCCACGCGCCTCGTTGTCCTGGTGGAGCTTGAATAGCGTCGCGTCGTCGCCGGTCAGGTCGACCAGCTGCTGGGCGTCGCCCTCGGCGTCGAGGTGGTGCAGGGCGGCGGTGAAGCGCTCGGTGAGCGAGTGCACGGGGTCCTCCGGGAGCTCGTGGGGTGGTGTCCCCGAGGCCTACCCGAGACCGATCGCGCACAACCGATCGACGCCGGTACGGCTACGCGCTCCGGGGCTCGTCGCTCCGCGCGCCGAGCTCGCCGGCCGCGGGCGTCACCTTGCGCGACCCCTTGACGGACTGCCACGCAGCCTCGAAGCCCACGGTCGCGTCCGGGTCCAGCCGCGGATCGGTGGACAGGCCCTTGTCCCCGCCGCTCTGGATGAACCAGAAGTCGGTCTGCACCCGCTCCGGCGTCACGTCGAGGACGGCGAACCCGTGACCGACGCCCTCCAGGTAGCGCACCCACGGGTTGAGCGCCTGGCCCGCGGCGATGGCGGCGTTCGCCGTCTCCACCGAGCCGAGGGTCTCCTTGAACCCGTCGCTGGTCACCGACGGGCAGACGAACTCGACCCCCACGCTGTTGCCGTCGGCCGGGTAGGCGGTCAGGTCGCGGGGCAGGTCGTTGGCCCACGAGGAGTGGATGTCGCCGGTCAGGACGACCGGGTCGGTGTCACCGCTGCCCGCCATCGCCTCCAGCAGCGTGGCCTGGTCGGCCTGGTAGCCGTCCCACTGGTCGGCGCTGAACACCGTCGCCGGCGCGAACGGCGAGTAGACCCGGGCGACGACGGTCTGGTTGCCCACCAGGTGCCACGCGGTCCGACCCGACTGCAGGCCGCTGGTCAGCCAGGCCATCTGCTCCGGCTCGGGCAGGTGGCGTTCCGGGTCGGCCAGTGCCGGATTCGCCACGCCGTCCACTACCGCGGGCACCTGCTGGCTGCGGTTCTGCCGGGTCTCGATCACCGACAGCTCGGCCAGGTCGCCGAACGTGAAGCGCCGGAAGAACTGCGTCCCCTGGTGGTCCTCGGGCTGCCAGGTCTCCGGCTCGCGGATCGGCATCCACTCGAAGTACGCCTGGTAGGCGGCTTCCCGGCGGGCGAGGAAGTCGCCCTCGGGGAAGACCCCCTCCGCGGCGCCGGGCCCCGTGTACTCGGTCTGCGGGTCGTCCTGCTCCTCGTGGTTCTCCGCGCCGGTGGCGTAGGCGTCGTTGGTGACCTCGTGGTCGTCGAGGATGGTGATCCAGGGAAAGCGCAGGTGCGCCGCCTGCAGGTCGGGGTCGCTCTTGTAGAGCGCGTGGCGCAGCCGGTAGTCCTCCAGCGAGACGGTCTCGGTCAGGGGCTGGACGTCGCGCACCCCGACGAGCTCCGGCGGCCCGTACCGCTCCCCGTCCCCGGTCGCGCCGGCCTCCTCCGGACCGTTGCCGTACTCGTAGACGTAGTCACCGAGGTGCAGGACGAAGTCCAGGTCGTCGCGGGCCGCGATGCCGCGGTAGGCGGTGAAGTAGCCGCCCGTGTAGTTGCTGCACGAGGCGAACGCCAGGCGCAACGCGTGCGTCGTCCCCGGCTCGTCCGGGGAGGTCTGGGTGCGGCCGACCGGCGACGTCGACCCCTCGTAGCGGAACCGGTAGAAGTACCGCGTGTAGGTCTCCAGGTCCTCGACGACCACCTTCACCGTGTGGTCACGGGACGCGTCGGTCCGGGCCTCGCCCGACGCGACGATGTCGTTGAAGTCCTCGTCGGCGGCGACCTCCCACTCCACGGTCACCTCCGGACCGCGACCGCTGCCCGGCGTGGCCTCCTCGGTCGGCGTGACCCGCGTCCACAGCAGGACCTCCGTGGCGGTCGGGTCGCCGCTGGCCACCCCGAACGCGAAGACACCCGAGCGGGCCGTCTGGTCCACCTGCTCGCGGGCCTCGTCGGACGTGCAGCCGCCCAGGAAGGTGAAGGCCGCGGCGGCCAGGCCACCCTTCAGGACGGTGCGGCGCGAGAGAGCGAGGGCGGCGGGCCCAGGGGTCGACATGCCGCGCATCATGACGGCGGAGGACGGCCGCGGGACAGCCCCCGGGTGAACATTTCGGACGACTCCGCTTCGTGGCGTCACTGCTGCAAGCGCCGCTTTCCCACAGGACCCGCGTGTCTGCACAGAAGCGGCCGACAACGCCGGTATTCATGGTGGGTGGGCGACGCCTGGATCGGTCTCATCGGAGGGCTCGTCGGCGTCGGACTCGGTGGACTGCTCACACGGTGGCAAGCTCGCGCCGCCGAGAAGGAGCAACGTCGCAACGCACACGCGGACCGCGTGAAGGCCGCCGCGGTTGCCTTTCTATCGGTCATCACCGCGACCGAGCACTACGCGTGGGCACTCTTGCGAGCGCCGGATGACGACAGCATCCGCGGGAAGCTGGCCGAGCTGCACGAGCAGCGCGGACTGACGCAGTTGGCTCTAGCACTTGCAACCGAGCGCGAAGACGTGCGGCGTGCCAGCAGAGAGGTTCGACGGTATGCCTATCGCTCGGCCGAGAACGCGAAGCTGGGCAAAGGGCCCAAGGAGCCGTGGGTCGACAAGAACGGCGACGACACCCTTTGCCCGCACGACGGGCTGACTAACAACAAGAGGGCGCTGGCTGCAGCTCTGGCGAAGGAACTTGACGTCGAGGACTTGTTTGCCGGTCTGATCGACGACTGAAGCTTCGCGGGCTTGGCAGACTCAAAGCTCGGCGATGCCGCGGACGACCAGCGACACCGCCAGCAGCGTCATCACCAGCGCGATGACGGCGTCCAGCACCCGCCACGCCGTGGGCCGGGCGAACACCGGCCGCAGCAGCCGCGCGCCGAAGCCGAGACCGGTGAACCACACGATGCTGCCGATCCCCGCACCGACCGCGAACGCCCACCGCTCGTCCCCGTAGGTCGAGGCGGTCGACCCGAGCAGCACGACGGTGTCCAGGTACACGTGCGGGTTCAGCCAGGTCAGCGCCAGGCACGTGCCCACCGTGACCGCGAGCCCCGCCCCCACGCCGGCCGCGTCCGACAGCAGCACGCCGGGTCGCAGTGCCCGCCGCGCCGCCAGCGCCCCGTACCCGAGCAGGAACGCCGCTCCAGCGAAGCACACGACCGGTACCAGCCACGTCACCCGCTCCAGCACCTCCCCCGCCCCCAGCACGCCGGCGAAGATCAGCGCGAGGTCCGACAGCGCGCACACCGCCACCACCGCGGCCACGTGCTCCAGCCGCAGCCCCTGCCGCAGCACGAACGCGTTCTGCGCGCCGATCGCGACGATCAACCCGAGGCCGAGGGCGAGTCCGGAGACGGCGGCCACGAGCGCCGCGGAGGTGAGCACGGATCGACGCTAGGAAGTCGCGAGACACCGGTCCAGCTAAAGAAACTGACGCGTCGTTAGCGTTGCTGTCCATGGACCTCGACCTCGGCCAGCTCCGGGCACTCGACGCCACCGTCCGCGAGGGGACGCTCGAGGCGGCCGCCCGGGCGCTGCACGTCACCCCGTCGGCCATCAGCCAGCGGCTCCGCGCACTGGAGGTGAGCACCGGCCGGGTCCTGCTCGTGCGCTCCAAGCCGGTGCGGGTGACCGAGTCCGGCCAGGCGGTGCTGCGCCTCGCCCGCCAGGTCGACCTGCTCGCCGCCGACGTCACCCGCGAGCTCGGCGGCACGGACGACGGCGACGTCCCCACCCTCCCCATCGCCGTCAACGCCGACTCCATGGCCACCTGGGTGCTGCCGGCACTCGCCCCGCTCGCCGGCGACGTCGCGTTCGACCTGCACCGCGAGGACCAGGAGCACACCAGCGCCCTGCTCCGCGCGGGCACCGTCATGGCCGCGGTCACCGCCGAGGCCGCACCGCTGCCCGGCTGCACCTCCACCCCGCTCGGCGCCATGCGCTACCGCCCGATGGCCACGCCGGCCTTCGCCGACCGCTGGTTCCCCGACGGCCCGACCCCCGAGGCGCTGGCCGTCGCCCCGGTCGTCGTCTTCGACCGCAAGGACGACCTGCAGCACGACCACCTCCGCCGGCGCGCGGTGGCCGGGACCCCGCCCGCGCACTACGTGCCCGCCTCCGCGGACTACGTCGCCGCGGTCACGCTCGGCCTGGGCTGGGGCATGGTCCCCGACCTCCAGGCCCGGGACGGCGACCTCGTCGAGCTGGACCGGACCGGCGCGGTCGACGTCGTCCTCCACTGGCAGCAGTGGAAGATGCGCTCGGCCACGCTCGACCGTGTCCGCGACGCCGTCCTCACCGCGGCCGCTCGCGAGCTCCGGCAGCCGGATCGCGCGTGACGGCGCGGTCGGGCGGGCACCTGAGGAGGCATGTCCACACCGCCCGACCCGACCGTCCGGCTGAATCGGCCGCCGCCGCGGCCCGACCACCCCGACGACCACGCGACGGTGGACCTGCCCCGCCCGTCGCCGGCGATCCGCCAGCCCACGATCGAGTTCGGCACGCCGGAACCGGTCAAGGTCACCGTCAGCGCGCGTCCCCGCCGCGAGCGCCGCTTCTCGACCTGGCCGTGGATCGTCGGGGTCCTGGTCGCCCTCGTCGTCCTCGCGGCGGTGCTGGTCGGCATGCTCCTGGGCGGGTCCACGATCGACGACCCGCGCCTCGACGGGCCCGACGGCGAGGAGCTGCCCGGCATCGTCCAGCCGGTCCACGTCCGCTGAGAAAGTCCTCTCCTCGCTGTCGTATCCGCAGACCCGGTGACGACCAGGGAGCGCGCCACCCACGGCGGGTGGCCACCCGACGAGGAGGACGACGTGAAGTACGTGATCCTGATGCAGGTCGACCCGGCCGTGCTGGAGCAGCTCACCGCGGAGCAGCAGCAGATGATCGGCGACGGGCACCAGGCCTTCATGGCCGCGACCAAGGGAAGCGGCGAGTTCATCGCCACCCAGGCGCTCGGTGACCCGAGCCGGTCGAAGGTCGTCCGCGGCGGCGACCGGCCGGAGGTGACCGACGGCCCGTTCGTCGAGTCCAAGGAGTTCATGGGCGGCTTCTACCTGCTCGACGTCGAGGACGAGGCCCGCGCCGTCGAGCTCGCGCTCCAGATCCCCGACGCGAGGATCCCCGGCCTGGCCCTGGAGGTCCGTCCCGTCGTCTTCGCCGACCTGGGCGACGGATGACGACGGTCGGCGAGGGTCTGTGGCGGGAGCTGGCGCCGCAGACCCTCGCCCGGCTCGTCCGCACCCACGGCAGCGCCCAGTTCGACCTGTGCGAGGACGCCGTCCAGGAGGCCCTCCTCGACGCGCACCGCCAGTGGGCCACCGATCCGCCGGCCGACCCGCAGGCCTGGCTGGTCGCCACCGCGCGCCGTCGCTACGTCGACCTCGTGCGCAGCGACGCCCGCCGCCGCGACCGGGAGGAGCGGACGGCGCGGCTGTCCGCACCCGTGGACGGCGCGGCGACGCAGAGCGACGACGCCCTCCTGCTGCTGCAGCTCTGCTGCTCCCCCGACCTGCCGCGGTCGCAGCAGGTCGCGCTGACCCTGCGGGCGGTCGCCGGACTCAGCACGGCCCAGATCGCGAACGCCTACCAGGTCCCCGAGGCGACCATCGCCCAGCGGATCACCCGCGCGAAGCGCCGGCTCGCCGAGGCAGGCCGCCTGCAGCGCCCCGAGACCGGCGACCCGCGGCTGGCCCCCGTGCTCGACGTCCTCTACGTCATGTTCACCGAGGCCCACCACACGACCACCGGTGCACCGGCCCGTGACGCCGACCTCGCCGCGGAGGCCATCCACCTCGCCCGGTTGCTCCGGCGGGCGGTGCCCGGCTCCACCGAGGTCGCCGGGCTGCTCGCGCTCATGCTGCTGACCGAGGCCCGCCACCCGGCGCGCGTGGGTCCCGGCGGCCGGCTGGTGCCGCTCGACGAGCAGGACCGGTCGAGGTGGGACGGCGCACTGGTCACCGAGGGCCTGGCGCTGCTCGACGTGGTCACGCCCGGCGCCTCCCCCGGGCCGTACCTGCTGCAGGCGTGCATCGCCGGTCTGCACGCCGCCGCCGCGGACACGGAGTCGACCGACTGGGCCGAGATCCACCTGCTCTACACGCTGCTCGAGCGGCTCACCGGGAACCCGACGGTCACGCTCAACCGGATCGTCGCCGAGGCGATGCTGCGCGGTCCCGAGGCGGCACTGTCCGCACTCGGTGACCTCGTCGCCCGGCACCCCCGCCTCCCCCGTGCCGACGCCGTCCGCGCGCACCTGCTCGAGCGGTCCGGCCGGGGCGCTGAGGCCGCCGAGGTCTACCGTGCGGCGATCGCCGCGACGGTCAACGCCGCCGAGCAGCACCACCTGCGCGACCGGTTGCGCCGACTCGGGACCGCCACCGGCTGACACGATGGCGGCCCCGTCGTCCTCGGAGGGTGCCGTGGCGGACAAGGTCGACCTCAAGCGAACGCTCGACGCCTACCAGGCCCGGCGCGGCGAGATCCGCGTCCTCGACGTGCCCGACACCCGGTACCTGATGATCGACGGGCACGGCGACCCGAACACGTCACCGGCCTTCGCCGAGGCGGTCGCCGCCCTCTACCCCGTGGCCTACGCGGTGAAGTTCGCCAGCAGGACCGACCTCGGCCGCGACTACGTCGTCCCGCCCCTCGAGGGGCTGTGGTGGGCCGAGGACATGGCCTCCTTCACGGCGGCCCGCGACAAGTCGCGCTGGGACTGGACGCTGATGCTCATGGTCCCCGAGTGGCTCGGCGAGGACGCCGTCGCGACGGCCATCGAGCGGGTTGCCGCGAAGAGCCGGCCGGCCCGCCTGGACGACGTCCGCACGGAGACGCTGTCGGAGGGCCGCTGCGTCCAGACCCTGCACGTCGGCACCTTCGACAGCGAGGCGGAGGTGCTCGCCCACCTGCACGAGGAGTTCATCCCGGGCCACGGCTTCCGGATGACGGGCAAGCACCACGAGATCTACCTGAGCGACCTCCGCAGGGTCGCCCCCGAGAAGCAGCGCACCGTCCTCCGGCAGCCGGTCGTCCCGGCCGGGTATCCGGTGCGGCCTCAGTCGAGGAAGCCGTAGTTCGGCAGCAGGTACTGCTGTCCGGAGTTGCCTCCGAGCAGGTCGGTCGTGCGGTTCGCGACGATCGTGTAGCCCTGCGCCGTCCACGCTGCCCGGCAGGCGGTCTTCGACGCCTGCGTCGACGTGGCCGCGGGGTCGCGGAAGCACAGCGCGTCCACGCGGTAGCCGGCCTGCTGCAGCTGCCAGAGGGTGCCTCCGGTGTCGGCGCTGCGGCCGGTGGCGAAGAGGATCGTGTACCCCCGCGCGATCGCTGCCCGCTGGAACTCGAGCACCGCCGGGACCGCGGCCGCGTTGCCGTAGTAGCTCTGCAGCGAGGTGTTGTCGATGTCGAGCACGATCGCCGGCCGGGGCACCGAGGCGCTCGCCTCCAAGTGGGCGATGCCCCCGTCGACGGCGGGCGTCAGGTCGGCCAGCCACTGGGCCTGCGTCGGTCGCGTCCCGGCCGCGTAGACCGAGATCCGGCGGGTGACGGCGGCGGTCGCACCCCTGTCGTCGGTGACCGTGAGCGTGACGTCGAAGCTGCCCGGCGTCGCGTAGGTGTGCGTCACCGCGGCCCCCGTGCCGGTCGTCCCGTCCCCGAAGGCCCAGTGGTGGGCGACGACCGTCCCGTCGGGGTCGGTCGACCGGTCACCCCAGAAGCTCGCGCTCGTGGCGTTGGACTCCTGGAGCAGCGTCGGCACTGGTGCCCGGTTGCCGGCCGGCGTCACGGTCACCGACCTGCTCGTCGACGCCGTCGCCCCCGCGTTGTCCGTCACCGTCAGGCCGACCGTGTACGTGCCCGGCGCTGCGTAGGTGTGGGCCGGGCGGGCGCCGGTGCCGCTCGTGCCGTCTCCGAACGTCCAGGCGTACGAGGCGATGCTGCCGTCGGCGTCCCTCGACCCGGTGGCGTCGAAGGCGACGGTGGCCCCGGACGGCGTCGCGGTGAAGCTCGCGGTCGGAGCCGCGTTGACCGGGGCGAGCGACCTCGCGACGAGGTCGTCGACCGTGCTGACGATCGGCCCGTTCGTGGTGCCCGACCCCAGGTAGGCACGGATGCCGACGGCGCCGGCGGTCTGCAGGGCCGCCGTGCCGTCCGTGGTGGACACCTGCCAGGTGGTGGGCTCGGCGGCACCGACCCGCCAGGCCCGCGCGCGGACCGTCGTCGGGTGCACGCCGGTGACCTGCAGGCGGATCCGCACGCCGGTGCCCGCCGCGACGGTGAGGCCGGGGACGACCGCGGACCGCAGGCTCGTCTGGCCGGCCATGAGGTTGACCGTGACGGCGCCGGTGGAGGAGACGATGACCCGGCCCGCGTACTCGGTGGCCCCGGTGCGGCGGGCGAGGACGCCCTGGTAGACGCTGCCGTTCCGGGCGAGCGCCGTCATCCCGACGGTGGCGACGACGTCCGTGTCGCGGATGGTGGTGGTGGCGAGGGTGGCGGTGAGCTCGGTCGCCGCGGACAGCGAGAGCCGGGCGGTCCCCCCGCCGACGGAGAAGCGGCCGGACGGGCCGACGAGCGACCAGGCTCCTCCGCCGTCCGCCGTTCCGAGCCCGTTCGAGACGGTGCGGCTGAACGAGTCGGCGGCCGACGTCGCGGCGGATGCCGGTGAGACGGCTCCGACGACGAACGCGACGACGGCGAGGACGACGACGGCCAGTCCGGCCGGGCGCTTCGAAGACACGATGACAGCTCCTTGGTCCGCCCCCGACGCGCAAGGTAGGGGTGAGACGACCCGAGGACCAGAGACGTCGCCGCGACGGGGCCCCAGGTCCGCCGGACGGGTGAACGCCATCGGCTGCCACGATGGCGGCGTGTGCACCGTCGTCGTCCGCCGGTCCGAGGGACGGCCGGTGCAGATCCTCGCCATCCGCGACGAGTCGACTGCCCGCGAGTTCGACGACCCGGGGGCCTGGTGGCCGGAGTTCCCGGGCGTCGTCGGCGGGCGTGACCGCACCGCTGGTGGCACCTGGTGCGCCACGGACGTCGGCACCGGGACGACGGCGCTGGTGGTCAACCGGCCGGCCAAGCGCGAGGCCGACCCGGGCGCCCCGAGCCGCGGCGTCCTCCCGCTGCTGGCCGCTCGGCACGGCGCCGACTGGCTCGACCACGTCGATCTCCGCGGCATGGCCAGCTTCGCGCTCCTCCTGGCGGCACCGGACCGAGCCGTCACCTGGGACTTCGACGGCTCCGACCTCGTCGTGACCGAGCACCCGCTGGGCACCCACATGCTCACCAGCGGCGGCCCCGAGGACCACAAGGCCGACCGCTACCTCGCCGACTTCGCGGCGGCCGGCTTCGCCGACGGCTGGCGGGAGCTGGTCCGGGCGAACCCACCGCAGGACGACCCCGGATCGCTCCTCGTCCGGCACGAGGAGGACGGCCGTGTCTGGGCCACGGTCTTCGCCGAGCTGATCGAGGCGCGGCCGGGCGAGCTGCGCCTGCAGCACAGCCGGCAGCCGTGGACCGGCGAGCCCTGGCAGACGCTGGACGCATGACGACGGTCGTCCTGCTCGAGGGTCGCAGCGACGTCGCGGCCGTTCGCGCGGTCGCCCGGACCTCCGGCCTGGCCGACGACGCCTGCCGGCTGGTCGACATGGGTGGGGTCACCGGCATCCGCCGGCACCTGGAGGTGCTGGACGCCGAGCCGGGGGTCCGGGTGCTCGGGATGTGCGATGCCGGCGAGGTCGCGGTCGTCGTCCGCGCGCTGGGCGTGCGCGGAGCGGTGGATCTGCCCGCGCACGGGTTCACCGTCTGCGACACCGACCTGGAGGACGAGCTCATCCGCGCGCTGGGCCCGGAACGGGTCGTGGACGTGCTCGACCGGCTCGGCCTCACCCACCGGCTCGCCGTCCTGCAGAACCAGCCCGCCTGGCGCGGCCGTCCGCTGCCCGAGCAGCTGCACCGGTTCGCCGGCACGACGTCCGGCCGCAAGGAGTTGCTGGCCGGCGCGCTGGCCGCCGAGCTGACGGTCGCCGAGGTACCCGCTCCGCTGCGCGCCCTCGTCACGTGGATCGCGGACGATCGGGTCGCGCCCGCCTGACCGCCCTCGGAGCGGGGTAGGGGCCGGGCATGTCCGACTTCGAGATCACCGCCCTCGTCCTGGCCGAGCACGAGATCTTCCGGCGCGACTTCGGTGCCCTGGAGGACCTGACCGGTCAGGAGCTGGCCGACGCGTGGACGGCCCTGGCCGCGCGGCTCGAGGTGCACGCCGTCGCCGAGGAGGAGCTGTTCTACCCGCTCCTCGCCCAGGAGGCCGATGGCGAGGAGGAGACGGCCGAGGGCGTGCACGACCACAACGCGATCCGGCACGCGGCCGCGGCCGTCGACGATCACGAGCTCGGCAGCGACGGCTGGTGGGAGGCGGTGCGGAACGCGCGGCAGGTCAACGCCGACCACATGGCCGAGGAGGAGACGGACTTCTTCCCGCCGTTCAAGGACGCCGTCGACGACGAGAAGCGCGAGGCCCTCGGGATGCGCTGGCTGGCCTTCCACGACGAGCACGAGGAGGCCGAGGGGCTGTCCGGCGAGGACGCCGACGTGGCCGAGGTCGTGGCGACCGAGGTGCCGGAGGGCGACCCGACCGTCTAACCGCCCGACGACGTGTTGAGTCGGGCTGCCTGCCGGGTCAGGTGGTCGCGCTCGGCCAGGTCCGTGGCCTTGACCGCCGCCTCCGCGTAGAACCGCGCCGCCGTCGACAGCTGCCCGGCGCGCTCGTGCAGGTGCGCCGAGACCGCGGCGTACCGCGGCAGCGACGGGTCAAGCTCGGCCAGCGCGGCGAGACCGGCGTGCGGTCCGTCGGCCTCCCCCACCGCCACCGCCCGGTTGAGCCGGACGACGGGGCTGCCGGTCAGCCGCACGAGCTCGTCGTACCACTCGACGATCTGCACCCAGTCGGTCTCCTCGGCGGTGCGGGCGTCCGCGTGCAGGGCGGCGATCGCCGCTTGGGCCTGGTACTCCCCCAGCCGGTCGCGGGAGAGCGCCGTCTGCAGGATCTGCACGCCCTCGGCGATCGCCGCGGTGTCCCAGCGGGTCCGGTCCTGCGACGCCAGGGGCACCAGGCTCCCGTCCGGTGCGGTCCTCGCCGGGCGCCGGGCCGAGTGCAGCAGCATCAGCGCGAGCAGCCCGGCCACCTCCGGGTGGTCCATCACCGCCGCGAGCTGCCGGGTCAGCCGGATCGCCTCGGCGACCAGGTCGACGTCCCCCGAGTAGCCCTCGTTGAACACCAGGTAGAGCACCCGCAGCACGGTGCCGACGTCACCCGGCTGGTCCAGCCGCACGCCGGCGACCGTCCGCTTCGCCCGGCTGATCCGCTGCGCCATCGTCGCCTCGGGGACGAGGTAGGCCGCGGCGATCTGCCGGGTGGTCAGCCCGCCGACGGCGCGCAACGTCAGCGCCACCGCCGAGGACGGCGACAGCGACGGGTGCGCGCAGAGGAAGTACAGGTGCAGCGAGTCGTCGACGTCGGGCACCGGTCCGGGCTCCGGCTCGACGTCGACGACGTCCTCCCGCCGCCGGCGGGCGGCGTCGGACCGGGTGGCGTCGAGGAACCGGCGCCAGGCCACGGTGACCAGCCAGCCGCGCGGGTCCAGCGGCGGATCGGCCGGCCAGCTCCGGACCGCCTCGACCAGCGCCTCCTGGACGGCGTCCTCGGCCGCGGCGAAGTCGGCTCCGCGGCGGACGAGGACGCCGAGCACCCCCGGGACGAGGCCCCGCAGGAGGGCCTCGTCCAGCGAGTCGCTCACTCCGAGATCAGCGGCGGCTCGCCGTAGAGCGGCCGGACCTCCAGCCACTCGTGGAGCGGCTTCCCGCCCGCGCCCGGCGCAGCGGACAGCTCCCCGGCCAGCTCGATCGCCCGCTCGGGACCGTCCACGTCGATGATCATGTAGCCGGCGATCAGGTCCTTGGTCTCGGCGAACGGACCGTCGGTGACCGGCGGGCGGCCCTCGCCGTCGAAGCGGACCCACATGCCGTCGGGTGCCAGCGCCTGGCCGTCGACGTACTCGCCGCTCTCCTCCAGCTTGGCCGCGAAGTCGTTCATGTACTGGATGTGGGCGGTGACCTCCTCCGGCGTCCACTGGTCCATCCGCACGTCGTTCACCGCAGCCGGTGCGCCGCGGTAGTGCTTGAGCAGCAGGTACTTGGCCATGTCTCTCTCCTCCGGTCCGGCGCCCATCGTGGCGCTACAACCCTGGGACGGAGCCGGTCTCCCGTTCTCGACATCCGCGAGCCGAGCCGTCCGCTCATCCGGCGCGGTCGTGGAGGGTGACCTGGTAGCCGTCGGGGTCGGCGAAGGTGAACGTCCGACCGAACGGCCCGTCGAACGGCGCGGAGACGACGGTGTGACCGTCGGCGACGAGAGCATCGTGGATGCCCTGGACGTCCGTGGCGTGGAGCCAGATCGCGGCACCGATGCCCGGCTGGGCTACCGAGGCGAGATCGGTGCCCGGCACGACGTCGCGGAGGGCGAACGCGATCGGCTCAGTCCGGAAGACGACGGCGTGCGGGGGTCCGGCCGGCGAGCGCACGAGTCCGAGGTACCGCTCGTAGAACGCCTGGGAAGCGGCGAGATCACGGGCCTGGAGGGAGATGAAGTCGGGGCCGGTGGCGGGCATGGGGTTCTCCGTTCGGTGTGTCAGGTAGCTGACACAGCGACGCTATGTCAGAATCCTGACATGAGTCAAGGCGGTGTCGGCATCGACCTGCAGACCTCCCTCGGTTACGTGCTGAAGGAGGCCTCCAGCGCCCTGCGCGCAGCCATGGAGGAGGTGCTGCGCCCGCTCGGGATGACCATCACGCACTACTCGTGCCTCGAGCTCCTGGCGCAACGACCGGGCCTGTCCAACTCCGAACTCGCCCGTGGCGCGTTCGTGACGCGGCAGTCGATGAACGTGCTGCTCCAGACGCTGGAACGGGACGGCTACGTGACTCGGCCCGCGGAGGCAGCCGTCGGGAAGACCCTCCCTGCGCAGCTCACGCCTCGCGGCCGACGGAGCCTGGAGAGGGCCAGCGCGGCGGTCCGGTCCGTCGAGGTCAGGATGCTGTCCAACCTGACCTCGACGGAACAGGCCCAGGCCCTCCGACTCCTGCGGAGCATGGTGCGGTCGCTGCGCGAGGCAGACGTCACGGACTCCTGAGGACGACGAGCTGGGACGTCGCCCGCGTCATCGCCACGTAGCGGTCGACCGCCCCCTCGACGCCGGTGCCGAACTCCTCCGGGTCCACGAGGACGACGAGATCGAACTCCAGCCCCTTCGCGAGCACCGGCGTCAGCGACCGGACCCGGGCAGAGCCGGGGAACGACGGAGCACCGATCACGCAGGCGACGCCCTCCTCGTGCTCGGCCAGCCAGTCGGAGACCACCGACTCCAGCTCCGACACCGCCCCGAACCGCACCGGGAGCCCGCTGCTCCGGATCGACGTCGGCACGTTGGCGTCCGGCAGCACCGCCCGGATCACCGGCTCCGCCTCCGCCATGACCTCCGCCGGCGTCCGGTAGTTCACCGTCAGGGACGCCAGCCGCACCTCGCCCAGGCCGACCCGCATCAGCCGCGAGGCCCACGACTCGGGGAAGCCGTGCCGCGCCTGCGCCCGGTCCCCCACCACCGTGAAGCTCCCCGAGGGGCAGCGCCGCAGCAGCATCGACCACTCGGCGTCGGTCAGCTCCTGCGCCTCGTCCACCACGACGTGCGCGAACGGGCCGGCGAGGAGGTCCGGCTCGGCCGCCGGCAGCGCGTCACCGTCGACCAGGGCTCCGCGCAGGTCCTGGCCACGCAGCATCGACATCACCTTCATGTCGGAGTCGTCGGTGGTGATCAGGTCCGCCACGACGTCGGCCATCCGGGCACGCTCCGCGGCGGTCACGGCCGCCTGCCGTCGCCGGCGCCGGGCCACCTCCGGATCCCCGATCCGCTGCCGGGCGGCGTCCAGGAGCGGCAGGTCCGACAGCGTCCAGGCAGCCGGGTCCGAACGCTGAAGCAGGTCGACCTCGTCGCGGGTCAGCCACGGTGCGCACCGGCGCAGGTAGGCCGGCACCGACCAGAGGTCGGCGACGAGGTCGGCCGGCTCCAGCAACGGCCACGCCCGGTCGAAGGCGCGGACGAGCTCGCGGTTCCCGGCCAGCGCACGCCGGTACGCCTCGTCGGGGTCCGCCGTGGCAAGCCCGTAGGCGTCGAACTCCTCCTCGGCCTCGGCCGACTCCTCCACGTCCCGGAGCTGGTCCAGCAGGATGGTCAGCAGCGCCTCCCACACCTGGTCACGGGCCTCGTTGTGCTGCGCGCCGGGATCGCGGGCGTCGAACGCCTCGGCCCAGTCGCCGCCGTCCAGCACGACGGTCCCCCACGGCGTGACCACCTCGGTGCGGCCGGTCGGCGGCGTCTCGTAGAGCCGGACCGCCGGCTCCACTGCCGCCACCATGCGCAGGTCCGCCTTGAGGCTCGCGACCGCGGGATCGGTCTCCTCGCCCACCGTCCGTCCCTGCGGGACGAGGTCGCGGAGCGTGCACGTCTGCACGCCGTCCTCCCCCAGGCTGGGCAGGACGTCGGACACGTACGCCAGGTAGGGCTCGTGCGGGCCGACGAACAGCACCCGGCCGCGGCCGGCACCCAGCCGCGGGTCGGAGTACAGCAGGTAGGCCGTCCGGTGCAGGGCGACGACGGTCTTGCCGGTCCCGGGCCCGCCGTCGACGACGAGCGCGCCGCGCGACCCCGCCCGGATGATCGCGTCCTGGTCGGCCTGGATGGTGCCGAGGACGTCGCGCATCCGCGCCGAGCGGTTGGTGCCGAGGCTCGCGATGAACGCCGACTGTTCGTCCAGCGCCGCGTGGCCCTCCAGCCCGTCGGCGGTGAAGACCTCGTCCCAGTAGTCGGTGATCCGGCCGCGGGTCCACCGGTACCGGCGGCGGCTGACCAGCCCGGCCGGGTCGGCGTGGGTGGCACCGAAGAACGGGGCCGCGGCCGGTGAGCGCCAGTCCAGCAGCAGCCGGCGCCCGGAGTCGTCGGTGAGCCCGAGGCGGCCGACGTACACCGCCTCGCCGTCCGCTCGGACCATCCGGCCCAGGCACAGGTCCAGCCCGAAGCGGCGCAGGGCCCGCAGCCGGGCGCTGAGCCGATGGACCTCCAGGTCCCGGTCCAGCGCCTCCTGCCCGGTCCCGCCGGGTGCGCGCCGCTCGGCGGCCAGCCGCTCGGAGAGGTCGGCGATCGACCGCTGGAGGCTGTCGGCGATCGCGGCGAAGTGCTGGTCGTCGGCGGCGATCAGCGCCGGGTCGGCCTTGCGGGAGAGCTCGTCGGGGAGGGCGAAAGCGCTGGTCAGAGGCTGCACGATGGGCGAGTGTGAGCCCGGACCGGGGTCTTGCCGCAAGCCCCCGCCTGCGCTATACGTTGAGGTGGGAAGAGCGGGACGCCGTCCCCTTCCCCTCCCCCTCAGGTGACTTCCGTTCGTGCGGGTCACCACCGGACGCCTGGCGCCGGCGATGATGGCGCACGCCACCTTCGACGCACTCGCGCTGGTCGTCGCGTTCGCGTCTGCCTAGCGACACCCCGTCCCTGGGTAGGACGGCGCCATGGCAGTGCGCAACGCGGCGGTCGCTTCCGCCGATCAGTGGCGGGACCCCGACGACGGCATCCGCTACCCGGCCGGTGAGGTGCACGCCTGGGAGCGCGGCCGCAACGAGACCGTCTGCGGGCTCTCGCTCTCGCGGTCGGGGCTGACCCGGTTCCCGCACGTCGGCTGGGCCGACGTGCAGCCGGAGTCCGGCCGGCACGCCGAGGAGGTCCAGGCCGTGTGCCGTCGCTGCGCGGCCGGGATGGGCGCCCGCCGCGACCAGCGCGGCTGGACGCGCACCAACCCCCGGCCCTGACCGACCCGCCGCGGCGAGGGTCGAGCCGGTCGGGCGTCGGTGGGGCCGCACCACGGCACGGCTCGAGGGACGGCGGCCCGGCTCAACCCGGTCAGCGCTTCGCCAGCTCCCGCCCGTCCGGGAGCCGCCGACCGGCGAGCAGGGCGACCAGCTCGCCGCTGTCGCCCCGCACGACCTCGCCGTCCCCCCGGCTCCACGTCGTGTCCGTCGCCTCCAGCCGCACCCCGGTCGGGTCCACCCCGAACCAGGAGCCGTCGACGGCGTCCAGCTGCCGCAGGATCTCGGACACGGCCTCGGGCGGAGCGACCGGCGGCCGGCCGAGGGCGAGGGTGACGTCCAGCGAGTGGATGACGGCGTGGTTCACGGCGCCCGCCGCACCACCGCCGGGCGGCTGCCAGGCGTGCAGCACCGGTGAGCGCAAGGCGGCCAGGTGCTCGGCGACCGGGAGGACGGCGTCCCGGTCGGCCACGGTGTCCGACAGGACGCCGAAGTCACCGCCCGCTGCCGCCATCTCGAGGCCGAACCGCTCGGGGGGGAGCCGCACCGGCATCGACACGTGCGCCACGACGTGCCGCAGCTGCCAGCCCGCGCAGAGCGAGGGCGCGTCCCACGCCTCCGCGGGCCCGGACTCCAGCACGTCGGCCAGGCCCTCGTAGGTCCGTGCCACCCACGCCCGGGCCTGGTCCCCGTCCACCGCGGTCATCTGGTCCTCCTCCGTCGCCGAGCGTCGGCGTCTCAGGACAGACCTCGGCTCGCCTCGGAACTCATCGGCCGGCCTGCGCGCTGCCCCGGAACAGCTCTCGTGCCTCGGACGCGCCGTCCAGGTTCCGGTTGACCCGCGACGCCACCCGCCACCCCTCCGGCCCGCGGCGGAAGTGCCACTCGTTGGCCGACAGCCGGAAGACGACGAAGTGACCCTCCGCCTCCCGCCACTGCACGTTCATCGCGTGGTTCCAGCCGAACGCCTCGTCGCCGGCGAGCTCGACGTGCAGCGGGGTGAGCACGTGCCCGGCGCCGGCGCGGATCAGGTCCTGGTGGCCGCCGGCGACCATCCCCGCGATCGCCTCGCGGCCGCTCCACACCGCGTAGGGCGGGGCTGCGTAGACGCCGTCCTCCGCCCACAGCGCGGCGGCCGCCTCGGGGTCGCCGACGTCGACGGCCGGCCCGTAGCGGGTGGCGAGCTGGGCGATCTCCTGCCGGTCCTCCAGCTCGCGCAACCGGGCGGAGAGCGCGGCCACCTCGGCGCGGAGGTCCTCGCTCACCGCGCCAGGCCGGGCAGCGCGGCGGTGGCCGCACGGGCGCCCTCGACCGGCGAGAACGTCGTCTGCAGCTGCGACTCGATGCCGCTGAGGACGTCCAGCCGGATCCGGGACAGGTACTGCGTCGAGATCTGCCACGAGCCCCCGGTCAGCCGGTAGGTCTCGTGGTAGTAGCCGTAGCCCTGCAGCGGCGTGCCGGGGAACTGCACGTAGTCGAACATCGGCCACAGCCCGGTCGCGGTGGTCGGCGACAGGATCTCCAGCACCGGGGCGTGGAACTGGTGGACGGTCGGCACCGCGTCGATCGAGCCGCGCACCATCTCCACGAACGCGTCGCGCCCCTCGACCGCCAGGTCGTTCTCCGTCGCCCAGCGGAAGTCCGCGGTGAACAGCGTCGCCCACACCTCCCACTGCTTCGTGTCGAGCAGGTAGGAGTACCGCGCCTTGAGCTGCCGGAGCTCCTCGAGGACGGACAGCTGGTCAGCGGTGTAGGTCGTCACGACCGCCGATCCTGTCCCTACCGCAAGGCTGTCGACAAGCCCCGGCCCCGGCTCAGAGCGGAGGGAGCTGCACGTCCTCGGCCCACAGCAGCCAGCCGCCGTCGATCTCCCGCCGCTGCCAGCCGTCGGGGTGCGGACCGTGCTCGCCGAACCGGTCGATCCGCTGCTCCACCCACCGCGCGAACCACGCCCGCCGCTCCGGCCCGGCGTCCGGGCGGACGACGGCCCGCACGTACGCGCCACCGGCGGGATCGGGGTCGAGCACCAGCATGCCGACGACGTCGGGATGGTCGGCGAGGTGCGCGTCGAGGTCGCCGGGGTGGTCGTGCGCGCCGAGCTCGCGGATGGCGACACCGCGGCCCAGCAGCCGTACCTCGGCGTCGGAGATCACGTCGTCCTCCCCTCTCCCCTGCCCATACTGACGCCCCCCGTCCCAGGAGGTGCGCGTGCCCGAGCCCTACCGCGTCGGAGTGCTCAACGACATGGCGGCCGGTCCCGGCGGTCCGGCCGGCGACCCGACCGACCTGCTGCAGGTGGCGGTCGACGAGCTGCTCGACGCCGGCCGGCTGGACCGCGAGGTGGAGTTCGTCCCCGCCTACGGCCTCGGCCTGCCCGAGGGGACGGCGGCCGCGGTCGAGCGCGCCTACGCCCGGCTCGCCGACGACGACGTGCTGCTGGTGGTGGGACCCGCGATCGGAGACAACTCCCTGGTCGTGACGCCGCTGGCCGAGCGGTTCCGGCTGCCGACGATCAACTGGGCCGGCACCGAGCGGGGTCGCGGCGAGTGGATGTTCCACCTCCAGGTCGGCTCCCACGAGGACGAGTCCCTGGTCATCGCCCGGCACCTCGCGGCGGTCGGGGCGCGGCAGGTCGGCGTCGTCCACGACCGCTCCCCCATCGGCCGCCGGCACCTGCAGTTCCTCCAGGACGAGGCCGACGTGCTCGGCCTGCGGCTCTCCGGCACGGCGGGGATCGCCGTCTCGGCCGACGACGCCGCCGAGGAGGTCGGCGCGGTGCTCGGCGGCGCGGACGCGGTGATGTACCTCGGTCTCGGGCTCGCCGCTCCCGCCGTCGCGCGGGCGGTGACGGCCGCGGGCTTCGCCGGGCCGAAGGTGATGAACACCTGCGGGCTGCGCGGCTACGCCCCCGACTTCGGCCGGGTGATCGACGGCTGGGTGTACGTGGACATGCACTCGGACCGGAACACGACCCTGGCGGCGTTCCGCCAGCGGCTCGGGTCGCGGGACCGTCCGGGCTTCAGCGTCGCCTACCAGTACGACATGGGCCGGCTCGTCGCCGAGGGCCTGGCTCGCGCGCCCGAGCGCACCCGGGACGGCGTCCGCGAGGGCCTCGAGGCGGTCAAGTGGCTGCCCGCCGCGCAGGGGCACGAGGGCACGCTGCTCGGCTTCGGCCACCGGGACCGCGGCGCGCTGCACGGCCGGTACCTGGTGCTGCGGCAGTGGCGGGACGGCTCCTCGGTCGAGCTGTAGATCCCTCGCGCGAGGGAGTCCGGGGAGCTCCGCGGTTGGGAGGATCGGGGGATGACGGGCCTCCGCGGCGACTGGCGCCGCCAGTGGACCGACCACCCCTACGTGGTCGACACGCTGCTGGCCGTGCTGGTCCTGACCGTCTCCCTGCAACCGCTGCTGCGGCAGGTCGGCTGCGGGTGCGAGGCGGTCCCGCTGTGGGGCTACGCGCTCGTGGTCGGCGAGTGCCTGCCGCTGGTGTGGCGGCGCCGGTTCCCGTTCACCGTCGCCCTGGCGTGCGGCGTCCTCACGACGGTGCACGGCCTGAGCGACGTCCCCGACCCGGCGGTGTTCTTCGCGGGGCTGGTCGCCCTGTACAGCGTCGCGGCCCACGGCAGCCGCCGGCTGGCGCTGCTCGCCGCGGGCACCGCCGTGGTCGCGATCAGCCTGAGCCTGGTGGTCGACCGCGCCGACGCCGACCTCGAGGACTTCACGATCCCCGCGCTCACCTTCGCCGCCGCCTGGCTGCTCGGCGACGGCGCCCGCAACCGCCGGCTGGCCGCCGTCCGCGCCGAGGAGCGGGCCGCCTCGCTCGAGCGGACCCGGGCCGCCGAGGCGCGGCAGGCCGTGGTCGAGGAGCGCAACCGGATCGCCCGGGAGATGCACGACGTGCTCGCCCACTCCGTCAGCATGATGGTCGTGCAGGCCGAGGCCGGACCCGTCGTCGTCGAGCGCGACCCCGCCCGGGCGATCCAGGCGTTCGACGCGATCAGCGCGACGGGGCGCTCCGCGCTGACCGAGCTGCGCCGGCTGCTCGGTGTCCTCCGGGAGGACGTCGCCTCCCCGCTGGCGCCCCAACCGGGTCTGGCGCAGGTCCCGGAGCTGGTCGGGACGGTCCGGAGCGCCGGGGTGGACGTCGACCTGCGGATCACCGGCGAGCTGCCGCCGGCGTCGTCCACGATCGACCTGGCCGGCTACCGGATCGTGCAGGAGGCGCTCACCAACGTGGTCAAGCACGCGGGCCCGGCCCGGGTCGTCGTCCGGGTCGAGGTCTCCGCCGGCCGGTTGCTGATCGACGTGGCCGACGACGGGCTCGGGACCACCGCCTCGACCGAGGCCGGGCGCGGCCTGCTGGGGATGCACGAGCGGGCCGCGGCCGCCGGCGGCACGGTCACGGCCGGGCCCTCTCCCGACGGCGGGTGGCGGGTCCGCGCCGAGCTGCCGCTGACCCCGGTGCGGCAGCCGTGACCACCCGGGTGCTGCTGGCCGACGACCAGCAGCTGGTCCGGGCCGGCTTTCGGATGATCCTCGAGGCCCAGGACGACCTCGTCGTCGTCGGCGAGGCCGGCGACGGGCAGGAGGCCGTCGAGATCGCCCGCCGCGAGCGGCCGGACGTCGTCCTCATGGACATCCGGATGCCCCGCCTGGACGGCATCGCCGCCACCCGCGCGATCGTGGCGGAGAACCCGGCGACGCGCGTCCTCGTGCTCACGACCTTCGACCTCGACGAGTACGTCTACGCCACGCTGGAGGCGGGGGCCAGCGGCTTCCAGCTCAAGGACGTCGGCCGGGACGACCTCGTCGCCGCCGTCCGGGTGGTCGCCGGCGGCGAGGCACTGCTGGCGCCCACGGTCACCCGGCGACTGCTGGCCGACTTCGTCCGCGCGCGGCCCGCACCGCCCGCCCCCGCACCGGCCGGACCGCTCACCGCCCGCGAGCAGGAGACGCTCGAGCTGCTGGCGCGCGGACTGTCGAACGCCGAGATCGTCGCCCGGCTGGTGGTCAGCGAGCACACGGTGAAGACCCACGTCGGCAACGTGCTCATGAAGCTCGGCCTGCGCGATCGGATCCACGCGGTGATCCACGCCTACGAGCACGGCATCGTCCGCCCGGGGGCCTGACTCCCCCGCGCGGGGGAGGCCGGAGACCGCCGGTGCGAGGGAGGTGGCCGGGGCCGCGGATGACCAGGCTCTGAGCAGCCACTTCGACCGAGGAGACCGCCGTGCTGCTCCCCCGCCTCGCCGCCTGGTCCGCCGCCCACCGGCGCCTGGTCCTCGCCCTCTGGGCCGCCGTCCTCGTCGGGGGCGTGCTGTGCGCGCCGGCCCTGTTCGAGCGGCTCGACGGCGACGTCGGGTCGATCGACGGCAGCGAGTCCGACCGGGCGAGCGAGCTGCTCTGGGAGGCGGCTCCGGGCGGCGAGACCATCGCCGCCGTCCTCGACGGCCGCCCCGCCGCCGACCTCCGGGAGCCGGTCTCCCGCCTGGCCGGGGAGCTGTCGGCGCTGCCGGGCGTCGCCGCGGTGGCGACACCGTGGTCGGGCGGCGGCGAGTCGCTGGTCGCGACCGACGGGCAGGCCGTCGCCGTGGCCGTCACGTTCGAGCCGACCCTGGAGGGGTGGGCCGCCGTCGACGACGCCGCCGCCCTGCTCCGGGACGCCGACGCGCCCCGGGTCGTCGTCGGCGGCGGACCGCTGCAGGACGACGAGATGGACGACCAGGCGGCCAGCGACCTCGCCCGCGCCGAGATGATCTCGATGCCGGTCGCCCTGCTGCTGATGGTCGTGCTGTTCGGCGGCGTGCTTGCCGCGGGCATCCCGGTGCTGGTCGCGCTGGCCGGGGTCGGCGCCACCCTCGGCGCCCTGCTGCTGGCCACCGCGGTCGCCGACGTGTCGGTCTACGCGGTCAACGTCGTCACCATGCTCGGGCTGGGGCTGGCCGTCGACTACGGCCTGCTGCTGGTCTCCCGGTTCCGCGAGGAGAAGGCCGCCGGCGGGGACGCGCTGTACCGGACCTTCGCCACCGCGGGGCGCACCGTCACCTTCTCCGGCCTCACCGTGGCCGCCTCGCTCAGCGGGCTGCTGGTGTTCCCGGACGACTTCCTCCGGTCGATGGGTCTGGCCGGCCTGGCGGTCGTGCTGCTCGACCTGGTCGCCGCGCTCACCCTGGTGCCGGCGTTGCTGGCCGTGTGGGGCCGGCGGATCGGGCCGGCGCGGGTCGGCGGCGGCCACCGGTTCGCCGGGATCGCGCGGCGGGTGCGGCGGCGTCCCGTGCTGGTGGTGGTCGTCGTCGGCGGCGTCCTGGCTCTGGCCGCGACACCGTTCCTGGGTGCGCGGTTCGCCGATCCCGACGCCCGCTCACTGCCGTCGGGCTCGGCCTCGCGGGAGCTGGCGTCGCTCGCGGAGTCGCGCTTCGTCGACGCGGGCGACGTCGACCCGGTGACCGTGGTCGTGCCCGGTGGCCTGACGTCGGCCGAGGCCGCCGCCTACGCCGATCGGCTCGGCGCGCTGTCCGGGGTGCGTTCGGTGTCGGTGCGGGCGGAGGTGCCGGGTCTGACGGTGCTGGACGTCGTCCCCTCCGGCGACTCGCAGGGTCCGGTGGCGATGCGGCTGGTGGACGACGTCCGCGCGCTGCCCGCCCCGGCGCCGGTGCTGGTCACGGGGGACGCCGCCCAGCTGGCGGACTACCAGCAGGCGCTGGTGGACCGGCTGCCGTGGATGGTGCTCGTCATCGCCGGGGCGACGACGGTCCTGCTGTTCCTGTTCACCGGCTCGCTGGTGGTGCCGCTCAAGGCGCTGGCGCTGGGCGTGCTGAGCCTCGGGGCCAGCTTCGGTGCGCTGGTCTGGGTCTTCCAGGACGGCCACCTCGGCTCGCTGATCGGCACCGAGGCGCTGGGCAGCCTGAGCATCACCACCCCGGTCATCGTGCTGGCGATCGCCTTCGGGTTGTCGATGGACTACGAGGTGTTCCTGCTCGGGCGGATCGCGGAGGAGCACCGCCGCACCGGCGACACCGACCTCGCGGTGGAGCGCGGGCTGCAGCAGACGGGCCGGATCGTCACCGCGGCCGCGCTGCTCATCGTCGTGGTCTTCGCCGGGTTCGTGGCCGGCGGGTTCTCCCCGATCAAGCAGATCGGCCTCGGGCTGGCGCTGGCCGTGGTGGTCGACGCGACGCTCGTGCGGATGCTGCTTCTCCCGGCGGTGATGACGCTGATGGGCCGGGCGAACTGGTGGGCGCCCCGACCGCTGCGCCGGCTGCACGCCCGGCTGCGGCTCACCGAGGAGGCGCCGGCGGTCCCAGTGCCGAGCGAGCGCGTGCCGGTCCCCGCCTGATCCCCCGCAGCGTTGTCCCCGCACCGGCCACGACAGCACGAGTCCTGGCCGGTGCCGGGACGACGCTCCGGTGGGGCCGCCGGTCCTACGCTGCGCGGCGTGACCGCTGACCGGCCGGCACGGGTCGAGGACGTGCACGAGCTCGCGCTCGCGATGCCGCACGTGACCGTCGTCCGTGGCGGCGCGGGCAATCCGGTCTACCAGGTGGGCGGCAAGTCCTTCGTGTTCTTCCGGACCCCGCGGCCGGACGCCGTCGACCCCGAGACCGGGGAGCGGCTGCCCGACGTCATCGTCTTCTGGGTCGAGTCCGAGGCCGACAAGGAGGCGCTCGTCCAGGACCGGTCGACGCCGTTCTTCACCACGCCGCACTTCGACGGGCACCCCTCGGTGCTCGTGCGGGCGAGCCGCCTCGGCGAGATCACCCGGCAGGAGCTGGCCGAGCTGGTGCAGGACGCGTGGCTCGCCCGGGCCTCCGCCCGCCGCCGAGCCGTCTGGCTGGCCGAGCACGGAGTCGTCGACCGCTGAACGGCCGCGGCCCACTCCCGGGGTGGGAGTGGGCCGCGGCCGTTCAGCGGTCGGGAGTCAGGCGACGGACCCCGGCGGCAGCGAGGCCGGCAGACCGAGCTTCACGAACAGGCCGGTGTCCAGGTCGAGGAAGCTGGAGATGTGGGCGATCCGCCCGTCGGCGATCTCCAGCACGTGCAGGCCCCACGGCACGTGACCACCGCCCTCCGTCGGGCGGTACTGGGCGAAGGCCGGGGACCCGTTGGCCGTGGTCTCGATCAGCCGCGAGTTCCGGCAGCCGGAGCCCGGGCCGAGCATCCAGGTGCCGATGTCCTCCCGGCCGCGCAGCCACATCTCGAACGGCGGCATGTGCTGCGTCGCGTCCTCGTGGAGCAGTTGCACGAACGCCTCGATGTCGTACCGCAGGAACGCGTCGAGGTAGCGGTCGAGCAGGTCGCGGTGGTCGTCGTCCAGCGGCCGGGAGTCGAGCTCGCCGCCCACGGCGGCCAGCGTCGCCCGGGCCCGCTGCAGCGCGCTGTTCACCGAGGCGACCGTCGACTCCAGCAGGGTGGCGACCTCCTCGGCCTTCCAGCGCAGCACGTCGCGCAGCAGCAGCACCGCGCGCTGCCGGGGCGGCAGGTGCTGCAGCGCCGCCACGAACGCCAGCCGGATCGACTCCCGGGCCACCGCCTGCTCGGCGGGGTCGCCGTCCTCCGGGAGGACCTGGCGGTCCAGCACCGGCTCCACCCACGCCTCGGCCGGCTTGACCGCGGCCAGCGACGCCTCCACCGGCTGCCACGACGTACCGGACAGGTCCATCGGCAGGGCCCGCCGCTTGCGGCCGTTCAGCTGGTCCAGGCACACGTTGGTGGCGATCCGGTAGAGCCACGACCGCAGAGCCGAACGGCCCTCGAAGTCACCCAGCCCCCGCCAGGCCCGCACCATCGTCTCCTGCACCGCGTCCTCGGCGTCGAACGACGACCCGAGCATCCGGTAGCAGTAGCCGGTGAGCTCGCGGCGGTGCTCCAGCAGCCGCGGGTCGAGCTCGCTGGTCTGGCCGGGCAGGACGGTCGTCACGGCTCCTCCTGGGGGTGCGGGGAGAGCCAGCTCACCACAGGAGACCGACAGAACGGGAGTCCCCCGACCTACTGGTAGCTGACGAGCTGGGGAACGGGGTCGACCTGGGCCACCGTCTGCTCGGGGGTGAGCATCGGCAGGTCCTCGTCGATGAAGTTCTTCCACCCCCACCACACCGGGGGGCTGGCGGCGCGCAGCGCCCGCCACGTCGCCTGCTTGTCGCCCTGCGAGCCCTGGCCGTCGGCGTGGATCAGCACCGCCAGCTCGTCGCGGGAGAGGTCCAGCCGCTCCCGGCCCGGGAGCATGTCCAGCCGGAACTGGTGCAGCACCAGCAGCTTCTGCGGCAGCGCGTTCTCCCGCGTGAGGTCGGCCAGCCAGGTCACCACCCGGTTGACCTCCTCGACGTCCACCGAGCCGATCTGCGTCAGGTGCACCTCGTTCGGGCCCAGCCGCCACTCCGGGTCCAGCGCCAACCCGACGTGCGGCAGCTCCAGCAGCGACCGGTACCGCTCGGCCTGGGTCACGAAGTCGGTGCGGCCCGGCTGCAGGTCCAGGACGACGTAGACGCCGGCCTCGCCCGCCGCCTCCACCCACGGCCGGAGCACCTCGATGTCGACCTCGCTGGAGTAGTCGCCGTCCGCGCCGGCCGACGACGAGGCGACCGTCGCGATGATCTCGAACGTCGGGACGACCGGGACGTCCACGAGCGGCTCGTAGGCACCGGCGTACTCGCGCGCCCGGGTGATCGCGCCGTCCAGGTCCTGCTCCCCCAGCAGGCCGAGCGCCCCTGTGCCGGGCGAGCCGTAGAGCGCGACCATCATGCGGCCGGGGAACAGCAGCTGGCCGCCGCCGGGCAGCTGCTCCCCGGTCGCGGCGGAGGCGAGCTTCCAGTCCAGGCCGTCCTCGAGGCCCAGGGGGGCACCGACGGCCACGACCGCGGCCGGCTGCTCCTCGGCGAGCAGCTCCACGAGGTCGGTCGAGGCGCGCGGGTCGGCGTCCTCGACGACCTGCACCCGCGCCCCGGCCGCGCGGGCGGTCGCGACCGCGGCCACCGACTCGGGTCCGGCGGTGGCGACGACGAGGGTGTCCGACAGCGGCTCGGCGCGGTCGACCTCGGGGAGCCTGCCGTCCCCGCCGCCCCCGCCGGTCGGCCCGCCGTCGGGCACCAGTGCCGCCGGTCGCTCCGGGTCGAGCGCGGCCACGGCGGCGACGGCGCCGTCCTCGGCCACCTCCTCCGCGTCCCCGAGGTCCAGCCCGGTCGCGCCCTCCACGGCGCCCGGGTCGGCGGCGACGGCGACCACCTCGACGCCGGGGACCTCGACGGGGACCTCCCCGACGGCCAGCACGGTGTCCGTGCCCAGCCGGTCGAGCTCCTCGCCGAGGGCGGACCCGGCGGCCCCGGGCTGCTGGAGCAGCAGCGGGACGCCCAGGCCCACCGCGGCCGAGGCGCCCAGCAGCTCACCGGCCCGGTCGCCGTCCTGGGCCACGACCGCCACGGTCGCCTCGTCGAACAACGCCCGGCTGGTGGAGGCGGCCGCCGCGAACGGGAAGGTGTCGCCGACCACGGTCAGCTGCTCGTCCGGCGCCGAGGTGCCGACGGTCGCCGACCCTTCGTCCGGCCGCTCCGGCTCCCCCGGGTCGTCGTCGGCCGAGCAGCCGGCCACCAGCAGCAGTGCGACGGCGACCAGCGCGGTGGTGCGCACGGGCGAACTCCCTCCCCCGGTCCGGAGGCGGCCCGGCTCCGCTGCCGACCGCCCGGGCCGGGACCGACCCTAACGAGGCAGCGGTGCGGCGCGCGGTCCTGGACACCGGCCGTCCCCGCCGGGAGCATCGCCGGCGACATGGACGCCCAGCCCCGCACGCCCCGACCGTCGGGCCAGCCCGACACCGGATCGGCCAGGTGGCGGGATCGGCCGCGGAGCCCCTCGACACCAGGCTCGACGGCATGATGACCGACACCCTGCGACTGCCCGCCGTCCCCGCTCCCCCCGACCGCCGCGGCCTGGTCCGCCAGCTCGGCCTCGACACCGGCTACGCGCTCGCCTCCTTCCCGGTGGCGATCGCGGCGTTCGTCGTCGTCGTCACGGGGCTCTCCGTCGGGGCCGGGCTGCTGGTGGTCTGGGTCGGTGTCGCCGTCCTGGCGCTCACCCTCGTGGCGGCCCGCGGGTTCGCCATGGCCGAGCGCGCGTGGCTGCCGGCGGTGCTCCGCCACGAGGTGCCGCGGCCGGCGTACCGGCGGCGCGAGGGGAGCCGGTTGAGGCAGCTGCTCACGCCGCTGCGCGACCCGCAGTGCTGGCTGGACGCGCTGCACGCCGTCGTCCGGTTCCCGTTCGCGGTGCTCTCGTTCTCCGTCACGGTGGCCTTCTGGTCACTCGCGCTCGGCGGGCTGACCTGGGCGGCCTGGGGCTGGTCGCTGCCCGACGGCCCGGACGACCAGGACCTGCCCGAGCTGCTCGGCCTGGGCGACGGCTACGGCCTGCGACTGGTGTTCTACGCCGCGCTGGGACTGCTGTTCGCGCTCCTGCTCCCCTACGTCGTCCGCGGGGTCGCGGTGCTGCAGGCACAGGTCGGCCGGGCGCTGCTCACCTCCCGGGCGGCCGCCCAGGAGCAGATCGACCGCGCCACCCAGGGTCGGGACGCCGCCGTCGCCGCCGAGGCAGTGGCGCTCCGCCGGCTCGAGCGCGACATCCACGACGGGCCGCAGCAGCACCTCGTGCGGCTGGGCATGGACCTCGCCCGTGCGCAGCGCCAGCTCGACCGCGACCCGCAGGCCGCCCGCAGCACCCTCGGCGAGGCCGCCGGCCTGGCCCGCGAGGCGCTCGAGGAGCTGCGCGCGCTGTCCCGCGGCATCGCGCCGCCGGTGCTGGCCGACCGCGGCCTGGCCGCCGCGCTCGCCGCGCTGGCCGCCCGCTCCCCCGTGCCCGTCGAGCTCGCCGTCGACCTGCCCGAGCAGCGGCTCGCGCCGGCGGTCGAGAACACCGCGTACTTCGTGGTCAGCGAGGCGCTGGCGAACGTGGCCAAGCACAGCGACGCCTCGGTCTGCCGGGTCGACGTCGCCCTGACCGACGGCGTCCTCCGCGTCGTCGTGGAGGACGACGGCAGCGGTGGGGCCGTCGCCGCGCCCGGACACGGCCTGGCCGGGCTGGCCGACCGGGTGCGGGCCACCGACGGCACCTTCGGCGTGGACAGCCCGCGCGGCGGCCCGACCCGCCTGACCGCGGAGGTGCCCGGGGCGTGATGCGCGTCGTGCTGGCCGAGGACTCGGTGCTCCTCCGGGAGGGTCTCGTGCGCCTCCTGGAGGAGGCCGGGACCGAGGTGGTCGCGGCCGTCGGGGACGGTCCCTCGCTGGTCCGCGCCGTGGCCGAGTTGCGTCCGGACGTCGCCGTGGTCGACGTCCGGATGCCGCCGACCCACACCGACGAGGGGCTGCGCGCGGCGGTCGAGGCACGGACGACGGCCCTGGGGACGGCGGTCCTGGTGCTCTCCCAGTACGTCGAGGTGGCCTACGCCGACGAGCTGCTCGCCGACGGCCGGGGCGGGGTCGGCTACCTCCTCAAGGACCGGGTGGCCGACCTCGACCAGCTGATGGCCGCGCTGTCCGACGTCGTCGCCGGTGGCACGGTGCTGGACCCGCAGGTGGTCGCCCAGCTGTTCGCCCGCAAGCGGGCCGACGACCCGGTGCGCCGGTTGACCCCGCGGGAGCGGGAGGTGCTCGGGCTGATCGCCGAGGGCCACTCGAACACCGCCATCGCCCGGCTGCTCGTCGTCACGCCGGGCGCGGTGGAGAAGCACACCCAGCGGATCTTCGCGAAGCTCGACCTCTCGCCGGACGAGGACCGCAACAGCCGCGTCATGGCGACCCTGGCCTACCTCCGGGGCTGACCGGCGGGCCACGGCCCAGGGGTACCTCTCCGCACGCTCGGGCTCTGCCCCACATGCGGGGCAGAGCCCGAGCGTCCCGGGACCCGCCTGCCGCCGGCCGGGTCAGGACGGGCCGGCGACCTGTGCGTCCACCGCCGCGAGGTCGACGACGACCATCGTCGAGTTCCGGTAGTGGTCCGGCACGGAGAAGACGTCGGGCCGCTCGCCGGCCAGTGACCGGTTCTCCCCCTCGGCCAGCCGGATCGCCACCCAGCTCTCGTCCGGCGGCATCGACGCGAAGATCTTGTCCCGCACCCGCAGGCAGGCCATGTCCCAGGCCGGCGCTCGCTGGCCTCGGGCAGCGCGAGGGCGGTCGCGCGGACGTCCGCGGCGGTGGCCGGCACTCAGCCCTCCCGACCGAGGGCGCGCTCGATGTTCTGCGCCATCCGGCTGAGCACCAGGATCGTGCGCTCGTACTCCTGCCGCGAGAGGCCGTCGGCCACGTGGCGGCGCACCCGGCCGATCGCCCGCTCCAGCCGCTGGTGCGCCGTCCGCCCCTCGGCCGTCAGCGCCAGCGATCCGGTGGCCCGGTCGACCCACCCACGGCCGAAGAGGTCGGCGGCGATCGCCGGGAGGTGGCCGTCGAAGTCCGCCAGCGCCCGCGCGAGCGCGGCCTCGTCGGCCGGCGCCTCGGCCAGCGTGTGCAGCACCTGCCAGTGCCGCCGGGTCAGGCCGTCCGCGGCGACGGCGCCGTCGACGACGTCCTCGAGGAGGGCGTCGAGGTGCTTGACCCACCAGCCGATCGGTCGCTGCGCCGGATCCATGGGCGGCATCCTGGCACCGCGGGGGCCGGAACGGCGGTGACGTGGTTGGCGGACCGTCACCGGCTGCCGGTAGACACGGATCGTGGACGACTCCCCCGACGCCCTCTCCTCCCGGCTGCGCCCCGTCACCGCCGAGGAGTGGCCGGCGTTCAGCCGCGCCATGTACGAGGCCTTCGGCAGCGACGCGGGCCCGTCGCTGACGCCCGAGCCGCCCGGCGTGGCCGAGCTCGACCGCTCGCTGAGCCTCTGGGACGGCGACCGGGTCGCGGCCACCGCCGGCATCTACACCCGCGAGCTGACCGTCCCCGGCGCCGTCGTCCCCTGCGCCGGGGTCACCTGGGTGACCGTCTCCCCCACCCACCGTCGCCGGGGCGTGCTGACGGCGATGATGCGCCGCCAGCTGACCGAGCTGCACGAGCAGGAGCGGGAACCGGTCGCGGCGCTGTGGGCGTCGGAGGGACCCATCTACGGGCGGTTCGGCTACGCGCCGGCCGCCCAGCGGGGTGGTCTGTCGGGGCGCATCCGCGACGTCGTCCTCCGCCCGGACGTGGACCTCGGCGCCGGGGTCGTGGCACCGGCCTCCGTCGAGCAGTACCGGGCCGCCGCGACGTCGCTGCACGAGCGGGTCCGCCGCTTCGTGCCCGGGAACATGACGCGGACCGCGCCGTGGTGGGACCGGCTGCTGGAGGACCGGCCCGACCTCCGCCGCGGCGCCGGGGCCCGCCGGTACGTGCTGCACACCGAGCCCGACGGCACGGTGACCGGCTACGCCGCCTTCCGGGTGACCGCCGCCTGGGACGACGAGACCGGGACCCCGGACGGCACCGTGGCCGTCGAGGAGGTGCGGGCCCTGGGCACTCCGGCCTACGCCGCCCTGTGGCGGTACCTGCTGTCGGTGGACCTGATGCGGAGGGTGTCCTACCGGACGGCGTCGGTCGACGAGCCGCTCCTGCACCTGGTCACCGACCCGCGGGCGCTGCAGGTCCGGCCGGTCGACGCGCTCTGGGTCCGGCTGGTCGACGTCGGCCGGGCGCTCGCCGCCCGCCGCTACCCCACGCCGATCAACCTGGTCTTCCAGGTGCGCGACCGGTTCTGCCCGTGGAACGACGGGCGGTGGGCGCTCACCGCGCACCCGGCCGGCGGCTTCTGCGCACCGACCGACGCCGATCCCGACATCGTGCTCGGCATCGAGGAGCTGTCGGCGGCCTACCTCGGCGGAGTCTCGCTGGCCTCGCTGCAGGCGGCCGGACGGGTGACCGAGGTGAGCCCCGGCGCGGTGACGCTCGCGGCCACCGCGTTCTCCTGGCCGGTGACCCCCTGGTGCCCCGACGACTTCTAGACCGGTCTCCGGCCGTCCCACTCCTCCAGCGGGGAGCAGTGCCAGCGCCAGGAGGTGACCGGCTCGTGCCCGGGCAGCTCGCCGCGGCCGGTCGCCCACAGCAGCGCCGCGACCGGGTCGGCGTCGCGCGGTGCCCAGGGGAAGAGCCGCACCAGGACGGCGTCGGCGACGTCGTCCGGCGGCCGCCACGGCAGGCCGAGTGCGCCGGCGACGTCGCCGGTGTGCAGCAGCAGCTCGGCGCCGCCCATGGCCGCGAAGCCGGAGGCGTCGGGGCGGCCCCAGTCGTGCCGGCCGCGGTCGGTCGGCGCCGCACCCTCGACCGTGCGGGCCAGCACCTCGGCCGCGGCGCCCTGCTGGCGGACCAGCTCGGGCAGTCCTGCCTCAGGGCGGCGGCCGAGGGTGAACCCGTCGGCTCCCTCGGGCCCCGCGGCGAGGTCCTGGGCGTACCAGATCAGGCAGCCGGTGACGTGCGCCGTGACCCCGGCGACGTCGTCGTCCATGGCCGGCACGCGGGCCGAGCCGTCGCCCACCGACACGAGCAGCTCACGAGCGGCCGCGGCGGCCCGGCGCAGCTCCGCGCCGGTCATCCCGCCTCGAACTCCGAGTGGGTGGGCAGACCGCCGGCCGGGCGGTGCCGGTCGCGCTCGTAGTCGGCGATCAGGCCGATCCGGCGGACGTGCCGCTCGTCCTCGCTGAACGGGGTGGCGAGGAAGTGCAGCACCAGCTCGGTGGCCTCCTCGACGCAGTGCTGCCGGGCGCCGATCGACACCACGTTGGCGTCGTTGTGCTGGCGGGCGAGTTCCGCGGTCGCGGTGTTCCACACCAGGGCGGCCCGGACGCCGGGGACCTTGTTCGCCGCGATCTGCTCGCCGTTGCCGGAGCCGCCGATGACGACGCCCAGGCTGCCGGGCTCGACGACCACCCGCTCGCCCACCTCGAAGCAGAAGGGCGGGTAGTCGTCCTGGGCGTCGTACTCGAACGCGCCGCAGTCGACCGGCTCGTGACCGGCTTCGGTGAGGGCGGCCTTGAGGTGCTCCTTGAACTCCAGGCCCGCATGGTCGGTGCCGACGAAGACGCGCATGGCGCCGAGTCTGTCAGGCTCGCCGGGTGGCGGTCCTGGGGGTCGACGGGTGGCGCGGGCGCTGGGCCGGCGCCCTGCTGGAGGGCCGGTCGGTGCGGTTGCTGGTGCTCGACGACGTGCCCGCCGTCCTCGCCGTGGCGGGCGTCGACGTCGTCGGCATCGACATGCCGATCGGGCTGTCGGACGACGGCGTGCGCGCCTGCGACGTGGCGGCCCGTGCCGCGCTCCGGGGCCGGGGCGGGGTGGGCTCCGTCTTCCCGGCGCCGGTCCGGGCCGTGCTGGCCACCGACGACTACGCCGACGCGCGGCGGCTGTCGGTCGCGGCGACGGGCGGCCGGTCGCTGTCGGCGCAGTCCTTCCATCTCGTGCGGTCGATCCGGTCCCTGGACGACGCCCTGGGCGACCCGCCCGACCCGCGGGTTCACGAGGTCTTCCCCGAGCTCGCCTTCCGCACCCTGGACGAGCGGGTGCTCGACCCCAAGAGCACCGCCCGCGGGCACGCCCAGCGGCTGCGGGCCCTGACCGCGGTGATGGACGTGCTCGACGCCCTCGCCGAGGCACCGGCGGGCCTGCCGACGGTCGACGCGCTCGATGCCTGTGCGGCGGCGTGGTCGGCCCGCCGCATCGCGGAGGGGACGGCGGAGTCGGTCGGCGACAACACCCGCGACGCCCGCGGCCGCCCGATGCGCATCTCCTGGTGAGCCTTTCGCGCGCGAAAGTCCCTCTGCCGTCCGCGGTCAGAGGGCTCCGCGGGGCAGGGTGAGGGGCAGGTCGAGCGCCGTCACCAGCCCGGGCGGGGCGGCGCAGACGGCGGGGATCGCGTTCACCACCCGCATGGTCGTGGCGAGCATCCCGTCGGGGCTCGACGTCTCCGGGCTCGATCCCAGCACCAGGTCGCAGCGCATCGACGGCTCGCCGTCGACCACGATCCGGTAGGTCCCGTCCTGCGGGGCGGTCGGCCAGTGCGGCGCGACGTCCGGTGCCATCCGGTTGACGTGCTCGAGGACGATCGCGTCCCGCCCGCCGACGACGCCGATGGTCTCGAAGCGGACGGCGCCGACGGTGCCCGGCTCGATCACTCCGCACGCGACCTCCAGCCGCCGGTCGGTGAGCTCCCGCTCGTAGGTCTCCCGGACCTCGTCCAGCTCCACCCCGAGCGCCGCCGCGACCATGTGGACCACCGGCCCCCAGGTGCCCTGCTGCACGCCCGGCATCGCCATCACCGGCGTGTGCTCCAGCGGCCGGCCGAAGCCGAAGACGTCGAACATCGTCGTCGCGACCGGGTAGTTCGCGTAGCTGAAGATCTCCTGCGCGCGCACGGAGACCACGCGCCGCGACAGGGTGAGCAGCAGGGCCACCAGGTGGTCACCGGCGAATCCGGGCTCGATGCCGGAGGCGTAGAGGGTGGCGCCGCCGCGGCGGGCCGCGTCCTCGAGCCGGGCGCGGGCCACCGGGTCGTACGCCGGCGGGTGGATGAGCGCCGGCGTGGTCACCGTGACCACGTCGACGCCGGCCTCGAGGAGGCGGACGTAGTCGTCGACGGCGAAGGCCCGCAGCCCGCCGTCGCTCGCCGCGTAGACGACGCAGTCGAGGTCCCGGGCCAGCAGCTCGTCGGCGTCCCCGCTCGCCGCCAGCCCCAGGGGCTCGCCGCCGGTGAGGGTGCCGACGTCCTGACCGACCTTGTCCGGCGAGTGCACCCAGACGCCGACCAGGTCCAGGTCGGGGCGCCGCGCGATGCTCTGGACGGCGTTGCGCCCGACTCCACCCGTCCCCCAGACGGCAACCCGCAATGATGGTAAAGATGGCATGGCCGGACGTTATCGGCTCCGCTCCTCAGGTGAGGCGGCGGACCACCGGCAGGGGCAGAACGCGCAGCAGGCCGGCGACGGGGCGCCAGGGCCACTCGGGCACGTAGGCGCGCACCGGCTCCCGCTCGACCGCGGCCACGAGCGCGTCGACCCCGGTGTCGAGGTCCACGGTGAACGGGCCGCGGCGGCCGACGTTGAGCTCGGTCTCGATGTAGCCGGGCAGCACCGTCGTCACCCGGATGCCGGTGCCGAGCAGGTCGGAGCGGATCCCCTCGGCGAGCGCGTTGAGCGCGGCCTTGCTGGCGCCGTACGCCGTCCGGGTGCCGCGCATGCCCCGGACGGAGGCCACCGACGAGATCAGCACCAGGTGCCCGTGCCCCTGCTCGCGGAACAGCGAGACCGCGGCCTCGCACTGGGCGTGGGTGCCCAGGACGTTGGTGAACAGCGTCGCCCGGTTGGCCCACCCCTCCCCCGTGCCGACGGAGGCGCCCTTGCCGATGCCGGCGTTGGCGATGAACCGGTCGATCCCGCCGAGCTCGCGGGCGATCGCCGGGACCACCTCGTCGACCGCGGCGGCGTCGTCGATGTCGAGCTCGCGGGTGATCACGCGGATGCCGGGGTGCGCGTCGAGCAGCTCGTCGCGCAGGGCGTCGAGGAGCTCCAGCCGGCGGGCGACCAGGGCCAGGTCGCGGCCGCGGGCGGCGAAGCGGCGGGCCATGCCGGCGCCGAGGCCGGAGCTCGCGCCGGTGATCAGGATGCGCTGACGGGTGGGGCTCGGCACGCGGAGAGCATGCCGGGCCCCACCCGGCCCCGCTGCAGGGGCCCGCCGCGAGCTCGCGGGCGGCGGGGGGCAGCGGGCTCCTTACCGGGTGAGCTCCAGGGTGTCGGCCGGGACCGAGTCCATGTCGGGGCCGGAGGTCCGGGTGCGCTTGAGCTCCCAGAAGTCGGGGAGGTTGGCCAGCAGGACCGCACCGTCGAAGGCCTTGCCGGCGTCCTCACCGGTGGGCACCTTGCTGATGACCGGCCCGAAGAAGGCGACGCCGTCGATGTGCATGACCGGGGTGCCGACGTCGTCGCCGACCGGGTCCATGCCGGCGTGGTGGCTCTTCTCCAGCGCCTCGTCGTACTCGGTGGACGTCGCGGCCTCGGCCAGCGAGACCGGCAGGCCGACCCGCTCGAGCGCCGGGACGATCAGCTCGTCGAGCTCCACGCCCTCGTGGTGGCGCAGCGTGCCCATGGCCGTGTAGAGGTCGCCGAGCACCTCGTCGCCGTGCTGCTGGGCGGCGGCGATCGCGACCCGCACCGGGCCGATCGCCTTCGTCATCATCTCCCGGTACTCCTCGGGCAGGTCCCGCCCGCGGTTGAGCACCGCCAGCGACATGACGTGCCAGTGCAGGTCGATGTCGCGCACCTTCGCCGCCTCGCGCACCCAGCGGCTGGTCAGCCACGCCCAGGGACACAGCGGGTCGAACCAGAAGTCGACGCGGGCCTTCGTCGGCGCGCTCTGCACTGCCTCGGTCATGCGTGGTGCTCCCTCACGTGCTCGTGGCCGGCGCGCTGCGCAACCGGCCCCCTGCGGGCTGCCAAGTCGGCGCCCGCCCGCGTTGTTCCCCCGATCCGCTGATCGGCGGCGCGTCGGCACCCCGTGCGAAGCTGCCTGGTGTGGCTGTACCCAACCTGACCCGCGACGACGCCGCCGCCCGCGCCCGCCTCCTGGCCGTGCAGGGCTACGACATCCACCTCGACCTGACCGACGGCGCCGGACGCCCGGGGACGTCGACCTTCCGGTCGACGACGACGGTGGAGTTCACCTCCCGCGAGCCGGGCGCGAGCACCTTCATCGACCTCGTGGCCGAGACCGTCCACTCGGCCACCCTCAACGGCACGCCGCTGGACGTGGGCACCTACACCGTCGCCGGCGGGCTGCCGCTGCCCGACCTGGCGGAGCAGAACACGCTCGAGGTGGTCGCCGACTGCCCCTACTCGAACTCCGGCGAGGGCCTGCACCGCTTCGTGGACCCCGAGGACGGGCAGGTCTACCTCTACACCCAGTTCGAGCCGGCCGACGCCAAGCGGATGTTCGCCTGCTTCGACCAGCCCGACCTCAAGGGCACCCACACGGTGCACGTGATCGCGCCCTTCGACTGGCAGGTCATCTCGAACACCGGGGGCCGGACGGTCGAGAGCGGCCCCGGCGGCTCGCAGCTGGTGCACTTCGAGCCCACGAAGCGGCTGTCGACCTACCTGGTCGCGCTGATCGCCGGCCCGTACGCCCGCGTCACCGACGAGCACGACGGCATCCCGCTGGGGCTGTACTGCCGCGCCTCGCTGGCCCAGTACCTCGACCCCGACGAGCTGTTCGCCGTCACCAAGCAGGGCTTCGACTTCTACCACCGGGTCTTCGACTACCCGTACCCGTTCGACAAGTACGACCAGCTCTTCGTGCCGGAGTTCAACGCCGGAGCCATGGAGAACGCCGGGGCGGTGACGTTCCTCGAGGACTACGTCTTCCGGTCCAAGACCAGCCGGGCCCGCTACGAGCGCCGGGCCGAGACGATCCTGCACGAGCTGGCGCACATGTGGTTCGGCGACCTGGTGACCATGCGCTGGTGGGACGACCTGTGGCTCAACGAGTCCTTCGCCACCTACATCAGCACGCTGTGCCAGGCCGAGGCGACCGAGTACACGACCGCGTGGACGACGTTCGCCAACACCGAGAAGGCCTGGGCCTACGCGCAGGACCAGCTGCCCTCGACCCACCCGATCGCCGCCGACATGGTGGACGTCGCCGCGGTCGAGGTGAACTTCGACGGGATCACCTACGCCAAGGGCGCCTCGGTGCTCAAGCAGCTGGTGGCCTACGTCGGCCGCGACGAGTTCCTGGCCGGGATCCGCCGCTACTTCCGCGCCCACGAATACGGCAACACCACGCTGGCCGACCTGCTCGACCCGCTGTCGGAGGCCACCGGCCGCGACCTGAGCGAGTGGTCGCAGCAGTGGCTGCAGACCAGCCAGGTCAACACCCTGCGCCCGGTCTTCACGCTCACCGACGACGGCCGCTACGGCTCGTTCGCGATCGAGCAGACCGCCGTCCCCGAGCACCCGCACCTGCGGCGGCACCGGCTGGCGGTCGGTCTCTACGACACCGGCCCGGACGGGCTGACCCGCACCACCCGCGTCGAGCTGGACGTCGACGGCGCGAGCACCGAGGTCCCCGAGCTCGTCGGCCACCCGGCGGCCGCGCTCGTCCTGGTCAACGACGACGACCTGACCTACGCCAAGCTCCGGCTCGACGAGGGCTCGCTGGCCACGCTCCGGACGGCGATCGGCACCATGCCCGACCCGCTGGCCCGCGCCCTGTGCTGGTCGGCCGCCTGGGACATGACCCGCGACGCCGAGCTCCCCGCCCGCGAGTGGGTGCAGCTGGTCCTGGCCGGCATCGACGCCGAGACCGAGATCAGCGTCGTCCAGTCGCTGCTGGCCCGGGTGCAGTCGGCGCTCAGCTCCTACGCCGACCCGCGCTGGGCCGAGGTGGGCTGGCGGGCGCTCGCCGACAAGGCGCTGTCCGCGCTGGAGTCGGCCGCCCCGGGCAGCGACGAGCAGCTCCAGTGGTCGCGGACGCTGTCCGCCGCCGCCCGCACCGAGGAGCACGCCGCCGCGCTGCGCGGGCTGCTCGACGGCACGCGCGTGGTCGAGGGCCTCGCGGTCGACGCCGACGCGCGGTGGGCGTTCCTCAACGGGCTCGTCGCGATCGGCGCGGCCGGGGACGCGGAGATCGACGCCGAGGCGGCCCGGGACGCCACCGCCACCGGTGCGCGTCGGGCCGCCACCGCGCGGGCGCTGCGGCCGACGGCGGAGGCGAAGGAGGAGACCTGGCAGAAGGCCTTCACCGACGCCAGCATCCCCAACGCGGTGCACGAGGCGATGCTCGCCGGGTTCTGGCACCCGGCTCAGCGGGAGCTGACCGCCGGCTACGTGGAGCGGTACTTCGCCGACATCCGGCCGCTGTGGGAGAACCGTCCTGGCGAGATCGCGAAGAACGCCGTCCAGTACCTGTTCCCGCCGGTCGTGGAGCTGCGCACCGTGCAGGCCGCGGACACGTGGCTCGCCGAGGCCGACCACCCTGCCTCACTGCGCCGGCTGGTCGCCGAGGGCCGGGACGGGATCGCCCGCTCCCTGCGCGCCCGGGAGCGCGACGCCGCCGAGCAGTCGTAGCCGCCGGACGTCAGGGGCCCGGGACCGGATCGGTTCCGGGCCCCTGACGTCTCGGCGTTCCGTCACGATCGGGCCTCGACGCTGTCCCCCACGGGCCCTCGGGCCTAGCGTCCGCCCATGCGGCGCTCCCGGAGCACAGCGGTCACGGCACTGGTCACGGCGCTGCTCCTGGCGCTGGCCGGGGGCTGCACGAGCGGGGACGACTCGAGCAGCGGGGACGGCGGTGGCAGCGCGGCCGTGCTGCCCGAGCCCGGGGGCGCGGAGGACTCCGGCGCCGGCGGCGGGTCCGACGACGGCTCCGCGGACACCGACCGGCAGGTGATCTCGACCGCGACGGCCTCGGTCGTCGTGGACGACCCCCTCGAGGGCGCCGACCGGGTCGACGAGCTGGTCGCGGCGGCCGGCGGCCGGGTCGAGGAGCGCACCGAGCGGGCCGGCTCGGGCGACGACGGGGACGACGCCGTCGCCGACCTCGTGGTCCGGGTGCCGGCCGACGCACTGGACGGCGTCCTGGACGACCTGGACGACGTCGGCGAGGTGGAGAGCGTGTCGGTGACCCGCTCCGACGTGACGGCCGCTGCCGTGGACCTGGACGCGCGGATCGCGGCGCTGCAGACGTCGGTGGCGCGGCTGCTGACCCTGCTGGACGACGCCGCGGACACCCAGGCGCTGTTGTCCGTCGAGTCGACGCTGGCCGACCGGCAGGGTCAGCTGGAGTCGCTGCAGTCGCAGCGGGCCTTCCTCGCCGACCAGGTGGACCTGTCGACCCTCACCGTGCACCTGACTCCGGAGAGCCCGCCGGCGGCCGGCGGTGGCCCCGACGGCTTCGTCGGGGGGCTGGGTGCCGGGTGGCGCGGGCTGCTCACGGCCGTGGGCGCGGTCGTCGTCGTCCTCGGCGTCGTCCTGCCGTGGCTCCTCGTGGCGGCCCCGGTGGCCGGGATCGCGTGGGCGATCAGCCGCCGGACGCGGCGGCGCCCCGCCGTCGCGACCGCGGGATCGGACGACGCGCGCCCCTGAGCACCTCGCTCAGTGCGTGGTGAGGCCCCGCGGGTGGCCGGCCTGGTCTGACATCTGGCGCAGGCCGTTGACGATGCCGCCGACCAGGTCGCCTCCGGCGAACGAGTTCGTCATCGAGAGGACGGCGAGGGCGCAGGCGCGGTCGGGGAGCCGGCGCGCGGCCGCGTGCCCGGTCACGACCTCGACGACGCGCTGGCCCGGCGAGACCGCCAGGAGCACCCCGCTGGCCGGGTCGCCGCCGGAGGTGGCGTGCAGCTCCTCCGCGCGGCTCCGGGTCCGGGCGCCGAGGTCACCGATGTAGAGGGTGAACCGCAGACCCGTCTCCCGCGACGACATGGTCAGCGCCTCGTCGAGGCGGCTGAGCTCCGGCAGCGTGAAGAGCTGGTGGTCCTGCTCGACCTCGTCGGTGCGGGCCGTGGACGTGTGGGCGGTGGCCGTGTCGTGCGACGTGGCCTCGAGCGTGCTGGTCATCGCCGACCTCCGGGACGAGTCTGGGGTGCAGTGGTCATCGCGCCGGGCTCACCAGGTCCCGCGGGCGCCGCCGAGCGGGCCGGCGGACACCGGCGCGGGCCGGGCCGGGGCCGCCGACGCACCGCCGGACACGGAGTCGTGCCCGTGCCCCGGACCGCCCGGCTCGTGGTACACCGACGAGCCGATCGCCTTCGGCTCGCTGTCGTGGCCGCTGCCGTGACCGCCACCCACCGGGTGCGGCTCGTACCAGACCGGCTCGTGCTCCCACGGCTGGCCGGGCTTGTAGCGGACCTTCTTCGCCCGCCCGGGCAGGAGGGTCAGCACGGCGAAGAACAGCACGATCGCCAGCGGGATCACCGCGAAGATGAGGATGGTCTCGACGACGCTCACGCCCGACAACCTACCGGCAGCCGCCGTCCGCGACGCGTCGTGTCCCGGCACGGCGGGGCGGACGTCGACCGTCCCTCGGGGCCTTTCGCGCGCGACGTGCTGCGGGGTCTGTAGACAGGGGTCGTGGACCTCTCCCGCGCGGCCGCCGCGACCCTCGACGCCGCCGATGAGCTCGCCCCGTTCCGCGACCGGTTCGTGATCGCCGACGACGCGCTGCTGTACCTCGACGGCAACTCCCTGGGGCGGCTCCCCCGCGAGACCCCGGCCGCCCTCGCCCGCGTGGTGGAGGAGCAGTGGGGCCGCGGCCTGGTCGGCTCGTGGGCGGACTGGATCGGCCGGGCCACCGAGGTCGGCGACGTGATCGGCACCGGCGTGCTCGGCGCCCGGCCCGGCGAGGTCCTGGTGTCGGACTCGACGTCGGTGGACCTCTACAAGCTGCTGGTCGCCGGCGCCGACGCCCGCCCGGGCCGCGACGTGCTGGTCTGCTGCGCCGACGACTTCCCCACCGACCGCTACCTGGTCGCCGGCGCGGCCGCCGCCCGCGGGATGGAGGTGCGCGAGATCCCGGCCGACATCGACGAGGGCCTCGACCTCGACGTGCTGGCCGCGGCGCTGGACGAGCGGGTCGCGGTCGTCGTCCTCTCGGCCGTGGCCTACCGGTCGGGTGCGCTGCCCGACCTCGCCGCCGTCACGCGGCTCGTGCACGACGCCGGCGCCCTGGTGCTGTGGGACCTCTCGCACGCGGCCGGCGCGGTGCCGGTCGAGCTGGACGCCGTGGGCGCCGACCTGGCGGTGGGGTGCACCTACAAGTACCTGAACGGCGGGCCGGGCGCGCCGGCGTTCCTCTACGTGCGGCGGGAGCTGCAGGACGAGCTGCGCCAGCCCATCTGGGGCTGGTTCGGCCAGCGCGACCAGTTCGCCATGGGCCCGGCCTACGACCCGGCCCCGGGCATCGAGCGCTTCGGCGTGGGGACGCCGCCCGTGCTGGCCACGGCCGCGGTCGAGGTGGGCGCGCGGCTGGTGGCCGAGGCCGGCATCGAGGCGCTGGCGGCGAAGGGACGGGCCCTGACCGACCTGGTGGTCGCCCTGGCCGACGAGCACCTGGCGCCGCACGGCGTCGTCCTCGCCTCGCCGCGCGACGCCGCCCGCCGCGGCTCGCACGTCAGCCTCGCCCACCCGCAGGCGTGGCAGATCACGCAGGCGCTGGTCGACCGCGGCGTCGTCCCGGACTTCCGGACGCCGGACCGGGTGCGACTGGGCTGCGCGCCGCTCTACACCCGGTTCGTCGACGTCTGGGACGCGATGGACCGCTTCCGCGCCGTCCTCGCCGAGGGCGCGCACGAGGCGTATCCGACGGAGCGCTCCCGGGTCACGTGAGGCATGGGAAGCGATCCCCACGTCTGCACGCCCAGATCGTGGGGATCGCTTCCCATGCCTCGACTCAGGAGGGGTCGGGGGCGCCGATCGGGTTGCCGGTCGGCCAGTCGCCGGCCGCGACGACGGCGCGGCGCACCGGGGCCAGCAGTGCGGCGAGCCGGTCGCAGCCGGGGTCGCCCAGCGCCTGCCACGGACCTCGCGCCAGCCGGTCGGTGTCGGCCTCGACCGCGGCCACCGCGGCCAGCCCCTCGGCGGTCAGCTCACCGCCGGCCAGCCACCCCCGGTGGGCGAGCCCGGCCGCGGCGTCGTCCCACTCCTGCCCGCTCCAGCCACGCGCCTTGAGCAGCCACTCGCGGTCGGTCCGGCCGGCGGCGACGGCGAGGACGTGGGAGGCCGGCCCCGAGATCCCGCGCTGGACCAGCGCCACAGTGTGCCCGTCGCCGCGGTGCTCGCGCAGCGTGGTGAGCGCCTGCCACAGCGCCAGGTGCGGCCGGTCGGGCAGCGGGACGCCGGCGTTGGCCGCTGCGAGCGGCCGGCCGGGGACGTCGACGGCAGCTGCGGCCCGCCCCGCCAGGTCGGCGGCCTCCGCCGCCTCGGCCGAGTCCGGCCACTCCTCGCCGAGCACGCGCCGGACGGCGGCGTCGACCCCGGCGAGCCGGGCGGCCAGGGCGTCCGCGGGCGCGACCGCCTCCCACACCGCCGGCACCCACCGCCGCACGAACGACGGCGCGAACCCGACGAAGGTCGCCGTCACGACCTCGGGCCCCACCGGCCCCAGCGGCGCGGCCCGCATCGCGAAGTAGCCCGACCAGAAGCCGCGGATGCCGGCGTCCTCGGCCGCCGTCCGCGCCTCGGCCGCGAAGTAGGTGAGCGCGTGGAAGGGCTCCCCCAGCGCCCACAGCCGCCGCGCCGTCCCCAGCGACGTCATGCCGAGACGGTCTCGGGCATGCCGAGCCACTCGCGCCAGCGCGGGTCCACCGTCCGGTGCCCGAGCAGCCGCCACGCCGCGCCGCTGGGGGTGTGCGGCGGGTGCGGCAGCTTCCAGCCCATCTCGGCCAGCGACCGGTCGGCCTTGGTGTGGTTGCAGCGGCGGCAGGCGGCGACGACGTTGTCCCAGGTGTGCGTGCCTCCGCGGCTGCGCGGCACGACGTGGTCGATGCTGGTCGCCGAGCTCCCGCAGTAGACGCAGGTCTGCCCGTCGCGGGTGAACACCGCCCGGCGCGACAGCGGCACCTGCGCCGGGTAGGGCACCCGCACGTAGCGGGTCAGCCGCACCACGACCGGCACCGGCACGGCCACCGACTCGGCGTGCACGACGTCCTCCGAGGAGTCGACCGAGACCGCCTTCTGGGCCAGCACGAGCACGATCGCCCGTCGGCTGGAGACCACGCACAGCGGCTCGTAGGTCGCGTTCAGCAGCAGGGTGGCCGCGGCGGTCCCGCGGCCGGGCACGGGTGTCAGCGGTAGGGGCACGGGGTCGCGACGCGGGCCCGGCTGGCTCGCGGGCGACCCGTCGACGGCACGACGCACGGGGCACCTCCAGCGCCCCGGGACGTGCCGCTGGGTGCTGCGCGACCCACGGGCGTCCCCATCATGGCCCGGAACAGCCCTCCTGCGCTCGTGAGATGCCCGCCCGGCCGTCGGCGGGGTCACCTACCGTGGCCGGGTGCGCTATCCCGAGGCCCCGCGGCTCGACCTGGTCGAGGACCTGCACGGCACCCCCGTCGCCGACCCCTACCGCTGGCTGGAGGACGTCGAGGACCCGCGGACCCGCGCGTGGACCGACGCCCAGGACGCCCTGACCGCCGAGCGGCTGGCCGCCCTCCCGCTGCGCGCCCGGTTCGCCGAGCGGCTCGAGCAGCTCGTGCACGCCGGCGCCGTGGGCGTCCCGGTGCACCGCGCCGGCCGGGCGTTCTCCACCCGCCGCGACCCCGGCCAGGAGCACGCCGTCCTCCGGGTCCGCGAGCCCGACGGCACGGTGCGCGTCCTCGTCGACCCCATGGCGATCGACCCCGAGGGCACGACCACGCTCGACGCCTGGTCCCCGTCCTGGGAGGGCGACCGGCTGGCCTACCAGCTCTCCACCGGCGGCGACGAGGAGTCGCGGCTGTACGTGCTCGACGTGGCCACCGGCGAGCAGCTCGACGGCCCGGTCGACCGGTGCCGCTACTCCCCCGTCGCCTGGCTGCCCGGGGGCGAGGAGCTGTTCTACGTCCGCCGGCTGGCGCCGGACCGGGTGCCGGCCGGCGAGGAGCAGTACCACCGGCGCGTGTGGCGCCACCGCGTCGGGGCCGACCCGGAGACCGACGTCCTCGTCCACGGCGAGGGTCTCGACCCGACCAACTACTACGGCGTGCGCACCAGCCGCGACGGGCGCTGGCTCACCGTGTCCGCCTCGGCCGGCACCGCGCCCCGGGACGACGTCTGGCTGGCCGACCTCGCCGCGGGCGGGGAGCTGCGCGAGCTGCAGGTCGGCGTCGACGCGCAGACCTCGGCGTGGGTCGCCCGCGACGGCCGGCTGTGGCTGGTCAGCGACCGCGACGCACCGCGCTGGCGGCTGGCCGTCGCCGATCCGGAGGACTCCGCGACCTGGGACGTCGACGCCTGGTCCGACGTGATCCCGCAGTCCGACGACCGCGTCCTGTCCGACGTCGCGCTCGTCGACGGGCCCGACGGCACCCTGCAGGTGCTCGCCGTGCACTCGGTCGACGCGACCGACCGGCTCAGCGTCTGGGCCGCGGACGGCTCCGGGAAGCGGCACGACGTGACCGCGCTCCCGCCGGGCAGCGTCTCCGGGGTGACCAGCCCGCCGGAGGGCGGGAGCACCGCCTGGGTCGGCTACACCGACTACGCGACGCCGCCCTCGGTGCTGCGCTGGGACGCCGCCGAGCCGGAGGCGCTGGCCGACAACGAGCGGGCCCCCGTCGCCGGCGACGTCCCGGCGGTCGCCGTCGTCGAGACGCACGCGACGTCGGCCGACGGCACGCCGGTGCACCTCTTCGTCCTGTCGGGGACCGGGACGCCGGACACCCCGCGGCCGACCGTCCTCTACGGCTACGGCGGCTTCAACGTCTCGCTCACCCCGGCCTACTCGGCGCAGGCGCTGTCCTGGGTGGCGGCCGGCGGCGTGTGGGTGGTGGCCAACCTGCGCGGCGGCTCGGAGCACGGCGAGGAGTGGCACCGCGCCGGGATGCGCGAGCGCAAGCAGAACGTCTTCGACGACTTCGCCGCCGCCGGCGAGCACCTGGTCGCCGAGGGGTGGACGACGCACGAGCAGCTGGCCGTCATGGGCGGCTCCAACGGCGGCCTGCTGGTCGGCGCCACCCTCACCCAGCGGCCGGACCTCGCCGCCGCCGTCGTCTGCAGCGCGCCGCTGCTGGACATGGTCCGGTACGAGCGCTTCGGCCTGGGCCGGACCTGGAACGACGAGTACGGCACCGCCGAGGACCCGGTCGAGCTGGGCTGGCTGCTGGGGTACTCGCCGTACCACAACGTGCGCGAGGGGGCGGCGTACCCGGCGGTGCTGTTCACGACCTTCGAGAGCGACACCCGGGTCGACCCGCTGCACGCGCGGAAGCTGGCCGCGGCCCTGCAGCACGCCACGACCGCGGCGGCCCCGGTGCTGCTGCGCCGGGAGGTCGCGGTCGGCCACGGCGCCCGCGCGGTGAGCCGCACCGTGGGCCTGGCCGCCGACCAGCTGGCGTTCCTGGCCGCGCACACCGGACTCGCCGGGTCCGGAACTGGTGGCTGACTCCCGGCCGCCGGCCTGCGACCATGGACGGTGATGAGCGGTTCACTGTCCGTGGTCGCAGCCGAGGGTGCCGACGCGGAGCTCCCGGAGTGCGTGACCGACGCCGGTTCGCTGTGCGCCCGCGTCTACGACCTGTTCGGCCTCGACTGGCTGGCGGCCAACGCTGATGCGCTGATCGCCAAGCCGGCGCGGATCGTGCTGATCGTCCTGCTGGCCGTGGTGGTGCGCCTGCTCCTGCACCGGGGCATCCGGCGGCTGACCGGCCGGACCGCCACCGGCGCCATGCCGACCATCCTGCGGCCGTGGCGCAACCGCGTCCGGGCCGCCGACCCGGACGGGCTGGAGACCATCGCCGAACGCCGCACCCAGCGGGCGGCGGCGATCAGCTCGGTGCTGCGCAGCTTCGCCTCGTTCGTGGTGTTCGGCATCGCCGTCGTCCTCGTGCTGGGCGAGCTCGGCGTGAACCTGGCGCCGATCATCGCCAGCGCCGGCGTGGTGGGCGTCGCGCTCGGCTTCGGCGCGCAGAACCTGGTCAAGGACTTCATCGCCGGGATCGGGATCATCCTCGAGGACCAGTACGGCGTCGGCGACGTCGTCGACCTGGGCGAGGCCGTCGGCACCGTCGAGGCGGTCGGGCTGCGCATCACGCGGCTGCGCGACGCCCACGGGGTGGTCTGGTACGTCCGCAACGGCGAGGTCCTGCGGGTGGGCAACAAGAGCCAGGGCTTCGCCCAGGTGGTGATCGACATGCCCGTCGCCCACGACACCGACCTCGACGCGTGCAAGGCCGTCATGCAGGAGGTCGCCGACGAGCTGTACGCCCAGCCGGAGTGGGCCGAGGTCCTGCTGGCCGAGCCCGAGTCCCTCGGTGTCGAGCAGATCACCGCCCAGGGCGTGGTCATGCGCGTGCAGGTCCGCAGCACCAACGCCGACCAGTGGCGGGTGGCCCGCGAGCTCCGGCTGCGGCTGTCCGAGCGGTTCGCCGCCGAGGGCATCCGGACGCCGAACCCGGTCCTCGGCGCCGGAGCCGCGCCCGGAGCCCCCCGGTGACCGGCCCGCCGGTGGCCCAGCCGGTCCGGCAGGCGACCTACCGCGAGGTCTTCGCCGTCGCGGAGTTCCGGCCGCTGTTCGGGACCTTCCTGCTCTCCACCATCGGCGACCAGCTCGCCCGCGTCGCCCTGACCGTCCTGGTCTACGAGCGCACCGACTCCCCGCTGCTGAGCGCCATCACCTTCGCCATCAGCTACCTCCCCTGGCTGGTCGGCGGGCCGCTGCTGGCCACCCTCGCCGACCGGCTCCCCCGGCACCGCGTCCTCGTCGCCAGCGACGCGGTGCGTGCCCTGCTGGTCGCCGGCATGGCCGTGCCGGGGGCGCCGCTGCCGGTCCTGCTGGTCCTGCTGCTGCTCGTGTCGCTGTTCGCCCCGCCGTTCGAGTCGGCCCGGTCGGCGCTCGTGGCCGACGTCCTCACCGGCGACCGCTACGCCCTGGCCACGGCGCTGACCAGCGTCAGCTCCCAGATGTCGCAGGTGGTCGGCTTCGCGCTGGGCGGCACGCTCATCTGGGCGCTGCACCCCTCGTGGGTGCTGCTGCTGGACGCCGCCACCTTCGCCGTCTCCGCGCTGTGGCTCAACGCCCGCCTGCAGCCCCGCCCCGCCCCCGCCGCGGCCGAGGGCCCGCGCTCGGTGTGGCGGGACGCCGGCGAGGGTCTGCGGCTGATCCGGCGCACGCCCCGGCTGCTGACCATCGTCGTGCTGGTCTGGGTCGGTGTGATGTTCGCCAACGCCGCCGAGGGCATCGCCGCGCCCCTGGTGGACGAGATCGGCGGCGGCGCGACCGGGGTGGGCCTGCTGCTCGCGGCCAACCCGCTCGGGGTGACCGTGGGCGGGCTGCTGCTCGGCCGGCTGGTGCCCCCCGCCTGGCGGGACCGCCTCGTCCCCGCGCTGGTGCTGCTCTCGCTGGTGCCGGTCCTCGCCGCCGGACTCGTCGCCCTGTGGGCACCCGCCGGTGCTGGCACCTTCGCCGTCGTCCTGGCCTGCATGTTCGTCGCCGGGATCGGCGGCGCGTGGACGATCCCGCTGAACGTCACCTTCGTGCAGGAGGTGCCGCGGGCCTTCCGCGGCCGGGCCGTGGGCGTCGCGGTGAGCGGCCTGTACGGCGTGCAGGGCCTGGGTGCGCTGGGCGCCGGCCTGGCCGCCGAGGGGCTCGCGCCCAGCGGCGTGGTCGCGCTGATCGGTGGCCTCGGCGTGCTCGCCGTCCTGCCACCGCTGCTGTCCTGGAGCCGCCTGCAGGCCGCCGCGCGGGCGGACGGCGTGGCGGCCACCCCCGTGTCTGCGGGACGATGAAGCCGTGAGCGAGCCGAGCCCGACCCTGCCCTCGGCGCGCGCCTTCTACGACGAGGTGGGCGGAGCGCCGACCTTCGACCGGTTGGTGTCGCGGTTCTACGCCGGCGTCCGCACCGACCCGGTGCTCGCGCCGCTGTACCCCCAGGACGACTGGGAGGGCGCCGAGACCCGGCTGCGGATGTTCCTCGAGCAGTACTGGGGCGGGCCGACCACCTACTCGCAGCAGCGCGGCCACCCCCGGCTCCGCATGCGGCACGCCCCCTTCGCCATCGGCCCGGCCGAGCGGGACGCGTGGCTGTCGAACATGCGCGACGCCGTGGACTCGCTGGAGCTGACCCCCGAGCAGGACGCCACCCTCTGGGGCTACCTGGAGATGGCCGCGCGCAGCATGCAGAACCGGTGAAGGACCTCCCTGCCCCCCACCACTCGCAGGCTCGCGGCGGGCCCCTGCAGGAAGGCCGTTCCATGAACTCCAGCTGGTGGCGCGAAGCCGTCTTCTACCAGGTCTACATCCGCAGCTTCGCCGACGGGAACGGCGACGGCGTCGGCGACCTCGCCGGCATCCGAGCCCGCCTGCCGCACCTGGTCGACCTCGGCGTCGACGCGCTGTGGATCACGCCGTTCTACCCCTCGCCGATGCACGACCACGGCTACGACGTCGCCGACCCCCGGGACGTCGAGCCGGTCTTCGGCGACCTCGCCGAGTTCGACGCGCTGCTGGCCGAGGCGCACGCCGCCGGCCTGCGGGTGACCGTCGACCTGGTGCCCAACCACAGCTCGCACGCCCACGAGTGGTTCGAGGCGGCGCTGGCGGCCGGTCCCGGGTCCCCCGAGCGGGCGCGCTACCTCTTCCGCGACGGCCGCGGTCCCGACGGCGCCGAGCCGCCGAACAACTGGCCCTCGGTCTTCGGCGGCCCGGCGTGGTCGCGGGTCCCCGACGGCCAGTGGTACCTGCACCTGTTCGCCCCGGAGCAGCCCGACCTGGACTTCACCCACCCCGAGGTCCTCGCCGACCTCGAGGAGACGATGCGCTTCTGGCTCGACCGCGGCGTCGACGGCTTCCGCATCGACGTCGCCCACGGCATGGCCAAGCCCGAGGGCCTGCCGGACATGGTGCCGATGGAGGACACCGGCCTGCTCGCCGACCACGGCCCCGGCGACCACCGCTTCGACCACGACTCCGTGCACGAGGTGCACCGACGGATCCGCCGGGTGCTCGACGGCTATCCCGACCGGATGGCGGTCGGCGAGGTCTGGGTCTCCGACGACGACCGGCTCGCGCAGTACCTGCGCCCGGACGAGCTGCAGCTGGCCTTCAACTTCAAGCTGCTGACGGCGGACTGGGACGCCGCGGCGCTGCGGACGGCGATCGAGCACTCGCTGGCCACCGTCGAGGGCACCCCCGCGCCGGCCTGCTGGGTGCTGTCCAACCACGACCGCCCGCGGCACGTCACCCGTTACAGCGACGGTAACGCCGACGGCACCCGTCGGGCGCGGGCCGCGGCACTGCTGCAGCTCGCCCTGCCCGGGGTGGCCTACCTCTACAACGGTGACGAGCTCGGCATGCCCGACGTCGACCTGCCCGACGAGGCGCTGCAGGACCCGATCTGGGAGCGGTCGGGGCGCACCGAGCGCGGCCGCGACGCCTGCCGGATCCCCGTGCCGTGGTCGGGCACCGAGCCCTCCTACGGCTTCTCGTCCCGTCCGGACACGTGGCTGCCGATGCCCGAGGGCTGGGGGCCGCTGACCGCCGAGGCGCAGGCGGCCGACCCGGGTTCGATGCTGTCGCTGTACCGAACGGCGCTCGCGCTCCGGGCCGGCTCCCCGGCGCTGCGGGGCGAGGGGATCGAGTGGCTCCCCGCACCGGAGGGCGTGCTGGCGTTCCGCCGTCCCGGCGGGCTGGTGTGCCTGGTGAACCTGTCGGGGGCCCCTGTCCCGCTGCCGGAGGGCGAGCTGGTGCTGGCCAGCTCCGACGTCACCGGCGGCAGCCTGCCGGCCGACACCGCCGTGTGGCTGACGGCGGGCTGAGCGACTCGCCGTCCGAGGGGCGGCAGCGGCCCGCGCGGATAGAATCGGCGGGGTAACGAGGCGTCTCGGGGGACGCTCCACCATCGGTCGACCGGCTCCGCCGGGACCTGTCCCGGGGGAGGCCGCCGGTCCATGGCGCTGCTGCAGGTCGAGGGGCTCACCAGGTCCTTCGGGGCACGCCGCGTGCTGCGGGACGTCTCCTTCACCGTCGCCGAGGGCGAGATCGTCGGCCTGGTCGGCACCAACGGCGCGGGGAAGTCGACCCTCGGGGACATCGTCGCCGGCATCACCGCCCCCGACTCCGGGCGGATGACGCTCCAGGGGCACGCCTACGCCCCGCTCTCGGCCGAGGACGCCCGGCACCTGGGCGTGGGGGCGGTCGAGCAGCTCATCCGCATCGACCCGGAGCTGACCGTCGCGCAGGCCGTCTTCCGGGGCACCTCCCGGGCCGGGCGCCCGCAGGCGGAGCTGCGCCGGCAGGCCCAGGTCCTGCTCGGCGAGGTCTCGCTCGACCTCAGCCCCGACGCCCTCGTCGGGGACCTGCCGCACTTCGTGCACGGGCTGGTCGAGGTGGCCCGCATGCTCGCCGAGGACACCCGGCTGGTGGTGCTCGACGAGGTGTCGGCCGCCCTGCTGCCCGCGGAGGTGACCGGGCTGCACGCCGTCGCCGACCGCCTCCGCCGGCAGGGCCGCGGCGTCCTCTACATCAGCCACCGGCTGCCCGAGATGCTCGAGCTGGTCGACCGGGTGCTCGTCCTGCGCGAGGGCCGGATCGCGCTGGACGCGCCGAGCTCGTCGCTGGACCCGGTGCGCCTGGCCGCCGCGACGGTGGAGGGCTCGAGCCCGGTGCCCGCCCCGCGGGTCGAGCCGCGGCCCGAGCCGGCCCCGCGCGCCGAGGCCCCCGTGCGCCCCGCCCCGGTCGACGGCGAGGTGGTGCTCCAGATCAGCAACCTGCGGGTCCCCGGGCACGTGGACGGCGTGGACCTCGACCTGCGCCGCGGAGAGATCATCGGGCTCACCGGCCACCGCTCCTCCGGCGTCCGCGAGCTCGCCGGCGCCCTGTCCGGCGAGCTGCCGGCGATCACCGACGAGGTGGTGCTCCACGGCGAGCCGCAGCCGGCGGGCTCCCCCGAGCCCGCACCCGTCCTCCGGCTGCCGGCCTACAGCCCCGACGAGGACGCCTACGGGGTCGACCCGGGCGAGACCATCGCCCGGACGCTCACCGACGAGCCGTGGGGCGCGCTCACCGACCTGCGCACCGAGATCGCCCAGCTGCGCGGGGTGATCCGGACGGTGCACAGCCTGGACGTGAAGACGCTCAGCATCCGCACGGTGTTCGGCGCGCTGTCCGGCGGCGACCAGCACAAGCTCGCGCTGGCGCGCTGGATGGCGTCGGCGGAGGACGTCGTCGTCGTGCACGAGCCGACCCGGGGCCTCGACGTGCGCGCCCGGCAGCAGGTGCGCCAGCTGCTGGCCGAGGCCACCGCGCACGGCACCTCGGTGGTCGTGGTGTCCGTGGACCCCGACGAGCTCGCCGAGTGCTGCGACCGGGTGGGCATCGTGTCCGGCGGCCGGGTGACCCGCTGGATCGAGACCCGCGACCTCGCCCCGGACGCCGTCCGCGCCTCCATCCTGGCGGCGGCAGCCGCGTGAGTCGCATGGCGGCAGCCGCGGCCTGACCGGGCCCCCCGTCCCGGTCGACGCGGTGCGGCGTCGCCCGCCCCCCGGCCGGGCGACGCCGCGGGAGCGTCAGACGCTGACGGCGCCGGCGATCGACCGCAACTTGTGCCGGGCCAGCGCCAGGTTCGCGGTGACACGGTTCAGCACGAGGTAGATGAACAGGCCGGCGTTGCCCTGGCCCTTGAGCACGTTGATCAGGTGGTACTGCCCCTGCAGCGTGATCAGGATGTCCTCGACCTCGTCCTTGAGCTCGAGGTCGTTGATGGTGCGCAGCTTGGCGCGCACGACGTTCGAGTTGCCGGCGGCCGCCACGTTCAGGTCGAAGCCGGGGGTGCCGCCGGCCGCGAGGGCCATGCCGCTGTCGATGTCGACGATCGCGGCGCCGCTGGCGCCCTCGATCGAGAGCAGGTCGGCGATGACGTTGTCGAGCTGTGCCACGGGTGGTGCTCCGTTCGTTTCCGGGAGGGGACGCAGCGGAGGGCTGCGCTCCGGGTCGGGGGGTGACCCGGCCGTCCGGACCTCGTCGTCGACGGGCGGCGCAGGGGCGCGCGGGATCGGGACGGGGACGGCGGGTGCCTGTTCCGGCAGGTGCCGCTCCGACGAGCCGTCGTCCACCGTGGCGCGCCCCCGCCCCCACAGCGACGCCCACCACCCGGTTGCCATGCCTGTGTCCGCCTTCGCCGAGAGGCCTGGACCCCCAGACAACACGAGCTCCGGAGGACCCGGCAAACCGAGATCGGGTCTCCGCTGGTGAGCCGCCCGTCACCGTGCGCGACCGGGCGGGGCGACGTCCCGGCGGGGCCTCCCGAGCCCCTCGGGTACCTTCCCGCGGGGGTCCGGTCGTCGTCGGCCGCACCGCAGAACCGCCACGAGGAGCCGTACGTGAAGAGCCGGGACCTGGCCTACATCGCCCTGTTCGCCGCGATCATCGCGGCCCTGGGCCTGATCCCCCCGGTGCCGGTCCCGGGGATCCCGGTGCCGATTACGGCGCAGACGCTGGGCGTCATGCTCGCCGGCTCCGTGCTCGGCGCCCGGCGCGGCGCGCTGGCGGTGCTCACCTTCCTCGCGGTGGTCGCCACGGGCGTCCCGCTGCTGTCCGGCGGCCGGGGTGGCCTGGCGGTCTTCGCGGGCCCCTCGGCGGGCTACCTCTACGGCTGGACCCTCGCCGCCTTCGTCATCGGGGTGCTGACCCAGCTGACCTGGCGCCGGTTCAACCTCGCGTGGGCCATGGTCGCCAACCTCGTCGGCGGCGTCGGCGTCATCTACGCGCTCGGCATCCCCTTCACGTCGGTCTACGGCGACGTGTCCCTGTCCGCCGCGGCCACCGGGGCGCTGTCGTTCATCCCCGGCGACGTCGTCAAGGCCGGGATCGCCTCGGTCGTCGCGGTCGGCGTGCACAAGGCCTACCCGGTGATCGAGCTGCCCCGCCGGCGGCCGGCGGCGGGCTGACCGTGCGCTGGGGACGGCGGTCGGCGGACGTCGCCGCGGCCGCCGACCTCCCCAGGACGGCCATCGAGCTGCGCGACGTCGCCCACGACTACGGCGAGCGCGCCGTCCTCCGCGACCTCACCCTGTCCCTCGCCGAGCACCGGGTGGGGGTGGTGGGCGCCAACGGCTCGGGCAAGAGCACGTTCGCCCGATTGCTCAACGGCCTCGTCGTCCCCACCGCCGGCACGGTCCGGGTCGACGGCCTGGACACCCGCACGCAGCTGCGGGAGGTGCGCCGACGGGTCGGCTTCGTGTTCCAGGACCCCGACGCGCAGATCGTCCACCCCACCGTCGCCGAGGACGCCGAGTTCGGCCTCACCAACCTCGGCATCGCGCCGGAGGAGCGGGCGCGCCGGGTCGACGAGGTGCTGACCCGCTACGGACTGGCCGGGCACCGCGACCATCCGGCGCACCTGCTCAGCGGCGGGCAGAAGCAGCTGCTGGCCATCGCCGGCGTGCTCGTCATGGAGCCGCGGCGAGTGGTCTTCGACGAGCCGACCACCCTGCTGGACCTGACCAACACCCGCCGCATCGCCCGGGTGATCGACGAGCTCGAGCAGGACGTCGTCGTCGTCACCCACCACCTCGACCTGCTGGCCGGGTTCGACCGGGTGCTGGTCTTCGAGGACGGGCGGGTGGCCGCCGACGGCGCGCCGGCCGAGACGGTCCGCTGGTACGTGGACCGGATGTCATGACCCTCTCCCTGTACGTACCGGTCGCCAGTCCGGTGCACCGGACGCCGGCGGGGCTGAAGCTCGGGCTGCTGGCCGCGCTGGCGGTCGCCCTGTTCCTGGTCGACGGCCTCGCGGTGGTCGGCGGGACGCTCGCCGCGGTCCTGCTCCTCGGGCTGGGAGCCGCCCGGCTGCCGTGGCGGTCCGTGCTCGCACAGGTCCGCCCGGTGTGGCCGTGGCTGGTGCTGCTGTTCGCCTTCCACCTGGTGGTCACCGACTGGCACACCGGCACCGTCGTCGTCCTGCGGCTGCTCGCGCTGGTGGCGGCCGCCGCTGTCGTGACGGCGACGACGCGGGTCACCGAGCTGGTCGCCGTCGTCGAGTGGCTGGCCCGGCCGCTGACGGTGTTCGGCGTCCGGCCGGCGCGGATCGGCCTGGTGATCGCCATGACCCTGCGCTTCGTCCCCCTGGTCGCCGAGCGGGCCCAGCGGATCCGGGACGCCCAGGCCGCCCGCGGCGCGGAGCGCTTCCGGTTCCGGTCGCTGGTGCCGCTGCTGGTGCAGGTGCTCCGGCTGGCCGACACCCTCGGCGAGGCCCTCGACGCCCGCGGCGCCGACGCCCCCGTGCCGGTCCGCCGTGGCCGTGCCGGAGCATCGACGTCGTGACCGGGACGCTGCTGGAGATCTGGACGACGTCGGCGGCGGCCCGGCCGATGCGCCGGCTGACCGACGGGCGGTTGGTCGCCGGGGCCGGCCTGGAAGGCGATCGGTACGCCCTGGGCGGCGGGACCTGGGCCGAGTACCCGGATCTGGAGAAGCAGCTCACGCTGATCGACGTCGACGACGTCGCCGCGGTCGCCGCCGGCACCCGCACCGCGCTCACGCCCGGGGACACCCGCCGCAACCTGGTCACCCGGGGCATCGCGCTGCCGCAGCTGGTCGGCCGCTGGTTCGCCGTCGGCGACGCGCTGCTGTTCGGCATGAAGCGCTGCCCGCCGTGCACGCACCTCGAGCGGCTGACCGGCACGCGGTTGATCAAGCCGATGGCCTACCGCGGCGGGGTCAACGCGGCGGTGTTCGTGGGCGCGCCGATCGCCGAGGGCGCCGTCGTCCGCCTCGTGGAGGACGACGAGGCCGCCCGCCTCGGAGCACCGACCGGCGCCGACCGGCCGGTGCCGCGGCAGGTCTGAGGACGTTCAGTCCTCGATGACGGCCCGGCCCTGCTCCCGCAGCCGCGCGAGGCCGTCGAGCATCGCCTGCAGCGCCTCCGGCGGATGGGGCTCCCACTCCTCCAGCTCGCCGACGACCCGCAGCGGCGACCGGGTCCGGTAGGACATCGTGGGGTTGCCGGGGAACTTCTCGTCGGTCACGTTCGGGTCGTCCTCGAAGGGACCCAGCGGCTCGACGACGTAGATGCGGCCGCGGTCCTCGTCGCCGGCCAGCGCGGTCGCCAGCTGCGCACCCCAGGCGGCAGTGCTCACCAGCGCGGTGAAGTAGACGTTGTTCGAGAGCCGGCCGGCCTCGTAGTTGGAGCCGTGACCGGGGACCAGCTCGTCCCCGGGCCGGAACACGCCCCGGGTGCCGTGGAAGAACGGGCCCTGGACCATCGTGGGTCTCCTCTCAGCAGGTCTCGACGACCATCGCGACGCCCTGCCCGCCACCGACCGCGATCGCCGCGAGCCCGGTGCGGCCCGCCCCGCCGCGGACCAGCTGGCTGAACAGCCGGACGGCGAGGACGGCGCCCGACGCACCCCAGGGGTGGCCCAGCGCCAGCGCTCCGCCCTCGCGGCACACCCGCTCCGGGTCGAGCTCGAGCTCCGCGCAGCAGGCGAGGACCTGCCCGGCGAAGGCCTCGTTGAACTCGATCACGTCGACGTCGTCCAGGCCGAGGCCGGCGCGGTCGAGGGCCTGGCGAGCCGCCGGGACGATGCCCAGTCCCGGCCGGGTGGGATCGACGCCGGCGGTGGCGGTGGCGAGCACCCGCAGCCCGGGGACGCCGAGACGGCGGTGCGTCCCGGCGTCGACGAGCGTGACGGCCGCGGCGCCGTCGTTGATGCCGCAGGAGTTGCCGACCGTGACCGCTCCGCCGGGCTCGAACGCGGGGCGCAGGCGGGCGAGCCGCTCGACGGTGAGGCCGGCGCGGGGGCGCTCGTCGCGGTCCAGCCCGCCCACGGGGACCAGCTCGTCGTCGAACCCGCCCGCCTGCTGGATGGCGACCGCGCGGGCGTGCGAGCGGGCGGCGTAGGCGTCCTGCTCCTCGCGCCCGATGCCGTGCTCGCGGGCGACCAGCTCGGCGGCCGGGCCCATGTCGGGGTCGCCGAGGTTGGACGGGGCGAACGGCGCCCGCTCGTAGCGGACCGGGGCGTCGTCGCCCCGCGGCGGCCACATCCGCCAGGGCGCGGTGGAGGCGGACTCGACCCCGCCGGCCAGCACGGCGCCGGTCTCCCCCGCCCGGAGCTGGGCGACCGCCAGCACGATCGCCGCCAGGCCACTGCCGCACTGCCGGTCGACGGTCAGCCCGGGGACGGTCGCCGGCAGCCCGGCCTGGAGCGCGGCGACGCGGGCGACGTCGCCGCCGGGGCCCATGCAGTTGCCGAGGACGACCTCGCGCAGCGGGACGTCGCCGAGGCCGCCGGCCAGGTCCGCGACCACGGCGGCGGCGAGGTCGGCCGCCGTGCAGGTGGCGAGCGCGTGGCCCGCGGTCCCGATCGGGGTGCGGCGCGCAGCCACGATCACCGGGGCGTCGCTCACGCGGCACCCGCCGGTGCCAGCCGGCCATCGGCGGCGAGCTCGGCGACGGCCGCGCGGTCGACCTTGCCGGCCGCGGTGAGCGGGAGCTGCGGCAGCGCGAACCAGCGGCGCGGCCGCTGCGCCGGGTCGAGCGCGGTGCGGGCGGCCTCCCGCGCGCGGGGCAGTGTCGCCGGATCGGTGAGGACGGCAGCGACGACCGCGCCCAGCCGGGGGTGCGGGAGACCGACCACCAGTACGTCGGAGCCGGTGGCCCGGCGCAGCGCCGCCTCCACCTCGCCGACGAGGACGGTGGCCCCGCCGGTGACCACGGCGTCGGAGCCGCGGCCGGTGACGGTGAGGACGCCGTCGGCCAGCCGGCCGCGGTCGCCGACGGTGGCGGAGCCGTCCGGGGCCGTGGTGAACGGCCCCTCCCCCTCGGTGTAGCCCTGCGACAGGAACGGCGAGCGTGCCCAGATGCGGCCGTCGCGGATGTCGACGGTGACGTCCGGGAACGGGCGCAGGTCCTGCTCGTCGGTGCCCCAGGCGACGAAGGAGAGCTCCGCCGCGCCGTAGTAGTGAGCGGTCGTGGCGCCGGCCGCGCGGGCACGGGCGGCCAGGTCGCGGGTCAGCCGGTCACCGGCGACGACGAGGGTGCGGTCGCGCAGGTCGGTGCCGTCGCGCAGCGCGGCGGTGAGCGCGGCCGGGGTGAGATGGGCGTGGGTGGCGTCGCCGGGCTGCTCCACCAGGGGCGCCCCGACGGAGCGGGCGTGGACGGCGGCGAACAGGTTCATCGTGGCGCCGAGGGGCCCGGGCACCCAGACCCGCGAGCTGCGGTCGATGCCGGCCAGCGCGGAGACGTGCGGGAAGGAGTCGGCCCAGGAGGCGGCGGTCCGGACGACGACGCGGGGCCGGTCGGTGGTGCCGGAGGTGCGGAGGGCGAGCAGCCCGCCGCGCTCGCAGGCCTGGAGCACCGCGGCCACCGGGTCGGCCGCGGTGGCGACGTCCGTGGGCAGCACGGGCGGAAGGGTACGGCTCGGTGCGGAAGGGCCCTGTCCCGGCCGCGTCGCGCGCGGAACACTCGCCCCCTGCCGATCGGCCGTCGAGGAGGTACCCGTGGAGACCACCGTCAGCGAGATCGCGCCGGACGTCTACCGGCTGTCGACGTACGTGCCCGACGCCGACTTCCAGTTCAACCAGTACCTGGTCACCGGGGCCGAGCCGCTGCTGTTCCACACCGGCCCCCGCCGCCTGTTCCCCCTGGTGTCCGAGGCGATGGCACGGGTTCTGCCGGTGACGGAGCTGCGCTGGATCACCTTCGGCCACGTCGAGGCCGACGAGTGCGGCGCCATGAACGACTGGCTGGCCGCCGCACCCCGGTCCCAGGTCGCGCACGGCGCGATGGGGTGCGTGGTGTCGGTCGAGGACCTCGCCGACCGGCCGCCCCGGCCCCTGGCGGACGGCGAGGTGATCGACACCGGCGAGCGGCGGCTGCGACACATCGACACCCCGCACGTCCCGCACGGGTGGGACGCCGGCGTCCTGTTCGAGGAGACGACCGGCACGCTGCTGTGCGGTGACCTGTTCACCGCGTTCGGGAACAGCCCCGCGCTCACCGACGCGGACGTGGTCGGCCCGGCCCTGCAGGCGGAGGACCTCTTCGGCGCGACCTGCCTGACGCCCGGGACCGCGCCGGCGATCCGGTCGCTGGCCGACCTGGAGCCGACGACGATGGCGCTCATGCACGGACCCGCCTTCGCCGGGGACTGCGGGCAGGCCCTGCGGGACCTCGCGGATGCCTACGACGCCCGGCTGACCGGAGCGGCCGGGTAGCTCTCCGGGCGCTCGTGCTCTGCCCCACATCTGGGGCAGAGCACGAGCGCCCACGGAACAACTCCCCGCCGCCGGTCGTGCACCTGACGTGGACTTGCTGCGTCTGGTGCTGAACGTCGTCTGGCTGGTGCTGCAGGGCTGGGTGCTGGCCCTGGCCTACCTGCTGGCCGGTGTCCTCGCCTGCCTGCTGGTGGTGACCATCCCGTTCGGCATCGCCGCGTTCCGCTTGGCCTTCTTCGTCGTCTTGCCGTTCGGGCGGACGACGGTGCGCGCACCGGGTGCCGGGGTGGCGTCGGCGGTCGGCAACCTGCTGTGGTTCGTGGTGGCCGGCTGGTGGCTGGCGGTCATCCACGTCGTCAGCGGGATCGCCTTCTGCATCACGATCGTCGGCATCCCCTTCGGCATCGCCTCGTTCAAGCTGGCGGCCGTGGGGCTGTTCCCGCTGGGCAAGCGGGTGGTGGAGACGGCGCCGCCGCGCGACTGGATGCACGCCGGCGGCGGTCTGGTGCAGACCGGGTACGCCCGCTGAGAGTCAGGCGGTCGCCGGCTCCTCGGTCCAGCGGGCGAGGAACTCCTTCTCCTCGGGCGTGAGCCGGCGCGGGCGGGCGATGCCGAAGTCGTAGGGCACCAGCAGGGTGCTGCCGGTGACGGCGAGCCGGTCGCCGTCGTACACCTCGTAGTGGCAGGTGAACGCGGCGGCGCGGATGCCCGAGACCCAGATCTGCACGTCCAGCGGCCGCGCCGTGTAGACCACCGGCAGCTTGTAGCTGATCTCGTGGGAGGCCACGACTGTGCCCTGGCGCAGACCGGTGCGCTCCTCCAGCGAGGCCCGTTCGAAGAACAGGTCGACGCGCGCCATCTCGAAGTACTGGAGGAAGACGACGTTGTTGACGTGCCCGTAGGCGTCCATGTCCGACCAGCGCATGGGGACCTGCACGGTGTGCCTCACACCGTCACCCTGCCGCACGGGCCGGCCGGGCCGAAGCCCGACCGGCCCGTGGTCGCTCAATCCCGGGTGAGCTTGCGGTAGGTCGCCCGGTGCGGACGGGCCGCCTCGGGGCCGAGCCGCTCGACCTTGTTCTTCTCGTAGTCGGCGAAGTTGCCCTCGTACCAGAACCACTTCGAGTCGCCCTCGTAGGCGAGGATGTGCGTCGCCACCCGGTCGAGGAACCAGCGGTCGTGGCTGACCACCACGGCGCAGCCGGGGAACTCGAGCAGCGCGCTCTCCAGGCTGGTCAGAGTCTCGACGTCGAGGTCGTTGGTCGGCTCGTCGAGCAGCAGGAGGTTGCCTCCCTGCTTGAGCGTGAGGGCCAGGTTCAGCCGGTTGCGCTCACCGCCGGAGAGGACGCCGGCCGGCTTCTGCTGGTCCGGGCCCTTGAACCCGAACGCGGCGACGTAGGCGCGCGAGGGCATCTCGACGTTGCCGACCTTGATGTGGTCCAGGCCGTCGGAGACGACGTCCCACAGCGTCTTCTTCGGGTCGATGCCGCTGCGGTTCTGCTCGACGTAGGAGACCTTCACGGTCTCGCCGACCTTGATCTCGCCGTCGTCGGGCTTCTCCTCGCCGACCAGCATCTTGAACAGCGTGGTCTTGCCGGCGCCGTTGGGGCCGACGACGCCGACGATGCCGTTGCGCGGGAGCGTGAACGACAGGTCGTCGATCAGCACCCGGTCGCCGAAGCCCTTGGTGAGGTCGCGGCTCTCCACGACCACGTTGCCCAGCCGGGGACCCGGCGGGATCTGGATCTCCTCGAAGTCGAGCTTGCGGAACTTGTCGGCCTCCGCGGCCATCTCCTCGTAGCGGGCCAGCCGGGCCTTGCTCTTGGCCTGGCGGGCCTTGGCACCCGACCGCACCCACTCCAGCTCGTCGGCGAGGCGCTTCTGCCGCTTCGCGTCCTTGGCGCCCTCGACCTTGAGGCGGGCGGCCTTGGTCTCCAGATAGGTGGAGTAGTTGCCCTCGTAGGGGTAGGCCCGACCGCGGTCGAGCTCGAGGATCCACTGGGCGACGTTGTCCAGGAAGTACCGGTCGTGGGTGACCGCGACGACGGTGCCGGCGTACTTCTCCAGGTGCTGCTCCAGCCAGGCCACGCTCTCGGCGTCGAGGTGGTTGGTGGGCTCGTCGAGCAGCAGCAGGTCGGGCGCCTCGAGCAGCAGCTTGCACAGCGCCACGCGCCGGCGCTCACCACCGGAGAGGACCGAGACGTCGGCGTCGCCGGGCGGGCAGCGCAGCGCGTCCATCGCCTGCTCGATGCGGGCGTCGAGCTCCCACCCGTCGTTCTGCTCGATGACCTCCATGAGCTCGCCCTGCTCGGCCATCAGCGCGTCGAAGTCGGCGTCGGGCTCCCCCATCGCCGCGCTGACCTCCTCGAAGCGGGTCAGGGCGTCGCGCAGGGGCTTCACGGCCTCCTCGACGTTGCCTCGGACGTCGAGTTCCTCGTTGAGGGCCGGCTCCTGCATGAGGATCCCGACCGTCGCCTCCGGCGCCAGCATGACGTCGCCGTTGGACGGCTGGTCCAGCCCGGCCATGATCTTGAGGACGGTGGACTTGCCGGCGCCGTTGGGGCCGACGACGCCGATCTTCGCGCCGGGCAGGAACGACAGGGTGACGTCGTCCAGGATCACCTTGTCGCCGTGCGCCTTGCGCGCGCGGACCATCGTGTAGATGTACTGAGCCACTGGGCCGAAGAGCCTTCCGTCGGGTGCGCGAGGAGGCGGGCGGGACCGGCCGGACCGGCCCCGCCCCCTACGTTCTCCCCCCGATCCTCCCAGTTCCGGGCGGCTAGTGGAGAGCCGGTTCCCGGAGCTCCCGGTCGGGGTCCAGGGAGGACAACGTCTCGGGGTCGTCCACGTAGTCCTCGCTGGTCGGCGCGCCGTCGAGCGGCTCGTCGGCGAACGGCGACCCCTCCGTCTCGGGCGCCGGGCCGGCCGGGGCCTCCTCCCGGGCCGTCCGCGCGGGGCGGTGGTACTCCGCCCATCCCCAGCGGAGGTCCGGGCCGACCGCGTCGGCGCGGATCTGCGAGGTGCTGCCGCGGCCGTTCTGCGACTCGTAGTCGCGGGTCCACAGCCGGCCGACGACCACGACGGAGTCGCCCTTGCTGACGCTGCGGACGACGTTGCCGCCCAGGTCGCCCCAGCACTCGACGTCGGACCAGAAGGTCTCGCCGTCGACCCAGTCCTGGGTGGTGCGGTCGAACCGGCGGGAGGTGGCGGCGATGCGGAAGTTGACCACGCTGCTGCCGCTGTCCAGCCGGGCGAGGCGGGGCGGGCTGGCGACGCGGCCCACCACGGTGATGTCGGTGTCGGGCACGGGTTCTCCTCGGGTCAGTGCGCCGGTGCGGCGCGACCGGCGCCGTGCCGGCCTGCGCCCGACCCTCCGGCGGCAGAGCCCCCGCGCCCAGCGTTCCCGGTGATCTGTGGACGACCTCCGAGGCTGTGGAGGACCGACCGGGTCAGGGGCGCCAGTCCTCGGAGTAGTCGGGGTGGTCGGCGTAGACGGCGGCCAGGCTGCGGAGGACGACATCACCCACGGCGTCGTCGGCACGGACGGCCTCGACCACCTGCCGCTTGGCCCGGCACTCGGCGATCACGCGGGTCGGGTGCCAGGCGGCGATGTGCTCGGCGTCCCGGCCGCGCACGCGCAGCATCGAGTTCTGGCTGCTGCCCAGCACCACGGTGGGCGCCTCGAACGACTGCCCCTCCACCCAGTGCGTCGCCGTCGCGCCGGTGGACTCCAGGAACGCCGGCAGACCGCCGCGCCCGGGGAACCAGCGCCACGGACCACGGGTGGAGCCGCGGGCGGTGTTCTCGTCCTCGGTGATGCGGGCGAGCAGGAAGTCAGCCAGGTCCACGGCGGTCATGCTGCCCTGCCGGCCGCCGGTCGGGTGCGATGATCGGCCGCGAGCGCCCGTAGCTCAGCGGATAGAGCAGGTGCCTTCTAAGCACTTGGTCGCAGGTTCGAGTCCTGCCGGGCGCGCCGTCGAGCGGCTGACGTGCTCGTTGTCCGAGCGAGGCTGTAACGACCAGTGGCAATTACCGGAATTGTTACCCATCAAGGACGTCAGCGACCGCCTGCCGGGCCCCCATGAGGTCGCGACCTAGATAGACCCGGGCGGTCATCGCCGGGTCCGCGTGCCCGAGCTGATCGGCGATCTGCACTAGAGGGACGCCTGCCTCATGGAGCAGGGAGGCAACCGTACGGCGGAAGGTGTGCGGGGTCGCCCAGGACAGTCCAGCCTTGGCGAACAGCTCGGCCAGGGCCTTCGCGCAGTTCGATTGATCCCAGATCCGATCGGTGTCGGTGAGATGCGGTGAGGCGAACACATAGCCGGTCGCTCCTGTCTGCTCTGCCCGTCGGCGCAATCGGGAGGCCAGGGTGCTCGGCAAAGGCAGCCGGCGACGCGAGGTCCTCGACTTGGTACCGCGAATCAGCACACCTGGCGCCGTGTCGGCATTGACCGGAGGCAACTGAACGTCGTCCCATCGCAGCGACCGGGCTTCGGTGATGCGCACGCCGGTGAAGGCCATGAAGGCCGCGAGGTCGGCCACCGCCTGGCGCTTACGGGTCGTCTGCGGAAGGACGTCCTCGACTGCGGCACGCTTGTCCGCGAACTCGACCAGCGCCGCCCGCTCCTCCCGCGAGAAGGCGCGCGTGGTGTCGCGAGGCTCCCGGCCCTCTGGGAGCGGCTTGACCGTCTGCGCCTTCACCGCTCGAACCTGTCGCAGCGCGTTCGCGGTCAATGTGCCGTTGTCGACGGCCAGATTGAGGATGCCGAGAAGGACGGAGCGGGTGATCTTCGCGGCACCAGAGCCGTGCTTGTCGGCCACAGTCTGCAGAAAGACCCGAAGGCGCTGAGTGTTGTTTGCCTCCGCCAGGGTCAGTCCGCGCACCGACGAGCCCGCCCTGTCGATGTACCGGACGAACGTCCGCCCGTAGTCATCCACAGTCCGGGGACTCAGTCCGGAGTCCGTACGCCGGATGCCTGCCAACCACAGCTCGCCGGCGGCCACGAAGGGCATGCCTGTCGTCATCGGGACATCCCCCACGGCGTTCAGCGCCTCAGTGACGGCAGCCTCCACCGCCGCAAGCGCCTCACCCCTCGTGGGAGCGACCCGAGACCGCTCGTCGTTCACCCCGTCGAACCGACGGAAGTAGCAACGGGCACGCCAGCGCTCAGCACTGCGAGCCGAGCTTGCCCGCTTCCACTTCCCTTGTTCGTCTCGACGCTGCGGAGTGACGTCGACCTCGCCCCGCTCACCAAGCCCCAGCGCACGCCTTCCCATGCTGCAAGAGATTACACAGCCGCAGGCCGGGCTCCACCGAACCGGAGGCGACAGGCGAGTCACCCTCAGCGGATACGTCGGCGTCGACATGCAAGCTGGCGGGGTGGACCAGATTCCCGGCGAGGCTGAGGCCGGCGAGCGCCTGAAGCAGACCGCATTGCGCGACTTCACGGCCGTCCCCCCTGGGTACGAGCCCCAGGGGACGAGCTACAAACTGACACTGAGTCCGCACGATGCCCCTGTGCCCGCGCTATTAAGGTACGCCCTCACCTTGATCGGCTTAGAAGCCCGCGGGCCCGCCGAGAAGGTGGCCTGGTGGGTCGACTTCATGTTTCGCAACGAACGTTGCGAATTGGCACACCAGAAGTTCGGCCTTCGGCTCTATGTGCGCACTGACGCTTCACCAGAAGAGGCGCGCAAGACCCAAGTTCAGATAATCAAGAAGCTTCGCTCCTCCATGCGTACGGTCGAAAGGCTGATCTTGGACGCGGCGCCCGAACTGCTCGCGAAGGGGCAGGCGACCGTCAAGAATCAACACGCCTCCCTTCGGCGAGCCTACGAGTATTTCCGTGAGCGCGCCCTCAATCCGGTCACTATCGAGGACGAACGCATCACTCATGAACCCGTGGAGGGTGCTCTGCTGCAACCCTTGTTCACCTTTCGAGATGGCAAGATCCAGATGCAGATGAACGCCTTTCATGACATGATTGCCGCCATTTCGGCGTACATCAGTCTATTGGAGCACGATCTGGTGCTGGCGCTGGCCTTCAGCAATTTCAACCCGGACAACGACGACCTCACGGCGGTGATCGGCTCAAGGTGGGGCGAGAAGTTCGACCGACTACGCGGCAAGGAAGGCGATGCAGCGCACTACCGGCAACGCTTGACCGATGTCGTCGAGCGGTGGCGCAACCCCTACTCGCATGGGGGCTTCGAGAAGGGCCATGGCGCGACGATCTATTTGCATACGCCAGGGGTGGGATCAGCCGTGCCGGTTGGATTGACGGGGGTGCGCAGCAGTCCGCTATTCTCTCTCCTGCCAGCCAGCGAGACGGACATAGCCGAGGTCTTCGAGCTCTTCGATGAGCTCGATGATTGGCTGAGAGCGACCCTGTCAGAAGCTTTTCAGTGGATCGAGTCGGACTTGAACGTCCGCTTCGACGAGCAGTTCCTTTCACTGCTTGCGCTGGCGCGCCAGGAAGACGACTTCGCGGGCTTTCTGAACTACTTTGAATACCGACAGGCAACGATCGACAACATGGACTACTGATTCGGGCAAGCCCCGTGCGCCCAGACCTGAAGCAGTACGCCCCCGGGGGTATGACCCCTGACCTGCGACGGGATGCATCGCTAGTGCTTAGCAGCCAGGATCCTGCCACGGTTCCAAGGTCGATCAATACTGTGCCGCCCGCCCGCTGCCCGCTGATTCCGAGCTGATTCCAGTTGGAATCAACGGGCAGGAAGGGGAATCGGCAGGTCAGAGGTCACAGCCGCTGTAGGGCCATACATAGTGTTTGGCACTGAGTCTACGGCTCTGCTAGACCACTCTGCATGGCAATCAGGAAGAAGATGTGCTCAGGCTGCCTGGAGTTGAAGGCCGGCAGTGACTTCACGAAGGATGCTCGGGGAAGGTTTGGCCTCGCCTCACGATGCCGAGATTGCCTTGCGGCTAGTCGGAAGCGCGACCAGAGACAGTACCTGCAGAAGCGCAAGATGGCAGCCGGCAAACTCATCTTTGAGTACCTATTACAGAATCCTTGTGTCGACTGTGGATACAACGACCCTCGCGCGCTCGACTTTGACCACGTTCCCGAACTAGGTGAGAAGCGAATGCCGGTCTCGGAGATGGTAAATAAGGTTGTACCGCTTCACGAAATCCGCCTTGAGATGAGCAGGTGCCAAGTGCGGTGCCGGAACTGTCACCAGATCCGCACCCACGAGGAGAACCAATCTTGGCGGCACCAGCTATGGATGCGACTGATGACGGAGGTCTACATGACGAGCCGGCGAGTGGTCCCCTACGAGCAGCAGTTCTACGAGGACTTGATGACCAAGTAACGAGCAATGGTCGCCCCTCTGGTCCGAAGGACGCGTCCGTCAGCGTTTCCGACAACTCTGGAAGCGCTTCCGTACAGTTGCGAACACCAACGACATACTGGTAAATGTACGACACATACAGCTTGTGTACTGTCACGTCCGTTCCTAGGGTCAGTGCATGAATGAACCAGGAAAGCTCGCTCTCGCGATGCTGTATGAACTCATCGACGGCCTGAGCTTCGGACGCTCGGACGGCGCGGTGCTCCGCTTCGTGAGACACGCAATGAACGAGAAGAACAAGTACGAGCGAGTGGGCCTCGCCGCGCCCTGGCCCGACAAGTCCGGGCTGTACATCGTGCACCGGGGCGACGTCTGGGTGGACTTTCCGACCCAGACGAAGGACCACCCCGCCGTCCTCGCCCACCCAGACGTGAAGACGCTCCGGGAGGACGAGGCACAGGAGTTTCGGCGAATCCCCCTGTTCGGCTGTCACGAGACGGTCGAGACCGTGCTGAACGACTGGGGCTATGACTGGTTCGTGAAGGGCCCCTAACGACATCGCGGCCTCGCGTCTCCCGCGTGACCTGGCGCGGTGCGGTTCTCAGCACCGCGCCAGGCCCCCGCTCGATGCAGGTCAACCTTGCGGACTCGACTGTTCAGCGACTACTGGGCAACGCTGGCGAACGTGCCCCTGATCGTCAGATCCGCGAACCCCTTCCGGATCGGCACGGCCGTGCCCCGTGGGGTGGTGTAGCTCGTCCGCGTGCTGCTCTGCGGTGTTGCTGACTATGCCGTCTGCAGGGCGGGCTGGTCGATCACCTCGCTGGGGTCGGTGCGGCGGGGCTCGAGGGCGGTC
>NZ_QOHG01000021.1 GCF_003319125.1 Blastococcus sp. TF02A-26 | reverse complement strand
CCAAGACCGTCGCCCGCACCAGCCGAGGGGAGGTCCGCAAGAAGCGGGCATCGATCCAACGAACGACGTCCTGAGCGTCAAGGATCAACCGACGTAGCTCCGTCAAGCATCAACCGAAGCTGGACAGGCCCACTCGCGATGAGTCCGGCCCGCTCTCCCGGTCGATCCCCGTGTGCGGGATGCGGAGGTCCGAGCATGGCGGTGATCGACGACGTCCGGTCGCTGGGGACGGAGCTGGAGCGCTCGTACCCGGTGTACGTCCGGGGCCGGCTGAAGTTCCGCGTCGGGCAGATCGTCTACGTGGCGTTCTCCCCCGACGAGAGGGTGAACGGCTTCGCGTTCCCCAAGGAGGAGCGGGCGGCGCTCGTCCAGGGCGATCCGGACCGCTTCCAGCTGCCGGCGGCGTCGGACATGCGCTTCAACTGGGTCCACGCAGACCTCGCTGCGCTGGAGCCCTCTGAGGCCCGCGAGCTGGTCGTCGACGCCTGGAGAACGGTCGTCCCCGCGAAGGTCTCGCGCGCCTACGACCTCAGCCATCCCCACGGCCCGGACTGACCGACAGCGGCGGGAGGTGGGTCCCATAGCGTGGGGCGCGTCACCGGCCCCACAGATCGGAACCCTTCGTGGAGATCCTGCACGCCGCCATCGCGATCCTGGGCGCGATCGTCCTCATCATCAGGTTCAAGGTCGACCCGGTCATCTCGCTGCTGGTGGCGTGCGTGTACCTCGGGCTCGTCACCGGCCTGGGCGCGCAGGGCACGGTGGACCAGATCACCGGCGGGTTCGGCGAGATCATGGCCGAGGTCGGCCTGCTCATCGGCTTCGGCGTGCTGATCGGTGCCCTGCTGCACTCGATGGGCACCTTCGACGACCTGGTGGCGATCCTGGCCCGGAAGGTCGGCCGACGCCTGCCGTACGCCATCTCCGGTGCGCTGTCGACGATCTTCCCGTCCATCTACGTCGACGTGCAGGTGGTCCTGGCGGCGCCGATGGCGAAGGAGTCGGCGCCGGCCGTCGACCGGCGCATCGGGCTGCCGTGGCTCGCCGGCGCGATGGGGATCGGCATCTTCTCCGGCTACGTCTTCGTCGTCCCGGGCCTGGCCGCGGTCGCCATCGCCGGGCTCATGGACGTCCCCCTGGGCACCTACCTGCTCTACGGGCTGCCCATCGGCCTGGCCACCGCCCTGATCACGACCTTCCTCTTCCGCCTGCTGCTGGGACGGCGCTACTGGGACGACGCGAGCGATCTCGACCAGGACGCGGTTCCCGGGGAGGGCGCCGCCCAGGACGAGAGCGAGGACGCCCCGCGGGCCGAGCGCGCCGCCCGCCTGCCGCTGGGGGTGCGGCTGCTGCCGATCCTCGTGCCGCTGGTGCTGATCGCCACCGGGGCGATCCTCGACGTCGCCGAGGTCTCCAACCCGGTCGTCACCTTCCTCGGCGACGCCAACATCGCCCTGTTCGTCGGGCTGCTCATCGCCTTCGCCATGGTCCGGCCCTCGCTGGGCGCGGACGGCGTCGGCGACGTCCTCACCCGCGGCTTCCGCACGACCGGCGAGATCCTGCTCGTGACCGGCGTCGGCGGGTCGCTCGGCGCCGTCATCGCCGAGAGCGGCATGGAGGAGACGCTCGTCGACCTGTTCTCCGCCGACGAGAGCGCGCCGGTGATCCTGAGCATCCTGCTGGCGTGGTTCATCGCCGCGGTGCTGCACTTCGCGATCGGGTCGGTGTCGGTCGCGGCGATCACCGCGGCGGGCATCATCTCGCCGATCGTCGGCTCGCTCGGCGTCGACCCCGTCGTCATCGCGCTGGCCATCGCCTCGGGCGCGATGTTCGCGCTGCACGTGAACAGCAACTTCTTCTGGATGTTCAGCACGCTGCTCGACCTCTCGACCAAGGGCAGCCTCAAGACCCTGACGGCGGCGACCTCGCTCGGAGCCGTGGTCTCGCTGCCGCTGGTCCTGGTCGCCAGTCTGGTCGCCGCGGCCGTCTAGCGAGCGGCGAGCGGCGAGCGGTGCGCGGCGGTCAGGCGCCGACGTAGTCGGCGAGGTGCTGGCCGGTGAGGGTGGACCGGTCGGCCACGACGTCGGCCGGCGTCCCCTCGAACACGATCCGTCCGCCGTCGTGCCCGGCGCCGGGACCGAGGTCGATGATCCAGTCGGCGTGGGCCATGACCGCCTGGTGGTGCTCGATGACGATCACCGTCTTGCCCGAGTCCACCAGCCGGTCCAGCAGGCCGAGCAGGTTCTCCACGTCGGCCAGGTGCAGGCCGGTCGTCGGCTCGTCGAGGACGTAGACACCGCCCTTCTCCGCCATCCGGGTCGCCAGCTTGATGCGCTGCCGCTCGCCGCCGGACAGGGTGGTCAGCGGCTGGCCGAGGGTGAGGTACCCCAGGCCCACGTCGGCCAGCCGGTCCAGGATCGCGTGCGCGGCCGGGGTGCGGGCCTCACCGGCGCCGAAGAACTCCTCGGCCTCGGTCACCGACATCGCCAGCACCTCGGCGATGTTCCGGCCGCCCAGCGTGTACTCCAGCACCGAGGGCTGGAACCGCTTGCCCTCGCAGTCCTCGCACGGCGACTCGACCGTGGCCATGACGCCGAGCTCGGTGTAGATCACGCCGGCGCCGTTGCAGGTGGGGCAGGCCCCCTCCGAGTTGGCGCTGAAGAGAGCGGGCTTCACGCCGTTGGCCTTGGCGAACGCCTTGCGGATCGGCTCCAGCAGCCCCGTGTAGGTGGCCGGGTTGGACCGCCGGGAGCCCTTGATGGCGCCCTGGTCCACCACGACGACGCCGTCCCGCCCGGCGAGGTTGCCGTGGATCAGCGAGCTCTTGCCCGACCCGGCGACCCCGGTGACGACGGTCAGGACGCCGGTGGGGACGTCGACGTCGACGCCCTGCAGGTTGTTCTGCCGGGCGCCGCGGATCTCCAGCGCCCCGGTCGAGGTCCGGGCGGTCGGCCGGAGCGCCACCCGGTCGCCCAGGTGACGGCCGGTGCGGGAGTCGCTGTGCCGCAGTTCCTCGACCGTCCCCTGGAAGACGATCTCGCCGCCCTCGCTGCCGGCGCCCGGCCCCAGGTCGACGACGCGGTCGGCGATCACGATCGTCTCGGGCTTGTGCTCGACGACGAGCACCGTGTTGCCCTTGTCGCGAAGCCGCAGCAGCAGGTCGTTCATCCGCTGGATGTCGTGCGGGTGCAGCCCGATCGTGGGCTCGTCGAAGACGTAGGTGACGTCGGTCAGCGACGACCCGAGGTGCCGGATCATCTTCGTCCGCTGCGCCTCGCCGCCGGAGAGCGTGCCCGCGGGGCGGTCCAACGACAGGTAGCCCAGCCCGATCCCGACGAAGGAGTCGAGCAGGTGCCGCAGGCCGGTCAGGAGCGGCGCGACCGAGGGCTCCTCCAGGCCGCGCACCCACTCCGCCACGTCGCTGATCTGCATCGCGCAGACGTCGGCGATGTTCTTCCCGTCGATCCGCGACGACCGCGCCTCCGGGGTCAGCCGCGTCCCCTCGCACTCCGGGCACCGCTGGAAGGTGATCACCCGCTCCACGAAAGCGCGGATGTGCGGCTGCATCGCCTCGACGTCCTTGGCGAGCATCGACTTCTGGATCTTCGGGATCACGCCCTCGTAGGTGAGGTTGATGCCCTCGACCTTGATCTTCGTCGGCTCCTTGTAGAGCAGGTCGTCGAGTTCCTTCTTCGAGAACTGCCCGACCGGCTTGTCCATGTCGAAGCCGAAGCCCGCGAAGATCCGGCCGTACCAGCCGTCCATGCTGTAGCCGGGGACCATCAGGGCGCCCTCGGCCAGCGACTTCGACCCGTCGTAGAGCGCGGTGAGGTCGAAGTCGGAGACCGAGCCCATGCCCTCGCAGCGCGGGCACATGCCGCCGAGGTAGGTCACGTCGCGGACGACGTTCTTCTCGACCCGTCCGCCCTTCTCCGTGCTCATCACCCCGCTCGCCTTGCGCGTGGGGACGTTGAACGAGAACGCCGTCGGCGGGCCGATGTGCGGCGTGCCCAGCCGGCTGAACAGGATCCGGAGCATCGCGTTGGCGTCCGTGGCGGTGCCCACGGTCGACCGTGGGTTGGCGCCCATCCGCTCCTGGTCGACGATGATCGCCGTCGTCAGGCCCTCGAGGACGTCGACGTCGGGCCGCGCGAGCGTGGGCATGAAGCCCTGGACGAACGCGCTGTAGGTCTCGTTGATCATCCGCTGCGACTCGGCGGCGATGGTGCCGAACACCAGCGAGCTCTTGCCCGAGCCGGAGACCCCGGTGAACACCGTCAGCCGGCGCTTGGGGATGTCGACGCTGACGTCCTTGAGGTTGTTCTGCCGTGCGCCGACCACGCGGATCAGGTCGTGGCCGTCGGCGGGGTGCTCGATCGTCTCGGTGCTGTCGCTGGTCAGGGTCGAGCTCACGGGACCTCCTGGATGCGGATCATGTTCCCGGCGGGATCGCGGAAGGCGCAGTCCCGTACACCGTACGGCTGAGCGACCGGTTCCTGAACCACCTCGCCGCCGCGGGCCTGCATCCGCTCGAAGACGGCGTCGAGGTCCTTCGTCGCGAGGATCAGGCTGGCGTAGGTCCCCTTCGCCATCATCTCGGCGATCGTGCGGCGCTCCTCGTCGGTGACGCCGGGGTCGGCGGCCGGGGGGTGCAGCACGACGGAGGTGCCGGAACCGCCGGCGGGGCCCACGGTGATCCAGCGCATCTGGCCCTGGCCGACGTCGAGGCGGACCTCGAAGCCGACGACGTCGCGGTAGAACGCGAGCGAGGCCTCCGGGTCGCCGGTGGGGAGGAAGGTCTGGTGGATGGTGACGTCCGAGGTGGTCATGGTGATCACGCTAGGGACGGCGCTGTGCCGGGTGCTTCTCGATTCCTGACCGGTCGCGCGACCTGCTTGGCCACGCACGGCGGCAGCCCCTGCGTCACCTGCGCCCGCTCGCGGCGGTAGGCGCTGGGCGACATCCCGACCAGCTCGGTGAAGCGGGTGCTGAACGTGCCCAGCGAGGAGCAGCCGACGGCGAAGCACACCTCGGTGACGCTGAGGTCGCCGCGCTGCAGCAGGGCCATGGCGCGCTCGATCCGCCGCGTCATGACGTAGGAGTACGGGGACTCGCCGTAGGCGCGCTTGAACTCCCGGCTCAGGTGGCCGGCCGACATGTGCGCGCCGCAGGCCAGCGCCTCGACGTCCAGCGGCTGGGCGTACTCCCGGTCGATGCGGTCGCGGACGCGGCGCAGCCGGGCGAGGTCGCGCAGGCGCTGGTCGGCGGGCGTGCTGCTCACGGCGGTGATCGTGCCGTGTCCGGGGCCCCGCCGGGACCGCCTTTCTCACCTACCATGGCGTGGAGGGTTCCCTCGATCTACCGACACGCGGTGGCTATCGATTGACAATCGATAGAGACCTCGCGAGAGTCGGTGCATGTCGCGGATACGTCGTGTGGTCCTGCCGCTCCGGGTCCTGCTGGTCGTGGTGATCCTGGCCCTGGTGGCCGCCCAGGTCTGGGCCCTCCCGGAGATGCTGCCGGACATCGCCGACCCGTCGCTGGAGCAGTCGGTGGTGCGGGGCACGATGCTGGCGGTCTCGGTGCTCGGCCTGGTGTGCGTCCAGGTCGTCGTCGTCTGCACCTGGTACCTGCTGACCCTCGTCACCGACGACCGCATCTTCAGCGCGGCGGCACTGCCGTGGGTGAACGCCATCGTCCGGGCGGTCGCCACGGGCTGGGTGATGCTGCTGGGCGCGTGGGTCTGCTCCTACTACTTCATCGTCGACGACGTCAGCGACGACGCCGGCCTGTTCGCGCTGCTGCTGGTGCTGCTGCTCATCGGCGCCGTCGTCGGGCTGCTGCTCGTGGTGATGCGGGCGCTGCTGCGGCAGGCCACCACGCTGCGGACGGACATGGAAGCGGTCATCTGATGGCCATCGTCGTCCGCATCGACGTCGAGCTCGCCCGCCGCAAGATGAGCGTGGGGGAGTTCGCGGAGCGGGTCGGGCTCACCCCAGCCAACGTGGCGGTGCTCAAGAACGGCCGCGCGAAGGCGGTCCGGTTCAGCACGCTCGAGGCGATGTGCCGGGTGCTGGAGTGCCAACCCGGCGACCTGCTGGAGTGGGTGCCGGATCCCGACGAGGCCCCCGTCCCCGCGCCGCCACGGTGAACGACGTCGACGTGATGGTCGTCGGCGCCGGGCTCGCCGGCCTGCACACCGCCACCCTGCTGGCCCGGAACGGGCACGAGGTGCTGCTGGTCGAGCGGCGCCGCGCCCTCGACGGGGCGATCCGCACGACCGGGATCTTCGTCCGCCGGACCCTCGACGACTTCCCTCTGGCCCCCGAGCACCTGGGGCCGCCGATCCGGCGGGTGGTGCTGTACCCGCCGGACCGGCGCCGACCGGTGACGCTGGACAGCGACCGCGACGAGTTCCGCGTCGGCGACATGGGTCCGCTCTACCTGGGTCAGGCGCGGGAGGCGGTCGACGCCGGCGTGCGGCTCGCGCTGGGCACGCGCTATGCGGGCCGCAGCGGCGGCGTCTCCCTCCTGGAGGGGCCGGCCGGGCGGGTGCGGGTGCGGGCGCGGTTCGTCGTCGGCGCGGACGGCGCCCGCTCCCGGGTGGCGCGCGACCTCGGGCTCGACCGCAACCGTGAGCTGATCGTGGGGGCGGAGGAGGTCTTCGCCGTGTCCGGCCCGACCGGTCCGCCGACCTTCTCCTGCGTGCTGGACCCCTCGCTCGCGCCGGGTTACCTCGCGTGGGTGGTGGACGACGGCCGGCACGCCCACGTCGGCGTCGCCGGCTACGCCTCGCGGTTCCCCGACGGCATGCGGGCGGCGCTGGACCGGTTCGCCGCGGCGGCGCCCGGGGTCCCGGCCGACCGGCCGGAGCACGTCGAGCGGCGGGGCGGACCGATCCCCGTCGGCGGTCTGCTGCGGCGGATCGGCTGCGCCGAGGGTCTGCTGGTGGGCGACGCCGCGGGCGCCGTCTCCCCGCTGACCGCCGGTGGGCTCGACCCGTGCCTGCGGCTGTCCCGGCACGCCGCCGCCGTCCTCGACGAGGCGCTCCGCACCGGCCGGCCCGATCCGCTCGCCGCCTACGACGGGGCGGCGCTGAGGGCACGCTTCCGCGGGCGGCTCCTGCTGCGCTCCGGCCTCGCCCAGGTGCGCTCGCCGGCGATGGCGTCGGCCGGGTTCGCGCTCCTGCGCACGCGCGTGGGCCGGGCGGCGGCCCGCCGGGTCCTGTTCGGTGACCGCTCCTTCCCGGAGCCGGCCCCGGTGGCAGCCGGCGCGCGGGGCGGATGAGGCGGAGGGGGCGGGGCTGTAACGCCCGGGCGCGACCGGACATGTGAGTGTGTGATCGCCATGCGAGGGCAGCCCCCACCGCCTCCCGACCCGCTCGTCGACGACCGCTTCGAGGAGGCCTACCGGACCAGCGGCAGCGCCGTCCTCGGCTACGCCCTGCGGCGCTGCGCCTCCCGGGAGGACGCCTTCGACGTCGTCGCGGAGACCTTCGCCGTCGCCTGGCGCCGGCGCGGCGACCTGCCCGCCGACGCCGCGGAGGTGCGGCCCTGGCTGTTCGGCATCGCCCGGCTCTGCGTGGCCAACGCGGCGCGGAGTCGACGGCGGGCCGGGCGGCTCGGGCAGCGGCTGGCCGAGGCGTTCGCCGGGACGCCGCTGCCCGACCCCGTCGCGCTCTCCGAGGGACGCGCCGGGACCCGGGAGCTGGCCGACGCCCTCGGGCGGCTGTCGGCCGAGGACCGGGAACTCGTCACGCTCGTCGCCTGGGAGGGCCTGACCCCGGCCGAGGCGGCCATCGCCCTCGGCCTGACCCCGGGCGCGGCGCGCGTCCGGCTGCACCGGGCGCGGGCCCGGTTGCGCGCTGAACTCGACCCGAACGGCACGACGGAGGAGGACGACCGTGATCAGTGACCGGGACCTGGACGACCGGCTCGCCGCCGCCCGCGGCGTCTCCGATGCGGACCTGCCGCCGCTGCCCGAGGGGTTCCTCGCGCACTTCACCGCCGACGCCGACGCGGGCCTCGCGCTCGTCGCGGACCTCCCCGCCGACGAGCCGGCCTCGGTGATCGCCGCGCGCCAGCTCGTCGCCGACGCCCGGGAGGACCGCGGACGGCGGCGGTCGACCCGTCGCACCGTGCTCGGCGTCGGGGCGGCGGTGGTCGTGGTGGCCGCGGCCTGGACGGCGGCGGTCGTCGTCACCTCCGACGGGGCGTCGGACAGGGGTGAGGTCGCGACGCCGTCCACCACCAGCGCGCCGTCGTCGGATCCTGCCGGCGGGATCGAGCTGGTCGCCGCGGAGGAGGTGGCCTTCCCGTTCTCCCTCGATCCCGCGCCCGAGGGGCTGACGCCGGCCTTCAGCATGCGCGGCGGCATGGAGTACTACGGCGGCGGACCGGTCGAGTACCTCGCCGACTACACCGCCGACGACGGCCGGGTGCTCGTCGACCTCGTCGCGGCCGATCCCCGGGACCTGCCGGACACGGTGTGGAACGACCCGGGAGGTCCGGCTGTGGAGCTGTCGGTCGGGGGGGCACCGGCGGAGCTGGTGGAGGGCGACGGATACGTCACGCTCGTCGTCGAACGCGGTGACGGCCGCTGGGTCGCGGTCCTCGGCGAGGGCTCCTACGGGAACCCCGACGCCGTGGTCGCGGTGGCGGGGTCCGTCGTCGACCGGCCGCAGCCGCTCGGCCTGGGGTTCGGACTGGCACCGGCCGGCTGGACGGTGGGCGGGTACGAGGAGAGCCGCAGCCTGGATCTCGTCAGTGACACCGACCCCGCCCAGCCCCCGCTGCGGGTCAGTCTCCAGGGACTGCCCGGAGGGACCGTCCCCCTCGGGGACCTGTTCGAGGGCAGAGCACTGGCCGCGCCGGCCGAGCAGGTGACGGTGCAGGGGTTGCCGGCGCTGGTCGGGCTCGCCGTCGACGGCGAGCCGGACACGTGGCTGGTCGCCGGCCAGATCCCCGACGGCCGGGTGTTCTGGCTCCTGGCCCCGCCGGTCCTCACCCGGGACCAGGTGCTCCGGGTCGCGGAGCAGATCACCTACACGCCGTGACCGACGGCGCCCGGGACCGCGACATGCCGCGGTCCCGGGCGCCGCGGGCGTGATGCAGGCGACGACGACCGCTCCGCACGCTCGGGACCACACCTCTTGTCGACAAGGAGGCGCCCGTTCCGGCAGGTCAGCGGCCGTGGCGGGAGGCTCCACAACAGTTGGGTGACGGCGCCGCCGCAGTCGTGTCCGACGCGCCCCGCGCACGCGCCGCGGACCCCACTATTCGTGCTGTCCGCGGCACTTCCCCGGCCGCGACGGACAGTTCGAGGAGCACCCGCGTGAACGCGCCCCATGCACCGGCATGCCGCCCACCGTCCCCCGCCGCGCGCGACGGGCAGACGGGGCTGCTGGATCTCTTCTCGGCAGAGCGACCGCCGGCCGGTACCTCCTGCGCGACCCGGATCTCCCCGGACGGAGCCTCGGGTGCCCACTGAGGACGTCGTCCTGCTCTGGCCCACGGTGACGCTGCTGGGCTTCTTCGTCCTGGCCGCCGTCGTGGTCGCCCTGGGGACCAGCTCCACCGCTCGGTACGAGTTCGAGCGCAACGCCGTCCGGACCGCCCGGCAGCCGGCCGCGGTCGCGGCCGCGCCGGCCGAGGTCCTGGCCGAGAGCGTCACCGACGTCGTGACGCTGACCGGCGGCGCCTCCTCGGCCGACCTCGGTGCGGCCGACCCGGCGGAGGAGTTCCGCGCGGAGCTCGCCGCGGCCGTCAGCGTCGCCACGCACCCGGCCGGCAAGCGGATCGGCGCGCCGGGCAGCGCACCGGCCTGGTGGCTGGTCGACGAGGACCCCGAGCAGTCGGGCAGCTCCGCCGTCGCCGGGCCCTTCGACGACCGCTTCGAGGCGGACTGGGCGCTGCTGGCCCACGGCCTGGCCGAGTCGACCCGGGTGGTCTACGGCTCGCAGCGCGCCGACGGCACCGTCGTGCGCCGCCAGCTCCCCGCCGAGCGGGCCTGGCTGGCCGACCTCGGCGAGCAGCTGGACCGGCTGGGCGACGACTGGGACGAGCTGGTGTCCGACGACGACGCGCTCACCACGCTCGTGGTCGAGGTCGCCGCGGCGCTGGTCGAGGCCGGGCTGCCGCTGCACGACTGCAACGGCCACGGCGCGGCGGGCGGGGTGTGCCTGAGCCCCGGCCCCGGACTGGCCGGCGTCCTCGTCACCTGGCACCAGCACGACCGGATGAGCGTGCAGCAGGTGCGCGGCGCGGCGCTCGAGACGGCCGTGCAGCGGACCATGAGCTCCGCCGTCGCCACGCTGCTGCAGACCATGGGCTTCGAGGTCGAGCCCTTCGGGTCGAGCGACTGCTGGATGGTCACCCCCGGACCGCGGTGACCACCGCGCCGCGGTCGCAGCGCTCCGGCACGGGGTGGCAACTCCCCGTGGCCGCCGCGCTCACCGGCCGCGACGCGCCGGGAGTCGCCGTCCGCAGCCGGCGGGCGGGCGCGGACCCGGCTCCTACCTTTCGAACACCCGAGCAGCCGTCGACCAGCGGCGAGCAGGGAACCGGCGCACTTCCCCGGCGCCGGTCGGAGTCCCAGAAGTGGTGGTGCACAGCGTGAGTCGTCTTCCCGTCGGTGGGATCGCAGTCGGTGGCGCGACGGTCCTGGGGTGGTGGCTGACCGAGGTCGAGGACGACGGCCGCGGTCCGGTCGTCGCCGGGCCCTTCGCGACCCGCGCGGAGGCCGGCTGGGCCACCGCGGAGCACCCCCCGGGCACGGTGGAGACCGTCTACGGGGTGCGCCGGCCCGACGGCCGGGTCAAGCGCCGCCCCTCCCCGCAGGAGTGGGCGTGGCTGGCCCACCTCGGCGAGCAGCTCGGCCGCCTGCCCGGGGAGTGGGAGGAGGTCGTGGACGACGAGGACCCGCTGACCACGCTGGTCGTCGAGGTCACCGCCGCCCTGGCCGAGGCCGGCCTGCCGCTGCACGACGCGACGGGGGAGGACGCCGCCCTCGGTGGCGCCGTCCTGCGCTGCGAGCCCGACCTCGACGGGATCGTCGTCACCTGGCGCCAGCACGAGCGGATGAGCGTCGACCAGGTGCACGGCGCGGCCGCCGAGGACGCCGTCCAGCAGGTGATGAGCCGGGCGGTCGCCGACGTGCTCGCCGTCCGCGGGTTCGACGTCGAGGCCTTCGGCGGCGGCTGCGGGCACGTCGTCCGGCGCGCCACCTGAGGCATGGGTACCGATACCCGCGTCCACGGGCCCGAGGACGCGGGTATCGGTACCCATGCCTGAGAGCCCCCGGGGCGCCTGTGCATGGTCATGCACGGGCGTGCATAATCAGCACCATGTCCAAGGTGCTGAGTTCCCTCCCCGTCGGCGAGCGGGTGGGGATCGCCTTCTCCGGGGGGCTCGACACGTCCGTGGCGGTCGCGTGGATGCGCGACAAGGGTGCGGTGCCGTGCACCTACACCGCCGACATCGGCCAGTACGACGAGCCCGACATCGCCTCGGTGCCCGGCCGCGCCTCGGCCTACGGCGCCGAGATCGCCCGCCTGGTCGACGCCAAGGCGGCGCTGGTCGAGGAGGGGCTCGCGGCGCTGACCTGCGGCGCCTTCCACATCCGCTCCGGCGGGCGCGCCTACTTCAACACCACGCCGCTGGGCCGCGCGGTCACCGGCACCCTGCTGGTGCGCGCCATGCTCGAGGACGACGTCCAGATCTGGGGCGACGGCTCGACCTTCAAGGGCAACGACATCGAGCGCTTCTACCGGTACGGCCTGCTGGCCAACCCCGGGCTGCGGGTCTACAAGCCCTGGCTGGACGCGGCGTTCGTCAGCGAGCTCGGCGGGCGCACCGAGATGTCGGAGTGGCTGGTCGCCCACGGCCTGCCCTACCGGGACAGCACCGAGAAGGCCTACTCCACCGACGCCAACATCTGGGGCGCCACCCACGAGGCGAAGCGGCTGGAGCACCTCGACACCGGCCTGGAGATCGTCCAGCCGATCATGGGCGTCCGCTTCTGGGACCCCGAGGTCGAGATCCCCACCGAGGACGTCACGATCTCCTTCGCGCAGGGCCGTCCGGTGGCCATCAACGGCACGGAGTTCGACTCGGCCGTGGCGCTCGTGCTGGAGGCCAACGCGATCGGCGGCCGGCACGGACTCGGCATGTCCGACCAGATCGAGAACCGGATCATCGAGGCGAAGAGCCGCGGCATCTACGAGGCGCCGGGCATGGCGCTGCTGCACATCGCCTACGAGCGGCTGGTCAACGCGATCCACAACGAGGACACCCTCGCCACCTACCACTCGGAGGGCCGCCGGCTGGGCCGCCTGCTGTACGAGGGCCGCTGGCTGGACCCCCAGGCGCTGATGCTGAGGGAGTCGCTGCAGCGGTGGGTCGGCATGGCCGTCACCGGCGAGGTCACGTTGCGCCTGCGGCGCGGGGAGGACTACTCGGTCCTCGACACCGCCGGCCCGGCCTTCAGCTACCACCCGGACAAGCTCTCGATGGAGCGCACGGTGGACTCGGCGTTCGGCCCGACCGACCGGATCGGCCAGCTGACCATGCGCAACCTCGACATCGCCGACTCCCGCGCCAAGCTCGAGCAGTACGCCGGCCTGGGCATGGTGGGCACCGCGCAGCCGGCGCTGGTCGGTGCCGCGCAGGCCGCCTCCACCGGGCTCATCGGCGCGCTGTCGGCGGGCGGGGCCGAGGTGATCGCCTCGCGCGGCGAGGTGTCGGCCGACGAGGAGCTGCTCGACCGCGCCGCGATGGAGGCCGGGACGGACTAGGGCGGCCGTTAGCGTCGCGGCATGCCTGCTCTGACCCGCGAGGACGACGTCTTCGTCCTCAACCTCGGCGACGGGGAGAACCGCTTCACGCTCGACTGGCTCACCGAGGTCGAGGCCGCGCTGGACGAGGTGACCGCGGCCGAGGGCCCGCGGGCGCTGGTCACCACCGCCGGCGGCCGGTTCTTCTCCAACGGGCTGGACCTGGACTGGCTGCTCGCGAACCCCGACGTCGGGCCGGCGTACACGGACCGCATCGAGGAGGTCTTCGCCCGGCTCCTCTCCGCGCCGCTGTACACGGTGGCCGCGCTGCCCGGTCACGCCTTCGGCGGCGGGGCGATGCTGGCCCTCGCGCACGACAGCCGGGTGATGCGGGCCGACCGCGGCTACTGGTCGCTCCCCGAGGCCGCGCTCGGACTGCCCTTCATGCCCGGGATGGCCGCCCTGATCCAGGCGCGGCTGCCGCAGCAGACCGCGCACGAGGCGATGGTGACCTCCCGCCGGTACGGCGGCACGGAGGCGCAGGCGGCCGGGATCGTCGACGTGGCGGTGGAGGCCGAGGCCGTGCGCGCCACCGCGGTCGATCGGGCCGCCGGGCACGCCGCGCTGGCCGGCCCGAACCTCGCCGGCATCAAGACGGCGATGTACGCGCAGGTCCTGGCCGCACTGCGCTCGCCCCGGCCCTAGCGGGTGGCCGCGGGGGCGGCCAGTCGACCTCCCCCGCCGGGGTGAGGGGATCTCAGGGCGTTCCCCGCAGGCGCCGATGTCGCAGCCATGGCACCTTCGGCCCGACGCACCCGGCGCGGCCTCCCCCTGTGGATCTTCCTCGGCGCCCTCGCGCTGGTGCCGCAGGTCGGTGTGGTCGGTCTGACCACCTACCTGGTGCGCGACCAGCAGGCCGAGGTCGACAGCGCCCGCCGCGCCGAGCAGGCCGTGCAGGCCATGGCCCAGCTGGACGCCGCCCGCAGCGGTGTCGAGCAGGAGATCGTGCCCGCGCTGGCCGCGGCGGTCGTGGACGACCCCGCGCTGGCCGCGGCGCTGAACCTGCCGCCGGCCCTCGTCGCCGCCGTGGCCGAGGACATGCGCCGAGGGGTCACCGAGTCCCGGGTGGGCACGGACGAAACCCTGGCGGCGCTCTCCACGGATTCCCCGGGGTCCGCCACGGCCGAGCGCGCCGAGCAGCTGCTGCGGACCCACCGGGCAGGGCTGGACGCGCGCACCATCGCGCCGGAGGACGTCTACTTCGGCTACATCGACGTCTCCAACGCCCTCGCCCAGGCGCAGAGCCAGGCCGCGGACGCGGCCAGCTCCGAGGAGGTGCCGGCGGCGACGCTGCGCGCCACCCAGGACGTCGGGCTCGTGTCGGAGGTGGCGCAGAACTCGGCCCGCCTCTTCCCGCTGTTCCTCGCCTCGCAGCTGGACGCCGGTGAGCTGACGGCCGGGTCGCGGATCGCCGGGCAGTCCTCATGGCTCGCCTACCAGGACGCCGTCCGCCGGATGACCGACCTCTCCCAGCCCGAGTTGACCCTGGGGTGGCAGGCCGCACGCGTCGACCCCCTCATGGCCGACCTCGACGCGATGCTCGCGATGCAGGCAGAGGGGACCCTCCCCCCGGTGCCCGTGGCCGACATGGTGCCGCTGATGACCCAGGGCGCACAGCGGGACGTCCTCCTCAACGACCTCGTCGCCTCGGCGGTCGCCAGTGCCGAGGAGCTCGCGAAGGCCGACGCCGAGCGTGCGCAGGAGGCTCTGGAGACGACGCTCCAGTTCGGCATCGGCCTGGTCGTGCTCAGCGCGCTGGCCGCGACCGTCGTCGGGCTGCGGATCGGCCGGGTGCTCACCGTGCTGGCCGAGCGCGCCGGTCAGCTCAGCGAGGGCAACCTGGTCGACGTCGAGGTGACCGGCCCGCGGGAGGTGCGCACCGTCTCCGCGGCGCTGCGGTCCACCGTCGACAGCCTGCGCCGACTCCAGGACCAGGCCGCGGCCGTGGCCCGGGGCGACCTGGACAACCACCTGCTCGACCAGCCGCTGCCCGGTGCCCTCGGGGAGACCGTGCACGCCTCGGTGCGGCAGCTGGTCACCTCGGTCCGGGAGCGCGAGGAGCTCCAGGTCGCGCTGGCCCACCGGGCGACCCACGACCCGCTGACCGAGCTGCCCAACCGCGCCCAGGCCGTCGCCGCCGTCACCGGCGCGCTGCACCGTGCGCAGCGGTCCGGCGGCACGACCGGACTGCTCTTCGTCGACCTCGACGGCTTCAAGGCCGTCAACGACCGGCACGGCCACGCCTGCGGGGACATCGTCCTCCGGACCACCGCCACCCGCATGCTGGCCGCCGTGCGAGCCGGGGACACCGTCGCGCGGCTCGGCGGGGACGAGTTCGTCGTCCTGGTCGAGCAGGTCGAGGACGAGCACGAGCTCGTCCAGCTGGCCGAGCGGCTCGTGGACGTCGTCAGCCGGCCGGTGGACGTCGACGGCGGCGCCGTGCGGATCGGCGCGAGCATCGGCGTGGCCGTCAGCCGCGACGGCGGCACCGACGCCGACGCGTTCTTCGCCGAGGCCGACACCGCCGCGTACCGGGCGAAGGCCCACGGCCGCGGGCGGGCGGAGGTCTTCGACGACGACCTGCGCCGCCAGCTGACCGCCCGTGCCGACACGGAGGCCGCGATCGCCGCCGGTCTCGCCGGCGGTGAGATGCGGCTGCACTACCAGCCCGTGCACGACGTGGCCCGCGAGGTCGTCACCGGCTTCGAGGCGCTGATCCGCTGGCACCGCCCGGGCGTCGGCCCCGTGCCCCCGGACCAGTTCATCCCGGTGGCCGAGGCGTCGTCGCTGATCTGCGAGATCGACCGCTGGGTGCTGCACGAGGCGACCCGCCAGCTCGCCGAGTGGCGCGCGGGCGCGGCCCTCGGGCCGAGCGAGCCGGAGCCGACCATCGCGGTCAACATCTCCGGCCGGCACCTGTCGGAGCCCCGCGTGGTGGCCGACGTCGCCGAGGCCCTCGCCGCCTCCGGTCTGCCGGCGCAGCTGCTGGTGCTCGAGGTGACCGAGACGGTGCTGATCAGCGACCGCACGGCCTACGACCACCTGGCGGCGCTGCGCGAGATGGGCGTCGGCATCGCGATCGACGACTTCGGCACCGGCTACACCTCGATCGGCCAGCTGCGCCACATGCCGGTCGACACGCTGAAGATCGACCGCAGCTTCATCGGCTCCACCGACCCGGGCCACCGCGAGCTGGTGTCGCTGATGATCCGGGCCGCGCACACCTTCGGCCTGACCGTCGTGGCCGAGGGCGTCGAGGAGCCCGAGCAGCTGGACCGCCTGCGCGCCGAGGAGTGCGACCACGTGCAGGGCTACCTGCTGCACCGTCCGCTGCCCGCCGACGAGGCCGGCGCCCTGGTGGGTGCGGCCCTGACCGTCTGAGCGGTCCCGGCCGTGTCGGCGTTGACGCCGCCGCCGCCGACCCTGCACCGTCCTCACCGGAACCCGGACCCGCTCCCGCGTCCGCCAGATCGATCGGTGGTCCCCGTGCGCGTGCGTCCGACGAGGCTGGTGGTGGTGGCGGCCGTCGCCGCGCTCAGCGCCTGCACGACCCCGGTCGCCGGGGTGGCCACTCCCGCCGGGGGCGTGCGCGTGGACGCCACGGACGCCGACCTCGTCGTCGAACTGGCCGAGGAGGGCGACGAGGTCGACCGCATGGCGCGCAACGCCGCGGCCGACGTCCTCGCCTACTGGGAGCAGACCTTCCCGGAGCTGTACGGCGGGGAGTTCGGCCAGCTGGAGGGCGGGCTCTGGTCGATCGACCCGGACGAGACCGACGACGACGAGCTGCCGAGCGACCCCTGCGTCGGGGACGACGTCGCCGAGCTGGCCGAGAACGCCTTCTACTGCGGCGATGACGACCGGATCGTCTACGACCGGGCGTGGCTGGCCGACATCGCCGAGGACTACGGCCCGTTCATGATCGCCGAGGTGATGGCCCACGAGATGGGGCACGCGGTCCAGGAGCGCGCCGGCCTCTACGACTCCTCGATCGTCGCGGAGACCCAGGCCGAGTGCTTCGCCGGGAGCTGGACCCGGTGGGTCGTCGAGGGCAACGCCCGGCACGTCGCCGTCCGCCCGGCCGAGCTGGACGAGTACGTGCTGAGCTACCTCTACTTCGGGGACCCGCCGGGCAGCGAGCGGGACGACCCGGGCGCGCACGGCTCCCTGTTCGACCAGCTGTCGGCCTTCCAGGAGGGCTACGCGGACGGCCCGCGGGCGTGCGCCGCCTTCGACGAGGACCGCGTCTACACGCTGCCGGCCGATGCCGGGGACGGCGGGGCGGACGGCGACCTGCGGTTCGGGCAGGCGGTCCGCTCTGCCGAGGGCCAGCTACGGTCCTTCTGGGACCAGGCGCTGAGCAAGGGCTTCGCCGACGCCCCTGCGCTGGGGGCACGCGGTGGAGCTCCCGGCCGTGGTCGAGGGCGAGCCGTCGGGATCGGTCTGCACCGGCGAGGGGCCGGAGGTCGACCTGGAGTTCTGCGCCGCCGACGGGTCGGTCCGCTTCGACCCCGGCCTGCTCGAGCCGGCGCACGACGAGGTCGGCGACCACGCCGTGGTCACGCTGCTCGGCCTGCCCTACGCCGTGGCGGTGCGGACGCGGCTCGGCCTCCCCACCCTCGGCGAGGAGGCGGAGGACGCCGTGGTCTGCACGACCGGCTGGATGGCCCGGGAGCTGTTCCGGGGAGCCGTGGTGGGTGCTCCGCCGATCTCGGTCGACGAGGTGGACGACGCCGCGGTCGCCCTGCTGCGCTACGGCGAGGAGGACAGCGTGCTGCCGGGCTCCGACGCCTCCGGCTTCGAGCTCGTCGACGCCTTCCGGCGCGGCTTCCTGGGTGGTACCTGCGGGATCTAGGGGCGGTCGAGGAACTGCTCGACGACCGGTGCCAGCTCGTCCGCCTCGGTGAGCAGGGCGAGGTGGCCGCCCCGGTAGACGTGCACGTCGGCGTCGGGGAGGAGGCGGCCCATGATCCGGGCGTTGGCCACCGGGACGATCGGGTCGTCGTCCCCGGCGAGGACGAGCGTGGGCTGCCGGATCAGCCGCAGGAACGGCAGGCTGCTCCAGCCGGTGCTCGAGGCGAGCTGGTAGTAGTACCCGCGCCGCGGACCGATGCGAGTCGCCGCGTGCAGCACCCGCGCCGCCCGCTCGGGGTCCGAGCGCATGGTGCCGCCGTAGATCTGGCCGGCGATCTCCCGCGCGTACTCCGGGTCGCGGTGCCGCCGCGGGGTGAGCATCCGGCTCAGCACCTTCGGCGACCCCGGCACCATGAGCGTGCCGGTGCCGGTGGCGGCGAGCACCAGCCGGCGGCAGCGCCGCCGGTGCTGGACGGCGAAGTGCTGCGCCAGACCACCGCCCCAGGACAGCCCCAGGACGTCGACCGGCCGGTCGTGGCCCAACCGGGACAGCACGCCGGCGACGACCGGGGTGAGCGTGCCCAGCACGTAGGGGACCACCGGTCTCGGGGAGCCACCCACGCCCGGGACGTCGAACCGGATGACCGTCCGCCGCGCGTCGAGCGCGTCGACGAACGGCTGCAGCACCTCCAGGCTCGCGCCGATGCCGTTCATCAGCAGCAGCGGCGGCACGTCGGCGTCCGTGCCGGTGCGGACCGACACCCGCAGGGACCGCCCGGCCGCGGTGACCGTGCGGACGTCCTCCGCGGCCCGGGACCGCAGCCGGTCACGAGTCATGCACGTAGCTCCCCGGGGCGTCCTCCAGCGGCGGGTGCGCCTGCGACCCCAGGGCCTCCGGCGCCGGCACCTCGTCGCCGCTGCGCTCGCCCAGCCAGGCCATGTAGTCCGGCCACCACGAGCCCTTCACCTTCTCGGCGCTCGCGAGCCACCGGTCGGGGTCCGCGGGGGTCTCCGGCGCCACCTGGAACGTGGACTTGGGGTTGCTCGGCGGGTTCACCAGCGACGCGATGTGGCCGTTGGTGGAGAGCACGAAGCGGCTCTTCCCCCCGAGCAGCTGCGTCGTCCGGTAGCAGGCCTGCCACGGGCAGAGGTGGTCGGCGATACCGGCTGTGACGTAGGTGTCGACGTCCACGGCCTTCAGGTCCACGGGGCTGCCGAGCATCGTGGAGGCGCCCGCCTCGGTCAGCGAGTTGCGCACGGCGACGTCGATGAAGTCGCGGTGCAGGCCGGCGGTCATCCGGGTGGTGTCGGCGTTCCAGTAGAGGATGTCGAACGCCGGCGGCGGCTTGCCCTGCAGGTAGTTGTTGACCCAGTAGTTCCACACCAGGTCGTTCGGGCGCAGCCAGGCGAAGACCTCGGCCAGCATGGCCCCGTCCAGGTAGCCCTGCTCGCGGGACTTCTCGACCGCCTGCTGCACGGCCTCGCGGTCCATGAGCGCCGACACCGTGCCGGCGCGCGACCAGTCCAGGACGGTCACGGCGAAGCTGGCCGCGGCGACCCGGCCCAGGTCGCCGGCGGCGGCCAGGTGCGCCAACACCATCGAGGTGATGATGCCGCCGGAGCAGAACGCCTGGAGGGCCACCCGCTCGCTGCCGGTGATCTCCTCCGCGGCCGCCATGGCGTCGAGGACCGCCTGCCCGTAGTCGTCCAGGCCCCAGTCGGCGTGCTCGGCCGTCGGGTTGCGCCAGCTGATCATGAACACCTGCTGGCCGGCGCCGACGTAGTGCTCGACGATGCTCCGGCCCGGCGCCAGGTCGGTGATGTAGTACTTGTTGATCGTCGGCGGCACGACGACGAGCGGCACGCTGCGCACCCGCTCGGTGGTCGGCCGGTACTGGATCAGCTCGAAGACCGGCGTCCGCAGGACGACGGCGCCGGGGGAGACGGCGAGGTCCTCCCCGACGGTGAACGCGTCCTCCTCCACCATCGAGGGCACCCGCGGCGGCGACATGAGGTCCTTGACGAGCCGCCGGGTGCCACCGATCAGGTTGCGCCCGCCGGTGTCGATGACCGCCTTCCACATCAGCGGGTTCAGCGGCGGCACGTTGCTGGGCGCGAGGGCGTCGACCAGGTTGGTCAGCGAGAACCGGATCCGCTCGTCGTCCTGCCAGTCGAGGTCGGCGTCGTCGACCAGCCCGACGGCCGCGCGGGCCGTGGCGATGTGGGCCTGCATCGTCCGGCGCAGGAAGGGGTTGCCGGTCCACGCGGGGTCGGCGAACCGCTTGTCCTTGGGCGAGGCCGCGATGTCGCTGCGGCCGACGGCGATCCGGGCGAGGTCCTGGGCGAGCGTGGTGGCGCGTCGGGCGAGGGCGTCGGGGTGGCGGGCCAGCGAGGCGCCGAAGCGCGCCGTCGTCCGGACCGGCGGGACCAGGCGGCGCAGCGGACCGCGGGCGCCGTCGACCAGGACCATGTCGAGCCCGGTCATGGCCTCCGTGGCCGCTTCCGGCGCCTGGCCGGGCCCGGTGTCGCCGCGTTCGCGCGTGGCCGTCGGTGCCGTGGTGGGTTCGCCACGGGGGGTGGTGGTGTCGCGGGCGGTGGTCATGCCGGCCTCCTCGAGGTGCTCGGCGGCAGCTGTGACCCGGCCCACTCAACCACGGTCGGCGCGTTCCGGCTCGACGGCGTCCGCGGCTGCCGCGCGGCCCCGCCGGGCATGCACAATCGGGCGGTGCGGCAGCCGCCGCGTCCCGAGCAGAGGAGACCCGCCGTGACGGTCACCGAGCCCCGCCCGACGCCGCTGCCCGCGGCGGCCGCCGACACCGATGCCGGGGGCCGGAAGCTGCGGATGGCCCTCCCGCCGGAGTTCACCTCGGTGGCCGAGGAGCGGGCCCACCGCAAGGCCAAGCTGGCCGCGGCCTTCCGGATGTTCAGCAAGGCCGGCCTGGACGAGGGCGTCGCCGGGCACATCACCGTGCGCGATCCCGAGGCGACCGACACCTTCTGGGTCAACCCCTTCGGGATGCACTTCAGCATGATCCGCAGCAGCGACCTGGTCCGCGTCGACCACGCCGGCGAGGTGGTCGAGGGCGACCGCGCGGTCAACGGGGCTGCCGTCGCGATCCACTGCGCCGTCCACGCCGCCCGCCCCGACGTCGTGGCCGCCGCGCACGCCCACGGCCCCTACGGCAAGACGCTGTCCAGCCTGGACATGACCATCGAGCCGCTGACCCAGGACGCCTGCGCGTTCTACGACGACGTCGGCGTCTTCGACAGCTACTCCGGCGTGGTGCTCGACCCCGAGGAGGGCCGTCGGATCGGGGAGGCCCTCGGCGCGCACAAGGCCGTGATCCTGCGCAATCACGGGATGCTGACCGTCGGGGCGTCGGTGGACAGCGCCGCCTGGTGGTTCCTCACCCTCGAGCGCACCGCGCAGTCCCAGTTGATGGCCTACTCGGCCGCCGCGGGGCTCGGCACCCCACCGCGGCGGATCGGCCACGAGGAGGCCACCGTCACCCGCGGCCAGGTCGGCTACGAGTTCGCCGGCTGGTTCCAGTTCCAGCCCATCTGGGAGCGGATCAGCCGCGACCAGCCCGACCTCTTCGACTGAGGCGTTGCCCCTGCACCGGCCACTCGGCTGGTGGAGACGGCCGGTGACGGGTCAACGCTGCCGGGCCGCGCGCGGTCGTGCCCTCGTCCGCCTCTCCGGACGTGGCCGCGGAGCCGGTGCCTGACGACGACGAGGAGTGGTGGGGGTACAACGCAGCGACCGAGCCGGGCATCCGCGCGTTCGTCCTCAGCACCAAGGCGCTGGAGCTCGCCGAGGACGGGCTGGCGACCACCGGCGGTCTCGCCCACGCGGCGAGGATGATCAGCGTCGTCCTCCTGTGGGGTCGTGGTGGCGGCCGTCGCGCTGTTCCTGCTCTTCGTCGCCGCTGCGGCCGCCCGCACCTGAGACGGGTCAGACCAGCGCGCTCTCGCCGGTGACGGCGCGGCCGACGATGAGGCTGTTGACCTCGCGGGTGCCCTCGTAGGAGTAGATGGCCTCGGCGTCGGCGACGTACCGGCCGACGTGGTTCTCCAGCAGGATGCCGTTGCCGCCCATGAGCTCGCGGGCCCAGCCGACGGTCTCGCGCATCCGCATCGTGCTGTAGGCCTTGGCCATCGAGGCGTGCTCGTCCTTGAGCCGGCCGCAGTCCTGCAGCTGGGAGGCGCGGGCGCACAGCGTGGCCGAGGCGGTGATGTTGCCGAGCATGCGGAACACCAGGTCCTGGACCAGCTGGAAGCCGGTGATCGGCTGGCCGAACTGCTGCCGGCCCTCGGCGTAGCGCAGCGCGTGCTCGTAGGCGCCGCGGGAGCAACCGACCGCCGACCAGGCCACGCTCACCCGCGTGGCCCGCAGCACCTGCGCGGTGTCGCGGAACGAGTTGGCGCCCTGGAGCCGATTGGCCTCGGGCACCCGGACGCCGTCCAGGGTGATGTGCGCGTTCTGCACCACCCGCAGCGCGATCTTGTCCTCGAGGTCGACGGCGGAGAAGCCCGGCGTCCCCTTCTCGACGACGAAGCCGAGCACCCGGTCGGTCTCGACGTCCCGGGCCCAGATGATGACCAGGTCGGCGAAGCTGCCGTTGCCGATCCACTTCTTCTGGCCGTCCAGCACCCACTCGTCGCCGTCCCGCCGGGCGGTCGTCTGCAGGCCGCGGGCGACGTCGGAGCCGTGCTCGGGCTCGGTGAGGCCGAACGCGCCGATGAGCTCCATGCGCGCCATCGCCGGCAGCCAGCGCTCCTTCTGCTCCTCGGAGGCGCACAGGTGCATGGTGCCCATCGCCAGCCCGCCGTGGACGCCCATGAAGGTGGCGATCGACGGGTCCCCGCGGGAGAACTCCATCGCCACCATGCCGTCGAACAGCGAGGACCGGCCGGGCGAGCCGTGGCCGGAGTACTGGGCCCCGGCGACACCCAGCTCGGCGAGGCCCGGCACGAGCTCGTGGGGGAACTGCCCGCGCGTCCAGAAGTCGTTGATGACCGGCGTGACCTGCTCGTCCATGAAGGCGCGGACGCGGTAGAGGGTCTCCCGGTCCTGGTCGTCGAGGAGCGCCTCGAGCTCGTAGAAGTCCGACGTCACCGGCGGCGGGGTCATGGTGCCTCCTCGGGGCCGCGGGCTCCGTCGTCCGCGGAGCAGGGCCCTACCCGCGGTGGCGGCGCGGGCAACCGGTGCGCCCGCGTGGCATGCGGCACGCCCGCACGGGGAAGTACGGGACGGATCCGTCCCGCTCCGAGAGGTCGTGCTCCCCGTGCCCCGTTCCATCGCTGACCAGTCCGAGTCCGAACTCGGCGGCCCAGGCAGCGTCCTGGCCCGGCAGCGCCGCGACCACATCCGCCTCGACCAGCTGCTGCACGAGCTCGACGGCAGCACCGGCCGCCACCAGGAGGAGGTGCTGCAGCGCATCGACCGGCTCGTGTTCAGCCACGCCTTCGCCGAGGAGGCGGTCCTGTGGCCCGCGGTGCGCCGGGTCCTGCCCGACGGGGAGGAGCTCACCCTGCGCATCGAGGAGGAGCACCAGGAGGTCAACGAGCTGGTGTCCGCGCTGGAGGAGGGTGGGCTCGACGACCCGCAGCGGCCGGCCCGCCTCGCCCGGCTGGTCGAGGTGCTGCGCGAGGACGTCCGCGACGAGGAGGACGTCCTGCTGCCCCGCCTGCAGGAGAAGCTCGACGAGCACGAGCTCCGCCGGCTCGGCCGGCAGTGGGAGCTGGTGCGCCGGATCTCGCCGACCCGCCCGCACCCCACCGTCGCCCGCCGACCGCCGGGCAACGCCCTGTCGGCCCTCCCGCTGTCGGTGATCGACCGCACCCGCGACCTTGTCGACGCCGGCGTCCGTCGCGGGCCGGCGCGGCTGGCCCCGGTCGGCGAGGCGGTCAGCAAGGGCCTCGCCGGCGTGGCGGCGCTGGTGGAGCGCACCCCGCCGGCCCGGCACGGCGACCGCCCCGAGACCTCCCGCTGATCGGAGTCGCTCGAGTGCGAGAACCGCACTCGAGCGACTCCGTACGTACGACGGAGGGCCGGCCCCCGCGGGGGACCGGCCCTTCGTCATGCGTGCGCCTAGTTCGTCTGGCGCGGCTTGGGCTCGGCGCGGGCGTCGAGCTGGATCTCCTTGTGGGCCTCCGGCACGCCCTCCTTGAGCTCCTTGGTCCGCTCCATCTCCGCGTCGAGCTCGATGCCGAACAGCAGCGACACGTTGATCAGCCAGAACCAGATCAGGAAGACGACGACCCCGGCGAGGGCGCCGTAGGTCTTGTTGTAGCTGCCGAAGTTGGCGACGTAGAACGCGAACGCGGCCGAGGCGACGACGGCGACCAGGATGGCGACGCCGGCACCGGGGCTGACCCACTTGAAGCCGCGCAGCTTGGCGTTGGGCGTCGCGTAGTAGAGGACGGCGATCATCAGCGCGAGGACGACGACCATCAGCGGCCACTTAACGACGTTCCACACGGTCATGGCGGTGTCACCGAGACCGATGGCGCTGCCGACCGCCTCGACGACCGGGCCGCTCAGCACGAGCATCGCGACGATCAGCGCGGCGAACAGCACGCCGACCAGCGTGACCAGCAGCTGCAGCGGCTTGAGCTTCCACATCTTGCGGCCCTCGGGCGTCTCGTAGACGACGTTGGCGGCGCGGGTGAAGGCGCCGACGTAGCCCGAGGCGGACCAGATGGCGGCGGCGAGACCGATGACCAGCCCGAACCCGGCCGTGCTGGTGTTGCCCGCGATCTGCTCGATGACCGGGTTGATCGTCTCGGCGGCGTCGGCCGGGACCACCGTCGTCAGCGCGTCGGAGAGCTGCCTCGGGTCGGTCAGCAGCCCGACGATGGACAGCAGCGCGATGATCGCCGGGAACAGCGCCAGGACGCCGTAGTAGGTCAGCGCGGCAGCCCGGTCGGTGAGCTGGTCCTCGCTGAACTCCTTCACCGTGCGCTTGAGCGTGCCCATCGTGGTGGGCGACGGGTCCGCGCCGCGAGGGGCGTTGTCGAACCGCGTCGAGTTGACCTTGTCGTCGTGCGGGGCGGGGTCGCCGGCGACGTTGCCGGAGAAGCGGGTGTCCTTCGCAGCGGTGGAGGCGCTGCGGGAGCCGGTGGAACGGGCCATCGGGGGTCCTCCGGTCAGGGGCGGTTTACAACGTTCTCGCCCCTCGATGCCCCGGACGGTCCCGTTCCATTCGCCGCCCCGGTGTGTCCCGTCAGCGCAGGCCGCTGACCGGCGACCACTCGCCGGACCCCGCGGTGGCCCGCTCGACGTCGGCCAGCGGGTCCTGCGGGCCGGGGCGCCGGCCTCCGCGCAGCACCGCTCCGAGCGCGACCAGGGCGACGACCGCGGCCGCTCCCACGCCGATCAGGCAGACCAGGGTGAACGCCGACGCGCGCGGCAGCCCGGTGGCCGGATCGGTGCCGGCGGTGAGCAGCGCGACCGCCAGCGCGCTGCCCGCGGCCTGGCCCACCGAGCGGGTGATCGAGTTGACCGCGTTCGCGACCCCGGTCTCGCTCGGCCGCACCGCCTGGACGACGAGGGTCGGCAGCGCCGCGTAGGCGATGGTCACCCACACCTGGGCCAGCAGGGAGCCGGCGACGACGCCGGCCGTGCTGCCCCGCAGCAGGGCCAGCAGGAGGAACCCGGCCAGCCCGGCGAGCCCGCCGGCCAGCAGCGTGGGCAGCGCGCCGAGGCGCGCCACCACCCGCCCGGCGACCGGGGCCAGCACGATGCCGGCCACCCCGCCCGGCAGCAGGTACACGACGGCCGCCTCGAGCACCGAGGAGCCGAAGCCGTAGCCGGCGACCTCCGGCGGGGTCTGCACGTACTGCAGGACGGCGATGAAGGAGACGAACAGGCCCAGCCCCGTCATGAGGCCGGCGATGTTCGGGGCGAGCGTGCGCGGGTCGGTGAGCATCGACGGGCGGACGAGGGGCTCGCGGAGCCGGCGCTGCAGCACGACCCACGCCGCGAGGACGACGACCGCGGCTCCCGCGCAGCCGAGGGTCGGGGCCGCCGTCCAGCCCCAGGCGTTGCCCTGGGAGACCGGGAGCAGCAGGAGGACCAGACCGGCGCCCAGCAGGGCCGCGCCCCACCAGTCGACGCCTCCGGACGCGGTCGCGGGCCGCCGGGGGAGCACCACCACCGCGAGGACCAGGCTGACCAGGCAGACCGCGAGCCCGATCCAGAAGGCCTCGCGGTAGCTGCCGTCGCCCTGGGTGAGCAGGCCGGTGGCCACGAGCCCCACGACGCCCCCCACGGCCAGCGTGCTGCTGACCAGGGACATCGCGACGCTGAGCCGGGCCTCCGGGAGCTCGCGACGCAGGACGCTGATCGACAGCGGGAACAGCCCGTACGAGGTGCCCTGCAGCACCCGGCCCACGAGGAGCAGGGGCAGCGAGTCGGCGACGAGGGTGAGGACCGTGCCGAGCGTGACGACCACGAGGATGCCGAGGAACACGGGGCGTTCCCCGCGGGTGTCGCCCAGCCGGCCCAGCACCGGCGTCGACACGGCCGCGGCCAGCAGGTTCGCGGTGAGCACCCACCCGGCGGCGCCGGCGGAGACGTCGAGCTCGGTGGCGATCGCCCCCAGCAGGGGGACGACGAGGCTCTGCAGGAGCGAGAGCGTGGTGACTGCGAGTGCCAGCGCGAGCACCAGGGGGCCCGGGCGCGCCGGGTGCTCCGGACCCGCCGCGACGCTCGTGTGCGTCCTCCCGGCCGGCCTCACGCCAGGATCAGATCACGGCGGCCGCAACCGGTGCCGCGGCAGATCCGGCGTGTGAAGTGCGTCACGAGGAGTCAGGAAACGATCACAGATCGACGATTGAGACGGTGATCGACGGGGGACACAGCCCCCGAAGACGAGCCGCCCGCGCACCTGGCGGGCCGGCGCACGCGAACGACAGGGGGAAGTCTCCGATGATGTTCTGGCCGGCAGTGACCCTGCTCGGGTTCCTGGTCCTGACCGGACTCGTGATCGTGATGGGGGCCTCCAGCACGGCCCGCTACGAGCGGGAGAAGAGCGCCGCGAGTGCTTCCCGGGCCGCACAGCCGGCGCCTGCCGCCGAGCCGGTGGCGGCCGCCGCCACCGCCTGACCCTCCACGACACCTGCGCCCCGCCGCTCCTCGGAGCCGCGGGGCGCATCTGTGTGTCGGGGTGCCCCCCCGCCGCTAGAGCCAGGCCTCGTCGGTGTCGAGGACGGTCCGGTCGAGGGACTCCAGCAGGTCCAGGTGCATGTGCACCTTCGGCAGCTCGTGGCGGTGGAAGTACCGGGCCGCGGCGCGCTTGCCCTCGTAGAAGTCCCCCGCCTGGTCCCGGGTCGCCAGCGCCTGCTCCAGCCACAGCCAGGCGACGACGACGTGCCCGGCGGCCTCCAGGTAGGCGGTGGCGTTGGCCAGGGTGACGGCCGGGTCCCCGGCGCCCCACAGCGTCGCCGTCACGGCCCCCAGCCGGGTGACCGCGGCGTCCAGGTCCGTGGCGAAGGCGGCCCAGTCGGTGCCGGCCGCGCGCGCGGTCGTCGCCGTGATCGTCTCGCCGAGCAGCCGCAGGCCGGCGCCGTCCTGCATGAGCACCTTGCGGCCGAGCAGGTCCAGGCCCTGGATGCCGTTGGTGCCCTCGTGGATCGGGTTGAGCCGGTTGTCCCGGTAGAACTGCTCCACCGGGTAGTCGCGGGTGTAGCCGTAGCCGCCGTGCACCTGGATGGCCAGGTCGTCGGTCACCGGTCCGTACTGCGACGGCCACGCCTTCGCGATCGGCGTGAGCATCTCCAGCAGCAGGTGCGCCCGCGCGCGGTCCTCGGCCGACTCCGCCGTCTGCTCCTCGTCGACCAGCCGCGCGCAGTACAGGCCCAGCGCCATGCCGCCCTCGGCGTAGGACTTCGCGGCCAGCAGCATCCTGCGGACGTCGGTGTGCTCGACGATCCGCACCGCGGGGGTGGACGGGTCCTTCGCCGTCGGCGGCCGGCCCTGCGTGCGGGTGCGGGCGTACTCGAGCGCGTGCAGGAAACCGGTGTAGCCCAGCACGGTCGCGCCCATCCCCACGCCGATCCGTGCCTCGTTCATCATGTGGAACATGTAGGTGAGGCCGCGGTGCTCCTCGCCGACGAGGTAGCCGACCGCGCCGGCCCGCCCGCCCGGGGTGTGCACGCCCTCGCCGAAGTTCAGCAACGTGTTCGTCGTCCCCCGGTAGCCCATCTTGTGGTTCAGGCCGGCCAGGACGACGTCGTTGCGCTCGCCGAGCGACCCGTCCTCGCCGACCAGGGACTTCGGGACGACGAACAGCGAGATGCCCTTCACCCCGGGCGGACCGCCGGGGATCTTGGCCAGCACCAGGTGGACGATGTTCTCGGTCAGCTCGTGGTCGCCGCCGGAGATCCACATCTTGTTGCCGGTCAGCCGGTAGGTGCCGTCGTCCTGGCGCTCGGCGCGGGTGGTGATGTCGGCCAGCGACGACCCGGCCTGCGGCTCCGACAGCGCCATCGTGCCGAACCAGCGGCCCTCCACCATCGGCCGCACGTAGGTGTCGACCTGCTGCTCGCTGCCGTGCGCGATGAGCAGCCGGGCATTGGCCATCGTCAGGAACGGATAGGCCGAGGTGCCGACGTTCGCGGCCTTGAACCAGGCGAACACGGCCTGGCCGACGGTGTGCGGCAGCTGCATGCCGCCGAAGCGCTCGTCGAACTCGCTGGCCAGCAGGCCGGCGTCGGCGAAGACCTCGAGCGCCCGCTTGACCTCGGGGATCATCTCGACCCGGCCGTCGACGAACCGCGGCTCGTTCTCGTCGGCCTTCCGGTTGTGCGGGGCGAAGTGCTCGGTGGCGATCTGCTCGGCGAGCTCGAGCACCGCGTCGAACGTCTCCCGGGAGTGCTCGGTGTAGCGCTCCCGCTTCACCAGGCTCTCGACCTCGAGCCACTCGTGGAGCAGGAACTCCAGGTCCCGGCGGTTGAGGATCAGCGAGGACGCGGGCACGGGTGGCCTCCAGGGGCGCGCGACGACGGGCGTTGTGCCCACGGTATGCCCGGTTCCCCGACCTCCGGGCAGGGGTAGGTGGGGCACGACCACCAGGAAAGGGGGCCCCGTGCCCAATCCCCTGCTCGACCGCGCCGCCGACCTCGGCGGGACCCTGCTCAACCGGCTCCAGGGCCTGAAGCTCCCCGGCGTCGGCACCGCGTCGGTCTCCGACGACCCGGAGCGTGCCGCCCGGCGCTGGCGCGCGGTCACGGTGCTCTGCTCGCCGGCCGACGTCCGCGTCGACGACCTGCCCGCGCCGCTGGTCGCGCTCGGCAGCCTGGTCGAGGTCCGGGTGACCCCGGCGCCCGGCGACAAGGGCACCGAGATCGCCGCGCGCTACCGCGCCACGCCCTCCGACGAGGAGCTCGGCCGGCTGCGGGCGGCGCTGCGCGCCTCGAAGCAGCTGCTCGAGACCGGGGAGGTGCTGCGGATGGACCCGCGCCCGCACGGGGAGCGGAAGCAGACGCCGCAGGGCCGCCTCCTGGACGGCGTGGTGGCGAACGCGAAGAAGGAGGGCGTGCTGTGAAGGCCGTGACCTGGACCGGGATCAACCAGCTGTCGGTCGAGGACGTGCCGGAGCCGCAGATCCTCAACGACCACGACGTGATCCTGAAGGTCCGGCGGACGACGACCTGCGGCTCGGACCTGCACCTGCTGTCGGGCTACATCCCGTTCATGCGGGCCGGCGACGTGATCGGGCACGAGTTCATGGGCGAGGTCGTCGAGGTCGGCAAGGCGGTGCGGGAGCGGAAGGTGGGCGACCGGGTGGTCGTCGCGTCCTTCGTCTCCTGCGGCAACTGCTGGTACTGCCGCCAGGAGATGTACTCGCTGTGCGACAACAGCAACCCCAACCCCGGCATCACCGAGGGGCTGTGGGGGCAGAGCATCGGCGGCTGCATCGGCTACTCGCACGCCGTCGGCGGGTACGCCGGCAGCCACGCGGAGTACGTGCGGGTGCCCTACGCCGACGTGGGCAGCTTCGTCGTCCCGGACGGCGTCTCCGACGACCGGGCGCTGTTCGCCTCCGACGCCGCGTCGACCGCCTTCACCGGCGTGGACCTCGGCGGCGTCCGGCCCGGGGACACCGTCGCGGTCTGGGGCGCCGGCGGGGTCGGGCAGCTGGCCGCGCGCATCTCGGCGATCGTCGGTGCCGCGCAGGTGTTCGTGGTCGACCGGCTGCCCGAGCGCCTGGAGCAGGCCCGCACGCACGCCGGCGCGGAGACCATCGACTACACGACGACCGACGTGGCGGCCGAGCTGCGCGAGCGGACCGGTGGCCGCGGTCCCGACGTCTGCATCGAGGCCGTGGGGATGGAGGCGCACGCCCCCGGCGCCCACGGCGTCTACGACCAGGTGAAGCAGCAGCTCCGTCTGCAGACCGACCGGCCGACCGCCGTCCGCGAGGCGGTCATGGCCTGCCGCAAGGGCGGCAGCGTCTTCACCCTCGGCGTCTTCGCCTCGATGGTGGACAAGTTCCCGCTCGGCGCGATCATGAACAAGGGGCTGACCCTGCGCGGGGCGCAGGTGCACGGGCCGCGGTACATCCCCCGCCTGCTCGAGCTCATGGAGCGCGACGAGCTGGTGACCGAGCACCTCGCCACGCACGTGATGCCGTTGAGCGAGGCCCCCCGCGGCTACGAGCTGTTCAAGGAGAAGCAGGACGGCTGCGTGCGCGCCGTCTTCACCCCCTGAGCCGGCGCGAGATCTGCACAGCCGTCACCATCAGCAGCTGATGGCGACGACTGTGCAGATCTCGTCGAGGTCTAGCGGCGGGGGCCGTGCTCGTGCACGCCGTCACCGGTGGTGCCGTCGCCGGCTGCGGGGCCCTGGACCGGGCTGACCGACGTCGGGGCGGCCGCACCGGCGGCGCGGGTGGCGTCGTCGGCCGTCGTCGGGTCCCCGGTGGCGGTGGACCGCTCGGCCTCCTGCTGGGCCTGGATGCCGGACTTGTTGCTCAGCTCCAGCTGGGGCAGGAACAGCAGCACGAAGAACCCGACCGCCACGACGCAGGCGGCGATGAGGAACACCAGGTCGATCGAGTCCGAGAAGCCGACGCGGAAGGCCTGCACGGCCTGCGGGGGAGCGGAGCCGACCGACGAGGTGTCGCTGAGCACGGCGTCGGTGTCGAACGGCGGCGCGCCGAGGCCGGCCGACCGGAAGGCGTTGCCGATGTCGACCGGCAGCCGGGTGAACAGCAGCGACAGGAACACCGCGACCCCCAGCGTGCCGCCCATCTGCCGGAAGAAGGTGACCGAGGAGGTCGCCACGCCCATCTCCCGCGGGGAGACCGAGTTCTGCACCGCGAGGATGACCGGCTGGAAGTTGAACCCGAGCCCGAGGCCCAGCAGGACCATGAAGGGCACCAGCACCCAGTACGCGGTGTCGGCCTCGACGACGAAGGACATCGAGACCAGCGCCACGACCATGAACACGATGCCGACCAGCGGGAAGACCTTGTACCTGCCGGTCCGGCTGATGGCGATGCCGGAGCTCACCGCGCCGGTCATGATGCCGGCGACCATCGGGATCATCTGCAGGCCGGCGACGGTCGCGCTGGAGCCGTGCACGATCTGCAGGTACTGCGGCAGCAGCAGGATGCCGCCGAACATGCCGGCGCCCATGACCACGCTGCCGACGCCCGCGACGGCGAACGTGCGGTTGCGGAACAGGCGCAGCGGCAGCAGCGCCTCGTCGCGGTACGCGCGCTCGGCGAGGACGAACAGCACGAAGCCGACGGCGCCGATGGCGTAGCAGGTCAGCGCCGCCCCGGAGCCCCAGCCCCATATGCGGCCCTGCTCGGCCACGATCAGCAGCGGCACGAGGAAGACCACCAGCGCGACGGCGCCGGGCCAGTCGATGCGGTGCTCGCGGCGGGTGTGCGGCAGGTGCAGCACCCGGCTGACGACGACGAGGGCGAGGACGCCCAGCGGGACGTTGATCAGGAAGATCCAGCGCCAGCCGGTGAGGCCCAGCAGCGACTCCTGGCCGGCGAGGAAGCCGCCGATGACCGGGCCCAGCACGCTGGAGGTGCCGAAGACGGCCATAAAGTAGCCCTGGTACCGCGAGCGCTCCCGCGGCGGGACGACGTCCCCGATGATCGCCAGCGCCAGCGACATCAGACCACCGGCACCGATGCCCTGGATCGCCCGGAACGCCGCGAGCTGGTACATCGACTGGGCGAACGCGCAGGCCAGCGAGCCGACGACGAAGACGGCGATGGCGAACATGTAGAACGGCCGCCGGCCGTAGATGTCGGACAGCTTCCCGTACAGCGGGGTGCTGATCGTCGAGGTGATGAGGAACGCCGTGGTCGCCCACGCCTGGAGGTCGTAGCCCTGCAGGTCGTCGGCGATCGTGCGGATGGCGGTGGACACGACGGTCTGGTCCAGGGCGGCCAGGAACATCGCCACCATCAGCCCGACGATGATCGTGACGATCTGCCGGTGGGTGAAGCTGCCGTCGTCGTTGCCGGCGCGGGTGGCGCCCCGGGGGGCCACGGCGTCGCGGGTGGTCTGGCTCATGGGGTCTCTCTCGGGGTGGGGGCGACGGGAGCGGCGTCGGCGTCGTCGGGCAGCAGGGCGGCCATGCCGTCGACGAACCGGCCGAAGAGCTGGGTGAAGGCGGTCAGGTCGGCGTCGTCCCAGTCGGCGGTGATCCGGGCCAGGTGCGCCTCCCGCTCGGCCCGCAGCTGGGCGAGCGTCGCCTGCCCGGCCTCGGTCACGACCAGCCGGCTGGCGCGGCCGTCGGTCTCGTCGGCGACCCGGCGGACGAGGCCGCCGTCCACCAGCGCGGCGACGTGCCGGCTGACGGTCGACGGGTCGGCGTGCACCAGGTCGGCCAGCGCGCCCTGGCGCAGCGGGCCGAGCCGGTCGAGCGGGAAGAGCAGCACGTGCGCCGCGCGGTCGCGGCTGTCGCCGGCCGTGGCGGCCTTGATCGCGTGGATCACCCGCATCATCCGCGGCAGCTGCTCGCCCAGGACGTGCAGCTGGGCCGGGCGGACGGCAGGCGTCGCCGGGGCGGGAGGGCTCACAGGGTCTCCGGAGGGGAGGACGACGGCGGCACAGCGCCGGGAACAGGTGCACCATACAACCGGTTGCTGAGTACATGCATCCAGTTGCGGGGTGCACGCGCGGGTGATGTGGGGCACGCCGGCCGTTGCCTCGACCGGACCGCGCCACGGGGAGTGGGATCCTGGGACGGCTGGTACCCGTCGAACCCGTCGCCACGCGCGCCCCACCGTCCGGGCCGGGCCCCGCCACCAGCCCCACGAGAGGAGTTCCGCCATGGCCGTCGACGCGTCGGCCGCCGGCGACCTCCGGTCGCGGCTGGCCACCCTGACGATCGAGGACGAGCACCGGCTGGGTCGCCGGCTCGACGGCACCCGGCGTACCCGCGACCTCGAGGCCCGCGCCCGGCAGCGGGAGCGGATCGCCGCCGACGTCGCCACCGCCGAGGAGCGGATCGCCCGCCGCCGCGCCGCCGTCCCGCCGGCCACCTACCCGGCCGAGCTGCCCGTCTCGGCCCGCCGCGACGACATCGCCGAGGCCCTGCGCGACCATCAGGTGGTCGTCGTCGCCGGGGAGACCGGCTCGGGCAAGACGACCCAGCTGCCCAAGATCGCCCTGGAGCTCGGCCGCGGGGTGCGCGGGCGCATCGGGCACACCCAGCCGCGCAGGATCGCCGCCCGCACCGTCGCCGAGCGGATCGCCGAGGAGCTGGAGCGGCCGCTGGGCGACGTCGTCGGCTGGAAGGTCCGCTTCACCGACCAGGTGTCGGACTCGACGCTGGTCAAGGTCATGACCGACGGCGTGCTGCTCGCCGAGATCGCGCACGACCGGCTGCTGCGCCAGTACGACACCCTGATCATCGACGAGGCCCACGAGCGCAGCCTCAACATCGACTTCCTGCTGGGCTACCTGGCCCGGATCCTGCCCCGCCGTCCCGACCTCAAGGTCGTCATCACCTCCGCGACGATCGACGTCGAGCGGATCGCCCGGCACTTCGCCGCCGACGGTGCCGAGGTGCCGGTCGTCGAGGTGAGCGGCCGCACCTACCCGGTGGAGCTCCGGTACCGGCCCGTCGTCGACCCCGACGATCCGGACGCCGACCCCGACCGCGACCAGGTCACCGCGATCGGCGACGCCGTCGAGGAACTCGTCGCCGAGGGGCCGGGTGACGTCCTCGTGTTCCTCGCCGGCGAGCGGGAGATCCGCGACACCGCGGACGCGCTGACCGACCGCTTCCCCGGCGTGGAGATCCTGCCGCTCTACTCGCGCCTCTCGGCCGCCGACCAGCACAAGGTCTTCCAGCGGCACACCGGCCGCCGGGTCGTGCTCGCCACCAACGTCGCCGAGACGTCGCTGACCGTCCCGGGCATCCGCTACGTCGTCGACCCCGGGACGGCGCGCATCTCCCGGTACAGCGCGCGGACCAAGGTGCAGCGGCTGCCGATCGAGGCGATCAGCCAGGCCTCCGCGCGGCAGCGGTCGGGCCGGTGCGGCCGCACCTCCGACGGCATCGCGATCCGCCTCTACACCGAGGACGACTTCGACGCGCGGCCCGAGTACACCGACCCGGAGATCCTCCGGACCAGCCTGGCCTCGGTGCTCCTCCAGATGGCGGCCCTCGACCTGGGCGACGTCGCGGAGTTCCCCTTCATCGACCCGCCGGACCGCCGCGCGGTGGCCGACGGCCTGGCGCTGCTGGAGGAGCTCGGCGCGCTCGACGAGCACGGGAAGCTCACCCCCACCGGCCGCGCCCTGGCCGCGCTGCCGCTGGACCCGCGGATCGCCCGGATGGTCGTCGAGGCCGACCGGCGCGGCGTGCTCGACGAGGTGCTGGTGATCGCCGCCGGCCTGACCATCCAGGACCCGCGGGAACGGCCGGCCGAGCACCAGCAGGCCGCCGACCAGGCGCACGCCCGCTTCGCCGACGAGAACTCCGACTTCCTCGCGCTGCTCAACCTGTGGCGGTACCTGGAGGAGCAGCAGGACGCGCTGTCCGGCAGTGCCTTCCGCCGCACCGTGAAGCGCGAGTTCCTGCACTACCTGCGCATCCGCGAGTGGCAGGACCTCTACGGACAGCTGCGCAGCACCGCCCGCCGGCTGGGCATGACGCCGGCCGAGCCGGCGACCGAGCCCGACGAGCGCGGCATCACCGCCGCCCTCCTGGCCGGGCTGCTCTCGCAGATCGGCCTCCAGGTCGAGGACACCCGCAGGTCCGACGGCGACCGGCGCCGCGGCGGCCGCGAGTACCTCGGTCCCCGCAACGCCCGCTTCGTGATCGCCCCCGGGACCCCGCTGGCGAAGAGGCCGCCGCGCTGGGTGGTCGCCGCGGAGCTGGTGGAGACCAGCCGGCTGTTCGCCCGCATGGTGGCCCGGATCGACCCGGAGACGGTCGAGCGGCTCGCCGACCACCTGGTCAAGCGGGAGTACTCCGAGCCGCGCTGGGACGCCAGGCGCGGCTCCGTCGTCGCCACCGAGCGGGTCACCCTCTACGGCCTCCCGCTCGTGGTGGGCCGGCGCGTCCAGTACGGCTCGATCGACCCCGTCGTCTCCCGCGAGCTGTTCATCCGGCACGCCCTGGTGCAGGGCGAGTGGACGACGCACCACCGCTTCTGGGCGGAGAACCAGCGGGCGCTGGAGCGGGTCGCGGAGCTCGAGGAGCGGGCCCGCCGCCGCGACATCCGCGTCGACGACGAGACGCTGTTCGAGCTCTACGACGCGCGCGTCCCGGCCGACGTCGTCTCCACCCGGCACTTCGACCGGTGGTGGAAGGAGGCCCGGCGGCGCACGCCGGACCTCATGTCGCTCACCGTGGAGCAGCTGACGAACGCCGCGGCCGCCGGGCAGGTGCGCGAGGAGGACTTCCCCGACGCCGTACCGCTGACGCAGGGGCTGACCCTGCCGCTGTCGTACGCCTTCGCCCCCGGTGCGCCGGAGGACGGCGTCACCGTCGACGTCCCGCTGGCGGTGCTCGACACCGTCGCCGAGCGCACCGCCGGCAGCTCGCTGGCGTTCACCGTGCAGGGCCAGCGCGAGGAGCTGGTGACGGCGCTGCTGCGCACCCTGCCCAAGCAGCTGCGCCGGGCGCTGGTGCCCATCCCCGACCGCGTGCGCGAGGTGCTGCCGCGGATCGAGCCGACCGAGCCGTTGCTGCCCGCGCTGGAGCGGGAACTGCGCCGCTCGGCGGCCGTCGTGATCCCGCCGGACGCCTGGGCGCCGGACCAGGTCCCCGACCACCTTCGGGCCACCTTCCGCGTGGTCGACGACCGGCAGCGGACCCTGGCCCGGGGGAAGGACCTGTCCGCGCTGCGTGCCGAGGTGGCGCCCCAGGCCCGGGCGAGCCTGGCCCGGGCCGCCGTCGACCTGGAGCGCACGGGGCTGACCGCCTGGACGATCGGGGACCTGCCCCGCACCGTCGAGGTGCAGCGCGGCGGCCACGTGGTGACCGCCTTCCCGGCGGTGGTCGACGAGGGCGAGACCGCCGGCGTGCGCGTGGTGGCCACCGAGGCCGAGGCGGTCCGCCTGCACTGGCGCGGCGTGCGCCGGCTGCTGGTGCTGGCCGCGGGCTCACCGGTCCGGCAGGTGGTGAAGGGGCTCGGGCCGCGCTCCAGGCTCGCGCTGCAGTTCAACCCCGACGGCGAGATCCCCGACCTCGTCGCCGACTGCGTCGACGCCGCCGCCGACGAGCTGATCGCCGCCGCCGGCGGGCCGCCGCGCGAGGAGGCCGCCTTCACCGCGCTGGTGGAGTCCGCTCGCGCACAGCTGCCGTCCCTGACGAAGGACGTCGTCACCCGGGTCGAGGGCGTGCTCACCCAGGCCCGCGAGGTCGCGGTCGCGCTGGGCGGGGCCGCCGGCCGGCGAGTGCCCGAGGCGGCCATCGCCGACCTGCGCCGGCAGATGGCCGGGCTGCTGCACAAGGGCTTCGTGGCCGCGACCGGCCGGCGTCGGCTGCCCGACGTCGTCCGCTACCTGAAGGGCATGGCGCACCGGCTGGAGAAGCTGCCGGCCAACGCCGCCCGCGACGCGCTGGCCATGCACCAGATCGAGGCGGTGACCGCGGAGTACGACCAGCTGCGGAGGCAGGTGCCGCCCAGCGGCGCCCCGGACGACCCGGTCACCGCCGTCCGCTGGATGCTCGAGGAGCTGCGGGTGGCGCTGTTCGCCCAGCAGCTCGGTACGCCCCGCGCGGTCTCCGAGCAGCGCATCTACAAGGCGATCGACCGCATCTCCGCCTGAGGGGTGAGGAGATCCGCCGGCGTGACGCCTGCGGATCTCCTCCACGGTCAGTCGAGGGTGGCGAGGCCGGTGTCCTCCGGACGGTCGCGCAGCAGGGCGGAGATGCGCTGTCGCGTGACGCCGAACAGGGTCGCGATCCGGTTGATGCTCACCTGTTCGGCGTGGAGTGCGCGAGCCTGCTCCCGCCGCCAGGCGCCGCCGGCCGAGGCGAGGGTGGCCAGGACCGTGCTGATCCGCTCCACGACCAGCGGGCGCGCCTCGTCGGTGACGATGTCGAACCAGGCCCCACCCGCCGCACGCTGACGCAGCAGGTCCTCGGCCCGGGAGCGGGCCTGGCGCAGCTCCTCGGTCGAGGCGTCGATGGCGGTCACCAGGGCGCGCAACGCCGCGAGCGCCGAGTCGTCCCCCACCGGGGTGTCCGTCGCCACTGTGCTCCGCTCGCTCGGGCCGGGTCTCAGCCGATCGGTTGCCCACTATGCATCTGAACCCGTGTTGCATGCAACCCCTGTCGCATGCAACACGCCTTACACGCAAGGGGGGTTGCATCTGGCCGGGTCGGATGGTTCTGTATCGCGCAACGGGATAACGCGTCATGCACTGGGCGGCGCGTCATCCCGTCTCCATCGACGCGCACCACGGAGGCTCCATGTCCACCCTCACCGCCTCCATGGACCTCTCGCCGTCCTCGCGCAGCGTGACCGTCGCCCGGCACCTCGTGCTGGACCTGCTCCGGTCGTGGCGTGCGCCGCACGACCCGGAGGACGCCGCGCTCCTCGTCACCGAACTGGTCGCGAACGTCGTGGACCACGTCGGGGGAGACGAGCCGTTCACCCTCGAGGTCGCGTTCTCCGAGGAGTGGCTGCGGATCGGCGTGGTCGACGGATCCGCAGTACGCCCCGTCGTCCGGGAACTGGACACGGGGAACCCGCGCGGACGCGGCATGCGGTTGGTCGCTGCGATCGCCGACCGATGGGGCGCCGAGGACCACCGGGGCGGCAAACGGGTGTGGTTCGAGCTGCGGCCACCCACCGTGTGACTCCGGGCGCGACGGGTTTCGTGCCCTCGGTCGGCGGGGAGGGTCCGGGGGAACAGTCCACGCAGTCGAAGGAGATGCGCGATGACGGAGCCCGGTACCCACGCTGCAGGTGAAGGCGTGTCCGACGAGGAGATGATCGAGAGCGTCGCCGGCCAGACCGACAGCGCCTCGGAGCACGCGGACCAGGCCGGGAAGGACTGGGCGGGCAAGGACCTCGACGCGCCGGCCCCCACGGACCAGGGCTGACCTCCGCGCCGCCCGGGTCCCTGCCCGGGCGGCGTCCGGCCTCCGACGTCCGGCTGCCCCGACGTCCGTGAGCGGTCGCTGGGAGACTCCGCTCATGGGCTCGCCGACGACCGACCTCGACCAGACGGCACCGGTCCGCGAGCCGTCGCCCTCCCCGCTGCTGCGTCCCGCGCGGACCGCCGCCCGCTACGCCGTCCGCCACGCGCTGCCGGCCCGCTACCTCGCCCGCGCCGCGCGCCAGGGCGATCCGGTCGCCCGGCTGATGCGCGACCCGGACCTCCGGCAGCAGCCGTACGCGCTGTACGAGCAGCTCCGCGCGGCCGGCCCGCTGACGCCCAGCGCGCTGGGTCTGGTCAGCACCTCCCACGCCGTGGTGCAGGACGTGCTGCGGTCCGACCGCTTCGGCGTCGGCTTCGACCTCGCCCGTGTGCCCGGGCGGATCGGCCGCGTGCTGCGCTTCGGTGACGAGCTCGACGCCAGCGGCGTGGCGGAGCGGCCCTCGATGCTGGTCGTCGACCCGCCCGACCACACCCGCTACCGGCGGCTGGTGAGCCGGGCCTTCACCCCGCGGGCCACCGCCGCGTTCGAGCCGATGATCCAGCGCACCGCCGACGCGCTGCTCGACGACCTGGCCGGCGCCCAGGGCCCGGTGGACCTCGTCGACGGCTTCGCCGCCCAGCTGCCGGTCCTGGTCATCGCCGAGCTGCTCGGCGTCCCCACAGACCGGCGGGCGGACTTCCTGCGGTGGGGTGCCGCCGCCGCGGCGACGCTGGACGCCGGGCTACCTCTCCGCCGCTACCTGGCCGCCGAGCGTGGGCTGCGCGCCATGCACGGCTTCCTCCGCCAGCACTTCGACCGGCTGCGGCGCGATCCCGGCGACGACCTCGTCAGCCGGCTGGTGGGCCTGCCCGGCGAGGAGGCACTCACCGAGCGCGAGCTGCACGCCACCGTGATGCTGCTGCTCGGCGCCGGGTTCGAGACCACCGTCAACCTGATCGGCAACGCCGTCGTCGCCCTGGACGCCCACCGCGACCAGTGGGACGCGCTGCGCGCCGAGCCGTCGGGCTGGGCGAACGCGGTGGAGGAGGCGTTGCGCTGGGACAGCCCGGTGCAGCTCACCGGCCGCACCGCGCGCGCCGGGGTCGAGGTCGCCGGTCGCCGGCTGCCGCCCGGGACGCGGGTCACGGTGCTGCTCGGCGCCGCCAACCGCGACCCCGGCGTGTTCCCCGACCCGGCCCGCTTCGACGTCACCCGCGCCAACGCCCGCGAGCACCTGGCCTTCTCGGCGGGCGTGCACTACTGCGTGGGCGCGGGCCTGGCCCGGCTGGAGGCGGAGGTGGCGCTGCGGGTCCTGTCCGAGCGCTTCCCCCGGCTGCGGGTGGCCGGCCGGCCGGTGCGCCGCGACCTGCGGACGCTGCGCGGCTTCGAGGTGCTGCCGGTCAGCCTCGGCTGAGCGGGGCGGCGGACGCCGGCTCGGGAGCCTGCTCGGGGGCGGGGAGGACGACGTCGCGTGCGGCACCCCACCCGGCCCACGCCATCGGGACGAGGGCGGCGATCAGCAGGAGCAGCGGCCACGTCCACCCGGAGGTCAGGTCGTGCACCGCGCCGAGCAGCAGCGGGCCCGACGCCGCGACGAGGTAGCCGACGCACTGCGCCACCCCGCCGAGCCGTGCCGCCACCAGCGGGGTGGGGCTGCGCAGCACGATGAGTGTGAGCGCCACGGCGAAGCCCGCTCCCTGGGCCACGCCCCAGGCGCACACCCAGACGACGGTCCCGGCGTCGGGCGAGAGCAGCAGCCCGGCCAGGCCGACGGCGTAGGCGGCCACGACCGCCGCCACGAGCGGCCGCTGCCCGCGCATCCGGCCCGCCTGGGCCGGGGCGAGGAGCGCGCCCGCCGCCCCGACGACGTTGGACAGCCCCAGCAGCAGCCCGCCGTCGCCGCGGGGTACCCCGGCGTCGGCGAGCAGCGTCGGCAGCCAGGCCGAGACCGAGTAGAACTGCACGCTGTTCATGGACAGGAAGAGGCAGACCCGCCGGGCCAGCGGCAACCGCAGCAGCGACCAGGAACCGCCGGGGACGGGGTTCGCCGCCCGCCGTTCGGCGCGGCCGGTCCCGGCGACCGGCAGCCAGAGGACCAGGGCGCCGAGGGCGACGAACAGCCACAGCCCCAGCCCAGTGCGCCAGCCGACGTCCAGGGCGTCGGCCAGCGGCAGCGTGAGCGCGGCGCCGGTGGCCGCCCCGATGTTGAGCGCCGCGGAGTAGGCGCCCATCACGGCGCCGGGCCGGGCGAACTCACGCTTGACGTAGGCGGGGAGCAGCACGTTGGCCAGCGCGATCGCCGCACCGGCCAGCAGGCTCCCGGCGTAGAGCAGCGCGACGGGGGAGAGCAGGCGCAACGCGATGCCGCCGGCGAGCAGCAGCAGCGAGGCCGCGACCGCCGTCTCCAGGCCGATCCGCTGGGCCAGCCGCGGCGCGACCGGCGCGAAGGCCCCGAAGCAGAGCACCGGCACGGTGGTCAGCAGGCCGCCCATGGCCGAGGAGAGCCCGGTGTCGGCCCGCAGGTCCTCGAGCAGCGGCGCCACCGCCACGATCGCCGGCCGCTGGTTCAGCGCCACCGCGACGATCGCGGCGACGAGCAGCCACGCGCTCAGGCGTGCGCGCGTCATCCCGCCGGGGTCAGCATCCCCGCGCCGACGGTGGCGTTGGTGGCCTCGTCGACGAGGATGAAGCGGCCGGTCACGCGGTTGCGCAGGTAGTCGTCGACGAACAGCGGCTGCGTGGTGCGCAGCACGACCCGGCCGATGTCGTTGAGCCCGAGCTCGGCGACCTCCGGCTCGCGGTGCAGGCTGTTCACGTCCAGCCGGTACGCGACGTCCTTGACCATCGCCCGCACCGTGCGGGTGGTGTGCTTGACCGCCAGGCGCTGCCGCGGGCGCAGCGGCTCGTCGGCCATCCAGCACACGAGCGCGTCGAGGTCCTGGGTGACCTGCGGGGCGTTGGTCGGCCGGCAGATCAGGTCGCCACGGGAGACGTCGAGGTCGTCGGCCAGCCGGACGGTGACCGACATCGGCGCGAACGCCTCCTCGACCGGCCCGCGCGGGCCGTCGATGCCGGCGATGGTCGTGGTCAGGCCGCTGGGCAGCACCTGCACCTCGTCGCCGACCCGCAGGACCCCGCTGGAGACCGTTCCGGCGTAGCCGCGGTAGTCGTGGAAGTGCGCATCCCCGGAGCCGTGGATCTGGGGCCGGATGACGTACTGCACGGGGAACCGCGGGTCGGTGAGGTTCCGGTCGCCGGCCACGTGCACGTGCTCGAGGTGGTGCAGCAGCGTGGGGCCCTCGTACCAGGGCGTGTTCGGCGAGTGGGTGACGACGTTGTCGCCGTGCAGCGCCGAGATGGGGACGACGGTCAGGTCGGGCACCGACAGCTTCGCGGCGAACGCGCTGAACTCGTCGCTGATCGCCTCGAAGGTCTCCTCCGACCAACCGACCAGGTCCATCTTGTTGACCGCGACGACGAGGTGCGGCACCCGCAGCAGCGAGGCGAGGAAGGCGTGGCGGCGGCTCTGCTCCAGCAGTCCCTTGCGCGCGTCGACCAGCACGATCGCGAGGTCGGCGGTCGAGGCGCCGGTGACCATGTTCCGCGTGTACTGCACGTGCCCGGGGGTGTCGGCGAGGATGAACGTCCGCCGCGGGGTGCTGAAGTACCGGTAGGCGACGTCGATCGTGATGCCCTGCTCGCGCTCGGCTCGCAGGCCGTCGGTGAGCAGCGCCAGGTCGACGAAGTCGCCCTTGCTGGCCCGGGCCACCGCCTCGTACTGGTCCTCGAAGACGGCCTTGCTGTCGTAGAGCAGGCGCCCGATGAGGGTGCTCTTGCCGTCGTCCACCGAGCCGGCGGTGGCGATCCGCAGGATGTCCCTGCGGGCGGTGGCGATCTCGGCGGCGTGCTCGGCCACCGGGGAGTGGACGTCGACGGCGTTCTCGCCGAGGTGGGTACCGGGCTGGGCGGCCCCAGGCTGAGCGGCCATCAGAAGTAGCCCTCCTTCTTCCGGTCCTCCATGGCCGCGTCGCTGACCTTGTCGTCGCCACGGGTGGCGCCGCGCTCGGTCATCCGGGTCACCGCGATCTCGGCGATGACCTCCTCGACCGTGGTGGCCTGCGAGCGCACGGCGGCGGTCAGGTTCGCGTCGCCGACGGTGCGGTAGCGGACCGTCTCGCGGACCACCTGCTCGCCGTCGCGCGGGCGGATGAACTCGTTGACCGCGTAGAGCATCCCCTGCCGCTCCACGACCTCCCGCTCCTGCGCGAGGTACAGCGGCGGGATGGCGATGTTCTCCCGCGCGATGTACTGCCAGATGTCGAGCTCGGTCCAGTTCGACAGCGGGAAGACGCGGATCGACTCGCCCAGGTGGATGCGGCCGTTGTAGAGGTCCCACAGCTCCGGGCGCTGGTTCTTCGGGTCCCACTGGCCGAACTCGTCGCGGAAGGAGAACAGCCGCTCCTTCGCGCGCGCCTTGTCCTCGTCGCGCCGGGCGCCGCCGAACAGCGCGGTGAAGCCGTGCTCCTCGACCGCGTCGAGCAGCACCGGGGTCTGGATCCGGTTGCGGGAGCCGTTGGGCTCCTCCTTGACCGTGCCGGCGGCGATCGCGGCGGGCACGGAGGCGACCACCAGCTCCACGCCGAGCTCGGCGACCCGCTTGTCCCGGAACTCCAGGACCTCGGGGAAGTTCAGGCCGGTGTCGACGTGCATGACCGGGAACGGGATCCGCGCCGGGGCGAACGCCTTCCGGGCCAGCTCCAGCATCACGATCGAGTCCTTGCCGCCGGAGAACAGCAGCACCGGCCGCTCGAGCTCGGCGGCGACCTCGCGGATGACGTGGATGGACTCGGCCTCCAGCGTCTCCAGCTGCGTCAGCCGGTAATCAGGACTCGTCACGAACGATTTCTCCGGAGCCGGGGGAACACGGGCGGCGGTGCGCGGGGACACCTCTCGTGCCAGCACCAACCGCACCGGTTCGGGAGGGATTCCCGCTCCAGTGTCCGGCATGGTGTTCAGCCGACGGCGGCCAGGAGGGCCGAGGACAGCTCCGGGCGGCAGACCAGCAGGTCCGGCAGCCACGGGTCGGGCTCGTTGTAGCGCAGCGGCGAGCCGTCCAGGCGGCTGGCGTGCAGCCCGGCCGCCAGGGCGATCGCCACGGGCGCGGCGGAGTCCCACTGGTACTGGCCGCCGGCGTGCACGTAGGCGTCGGCCTCGCCCCGGACCACGGCGGTCACCTTGTAGCCGGCCGACCCCATCGGCACGAGCTCACCCCCGACGGCGTCGGCCGCGGCGGTGGCCACCGCCGGCGGGCGGCTGCGGCTGACCGCGATGCGGGGACGGCGGCCCTGGACGTCCGGCACCGCCGGCGGCGGGTCGGTGACCAGCACCTCGCCGACGCCGGGGAGGGCGACGGCGGCCGCGGCGAGGTCGCCGCCGGCCCACAGCGCCACGTGCACCGCCCAGTCGCCGCGGCCGGGCTCGCCGTACTCGCGGGTGCCGTCCAGCGGGTCGACGATCCAGACCCGCTCGGCGGTGAGCCGGCGCGCGTCGTCGGCCGCCTCCTCGCTGAAGACCGCGTCCTCGGGGCACCGCTGCGCCAGCACCGCGGCGATGGCCCGCTGGGCCGCGGCGTCCCCGGCGTCCCCGAGCTCGCGGCCGGTCAGCCCGCCCGCGCGCAGCTCCAGCAGGACGGTGGCGGCGGCCCGGGCGGCCTCGACGGCGATCTCGACGTCGGTCACGGCCGGTCCGCCGGCAGGGGGGCGGTCGCGTCGGTGGGCCGGCCGGGCGGCGACGGCCGACCGGAGGCGTCGGTCACCGTCGAGAAGTAGCTCGCCATCTGCTCGGCGCGGGGCGTGACGAAGACGCCGCGGGCCTCGATCAGCGCGCGGTCGGGATCCGAGGCCAGGGCGATCGAGCCGGTGACCACGGTCTTGCGCCCCGCTGCCTCCGTGACCCGGCCGTTCAGCACGACGCGCGTGTCCAGCGGGATCGGCCCGCGGTAGTCCACCTCGAGGCGGACGGTCATCCCCCACAGGCCCGCGTGGATCGCGGCCGCTCCGAGGACCTGGTCCATCACCAGGCCGGTCATCCCGCCGTGCAGGAAGCCGGGCGGGCCCTCGTAGGCCAGCCCGAACGTGGCCTCGCCGACCACGGCGCCGTCGGCCTCGCGCAGGACCACGGGCGGAGCGAGGGCGCTGCCGACCCCGCTGACCGGGCTGTAGACCCGGCGGAACGCCGGGACGTCGTCGAGCGGGGACAGCTGGCCGGCCGGCCGCTGCGCCGCGGCCAGCCGGGTGGTGAGCTCCCGCGCGCCGGCGGCGGCCGCCCGGAGGTCCTCCGCGGGGACGGCGGTCCGCACCGAGGCGTCGACCAGCCCCCGCAGGGCGTCGCCGAGCTCGGTGACGGCCGCCATCAGCTCGGCGTCGTAGGGCGGTCCGTCGTGCGTCTCCACGTACCGGACGGTAACCAGGGGGACGGCGTCCTCAGCCGGGCACCCCGGCCTGCTCCGGCGGGCCGCTGCGGGGCAGTCTCACCGTGAAGACGGCGCCCTGGCCCGGCGCGGTGTCGAGCCGGACCGTCCCGCCGTGCGCGGCCACCAGCGAGGAGACGATCGCGAGCCCCAGGCCGGTGCCACCGGCCGCGCGGTGCCGGCTGGGATCGGCCCGGTAGAAGCGCTCGAACACGCGGGCGGCGTCCTCGGGGGTCATTCCCGGGCCCTCGTCGGCGACCCGGACCACGACCGTGCCGCCGTCCTCCTCGGCGCCGGGGGGCGCCGGCTCCTCGGCCAGGGTCACGGTCACCCGGGCGTCGGCGGGGGTGTGCACGAGCGCGTTGGTGACGAGGTTGCCGAGGACCTGCCGCAGCCGGGCCTCGTCGCCGAGCACGACCGGCAGCTCGGTCATCGCCGGGTCGACGACGAGCTCCACCGGGCGGTCGGGCTGCAGCGCACGGGCGTCGTGGACGACGTCGCCGGCCACCTCGGCGAGGTCGACCGGGGTCACGGCCAGCGGCCGCTGCTGGTCGAGGCGGGCCAGCTGCAGGAGGTCCTCCACGAGCAGCCCCATCCGGCCGCCCTCGGCCTCGATGCGCTGCATGAGCCGGGCGACGTCCTCGGGGTCGCGCACCGCTCCCTGCCGGTAGAGCTCGGCGAAGCCGCGGATCGACGTCAGCGGGGTGCGCAGCTCGTGGCTGGCGTCGGCGACGAACCGGCGCATCCGGCCCTCGGAGGCCCGGGCCTGCTCCTCCGAGGCGCGCTGGGCGGAGAAGGCGCTCTCGATCCGCGCCAGCATCCCGTTGAGCGCTGCGGAGAGCCGGCCGACCTCGGTGCGCCCGTCACCGGCGGGCACCCGCCGGGAGAGGTCGCCGGCGGCGATGGCGCGCGCGGTGTCCCCGACCTCCTCCAGCGGCCGCAGGCTGTTGCGCACGAGCACGTACCCCGCGACCCCCAGCACCGTCAGCACGATCAGGCCGACGACGACCTCGATGCGGACCAGCCGGGCGATCGCCTTCCGGTCCCCCTCGAGGTCCGAGCCGACCACGAGCGTGTAGCCGCCGGGCAGCTCACCGGCAGCCATCCGCCACTGCTCGCCGTCCGCCCAGACGCTGATCGGCCGGGAGTGCTCGCGCAGCTGGTCGACCTCCCGCGCGCTGAGCTCCGGCAGCTCGTCACCGTCCGGTCCCTGCGGCTCGCCGAGCACCACCGGCTCGTCGCTGTCGGGCGTGAGGCAGGCGACGTAGAAGGGCGTGGGCTGCGGGTAGCCGGGCTCGATGCAGAGGCGGACCAGGGTCGGCCGCTGTGCCTGGATGTTGGCCTGGAGCTCCTCGTCCTGCTGGTCCAGCAGGTAGCCCCGCAGCAGGGACGTCGCCGCGAAGCCGGTGGCGAGCAGGGCGAACGCCACGAGGGCGACGAGCAGGGCGACGAGCGTGACCCGGAGCGGGACCCGGGGGCCGCGGGGCGCGGGAACCGGAGGCGTCATGTGCCCCGCGGCAGCCGCAGCGTGTACCCGACCCCGCGGATGGTGTGCAGCAGCCGCGGCTCGGTCGTGTCGACCTTGCGCCGCAGGTAGGAGATGTAGGACTCGACGACGTTCGCCTCGCCGTTGAAGTCGTAGTTCCAGACGTGGTCGAGGATCTGCGCCTTGGACAGCACCCGTCCGGCGTTGGCCATGAGGTAGCGCAGCAGCTTGAACTCGGTGGGGGACAGGCTGATCAGGGTGCCGGCCTTCAGCACCTCGTGGGACTCCTCGTCCAGCTCGATGTCGGCGAAGGTCAACCGGGGCGCCTCCGCGCCGCGCTGGGCGGCCGCGCTCGTCCGGCGCAGCACCGCCCGGATGCGGGCGATCACCTCGTCGAGGCTGAACGGCTTGGTGACGTAGTCGTCCCCGCCGAGCGTCAGGCCGGAGATCTTGTCCTCGGCGGCGTCCCGGGCGGTGAGGAAGAGCACCGGGGTGTGCCGGCCGGTCTCCCGCAGCCGGCGCACCACGCCGAAGCCGTCGAGCCCCGGCATCATCACGTCCAGGACGAGCAGGTCGGGGCGGAACGAGGCGGCCATCGCCAGGGCCTGCTGGCCGTCCGCCGCCGTCGCCACCTCGAAGCCGGCGTAGCGGAGGCTCGCCGACAGCAGCTCGCGGATGTTGGGCTCGTCGTCCACCACGAGCAGGCGCGCCTCCGGCGCCCGCCCGGCGGAACCGCCCGGATCCCGGGTCCCCTGCACCAACCCTCCCGCAGAACGCACCGATGCCGTCATGGCCCCAGGTTCCGGTCGACGGCTGCGGTCGGACTGGACGCTACCTGTGAAGTGTCTGTACGCCCGCCCTCACCCGGCGGGGGACATCGCGCGGCCGCGGCGCCAGTAGCCGATCGCGTGGTGGCCGGAGCGGCCCAGCCCCCAGCGCGAGCGGAGATCGGTCCGGATCGTCCGGACGGCGGCGGACTCCGCGCCCACCCAGGCGAAGACGTCGCCACCGGGAGGGTCCAGTGCGGCGACCGCGTCGACGAGCAGCGTGCTCTCGCCGGGCGGGGTCCCGCCACGGTGCAGCCAGCGGACCGTCACGCCCGCCGGCGCGGCCAGCGGCTGCTCCTCCTCCGGCCCGGCCACCTCGAGGAGCGCCAGTCCGCCGGTGGTCGGCTCCGCCTCGGCGAGGATCCGGTTGATCGCCGGCAGCGAGGTCTCGTCGCCGACGAGGAGCAGCCAGGAGGCCGGCCGCAGCGCCAGGTCGCCACTCCCCGCGACGCCCAGCACGGCGCCGGGCTCCGCAGCCGCGGCCCAGGCCGCCGCCGGACCGTCCCCGTGGAGCACGAAGTCGATCTCGACCTCGCCGCGCTCGGGGTCCTGCCGGCGGGCGGTGTAGCTGCGCAGGGCGATCCCGTGCGCGCCGATCGGCCAGACGACCCGACCGTCGCGCGCCACCTGCGGCCACCGCGGCGCGGGATCGCCGACCCGCGGCACCAGCAGGTTGACCGTCGGCCCCGCGGCGGCGACCGCCTCCGCCGTCCCGGTGAGCGTCACACGGCGGACGGTGGGCGTCACGGCGGCGACCGAGACGACGGTGAGGACGTCGACCTCGCGCAGGCCGTCGGGAGCGGTCACGCGGCCGAGGGTAGGCAGCCCGGGTGTCCAGGGCCCACGAGGGGCCAACGAGGAGCCCACGAGGGGCCGACCCGGCCGACCCCGGGGGAATGGAGTCGACCGGGCCGGCGATCGAGGACGCGGGTGTCACGGTCGGTAGTCGCCGACCGGTCTCCGACCTGGCAACTCCCGGGGCACTCCCGCGTCGGACACCACGCTAGGTGACCGCGACCGCGGATGCAGCGCCCGCAGGAGTGAACCTCCTGCCCGCGCGGGTGATGTGTGTCGCGCCGGTTCCGGGGGCAGGCAGCGGAGGACGGACGCGACGGCGCCCGACCACGGGAGGACGACGGCATGGCGGACGAGCTGAGCAAGGGCGACCACGTCACGTGGAAGAGCCACGGCGGCGAGGCCGAGGGCACCGTCCGGAAGAAGATCACCGAGGACACGGAGGCGGCCGGCCGGACGGTCAAGGCCAGCCCCGACGAGCCCCAGTACGAGGTGAAGAGCGACAAGAGCGGCGGCACCGCGGTGCACAAGCCGTCGGCGCTGAAGAAGGAGTGACCCCGGATCCACCGCACCACCCAGAACACAGGAGGCAACCGTGAGCGAGTCCGACGACCAGTTCGCCGGCGTGTCATCACGCAGCACGAAGCACAACCCGCGCCTGGACCAGGAGCTCGAGCACGAGATCCAGGGGATGCTCAAGGCCGAGCACGCCACCCGCTCCCACGAGTGGCGCGAGACCGAGCCCGTGGCCGAGGGGGAACCCGACCTCACCACCGACCCGGCCGGCACGCTCGTCGGCGGAGTGCCCGTCGGCATGACCGAGGACGCCGTGGTGGCCCGCGCCGAGCTGGCCCGCTGGCTCGACCGCGCGGACTTCCCGGCCGACGGCCCCGCGCTGGTCGAGGCGGCCCTCGACCACCGGGCCACCGACGCCGTCGTCGACGAGCTGCGCCGGCTGCCCGAGGGCCAGACCTTCGAGCGGATCGGCGACGTCGTCCGCGCGCTGGGCTACCCGACCGAGACCTGACGCTGTCCGGGAGGAGCGGGCCGGCTCAGGAGCCGGCCTGCTCCTCCTGCTCGTCCTCGGCGATCTCCTCCGCGCCCCGGCGGCGGAACAACTTCGAGCCGGGGAAGCCCTTCACCACCTGACGCAGGTCCTGCATCGTGTCGACCAGGTCGTGCACGTCCGGTCCGACCCCGTCCAGGGACTTCAGCACCGGCAGCACGTCGTCGTCCAGGTGGCCCAGGAGGGTGGGCAGCCGGTCGATCATCGTGACCATCGCCTCGATCTCGTCCGGCGCCATGGTCTCGGCCAGCCGCCTGACGACCGGCACCAGCTGCTGCAGCGGCCCCTCGAAGCCGGCCAGCAGCGGGTCGACACGGGCGACGAGGCCCTCGGCCTGACCGACGGTCCCCTCGGCCCGGCCGATCGTGCCGCCCACGGCGTCGATGGCGTCGTCGGCCTTCTGCTGCGTCTCCCCGACGGCGCCGATCGCGTCGTCCGCCTTCTGCTGGGTCTCGCCGACCCGCTCGATGGCGTCGTCGGCCTTCTGCTGGGTCTCGCCCACCCGGTCGATGGCGTCGTCGGCCTTCTGCTGGGTCTCGCCCACCCGGTCGATGGCGTCGTCGGCCTTCTGCTGTGTCTCCCCGACCCGCTCGATCGCCTCGTCGGCCTTGCGCTGGGTCTCGCCGACGGCGGTGATCGCCTCGTCGGCCTCCTCCAGCGTCCCGCCGGCCCGGGTGATCGTCTCGTCGGCCCGGCGCCGGGTGGCCTCGAGGTCGCCCACCGCGTTCTCCACCCGCGCGAGCAGCCCCTCCGCGGTGGTGACGACCGCCCCCACGCGGTCGAGCAGGCCCTCGATCCGGCCGACGGCGCTCACCACCCGGGGCACCAGGGCGACCGCCTCGGACAGCCCCTCGCGGAGGCCGTCCACGGCGGCGAGGACGTCGGAGGGGCCGGGGATCGAGGGGAGGCGCACCTCTCGACGCTACGTCCGTGATCCGACCGACGCCGGACGATCTCCGCGCGTCACCCGTCCGGAGGGCCGCGGGGACGTATCGTGAGGGACCGCCTCCGAAGCGTGTGCGGTCTACCCGCGTGCACGCGGGTAGAGGAACGGCACGGACCACGACGATGGGATGTCGACGCGGTGGGGGACTCGCGAGCGGGGGGCGGCGCCGGCGACGGCGCGTCCGGTCGTGACGGCGAGCCGCTGACCCTCGAGCAGCTCATCCTGCGGCAGGGCGCCGGCCCGAGCGGCCGTCGCGCCGCACGCCGCACCGGCGAGGTGCCGATCCCGCTGCTGCCGGGCGAGTCGCTGCCCGCGCACCGCGGTCCCCGTCCCGCCGTCCCGCCGGCCGCTGCCGGGCGTCCTGCCGCCGACCGGGCCGCGGCGTCGTCCGCACCGCGACCGGCCGCCCCGCGGGCCGACGACACGCCGCCCCCCGCCCGCGGGCTGCCCCCGGTGCCGGCCGCGACGCCGCAGCGACCGGCCGCCGCGGCCCCGCCGTCGTCGCCGCCCCGGCCCCTCCCGGCCGCCCCGCCCGTCGCGCCGGGCGTCCGGTACAGCCAGCCGGTGCCGCCGCTGCCGGGCGGCGGACCGGGGATCCAGCGCAGCGGACCGGTGCCCCCGCTCCCGGGCGTGCGCCACAGCCAGCCCGTCCCGCCGCTGCCCGGCCGGCCGCCGGCCGATCGCCGCGGCAGACCGCTGCCCCCCATCCCCGGTCTCGACGCCCCGGGGCGCTCCGGCGCGACCGCGGCGCCCCGGCCGCCCCGCAAGGAGACCCGGGCCGCCCGCCGGGCGGCGCGCTCGCCCGGCCGCCGCCGCCTGGTCCGGCTGGCGCAGGCGGCCGCGGCGCTGATCGCCGTCGTCGTCGCCTACCACCTGGGGCTCTACGTCTACGTCGACAACAGCATCGAGCGGGTGGAGGCGCTGGCCGTCGACGGCCCGGAGCTCGTGGCCCCGCAGCTGCAGGAGGGCGCGGCCACCTACCTCGTCGTCGGCACCGGCCTCCCGGGTGCGGAGGGCGTGGCGGGCGTCGCGGCCCTGCTGGCCCGCGTCGCGCCGGACGAGGAGTCCGCCGTCCTGGTCAGCCTGCCGCCCACGGCCCTGGTCGACACGCCCTCGTGCCGCACGTCCGACGGCGACGTCCGCGAGCCCGCCACGGAGGCCCTCGGCGAGGCGCTGCTCGACGGCGGCCCGGCCTGCCTGGTCCGCGCGGTGCAGCAGCTGTCCGGACTGCGGGTCGACCACTACCTCGGGGTCGACCTCGCCCGCCTGCCGGACATGGTCGACTCCCTCGGCGGCATCCCGATCTGCCTGCCCAGCGTCACCGACGCCTGGGCCGCGGCCGCGGAGCCCCTGCCGGCCGGCGCCTCCGACCTCGACGGCGAGCGGGCGGCGGGCTGGCTGGCCCCCGGCGACCCCGCGGCCGACGTGAACGGCACCGCCGTCGCCGAGCGGGCCCAGGTCCTGCTCACCTCGACGCTGCGCGAGGCGATGTCGTTCGACGTGCTCGGCAACCCGGTTCGCCTGACGTCGTTCCTCACCACCGCCGCCGACGCGCTCACCGTCGACGAGGCGACGAACCTCGGTGACCTGCGCACCCTGGCCGCCACCCTGGGCGACCTCTCGGGGGACTCCGTCCAGCGGACCGCGCTGCCGGTCACCCAGGTCGGCTACGTGCCCGTCGGCCGGGACGAGGCCTACGTGCTGCTGGACCGCACCGCCACCCGCATCCTCTTCGAGACCGTCCTCGAGGAGGGTGAGCTCCCCGCGGAGGCGCTGCCCGCGGAGGCCGCGCCCCCTGCGGCTCCCGTCGAGGCGGCGCCCCCGGCCGAGCCGCCCGCGGCACCGGCGCCGACGCCGTCCGAGGTCACCGTCGACGTCCTGAACGGCACCGGGACGGCGGGCCTGGCCGGCACCGTCGCCGACGCGCTGCGCGGGGTGGGCTTCGTCGTCGGCGAGGTCGGCAACGAGCGCGGCGGGGTGGACGCCACCGTGGTCCGGCACGGCCCCGCGGCGCTCGCGCAGGCGCAGACGGTGCTCCAGGCGGTCCCCGGGGCGGTCCTGCAGGCCGACGACTCCCTCGGCGACCGGGTCCAGCTCGTCGTCGGACCGAACTACGCGTCCGTGGTGGCTCCGCCCCCGCCCGCGCCTCCGGCCCCCGAGACCTCCGCCGCTCCCTCGCCCTCGGCCGACGTCCTGGCCGTCGAGGCCGCGCCGGCCTCGGCGACGGTCAGCTGCGGCTGACGGACGAGGACGCGTCGCAGCAGGCCCCGCCGACCGGCGCCTGGTCGATCTCGACGAGGGTGCGCCGGCTGGTCCCGAAGCTGTCGCTGTCGGCGAGCACGGTGTAGACCTCCCAGCGCTCTCCATCGGGACCGGTGACCCAGACCTTGTCCTGGGTGGCGAAGCAGCAGGTGGTGCCCATCTCCTCGTCGGTGAACAACCCCTCGTCGGACAGTCGGGTGATCTCGGAGTGCACCTTCTCGGTGGACTCGACCTCGACGCCGAGGTGGTTCAGGCTGCCGCCCTGGCCAGGGTTCTCCAGCAGCACCAGCTTCAGCGGCGGCTGGATGACGGCGAAGTTGGCGTAGCCGGGCTTGCGCTTGGCCGGCTCGACGCCGAGCAGCTTGCTGTAGAAGGCGACGGCCGTCTCCAGGTCGTCGACGTTGAGGGCGAGCTGGACGCGGGACATGCGGACCTCCGACGGGTTCGACGTACGTCTAAGTACGTGGGACCACCGTGCCAAGGTCTTTGACGTACGTCAAGTAGGTGGGAGGATCGACCGCATGCCGAAGGCTCTGCCCGTCATCGACGCGACCGCGCCGGTCTGCTGCGCCCCGGTGGCCGCCGCCCCGATGGGCGAGGAGGCGGCTCTCGAGGTCGCGGTGCGGCTGAAGGCGCTCGCCGATCCGGTCCGGCTCCGACTGCTGTCCCTCCTCCTGGCCGGCGAGGAGGTCTGCACCTGCGACCTCGCGCCGGCGGTGGGCCTGACGGAGGCGACCGTCTCCCACCACCTCGGGCAGCTGAAGAAGGCCGGGTTCGTCTCCGGCGAGCGCCGCGGGATGAACGTCTACTACCGCGCCCACCGCGATGCGCTCGGCGCGATCGCGCAGGTCATCGATCCCGCCTGCTGCTGATCCCGCCGACCGGACGCGTCAGGCGGTGACCAGCGCGCCGACGCCGGGCAGCTCGGCACCGACGGCCCGCATGGCGCCGGGCACCAGGGAGTAGTGCGCCCACACACCCCGCTTGTCGCGACGGAGGAAGCCGGCGTCGACCAGGACCTTGCAGTGGTGGGAGACGGTCGGCTGGCTGAGCTCCAGCGGGCCGGTGAGATCGCAGATGCAGGCCTCACCGCTCGGGCTGGCCGCGATCAGGGACAGCAGTCGCAGCCGGGCAGGGTCGGCGAGCGCCTTCAGGGTCCGCGCGAGATCCGCCGCCCGCTCGGTGCTCAGCCCTCCCGACAGGCCGGCCGGGGCACAGGCATCGCCGCCCGCGACCAGCGGCAGCTCGGAGCCGGTTCGACTGCTGTTCACCCGCCCAGTCTGCCCCGCGCATTGACCGATGTCGATGCCTGTTGCACTGTTATCGACGGACGTCGATGCCTGCTGGCGCGGCGGCCGAAGCCGGCGGAAGCGCACGCCGGCCTCCCGCAGACGTCGAGGAGCCCCGACCGCAGATGAGTGACACCGTCCACGAGACCGCCCGAGGTGGCCTGGAGGCGCCGGTCCTGGCCCGGCTGTCCACCCTGGACCGCTTCCTGCCGGTGTGGATCATCGCCGCGATGGCCCTGGGCCTCGGCCTGGGACGGCTCGTCCCCGGGCTCGACGACGCCCTGGACGCGGTCCGGGTGGGTGACGTCAGCCTGCCGATCGCCATCGGCCTGCTGCTGATGATGTACCCGGTGCTGGCCAAGGTCCGGTACTCCGAGCTCGACCGGGTCGCCGGCGACCGCACGCTCCTGGTCGCCTCGCTGGTGCTCAACTGGCTGCTCGGCCCGGCGCTGATGTTCGCCCTGGCCTGGCTGCTGCTGCCCGACCTGCCCGAGTACCGCACCGGCCTGGTCATCGTCGGGCTGGCCCGGTGCATCGCCATGGTGCTGATCTGGAACGACCTGTCCTGCGGCGACCGGGAGGCGGCCGCCGTCCTGGTGGCGATCAACTCGGTGTTCCAGATCCTGGCCTTCGCCGCGCTCGGCTGGTTCTACCTGCAGGTCCTTCCCGGCTGGCTGGGCCTGTCGACCACCTCGGCGGAGTTCAGCGTCTGGGCGATCGTCCTCAGCGTCATGGTCTTCCTCGGCATCCCCCTGCTGGCCGGCTACCTGACCCGCACGCTCGGCGAGCGCGCCAAGGGCCGGGACTGGTACGAGAGCCAGTTCCTGCCGAGGATCGGTCCCATCGCGCTGTACGGGCTGCTGTTCACCATCGTCATGCTCTTCGCCCTGCAGGGCGACGCCATCACCTCCCAGCCCTGGGACGTCGCCCGCATCGCCCTGCCCCTGCTGGCCTACTTCGCGCTCATGTTCGGCGGGTCGTTCCTGCTCGGCATGCGCCTGAGCCTGGGCTACGCGAAGACCGCGACGCTGGCCTTCACCGCCGCCGGCAACAACTTCGAGCTCGCCATCGCCGTGGCCATCGGCACCTTCGGCGTCACCAGCGGCCAGGCGCTCGCCGGCGTCGTCGGCCCGTTGATCGAGGTGCCCGTCCTCGTCGCGCTCGTCTACGTGTCCCTGTGGGCCGCCCGCCGCTTCTTCCCCGGCGACCCCACCGTCCCCGACGCCGTACGGAGTGCCCGATGACCGACGACCACAAGTCCCTGCCCGGCGTGCTCACCCCCGAGGCGGGGCTGCACCGGCTGGCCGATCAGCTCGCCGAGCGCTTCACCGGCGTCTTCGCCCGCGAGACCATCGACCGCTACGTCTTCGAGTCCTACACCGCGCTCGCCCGCACGGCGAAGGTCACCATGCACCTCCCGGTGCTGGCCGGGCGCTTCGCCACCGAGCGGCTCACCGCACTGGCCCAGGCCAAGGGCGCCATCCCCAGCGACGTCTGCGAAGTCCTGTTCGTCTGTGTGCACAACGCCGGCCGCTCCCAGATGGCCGCCGGCCTCCTCGCCCAGCGCGGCGCCGGCCGCGTCCACGTCCGCTCCGCCGGCTCGCAGCCCAGCGCGACCATCGACGCCGCGGTCATCGAGGCCATGGCCGAGGTCGGCGTCGACATCACCGCCGAGTTCCCCAAGCCCCTCACCGACGACGTCGTCCGCGCCGCCGACGTCGTCGTCACCATGGGCTGCGGCGACGCCTGCCCCGTGTACTCCGGCAAGCGCTACCTCGACTGGCAGGTCCGCGACCCCGCCGGCCTCTCGGTCGGCGAGGTCCGCGCCATCCGTACCGACATCGACACCCGCGTCCGTGCCCTGCTCGCGGAGCTGCACCCCGCCGCAGCCCGGGCCTGACAACCCGTACCGATCGAGAGGTCCACGTGTCCGACAAGCCCAGCGTCCTGTTCGTCTGCGTGCACAACGCCGGCCGCTCCCAGATGGCCGCCGGCTGGCTGCGCCACCTCGCCGGCGACACCGTCGAGGTCCGCTCCGCCGGCTCCATCCCAGCCGACCAGATCAACCCGTCCGCCGTCGAGGCCATGGCCGAAGTCGGCATCGACATCACCGATCAGACCCCGAAGGTGCTCACCACCGAGGCCGTCGAGGCCTCCGACGTCGTCATCACCATGGGCTGCGGCGACGCCTGCCCGATCTTCCCCGGCAAGCGCTACCTGGACTGGGCGCTCGAGGACCCCGCCGGCAAGGGCGTCGAGTCCGTCCGGCCGATCCGCGAAGAGATCGAGGCCCGCATCCGCGGCCTGCTCAGCGAATTGCAGAGCGAGTCGGTCGCCACACGATGAGCCACCGGCCGCAGGTGATGCTCGTCTGCGTGAACAACGCCGGCAGGTCCCGGATGGCCGCCGGCCTGATGGAGCATGCGTGCGCCTGGTCGACGACGACACCGCCTGCCGCGTCGCTGCGCTGACCGAGGAGCTGAGCGGCCGGAGGCGGACGAGGGGTCCGGGGCCCGCGCGCAGGCCCGCCCGGAGACCGGACAGAACTCGGCCCCGGTCGCGCGGGCGACCGGGGCCGAGATCGTGGTGGTGCAGCGGGTCAGGTCATCCGAAGCGGCCGGAGATGTAGTCCTCGGTCGCCTTCTGGTCGGGGTTGCTGAAGATCTTCTCGGTCGGGTTGAACTCGATCAGGCGACCGGGCTGGCCCACCCCGTTGAGGTTGAAGAAGCCGGTCTGCTCGCTCACGCGGGCGGCCTGCTGCATGTTGTGCGTGACGATGACGATGGTGAACCGCTCCTTGAGCTCGCCCATGAGGTCCTCGATGGCGAGCGTGGAGATCGGGTCCAGGGCCGAGCACGGCTCGTCCATGAGCAGCACGTCGGGCTCGACGGCGATCGCCCGGGCGATGCACAGGCGCTGCTGCTGGCCACCGGAGAGGCCCGAGCCAGGACGGTCGAGGCGGTCCTTGACCTCGTTCCAGAGGTTGGCGCCGCGCAGCGACTTCTCGACGAGCTCGTCGGTCTCGGACTTCCTCATCCGCTTGTTGTTCAGGCGGTTGCCGGCGATCACGTTGTCGTAGATCGACATCGTCGGGAACGGGTTGGGCCGCTGGAAGACCATCCCGATCTGCCGGCGGACGTCGACCGGGTCCACGTCGCCGCCGTACAGGTCCTGGCCGTCCATGACGACCTTGCCCTCCACGCGGGCGCCGGGGAGCACCTCGTGCATCCGGTTGAGCGAGCGCAGGAAGGTGGACTTCCCGCAGCCGGACGGGCCGATCAGCGCCGTGATGCTGCGCGGCTCGATGGAGACGTTGACGCCCTCCACGGCGAGGAAGTTGCCGTAGTAGATGTTGAGGTCGCTGACCTCGATGCGCTTGGCCACGTGGTGTGTCCTCCTGGTCGGGCCGGTCAGCGACCGGTCTTGGGAGCGAAGAAGCGGCTGATGAGGCGAGCCAGGATGTTGAGCGCCATCACGAAGATGATGAGGACGAGCGCCGCCGTCCACGCGCGGTCGAGGAACGCCTGCGTGGCCGTGCCCGGCTGGGTGAGCTGGTAGAACGCGAACACCGGCAGCGTCGCCATGCGTCCGTCGAACGGGTTCAGGTTGGTGCCGGTGATGAGACCGACGGTGATCAGCAGGGGTGCAGTCTCACCGACGACGCGGGCCACCGACAAGGTGACGCCGGTCCCGAGTCCGGCGATCGCGGTGGGGAGCACGACCTTGACGACCGTCCGCCACTTCGGCACGCCGAGGGCGTAGCTGGCCTCGCGCAGCTCGTTGGGGACGAGCTTCAGGACCTCTTCGCTCGAGCGGACGACGACGGGGATCATGAGCACGGACAGGGCGACGGCGCCCATGATCCCGGCGCGGAAGTCGTTGCCGAACAACAGCGTGAACAGGGCGAAGGCGAACAGACCCGCGACGATCGACGGGATACCGGTCATCACGTCGACGAAGAAGGTGATGGCCCGCTTGAGCCGACCGGTGCCGTACTCCACGAGGTAGATCGCGGTGAACAGGCCGATGGGCACCGAGATGACCGTCGCCACCAGCGTGATGATCAGCGTGCCGAGGATGGCGTGGTAGGCGCCACCGCCCTCCCCGACGACCCGGTACATCGAGTTGCTGAAGAAGTCGCCGTCCAGCCGCGCCAGCCCCTTGTCGAGGACCGTGTAGACCAGCGAGACGAGCGGGATCATCGCGATGCCGAACGCGGTGGTCACCAGGCAGGTCACCAGCCGGTCGGTGCCCTTGCGGGATCCCTCGACGGTGCGGGAGGTCAGGTAGACCGCGGCCGTCCCCAGGATCACGCCGTAGACGACCGTGGACGTCACGCTGAAGCCGGTCAGGGCGGAGAGCCCGGCGCCGAGCGCGATCCCGGCGAGGTAGAGCCCGAGGGGGGCGAACCGGGGCAGGCGGCGGTGGCTCCGGACGGGCCCCTCGGGAGAGGCGGCGAGCCGGGGCTCGGAGCGGGTGTCGGTGCTCATCAGTTGGCTCCGGAGAAGTCGGCGCGCCGGTTGACGATGTACCGGGCGAGCATGTTGACCGCGAGGGTGATGAGGAACAGCACCAGCCCGCTGGCGATGAGCGTGTTCACGCCGAGCCCGGTGGCCTCGGGGAACTTCAGGGCGATGTTCGACGCGATGGTCGACGGGTTGGAGCTGGTGATCAGGTTGAGGGTCGCGGCGCCGCCGCCGGAGAGGATGATCGCGACCGCCATGGTCTCGCCCAGCGCGCGGCCCAGGCCCAGCATGGCGCCGGCGATGACACCGGACTTGCCGTAGGGCAGCACGGCCATCTTGATCATCTCCCAGCGCGTCGCGCCGAGGGCGAGAGCGGCCTCCCGGTGCAGCGCCGGGGCCTGGCTGAAGACCTCGCGGGCGATCGCGGAGATGATCGGCAGGATCATCACGGCCAGGACCAGGCCCACGGTCAGCATGGTGCGGCCGCTGGCGGAGGCCGGGCCGGCGAAGAGCGGGATCCAGCTCAGGTTGTCCGCGGCCCACTGGTGGAAGGGCACCAGCTGCGGCGCCAGCACGGCGAGGCCCCAGAAGCCGTAGACCACGCTGGGGATGGCGGCCAGCAGGTCGATCACGTAGCCCATCGCGGCGGCGATCCGCCGGGGCGCGTAGTAGGTGACGTAGAGGGCGATCCCGACGGCCAGGGGCGTGGCGACCAGCAGGGCGATGACCGCGCCGAGGAGGGTGCCGACGATGAGCGGCCAGACGTAGTGCCCCAGCCCCTCGCCGCCGGGGACGTCCTCCGCCGACGCGGTGATGGCCGGCAGCGCCTCGCTGATCAGGAAGGCGGCGACGCCGGCCAGGACGAGCAGGATGAAGATGCCGGAGCCCTTGGCGGTGCCGGCGAAGACGCGGTCACCGGGCCGCCGGACGACGCGTTGCTGAGACGGGGGTTCGGTCGGGGCCTTCGTGGCGGTCACCGCTGCTCCGTGGGGATCGATCGTGGGTGCGGATGCCCGGGTCCGGGCGGTGCGGTGGCCCGGGGCGGAGATCCGCCCCGGGCCACCGCGGGAGCCGGGATCAGCCGGCGGTGATGGCGTCGACCGCGGTCTGCGCCTGCTCGCGCAGGGTGTCCGAGATCTCGGCGTTGCCGGCGTTCTCCGAGGCGGCCGCCTGGCCGTCCTCGCTGATCACGTAGCCCATGAACGCCTTGACGTTGTTCGCCGTCTGCTCCTCGTCGTACTGGATGCAGCCGACGTGGTAGCTGACCAGGACGATCGGGTACTCGTCCGCGCTCTCGGTGAGGCGGTTGAGCTCGATGGCGAAGTCGTACTCGCCGCGGCCCTCGAGGGCAGGGGAGTTCTCGACGACGGCCGCGGCGGCCTCCGGCGACGGGGCGACGAACTCCTCGCCGACGGCGATGTTGGCCACGCCCAGGTCGCCGGCCCGGCTCGCGTCGGCGTAGGTCACGGCACCGTCGGTGCTGGTGACGACCTCGATGACACCGGAGGTGCCGTTGGCGGCCTCGCCGCCCTCGAGCGGCCACTCGCCGTCCGGCTCCGACGTCCAGACGTCGGGAGCCGCCTGGAACAGGTAGTCGGTGAAGTTGTCCGTCGTGCCCGAGTCGTCGCCGCGGTGCACGGGCGTGATGGTCGTGCTCGGCAGCTCGGCGTCGGGGTTGTCCTCGGCGATGGCCGGGTCGTTCCACGTCGTGATGGCGCCGGTGAAGATGCCCGCGATGGTCTGCGGGGTGAGGTTGAGCTCGTCGACGCCCTCGAGGTTGAAGACGACGGCGATCGGCGAGATGTAGTTCGGCAGCTCGAAGATCTCGCCACCGCCGCAGCGCTCCTGCGCCGCGGCCAGCTCCTCCTCGTCCAGCGCGGCGTCGGAGCCCGCGAAGGCGGTGGTGCCGGCGATGAACTGCTCGCGCCCGGCGCCGGAGCCGGCCGGGTCGTAGCTGAACTGGACGTCGGGGTACTCGCCCTCGAAGCCGGCCTGCCACGCCTCCATGGCGGCCTGCTGGCTGCTCGCGCCGGCGCCGGCGAGCGCGCCGCTCGCCTCGATGCTCTCGCTGCCGCCGCCGTTGCTGCCCTCGCCGCCGGAGGAGTCGGAGTCGGACTCGTTGTCGGCGCCGCATGCGGCCAGGGCCAGGGTGGCGGCCAGAGCCGTGGACAGGGCGAGGGTGCGCGTCCTGTTGCGCAGCTTCACGTGAGTGCCTTTCGGAGGGTGCCCGGACCTCGATGCCGGGCAACGCGGATCCAACGTGGAGGGACGCTAAGCAGCCGAAGTGGCCGCATCCGGGTCGCTCGGTGAACGCGGGGTGAACGCCGTCGAAGGGCTTCCCGACCGGGTGAGAAGCAGCTCACGTCCAGCGGGTGAACGAGCCGCGTGGCGCCTCGCATCACGGTCCGGTAACGGGGATGGTGGGCGGTTGGGCGCCGCGCACCGGACGCTCAGTCGCGGGTCGCGCGCCGCCAGGAGACGTCGACGGCGTGGCGGGTGAAGCCGCGCTTCTCGTACAGGCTCACGGCCGGGACGTTGTCGCCCTCGACGTAGAGCAGCACGTCGCGCAGCCCGCGGCCGCGCAGGTGGGCCAGCCCGACGTCGGTCAGCGCCCGTCCGAGGCCGCCGCCCTGCGCACCGGGGTCGATGCCGAGGACGTAGACCTCGCCGATCGCCTCGTCGCCGGCGTCCCCCGCCGGGTGGACCTTGGTCCAGTGGAAGCCGAGCAGCTCGCCGCCGGCGTCCGGCTCGCCCCGCCAGGCGAGGAAGAATCCGGCCGGGTCGAACCACGGCTCGGCCTCGCGCAGCGCGAGGTCCTCGGCCGTCCAGCTGCCCTGCTCGGGGTGGGTGGCGAAGGCGCGGCCGTTGACGCGCAGCCACGCCTCCTCGTCGCGGCCGGGACGGAAGGGGAGCACCCGCACGCCCTCCGGGAGGGCCGGCCGCGGGTCCGGGTCGACGCCGGCGAGCGGACGGCGCATCTGGAGCAGGACGCGCGCCCGGTCGTAGCCGCCGGCGGCGGCCAGCTCCGCGGAACCGGGGAGGTCGCCGTGCGCCCAGACGCGCAGCGGACGCGGGCCGGCCAGCTCCTCGAGCCGGCGCAGGAGGGCGCGGCCGACGCCCCGCCGGCGGGCCTCGGGGTGGACCACCAGCTCGCCCTCGGCGTCGCCGGACCCGTCCCCGCCCTCGAAGCGGGCGTAGCCGACGAGGGCGTCCCCGGCCTCGACGAGCACGTCGCGACCGCCGGTCGGGCCGCCGTGCTGCAGCCGCAGCTCGGCCTCCTCCGACAGCGGACGGACGCCGTCGGCGGTGGTCGCCGCGCGCAGCAGCGACAGCACGGCCGGGACGGCGGGGGTGTCCAGCCGGGGGACGTCCCGGACGGAGTGCTCGAGGGTCAGCTCGGGCTCAGCGGAGGGGAGCGGTGGTCCGGTCGACCGCACTGCCGGCCGGGGCCTCGGCGGCCTCGGCCCTGGCCGCTGCGGCGGTGGCGTCCGCGACCTGCTGGTCGAGCTTGTAGCCGACGTTGCGGACGGTGCCGATCAGCGCCTCGTGCTCGGTGCCGAGCTTCGCCCGCAGCCGGCGGACGTGGACGTCGACCGTGCGGGTGCCGCCGAAGTAGTCGTAGCCCCAGATCTCCTGGAGCAGCTGCGCGCGGGAGAACACCCGGCCCGGGTGCTGCGCGAGGTACTTGAGGAGCTCGAACTCCTTGTACGTGAGGTCCAGCGGGCGGCCACGCAGCTTCGCCGAGTAGCTGTGCTCGTCGATGACCAGCTCGCCGGCCTGGGTGACGCCGCCGTCGGGACCATCGGCCGGGGTGGCCGCGGCCAGGCGCCGGGCGGTCGCCCACTTGAGCCGGGCGTCGACCTCGGCCGGACCGGCCGTGTCGAGCAGGACGTCGTCCACGCCCCAGTCGGCCGACAGCGCGACCAGGCCGCCCTCGGAGAGGACGGCGACGAGAGCGGAGGCGACGCCGGTCGAGGAGAGCAGGCCGCACAGCGTCCGGGCCTGGATCAGGTCGTGCCGGGCGTCGACGAGGACGACGTCCCCGGAGTCGCCGTCGAGCAGGCTGGACAGCTCCGGGGCCACCACGCGCACCTGGTGGCCGAGCAGCCCGAGCGCGGGCAGCACCTCGGTCGTGGCCTGGCGCGCCGCGGTCATGAGCACGAGTCGCATGTCGTCTCCTCACGGAGCCGGGGACGAGCGGGTCGTCCGTGGGCCCGCGACGGCGCTGTCGCGTGAGGACGCAGGATAACCGACGGGTGGCCGGAAACGGGGGCTCGGGCCGGAGTCGGTCCAGTGGACGTCGTCACTGCCCCGCCGTTCCGCTCGTCGAGCGGATCGGCGGCCGGCCGTCTGCCACGATCGGGGCGTGAGCTCCGCCGTGTCCGACGTCGACCTGCCGGCGCGGGCGCACCACCTGCCGGCGGCCCTCGTCGCCGCCGTCGGCACGGCTCTCCTGGTCCTCCTCCCGGCGCAGCTGGGCGAGGAGGGGACGCTCGCCGCCGTCCTCGTGCTGCAGGCCGCGCTCGTCGCGGCCTGGGGCCCGGCGACCGGTCTCCGGGGGAGCGCCGGGGTCACCGCGCTGGGACTGGCCGCCACGGCCGCCGCCGACCTCGTGCTGCTGCTCCCCGCCGAGACGCACCTCGGTCACCTCCTGGCCGTGCCGGGCGTGGCCTTCGTCGCCGCGGTGCTGCACCAGATGGTGCGGCGGGCTCCACGCCGGGACGTCGTGGGCTCGCTCGCCGGGAGCCTGCTGCTGGTCTGCGCCGTGTGCGGCCTGGCCGTCCTCCTCCGGCTGCCCGACGTGGCCGGCGGCGCGCGTCCCGCCGCGACCGCCGCGCTGGTCGTGGGCGCCGCCCTGGTGGCCGGCCGGCTGGTCGACGCGGTGCTGCCGCGCCCGCGGATCGCCGCCGGGGTCGACCACGGGGTGCTCGGGATCGTGGTGGCGCTGCTGGTCGGGGCCGGGGTGGCGCTGCTGCGGCACACGCCCGGCGGACTCGGGGACACCCTCTCGTCGGTGACCGTCGGGCTGGTGCTGGCCGGTGTCGCGGCGCTCATCGCGCTCGCCGGCGGCTACATCGCCGCCGGCGCGGCCGCGGAGCCGGTCCGCCGGGCGCCCGGGTCGACCGTGGCGATGCCGGTGCTGCAGGCCGTGCTGCCCATCGCGGCGTGCGGCCCGGTGGCCTTCGCGCTCGCCGTCCAGACGGTGATCTGAGGCACCGGTGAAGGCGCTGCTCGTCACGCTCGTCGTCCTGCTCGTGCTGGCCGTGGCCGCCGACCGCGTCGCCGTCGCCGTCGCCGAGGACCGGGTCGCCGAGGCCATCGAGCAGCGCGGTGAGCTCGCCGGGACGCCGGACGTCTCCGTCGACGGCTGGCCGTTCCTCACCCAGGTGGTCGCCGGCGACTACCGGGACGTGCGCATCCGGCTCAGCGCGGCCGATCTCGGGCAGCCGGAGGGGACGACGGCCGACGTCCGGCTGCGGGGGCTGCACGCGCCGCTGTCGGACCTCGTCGACGGCTCGATCACCGAGATCGCGGTCGACCGCATCGACGGCACGGTGACCCTCTCCTACGAGCTGCTCTCCCGGGAGCTCGGCACCGACACCACGCTGGTGCCCGAGGGCGAGGGCCTCCGGCTGACCAAGACGGTCGAGGTCCTCGGGTACGAGGTGCCGCTCACCGCCGTCGGCCGGGTGACCCTCGAGGGCCAGGACCTGGTCATCGCCGTCGACGAGGCGGGGGTGGCCGGGGTGGACCTGCCCGGTGCGGTGGTGCGGGAGGCCAGCGACGCGCTGGACCTGCGGTACGGGATCGAGCTCCCCTTCGGGCTCGAGCTGACCGGGGTGAGCCCGGGGCAGGACGGCGTCCTGGTGACCGGCGGCGCCGTCGACACGGTGCTCAGCGGCGGCTGACCGCGGGAATGCGCCGCTGCCGCGGGGTGCTCCTGGCGGTGTGGACGCGACGGGGCTGATCGTGCTGCTCGCGGCGCTGGCGGTCACCGCGACGGTCGCCTGGTGGCTGCGGGCCCGCAGCGGGGCGGTGCGCGCGGGCGGGAAGGGGGAGGACGGCATGGACGAGACGGCGGTGCTCTCCGGGCTCGGTGTCCGGCCGGCCGAGGCCGACCTGACCGTCGTCCAGTTCTCCACCGCGTTCTGCGGTCCCTGCCGCGCCACCCGGGCCCGGCTGCAGCAGCTGCAGCGCACCCGCCCGGGGCTCGCCTACGTGCACGTGGACGCGGAGAGCCACCTGGAGGAGGTCCGCGCGCTCGACGTCCGCCGCACGCCCACGCTCTTCTACCTCGACCGCGCCGGCCGGCTCCTCGGCCGCAGCAGCGGGGCGCCCCGGCCGGAGGAGCTGACCGCCCTGGTCGAGGCCCACACGGGGATCCGGGAGTGATCGGTTACTCTCGCCCCGTGGGCCTCATGCTGACCTCTCGTCGCACAGTCGACCTGTGCCGCGTCGGCAGCTGCCTCTGTCCGACCCCCTGAGGGCCGGCCTCGCCTGCCCAGACGCGCCCTGACCGCCGTCCGGAGAGTCGTACCCATGTCCCGATCGTCCGCGTCCGTCGACGTGCGGGGTCCCCGCTTCGCCGCCTGGGTGACCAGTGCGGTCCTGGCGGTCGCCCTGCTGCTCGGCTCCGGCTGGGTCGTCGCGGCCCAGGCGGTCGTCTTCGCCGTCGGGGCGTCCGCCGGGATGCGGCGGGCGCCCTACGCGCTGCTGTTCCGGGTCCTCGTCGCACCGCGGCTGGGGCCGGTCCGCGAGCGCGAGCCCGAGGCGCCGCTGCGGTTCGCCCAGTTCGTCGGACTGCTCTTCGCCGCGACCGGAGCCGCCGGGTACCTGCTCGGCGCCCCCGTCGTCGGCGCCGTCGCCACCGGCCTCGCGCTCGTGGCGGCCCTGCTCAACGCGGCCATCGGCTTCTGCCTCGGCTGCGAGCTCCACCTGCTCCTCCGGCGGGCTGTGCCCGCCCGCACCGCCTGACCGTCCGTACACCCCAACAGGGAGGAACACCCCCCATGAGCCGTAACGACGTGCTCGTCACTGTCGACTGGGTCCAGGAGCACCTCGGTGAGCCCGGCCTCGTCCTCGTCGAGGTCGACGAGGACGCCAGCGCCTACGACGGCGGCCACATCGAGGGCGCCGTCAAGCTGGACTGGAAGCAGGACCTCCAGGACCCGCTGCGCCGCGACTACATCGACAAGTCCGCGTTCGAGGCCCTGCTGTCGAGCAAGGGCATCGGCAACGACGACACCGTGGTGCTGTACGGCGGCAACAACAACTGGTTCGCCGCCTACGCCTACTGGTACTTCAAGATCTACGGCCACCAGGACGTGAAGCTGATGGACGGCGGCCGCAAGAAGTGGGAGCTCGACGGCCGCCCGCTGTCGAAGGACGCCGTGGAGCGCCCGGCCACCTCGTACACGGCCGGTGAGCCCGACCTGTCGATCCGTGCGTTCCGCGACGAGGTCGTCGCCGCGATCGGGAACAAGAACCTGGTCGACGTCCGCTCGCCCGACGAGTTCTCCGGCAAGATCCTCGCCCCGGCGCACCTGCCGCAGGAGCAGTCCCAGCGGCCCGGCCACGTGCCCACGGCGATCAACATCCCGTGGAGCAAGGCGGCCAACGAGGACGGCACCTTCAAGTCCGACGAGGAGCTGACCAAGCTCTACGCCGAGCAGGGCTTCGACGACAGCAAGGAGACCATCGCCTACTGCCGCATCGGCGAGCGGTCGAGCCACACCTGGTTCGTGCTGCAGGAGCTCCTCGGCAAGAAGAACGTCAAGAACTACGACGGCAGCTGGGTCGAGTACGGCTCGCTCGTCGGCGTCCCGATCGAGAAGTGAGCTGATCCCCGATGTGCGCAGCACCCAAGCAGGGCAACGGCACGATCGACGTCGGTAACCAGACGGTGATCCAGGGCCAGGTCTGGCACGACGGCGCTCCCGTCGCCGGCGCCTACGTCCGGCTGCTGGACTCGACCGACGAGTTCACCGCCGAGGTCGTCACCAGCCCCGAGGGCGAGTTCCGCTTCTTCGCCGCGCCGGGCCAGTGGAAGCTCCGCTCGCTGGCCCAGGTGGGCAAGGGCGAGCGGGTCGTGGACGCCGAGGTCGGTCTGAACGAGACCACCGTCGTCATCGAGTGAGGACCAGCGCCCCTCCCCGCTCCGGCGGGGAGGGGCGCTGTCACGTCCGGGGTCGGGCAGGATGCCGATGTGCAGAACGCGCCCGTCTCGCAGCGACCGGTGGTGCTCCGGCCCGGTGGCACGTGGGCGACCCCCTGCCTGACGCTGCTCTGGATCGCCTGGGTGGTCGTGCCGGCGGCCGTCGCGCTCGAGGGACTGCAGCTGGTGGTCACCTTCCTCGGCGACTCGGCCACGGACGCCGAGCAGGCGCACGCGCGGAGCCTGTTCGTCCGGGCGGCGGTCCTCGCCGTCGTCATCCCCGTGGTCGGGCTGGTCGTGGGCCTGGCGACCCGGCGCCGGGGCAACGCGATCGCGTCCGGGGTCGCCGTCGCGCTCTCCGGTCTCGTGGCCCTGGTGGTGGCCGTCGCGGCCGCGGCCGCGGTCCCGGAGGAGGTCCCACCCCGCGAGCCGACCGGGTGCCAGGAGCACAGCGGCGGGGACAGCGACTGCCCGGGCGGCTGACGGCGCGAGAGGTCAGTGGACGCCGGGCGGCAGCCGGTTGGGGCCGGCCTCCGCCGGGCGGGGGCGGTCCTCGGGGTGGGCCCGCACGGCGACCAGCGCGACGTCGTCGGCGGCCTGCTCCGTGAGCATCCGGTCCAGCAGCAGGTCGCACAGCTCGTCCAGCGGCCGGTCGCCGACGTCGGCGAGGGCGGCCTGCAGCGCGACCAGGCCCGCGTCGAGATCGCTGTCGCGGCGCTCGACGAGGCCGTCGGTGAACAGCAGCAGCGTGGACCCGTCGGGCAGCTCCACCAGGTGGTCGGCCCGCGGCGCGTCGGGGTCAATGCCCAGCATGAGGTCCGGGCGGGTGTGCAGGAACTCGCTGGTGCCGTCGGGGTGGAGCAGGAGCGGCGGTGGGTGCCCGGCGTTGCTCCACCGCAGCCGGCGCACCCCGCCCACGGGCTCGTCGGGACGCCGCTCGATGCGTGCCAGCACCGCGGTGGCCATCGTGCTCACCGCGAGCCCCCTGGCGGTGTGCTCGACCCGTCGCAGGACCGCCGCCGGCGGCTCCTCGGTCGAGTAGGCCAGCGCGCGCACCAGGCCCCGGAGCTGTCCCATGGCCGCCGCGGCGTCGCTGTCGTGCCCCACCACGTCGCCGACGACGACCACCGTCGCGCCGTCGGGCTGGAGGAAGGCGTCGTACCAGTCACCGCCCACCTGTGCCTCGTGCGAGGCCGGCCGGTAGCGGACCACGACGTGCAGGTGGTCGGGCTCGGGCGGCGGCGTGAGCAGGGCCTGCTGGAGCCGGTCGGACAGCGCCTTCTCCGCGGCGGCCCGGGTGCTGAGCCGGGCCAGCTCCTCGGCCTGCCGTCGCGCGGCGATCCGGTCGGTGAGGTCGCGGAAGGAGACGACGACGCCGGTCACCGCGCCGTCCTCCACCGTGGGGACGGCGATCAGGGTGACCGGCACCGCCGTGCCGTCGGCGCGCCAGAAGGCCTCCTCGTCGGCGACGACGGTGCGGCCGGAGTGCAGCGCCTCCCAGACCGGGCACTCCTCGCGCGGGTACGGGCGGCCGTCGGGACGGCGGCTGTGCAGCAGGGCGTGCTGGTCGGTGCCGAGCTGCTCGTCGGCGGACCGGCCGGTGATCGACACGGCGGCCGCGTTGACGAACTCCACCCGTCCGTCGGCGTCGAGGCCGTAGATCCCGTCGGCGACGTTGGCCAGCACGCGCTCGGTCAGGGCCAGCGCACGCGAGAGCTCCGCCTGGACCGCGCGCAGGGCCTGGACGTCGTCGGTGCTCTCCGGCGCCCGCTCGTCGATGGCTCCTCCTGTCGCGTCGTCCTGCGCAGGTGATCTTCCCCCGACCGGGTCGGCGGGAACCGGCCGGGCTGCGGTCAGAGGCCGATCAGCCCGGCCAGCTCGGTCATCGCGCGGTCGAAGTACCGGTCGCCGTCGGTCAGCGAGCCGACGAAGTGACCGAACAGCTCGAAGCTGATCGTCCCGTAGACCGCGCTCCAGGCCAGCAGGGCGCGGGCCCGCACGCTGTCGGTGAGCGCCGGGTGGTCGCCGCCGAGGACCGCCGCGGCGTCGTCGGTGACCAGGGGCTCGCCGGTCTCGGCCGGCGGCTCGGCCAGGGCGCCGGCCCGGGCCGCCTCGCCGAGGATGCGCCCCATCACGACGCCGACCCGGGAGGCGGCCGGGACGGTGTCCTGCGGGGCCGAGTAGCCCGGTACCGGCGACCCGTAGAGCAGCCCGTACTCGTGCGGGTGGGCCAGCGCCCAGTCGCGGGCGGCGCGGCACACGCGCACCCAGCGCTCCCGCGGCGGCGCAGCCGGGTCGTCGGCCTCCTCGGCGGCGGCTCCGAGGGCGTCGTACCCGTCGATGATCAGGCGGGTCAGGAGCTCGTCGCGGCTCGGGAAGTAGCGGTAGACGGCGGACGACGCCATGCCCAGCTGGCGGGCCACCGCACGCAGCGAGAGGGCGGCCGCGCCCACCTCGGCGAGCTGCCCGCGGGCGGCCTCGACGATCTCGCCGGTGATCTCGGCGCGGACGCGTTCGCGGGCGGTGGGCACGCCGCCATCATGCGACGTACAGAGCGGTGCACACAAGTGAGAGCAGTGCTCTTGACGTTGTCGGCGCGTCTGTGTGACGGTTGCTCCGGACCGAGAGCACCGCTCTCGGACGTCGATCGGAGGTCGTCATGGGACTGCACGTGATCGTCGGCAAGGGGCCGGTGGGGACCGGGACGGCGGAGCTGCTCGCCGCGCGCGGGCACGAGGTGCGGGTGCTGTCCCGCAGCGGGGGCAGCTCGACGGCGGCCGTGGAGCACCGGCAGGTCGACGCCGCCGACGCCGACGCGCTCGCCGAGGCCGCTCGGGGGGCTGCCGCCCTCTACAACGCGGTGAACCCGGTCTACTCCCGCTGGCCGCAGGACTGGCCGCCCGTCGCCGCCGCCCTGCTCGCCGCAGCCGAGCGGACCGAGGCCGTGCTGGTCACCATGGGCAACCTCTACGGCTACGGCCGGCCGGCCGGCGTCATGACGCCGGACTCGCCACTGGCCGCCACCGACACCAAGGGGCGGGTCCGCAACCGCATGTGGGCCGACGCGCTCGCCGCCCACGAGGCCGGCCGGATCCGGACGACCGAGGCCCGGGCCGCGGACTTCGTCGGACCGGGCGTGCCGGCGTCGAACTCCCACCTGGTCCGCCAGCTGCCCGCCGTGCGCTCCGGCCGCCGGGCATGGGTCGTCGGGGACCCGGACGCGCCCCGCTCGTGGAGCTTCCTGCCCGACGTGGCCGCGACGCTGGTGACGCTGGGGACCGACGAGCGCGCCCTGGGCCGGGCCTGGCACGTGCCCAGCAGCCCGCCCCGGTCGCAGCGCGAGGCGATCGCCGACCTCTGCGCCGCCGCCGGCCGGCCCGCCGTGCCGGTCAGCGGCATCCCGTGGCCGGTGCTGCGGGCCGTCGGCGCGTTCTCCCCGATGATGCGCGAGGTCGTCGACGTCCGGCACCAGTTCGACCAGCCCTACCTGATGGACGCGAGCGCGACGACGAAGACGTTCGGCCTCGTGGCCACGCCGTGGGACCGGGTGACCGCCGCGACCGTCGGGGCGGTGCGTTCGCCCGCCTGAGCCGGGCGGCTGCGGGGCTCCTACGGTGGGGCCATGGTCTCCGCCTGGGTCCTCGTCGTCCTGACGTCGCTGGCTGCGCTCGGCACCGGCTACGGCGCCGTCCGTCTCGCCCGCCGCCCGCGCGAGGTGCGGAGGTGACGGAGCCGACGCAGCTGCCGGTCGAGGACACCGTCGACGTCCGGTCCGGCCCCGAGGTCGCGCACGAGCTGCTCGGGCTGCTGCCGCTGCTCGGCGAGTGGCACGGTGAGGGCGTGAGCGCCGGCGACGGCGCCGACCGGCGCTTCGGCCAGTGGGCGCGGTTCGCCCACGACGGCCGGGGCTTCCTCGCCTACGAGTCGCGGACCTGGCTGATCGACGACGACGGGAAGCCGGCCGGACCCGACGCCCGCGAGTCCGGCTTCTGGCGGCCGCGCGGGGACGACGAGGTGGAACTGCTCGTCGTCGACCCGGCCGGGCTGGTCGAGCTCTACGTGGGCACCGCGCGGACGACGACCAGCTGGGAGCTCACCTCCGACGTGCTCGCGCACACCCCCGACGGGCCGGACGTCACCCGGTCGGTCCGCCTCTACGGGGTCGTCGAGGGCGCGCTGATGTACGCGATCGACCGGGCGATCGGGGACGCGCCGCCCCGTCCCACGATGTCGGCGCGGCTCGAACGCCTGCGGTGAGCGCGCCGGCCCCCGGCCCGCGCCAGGTCGCCGACCGCCACGTCGCGCAGCTGTGCGAGCTGGACCCGCTGGTCGCCACGTCGTTGGGCGAGGCCTCCGACCGGCTGCCCGACACCGGCCCGGAGGGCCTCGAGGCGCGTGCGGAGCTGGCCCGCCGCACGCTCGCGGAGCTGGCGGCGGCTCCGGCGCCCGACGCGGCCGCACGCCGCTGCGCCCGCCTGCTGGGTGAGCGGCTCGGCGCCGAGCTGGCGTGGCTCGACTCGGGCGAGGGGCTCCGCGAGCTCTCCCACCTGTTCAGCCCGGTGCACGCCGTCCGCCAGGTGTTCATGCTCATGCCCGCGGCGACCGAGGAGGACTGGTCCCTCCTGGTGCGGCGGATGGCGCGGGTCCCGGCCGCGTACCGCGGGTTCGTGGCCACCCTGCGGGAGGGAGCCGGCCGGGGGCTGCTGGTGGCCCCGCGACAGGTGCGCACCGTCGTCGGCCAGCTCGACACCTGGCTGGCCGGGCCCTGGTTCGGCACGTTCGCCGCCGCCGGTCCCGAGGTCCTGCGACGCGACCTGGATGCCGCCGCCACGGCCGCGGACGCCGCCGTCGCCGAGGTCCGCGACTTCCTGCGCGACGAGTACCTCCCGCGGGCCGAGGGCACGCCCGACGCCGTCGGCCGGGAGCGGTACGCCCTCGCCGCCCGTCGCTGGACCGGCGCCGAGCTGGGGTCCGGCGGCCGGCTGGAGGAGGCCTACGCGTTCGGGTGGGACGAGCACCGCCGGCTGCTGGCCGAGCAGCGCCGGGCCGCCGGCGAGGTGCTCTCCGGTGCCTCTCCGCTGGAGGGGATGCGCTGGGTCGAGCGCAACGGTCCGGCGGTGGACGGCGTCGAGGCGACCCGCGCGTACCTGCAGGGCGTCATGGACCGGGCGATCGAGGCCCTCGACGGCACGCACTTCGACATCGCCGGCCCGATCCGCCGCGTGGAGGCGGTGGTGTCGCCGCCCGGCAGCGCGGCCGGCGCGTTCTACACGCAGCCGTCGCAGGACTTCTCCCGGCCGGGGCGCACCTGGCTACCGGTCCTCGGCCGCGAGCGGTTCCCGCTGTGGGACCTCGTCTCGATCTGGTACCACGAGGGCGTTCCCGGCCACCACCTGCAGCTGGCCGAGTGGGTGCTCTGCGCGGGAGAGCTGTCGACCTTCCAGACGTCGGTGGGGATGGTGGGCGCCGACATCGAGGGCTGGGCGCTCTACGCCGAGCGGCTCATGGACGAGCTCGGCTACTTCACCGAGCCGTGGGCCCGCCTGGGCTACCTGGACGGCCAGCAGCTGCGGGCGATGCGGGTCGTCGTCGACCTCGGGATGCACCTGGGCCTCCCGGTGCCCGCGGACGCCGACGGGGTCCTCGCCGAGCACCGCGGCCGCCCGTGGACGCCGGAGCTGGCGCGGGCCTTCCTCGGCGAGCACAGCGGCAGCACCGCGGCGTTCCTCGACAGCGAGCTGGTGCGCTACCTCGGCGTCCCCGGGCAGGCGATCAGCTACAAGCTGGGCGAGCGGGCGTGGCTGGCCGGACGGGAGGCCGCCCGCCGCAGCCGGGGAGCGGGCTTCGACCTCAGGGCGTGGCACATGGCGGCGCTGGCACAGGGCTCCCTGGGCCTGGACGACCTGGAGTCCGAGCTGGCCCGACTCTGACTCCGCGCGCAACGGCGGTTCCGCCCGCCGTTCAGCTGCGCGGGGCGACCGGGTTCACCGCGTCGGCGGCGTAGCCCACCGGGTCGTCGGCCCGGGCGGGGTGCACCTCCAGCCGCGAGGCGAGCAGCGCGTCCACGACCTCGACGGGGCCGGCGACGTAGGTGCTCATCAGCTCCGGGTCGGTGGCCACGCACCAGGCGCGGTCGGCCGGCCACCACAGCGCGGGGCTCTGCTCCTGCGGCTCGGCGGCCATGTTCGCCGCAGCGAGGGTGATCGGACCGCTGACCAGCAGCAGCTCGCACGAGGGCAGCGTCAGGCGGGGCCCGGCCGCGGTCTCGTCGCAGGCGCCGAACCAGCACCGGTCCGGCGTCGTCGTCGCGGCGGTCAGCACCCCGGCCAGCTCCACCGCCACGTGCGCGGGCAGGTGCCCGGGAGCGGGGGTGTCGTTCCAGACGTCGGGCTGGTCCTCCTCGCCGACGTAGTCCCACGAGCCGGTGATCCCCGGCCACTGCATGAGCCGGTGCGCGCGGGTGCCGTTGTACGCGGCGACCTCGTCCCAGCGGACGTCGACGTCGTCGTCGCCGTCGTAGCGGACGGCGGGGTGCAGCACGCGCGCGTGAGCGGGGAAGCCGGCCGGCACGAGGGCGGCGACGGTGCCGCGCGCGGCGGAGGCCAGGGCCTCGACGAGCCACGCGGCGGCGGAGAGGTCGGTCTCGACGGGCCGCCCGGCCAGCATCACGGGACGGAACCTAGCCGGAGGACCCCGGGAACGGACAACCCCCGGGCTGTTCCGCTGCGCCCTGCCCCGTCGAACGGGGGAGCTGCACGCGGGCCGACTGGACAAACGTCGGCGGCCCGGGGGTCGGGTGACTGTCCGGTTCTCGCTCGCCGCCGTACGACGGACGGGCGATCATGCCGTCGTTCGGATTCCACTCCGAACGGGCGGCCCATCTGGACGGCGGCTAGCGGACAGCCACCTCACGTGTCCTGTAAGCATGCAAGTTACGGACCACCTCCTCTCTCGTGTACCTCGACGGTACGACTGGTTCCGGAGGTCGGCAACGAGCTTTTTCAGCCGTCGGCGGAACCGCCCGCGGACCGGCCCGGCGGCGGTGCGTCGCCCCAGCGGGACACGTGGTCGGCGCGGTCGTCCACGCTCTCGACCTGGTAGACGTCGGGGATCCCGTCGGCGTCGCGGTCGACCCGCTCCTCCATGAACATCTGCCGGTAGCGGCGGTTGCGGGCCCGGAGGATCACCGCGGCCAGCAGGGCGGCGACGACGGTCCCGACGAGGATGCCCACCTTGGCGTGGTCGTAGGTCGGCGAGCCCAGCCCGTACGCCAGCTCGGTGATGAGCAGCGAGACGGTGAAGCCCATGCCGCCGAGCAGGGCCAGGCCGACGACGTCGGGCCAGCCCAGGTTCTCGTCGAGCTGGGCCCGGGTGAACCGCGCGACCAGCCACGTGGCCGCGGTGATGCCGATGGCCTTGCCCGCCACCAGCCCCACCGCGATGCCCAGGGCCACGGTGTCGGTGGCCGAGTCGGCCAGCCCCGACAGGCCGCCGATCGTGACGCCGGCGGAGAAGAAGGCGAACACCGGGACGGCGACACCGGCCGAGAGCGGACGGATGCGGTGCTCGAAGTGCTCGGCCAGCCCCGGCCCGGCGTCGGGCCCGCCGGCGGCCTCGCTGCGGACCACGGGCACGGTGAAGGCCAGCAGGACCCCGGCCACCGTGGCGTGGACGCCGGACTCGTGCATCAGCACCCACGTCACCGCGGCCAGGGGGAGCAGCAGCCACCAGGACCGGATCCGCTTCTGCACCAGGAACCCGAAGACGGCCAGCGGCACGAGCGAGAGCAGCAGCGGGGTCACCGCCAGCTCGGACGTGTAGAAGACCGCGATCACCATGATGGCCAGGAGGTCGTCGACCACGGCCAGGGTCAGCAGGAAGGTGCGCAGCGCGCTGGGCAGGTGCGTGCTGATCACGGCGAGGACGGCGAGGGCGAAGGCGATGTCGGTCGCGCTCGGGATGGCCCACCCCTGCAGCGCGCCGTCGTCGCGGCCGAGGTTGAACAGCACGAACAGCAGCGCGGGCACCGCCATGCCGCCCACGGCGGCCGCGATCGGCAACGCGGCCCGGCGGGGTTCGCGCAGGTCCCCGGCGACGAACTCGCGCTTGAGCTCCAGGCCGGCGACGAAGAAGAAGATCGCCAGCAACCCGTCGGCCGCCCAGGTGCCCAGCGTCAGGTCCAGGTGCAGCGCCTCCGGCCCGACGCGGGTGTCGCGCAGCGTCTCGTACGCCGCCGACCAGGGCGAGTTGGCCCAGACCAGCGCGACCAGCGCGGCGATCAGGAGGAGGACGCCGCCGACGGTCTCCTTGCGGAGGACCCGGGCGATCCGCTCGGCTTCGGTCCAGGACCCGCGGCCGAGGAGGCGGGGGGCACCGGAGGCGGAACTGGGCACGGGAGCGGCTCCAGGGGGAGGTGGGGTCGGGTCAGCCCTGCTCACCGAGGAGCAGCCGCCGACCAGACTTCCCGGCACACCGCCGACGACCCTACCGGGAGTCCCGCTCGGCGGCCGGTCGGCGCGGGCGCCGGTCCGTAGAGTGGGCAGGCGTGGAACCGGCCCCCGCAGCACCCCCGCGGGAGCGCTCCGTTCGGCTGGAGGAGCTGGCCGGCGTCCGGGTCGGGGTCTGGGGCCACGGCCGCGAGGGTCGGGCCGCCGTCCGCGCGGCGCTGACCGCCGGCGCCGCCGCCGTGCACGTCGTCGACAGCCGCCCCGTGGACGTCCCCGGCGGCGTCACCGCCTCGGCCGACGTCGCCGACCTGGCCGGGTGCGACGTCGTCGTCCGCTCGCCGGGGATCAGTCCCTACCGGCCCGAGGCGCGGGAGCTCGCCGAGCGGACCTGCGTCACCACCGGCACGGGTGTCGCGCTCGCGGAGTTCGCCCGCCGCGCCGTCCCGACGCTGTGCGTCACCGGCACGAAGGGCAAGAGCACGACCAGCGCGCTGACCGCGGCCGCGCTGCAGGCGGCCGGCCGGCCGGCCGTGCACGCCGGGAACATCGGCACCCCGCTGCTCGACGTGCTGCTGGACGGGACGGCGGCGGACCGCACGCTCGTCGTCGAGATCTCCAGCTACCAGGCCGCCGCGGTGCCCGACTTCGCCGGCCTCGGCGCGCTCACCTCGCTGGCGCCCGAGCACCTGGACTGGCACGGGGACGTGGCGACCTACTACCGCGACAAGCTGCGCGTCTTCACCGGCTGCCCGGTCCGGTCGGTGGTGGTGGCGCCGCAGGCCCGGCGGATCGCGGAGCGCTACCTGGATCCCGCGCAGCTGGTCGACCCCACCGAGCTGGTGCCGGCCGGGCTGGCCGCCGCGCTGCGGCCGGAGCACCTGCTGGGCGAGCACAACCTGGGCAACGCGCGCGTCGCGCTGGCCGCCTGCGCGCTGCTCGGGCTCGGCCTCGGCGCGCACGTCGAGCAGGTGCTCGGCGCCGTCGGGGCCTTCCAGGCGCTGCCGCACCGGCTGTCGCCGATCGCCCGCCTCGGCGAGGTGACCGTCGTCGACGACACGCTGAGCACCACCCCGGTGTCGGTGCTGGCCGCCCTCGACGCGCTCGCCCCGCGGCCGGTGACCCTCATCGCCGGCGGGCAGGACCGCGGCCTGGACTACACCGGCCTCGCCGCGGCGTTGGTCGCCCGCGGGGACGCCGTCACGCTGGTCACCGTGCCCGACACGGGGACCCGGTTGGCCGCCGACGTCCGCCGGGCCGACGGGAGCTCGGCGGTGACCGTGCACGAGACGGCGTCGCTGGAGGAGGCGGTCGCGGCCGCCCTCGGGACGGCGGTGCCCGGCGGCGTCGTCCTCCTCTCGCCCGGGGCCCCCAGCTACAACCGCTTCCGCAACTACGAGGAACTGGCCGCGCGGTTCACCGAGCTCGTGCTCGCCGCCGGCGCGACCGCCCTCCCAGGAGCCGCCCGATGACCACCCCGCCGTTCGAGATCACCGACCGCTCCCTCGACGTCGCCACCGGCGAGGCCGCCTTCTCCTACCGGCTCGGCGACGACGAGTTCACCGAACGGCTGACGCTGGACCCCGCGCTGCTGCGCACGACCGCGCCCGAGCAGCTCGACGCCGCCCTCGACCTGGTCCACCTGGTCATGGGCACCAGCTACTACAAGCTCGCCGCCCCGGGGCACGTCGTCGTGCGGCGGGCGGTCAGCAAGGCCGCGTTCGCCGTGGCAGAGGCCGCCTACAGCTCCGGGCTGGGGGAGTTCGCCGCGGTCAACCGGCTGCCGCTGCCGCACGGGGTGCGGTGGGAGGTGGAGCTGCGCGAGGCCGCGGTCCCCGCTCCGGCGGCCGGCGGGCGCGGCGCGCTGCTCCCGGTCGGGGGCGGCAAGGACTCCGCGCTCGCCCTCGTCGTCCTCCCGGAGGGGACGGCGCTGGCGGTCAACCCGACCGACGCCCAGCGCGACGTCGCCCGTGCCGCCGGCGCCCCGCTGCTCGGCGTCCGCCGCCGGCTGGACCCGCTGATGATCCAGCGGACGAAGGAGGGCGGGCTCAACGGCCACGTGCCGGTGACCGCCATCAACTCCGCGATCTCCACGCTGGTCGCCGTCCTCGGCGGGTACGACCCGGTCGTCTTCGCCAACGAGCGCTCGGCCGACGAGGAGACGATGTCGGTCGACGGCGTGCCGGTGAACCACCAGTACTCGAAGTCCTACGAGTTCGAGCGGCTGTTCGCCGCCGCCGCGGCCGAGGTCGGCGTCACCTACTTCAGCCTCACCCGCCAGCTGTCGGAGCTGGCCACCGTGGCGGCGGTCGCGGCGCTGCCGCTGCGCGAGCACATCCTCAGCTGCAACCGCTCGTACACGCAGCGGCACATGGGCGGCGAGGCGACGCAGCGCTGGTGCCTGCACTGCGACAAGTGCCTGTTCACCTTCCTGGTGTTCGCGGTCTTCCTCACCCCGGCCGAGACCCAGCGGATGTTCGGCGGCAACCCGCTGGCCGACCTCTCCCTGGCCGACGGCTTCCGCGTGCTCTGGGCGACCGACAAGCCCTTCGACTGCGTCGGCGAGCGGGCCGAGAGCGCCGCCGCCATGGCGCACCTGGCCGGCAGCCGCGCCTGGCGCGACCAGCCGGTGGTGCGCGAGCTGGGCGAGGAGGCGGCCGCGTTCGCCGCGGTCACCGGCTCGACCGTCGCCGGGTTCCTCCCGCCGCGGGGCGAGCACGCCGTCCCCGAGGAGCACCTCGCCGTGCTGCGGCGGGTGCTGGACGACGCCCGCGCCCCGGTGGAGTAGCCCGCTGGACCCCCTCGAGCTCGCCGTCCTGCGCCCCGGCGCCCGGGACGTCTCCGCCCTGGGGGCGCCGATGGCCGGGCAGCTCGCCCGCCTGGCGGCGGTCCTGGCCGGGACGGCGATCGCGGGACGGCGGATCGGCCTGGTCACCGGCGTGCACATCGCCTGGGCGCCCCGGCCGGCCGCGGAGACCGACGGCCCGGTGGGCGCTGCCGTCCTCGCCCGGGCGCTGACCGTCCTCGGCGGCGAGCCGGTCGTGCTGACCGACGCGTGGTGCGGGCCGGTCGTCGACGCCTGCCTGGGCGCGGCCGGCTGCGGTCCCGCGGTCGTCCTGCCCCGGAACGCCACCGAGGACGAGGTCCGGACGACGGTGGCCGCCCTGGACCTCGGTGCGCTCGTCGCCGTCGAGCGGCTGGGCCCCAACCGGCACGGCCGCGTCATGACCATGCGCGCGGTGGACATCAGCGCCTCGACCGCGCCCCTGCACGCCGCGTTCGACCTGCCCGGGCTGCCCACCGGAGCGGTCGGCGACGGCGGCAACGAGATCGGCATGGGCACCGTGCCGCTCGACGTGGTGGCCACTGCGGTCCCGCACGGCAGCGAGATCGCCTGCCGCACACCCGTCGACCACCTCGTGGTGGCCGGCACCTCCAACTGGGGCTGCTACGCGCTGGTCGCCGCGCTCGCCCGCGCCGTCCCCGACCGGGGGGAGGCGCTCCGGGCGCTGCTGCACCCGGCGCTGGACGCCGCGCTGCTCACCGCCGCGGGCGAGGCCGGCGGCATCGACGGGGTGACCGGGGATCCCGGGCTCTCGGTCGACGGCGTCCCGGTCGCCGACTACGCCGACCTGTTCGCCGACCTCGCGCGCCTAGGCTCGGGGCCGTGGCCGACTCCTCCGCACCCGACGCCGCGCCGCTCGCCGAGCGGCTCCGGGCCCGCGGCCTGCGGCTGACCACCCAGCGCACGCAGGTGCTCGCGGCGGTCGCCGCCCTCGAGCACGCCACCCCGGAGGCCATCGGGGCGCGGCTGCGCGAGGAGGCGGGACCGGACGGCGCCGCGCCCGACACCTCGACCGTCTACCGCAACCTCGAGCTGCTCGAGCGGCTCGGCCTGGTGTGGCACACCCACCTCGGCAAGGGCGCGCCGGTCTACCACGCCTTCGAGCACCCGCACCTGCACGTCGTCTGCCAGGTGTGCGGGGGCATCGACTCGGTGGATCCGCACCTGCTCGACGCCGCCGCGGAACGTCTGGCGGCCGATCTGGGTTTCAGCCTGGACATCGGCCACGTCGCCCTGTCCGGGACGTGCCGGTCCTGCCGTACGACCGAGGAGCGACCGTGACCCCATCCGCCCTGCTGAGCCGACCGGGCGCCGTCGCCGTCGAGACCGGCGGGACCGCCGGCCACTACGGCGACCCGCTGCGCGAGCAGCGGCAGCTGGCCGAGGGCGCCGGACTGGTCGACCGCAGCGACCGCGACGTGCTCGCGATCCCGGGGCCCGACCGGCTGACCTGGCTGCACAGCCTGCTCAGCCAGCACGTCGAGCACCTCGCGGACCGCACGGGCACCGAGGCGCTCCTGCTCTCCCCGCAGGGACACGTCGAGCACCACCTGGCGATCACCGAACTCGACGGCACCGTCTGGGCCGACGTCGAGCCGGGCACCGGACCGGCGCTGCACACCTTCCTCGACCGGATGCGCTTCATGCTGCGCGTCGAGCCGGCGCTGGTCACCGCCGACTGGGCGCTGCTGTCGCTCGTCGGACCGCGCGGCGACGAGGTGCTCGCCGCCGCGGGTCTCCCGGTGCCGGCGGCGCCGTCGGCCGTCGAGCCGCTCGCCGGCGGCGGCTGGGCCCGCCGGATGCCGCCCATCGGCGACGGCGCGCCGGTCGTGGACCTCCTCGTGCCGCGGTCGGCCGTCGACGGCGTCGCCGACGCCCTCCTGGGCGCGGGCGCCGGCCTGGCCGGGATCGACGCCTTCGAGGCGCTGCGGGTCGAGGCCCGCCGTCCCCGGTTCGGCGTCGACAGCGACCACCGGACGATCCCGAACGAGCTGGAGTGGCTGCGCACCGCCGTCCACCTGCAGAAGGGCTGCTACCGCGGGCAGGAGACCGTCGCCCGGGTGCACAACCTGGGCCGGCCGCCGCGCCGGTTCGTCCTGCTGCACCTGGACGGCGTCAGCGAGGACCTGCCCGAGCCGGGGACGCCGGTGCTGCTCGGCGCCCGCGAGGTGGGCCGGGTCGGCTCCGTCGTGCGGCACCACGAGCTCGGCGTGATCGCGCTGGCCCTGGTGAAGCAGTCGGTGGCCGCGGACGCGGAACTGACGGTGGGCGGCTCCCGGGCGGCGATCGACCCCGACGACGGGCCGGCCGCTCTCGACGACGCGCAGGTCGCGGCCCGGGAGCGGGTGCGCGCCGTGCGGTCTGCCACCATTCAGCGGTGACCTCGGGGACCCTCGTGACCCTGGCGCCCGCTCCGGCGGCGCCGGACGAGCTCGCCGTCACCGCGCGGGACTGCCAGGCCGTGGGTGCCGCCGTGCTCGTGCTGCCGCCGCTCGACGCGGCCGCCGCCGGCGCGACCGTCGCGGCGGTCCGCGAGGAGACCGACCTGCTGGTGCAGGCGGCCGCCCCCGGGCTCGGCGCCGACCTGGTCACCGTGCCCCTGGACCTCCCGCGCGGACTGCTCGGCGAGCGGGTGGACGCCGTCCTCGCCGGAGGAGCAGCGCCCGTGTTCGAGGTCGGGGCCCTGCAGGACCTCGACGCCCTCGCCGAGCTGGCACCCGCCGCTGCGGTGCACGTCTCGCTGGTGCTCGGGCGCCCCGGCGGGTTGCCGGGCACGCTGGCCGCGGTCGCGGCCTGCCTGGAGCGGCTGCCCGCCGGTGCCGTGTGGAGCGCTGTCGGCGCCGGCACCTCGGCCCTGCCCGTGCTGCTCGCCGCGCTGTCGGCCGGCGGGCACGTCCGGGCCGGTACCGCGGACGGCGCGGACGGGTCCGCGCCCGGCGAGCCCGGTCGCGCCGACCTGCAGCTGGTGGCCCGTGCCGCGGGGCTGGCGCGGATCGCCCAGCGCCCGCCGGTGCCGCCGGCCACCGCCCGCGACCTCCTGCTCGGCCCGCCCGCCGGGCTGCTCGCACCCCGACCCGCACCGCACCCGACGTCCGTGGAGATCCGATGACGACCCAGCCTCCCCCCGCCGGCGGCGCCGACGTCGACGCGCTGCTCGACCCCGGTTTCCTCGAGTCCGCCGTCAGCAGCCCGATGGCCGAGGTACGCCGGCTGCGGCGGCACGCCGAGCAGCAGGAGGTCAACCTCTCCTACACGCGGCGGCTGCTGCAGGGGCGGCTGGACATCGTCCGCCGGGAGCTCCAGCGACGGGCCGAGCACGACGGCCGGTCCCTGCTCGACCTGCTGCCGGAGATCCTCGCCGAGAAGGGCCGCGGCCCCGCGCACGGCCTGGGCCGCCACCAGACGGTGCAGCCGGCCGCGCCGGAGGAGTACGAGTCCTGGGTCAACGCCCTGACCCCCGGCGTCGACCTCCTGGCCATCAGCGAGCTGCCCGACGCCGACCTCGAGCAGGCCGCCCGGGCGCTGGCCGCGGCCGAGGGGTCCCTCTCGGAGCGCCGTCGCGGCGTGCAGCAGGTGATGGACGGGCTGGCCGGCGAGCTCGCCCGCCGCTACCGCAACGGCGAGGCCGACGTCGCCGCCCTGCTCGCCGACGAAGGCCGGTGAGCGCCTGGCCGGACGCGCCGGTCCTCGTGGAGGTCTGGCGGTCGGGGTTCCTCGAGTCGGTGCACCGGGGCGCGCTCGTCGTCCTCTCCGCCGAGGGCGAGGTGGCTTTCTCGACCGGCGACGTCGACCGGCCGGTGCTGCCCCGCTCCTCGAACAAGCCGGTGCAGGCCACCGTCTACCTGGACGCCGGCTGGTCGCCCGGCTCCGCCGCCGAGCTCGCCATCGCGGCCGGCTCCCACTCGGGCGAGGACGGCCACCGGGACCTCGCGGCCGGCATCCTCGCCGCGGCCGGGCTCGGTCCCGAGGCGCTGGGCTGCCCGCCGGCCCTGCCCCAGCACGAGCGGACCCGCGCCGGCTGGCTGGCCGGCGGGCGGGCGCCCGAGCGGCTGGCCATGAACTGCTCCGGCAAGCACGCCGCGATGCTGGCCGCCTGCGTCGCCGCGGGGTGGCCGACCGAGGGCTACCTGGACCGCGAGCACCCCCTGCAGCAGGCGATCGAGGCACGCCTCGGCGAGGCCGCCGGCCGGCCGGTGTCCGCCGTGGTCGTGGACGGCTGCGGCGCGCCGCAGCACGCGCTCTCGCTCACCGGGCTGGCGCGCGGCGTGCTGTCCCTCGTCCGGGCCGCCGAGGGCACCGCCGGCCGGCGCGTGGCCGACGCGATGCGCGCCGAACCCTGGTACGTCGCCGGCACCGGCCGGGAGGACACCGGCCTCATGACCGCCGTCCCCGGGCTGCTGGTGAAGGGCGGGGCCGACGGCGTGCACGTGGCCGCGCTCCCGGGCGGGGGCGCGGTCGCGCTCAAGCTGGACGACGGCGGGGACCGCGGCCGGGGCCCGGCGCTGGCCGCGGGGCTGCGCCGGCTCGGTGTTCCCGCCGACCCCCTCGCGCCGTGGGAGCTCACCCCGGTGAGCGGCGGCGACGGCGTCGTCGGCGAGGTGCGCGCCGCGGCGGTCCTGACCGGCTGACCTCTTCCTCGTCGAGGTGAGGAGGGTCACGGCCGGGTGCTAGCTGTTCCGCTTGCAGGAGCTAGCACCCCCGATTACCGTCGTACCCGTGCAGACACCGACCGAGTTCGTGCGCGAGCAGGTGACCACCGTCCGCGAGAAGGTGGACCAGCTCGCCGGCAGCGTCGCGGACACGGTCGCCGCCGAGAAGGAGAAGGTCTCGGCGACCAGCTCGCAGGTCGGGGACTTCATCCGGGAGCAGCGCAGCGCCGCCCGGGTGTCGCTCCGGGAGCTCGCCCGCACCGCCGGGGTGAGCAACCCGTACCTGTCCCAGGTGGAGCGTGGTCTGCGCAAGCCGTCGGCAGAGATCCTGGCGGCCATCGCCAAGGGTCTGCAGATCTCGGCCGAGACGCTGTACGAGCAGGCCGGGATCCTCGACCGCCGGTCGGGCAACCCGGACACGGTCGCCGCCATCCGCGCCGACGAGGCGCTCTCCGAGCGGCACCGGGCCGTGCTCCTCGAGCTCTACGAGACCTACGTCCGCGAGCACGCCGCCAGCACGAAGAACACGCAGCAGACCACCACCCCAGACCCCACGGAGGAGTCGGCATGAGCACCACCGAGACCCTGAAGACCTACGGCGAGCAGCTCGCCGAGCGCGGCCGCACCCCGGTGCTGGCCCTCGTCGGCGCCGGCGACCTGGCCGTCGAGCGCGCCCGCGCCGTCGTCGGCTCGCTCGTCTCCCGCGTCGAGGCCCTGCCCGGCGAGGCCCAGGTCCAGGCGGACCTGGCCGCCAAGGAGGCCCGCACCCGCGCCGAGGAGGCCGCCGGCCGCGCCCGCGGCGCCGTGCAGACCGCCCGCACCACCGCCCTGCAGTTCGGCGAGTTCGTGAAGCCGGAGACCGTCCGGGCCACCGTCACCGGTCTGGTCGACACCGCCCGCACCCAGGCCGCCGGCACCCTGGAGACCCTGGCCGAGCGCGGCGCGACCGTCGTCGACGAGCTGCGTCGCCAGCCGGCCTTCCGCAAGGTCGTCGCCCGCGCCGAGCGCGCCGTCGACGCCGTCGAGGACACCCTGGAGGACGTCCTCGCCGACGGCGCCGAGGCCGTCACCGAGGCCTCGGACAAGGTCACCTCGGTCGCGCAGAAGACCGCGGCGAAGGCCACCAAGGCCGCCACCAAGGCCGAGACCGCCGTCGACGAGGCCGCGGACGCGATCAAGTCCGACCTGGAGACCGCCGAGCAGCCGGCCACCAAGCCGGTCAAGAAGCGGGCCACCCCCGCCCGCTCGAAGGCGACCGCCACCACCTCGGCGCGCGTGACCCGGGCCCGCTCGACCAAGAAGTCCGAGCCCACGGCCTGACGCCACCCGCCGACCCACGGCCGGCACCCCGACCAGGGCCCCGGAGCTGCCTTCGCGCTCCGGGGCCCTGTCATGTCCGGATCCGGTGGCCCCGCGCGGGTACCCTCGCGCCATGGGTTTCGGCTTCCAGGGCCTCGTCTTCGACGCGCTGTACTACGGGACCCTCGCGCTCGCCGTGTGGGCGCTGGGCGACGCGCTGGTCCGCCCCGCCGCCGGCTTCGTCGCCGCCGGCAAGCTGACGAAGCCGGCGTGGCTGGGCATCACCGCCCTGGCCGCGCTGCTCATCGTCGCGCTGGGCCCGATGAGCTTCCTCGGGCTCCCGGCGGTGATCGCCGCGATCGTCTACCTGGTCGACGTCCGCCCGGCCGTCCGCGGCCTGCCCCGGGGCAACACCGGCTGGTAGTCCCGGTCGCCCGGCTCAGTCCGCCGGGATCACCAGCCACAGCACCAGGTAGGCCACGATCTGCGGGCCCGGCAGCACGCAGGAGAGCACGAAGGCCAGGCGCAGCGCGCCCGTGGACAGGCCGTAGCGCCGGGCGATGCCGGAGCACACGCCGCCGAGCCGCTTGTGCCGGGTGTCGCGCCGCAGTCGGGGTGTCGGGGCCGTCATGCACCGACCCTACGGCGGCGCGGCCCGGAGGTCAGCGGGTGAAGACCCCGGCCGGCGGCTCGGGGGAGGGGGCCGCGTCGGCGTCGGTCACCGGCTGCGCGTCCCCGGTGAACCGGTCGAGGTCCGCGCCCTCGACCACCCGCGAGGGCATCGGGTCCGCCGCGCACCGCCGGGTCAGCGCGGCCACCGGCAGCGGGCCGTCCGAGGCGACGGCGACGAGGTTGCCGAAGCGCCGGCCGCGGAACGTCCCCGGCTCGGCCACCAGGCAGACGTGCGCGAACACCGACCGCAGCGTGGCCACCTGTCCGCGGGCGAACCGCAGCGGCGGGCCGTCGGCGACGTTGGCCGTGTAGAGCCCGCCCGGGCGGAGCACCCGGTGCACCTCGGCGGCGAACTCGACGGTGGTCAGGTGCGCCGGCGTGCGCGCGCCGGCGAAGACGTCGCAGACGACGACGTCGTTGCTGGCCGCGTGCGTGGCCGCCAGCCCCGCGCGGGCGTCCGCGGCCCGGACGCGGATCCGGGCGTGGCGAGGCAGCGGCAGGTGGGCCCGCACCAGCTCGGTGAGCGGCTCGTCCAGCTCGACCACCCGCTGCCCCGACCCGGGCCGGGTGACCGCGACGTAGCGGGCCAGCGTCAGCGCTCCACCGCCGAGGTGCAGCACGTCCAGCGGCGTGCCCTCGGGGGCCGCGAGGTCGAGGACGTGGCCCATCCGCCGCACGTACTCGAACTCCAGGTGCGTGGGGTCGGCCAGATCCACGTGCGACTGCGGGGTGTCGTCGACCAGCAGCACCCAGGCTCCGTCGCGGTCGGCGTCCCCCAGGAGCTCGGCGACGCCCCCGGCGACCGGCACCCGGCCGGGCGGCGGTAGCGGGTCGGGGGACCGGCGGCTCACCGCGGCGCCACCGCCGACCAGCGCACCGTCAGCTCGCCCTCGCGCCAGCGGCGGGTCGAGCCGACCAGCGGCCAGCCCTGGTCGCCCAGGGTCTGCGCGGCCGCGGCCCAGCGCTGCCGGGGCCCGAACGTCGACAACCCGGCGGCCGCGGCCCACGCCGCGTCGAAGGCCCGCAGGAAGTCGTGCACCGGCTGCCCGGGCACGTTGTGGTGGATCAGCGCCTTGGGCAGCCGCTCGGCCAGGTCGGAGGGGCGCTCCAGGTCCGCGACCCGCGCGGCCAGGGTCAGGGTCAGCGGCCCGCCGGCGTCCAGGGCGATCCACGCGGAGCGGCGGCCCCACTCGTCGCAGGTGCCCTCCACCAGCAGCCCGCCGGGGGCGAGGCCGGCGCACACCGTCTCCCAGGCCCGGGCCGCCGACGGCTCGTCGTACTGGCGCAGCACGTTGAACGCCCGGACGAGGACCGGTCGCAGCCCGGCGAGCTCGAACCCGCCGAGCCGGAAGTCCAGCCGCGGTGGATCGCGGTCGGCGGCCACCGCATCGACCCGCTCCGGGTCGATCTCCAGGCCCACGACCTCCAGGCCGGGCACCCGCGGCGCCAGCCGGTCGGCCAGCTCCACCGTCGTGACCGCGGAGGCGCCGTAGCCCAGGTCGACCACGAGCGGGTGGGCGGCGTCGCGGAGGCGGGGCACCTGGGTGGCGACCAGCCAGCGGTCGACCCGCCTCAGCCGGTTGGCGTTCGTCGTGCCCCGGGTGGGCAGGCCCAGGGCGCGGGCCCGGCCGGCGGCCAGCCGTGGGTTCGCCTTGCGCGGGGCGTTCGGCGGGAGGACGGCCCGCTTCTTGTGATCGCCCCCGCTCGCCTCGCTCACCGGCGCCGAGCGTAGTCGCGGCTAGCGTGGGGTGCGTGCAGGTCCGCTCCGATGCCCCACTCGCTCCGCTCACCACCCTCGGGGTCGGCGGGCCGGCCGCCCGGCTGGTGGAGGTCACCGACGCCGCCGAGCTCGTCGCGGCGGTCCGCGACGCCGACGACGCCGGCCGGCCGCTGCTGCTGCTCGGCGGGGGCTCCAACGTCGTCGCCCCGGACGAGGGCTGGCCCGGGGACGTCGTCCTCGTGCGCAGCCGCGGGATCGCCCGCGACGGCGCGGCCCTGGAGGTGCAGGCCGGCGAGCCGTGGGAGGACCTGGTCGCGTACACGGTGGCCGAGGGCCTGGCCGGCATGGAGGCGCTCGCCGGGATCCCGGGGTCGACCGGTGCGACCCCGGTGCAGAACGTCGGCGCCTATGGGCAGGAGGTCGCGCAGACCATCACGGCCGTGCGCGTCTGGGACCGGGCCGAGCAGCGCGAGCGGACCCTCACCAACGCCGAGTGCGCCTTCGCGTACCGCGACAGCCGGCTCAAGCGGGAGCCCGGCCGGTTCGTCGTCCTCACGGTCGGCTTCGCGCTGGAGGAGTCGGAGGTGTCCCGGCCGGTGGGGTACGCCGAGCTGGCCCGGGCGCTGGGCGTGGAGCTGGGGCACACCGCGCCGCTGGCCGCCGTCCGGGACGCGGTGCTCGGCCTGCGCCGGGGCAAGGGGATGGTCTGGGACCCGGCCGACCCCGACACCCGCAGCGCCGGGTCCTTCTTCACCAACCCGATCGTGCCGGCCGACCGCGCGGTCGAGGGTTGCCCCAGCTGGCCGGCCGAGGACGGCCGGGTGAAGCTGAGCGCCGCCTGGCTCGTGCAGTCGGCGGGCTTCGGGCGGGGCACCCGGCGCGGCCGCGTCGGCACCTCGCCGCGGCACAGCCTGGCGCTCACCACCGAGCCCGGCGCCACCGCCGCGGAGCTGCTTGCCTTCGCCGCCGACGTCGTCGCCACGGTCGAGGAGCGCTTCGGCGTGCGGCTCGAGCAGGAGCCGACCGCCGTCCGTCCCTAGCTGTACTGCCCGGACAGGTTGGTCAATCGAGTGATGGGCGGTCGGTTCTCCGTCGCGGTGTGGGGCCGGTGATGGTTGTACTCGTGGAGCCAGCCCGGCAGTGCTTTGCGGCGGGCTGATTCG
>NZ_QOHG01000046.1 GCF_003319125.1 Blastococcus sp. TF02A-26 | reverse complement strand
GGGTGACGTCCCTGCGGGTGGTGTAAGTCCAGGTCCCGTTCGCGTGAGTGTCACGTAGAGGGGCCATCGTGTGATGGTCAGCGAGACCACGCCAATGGTTCTCGCGGAAGGACACAACACACGATGGCCCTGGACCAGTCTGCCCTGCTCGAGGTGCTGGAGGCACTGAAGGCTGCCGACGTCGATGACCGGATCCGGTCGGCGGCGACCACGATCTACCAGGCCTTGATCGAGGCCGAGCTCACCGCGGTCATCGGCGCCGCCCCGCACGAGCGCACCGATGCCCGCACCGCCCAGCGCAACGGCTCCCGCCCACGCACGCTGACCACGACCGCTGGGGATCTGGAACTGCGGATCCCCAAGCTGCGCGCCGGATCGTTCTTCCCCTCGCTGCTGGAACGGCGCCGGCGAATCGACCAGGCACTGTTCGCGGTGGTGATGGAGGCCTACCTGCACGGTGTCTCGACCCGGAAGGTCGATGACCTGGTCAAGGCGCTGGGCGCCGACACCGGCATCTCCAAGTCCGAGGTCTCCCGGATCTGCGCCGATCTGGACGCCGAAGTGAGCGCATTCGCCGACCGCTCGCTGGCCGAGCAGGCGTTTCCCTACGTGTTCCTGGACGCCACCTACTGCAAGGCGCGGGTCAGCCGGCGGGTGGTCTCCCAGGCGGTGGTGATCGCCACCGGGGTGGCCGCCGACGGGCACCGGGAGGTGCTCGGCTTCGCCGTCGGCGACAGCGAGGACGGCGCCTTCTGGACGGCATTCCTGCGCTCGCTGAAGGCCCGCGGCCTGAGTGGCACCCAGCTGGTCATCTCCGATGCCCACGCCGGGCTGAAGGCGGCCATCAGTGCGGTGCTGCTCGGCGCGGCGTGGCAGCGCTGCCGGGTGCACTTCATGCGCAATGTGCTGGCCCGGGTCCCGAAGGGCAACGCTGAGATGGTCGCCGCCGCGATCCGCACCGTCTTCGCCCAGCCCGATGCCGAACACGTGCGCTCCCAGCTCGACGTCATCGCCGGCATGCTCGGCCGCCAGTTCCCGCAGGTGGAGGCCATGCTGCGCGAAGCCGCGGACGATCTGCTGGCCTTCACCGGCTTCCCCGTCGCGCACTGGAAGAAGGTCTGGTCGACCAATCCTCTGGAACGGCTGAACAAGGAGATCAAGCGGCGCACCGACGTCGTGGGTGTCTTCCCCAACCCCGCAGCCTTGCTCCGCCTGGCCGGCGCCGTCCTGGTTGAGGCCCACGACGAATGGCAGGTCTCCGACCGCCGCTACCTCTCAGAGGGCTCCATGGCCGCGCTCAACCGGCCGAGTCCGTCCAAGGAGGAGGTGGCGCAACCGGCCCTGATCGCGTCATAGTCACCACACCGCTGACCCAGCACGGTGAGGACTACATCCACCACTCAGCGGGACGTCACC
>NZ_QOHG01000020.1 GCF_003319125.1 Blastococcus sp. TF02A-26 | reverse complement strand
CCCGGTGCGGGTGCTGCTCACCCTGATCGCCTCGGTCGACACGCTCACCGGCACCGGCGCCGACGCTGATGAGCCGGCCGAGCTCGACGGCGAGACCGTCCCCGCCGCACTGGTCCGCGAACTGGCCCGCAGCCTCGGTCTGCTGCCCCGGCCGACCACCCCGGTCGACGCGACGGAGTCGGTCGACCCCTCCGACGCCGCCCCCTCTGACGCCGCCCCCTCTGACGCCGCCCCCTCTGACGCCGCCCCCTCTGACGCCGCCCCCTCTGACGCCGCCCCCTCCGACGCCGATGCCACCGACGCCGACCTCTCGGATGCCGACGTCACCGACGCCGAGGCCGACTCGACCGAGGCGGACCGGGTCGAGGCGCACCCGCGCGATGGCGAGGGCGATGCTGCGCAGCACGACGCCTCCGCGGAGGTCGGGTCGCTGGCGGCGCTGCTGGACCTGCGCCGGCTCACCGACACCGCGCTCGCCGAACGGCCACGGATCGCTCTCGTCGAGCAGCTGAGCGGCTGCCTGCTCGCCCTCACCGACAGCATCGAGCTCCGCGCCGCCGCCCGCGACGGCACCGGCCTCGGACCACCACCGGAGACCGACGGCTACCGACCCTCCGCCCCGCTCGACCGGTTCGTCCGGCTCCGCGACCGCCGCTGCCGCTTCCCCGGCTGCCGTGCCCGCGCGCGCCGCGGCGACCTGGACCACCGCGTCCCCCACCCGCTGGGCCCGACCGCGCACCACAACCTCGAAGGCCTGTGCGAGCACCACCACCGGCTGTCCCACCAGGCACCGGGCTGGAAGCTGGGCGGGTCCTCCGACGGCGGCCTGGTCTGGACCCTGCCCGGCGGCGTCACGATCACCACCGTCCCGCCCCGCTTCGGCACCGACGACGGCAGCCAACCCGCCACCACCGGTGACGGCGCTGGGTCGGACACCGATGGCTTCGCCCGACCCCGGCTCACCCCCACGCAGCGCCGCGAGCGACTCCGCCGCCGCGTCTGCGGCCGACCCGCCGAACCCGGGGAGCAGCCGGCGCCCTTCTGACCGGTGAGCCGCGGTGGGGCCGCGAGCACTCCCGGTCGTCGGAGCGGCGCGAGGGAGTGGGTGGGTCGGTCAGGGCGGCGCAGGTCGGTCGGGCTCGGGGCCGTCGGTCGCGGCTCGGGGCGGCGCGGTCAGGAGCGGGGTGGCGCCGGGACGTCGATGTGGCCCCCGGACAGCGAGGCCAGCCAGGGCAGGTCGCGGGCGCGCAGCACCGGTAGGCGCAGCTCGGTGCCGGCGGTCGTGACCAGGAACAGCGCCCCGCGGTCGCCGACGCGGATGCCGGCCAGCTCCGTCCAGCGCACGCGGCGCGCGCGGACCACCGAGCGGACGGTCAGGGCGTCCTCGCCGACGTCCACGCCGACGCGCAGCACCCAAGCGGCGGCGAGCACGGGGATCAGCAGGACGAACACGCCCCACCACGCCGCGGCGGCGAGCGGGACGGCGCAGACGAACAGCACGAGCACGGGCAGCAGCGCGGTACGGCTCATGCGCATGCGGGCAGGGGCGGCCACGTCTGCCGATGATCCCAGACCCGTCAGCCGGGGAGCCGGGTCAGTCGCTGCTCGCTCTCGCTGCCGGGGGCAGCGGTGTAGACGACCAGCTGCACGCCGGGTGCGTCGGCAGGGGTGAGCTGGTGGTGCTCCAGCAGGAGGCTGCCCACCGACGGGTGCTCGAAGCGCCGTTCGGCGGAGCTGAACCGGTCGACGTCGCGGCTGGCCCAGCCGGTGCGGAAGTGCTCGCTGGCGGCCTCCAGCCGGGCGACCAGGGCGAGCACCTCGGGATCGCCGAGCCGGTCGCCGGCCTCGGCGCGGAACTGGGTGAGGAAGCGCCGGCTGTCGCTCTCCCAGTCCCCGAGCAGCGCGCGGACCGCCGGGTCGGTGAACACCAGCCAGAGCAGGTTGCGGTCGCCGGGCGCCGCGGCGGCCACGCCCGGGTAGAAGCCCGCGTAGGCGCGGTTCCAGCCGACGATCGACCAGCTCGCGGTGATCGCGTACGCGGGGGAGGGGTCCAGCGCGTCGAGCAGGCGCTGCAGGTGTGCCGGCAGCCCGTCGGGGACCGCGGACGGCGGCGGGGTGCCGTGCCCGGTCAGGCGCAGCACGTACTCGTGCTCGGCGGCCGACAGCCGCAGCGTCCGCGCCAGCGCGTCGACCACCTGGCGCGAGGGCCGGATGTCGCGTCCCTGCTCCAGCCACGTGTACCAGGTGTGGCTGACGCCGGAGAGCATCGCGACCTCCTCGCGCCGCAGGCCCGGGGTGCGGCGCGGACCGACCAGCGGCAGGCCCGCGGTGCGCGGGTCGACCTGCTGCCGGCGCGAGCGCAGGAACTCCCCGAGCTCGCGCCGGGCGGGGCTCGTCACGCGGTCCTCCCGAGGGCGTTCGGTGGTGGTATCAGTACCAGTATCACTGCTGACTCGGCGCGGGCCGCGCGCACGCCTACCCTCAGGCCGTGACCACGGTCGAAGAACCCCGCGCAGCCACCGCAGACGTCAAGCCCCGCAGCCGCGAGGTGACCGACGGCATCACCAAGGCCCCGGCCCGGGCCATGCTGCGCGCGGTCGGCATGGGCGACGACGACTGGGAGAAGCCGCAGATCGGCGTGGCCTCGTCCTGGAACGAGATCACCCCCTGCAACCTCTCGCTGGACCGGCTGGCGAAGCGGGCGAAGGAGGGCGTGCACGCCGCCGGCGGCTTCCCGCTGGAGTTCGGCACGATCTCGGTCTCCGACGGCATCTCCATGGGCCACGAGGGCATGCGCGCCTCGCTGGTCAGCCGCGAGGTCATCGCGGACTCGGTCGAGACCGTCATGTTCGCCGAGCGGCTCGACGGCTCGGTGCTGCTCGCCGGCTGCGACAAGTCGCTCCCGGGCATGCTCATGGCCGCCGCCCGGCTGGACCTGGCCAGCGTCTTCCTCTACTCCGGCTCCACGCTGCCGGGGAAGCTGGGCGACCGCGACGACCTCACGATCATCGACGTCTTCGAGGCCGTCGGCGCCTGCGCCCGCGGGCTCATCAGCGAGGACGAGCTGGCCGCCGTCGAGAAGGCCGCCTGCCCCGGCATGGGCTCCTGCGGCGGCATGTACACCGCCAACACGATGGCCAGCGTGGCCGAGGCGCTCGGCATGGCCCTGCCGGGCAGCGCCGCCCCGCCGGCCCCGGACAGCCGCCGCGACGCCTTCGCCGTCGCGTCGGGCGAGGCCGTGGTCAACCTGCTGCGCAAGGGCATCACCGCCCGCCAGATCATGACCAAGCAGGCCTTCGAGAACGCGATCACCGTCGTCATGGCCCTGGGCGGCTCGACCAACGCCGTCCTGCACCTGCTGGCGATCGCCCACGAGGCGCAGGTCGACCTCACGCTCGACGACTTCAACCGGATCGGCGACCGGACGCCGCACCTGGCCGACGTGAAGCCCTTCGGCCGGTTCGTGATGACCGACATCGACCGCGTGGGCGGCGTGCCCGTCGTCCTGCGGGCGCTGCTGGACGCCGGCCTGCTGCACGGCGACGCCCTCACCGTGACCGGCAGGACGATGGCCGAGAACCTCGCCGACATCGCCCCGCCGGACCTCGACGGCACGATCGTCCACGCCATGGACAACCCGATCCACAAGACCGGTGGCCTGACCATCCTGCGCGGCTCGCTGTCGCCCGAGGGCGCGGTCGTGAAGTCCGCCGGTTTCGACGCCGAGGTCTTCGAGGGCACCGCCCGCGTCTTCGACGGCGAGCAGGGCGCGATGGACGCCGTCACCGACGGCACGCTCAAGCCGAACGACGTCGTCGTCATCCGCTACGAGGGCCCCCGCGGGGGCCCGGGCATGCGGGAGATGCTCGCCGTCACCGGCGCCATCAAGGGCGCGGGCCTGGGCAAGGACGTCCTGCTGCTCACCGACGGCCGGTTCTCCGGCGGCACCACCGGGCTGTGCGTCGGCCACGTCGCCCCCGAGGCCGCCGACGGCGGCCCGATCGCCTTCGTGCGCGACGGCGACCGGATCCGGCTCGACCTCACCACCCGCACGCTGGACCTGCTGGTGGACGACGACGAGCTGGCCCGCCGCAAGGAGGGCTGGGAGCCGCTGCCGGCGCGGTACACCACCGGCGTGCTCGGCAAGTACGCCAAGCTCGTCGGCTCCGCGGCGAACGGCGCCATCTGCGGCTGACGAAGGACCCCCTCGCCCCCCACCGCCCGCAGGCTCGCGGCGGGCCCCTGCGAGAGGGCCGGACAGACCCATAGGGGTGAGACGGCTCCTCCAGGGCTGGAGCACGCGTGCGCCGGTGCCGAGGTCTGCGATGTGGACAGGCAGAGGTGGGCCCTGCTCGCGGGCACCTGCGCGGTGCTCGCGGCCTGTGCCGTCGCCGCTGTCGTGCCCGGCCTCGGACGGCTCGGTGACGGCGCCGTGGCGGTGGCCGGCGTCGGTGCCGCCGCCTGGATCGCCCGCGCCGCGTGGCACCACCAGCGGGGCGCGCGGGGCTGGCGCCTCCTGGCGGCGGCGACACTGTGCCCGGTCGTCGGCTTCGGCGCGTACCTGGTGCTCCAGCCGGCCGACCGGCTCGACGCCGTCCTGCTGCGCTGGGCCCCCACCGTGCCCGGCTACGCCCTCGCCGTCGCCTCGCTGCTGACGCTGGTCCCCCGGGAGCGGCTGCGCTCGGGTGCCCGGGCCGTCGTCGAGACCACGCTGTTCGGTGCCGCCTGCGTCACCGGCATGCAGCTGCTCGTCTTCGGACCCCAGGCCACCTGGGCGGCCACCCCGGCGACGGGCCGGCTGGTGCTGGTCGCCGCCGTCCTGACGACCTCGGCGCTGCTCGTGGCGGCGCTCGTCCTGCTCGCCGCCGTGGAGAGCCACCGGCAGCCGATGGCGCTGGTCCTGCTCGGCGCGGCCGTGCTGCTCACCGCCGGCCGCGGCCTCGGCACCTCGGCCGCGCTGCACCACCTCGACGGCGCCCTGGGAGCGAGCCGCCTCCTGGTCGTCGCCGGGCTCGGGTCGCTCGCGCTGGCCGCCACCATGGACCCCGGCCCGGGCCGGGACGGCTCCCGTCCCGCTCCGCGCACCGGCCGATCGGTCCGGCTCGGGTCCGTGCTCCCGCACCTGGCGATGCTCGTCGCCGTCCTCGCGGTGTGCGTGACCTACCTGCTCGGCCTGGTGCCCTCCACCGTCACGGTGGCCGGGGCGGCCTGCTGCGTCGCCCTCGCCGCCGTGCACCGCTGGGTGACGGCGCTGGACGAGGCCCGGCGCAGCACCCGCATCCTGCGCAGCGAGGCGTGGTTCCGCTCGCTCGTCGCCTCCGGCGGCGACGCCGTGGTCATCCTCGACGGCGACCTGCGCGTCACCTGGGCCTCTCCCAGCGTCGAGCGGCTGCTGGGCGCCGGCACCGCCCTCACCGGCCGCGACCTGCTCACCGTGACCCACCCCGGTGACGCCCTGCGGGTGGCCCGCGCCCTGCACCCCACCGAGCCGGGGGAGCCGGCCCCGGAGCTGCTCGAGCTCCGGCTGGCGCACGTCGACGGCACCTGGCGGCAGGTCGAGGCGGGCGTCGCCGACCTGCGGTCCGACGCCGAGGTCCGCGGGATCGTCCTGCACTGCCGCGACATCACCGCGCGCCACGAGCGGGAGCAGGAGCTCGAGGACGTCGCCTTCACCGACCCCCTCACCGGCCTGCCCAACCGCACCGGCTGCGACCGGCTGATCGAGCAGCGCCTCGTCGTCGCCGGGAGCGAGGGCGTGCAGCCCGCGACCCTGCTGCTGATCGAGGTGGACGGGCTGACCGAGGTCCGCGAGGACGCCGGCCGCGACCTCGCCTCCCAGGTCCTGGCCGAGCTCGCCCGCCGGCTGCGGGTCACCGTCCGCGGCGACGAGCCGGTGGCGCGGCTGGGCGGCGACGCGTTCGCCGTCCTCGCCCTGGGCGCCCCCCGCGCCGGCGACCTGCTCGCCGACCGCTGCCTGTCGGCGGTCGAGCAGCCGATCACGACCGCCGCGGGCGTCTACGACCTCACCGCCGACATCGGCCTGGTCCCGCTGGAGGCCGGTCTGGCGCTCGGCGAGGTGTGGACCCGTGCCGAGATCGCCGTCCGCGCCGCGCGCCGCAGCGGTCGCGGCACCGCGCGCCGGTTCGAGCCGGCGCTGGGCTCGGCCGCCGAGCGGCGGGCGCGCCTGCGGGAGGACCTGCCGGGCGCCCGCTCCCGCGGCGAGATCGGCGTCGTCTTCCAGCCCGTGGTCTCCCTCGAGGAACAGCGGATCGTCGGGGTGGAGGCGCTGCTGCGCTGGCGGCACCCGGAGCTGGGCGAGGTCCCGCCGACCGAGTTCGTGCCGATCGCCGAGCGCGCCGGGGTCATCGGCGAGCTCCAGCGCTGGGCGCTGGAGGAGGCCGCGCGCGCCGCGGTGACCCTGCCGGTGGTCCACGCCCCCCTCCGGCTGGGCGTCAACATCTCCGCCTCGCACGTGGCCGCCCGCACCCTCGTCGGCGACGTCGCCGCGGTGCTGCAGGCCACCGGGCTCCCGCCCGAGCGGCTCATCCTCGAGATCACCGAGGCGACCCTGATGGCCGACACCGACGACATCGCCGTCGACGTCGAGGCGCTGCGACTCATGGGCGTGCACGTCGCCCTGGACGACTTCGGCATCGGCCAGTCGTCGCTCACCCACCTCAACGCCCTGCCCATCGACGTGCTCAAGCTGGACCGCGACTTCGTGGCACGGGTCGACCGGCACCCGCGCAGCCGCGCGCTGTGCGAGTCGGTCATCGCGATCGGCCGGTCCCTCGGCCTGGACGTCGTCGCCGAGGGCGTCGAGACCCCGGCCCAGCTGGGGGTGCTGCGCGGCCTCGGGTGCGGCTACGCCCAGGGGTTCCTGCTCTCCCGGCCGCTGCGGCTGTCCGAGCTCACCGAGCTGCTGGAGACCGGCGCCGGCGCCCTCTGGCCGGGCCTGGTCGGCTCGCGGTGACCCGGTCCCGCCCGCACCCGCGGTCCGTCGTCGCCTTCGGCGTCCTGCTCGTCCTGCTCGGCGCCGTCTGCGTCGGAGCCGAGCTCGCGGGCTCCGCGCTCGAGGGCTGGGTGGTGCCCGCCTGCCTGGCCGTCGGATCGCTCGCCGCGGTCGTGCTGGTCGCCTCGCTCACCGCCGACCTCCCCGGCCGCTCCGGGCGGCCGTGGCGTGCCCTGGCCCTGGCCGGCCTCCTGCTGGCGACCGGCCAGCTCATCGCCGGGGTCCGGGGCGTCATGGCCGACCGCACCACCGGCGGCCTCGAGGACCTGGCGATGCTGGCGGCGGCCCCGGTCGCGATCGCGGGGGCGGTGTGGCTGATGCCGACGCGCGCCGGCCGCCGGATCGGCTCCCGCGCACTCCTCGACGGGCTCATCGTCACCGCCTCCGTCGCGGTGCTCGGGCACATCGTCCTCGGCGACCTCCTGCCCACCGGAGGCGCCGCCACCGAGGAACTGCTCGCCACCGCCTACCCGCTGGTCGCCGTCGCCCTGTGCGGCGTCGGGCTCGTCCCCGTGACCGCCGTCGCCGAGGAGCGGCGGTCGGCGGCGACCTGGCTGCTCGTCACGTTCCTGGGCATGGCGGTCGTCGCCGTCAGCGGTGCGGTGGGACGCGACGCCGACTCCGCCCTCCCGCTCCTGCTCGCCGACCTGGCCTGGCTCGCCACCCTGGCCGCCGCCGCCCGCGGCGCCGCCACCGACCCGGGCGAGCCCGCGGTACCGCCGGCGCACCGGACGTTGCCACTGCGGGGCGGACTGGCGGCGCTGGCCGCGGCGGCCCTCCTGCTCGCCGTCCTGACCGGTGGCTCCGCCCTCGGGCTGTCCCTGACCACGGCCCAGGCCGCCGGCGGGCTCCTCGTCGTGGGCCTCATGTCCGTGCGCACGCTGCTGTGGGCCCTGGACGCCCACCGGCTCACCCGGCGGCTGCAGCGCGCCGAGCGACGCTTCCGCGCGCTCGTCCACAGCGGCGACGCCGTCACCGTGGTGCTGGACGAGGGCGACCGGGTCTCCTGGGCGTCCGGACCGGTGGCCGAGCAGCTCGGCTGGGACGACGTCGAGCTGACGGGGCGCCCGCTCGTGGCACTGCTGCACGTCCAGCACCGCGCGACGCTGGCCCAGGTCGTGGCGGCCGTCCGCGCCGGGGCGCCCGTCGAGCTGCCGGTCACGGTGCGCCTGGGCAGCCGGGCCGGCGCCTGGCACGACATCGAGATCCTCGGCGCCGCGCCCGACGGCGAGGGGTCGCTCGGTCTCGTGCTGCACCTGCGCGACGTCACCGAGCGCAGCGCCACCCAGCGCGAGCTCGAGCGGATGGCCTACACCGACTTCCTCACCGGCCTGCCCAATCGCGCCCGGCTCATGGCCGCCCTCGACACGGCGATCGCGCGTGCCGACGCCGGCCGGCGGTCGTGCCTGCTGCTGCTGGACCTCGACGGCTTCAAGGCCGTCAACGACGTGGCGGGGCACGACGCGGGGGACCGGCTGCTGCGCGAGGTCGCCGGCCACCTGTCCGGCGCGGCCCGGGACCGCGACCTGGTCGCCCGCCTGGGGGGCGACGAGTTCGCCATCGTCGTCGACTCGGGGCCGGACGAGGCGATCGCCCTGGCCGAGCGCCTCGTCGCGCTGCTGGACCGCACCCACCGGTTCCCGACCGCGCCGGCCGGACCGGACTCCGGAGAGGCCTCGGGACCGCCGCTGCACGTCTCCACCAGCATCGGCGTGGCCGAGATCGGCCGGCACGGGGACGCCTCGGCGACCATGCGCCAGGCCGACCTGGCCCTGCGCACCGCCAAGGCGCACGGCAAGAACGGCGTGCGCGCCTCCGGTCAGGCCATCGTCGAGGAGACCGGCCGGCGCAGCCGGCTGTCCCGCGACCTGCCCCTGGCCCTCGAGCGGGAGGAGCTGTGGGTCGCCTACCAGCCGGTCGCCGGCGTGGAGCAGGGTCGCGTGCTCGGCCTCGAGGCGCTCGTCCGCTGGGACCACCCCGAGTTGGGGCCGGTCTCGCCGGAGGAGTTCATCGCCGTCGCCGAGCAGGAGGGCCTCATCGTCCCGCTGCAGCGGTGGGTCATCCGCACCGCGACCGCGCAGCACGCCCGGCTGGTCGCCGACGGCCGCGACCTGCGCGTGGCGGTCAACGTCTCGGCCCTGCACGTGCAGGCGCGATGCCTGGTCGAGGACGTCGCCGAGGCGCTGGAGCGCTCGGGCCTGCCGGCCGACCGGCTGATGATCGAGCTGACCGAGTCGGTCTTCACCGACGACGCCGAGCTGCTGCGCACCACCCTCGGCCGCCTCTCCGACCTCGGCTGCGTCATCGCCCTGGACGACTTCGGCCGCGGCGCCTCGTCCCTCACCCAGCTCGCCGGCCTCCCGGTCGACATCCTCAAGATGGACCGCGGCTTCGTGACCGGCATCGACACCGACCCCCGCACGGCGGCGCTGGTCGCCACCGTCGTGGACCTCGGCCGCACCCTCGGGATGGACGTGGTCGCGGAGGGCGTGGAGACCACGGCGCAGGTGGCCGCCCTCCGCGCGCTCGGGTGCGGCTTCCTCCAGGGCTGGCTGGTCGGCCGGCCCGTGCCCGCGGACGTGCTGGTCGCCCTGGTCGACGGCTTCGACCCCGGCGTCCTGGGTTCGCCGGGCGGCGACGTGTCCCACGCCACGGCGGCTGACGTCCACCTCGTGGGACGCGTCGGTTGACGAAGGAGGCGCGGGGGCGCACAGTGGATCCGTGCCCTCCGCCTGCCTCCAGCTCGTAGTCGCCTAGCGCGTCGGTCGTCGACCGACGCGCTGACCCCTCCGTGCCCGCGGCACGAGGGGTTTTTTTGCGCCCGGAGCCGGTACGCCCGGCCACCTCCCCGTCCCGCCCGCAGACCGCCGTCAGGCCCCGCCAGGAGAACGCCGACATGAGCACCACCACCCCGAGCGAGCACCCGACCCGCGAAGCCGCCGCCGCGCTGGCCGGCGTGGAGACCGGCGCCCGCTCGGTCGCCGAGGCCGCGCACGCCCCCGCGCAGGGGATCACCGGGGCCCAGAGCCTGGTCCGGTCCCTCGAGGCGGTCGGCGTCGACGTCGTGTTCGGCATCCCGGGCGGCGCGATCCTGCCGCTGTACGACCCGCTGTTCGACTCGAAGGTCCGCCACGTGCTGGTCCGGCACGAGCAGGGCGCCGGGCACGCCGCCACCGGGTACGCGCAGGCCACCGGCCGGGTCGGGGTCTGCATGGCCACCTCCGGCCCCGGCGCGACCAACCTGGTGACGCCGCTGGCCGACGCCTACATGGACTCCGTGCCGGTCGTGGCCATCACCGGCCAGGTGCCCAGCGGCGCCATCGGCACCGACGCCTTCCAGGAGGCGGACATCCGCGGCATCACGATGCCGGTCACCAAGCACAACTTCCTGGTCACCGACGCCGCGGAGATCCCGCAGCGGATCGCCGAGGCGTTCCACCTGGCCAGCACCGGCCGCCCCGGCCCGGTCCTCGTCGACGTCCCCAAGGACGTCCTGCAGGCCACGACCGACTTCTCCTGGCCGCCGCGGCTGGACCTGCCCGGCTACAAGCCGACGACGCGGCCGCACGGCAAGCAGGTGCGCGAGGCCGCGACGCTCATCGCCGGCGCCCGCCGGCCGGTCCTCTACGTCGGCGGCGGCGTGATCAAGGCCGGCGCCACCGAGGAGCTCCTGGAGCTCGCCCACCTCACCGGCGCCCCCGTGGTCACCACCCTGATGGCCCGCGGCGCCTACCCCGACAGCGACCCCCAGCACCTCGGCATGCCGGGCATGCACGGCACGGTCGCCGCGGTGACGGCGCTGCAGAAGGCCGACGTCCTCGTCGCCCTCGGCGCGCGGTTCGACGACCGGGTGACCGGCAACCTCGCGTCGTTCGCCCCCGACGCCCTGGTCGTGCACGCCGACATCGACCCGGCCGAGATCGGCAAGAACCGCAAGGCCGACGTGCCGATCGTGGGCGACGCCAAGGAGACGATCGCCGAGCTGGTGACCGCCGTCCGCGCCGAGCACGAGGCCGGCCGCACGCCCGACCTCGAGGCGTGGTGGGCGCAGCTGGACGACTGGCGGACCCGCTACCCGCTGGGCTACGACGAGCCCGAGGACGGCTCGCTGTCCCCGCAGTACGTCATCGAGCGGCTGGGCGCGATCGCCGGACCGGACGCGATCTACACCTCCGGCGTGGGCCAGCACCAGATGTGGGCCGCGCAGTTCATCAAGTACGAGAAGCCCGGCACGTGGCTCAACAGCGGCGGCCTCGGGACGATGGGCTACGCCGTCCCCGCGGCGATGGGCGCCAAGTACGGCTGCCCGGACACCACCGTCTGGGCCATCGACGGCGACGGCTGCTTCCAGATGACCAACCAGGAGCTGGCCACCTGCGCCATCGAGGGGATCCCGGTCAAGGTCGCCGTCATCAACAACGGCAACCTCGGCATGGTCCGCCAGTGGCAGACCCTCTTCTACGAGGGCCGGTACTCCAACACCAAGCTGCACGCGGTGGACGCCGAGGGCCGGCCGAAGCCGGTGCGCATCCCGGACTTCGTCGCCCTCGCCGAGGCGCTGGGCTGCGTGGGGCTGCGCTGCGAGTCCAAGGACGACGTCGACGCCGTCATCGAGAAGGCCATGGCGATCACCGACGCCCCCGTCGTCATCGACTTCGTCGTCGGCGCGGACGCGCAGGTGTGGCCGATGGTGGCCGCCGGCGCCAGCAACGACGACATCCTGGCCGCGCGCGACCTGCGCCCGGTCTTCGGCGACGACCAGGTCTGAGGAGACGACAGCAATGACCCGCCACACCCTGTCGGTCCTCGTCGAGAACAAGTCCGGCGTGCTGGCCCGCGTCTCGGCGCTGTTCAGCCGGCGCGGCTTCAACATCGAGTCCCTCGCCGTCGGCCCGACCGAGAACCCGGACCTGTCCCGGATGACGATCGTCGTCGACGCCGAGTCCGCGCCGCTGGAGCAGATCACCAAGCAGCTCAACAAGCTCATCGAGGTCATCAAGATCGTCGAGCTCGAGGGCGACGCCGCCGTCCAGCGCGAGCTGCTGCTGGTCAAGGTCCGCGCACCCATGGCCGACCGGACCCAGGTGCTGCAGACCGCCGACCTGTTCCGGGCGCGGGTGATCGACGTCAACACCGACACCGTGACCCTCGAGGCCACCGGCACGCCCGACAAGCTGCAGGCGCTGCTGGCCGTCCTCGCGCCCCTCGGCATCAAGGAGATGGCGCAGTCCGGCACCGTCGCCCTGGGCCGGGGTCCGCGGTCGATGTCCGGCGCCGGTACCTTGCGCCCGGTCGACCGCTCCGCCTAGTCCACCGCACCGAGAACCGCAACCGAAGGGAACCGCAACCGCATGGCCGCCGAGATCTTCTACGACGACGACGCCGACCTGTCGATCATCCAGGGGCGCACCGTCGCCGTCCTCGGGTACGGCAGCCAGGGGCACGCCCACGCGCTGTCGCTGCGCGACTCGGGCGTCGACGTCCGCGTCGGCCTGCCCGAGGGCAGCAAGAGCCGGGCCAAGGCCGAGGCCGAGGGCCTGCGGGTGCTCACGCCGGGCGAGGCGGCCGCCGAGGCCGACCTGATCATGATCCTGGCGCCGGACCACGTGCAGCGGCACCTGTACACCGAGTCCGTCGAGCCCAACCTGCAGGACGGCGACGCGCTGTTCTTCGGCCACGGCTTCAACATCCGCTTCGGCTACATCAAGCCCCCGGCGGGTGTCGACGTCGCCATGGTCGCCCCCAAGGGACCCGGCCACCTGGTGCGCCGCGAGTTCGAGAACGGCAAGGGCGTGCCCTGCCTGGTCGCCGTCGAGCAGGACGCCAGCGGCAACGCGCTGCAGCTCGCGCTGTCCTACGCCAAGGGCATCGGCGGCACCCGCGCGGGCGTCATCAAGACGACGTTCGCCGAGGAGACCGAGACCGACCTGTTCGGCGAGCAGGCCGTGCTCTGCGGTGGCGCCAGCGCGCTGATCACCGCCGGGTTCGAGACCCTCACCGAGGCCGGCTACCAGCCCGAGGTCGCCTACTTCGAGTGCCTGCACGAGCTGAAGCTGATCGTCGACCTCATGTACGAGGGCGGCATCGCCAAGCAGCGCTGGTCGGTGTCCGACACCGCCGAGTACGGCGACTACACCTCCGGCCCCAAGGTCATCGACGCCCGCGTGAAGCAGTCGATGGGCGAGGTCCTGGCCGCGATCAAGGACGGCTCCTGGGCCGCCGCCTTCATCGCCGACCAGGACGCCGGTGCGCCGGACTTCAAGGCCAAGCGCGCCGCCGCCGAGGCGCACCCGATCGAGGAGACCGGGCGCAAGCTGCGCGGCCTGATGAGCTGGGTGTCGGCGTCCGACGACTACACCGGCACCGCCGCGCGCAACTGAGACACACGACGGGCCCCCGCTGCCGGCCGGCAGCGGGGGCCCTCGTGCTCAGCGGGGACGGCGGGCGCGCTCGGCGGCGAACCAGGCCGAGGACCGGGCGGTCGACAGCAGCACCACGATGAGGATCGAGCCGACGAGGCCCACCAGACCCATCAGCAGCCCGCCGGGTCCCTCGTCCTCGACGGAGCCGATCCCGCCGATGGTCAGCAGCAGGGTGGCTCCGATGGCGATGGACCCGCCCACGAGCAGCATCACCCGGCTGCGGCCGGACACCGCCCACGCCGAGCCCCAGATCATCACCACCGTCCAGGCCAGGGCCAGCAGCGCGAAGAAGACGAAGATGCCGGCGGCGGTGCCGAGCGCGTCCCCGAGGCCCGGCAGGACGTCCTCCGCGTCGTCGCTGTTGCTGCCGAGGAACACGCCGCCGACGAACAGCAGGATCGTGACCAGGACGCCCAGGGCGCCCCAGACGAAGCCGAGGACGGCGGCCGTCACGACGCCGCCGGGACGTACGGGCGGGCCGCCGTAGCCGCCGTAGCCGCCGTACCCCTGGCCGTACGTCTGCCCGTACGGCTGTCCGTGGCCCTGGCCGTACGCCTGCGGCGGCTGGCCGTACGCCTGGGCCGGCTGCCCGTGGCCCTGGCCGTACGCCTGTGGCCCGCCGTACGCCGGCGGTCCGTACGGGTCGGCGGGGGAGGACGGCTCGCTGCCGTAGCTGCTCATGGGGACCTCTCTCGGGCGCCGGTGGGGTCGGCGGACGAGCGCCAGGATGTCGGGCGGGGCGGGCCGCGGCAAGGACGCCGGGCCGCCGGACGGAGCGGGCCCGGCGGGGGCGGCGCGGGCGCACCCAGGCGACGCTCCTAGGCTGTGCCCCCGTGACTGCCTCGCTGCCCGGCGCCGCGCCCGTCGTCCTGATCGCCGAAGAGCTCGCCCCGAGCGTCCTGGAGGTCCTCGGCGGCGACGTCGAGATCCGCCACGTCGACGGCGCCGACCGCGCCGCGCTGCTGCCGGCCCTGGCCGACGCCGCGGCCGTGATGATCCGGAGCGCCACGCAGATCGACGCCGAGGCCCTCGCCGCCGCGCCGAACCTCAAGGTGGTCGCCCGCGCCGGCATCGGCCTGGACAACGTCGACGTCTCCGCCGCCACCGAGCGCGGCGTCATGGTCGTCAACGCGCCGACGTCGAACATCGTCAGCGCCGCCGAGCACGCCGTGGCGCTGCTGCTGGCGGCCGCCCGGCAGATCCCCGCCGCCGACGCCTCGCTGCGCGAGGGGGCGTGGAAGCGCTCGAAGTTCATGGGCGTCGAGGTCACCGACAAGACCGTCGGCGTCGTCGGCCTCGGCCGGATCGGCGTCCTCGTCGCCCAGCGGCTGGCCGCCTTCGGCACCACGCTGATCGCCTACGACCCCTACATCCAGCCCGGCCGCGCCGCCCAGCTCGGGGTCCGGCTGGTCTCGCTGGAGGAGCTGCTCCGCGAGTCGGACTTCATCACCATCCACCTGCCGAAGACGCCGGAGACCCTCGGTCTGATCGGCGCCGAGCAGCTGGCCACCACCAAGAAGGGCGTCATCATCGTCAACGCCGCCCGCGGTGGGCTGGTGGACGAGGCGGCGCTCGCCGACGCGCTGCGCTCGGGGCAGGTCGGTGCGGCCGGCCTCGACGTGTACGCCAAGGAGCCCTGCACCGACAGCCCGCTGTTCGGGCTGCCCAACACCGTCGTCACCCCGCACCTGGGCGCCTCCACCACCGAGGCGCAGGACAAGGCCGGCACCGCCGTGGCCCACTCGGTGCGGCTGGCGCTGCAGGGCGAGTTCGTGCCGGACGCGGTGAACGTGCAGGCCGGCGGCGTCGTCGCCCAGGACGTGCGCCCGGGCCTCCCGCTGGCGGAGAAGCTCGGCACCGTGTTCACCGCCGTCGCCGGTGGCCTCGCGCAGTCGATCACCGTCGACGTGCGCGGCAAGCTCGCCGAGTTCGACGTCTCGGTGCTCCAGCTCGCCGTCCTCAAGGGCGTCTTCGCCGACGTCGTCGAGGACCAGGTCACCTACGTCAACGCGCCGCTGCTCGCCGAGGCGCGCGGCCTCGAGGTGGCGCTCACCAGCGACGTGGAGAGCCCCGACTACCGCAACCTCGTCCGGGTGTGCGGCGCGATGGCCGACGGCCGCGAGGTCGCCGTCTCCGGCACCCTGTTCGGCAAGAACCAGGTGCCGAAGCTGACCGAGATCGACGGCTTCGACATCGACCTGGACCTCTCCGGGCACCTGCTGTTCTTCGTCTACACCGACCGTCCGGGCGTCGTGGGCACCGTGGGCGCGGCGCTGGGTGAGGCGGGCATCAACATCGCCGGGGCCCAGGTCAGCCGGACCAACCGCGGTGGCGAGGCGCTGATGGTCGTCACCGTCGACAGCCCGGTGCCGGCCGACCTGCTCAGCGACATCGCCGGTCGCATCGGAGCCCGCGAGGCGCGCGCCGCCGACCTGTGACGCAAGCCGCATCCGGGGCCCGGCTAGGGTCGGGCCCCATGCGCCTGGCAGTGATCGCGGGAGACGGAATCGGCCCGGAGGTCGTGGCCGAGGGACTGAAGGTCCTCGGCGAGGTCGCGCCCGACCTCGAGACCACCCCCTACGACCTGGGGGCGGCCCGGTGGCAGCGCACGGGCGAACTGCTGCCCGAGACGGTGCTCGACGAGCTGCGCCAGCACGACGCGATCCTGCTCGGCGCCATCGGTGACCCGGGCGTGCCGCCGGGCATCCTCGAGCGCGGGCTGCTGCTGCGCCTGCGGTTCGAGCTCGACCACCACGTCAACCTGCGCCCGGCGCGGCTGTTCGACGGGGTCCGTAGCCCGCTGGCCGCGCCCGGCGCCATCGACATGCTCTGCGTCCGCGAGGGCACCGAGGGCCCCTACGTCGGCAACGGCGGCGTGCTGCGCCGCGACACCCCGCAGGAGATCGCCACCGAGGTCAGCGTCAACACCGCCTTCGGTGTCGAGCGCGTGGTCCGCTACGCCTTCGAGCGCGCGGTGGCCCGTCCCCGCAGGCACCTCACGCTGGTGCACAAGACCAACGTGCTGACCCACGCCGGGTCGCTGTGGTCGCGCACCGTCGAGGAGGTCTCGGCGGAGTTCCCCGAGGTCACCGTCGCCTACCAGCACGTCGACGCCGCGACGATGTTCTTCGTCAGCGACCCCGGCCGCTTCGACGTCATCGTCACCGACAACCTCTTCGGCGACATCATCACCGACCTGGCCGCCGCCGTGACCGGGGGCATCGGGCTGGCCGCCAGCGGCAACCTCGACGCGTCGGGCACCAACCCGAGCATGTTCGAGCCGGTGCACGGCTCGGCCCCCGACATCGCCGGTCAGGGCATCGCCGACCCGACCGCGACCGTCCTGTCGGTGGGCATGCTGCTCGAGCACCTCGGCCGGGTCGACCAGGCCAAGAAGGTCAACGCCGCGGTCGCCTTCGAGGTGTCCACCCGCGACCCGCAGGCCGCCATCCGCACCCAGGAGGTCGGCGACCGCCTCGCGGCGCTCGCCTCCGGCTGAGCCGCAGCGCCCGGGACCCCGGGTCCGGTGTGGTAGGCAGCACACCGGACCCGAGGAGGACGCCGTGCGGACCGTGACCCCCGCCGAGACCCGGACGGTCGACCGCGGCCACGGGTACGCGCTCGCCGACTACCTGGGCGACCACGGCGACACCGCGGCCGGGCCGCAGGCGTACCTGGTGCGGCAGGGGACCGCGGAGCTCGGCGCCCACTTCCACGAGGTCGACCAGTTCCAGGTCGTCGTCGGCGGCGCGGGCACGCTGGGGCGGGAGGCGGTGGGCCGCGGCGTCCTCCACTACGCCGACGCGTACACCTCCTACGGACCGATCCGGACCGACCCCGCGGTCGGCCTGGAGTACGTGACCCTGCGGCTGGAGCCCACGACCGGCATCAACCCGATGCCGCAGGAGCGCGAGAAGCGGCGGGCGGCCGGCGGGGGAGGAGAGCACTTCACCTGCGCCCTGGACCCGACGGCCGAGCCGGGCACCCGGGCCCGCGAGCTGGCGCGCACCCGGCGCGGTGCGCGGGCCCTCGCCATGCGCCTCCCCGCGGGCGCGGCCGCCGAGGCGGACGGCCTGCCGGCGACCGGCCGGGGCTACGCGGTGGTGATCGCCGGGGCGCTCCGGGACGGCGACCGGGTGCTGCCGGCCGGCAGCGTCGTCGCCCTCGACCGCCCGGCGGAGCTCGGCGGCCTGGTCGCCGACGACGCCACGGGCGCGGAGCTGGCCGTCTGCCTGTTCCCCGAGGCGGGCGGAGGAGCCCCGGCGCTGTGATCTACTAGGGGTGATGTACCCCACCGGCCCGATCAGCATCGCCTAGCGCGCAGTCCGTCCACCCCGACTGCGCGCAGACCTCCCGTACCCGGGGGGTCTTTTTCGTGTCCGGGCCGCTCACACCCTGCAGGAGATCCGATGTCCACCGACCTCGACTTCCACGTCTTCGACACGACGCTGCGCGACGGTGCCCAGCGGGAGGGCGTGAGCTACTCGGTCGCCGACAAGCTGGCCGTGGCCCGGCTGCTGGACGAGATCGGCGTCGGCTACATCGAGGGCGGCTGGCCGGGGGCGCTGCCCAAGGACACCGAGTTCTTCGCCCGCGCCCGCACCGAGCTGAAGCTCGAGCACGCCCAGCTGGTCGCCTTCGGCGCCACCCGCAAGGCCGGCGTCCGCGTCGAGGACGACCCGCAGGTCGCCGCGCTCCTGGAGGCCGGGACGCCGGTGGTCTGCCTGGTCGCGAAGTCCGACGTGCGGCACGTGCGCGAGGCGCTGCGCACGACGCTGGAGGAGAACATGGCGATGGTGGCCGACACCGTCGCCCACCTGGTGGCGCACGGCCGGCGGGTGTTCGTCGACTGCGAGCACTTCTTCGACGGGTACGCCGCCGATCCCGACTACGGGGTGCGGGTGCTCGAGGCGGCGTTCGGGGCCGGCGCGGAGGTCGGCGTCCTCTGCGACACCAACGGCGGCATGCTGCCGATGACGGTCGGCCGGGCGGTGGCCGACGTCCGCGCCCGCACCGGCGGGAAGCTCGGCATCCACTGCCAGAACGACACCGGGTGCGCCGTGGCCAACACCCTGGCCGCGGTCGAGGCCGGGGTGACCCACGTGCAGGGCACCGCGAACGGCTACGGCGAGCGGGCCGGGAACGCCGACACGTTCCAGCTGATCGCCAACCTGGTCACCAAGATGGGCCTGCCGGTCGTGCCCGCGCAGTGCCTGCCCGAGCTGCAGCGGGTCAGCCACGCGATCGCCGAGCTGGCCAACATCGCCCCCGACGACCACCAGCCCTTCGTCGGCGCCTCGGCGTTCGCGCACAAGGCCGGCCTGCACGCCAGCGCGATCAAGGTCAGCCCCGAGCTCTACAACCACCTCGACCCGGCCGTCGTCGGCAACGACATGCGCATCCTCGTCACCGAGATGGCCGGCCGGGCCTCGGTGGAGCTCAAGGGCCGCGAGCTCGGCGTCGACCTCGAGGGGCACGCCGACGCGATCGGCCGGGTCGTGGACCAGGTCAAGGTGCTGGAGGCCGACGGCTGGTCGTTCGAGGCCGCCGACGCCAGCTTCGAGCTGCTGCTGCGCGCCCAGCTGCCCGACGCCCCGCCGCCGCTGTTCGAGCTGGAGAGCTACCGCGCCACCGTCGAGCACTGGGGCAACGGGCTGGTCGTCGGCGAGGCCACGGTGAAGGTGCACGTGCCCAACCCCGACGGGACGACGGAGCGGATCATCTCCACCGCCGAGGGGAACGGCCCGGTCAACGCCCTGGACGTCGCCCTGCGCCAGGCGCTGGTGACCCGGTACCCGGAGCTGGCCGGCGTCGAGCTCGCCGACTACAAGGTCCGCATCCTCGGCTGGAAGGGCGGCACCAGCGCCCGCACCCGCGTGCTCATCGACACCACGGACGGTGTGGGGGAGTGGACGACGGTCGGCGTGCACGACAACGTCGTCGAGGCCAGCTGGCACGCGCTGGTCGACGCCCTCACCTACGCCGTCCGCCACCGCTGATGTGCGCCTGCGGCGTGTCCCCGGCCAGGAACACGCCGCAGGCGCACATCACCCGGATCAGCCGCGGGGCTGGATCTCGCCCATCGGGCCGAAGCCGTCGACCTCCGGCGCGTCGATGTAGATGATCTGCGGCTGCCGGGCCACCAGGTCCGGACCGCGCTCGACGAAGGCCTTGAAGTGGTCGGTGCCCACGTGGGCGGCGCCGGCGGCGGCGTCCCGGAAGCCCTCGACGAGCACGTAGGTGTCGGGCTCCTCGACGCTGCGCGACCAGTCGAAGAAGAGGTTGCCCTCCTCGGCCCGGCAGCCCTCGGTGTAGTCCCGCACCAGCTCGGGCCAGGTCTCCACGAGCTCGGGGCGGACCGGGAACTTCACGACGATCAGGATCACGGGATCTCCTCCAGACGACTGCGGAGCAGGCAGAACGGGTTGCCCTCGGGGTCGGCGAGCACGTGCCACGACTCCTCGCCGGTCTGCCCGACGTCGGCCGGCACCGCGCCGAGGGCGAGCAGCCGCTGCAGCTCCGCCTCCTGGTCGCGGTCGGTCGGGTTGACGTCGAGGTGCAGCCGGCCGGTGCGCGGCGCCAGCTCGCCCACCGGCGCGAAGATCAGCGTGGGCGCGGCCCCGCCGAACCCCGCCTCCGGTCCGATCTCCACCGCGCCGTCGTCCTCCCGGCCGAGGACGCGGTACCCGAGCACCTCGGCCCACCAGGCCGCGAGGGCCTCGGGGTCGCGGCTGTCGACGACGATCTCGGACAGACGGCAGGCCATGGCCCCCGACCGTAGGCGGTGGACGGCGGCGGCGCGGCCCGGAGCGGTCGGTCAGTAGCCTCGTCCCGTGCGCATCGTCCGCTTCGCCTCGCCCTCCGGCATGTCCTTCGGTGTCCTCGACGGCGACGGTCAGGTCGCCCAGATCGAGGGCCACCCCTTCGGCACCATCTCCTTCACCGGGCAGCGGTTCCCGCAGGCCGACATCCGGCTGCTCTCGCCGATCCTGCCCAGCAAGGTCGTCTGCGTCGGCAAGAACTACGCCGCCCACGTCGCGGAGATGAAGACCGGCGACGCGCCGAAGGAGCCGCTGCTGTTCCTCAAGCCCTCGACGTCGGTCATCGGCCCGGGTGACGCCATCCGCATCCCGCCGGGCAGCACCAACGTGCACCACGAGGCGGAGCTCGCCGTCGTCATCGGTGCCCGCGGCGCCCGCAACGTCAGCCCGGAGCAGGTCCCCGGCAGCATCTTCGGCTACACGATCGGCAACGACGTCACCGAGCGCGACATGCAGCGCAGCGACGGGCAGTGGACCCGCGCCAAGGGCTTCGACTCGTTCTGCCCGCTCGGGCCGTGGATCGAGACGGACCTGCCCGGCATCGGCAAGGACCCGGCCGACCTGCAGGTCACCTGCACCGTGGACGGCGAGCTGCGCCAGGACGGCCGCACCAGCCAGCTGCTGTTCGACGTCCCGACGCTGGTCTCCTACATCTCCCGCGTGATGACGCTGCTGCCCGGCGACGTCGTCCTGACCGGCACGCCGTCCGGCGTCGGGCCCATCGCGCCCGGCCAGCGGGTGGAGGTCACCATCGAGGGCCTGGGCACGCTGGCCAACACGGTCTCCGGTGCCGACACCGTCTCGTCGGCGGGTGGCGCCCGATGACCTCCCCGGTCAAGACCCGCTTCTGCCCCTCGCCGACCGGGCTGGTCCACGTCGGCGCCATGCGGACGGCGCTGTTCAACTGGGCACACGCCCGGCACACCGGCGGCACCTTCGTCTTCCGCATCGAGGACACCGACGCCGCCCGCGACACCGACGAGTCCTACCGGCACCTGCTGGACTGCATGCGCTGGCTGGGCATGGACTGGGACGAGGGCCCCGAGGTCGGCGGCCCGAACGGGCCCTACCGGCAGTCGGAGCGGTCGGAGGTCTACCGGGAGATCGCGGAGAAGCTGCTCGCCTCCGGGCACGCCTACGAGTCGTTCTCCACCAACGAGGAGGTCGACGCCCGGCGCCGGGCGGCCGGGCAGGACCCGAAGCTCGGCTACGACAACGCCGACCGGGACCTCACCGACGCGCAGAAGCAGGCGTTCCGCGACGAGGGCCGCTCGCCGGTGCTGCGGCTGCGGATGCCCGACACCGACATCGCCTGGACCGACCTGGTCCGCGGGGACATCTCCTTCGCCGCGGGATCGGTGCCGGACTTCGTGCTGATGCGCGGCAACGGCGCTCCGCTCTACCCCTTCACCAACCCGGTGGACGACGCCCTGATGGGCATCACCGACGTGCTGCGCGGCGAGGACCTGCTGCCCTCCACCCCCCGGCAGATCGCGCTGTACGAGGCGCTGACCGCCATCGGCGTCGCGCGGGGCACCCCGCGCTTCGGCCACCTGCCGCTGGTGTTCGGCGAGGGCAACAAGAAGCTCTCCAAGCGCGATCCGCAGTCGAACTTCGACGTCTACCGCGAGCGCGGCTTCCTGCCCGACGGCCTCATCAACTACCTGGCGCTGCTGGGCTGGGCGATCGCCGACGACCGGGACGTGTTCTCCGTCGCCGAGCTGGTCGAGGCCTTCGACGTCACCCGGGTGAGCGCCAACCCGGCCCGCTTCGACCTCAAGAAGGCCGAGGCGATCAACGCCACCCACCTGCGCGCCCTGCCCCTCGAGGAGTTCCTCGGGCACGTGCGCCCCTTCCTCGCCGGCGCCGGGCTGGTCGCCGACCCACCCACCGAGGAGCAGGAGCGGGTGCTGCGGGCCATCGCCCCGCTCGCGCAGGAGCGGATGATCGTCCTCTCCGACGCGGTCGGGCTGCTGGGCTTCCTCTTCACCGACGAGGTGGAGATCGACCCCGCGGCCGCCGCCAAGCAGCTCGCCGGCGCCGACGCCGCCGAGGTCCTGGACGCCGCCACCGCGGCGCTGGCCGACCTCGCCGACTGGTCCACCGCCGCCGTCGAGGAGGCGCTCAAGGCCGCGCTCGTCGACGGTCTGGGGCGCAAGCCACGGCAGGCCTTCGGGCCGGTGCGGGTCGCGGTCAGCGGCCGCACGGTCTCCCCGCCGCTGTACGAGTCCATCGAGCTGCTCGGCCGGGAGCGCACGCTCGCCCGGCTGGCCGCCGCTCGCGGGCACACCGGGGGATGACGGTGCCGGGGACGGCGCAGGGGGACGGCGAGAGCTACACCGGCCCGCCGCCCACGGCCCGCTACGGGGCGCCGCCGCAGGTGCCCGGCGTCCTCCCGGGGCTGCACCGGCCGCTCCCGCCGGGCGCGCCCGGTGCCTGGGGGCCGTGGCCGTCCCCGGGCGCCCCGGGCCCGGTCCCCTGGCCGCTGGGGCCGGTGCCGATGCCGCCGGGCCCGCACACGCACCTGGCCGGGCCACCGCCCTGGGCCGGGCCGCCGCCGTGGGGTGGGCCGCCGCCCTGGGCGCTGCCCACGCCACTGCCGCACGACGTGCCCACGCCGTTCCTGCTGGTGATGCGCTCGCGGACGTGGCGCTGGTGGCAGCCGCTGCTCGGGCTGTTCCTGTTCGCCGTCGTCTACACCGTGGGCGCGTTCGCCGTCGTGTTCGCCGGCGCGCTGGCCGTCGTCTCCCGCGGGGAGGTCGACCTCGGCTTCACGGACCTCACCGACCCGGTGACGCTGCTGATCACCAACCTCAGCCTCGTGGTCGCGATACCCGTGGTGTGGCTGTGCTGGGTGGCGGCCCACCAGATGGGCATCGGGTGGTCGTCCTCGGTGATCGGCCGCTTGCGCTGGGACCTGTTCCGCGCTTACGTGCCGCTCGCGCTGCTCACCCTCGGCGCGGGCATCCTCGTCCAGCTCCTGCTCGGCGTCGCCTTCGACGACGGCGCGGAGGTCAGCGGTCCGGTCCGCTCCTTCGCGGCGCTGGTGCTCCTCGTGCTGCTCACCACGCCCCTGCAGTCGGCCGCCGAGGAGTACGTCTTCCGCGGCTACCTCAGCCAGGCGATCGCCGCCTGGATCGGGCGCGAGCGGGCCGGCGCGCTGGTCGCCGGGGTGCTGACCGCGGCGCTCTTCTCGCTGGCGCACCTGCCCGGGGACCTCCTGCTCTTCCTCGACCGGTTCGCCTTCGGGCTGGCGGCGTCGGCGGTGGTGTGGCTGACCGGCGGGCTGGAGGCCGCGATCGTCCTGCACGCGGTCAACAACGTGCTGGTCTTCCTGCTCGCCGGCGCGCTGGGGGAAGGCGTGCAGACCGACGCCTCGGTCACCGGCTGGTCGGGCCTGCTGGTGGTGGTCCTCGACGTCCTGGCGATGGCGGCGTTCGTGCTGCTCGTGCGGCGCTCGGTGGCCCGCCGTCCACCTGCCGTGCTCACCCGGGCGCAGGACCTCCGCCCGCCACCGATCGGCGCCGCGCCCCGCTGAGGGAGGGGGGTGCACCGGCGCCCTCAGCGGGTCGGGTATGGTGGTCACCGCGCCGCGAGGCGTGCACGACCCTTGGGGTATGGGGTAATTGGCAGCCCGACGGTTTCTGGTTCCGTTAGTCTAGGTTCGAGTCCTGGTACCCCAGCGAGGAAGCACCGCTCCGGCGGTGACGTCCTCAAGCACCACCGCACGGCCCCGTCGTCTAGCGGCCCAGGACGCCGCCCTCTCACGGCGGTAGCGAGGGTTCGAATCCCTTCGGGGCTACGCGCACGAGAGCCCCCGGCCCCCCGGCCGGGGGCTCTCGCCGTTCCCGGGTCCGGCCCCCGTCGTCGAGGCCGTCGGCGGGCATGGCAGGATGTCGGTGTCCGGCCCCGTCGTCTAGCGGCCCAGGACGCCGCCCTCTCACGGCGGTAGCGAGGGTTCGAATCCCTTCGGGGCTACGCGCTCGAGAGCCCCCGGCCTCCCCGGCCGGGGGCTCTCGCCGTTCCCGGGCCCCCGGTGCCCCGCTCAGGCGGCTGACCAGGGGCGGGACTAGCGTCGCCTCCGTGATCCGTACCAGTCGTCGGCTGGCCGATGGCCGGGAGATCGTCTACTACGACGTCGACGGGTCGTCGGCTCCCCGGGACGCCGTCGACACCCGCGACCTCCCCCCGGTCAGCACCCGCTCGCAGCTGCGCTGGGACGCGCTGCTGGGGGAGTGGGTGGCCTACGCCTCGCACCGCCAGTCGCGGACCTTCCTCCCGCCGGCCGACCAGTGCCCGCTGTGCCCGACCCGGCCCGGTCGCCCGCCGACGGAGGTGCCCGAGGCCGAGTACCAGGTCGTCGTCTTCGAGAACCGGTTCTCGTCGCTGGCCACCGGCGTCGACCCGGACGTGCCCCCGGCCGCCCCCGGTGCCCCGTACGCCCTCCAGCGGCCCGGGTTCGGCCGCTGCGAGGTCGTGGTCTTCACCAGCGACCACGACCGCGTCCCGGCCGACCTCGGCCCGGAGCGGCTGCGGCTGCTCGTCGACGTCTGGGCCGACCGGACGTCGGCGCTGTCGGCGATCGAGGGCGTCGAGTACGTCTTCCCGTTCGAGAACCACGGCGAGGAGATCGGGGTGACGCTGGGCCACCCGCACGGGCAGGTCTACGCCTACCCGTTCCTCCCGTCGCGGGTGGAGCGGATCCTGGCCTCGGTCGAGCGGCACCGGGCGGAGACCGGCGGGGACCTCCTCGCCGACGTCGTGGCCGCCGAGCGCAGCGGTCCCCGCGTGGTGGCCGCCAACGAGCACTGGACGGCGTTCGTGCCGGCCGCGGCCCGGTGGCCCTACGAGCTCCAGCTGTTCCCGCACCGGCGGGTGCCCGACCTGCCCGCGCTGACCGGCGAGGAGCGCGCGGCGCTGGCCGAGCTCTTCGGCGACTCCCTCGGCCGCTTCGCGCACCGCTTCGACGAGCCGATGAACTACATCGCCGCCTGGAACCAGGCGCCGGTGCACCGCGGCCGGGAGGAGTGGTGGCTGCACCTCCAGCTGTTCAGCTTCCGTCGCGCTCCGGGCAAGCTGAAGTACCTGGCCGGCTCGGAGTCCGGCATCGGGGCGTTCATCAGCGACACCAGCCCCGAGGACGTCGCCGAACAGCTGCGGACCACGACGTGGTGACCCCCGACCCCGAGCTGGGCGCAGCGGCCCGCGCGGCCTTCGCGACGGCGTTCGACGCCGAACCGGAGGGCGTCTGGGCGGCACCCGGCCGGGTCAACGTCATCGGCGAGCACACCGACTACAACGAGGGCTTCGTCCTGCCGGTGGCGCTCGGCCAGACCACCCGGGCGGCGGTGGCCCGGCGCACCGACGGCCGGGTCGCCCTCGTCTCCGCGCAGCACCCCGACCAGCGCGTCGAGCTGGAGCTGGCCGACCTGGCGCCGGGGCGGCCCGACGGCTGGGCCGGCTACCCCGCAGGCGTGGTCGCGGAGCTGCGGGACCGGGTGCCGGGCGGGGTGAGCGTGCTGGTCGACGGCGACGTGCCCGCGGGCATGGGGCTGTCGTCGTCGGCGGCGCTGTCGTGCTCGGTGGCGCTCGCGCTGCGCGACCTGACGGCGCCGGAGCTGTCGACCGCCGACCTGGTCGACGTCGCCCGTACCGCCGAGAACGACTTCGTCGGTGCGCCGACCGGGATCCTCGACCAGTCGGCGTCGCTGCTGTGCACCGCCGGCCACGCCCTCTTCCTCGACACCCGCGACCGCAGCAGCCACCAGGTCCCGCTGGACCTCGAGGCCGCGGGGCTGGTGCTCCTCGTCGTCGACACCGGGACGACGCACAGCCACGCCACCGGGGGCTACGGCGACCGGCGCCGGGAGTGCGAGCAGGCCGCGGAGCAACTGGGCGTGCGCGCGCTGCGCGACGTGCCCGACGTCGCCGCGCTCGCCCCGCTGGACGACGGCACGGAGGGCGGCGCCGTCCTGCTGCGCCGCGCCCGCCACGTGGTCACCGAGGACGCCCGCGTGCTCGAGGTCGTGCGGCTGCTGCGCGACACCGGGGACCCGCGGGCGGCGGGTCCGGTGCTCACCGCCGGCCACGCCTCCCTGCGCGACGACTTCGAGATCTCGACCCCCGAGCTGGACACCTGCGTGGCGGCCGCGCTGGAGGCCGGCGCCGAGGGCGCCCGGATGGTCGGCGGCGGATTCGGCGGCAGCGCGATCGTGCTGGTCACAGCCGTGTCCGTCGATCGGGTGACCGAGGTGATCACACGGCGATTCGGGGCAGAGGGGTACGGCGCGCCTCGGACCTCCCTCGCCGTCCCCTCGCCGGGGGCCCGCCGGCTCCTCTGAACCACCCACCCCGACGACAACGGAGGCCCCCGTGGGCGATCTGCGCCTCGACGCCAACTGGGTCGACTACCTGCTGGTGGTCGCCTACTTCGCCGTCGTCCTGATGATCGGGGCCGCCGCTCGCCGGCGGGTCTCCGACAGCCTCGACTTCTTCCTGTCCGGCCGGTCGCTGCCGGCCTGGGTGACCGGCCTGGCGTTCGTCTCGGCCAACCTCGGCGCGGTCGAGATCGTCGGCATGTCGGCCAACGGCGCCCAGTACGGCATGCCGACCATGCACTACTTCTGGATCGGCGCCGTCCCGGCGATGCTGTTCCTCGGCATCGTGATGATGCCCTTCTACTACGGGTCGAAGGTCCGCAGCGTCCCGGAGTTCATGCGCCGCCGCTTCGGCACCGGGGCACACCTGGTCAACGCGCTGAGCTTCGCGCTGGCCCAGATCCTCATCGCCGGGATCAACCTGTTCCTGCTGGCCAAGATCGTCGAGCTGCTGCTCGGCTGGCCGCTCTGGCTCTCGCTGGTCGTGGCCGCCGCCGTGGTCCTCAGCTACATCACCTTCGGCGGGCTGTCGGCGGCGATCTACAACGAGGTGCTGCAGTTCTTCGTCATCGTGGCCGCGCTGCTGCCGCTGACCCTGCTCGGGCTGCACCGCGTCGGCGGCGTCGACGGGCTGATGGACAAGGTCCGCGACGCGGACGCCGAGCAGCTGCGCTCCTGGCCGGGCGAGCAGCTGTCGACCTTCGACAACCCGGTGCTGTCGGTCATCGGGATCGTCTTCGGCCTCGGGTTCGTGCTCTCGTTCGGCTACTGGACGACGAACTTCGTCGAGGTGCAGCGGGCGATGGCGACCAAGTCGATGTCGGCCGCCCGGAGCACCCCGATCATCGGCGCCTTCCCGAAGATGTTCGTGCCGTTCATCGTCGTCGTCCCCGGCATGATCGCCGGCGTCCTGGTGTCGGACGTCGTCGAGGCGAAGGCCGCGGCGGACCCCGACTTCGAGTACAACAACGCGATCCTCGGGCTGATGCAGGAGACGCTGCCCAACGGCCTGCTCGGCATCGCCATCGCCGGTCTCCTGGCGGCGTTCATGGCCGGCATGGCGGCCAACATCTCCGCCTTCAACACCGTCTTCAGCTACGACCTGTGGCAGCAGTACGTGAAGAAGGACCGGCCCGACGGCTACTACCTGAAGGTCGGCCGCTGGGCGACGGTCGGTGCGACGGTCACCGCCATCGGGACGGCGATCATCGCGTCGGGCTACCAGAACCTGATGGACTACCTGCAGACGCTGTTCGGCTTCTTCAACGCCCCGCTGTTCGCCACCTTCATCCTCGGCATGTTCTGGAAGCGGATGACGGCGACCGCCGGCTGGGTCGGCCTGGTGTCCGGCACGCTGGCTGCGGTGCTGGTGGCGCTGTTCAGCGAGAACGCCTTCGGTGAGGCCTCGCTGGGCGTGATCCCGCTCAGCGGCCAGGGCGCCAGCTTCGTCGCCGCGAGCGCGGCCTTCGTGGTCGACATCCTGGTGAGCGTCGCCGTGACGCTGGTGACCCGGCCCAAGCCGGTGCACGAGCTGGCCGGGCTGGTCTACAGCGAGACCCCGCGCGAGCAGCGGACCGACCCGGACGCCCACCGGTTGCCCTGGTACCAGTCGCCGGTGCCGCTGGCGGGCATCGCGCTGGTCATGGTCGTCGCCCTCAACGTGATCTTCCGATGAGCACCCAGGAGTCCCCGATGAGCGAGCCGAGCACCCGAGGAGCCACCACCGCCGGCACGACCGGGACCGCCCGCGGGCACTCGGCCGGCGCCTTCGACGTCCGCAACGTGATCGCGGCGCTGATCGGGTTCTACGGCGTCGTCCTCACCGTCTACGGGCTCGTCGACTCCGACAACGGCGAGGCGCGGACCGGCGGGGTGAACGCCAACCTGTGGACCGGCCTCGCGATGCTGGTGTTCGCGGCGGCGTTCGCGCTCTGGTCGTGGCTGCGCCCGATCGTCGTCGACCCGACGCAGGTCCACCCCGAGGGCGAGGGGACGGACGACGGCTCGGGCGGTCACTGACCCGGCCCTCGGCCGGACGACGAGTCAGCGGGCGGCGCGGCCGATCGCGCCGGCTGCGTCGAGCACCGCGCTGACCACCTCGGGGGACGGACGGCGGCCCAGCCGCTCGACCGGGCCGCTGATCGAGACCGCGCCCAGGACCCCGCCCGTGGCGTCCCGCACGGGCGCCGACAGCGACGCCACCCCCGGCTCGCGCTCCGCGACGCTGTGCGCCCAGCCGCGGCGGCGGACGTCGAGCAGCGTGCGCGCGGTGAAGCTCGCCGACGACAGCAGCGGCGTCACCTCCTCGGCGGGGGCGAAGGCCAGCAGTGCGTGCGCGGCCGACCCGGCGGTCATCGGCAGACGGGCGCCGACCGGGACGGTGTCGCGCAGCCCCGACGCCCGCTCGGCCGCGGCCAGGCAGACCCGCGCGGCGCCGTCGCGCACGTAGAACTGCGCGCTCTCGCCGCTCGCGTCGCGCAGCGCCGCCAGGTGCCGTCCGGCGACCTCGCCCAGGTCGGCGCCGCTGCGGCCGAGCTCGGCGAGGCCGGGACCGGGGGTCCAGGCGCCCGCGGCGGTGCGGCGGACCAGCCGGTGCCCCTCGAGCGCGACCGCCAGCCGGTGCGCCGTGGCGCGGGGCAGTCCGGTGCGCGCGACCAGCTCGGCGAGGGTGGCCGGCTCCTCGGCCACCGCGCGGAGGATGGCCACTGCTTTGTCGAGCACGGCGACGGGGTTAGGCTGTCCCACACAGCAATACTTGCATCCCACTGTCTGAGAAGCCAGCGGGACCGGTCGTCCGGAGGGACCAGCAGTGCCCAAGACCCTGGCCGAGAAGGTCTACGACGCCCACGTCGTGCGCAGCACCGCGGGCGAGCCCGACCTGCTCTACATCGACCTGCACCTCGTGCACGAGGTCACCAGCCCCCAGGCCTTCGACGGGCTGCGGGCCGCCGGCCGCACGGTGCGCCGTCCCGACCTCACGATGGCGACCGAGGACCACAACGTCCCCACCCTCGACATCCTCGCGCCGATCGCCGACCCGGTGAGCCGCGCGCAGGTCGACGCGCTGCGCCGCAACGCCGCCGAGTTCGGCATCCGGCTGGCCCCCATGGGCGACCGCGACCAGGGCATCGTGCACGTGATCGGCCCCCAGCTGGGTCTGACCCAGCCGGGCATGACGATCGTCTGCGGCGACAGCCACACCTCCACCCACGGCGCCTTCGGCGCGCTGGCCTTCGGCATCGGCACCAGCGAGGTCGAGCACGTCCTCGCCACGCAGACCCTGCCGCAGTACCGCCCCAAGCAGATGGCGGTCACCGTCGACGGCGAGCTGCCCCCCGGCGTCAGCGCCAAGGACGTCATCCTCGCCGTCATCGCCCAGATCGGGACCGGCGGCGGGCAGGGCTACGTCATCGAGTACCGCGGCAGCGCCATCGAGAAGCTCTCGATGGAGGCCCGCATGACCATCTGCAATATGTCGATCGAGGCCGGCGCCAAGGCCGGGCTCATCGCGCCGGACCGGACCACCTTCGACTACCTGCAGGGCAAGCCGCACGCGCCGCAGGGCGCCGACTGGGACGCCGCGGTCGAGTACTGGTCGACCCTGCGGACCGACGACGGCGCCGTCTTCGACCACGAGGTGCACATCGACGCAGCCTCGCTGACGCCCTTCGTCACCTGGGGCACCAACCCCGGCCAGGGCCTGCCGATCAGCGGCAGCGTCCCGGACCCGGCCGACTTCCCGAACGAGGACGAGCGCCGCGACGTCGAGGGCGCGCTGGCCTACATGGGCCTGACCCCCGGCACCCCGCTGCGCGAGGTCTCGGTGGACACCGTCTTCCTCGGCTCCTGCACCAACGGCCGGATCGAGGACCTGCGGGTGGCCGCCGAGCTGCTGAAGGGCCGCCGCATCGACGCGAACACCCGGATGCTCGTCGTCCCCGGCTCGGTGGCCGTCAAGGCGCAGGCCGAGGCGGAGGGCCTGGACAAGGTCTTCGTCGACGCCGGTGCCGAGTGGCGCGGTGCCGGGTGCTCGATGTGCCTGGGCATGAACCCCGACCAGCTGGCGCCGGGGGAGCGGTCGGCCTCCACCAGCAACCGCAACTTCCAGGGCCGCCAGGGCAAGGGCGGGCGCACCCACCTGGTGTCCCCGGCCGTCGCGGCCGCCACGGCGCTGACCGGGCACCTGGCCGCCCCCGCCGACCTCGAGACCGCGCCGGCCACCCGCCCCGCCACCCCGATCGGAGCCTGATCCCGATGGACGCCTTCACCACCCACACCGGTACCGCCGCCCCGCTGCGCCGCAGCAACGTCGACACCGACCAGATCATCCCGGCGGAGTACCTGAAGCGGATCACCCGCACCGGCTTCGAGGACGGCCTGTTCATCGCCTGGCGGACCAACGAGCCGGACTTCGTGCTCAACCGCCCGGAGTACGCCGACGCCTCGATCCTGGTCGCCGGCCCGGACTTCGGGACCGGCTCCTCGCGCGAGCACGCGAACTGGGCGCTGCTCGACGGCGGCTTCCGCGTCGTCATCAGCTCGCGGTTCGCCGACATCTTCCGCAACAACTCGACCAAGGCCGGCCTGCTGACGGTGATCCTGCCGCAGGACCAGGTCGAGGCGCTGTGGACCGCCATCGAGGCCGACCCGGCGCTGCCGGTGACCGTCGACCTGCGGGAGAAGACCGTCTCCTACGGCGACACGGTCGTGCCGTTCGAGATCGACGACTACGTCCGCTGGCGGCTGCTCGAGGGGCTGGACGACGTCGGCCTGACCGAGCGGCACCTCGACGACATCGAGGCCTACGAGGCCAACCGTCCCGCCTGGAAGCCGAAGGCCCTCCCGGCCCTCCCCGCATGAACCCGAGCGAAGTCGCTCGAGTGCGGAAACCGCACTCGAGCGACTCCGCTCAGGCGGTGGGGTCGGTCGGGAAGTCGCGGTAGTAGTCGGCCAGCAGCGCGCCGGGCCGGCCGCCCAGCACCCAGGTGCTGCCCTTCGCCGCCGGCGGCCACAGCGCCCCGGCCACGCCCGCCCACCGCACGCCCAGCGCCATGAGGATCGAGGGGATCGCCCCGCCCTGGCTGCACACCACGGTGACGCCGGGGGCCGGGCGCGGCTCCAGGAAGCGCTCGATCGCGGCGAGCCCGGCCTGCGGATCGGCCGAGAACTCCTCCTCGCCGACCTCGGGCAGCGACTGCACCGGCAGCCCGAGCACCTCGGCCAGCGGCTCCACCGTCTCCCGGCAGCGGGTGCGCTCCGCCGTCAGCACCGCGGTCGGCGCGAACAGCGGCAGCACCTCGGCCAGCCGCCGTGCCTGCCGCCGTCCCTTGGGATCGAGGGGGCGCAGGTCGTCGTCGCCGTCCCAGTCCGACCGGCTGCCGGCCTTCGCGTGCCGCACCAGCAGCAGCGTCGGCGAGCGCGGCACGTCGGTGCGCGCCAGGTCTGCCAGCACGGCGCGGTCGTGGTCGTGGGTCACGAGGCCGGCCGCGGCGTCCACCGACAGCCAGCGCAGCTCGTCGGTCTCGTCGCCCGGCTCGAACCGCCCGCCGACGGCCTCCATCAACCAGTAGTCCACCCGCTTGGTCCCGCCCTCGACCGCGTACTGCGTGCGCAGGCTGCGCCGGCCGACGACGACGGACAGCCCGGTCTCCTCGGCGACCTCCCGGACGGCGGTCTCGACCAGGGCCTCGCCCGGATCGTGCTTGCCCTTCGGCAGCGACCAGTCGTCGTAGCGCGGGCGGTGCACCACCGCGGTCTCGATCCCGCCCCCGGGGGTGCGCCGCCAGACGACTCCGCCGGCGGCCGCGACCACCGCGTCGGCCATCCTCACCCCGCCTGCTCGGCCACGGCGGCGACCAGACCGGCCTGGTGGTCGCGGCCGTCCCGCCGCGTCCACGTGCCGTCCGACCCGAGCTGCCAGCAGCGCACGTCCTCGGCCATCGCCGAGTCGAACATCGCCTGGAGCTGGCGCTGGGCGTCCTCCTCGCAGACGCGCAGCAGCACCTCCACCCGCCGGTCGAGGTTGCGGTGCATGAGGTCGGCGCTGCCGATCCACCACTCGCCCTCGCCGCCGTTGCGGAAGGTGAAGACCCGCGAGTGCTCGAGGAACCGGCCCACGATGGAGTGCACCCGGATGTTCTCCGACAGGCCGGGCACCCCCGGCCGCAGCGCGCAGATCCCCCGGAGGAACAGCTCCACCGGGACGCCGGCGCAGGAGGCGTTGTAGAGCGCGTCGATGATCTTCTCGTCGACCAGCGAGTTGGCCTTCAGCCGGATGCCGGCCGGGCGCCCGTCCGCGGCGTGCCGGGCCTCGCGGCGGATCTTCTCGACCAGCCCGGAGCGGATGCCGTGCGGAGCCACCATGAGCTGCCGGTAGCTGGTCTGCCGGGAGTAGCCGGTCAGGGTGTTGAACAGGTCGGTGAGGTCGGCGCCCACCCGCGGGTCGGCGGTGAGGATGCCGAGGTCCTCGTAGATCCGCGCCGTCTTCGGGTTGTAGTTGCCGGTGCCGATGTGGCAGTACCGGCGGATCACCCCGCCCTCCCGGCGGACCACCAGGGCCGTCTTGCAGTGCGTCTTGAGCCCCACCAGGCCGTAGACGACGTGGCAGCCGGCGCGCTCCAGCTCGCGCGCCCAGCTGATGTTGGCCTCCTCGTCGAAGCGCGCCTTGATCTCGACGAGGACGACGACCTGCTTGCCCGACGCCGCGGCCTCGATCAGCGCGTTCACGATCGGCGAGTCACCCGAGGTGCGGTAGAGCGTCTGCTTGATCGCGAGGACGTTCGGGTCGGCGGCGGCCTGCTCGATGAAGCGCTGCACGCTCGTGGCGAACGAGTGGTACGGGTGGTGGACCAGCACGTCGCCCTCGCGCAGGGTGGCGAAGACGCTCTTGGGGGTCTCGCCCTCGCTCAGTCGCGGGTGGGTGGCCGGCACGAACGGCTCGTCCTTGAGCTCGGGGCGGTCCAGGTCGTACAGGGCCATCAGCGCGCCCAGGTCGAGCAGCCCGGGGACGCTGACGACGTCCTGCGGCCCCACCTCGAGCTCGGAGACCAGGACGTCGAGGATCCGCGGGTCCATCGACTCGTGGACCTCCAGCCGCACCGCGGGACCGAACCGCCGCCGGGCCAGCTCGCGCTCCAGGGCCTGCAGGAGGTCCTCGTCCCGGTCCTCCTCGACCTCGAGGTCGGCGTTGCGGGTCACCCGGAACAGGTGGTGGTCGAGCACGTCGAGGCCGGGGAACAGCTGGGGCAGGTGCGCGGCGATCAGGTCCTCGAGCGGCAGGAAGGTGACCGGTGCGGCGTCCTGCGCGCCCCCGGACGGGCCGACCCGGACGAAGCGCGGCACGTTGTTGGGCACCTTGAGCCGGGCGAACCGCGGCGCACCGGTGTCGGGGTCGCGCACGGAGACGGCGAGGTTCAGCGACAGCCCGCTGATGTAGGGGAAGGGGTGCGCCGGGTCGACGGCCAGCGGGGTCAGCACCGGGAACACCTGGTCGCGGAAGTACTCGCGCAGCCGCAGCGCGTCGGCGTCGTCCAGGTCGTCCCAGTGGACGATCCGGATGCCGGCGGCCTCCAGCTGCGGGCGGACGTCGGAGGCGAAGCACTCCGCGTGCCGGTGCACCAGCTCCTGCGTGCGCTCGGTGACCCGCGACAGCTGCTCGCGGATGGTCAGCCCGTCGGGGGAGCGGACGGTCAGGCCGGTGCTCTGCCGCCGCTTCAGGCCGGCGATCCGCACCATGAAGAACTCGTCGAGGTTGCTGGCGAAGATCGCCAGGAACTTCATCCGCTCCAGCAGCGGGAGGTCCCCGTCCTCGGCCAGCTCCAGCACCCGCGCGTTGAAGTCCAGCCACGACAGCTCCCGGTTGAGGAAGCGGTCGGGCGGCAGGTCGGCGCGCGCGGCGGGCGCCTCGGTCGTCGTCGTCTCGGCCACGTCGCCATCGTGCCGCAGGTAGATGAACGGAGGGCGACCGGCGAGGGTTCTGCGCAGGTCAGCGGTGTGGTGTCGGCTACGGCCTGCCGGGCACCGCGGGCAGCCGGAGCAGCAGGGCCGCGGTGTGCCGGCCGACGCCCAGCCGGACGGCCTCGGCGAGGTCGGCGGCGGTGTCGACGTCGCGGCGCAGCCCCGGCCAGTCGCCGGCCAGCGGCAGCGCCCCGTCGGCCGTGTGCGCCGCGGCCGACCCGGCGCCGAAGCGGGGGCGCAGCTCGCCCCCGCGCGCGGCCAGCAGCGTCGTGCCGGTGCCGGCCGCGTCGGCCACCAGCGCCCGCCCGGCGCCCTCGGCGGCGCGCAGCGCGGCCGCGAGCTCCGCGGGGCGCAGCGCCGGCAGGTCCGACGACAGCGCGGCGACCGCGGCCGTGCGCGCCGCGCCGGCGCCGTGGGCGAGTGCGGGGTTCAGTCCGCGGTCGGGCTCGTCGCCGACCGTGCGCGCGCCCAGTCCGGTCACCAGTGCGGCCGCGCGGACGTCGTCGGTGACGACGACGACGTCGGCCACGGAGACCTCCGCGTCGGCGGTGCCCAGGGCGGCGGTGACCGTGTCGGCGAGCAGGGCGAGGACGAGCTCCGCGTGCAGGTCGGGAGCGGTCGCGGTGAGCGGGGAGAGCCGGGTCTTGGCCACCGCCAGCCGCTTGGCGGGGACGACGACGGACCACTCCACGGCCACAATGTGAGCACACCGGCCCGGGGCGGCCCGTCGCGCGCGGGGACCCGGTGGCCGGCCGGCCCCGTCGCAGGGTCGATCATGGTGCGGATCACAGCGAGCGAGAGGGGGGCCGGTGACGCAGGAGTCGTCCCCGCAGGCCGCGGGGAGCCCGGCCGTGAGGGGTGGCGGGACCCGCCGCCCGTCGAAGTGGCGGACCCGGGGGCACATCCCGTGGTCGCTGTGGATGGCGGTCGTGGTGATCTACCCGACGGCGTCGCTGCTGTTCAAGCTGCGGTACCGGCACGGCGACCGGCTGCCCGCCACCGGCCCGGTGCTGCTCGTGGCCAACCACGTCTCGGTGCTGGACCCGTTGTCGTGCGCGCGGCTGGTCTGGGACAACGGCCGCGTGCCGCACTTCCTGGCCAAGCAGGCGGTGTTCAAGGGGCTGGCCGGCACGATCCTGCGGCACGCCGGGCAGATCCCGGTGGCCCGCGACGCCACGGACGCCACCGGGTCGCTGGTGCTGGCCCGGGCCGACCTGGAGGCGGGCAACCTGGTGGTCATCTACCCGGAGGGCTCGGTGACGCGCGACCCCGACTGGTGGCCCATGCAGGCGAGGACCGGTGTGGCCCGGCTGGCGCTGACCACCGACGCGGCGGTCGTCCCGGTCGCCCAGTGGGGCCCGCAGCGGGTCCACGACTACCAGGCCAAGAAGTTCCACCCGCGGCTGCGCCAGCCCACCGACTACCTGGTCGGGGAGCCGGTCGACCTCACGGCGCTGCGGGCGGAGGTGCGGGCGGGCCGGCCGCTCACCCCCGAGCTGCTGCGGGAGACCACCGACCTGATCATGGGACGGGTGCGCGACCAGCTCGCCGAGCTCCGTGGTGAGCCGGCCCCCGCCGGGTTCGCCCCGCGGCCCCGCAAGAAGCTGCCCGGGGACCTGCCGGGGACCGCCGCGTGACGCGGGTCGCCGTCCTCGGCGCCGGGTCGTGGGGCACCGCGTTCGCCAAGGTCCTCGCCGACGCCGGGAGCACCGTCGTCCTGCACGCCCGCCGGGCGGAGCTGGCCGAGGCCATCACCGCCGACCGGGAGAACGCCGACTACCTGCCCGGCGTCCGGCTGCCGGAGTCGCTGCGGGCGACGACCGACGCGGCCGAGGCGCTCGAGGGCGCCGACGTCGTGGTGCTGGCCGTCCCGTCCCAGTCGCTGCGGGAGAACCTCGGCGCCTGGGCGCCGCTGCTGCCGCCCGGTGCCAGCCTGCTGTCGCTGATGAAGGGCATCGAGCTGGGCAGCACCAAGCGGATGAGCGAGGTCATCTGCGAGGTGACCGGCGCGGGACACGACCGGGTGGCCGTGCTGTCGGGGCCGAACCTGGCCCGGGAGATCGCTGAGGAGCAGCCGGCCGCCACCGTCATCGCCTGCCCGGACCACGACCGGGCGGCGGCGATCCAGGCCGCCTGCCTGACCCCGTACTTCCGGCCGTACACGAACACCGACATGGTCGGCTGCGAGCTGGGCGGAGCGGTCAAGAACGTCATCGCGCTGGCCTGCGGCGTGGCGGAGGGCATGGGCTTCGGGGACAACACCCGCGCCTCGCTGATCACCCGCGGACTGGCCGAGACCGCCCGGCTGGGCGCGGCGCTGGGCGGCGAGCTGACGACGTTCGCGGGCCTCGCCGGCCTGGGCGACCTGGTGGCCACCTGCAGCTCGCCGCTGTCGCGCAACCGCACCTTCGGCGAGAAGCTCGGTCGGGGCATGTCGCTGGAGGAGGTGCAGCAGAGCACCCGCCAGACCGCGGAGGGTGTGAAGAGCTGCCGTCCGGTGCTGGACCTCGGCCGGGCGCACGGGGTGGACATGCCGATCACCGAGGCCGTCGTCCGCGTCTGCCACGAGGGCGTCTCCGCCGCGCAGATGGTCAAGGAGATCATGTCCCGCGAAGCGAAGCCGGAGTGAGCCGCGTGATCAGCAGGGCCGAGTCGGAGTGAGCGGACTGCTCCCGGGGTGGGGCGACGGGACGCGGTCGGTGCGGGCGGGGGAGCCCCCCGCCGTGGCCGGCGCCCCGTTGCGCCCCTCGCCGGTCTTCGCCGCGCCCTTCCACCTGGCCGACCAGCCGCCGCGGGCGAACGGGGCGGACGCCTACGCCCGCACCGAGCACCCCACGCTGCGGGTGCTCGAGGACGCGCTCGGCGAGCTGGACGGCGGCCGCTGCCTGTCGTTCGCGACCGGCATGGCCGCGATCAGCGCCGCCGTCCTGGCGGTCACCGCGGCCGGGGACCGGGTCGTGCTGCCCTCCGACGGCTACTACGCCACCCGGCTGCTGGGCGGCGAGGAGCTCACCCGCTTCGGGCTGCGGGTGGAGTACGTGCCCACGCTCGAGATCGGGGCGGTCGCCGCCCGCGGGGACCTCGCCGGCGCCCGGCTGGTGCTGCTGGAGACGCCGAGCAACCCCGAGCTCGACGTCTGCGACATCGCCGCGGTCGCCCGCGCGACCCGGGCCGCCGGTGCCCTGCTCGCCGTCGACAACACCACCGCGACCCCGCTGGGGCAGCGCCCGCTGGCGCTCGGCGCGGACATGACCGTCGGCTCGGACACCAAGGCGCTCACCGGGCACAGCGACGTGCTGCTCGGCCACGTCAGCACGACCGACGACGACGTGCACGCCCGGCTCAAGGGGTGGCGGGACCGCACCGGCGGCACCCCCGGCCCGTTCGAGGCGTGGCTGGGGCACCGCTCGATGGCCACGCTGGACCTGCGGCTGGCCCGGCAGGCGGAGAACGCCCGCGCGGTCGCGGAGCTGCTCGCCGCGCACCCGCAGGTGACGGGGGTGCGCTGGCCGTGGCTGGCCGGCGACCCGTCGGCGGAGCTGGCCGCCCGGCAGATGCTGCGCCCCAACGGCGTCGTCTCGGCGGTGCTGCCGGACGAGGCGGCGGTGGCCCGGGTCGTCGGTGCCTGCCGGCTGTGGGCGGCCGCGACGAGCTTCGGCGGCACGCACAGCACGCTCGACCGACGGGCGCAGTGGGGCGGGGACGACGTCCCGCCGGGCTTCGTGCGGTTCTCCTGCGGCATCGAGGACACCGCCGACGTGGTGGCCGACCTGGCCGCGGCGTTGGGGACGCTCGGGGGTCGCGCGCAGGACCCGGCGCACGGAGGCCGGCGCTGAGCCGCACGACCCTGGACCGGGTGCTGGGCGCCGGCGAGGTGCTGCGCCTGGGCCGGGACACCCCGTACCACGCCCTGGCCTGGCAACCCGGCGAGCCGCACCACCTGCGCCGGGAGCTGGTCGGCACCTCCTGGGAGCCGCCGCGCACCGGGACGGAGGCGATCGCCTGCCTGGCCCACGTCACGGACATGCAGCTGGCCGACGTCTGCTCCCCGGCGCGGTTCGAGTTCTTCAACCGGTTCGCCGCCGACCCGCGGATGGCGGCCCTGGTGCCGATGCAGCGTCCGCAGGAGGCGCTGACGGCGCACGCCATCGACGCGCTGGTGCGCACCCTGAACGCCGTCCGCGGCGGCCCGCGGACCGGGCACCCGCTGCAGGTCGTCGTCACCACCGGGGACGCGATCGACAACGCGCAGTGGAACGAGCTCTCGCTGTACCTGGACCTGCTCGCCGGCGGCGTCGTGTACCCCGGCGCGGGGCTGACGGCCTACGACGGCGTGCAGGCGGCCGGCTGGCCGCACGACCTGTTCTGGCGGCCCGACGTCAGCGGCGAGCCCGACGTGTTCCGGGACCGGCACGGCTTCCCGCACCGCCCCGGGCTGCTCGAGGCCGCGTTCGCCGGGTTCGCCGCCGAGGGGCTGCGGTTGCCGTGGCTGGGCTGCCACGGCAACCACGAGGCGCTGATCCAGGGCGTGGGCGTCCCGACACCGGCGCTGCAGGAGTACCTCCTGGCCGACCAGAAGCCCGTGGAGATCGCGCCGGACCTCCCGCTGGAGGACGCCGTCCGGCTGTTCACGCACTCGTCGGAGGTGTTCACGACCGCGCCGTCGCGCACGGTCACCCCGCTGGCCGACCGGCGGATCGTCGACCGCCGGTCGTTCGTCGCCGCGCACCTGGCCGATCCGGGCACGCCGGAGGGGCACGGCTTCACCGCGGACAACTACCGCGACGGGACGGCGTACTACGCGTGGGACGGGCTGCCGGGCGTGCGGGTCATCTGCCTGGACACCACCCGCGTCACCGGCGGGAGCGCGGGCTCGGTGGACGCCGTCCAGGCGCGCTGGCTGGTCGACCGGCTGCGCGAGGTCTCGTCCTCCTACGTCGACCGCGACGGCACCCGGGTGAGCACCGGCAACGCCGACCGGCTGGTCGTCCTGCTCTCCCACCACGGCTCCACGACGCTGACCCGGGCGGAGGCGTTCCGGGCGGTCCGCGACGGCGAGGAGGGCGTGCTCGGCGGCCCGGACCTGGTCGACCTGCTGCACCGGCACCCGAACGTCGTCCTCTGGCTCAACGGCCACACCCACGTGAGCGAGGTCCGGCCGTGGCACTCGCCGGGCGAGCCGGGGCGCGGGTTCTGGGAGGTCACCACCTGCGCGGTGGTCGACTGGCCCGGCCAGGCCCGGCTGGTGGAGTTCCTCGACAACGGCGACGGCACCCTGTCGCTGGTCTGCACGATGCTCGACCACGACAGCCCCGCCACCCCGCCGGAGGCGCTCGACCCGGCCGCCCGCGATCCGCAGGCGCTGGCGTCGCTGCACCGGGAGCTGTCGGCGAACGTGCCGTGGGCGGGGCTGGGCTCCGGCCTGGCCGGCGGCCCGCGGGACCGCAACGTCGAACTCGTCGTCCGCGACCCCCGCCGGCGGGACTGAGCCGCCGTCAGGCGGGGGTGCGCTCCGCCTGCCGCCGCCGGCGCGCGGCCACGGCGGTCAGGTAGAAGCTGACGCCCCAGTAGTAGACGACGTAGGCCAGCGACGCGACTGCCACGAGCGGGTGCGGATCCGGGTACTGGACCAGCAGCACCGCGTACGTGACCGCCCAGACGGCGGACAGGACCAGGCTCAGCGTCCGCAGCGTGCCGCTCCGCGAGGGGTACAGGAAGCGGATCGGCACGAAGACCAGGATCGAGAAGACGACGAGGAACGCCGCGAGCACCGGCTGGCTGGCGTCCAGCACGATCGCGTAGAAGGCGACGACGTTCCAGTAGCTCGGGAAGCCCAGGAACGTGTGGTCGTCGGTCTTCGCGTCGACCCGGCAGAACTGGTAGCAGGACGCCAGCAGCGGCAACGACGCCAGGAGCCACCCCGGCAGGCCCTCGGGGAGGTGCCCGGTCGTCCAGAGCAGGACCACGGGGGCGAAGACGTAGGTCAGGTAGTCGACGATGTTGTCCAGCAGCGCACCGTCGAACCACGGGATCGCCTGCTTGACCCGGGCGCGGCGGGCCAGCATCCCGTCGGTGCCGTCGATGACCAGTGCCACCAGCCCGAGCCACAGCGCGGCCTCGACGTCGCCGTCGACGGCCGCGATCACGATCAGGAAGGCGAGGACGCTGCCGAGCGCGGTGTAGACGTGCACCGCCGCAGCGGCGAGCCGCGCCCCCCGGGAGAGCGGCGCGGTCGGGGGAGCAGGGGCCTCGGGCATCGGCGACGAGGTTCCCACACGGCCCTCCCCGCGGCCGTCCGGGCGGGCGCGGCCCGCTCGACTAGGGTCCGTGGCGATGAGCGGACAGGCACGGAAGCTGCGCGTCGCGGTGGTGTTCGGCGGTCGCAGCGCCGAGCACAGCATCTCCTGCGTCTCGGCCGGGAGCGTCCTCGCGGCCCTGGACCCCGATCGCTACGAGGTGGTCCGGGTCGGGATCACCCGGGACGGCGGGTGGGTGCTCGCCGACCCCGGGCAGCGCCTGGCGATCGTCGACGGCGAGCTGCCCGAGGTCACGGGCGGGACGCCGGTGTCCCTGGTCGGCGACCCCTCCGGGCGCGGGTTCGCGCCGCTCGACGCGTCCGCCGCCGACGGCCTGGTCGAGGTCGACGTCGTCTTCCCGGTCCTGCACGGCGCCTACGGCGAGGACGGCACCATCCAGGGCCAGCTGGAGATGAGCGGCCTGCCCTACGTCGGCTCCGGGGTCTTCGCCAGCGCGGCGTCGATGGACAAGGAGTTCACCAAGAAGCTCCTCGCCGCCGCCGGGCTGCCGCAGGGGGACCACGTCGTCCTCCGCGACGCCGCCGGCGCGCTGTGCCCCGATCCGGCGGTGCTCGACGAGGCGGCCCGGGAGCGGCTGGGTCTGCCGGTGTTCGTCAAGCCCTCCCGCGCCGGCTCCAGCATCGGGATCACCAAGGTCACCGACTGGGCGCAGTTCCCCGACGCCGTGGCCACCGCGGCCGCCGTCGACGCGAAGGTCGTCGTCGAGGCGGCCGTCCCGGGGCGCGAGGTCGAGTGCGGGGTGCTGGCCGCCCGCGGCGGCGGGACGCCGGAGGCGAGCCTGCCCGCGGAGATCCGGCTCAAGCCGGGCACCGACTGGTACGACTTCGACGCGAAGTACCTCGACGACGCCGTCGAGTTCGACGTGCCGGCCGACCTGACGCCGGAGCAGACCCGTCTGGTGCAGGCCACCGCCAGCCGGGCCTACCTCGCGATGGACTGCCGGGGGCTGGCGCGGGTCGACTTCTTCCTCGGCACGGGACCCGACGGCGCCGACCGGCTGGTGATCAACGAGGTCAACACCATGCCGGGGTTCACCCCCATCTCGATGTTCCCGCGGATGTGGGCCGCCAGCGGGGTCGCCTACCCGGAGCTCGTCGACCGGCTCCTGGCCGCCGCGCTCGACGGGCCGGCCGCTCGGTGACCTCCCGGCGGCGCATCCTCCCCGGTGCCCCGCTGCCCGCCGTCCTCGCCGCGCTGGCCGTCCTCGCGTCGGTCGGCTGCTCCTCGGACGACGGGGAGTCGTCGGGGACGGCGCCGTCGGCGGAGGCGGCGGACCGGGCGGCGGCCGAGGTCGTCCCCGCGACGGCCGATGAGCTCTCGGCGCTGCTGGTGACCGAGGTGCCGTCCGGACTGGCCCGGGTCGCCGACACCGAGGTCTCCCCGCCGGCGGGGGAGAAGTCCGTCGACGACGTCGCCGGGTACGCCGAGGACCCCGCCTACGAGCGTGCCGTCCTGCAGGACTACGGCTACCGCTACGGCTGGGAGCGCTTCTGGGGGACGCCGGGGAGCACGGTGACCAGCGTGTTCGTCGACCAGTTCGACGAGGCCCCGGGGGCCGAGGCCTACGCCGAGGACCTCGCGGCCGACGGGGCCGACTACTACGCCGGCCCGCTGCAACACGACCCGCCGTCGCTGCCCGGGGGGTGCCGGCTGCTCACCGTCGAGCACCCCGACCCGGAGACGCGGGTGACCGGCCCGGCGGCGTTCGCCTGGTGCGCGCACGGCGTCTTCAGCGTGGCCGTGAGCGCGGTGACCGGCGTCCCGGACGGCTCGGTCGAGGCCGCCACCGACGAGGTCGCCGCCGTCGTCGCCGAGCAGCTGGAGCGGCTGCCCGGCTGATCAGGCGCCGGGCTGCGGCTCCTGGTACGGCAGCGTCGCGGTGATCAGCGGGCTGAGCGAGATCGCCGGCTCGCTGTCGATGCTGCTCGGGATGGCCAGCTCGACGTACACCGAGCGGTCGACGACGGTGAAGACGTTGACGTCGGGGTCGGTGGTGTCGACGAACCACGCCACCCCGTTGAGCACGAACAGCTGCGGCCCGCCGACCACGAAGCCGGCCGGGCGCTCCACGCCGCAGCGCAGCACGACCGGCGGCTCGCCCCACGCGTAGGCGTAGGGGGTGTCCGAGCGCACCGGCCGGGACCGCTCACCGGCCAGCTCGACGGGCAGGTCGGTCATGAACCGCGGGCAGGCGGCGTCGGTCTCGGGGGTGGCCGGGGGCACCGGGACCTCGAGCACCGGCAGGTCGGCGCGGGCCGAGGTGCTCGGGCCGCTGACGTCGACGGGCGGGTCGGCCGGCTCGTCGTCGCGCAGGTTGGCCAGGACGAGCAGCACCACGAGCACGGGGACGGCGATCGCCGTCAGCACGAGGGAGGCGCGACGCAGCGGGTCCGGCCGGTCCCCGGGGACGGCGCCGCGGTCGTCGGCCCGGTCGTCGGCCTCGTCGTCGGGCTCGGGCCCGGGACGCTCGCTCAGCGGCTCAGATGTTGACGACGGGGCAGGTCAGCGTGCGGGTGATGCCGTCCACCGACTGCACCCGCGCCACGACGAGGCGGCCCAGCTCGTCGACGGTCTCGGCCTCGGCGCGGACGATGACGTCGTAGGGGCCCGTGACGTCCTCGGCCTTGGTCACCCCGGCGATGTCGGCGATGGTCGTGGCCACCTGCGCGGCCTTGCCGACCTCGGTCTGGATCAGGATGTAGGCGTGGACCACGGGAGAACCTTCCTCGGGCAGCGCTGCCGCCGGGGTGCGGCGGCCGGGCGGCGGTGCGGCTCGCAACCTACCGCAGTGATCGGGGGCACCCCGTGACACGGCCCGGCACCCCGGAGGAGACCGTCGGGACCCTGGGGGAGTTCGCGCTCATCGACCGGGTGGTCGCCCGGGCGGGCGCGGCGCGGGCCACCGAGGTCGGCCCCGGCGACGACGCCGCGGTGCTGCGGACCCCCGACGGCCGCGTGGTCGCGACCACCGACGTGCTCGTCGAGGGCCGGCACTTCCGCCGCGACTGGTCGACCGGCCTCGACGTCGGGCACAAGGCCGCGGCGGCGAACCTGGCCGACGTCGCGGCCATGGGCGCCGTCCCCACCGCGCTGCTGGTCGGGCTGGCCTGCCCGGCGGACACCCCGACCGCCTGGCTCGAGCAGGTCGCCGACGGGCTGGCGGCCGAGGCCGGTCCGCTGGGCGCCGCGGTGGTGGGCGGCGACACCGTCGCCTCGGCCCCGGACAGCGCCGCCGTCGTCCTGTCGGTGACGGCGCTCGGTGACCTCGGGGGCCGGCGGCCGGTGCTGCGCTCGGGGGCCGCGCCCGGCGACGTGCTCGCGCTGGCCGGGCGGCTGGGCTGGTCGGCGTGCGGGCTGGCGGTGCTGCGCCGGGGCTTCTCCAGTCCGCTGGCCGCGGTCCGCGCGCACCGTCGGCCCGAGCCCCCGTACGCGGCCGGCCCCGCGGCCGCCGACGCCGGCGCCACCGCGATGTGCGACGTCAGCGACGGGCTGCTCGCCGACGCCGGCCACCTCGCCGACGCCAGCGGGGTGGTGGTGGACGTCGACGTCGCGGCGCTGCGGGCGGTCACGCTGGACCTCCCCGGGCCGCTGCCGCAGGTCGCCGCGGCTCTCGGCGCCGACCCCCTGGGCTGGGTGCTCACCGGCGGGGAGGACCACGCGCTGCTGGCGACGTTCCCGGCGGGTGCGACGCTGCCACCCGGCTGGTCGGGGATCGGGACCGTGCGCGCGGCCGACGGCGGACCGGGCGTGCGGGTCGACGGCCGGCCGGCCGCGGAGGTCGCCGCGGAACTGGGTGCGGGAGGAACGGGACATGCGCATTTCAGGTGACGGGGTCACCCCGGACGGGACCGGGCACGTGCTGCCCGACGGCCGGGTCGTCCGGTTGCGGGCGGCCGGGTACGACTCGCCGGTCGCCCAGCAGCTCGTCGCCGCCGTGCAGCAGGAGTACGTCACCCGCTACGGCGGGCCGGACGAGGCGGTGGTCGACCCCGCGGAGTTCGTGCCGCCGGAGGGCCTGTTCCTGGTCGCCGAGGTGGACGGCGAGCCGGGCGCCTGCGGGGCCTGGCGGGTGCACGCGCCGGGGGTCGTGGAGGTCAAGCGCGTCTACGTGGCACCCGCGGCCCGCCGGCTGGGGCTGGCCGGGCTGGTCATGGACGCGCTGGAGTCCAGCGCGGCGCAGGCCGGACACCGCGCGGTCGTGCTCAACTCCGGGGACCGTCAGCCGGAGGCGCTGGCCCTCTACGCGGCGCGCGGCTACGGGCCGGTACCGGGCTACGGGGTCTACGCCGACTCGCCGGGAGCGGTCTTCCTCGGCAAGCAGCTGGACGGCGGGGACCTGACCGGCGGGCAGCGGACCGGGGAGGAGCAGTCGTGGGCGTCGTGACGATCTCGGCGTCCTACGGCGCCGGCGGGGTCGACGTGGGGCCGGCCGTGGCCGAGCGCCTGGGCCTGCCGTTCCACGACCGCGCCATCCCGTTCCAGGTGGCCGGCCGGCTCGGCGTCCCGCTCGAGGAGGCCGAGGAGAACGACGAGCGGGTCGCCCGCGGCCTGTGGCGGCTCGTGGCCTCCCTCGGCAGCGTCCCCGACCCGGTGGGCGGGGTCGTGCCGATGACCGGCGTGCCCGACGAGCGGGCCTTCCGGGAGCAGACCGAGCGGGTGCTGGGCGAGATCGCCGCCGGTGTCGGGGGAGTGGTGCTGGGGCGGGCGGCCGCCCTGGTGCTGCACGACCGCTCCGACGCGCTCCACGTGCGGCTCGACGGGCCGCCGGAGCGCCGGGTCGCGGCCGTCGTGGCCCGCACCGGCCGGCCGCGGGACGAGGTGCGCCGCGAGATGGAGGCCAACGACCGCGCGCGGGAGGCCTACGTCCGGCACTTCTACCGCGTCGACTCGCGCTCGCCGCGCAGCTACCACCTCGTCGTCGACGGGACGGCGTTCCCGCTGGACTCCGTGGTGGACCTGGTCGTCTCCGCCGCCCGGGCCCGCGGCATCGGCGGCCACTGACCGCCCGCGTCCCGGGCACACGCGAAGGACCCCGGAGACCGCTGGTCTCCGGGGTCCGACGTTCGAGGGGTCAGCGCCTAGGCGCGGACGACCTTGCCGGCGCGGATGCACGAGGTGCACGCGTTGATCCGGCGACGGTTGCCGGGAGCCACGAGGGCCCGCACGGACTGGATGTTCGGGTTCCAACGGCGCGGCGTGCGGCGGTGCGAGTGCGACACCGACATACCGAAACCGGGGCCCTTGCCACACACATCGCACACGGCAGCCACGGCGGATCACTCCCAGAGATTCGTTCACTTCACGGCGGCGCTCGGACGGCGACCGCGTACAGACCGTCGGCCAGTCTAGCCGCTCCTCGGCGACGACGTCGCGCGCCCCGGTCACGTCGGTCCGCGTGGGTACTCTCCGCCCGTGTTGCCGGTGCTGGACGACGCCGCGGCCGGGCGGTGGTGCCGGGCCGCGGTCGCCGCGCTGTCCGAGGCCCGGGGCCGGCTCGACGACCTGAACGTCTTCCCGGTGCCCGACGGCGACACCGGGACCAACCTGCTGCTCACCGCCGAGGCGGCGGTGGCCGCCCTCGACGCGGCGGACGAGGGCGAGTCGGCGTGGTCGGTGATCGCCCGCGGCGCGGTCCTCGGTGCGCGCGGCAACTCCGGCACGATCCTCGCCCAGGTGCTGCGTGGCCTCGCCGACCAGCTCGCCACGGCCGGACCGGCCGACGGGCCCGGCTTCGCCAAGGCGCTGCAGAGCGCGGCCGACACCGCGTACGCCGCGGTCGCCGAACCCGAGGAGGGCACCTTCCTCACCGTGGCCCGCGCCGGCGGCGAGGCCGCGGTCGCCGCGGCGGCCGAGGGCCGGACCGACCTCGCCGACGTCGTCCGGGCCGCCGCCGACGGCGCCCGCGTGGCGCTCGAGGCCACGCCCGGGCAGCTCGCCGTGCTCCGCGACGCGGGTGTGGTGGACGCCGGCGGTGCGGGGCTGTGCCTGGTCCTCGACGCGCTGGTCACCACCGTCACCGGGGTCGAGCCGGCCCGCCCGTCCCTGGCCCGCCGGCACGCCCACCGCGACACCGGCTCCGCGGCCGGGCACCACCACCCCCATCCCGGCGACCACGACCTGCCGCACCAGCCGCCCGCGGGCCCGGGCAGCGAGGTCCAGTACCTGCTGGCCGACGCCGACGAGGCCGCGGTGGCCCGGCTGCGGGCCCGGCTGGCCGAGCTCGGCGACAGCCTCGTCGTCGTCGGCGTCGACACCCCGACCGGCCGCGAGTGGAACGTGCACGTGCACGTCGCCGACGTGGGCGCGGCGATCGAGGCCGGCATCGAGGCCGGGCGGCCGCACCGGATCTCGGTCAGCCCGCTGGCGCCGGTCCCGCCGGCGGCCCCGGTGCAGGGCACGCGGGCTGTCGTGGCGATCGCCCCCAGCGAGGGCCTCGCGCAGCTCTTCGCCGCCGAGGGCGTCTTCGTCGTCACCTGCGGGCCGGACGGCGTGACCGAGGACGACGTCCTGGACGAGGTGCTCGGCTCGACCGCCGCCGCGGTCGTCGTCCTGCCCAACGACGCGGCGCTGGCCCCGGTGGCCTCGCGCGCCGCCGTCCGGGCCCGGGAGCTGGGCCGCGAGGTCGCCGTCCTCCCGACCCGGTCCCCGGTGCAGGGTCTGGCCGCGCTCGCCGTCGCGGACCCGTCGCGGCACTTCGGCGACGACGTGGTGACCATGGCCGAGGCCGCGGCCGCGACCCGGTGGGCGGAGATCACCGTCGCCGAGCAGGAGGCGCTGACCACGGCGGGCCGCTGCCAGCCCGGCGACACGCTGGGCTCGGCGGAGGGCGACGTCGTCGTGGTCGGGCCGGACCGGGTGGCGGTGGCCTGCGAGCTGCTGGACCGGCTGCTGTCGGCCGGCGGCGAGCTGGCCACCCTCGTGGTCGGGCCGGACGTCGAGCTCGGCGACGCCGCGTGCCGGCACCTGGCCACGGCCCACCCGACGGTCGAGGTCGTGCGCTACGACGGCGGAGCGGCGGGGGTGCCGCTGCTGGTGGGGGTGGAGTGAGTGGCCGTCGACCTCGCGACCGACCTGTCCAAGGTGCTGGGCCCGAAGACGGCCAAGGCGATGGCGACCTCGCTCGGTCTGCACACGGTGCGCGACCTGCTGCGGCACTACCCGCGGCGCTACGCCAAGCGCGGCGAGATGGCCCGCCTCGACGACCTGCAGGTCGGCGACCGGGTCACCGTCCTGGCGCAGGTCCGCAAGGTCACCACCCGGCCCATGCGCCAGCGCAAGGGGATGCTCACCGAGGTGACCGTCGGCGACGGCGCCGGGACCATGCAGCTGGTCTTCTTCAACCACCGCCACGGGCAGCTGTCACAGGGCGACTGGGGCCTGTTCGCCGGGACGGTGGGGGAGTACCGCAACTCCAAGCAGTTCGCCCATCCCGACTTCCACCTCATCACCGGTGACGACGACGAGGAGTGGGCCCGCGCACTGATCCCGATCTACCCGGCGAGCAAGGAGGTCAGCAGCTGGGTGATCCAGCGGTCGGTCAAGCTGCTGCTCGACTCCGGTGGCGGCTTCGGCTTCGTGCAGGACCCGCTGCCCGAGGACATCCGCGCGCGGCACGGGCTCTCCGGCCTGCCGGCCGCGCTGCTGGACATCCACCGGCCGACGAGCGCCGAGGACGTCGAGCGCGCCGAGCAGCGGCTCAAGTGGGACGAGGCCCTGGTCCTCCAGCTCACCCTCGCCGCCCGCCGCCGGGCCGCGGCGCTGGAGCCCGGCATCGCCCGTCCGCGCCGGCCGGGGGGCCTGCTCGACGCGGTGGACGCCGCGCTGCCGTTCGCGCTCACCGAGGGCCAGCGCGAGGTCGGCGAGGAGCTGGCCGCCGAGCTGGACCGCGACGCCCCCATGCACCGGCTGCTGCAGGGCGAGGTCGGCTCCGGCAAGACCGTCGTGGCGCTGCGGGCCATGGCGCAGGTGGTCGACGCCGGCGGTCAGGCGGCGCTGCTCGCCCCCACCGAGGTGCTCGCCGCCCAGCACGCCCGCGGCATCTCCGCGCTGCTCGGCCCGCTCGGCCGGGCCGGCGAGCTCGACGGCGACCCGGCCGGCACCCGCGTCGTCCTGCTCACCGGCTCGCAGCGCGCCGCCGCGCGCCGGGAGGCGCGGGCCGCGGTCGCCGACGGCAGCGCCGGCATCGTGATCGGCACCCACGCCCTGCTGCAGGAGGGCGTCGACTTCGCCGACCTCGGCCTGGTCGTCGTCGACGAGCAGCACCGCTTCGGCGTCGAGCAGCGCGACGCCCTGCGCGCCAAGGGCAACCGCCCGCCGCACGTCCTGGTCATGACCGCCACCCCGATCCCGCGCACGGTCGCGATGACCGTCTACGGCGACCTGGAGACCTCGACGCTGCGGCAGCTCCCCAGCGGCCGCGGCGGGGTCAGCAGCTCGGTGGTGCCGGTCGGCGAGAAGCCGGCCTGGCTGGACCGGGCGTGGGAGCGGCTGCGCGAGGAGGTCGCCGCCGGCCGGCAGGCCTACGTGGTCTGCCCGCGGATCGGCGACCTGGAGGGGGAGAAGGGCGGCTCGGAGGACGAGCCGGGGGAGGACGACGGCGCGGCCGCCGACGACGGCTCTGCCCGCCGGCCCCCGCTGGCGGTGCTCGACGTCGCCGAGGCGCTGCGCGAGGGACCGCTGGCCGGGCTGCGGCTCGACGTCCTGCACGGCCGGCTCACCCCCGACGAGAAGGACGCCCGGATGCGCGCCTTCGCCGCGGGGGAGACCGACGTGCTGGTGGCCACCACCGTCGTCGAGGTCGGCGTCGACGTCCCGAACGCGACCGTCATGGTCGTCATGGACGCCGACCGGTTCGGCGTCAGCCAGCTGCACCAGCTGCGCGGCCGGGTGGCCCGGGGCAAGCACGCGGGGCTGTGCCTGCTGGTCTCGGAGGCCTCGTCGTCCTCGGCGACCGGCCAGCGGCTGGCCGCCGTGGCGAGCACCTCCGACGGCTTCGAGCTGGCCCGCCTGGACCTGGAGACCCGCCGCGAGGGGGACGTCCTCGGAGCCGCCCAGTCCGGGCGCCGCTCGGGCATCCGGCTGCTGTCGCTGCTGGAGGACGAGGACCTCATCGCCCGTGCCCGCACCGAGGCGACGGCGCTGCTGGCCACCGAGCGCGGGCTCGCCGACCACCCGGGCCTGGCCATGGAGGTGGCCGCCCTGGCCACCGACGAGCGCGCCGAGTACCTGGAGAAGGCATGACGGCCCTGGAGAAGGCCTGATGACCCGCCTGATCTCCGGCGTCGCCGGCGGGCGGCGGCTCAAGGTGCCGCCGTCGGGTGTGCGGCCCACCGGGGACAAGGCCCGCCAGGCGCTGTTCAACAGCCTGGCCTCGCTGCTGGACCTCGAGGGCGCCGCGGTGCTCGACCTGTACTCGGGCTCCGGCGCCCTCGGCCTGGAGGCGCTGTCGCGCGGCGCCGCCTCCGCGGTGTTCGTCGAGTCCGGGCCGCGGGTGCTGCCGGTGCTCCGGGACAACGTGGCCGCCGTCGGGCTGCCCGGCGCGCGGGTGGTCGCCGGCTCGGTGCCCACCGTCGTCGCCGGCCCCCCGCCGGCGCGGTTCGACCTGGTCCTCGCCGACCCGCCGTACGCCACGCCGGCGGAGGAGGTCCTCGGCGTGCTGGGCGCGCTGGTCGGGGGCGGCTGGCTGGCCGACGACGCCGTGGTCGTCGTCGAACGGTCCAGCCGCGAACAGCCCTGGGAGTGGCCGACACCCCTGACCGGGATCCGCGATCGCCGCTACGGGGAGGCCCTGCTCCGGTACGGTCGCGCATCGTGAGGCGTGCCGTCTGTCCCGGTTCGTTCGACCCGGTCACCAACGGGCACGTCGACGTCATCTCCCGGGCCGCCGCCCTCTACGACGAGCTGGTCGTAGCGGTGCTGGTCAACCCCGGGAAGGCCGGCCTGTTCTCGGTCGACGAGCGCATGGAGCTGCTGCGCGAGGCGTGCGCGGACCTGCCCAACGTCACCGTCGACAGCTTCCACGGGCTGCTGGTCGACTACTGCCGGGAGCACGACGTCCCGGTGATCGTGAAGGGCCTGCGCGCGGTCGGGGACTTCGAGTACGAGCTGCAGATGGCGCAGATGAACCGCGAGCTGGCCAACGTCGAGACCCTCTTCGTGCCGACCGCGCCGCAGGTCGGCCACCTCTCGTCGAGCCTGGTCAAGCAGATCGCGAAGTTCGGCGGGGACGTCTCCCGCCTCGTGCCCAAGGCCGTGCTCGACCGGCTCCTGGCCCAGCGGGAGCAGGGGACATGACGGAGGTCGTCTACCGGCTCTACGACGTCGTCGACGAGCTGAGCCAGGTCATCGAGCACGCCCGCAGCGTGCCGATGTCCGGCTCCTGCATGGTGCCGCGCGACCACCTGCTCGACCTGCTCGACGAGCTGCGGGAGAACCTCCCCGAGGAGGTGCAGCAGGCCGGCCGGATCGTCGAGCAGCGCACCGAGATCCTCGAGCAGGCGCAGGCCGAGGCCGAGCGGCTGACCGGCCGCACCCGCGGCGAGAGCGAGCAGCTCGTCGGCTCGGCCCGCCGCCAGCGCGAGGAGATCCTCGGCGTCGCCCGCCGCCAGCGCGACGAGCTGCTGGCCCAGGCGCAGGCCGCCGCCGAGGACCTGCTCACCGAGGCCGAGGCCGAGGCCGCCCGCCTGGTCGAGGAGGCCCGCGCGCACCACGACGCCGTCCTCGCCGACGCGCAGGCCCAGCAGGCGGAGATGCTCGCCGTGGCGGCCGCCGAGCACGAGCGGCTGGTCACCGAGACCGAGGTCTACCGCGGCGCCGTCGCCCGCGCCGACGAGCTCGGCGCCCAGACCGCCACCGAGGTGGCCCGCATGCGCGCCGAGGTCGACGAGTACGTCGACAGCCGGCTGGCCGACTTCGGCACCACCCTCGAGCGCATGATGCGCTCGGTCGAGCAGGCCCGGCTCAACCTCCGCGAGTGAAGAAGGACCCCCTCGCCCCCCACCCCTCGCTGCGCTCGCAGCGGGCCCCTGCGAGGGGGCCGAGGCGGTGCTGCGCGATCGGGTAGTCTTGGCAGCTGCTCCAGACGTGGGTCACGACCCCGCCGGGACCTCCCCCTTCCTCGACCCGCGAGTACCGACATGCCTGCCGCACCGCTGCCCCGTTCCGGCGCCGCGTCCCCGGACGCCCGGCGTCCCGCCGCCGACCCCTGGCGCGTGGAACTGCGCGAGCTGGGCCGCCGGGCCGGGTCGATGCAGGAGTTGGAGCGCACCGTCCCCGCGCCGGAGGGCTTCCGTGTGGAGCTGATCGGCGTCCCCGAGGGCGCGCCGGTCGAGCTGCACCTGCGGCTCGAGGCGGTCATGGAGGGCGTGCTCGTCTCCGGGACGGTGGAGGCGCCGCTGGTCGGCCAGTGCGCCCGCTGCCTCGACGACATCGAGGACACCCTCTCCCTGCCCGTGCAGGAGCTCTTCGCCTACGAGGGCAGCACGACCGAGGCCACGAGCGACGAGGACGAGGTGCGCCTGGTCGAGGGGGAGCGCATCGACCTCGAGCCGATGGTGCGCGACGCCGTCGTCCTCGCCCTGCCCCTGTCCCCGACGTGCTCCGACGACTGCTCGGGGCTGTGCGTCGACTGCGGCGAGCGCCTCGACGACCTCCCCGCCGACCACTCGCACGACGTGGTCGACCCCCGCTGGGCCGGCCTCGCCGGCAAGCTCACACCTCCGCCGGGCACCCCCGGCGGCGGCAACCCGAAGGAGAACTGACGTGGCCGTCCCGAAGCGGAAGATGTCCCGCAGCAACACCCGCGCGCGCCGCTCGCAGTGGAAGGCGACCGCCCCCACCCTCGCGCCGTGCCCGAACCGCGCCTGCGGCGAGCTGAAGCCCCCGCACCAGGCGTGCCCGACCTGCGGCCAGCACGACGGCCGCCAGGTCCTCTCGGTCTGACCGGACCGCAGGTGGGGAGTCCCGCGGCGGCCGCCCCGGCCACCCGCGCCGGGTCGACGACCTCGCGGGGCGGAGCTGCCCACGCCGACACCGCGGCCGCCTGGCTGCTCGACGCCCTCGGCATCGAGCTGCCCGGCGGCCTGCTGGTGCTGGCGCTGACCCACCGCTCCTACGCGTACGAGAACGGCGGGCTGCCGACCAACGAGCGGCTGGAGTTCCTCGGGGACTCCGTGCTCGGCCTGGTCGTCACCGACGAGCTGTACCGCAGCCAGCCGGACCTCCCCGAGGGCCAGCTGGCCAAGCTGCGTGCGTCGGTGGTCAACATGACCTCGCTGGCCGGCGTCGCCCGCCGGCTCGGGGACGGCGGCATCGGCCCGCACCTGCTGCTCGGCCGCGGCGAGGAGGCCACCGGCGGCCGCGACAAGGACTCGATCCTGGCCGACGCCATGGAGGCCCTGATCGGGGCCGTCCACCTCGGCCTGGGCCTGGACGTCGCCGCGGCGATCGTGCACCGCCTGTTCGACCCGCTGCTGGCCGAGTCGGCCACCCGCGGCGCGGGCCTGGACTGGAAGACCAGCCTGCAGGAGCTCGGCGCGGCACGCGGCCTCGGCGCCCCCACCTACGTGGTCGAGGACACCGGCCCCGACCACGCCAAGTCGTTCACCGCCGCGGTGCTGCTGTCGGGCACCGAGTACGGCCGTGGCGGGGGCCGCACGAAGAAGGCCGCCGAGCAGGAGGCCGCGGAGGCCGCCTGGCGGGCGCTCTCGGCCGACGCCCCGGCCGGCCCGACCGGGGACTGACGCCGGTGCCCGAGCTGCCCGAGGTCGAGGTGGTCCGGCGCGGTCTGGCGCAGTGGGTCGCCGGCCGGACCGTGGCCGCCGTCGAGGTGCGCCACCCGCGGGCCGTGCGCCGCCACCTCGAGGGCACCGACCACTTCGTCGCCGCGCTGACCGGGCGCACCCTCACCGCGGCGCACCGGCGGGGCAAGTACCTGTGGCTGCCCGTGGCCGAGCCCGACGGCACGCCGTCCGGCCGCGCGCTCGTCGCGCACCTCGGCATGAGCGGTCAGCTGCTCGTCGAGAAGAAGAGCCAGCCCGACGAGACGCACCTGCGGGCCCGGTTCACCTTCACCGACGGCGGCCGCGAGCTCCGCTTCGTCGACCAGCGGACGTTCGGCGGCCTGGCCGTCGAGGACGCGGTCGGGGAGGACCTCCCGGCGCGGCTGGCGCACATCGCCATCGACCCGCTCGACCCGTCGTTCGACGAGGACGCCTTCAGCGCGGCCCTGCGGCGGCGGCGCACCGAGGTCAAGCGCGCGCTGCTGGACCAGACGCTCATCGGGGGCGTCGGCAACATCTACGCCGACGAGTCCCTGTGGCGCGCGAAGCTGCACGGCGCCCGGCCCACCGACGCGCTGACCCGACCACAGGTGTCGGCCCTGCTGCAGGGCGTCCGCGACGTGCTGGACGAGGCGCTCGCCCAGGGCGGCACCTCGTTCGACTCCCTGTACGTCGACGTCAACGGCCAGAGCGGCTACTTCTCCCGCTTCCTCGCCGTCTACGGGCAGGCGGACCGGCCGTGCCCGCGGTGCGGCACCGCGATCCGCCGGGAGTCGTTCATGAACCGGTCGAGCTACAGCTGCCCGACCTGCCAGCCACGCCCGCGGACCCGGCGGCAGTCGGCAGAGCCGCGGACCCGGCGGCAGTCGGCGGAGCCGCGGACCCGGCGGACCCGCGCCTGAGCCGTCGGCGATGTCACCACAGCGTGACGAAGACGACATCCGTCGGACACGGTGAGTGTGCAGTGTGGGCGTTGACCTGCGTGTCCTTCCCTGTCACCCTGGGTGACACCGAGCCCGCGCCGACCGTGATCCGGGGCGCTGGGCACACCTCCCGCTGTAGGAAGGCCACCACAGCCATGGCCAAGGCCCTGTTCGGTCACGTCGTCAGCCCGGTCCAGCTCCGGGTCGCCGAGGAGAACGCCGCCCTGCGGGCGCGGGTACGCCGGCTCGAGGCCGAGCTCGAGGAGCTCCGCGCCGAGCGCGACGCCGCCCGTGACGCCGTCATCGCCTCCGAGCTGCTCAGCATGGCCGGCGACAGCGCCGAGCCCGCCCTGGCCTGAGGGACGTGTCCCGGCCGGCCTCAGTCCGGCAGCGGCGTGACGCTCAGCGCGCGCTTCGGGCACGCGGCCACGGCCTCGTGCACCCGGCTCATCAGCTCCTCCGGCGGGTTCTCCCGGAGGATGTAGAGGTACCCGTCGTCGCGGACCTCGAAGACCTCGGGCGCGATGCCCATGCACACGGCGTTGGACTCGCAGAGATCGAAGTCCGCGTCCACCTGGTAGCCGGCCACGACGCGAGCCTAGTGCGCACCGGCCCGTTCCCACCCGCCTCACCCGGCGCGGGCGTCGCGGATCCCGGTCCGGTCCGGCCGCCCTCCGTTAACCTCTCGTCCCCGTGCACCTGTCGAGCCTGACGCTCAAGGGCTTCAAGTCCTTCGCGTCCCCGACGACCCTGCGCCTCGAGCCGGGTATCACCGCCGTCGTCGGCCCGAACGGGTCGGGCAAGTCCAACGTCGTCGACGCCATCGCCTGGGTGCTGGGGGAGCAGGGCGCGAAGAGCCTCCGCGGCGGCAAGATGGAGGACGTCATCTTCGCCGGCACCGCCGGCCGCCCGGCGCTGGGCCGGGCCGAGGTCACGCTGACCATCGACAACACCGACGGCGCTCTGCCGATCGAGTACACCGAGGTCTCGATCACCCGCCGCATGTACCGCTCCGGCGAGAGCGAGTACGAGATCAACGGTGACAAGGTCCGGTTGCTCGACGTCCAGGAACTGCTCAGCGACTCCGGCATCGGCCGCGAGCAGCACGTCATCGTCGGGCAGGGCCAGCTCGACGCCGTCCTCTCCGGCCGCCCCGAGGACCGCCGTGCCTTCGTGGAGGAGGCGGCCGGCGTCCTCAAGCACCGGCGCCGCAAGGAGAAGGCGCTGCGCAAGCTCGACGCGATGCAGGCCAACCTCGACCGCCTCGGCGACCTCACCGCCGAGCTGCGCCGCCAGCTCAAGCCCCTGGGACGGCAGGCCGAGGTCGCCCGCCGTGCGGCCGGGGTGCAGGCCGACCTGCGCGACGCCCGGCTGCGACTGCTCGCCGACGACCTGGTGCGGCTGCGCGAGGCGCTGGACAAGGAGGTCGCCGACGAGACCGCCGCGCGGGAGCGCCGGGCCGTCGTCGAGGCCGAGCTGTCCGCTGTCGCCAGCCGCGAGGCCGCGCTCGAGGCGACCCTGGCGGCCAACGCGCCGCTGCTCGGCGGCGCGCAGGACACCTGGTACCGGCTGTCGGCGCTGACCGAGCGGTTCCGCGCGGTCGCGGCGCTGGCCGGGGAGCGGCACCGGCACCTCGCCACGCCGGTGGTGGCGAGCACCGGCGGCCGCGATCCCGAGCAGCTCGAGGCCGAGGCCGACCGGATCGCGGCCACCGAGGCCGAGCTCGCCGAGGGGCTCGAGGCCGAGCGGAGCCGACTGGCCGCCGCCGTCGCCGCCCGGGGCGAGCTCGACCGGGCGCTGGCCGCCGCGGAGAAGGCGTGGGTCGCGGCCAGCCGGGCGCTGGCCGACCGCCGCGAGGGGCTGGCCCGGCTCTCCGGGCAGGTCGCCGCCGCGCGCTCCCGGGTCACCGCCGGCCAGGCCGAGATCGACCGGCTGGCCGTCGCCGCCGGCGAGGCCGCGCAGCGGGCCGAGGTCGCCGCCGACCGGCTCGCCGAGCGCCGCGCGGCGCTGACCGAGCAGGAGGACGAGGACGTCGCGCTGGTCACCGCGCACTCCGACGCCGTCGCCGCGCACGCCGAGGCCGCCCGCGTGGTCACCGAGCTCACCGCCGCCGAGCGCGCCGCCGAGCGCGATCGGGCCGGAGCGCAGGCCCGCCGTGACGCCCTCGCCTCCGGCCTGGCCCCCGCCGACGGCGCGGCCGCGGTCCTCGCCGCCGGCCTGCCCGGGGTGCTCGGCCCGCTGGCCGACCGGGTCACGGTCGCGCCCGGAGCCGAGACCGCCCTGGCAGCCGCGCTCGCCGGGATGGCCGACGCCGTCGTCGTCACCGGGGTGGCCGAGGCCGCCGCGGCGCTGGCCCACCTCAAGGACGGCGCCGGCGGCCGGGCCGCCCTCCTGGTCACCGCCGGTCTCCCACCGCTGCCGCGGGACGGCTGGCCCGAGCTGCCCGAGGGCGTCCGCTGGGCGCTGGACCTCGTCGAGGCCCCCGCCGAGCTCGCCCCCGCGCTGGGGCGCGCCCTGGACCGGGTGGCCGTGGTGCCCGACCTCGCCGCCGCGACCGCCCTCGTCTCCACCCACCCCCGCGCGCGGGCGGTGACCGCCGACGGCGACCTGGTCGGCGCCGACTGGGCGACCGGCGGCCAGGCCGACGCCCCCACCGGCCTCGAGGTCCGGGCCCGGGTGGAGGAGGCCGGACGGGCGCTCGCGGCTGCCGCGGGCCGTGCGGCCGCGCTGGCCGACGAGCTGACCGCCGCCCGCGAGACCGCGCGGGTGCGCTCGGCGGACGTGGAGACGGCGCTGGCCGCCCGCCAGGCCGCCGACCGCAGCCGTTCGGCCGTCGCGACGGAGCTGGCCGAGCTCGGTGCCGCCGCCCGCTCCGCCGCCGCGGAGGCCGAGCGGTCGGCAGCCGCGCGGGTGCGGGCCGAGCAGGCGCTGGAGCAGGCGGAGACCACGCTCGCCGAGCTGGAGGAGCGGCTCGCCTCCGCCGAGGCGGTGCCGTTGGAGGACGAGCCCTCGTCGGCCGACCGCGACCGGCTGCGCCTGGAGGTCGCCGCGGCGGGACAGGCAGAGACGGAGGTCCGGCTGGCCGTGCGCACCGCGGAGGAGCGGGCCCGGGCGCTGACCGGCCGGGCCGACTCGCTGCGCCGGCAGGCCCGGCAGGAGCGCGCCGCCCGTGAGCGGGCCGCGGCCGCCCGCGCCGCCCGGGAGCGGGGCGCCGTCGTCGCCGGGCGGGTCCGCGCCGACGCCGAGGCGGCGCTCACCGCGCTGGCCGGCTCGCTCTCCCGCGCGGCCACCGAGCGCGACGAGCTGGCCCGTCGGCGCAGCGCCGCCGAAGCCGAGCTGCTGGAGGTCCGCAGCCGGGTGCGGGCGGCGACCGCGGAGCTCGAGCGCCTCACCGACGAGGTGCACCGCGACGAGGTCGCCCGCGCCGAGCAGCGCTACCGGATCGAGTCGCTTGAGGGCCGGGCGGCCGAGGAGTTCGGCGTCGACCTCCCGACGCTGGTCGGCGAGTACGGGCCCGCCGCGCCGGTGCCGCCGTCCCCGGCCGAGGTCGCCACGGCGCAGGCGGCGGGGGAACCCGAGCCCGAGCCGGTGCCCTACGACCGGGCGGCGCAGGAGCGGCGGGCGGCCCGCGCCGAGCGCGACCTCGCGACGCTGGGCAAGGTCAACCCGCTCGCGCTGGAGGAGTTCGCGGCGCTGGAGGAGCGGCACACCTTCCTCGCCACCCAGCTCGAGGACCTCAAGGCCACACGTCGCGACCTGCTCACCGTCGTCCGCGAGGTCGACGACCGCATCCACGACGTCTTCGCCGCCGCGTTCGCCGACGTGCAGCGGGAGTTCGAGCAGGTCTTCGCCGTCCTCTTCCCCGGCGGGCAGGGGCGGCTCACGCTGACCGAGCCCGAGGACATGCTGACCACCGGCATCGAGATCGAGGCGCGGCCACCGGGCAAGAAGGTCAAGCGGCTGTCGCTGCTCTCCGGTGGCGAGCGGTCGCTGACGGCCGTGGCGCTGCTCGTGGCGATCTTCCGCGCCCGCCCCTCGCCGTTCTACGTGCTCGACGAGGTCGAGGCCGCGCTGGACGACGTCAACCTGGGCCGGCTGCTGACCCTCGTCGAGCAGTTGCGGGCGACCTCGCAGCTGATCGTCATCACCCACCAGAAGCGGACGATGGAGATCGCCGACGCCCTCTACGGCGTGAGCATGCGCGGCGACGGCATCACCGGCGTGATCAGCCAGCGCCTGCGGGAGCCCGAACCCGCCTGACCGCCACGGGCATGGGTACCGATACCCGCGCCCGCAGCCTCGACGACGCAGGTATCGGTACCCATGCCTCGGTCGCCCCGGGGCGCCGTCACACGCCGGAGGGGACGAGCAGGTCGACCACCAGCGGCAGGTGGTCCGAGGCGCCCTCGCCGTCCAGCACCCGCGCCGCGGTCACGGTGACGCCGGGCGAGACCCAGACCTGGTCGATGCGGCGGCGGGGAGCGCCGGCGGGGTGGGTCATGCCCTGGCCGCTGGTCCAGAACCGCCAGCCGGCGCGGTCCTCTGTCGCCTCGGCGAGCTCCCACGCATCGGTGAAGCGCTCCTGCAGCGGCTGCAGCTCCGGGGCGTCGGGTGCGGCGTTGAAGTCGCCGACCACCACGCCGGCCGCCATGCCCGCGGTGTGCAGACCGGCCAGCGCGGCCACCTGCTCGGCCCGCTCGGCCGCCGAGTTCGTCGTCAGGTGCGTCGCGGTCACCCACAGCGAGCTGCCGTCGAGCTCGACCATGGTCTGCAGGGCGCTGCGCGGCTCGCCGGTGCCGGGCAGGCGGTGCACGTCGCTGACGAGCACCGGCAGCCGGGACAGCAGCGCGTTGCCGTACTGACGCCGGTCCGCGCCGCCGTCGCGCCGGGGCTCGTCGATGGCCGGCCCCCAGGCCAGCTGCATGTCCAGCGCCCGGGAGAGCAGCAGAGCCTGGTCGACGTCCTCGCTGCGCGCGCCGAACCGCCGGTCGACCTCCTGCAGGCAGATGAGGTCGGCGTCGACGGCGGCGAGCACGGTGGCGAGCCGGGCGAGGTCGTGCCGGTCGTCGGTGCCCACCCCGTGGTGGGTGTTGAAGGTGACGAGGCGGACGGGGATCGGCGGCTGGTCGGGCCCGGGCGCGGGCCGGAGGAGGTCGTCGGTCACCCCGTCAGCCTTCCACTCTCAGCCCCGCACCTGCGCGGCCACCGGGTCGGCGAGCGGCAGGTCCAGGACCTCCTGGAGCTCCTCGGACTCCCGGGTGCTCTCGTCGGCGACCAGCAGCCGGAAGCGGGCGCCGCGGCCGTCGAGCACGAGCTCGCCCACCTGGTTGCCGAAGAACGGCCCGGCCGCCTTGGTCCAGTCGAGCGGGGAGGGCGCGACCCGGGCGAGCTTCGCGATGCCCGTCGTCAGCCGGCGGGCCCAGCGGCTCCAGCCGATCCGGAAACCGACCTTGATCGGGTGGGGGGCCTGGTTGTGCAACGGCGAGACGGTCAGCTGGTGCACCCGGCTGGTGAGGCCGCCGGGCTCGGTGAGCTCCGCGGCGTAGGCGTGGTGCACGTCGCCGGAGAGCACCAGGACCGTCGACGGCGCGCGGCCGGCCTCGCCCCGCGCGAGCGAGGTGACCGCCCGGCCGAGGCGCTCGAAGGAGTGCCCGAACGCGGCCCAGTGCTCCAGGTCGGCGGCCTGGCGCAGCTTCTCGGACAGCCGGCCGCGCAGCCGTCCCTCGTGCCGGACGGCGAGCGTCTCGTTCCAGCGCTCGACCTCGTGGATCGCGTGCGGCAGCAGCCAGGGCAGCGAGGTGCCGACGACGACGTGCTCCACCCCCTCCTCGACCGCCCGGCGCATCGCCGCCTCGACCCAGTCGAACTCGGCGTCGTCCACCATGCGGCGGGCCTGCTCGTCGAGGACCCGGCCGGCCCGGCTGTCGACCATGACCAGGCGCACGTCTCCCCAGTGCCGCACGTAGCTCCAGCGGATGGACGCCGGCTCGCTGTCGGCGGCGGCGGCCATCGCGCGCAGCAGGGCCTCGACGTCGGCAGAGCCGACAGGTGGCCCGGCGTCGTCCCCGCCGTCGGTCCGGCCCTGCATCGCCTGCCAGGTGGCGTTGTCCGCCAGCTCCTGGGGGCTGAGGTTGCCCAGGTGCTGGTAGACCCAGTAGCTGACCAGGCCGCCCGAGATGCGGTCGGACCACCAGTCGGTGGCGGTCACCTCGCGGCGCCAGGCGGCGGAGGTGTTCCAGTCGTCGATCATCTCGTGGTCGTCGAAGACCATCGAGGACGGGATCGTCGACAGCAGCCACCGCACCTGCGGATCGGTCCAGGACTCGGCGTAGAGCCGGGTGTACTCCTCGAAGTCGGCGACCTGGGCGTCGTCGGGCACCGGCTCGCCCCGGCGCAGGGCCAGCCACTCCCGGGTCGGCGCGGTGAGCTCGTCGGCGTAGACCTGGTCGCCGAGCAGGACGAGGGCGTCGGGCCACTCCTCCTGGGGGCGGTCGGCCATCCGCGAGGCGTAGACGTCCAGCGCGTCGGGCGGGATGCCCTCCGACAGGCCGACGGTGCTCGGGCTGGCGTACCGGCAGGAGCCGAACGCGATCGTGAAGGGCCCCGGGCGGCCCGGGGTGCGGATCCGGCTGGGCGGGAAGGACGACGCGGCGTCCGGCCAGACGCGCGCGCCGTCCAGGTGCACCTCGTAGGGCGTGGTGCTGCCCGGCTCCAGACCCTCGACCACGACCAGCGCGTAGTGGTGGCCGCCGACGCAGAAGGTGCGGGCGCGGCGGCCGAGCACCTCCACCTCGCAGGCGCGGTCGGTCTCCACCCACACGGTGGCCGACACCGGGTCGACGTGCCGCAGCAGGGGCCCGATCAGGAGGGCCGGGGTGCTCCCGGCGGTCAGCGGCATGTCGGTCAGCGTCCCACTCGCGCCCGGACGTCGCCGTCGCTGCGGGCTGGAGCTCTCCTGGGAGACTGGGCGGCATGGAGTTCGTGCTGATCGCGATCGCGATCCTCGTCGTCGCCCTGCTCGTCGGGGCCGGCCTGCTGGTGGGCCGTGGCCGGCGCACCACCCGTCTGGACGACGACGCCGTCGCGGGCACCACGCTGACCCGCCCGCGCCCTCCACAGGCCCCGCCGCGGGCGCCCTCGGCCGAGCCCGGGGCGCAGGTCGGTGCCACCGCGAGCGGTCAGGGCACGACCGCCGCGGAGGAGACCCGGCCCGACGTGCCCGTCGAGCTGCCGCCCGCCGAGGCCGAGCCGGGGCTGGTCTTCGAGACCCCGCCGCCCTCGGCCGGCCGGCTGGTCCGGCTGCGCGCCCGCCTGGCCCGCTCGCAGTCGTCCCTGGGGCGTGGCCTGCTCACCGTCCTGGCCCGCGAGAAGCTGACCGAGGACGACTGGGAGGAGATCGAGGAGACCCTGCTGGCCGCCGACGTCGGCATCGCGGCGACCACCCAGATCGTCGACCGGCTGCGCACCCAGTCGATGGTGCTGGCCACGGCCTCGGGCGCCGACCTGCGTGCTCTCCTGGTCCGCGAGCTGACCGCCGTCCTCGGGCCGGACCTGGACCGCAGCCTGGGTGTCCAGCGGACCGAGGGGCGCCCGGGTGTCGTCCTGGTGGTCGGCGTCAACGGCGCCGGGAAGACCACGACGGTCGGCAAGATCGCCCGCGTCCTCGTCGGTGACGGCCGCAGCGTCGTGCTCGGTGCCGCCGACACCTTCCGCGCCGCCGCCGCCGACCAGCTGGAGACCTGGGGCGAGCGGGTCGGCGTCCTGACCGTGCGCGGCCGGGAGGGCGCCGACCCCGCGTCGGTGGCCTTCGAGGCGGTGCGCACCGGCGTCGAGGCCGAGGTCGACACCGTCGTCGTCGACACCGCGGGGCGGCTGCACACCAAGTCCGGCCTCATGGACGAGCTCGGGAAGATCAAGCGGGTCGTGGAGAAGCAGTCGCCGGTCACCGAGGTCCTCCTGGTCCTCGACGCGACGACCGGTCAGAACGGCGTCGTGCAGGCCCGCGTGTTCACCGAGGCCGTGGAGGTCACGGGCGTCGTCCTGACCAAGCTCGACGGCACGGCGAAGGGCGGCATCGTCGTCTCGGTGCAGCGCGAGCTCGGGATCCCGGTGAAGCTCGTGGGCCTGGGGGAGGGCGCCGACGACCTGGCGCCGTTCGAGCCCGAGGCCTTCGCCGAGGCCCTCGTCGGCGGGGAGTGAGTGGAGTCGCTCGGTGACGGAAACCGTCACCGAGCGACTCCGCTACGGCACCCGCGTGGGGTCGAAGCCGTACGGGAGCTCCAGCCGGTGCCGGGCCAGCAGGTCGGCGTCGGCGAGCAGCTCCCGGGTCGGCCCGTCGGCGACCACCACCCCGCCGTCCAGCACCACCGACCGCGGGCACAGCTGCAGGGCGTAGGGCAGGTCGTGGGTGACCATCAGCATCGTCACCGGCAGGCTCGTCAGGACCTCGGCCAGCTCGCGGCGGCCGGCCGGGTCGAGGTTGGACGACGGCTCGTCCAGCACCAGCACCTCGGGGTGCATCGACAGCACGGTGGCGACGGCGACCCGGCGGCGCTGGCCGAACGACAGGTGGTGCGGCGGCCGGTCGGCCACGCCGGCCATCCCCACCTGGTCGAGGGCGGCGGCCACCCGCGCGGCGACCTCGTCCTCGGGCAGCCCGAGGTTGCGCGGGCCGAAGGCGACGTCCTCGCCGACGGTGGGCATGAACAGCTGGTCGTCGGGGTCCTGGAAGACGACGCCGACCCGGCGCCGCACCTCCTGCAGCGTCCGCTTCTCCACCGGGAGACCGGCGACGGTGACCCGGCCGCGGCCGCCGCGCAGCACGCCGTTGAGGTGCAGCACCAGCGTGGTCTTGCCCGCGCCGTTGGGGCCCAGCAGCGCCACCCGCTCGCCCGGATCGATCCGCAGGTCCACGCCGTAGAGCGCCTGGTGCCCGTCGGGATAGGCGAACGCCACGTCCTCCACGAGCAGGGAGGGGACGGCGGCGGTCACCCGACCAGCATCCCCGCCCCGAGCACGGCCGCGGCGGCCAGGGGCAGGCTCAGCCCGACGGCCCACTGGGCGGGGGCCACCGCGGCGGCCGGGTCCCCGGCGAGCCGGCCGGTGTAGCCGCGGGACAGCATCGCCAGGTGGACCCGCTCGCCGCGCTCGTAGGAGCGGACGAAGAGCGAGGCCGCGGCGGGTCCGAGCACCTTCAGCGCGCCGAGGTGGCGGGGCCGGAAGCCGCGGGACTCGCGGGCCACCCGCATCCGGCGCAGCTCGCCGGACACGACGTCGGCGTAGCGGATCATGAACGACAGGATCTGCACGAGGACGGCGGGCAGCCGCAGCCGCTCCAGTCCGCGCAGCAGCTCCCGCGCCTCGGTGGTGGCGGCGAGGACGGTGGCGGCCAGGACCGAGAGGGTGGCCTTGGCCAGCAGCCCGCCCCCGGCGGCCAGGCCGCTCTCCGACAGCGACAGCCCGGCGACCTCGATCCGGGGTCCGCGGGCCACGAACGGCATGAGCAGCGCGAAGACGACGAACGGGATCTCCACCGCCAGCCCGCGCACCAGCCGGCGGGGCGTCAGGCGGGCGACCGCGGCAGCGCCCAGCACCAGGGCGAGGAAGCCCGCGTAGGCCGCCCACGCCCAGCCGGCGCCGACCGGCGTCGCCACGACGACCAGTGCGAAGGCGAGGACCCCGACCAGCTTGACGTGCGCCGCCAGCCGGTGGACGACGCTGGAGCCCGGGACGTAGACGGCGCCGAGGGCACCGCCGTGCCCGGCCCCCACTCAGCCGCCCAGGTCCGCGGGAGCCGGCTCCCGGTCCGGGGTCCCACCGGAGCGGCGGCGCAGCGCCATCGTGAGGCCGCCGGCCAGCACCAGGGTGACCGCGACCCCGATGACGCCGGCGAGCCCGCCGGACAGCCGGCCGTCGTCGACCCCGCTGACGGCGTAGTCGGCCAGCGGGGAGTCGGCCACGGCGCTGTCCTCGGCGGTGTGCCCGAAGCCCTCCTCCTCGGCCGACCACTCGAGGCCGTCGGGGGAGGCGGAGGCGTAGTAGCTGCCGACGCCGGCGATGAGCAGGGCCACCAGCAGGCCGGCGAGGAGGAACCCGCGGTTGCGGCGGCTCACCGGGTGCTCCCGGACGCCGGGGCCACGACCGGCCGCGGGGCCAGCTCGACGGCGCGCCGGAGGTGCGCCGCACCGTGCACCAGGTCGGGCCGCACCGTGAGGACGGCGCCCAGGACGGCGACGGTGATCGCCGCCTCGCCCAGGCCGATCAGGAGGTGGACGCCGCCCATCGTCGCGGCGACCGCGCCCAGGGAGACGTCGGCGACGCCGCCGACGGCGAACAGCCCCACGAAGGCCAGCGCCGCGGCCGGCACGGAGAGGAAGGCGCCCACCGCGGCACCGGCGAGCACCCCGCCGCGGGTGGGCGGCAGCAGCCGGACGACCAGCCGGAACACCCCGTAGCCGAGGACGACGGCGACCAGTCCCATCAGCGTCACGTTCGTGCCCAGCGCGGTCAGCCCGCCGTCGGCGAAGAGCACCGCCTGGACGACGAGGACGACGGTCATGCAGAGCACGGCCGTCCAGGGCCCGACGAGGACGGCGGTCAGGGCGCCGCCGATGAGGTGACCGCTGGTCCCGGCACCGACCGGGAAGTTCATCATCTGCACCGCGAACACGAAGGCCGCCGTCAGCCCGGCCAGCGGCGCGGTCCGCTCGTCCAGCTCCCGGCGGGCGCCGCGCAGGGCGAGGGCGACGGTGCCGGCGGCGACGACGCCGGTGGCCACGGACGTCGGGGCATCGAGGAAGCCGTCGGGGACGTGCACGCTGCCTCCAGGACGAGAGCGGGTGGAGGGCCGGGGGCCCGCGCCGAGCCTATTGCAGATGGTTCGCAATTGCGACGGGGTGGCAGCAAGGGCGCCTCCTGTGCCCGCGGTCACGCCGCGGGGCACGCGCAACAGCCGCGAAACACGGGCGCCAGACACGCGGCGCGGAGTTCACCGCACGGAAACAGTCGCGTGCGGCCGGGCGAAACAGGGGCCCGGCACCGTGAACGCCGGTCGCTCCCACGGACGGGAGTCGTCTTCCGAAGCCCCCGGGGCGTCCCTCGCCCCGGTCCTCCCCGTGGCCCTGCCACACCGACGACCCACAGGAGGTTGCCGTGGACACCGGCGACACCGCCTGGGTGCTGATCAGCGCCGTGCTGGTGCTGTTCATGACGCCCGGACTGGCGCTCTTCTACGGCGGCATGGTCCGCGCGAAGAGCGTCCTCAACATGATGATGATGAGCTTCGGCGCCATCGCGCTGATCGGCGTGCTCTGGGTCCTCTACGGCTACTCGATGGCCTTCGGGGACGACATCGGCGGCGGTCTCCTGGGCGACCCCTTCGAGTTCTTCGGCCTCGACGGCCTGATGGGCACCGCCGGCCTCGACGGTGGCTTCGCCGCCGAGGAGTTGGTCTTCACGGTCCCGTCGATGGCGTTCGTCGCCTTCCAGGGCATGTTCGCGATCCTGACGGTCGCGCTCATCTCCGGTGCGATCGCCGACCGCGCCCGCTTCGGCCCCTGGATGGTCTTCGCCGGCGTCTGGGCGACCATCGTCTACTTCCCGGTCGCGCACTGGGTCTTCGCCTTCGACGGCGCGGAGTCCGAGACGGGCGGCTGGATCGCCAACGACCTGCTGGCGGTCGACTTCGCCGGCGGCACCGCGGTGCACATCAACGCCGGTGCGGCGGGTCTGGCCCTCGCACTGGTCCTCGGCAAGCGGCGCGGCTTCGGGCGCGACCCGATGCGGCCGCACAACCTGCCGCTGGTCATGATCGGCTCCGGGATCCTGTTCTTCGGGTGGTTCGGGTTCAACGCCGGTTCGGCGCTCGCCGCCAACGGCCAGGCCGCCGAGGTCGCCGTCACCACGCTGGCCGCCACCGCCGCGGCGGTCCTGGGCTGGCTGGTCACCGAGAAGATCCGCGACGGGCACGCCACCTCGCTGGGCGCGGCCTCCGGTGTCGTGGCCGGTCTGGTGGCCATCACCCCGGCCTGCTCGGCGGTCTCGCCGCTCGGCGCGATCCTCCTCGGCGTCGTCGCCGGTGTCCTCTGCGCCCTCGCCGTGGGCCTCAAGTACCGCCTGGGCTACGACGACTCCCTCGACGTCGTCGGCGTCCACCTCGTCGGCGGTCTGTGGGGCACGCTCGCCGTCGGCCTCTTCGGCACGGCGTCGGCCACGGCCGGCATCGACGGCCTCTTCTACGGTGGGGGCCTCGACCAGCTGGGCAAGCAGGCGGTCGGCGCCCTCGTCGTCCTCGTCTACTCGTTCGTGGTCACGTTCGTGATCGGGTTCGTGATCTCGAAGGTCATGCGCTTCCGCATCACCGAGGAGGAGGAGGTGGCCGGCATCGACACGATGGTGCACGCCGAGACCGGCTACGACCTCGACTCCCTCGGCGGCGGCAGCGGTCCCACGCTGCGCGAGCAGGCCCGGGCCGAGGCCCGCAACATCGAAGGGAGCCGGGCGTGAAGCTCGTCACCGCCATCGTCAAGCCGTTCAAGCTCGACGACGTCAAGAACGCACTCGAGCTCATCGGGATCGCGGGGCTGACCGTCAGCGAGGTCCAGGGCTTCGGCCGTCAGCGGGGCCACACCGAGGTCTACCGCGGCGCGGAGTACCAGGTGGACTTCGTCCCGAAGGTCCGCATCGAGATCGTCGTGGGCGAGATCGACGCCGCCCGCGTCGTCGACGCCATCGTCGAGTCGGCCTCCACCGGCCAGATCGGCGACGGCAAGGTCTGGGTGACCACGATCGACGAGATCGTGCGGGTCCGGACCGGCGAGCGCGGCGCGGACGCCCTCTAGCGGACCGACGTCGGCCGGGGCGGCGGGGCGACCCCGCCACCCCGGCCGACGCGTTCCCACCCCCGGCGCTCACCGGCGCCGACGCCGATCCGATGGGGGAGACGTTGCTCGACACCGACTCGCTGCCGGCGCTGACGCGGGCGCAGCGGGTGCAGACCCTGGACACCTGGCTGACCGGTCTGCTCGCGGACGCGATCGCGGGCACCCCGCCGCCGGTCCCGCGCCGCGGCGCCGCGACGCCCCGCTCCGGCAGCGAGGGCCTCGCGCTGGTCGCGGTCGGCAGCCTCGGCCGCCGCGAGCCGCCGCCGCACGGGGACCTGGACCTGGTGCTCGTGCACGACGGCCGGCCGGAGATCGCCGCGCTGGCCGACGCGCTCTGGTACCCGGTGTGGGACGCCGGACTGCGGCTGGACCACTCGGTCCGCTCGATCTCCGAGGCCGTCACCGTGGCCTCGACCGACGTCAAGGCCGGACTGGGCCTGCTCGACGCCCGCCTGATCGCCGGCGACGCGGACCTGGGTGCCCGGCTGCGCACCGCCACCCTCGGCAGCTGGCGCCAGTCGGCGTCCCGGCTGCTGCCGCAGCTGCGCGACCTGCGCCGCGAGCGGGCCCGCAAGGTCGGCGAGCTCGCCTTCCTCCTCGAGCCGGACCTCAAGGAGGCCTACGGCGGGCTCCGCGAGGGCCAGGTCCTGCGCGCGGTCGCCGCCGCACAGCTGGCCGACGAGCCCTCCGCCGAGGCGGAGGAGGCCTACGCCTTCCTGCTCGACGTCCGCGACGAGCTCCGCCGCCGCTCGGGTCGCCCCACAGACGTCCTGGTGCGCCAGGAGCAGCGGCCCGTCGCGGTGGCGCTCGGGCTCGCCGACGAGGACGAGCTCCTCCGCCGGGTCAGCCTCGCCGGCCGGCGACTGGCGTTCGTGGCGGACGAGACCTGGCGGCGGGTGGAGTCCGCGCTGGTCCGCCGTCCCCGTGGCCGCTACCGCCGGGTGCACCGCGAGCCGCTCGCCGAGGGCGTCGTCCGGCAGGGCGACGAGGTCGTCCTCGCCCGGGACGCCCGGCCCGCGGCCGACCCCGGTCTCGTGCTGCGGGGCGCGGCCGCCGCGGCCCGCGCCGACCTGCTCCTGTCGCCCTACACGCTCAAGGTCCTCGCGGTGCACAGCCCGCCGCTGCCCGAGCCCTGGCCGGCCGAGGTGCGGTGGTCGTTCCTGCGGCTGCTGGCCAGCGGCCGCAGCGCGGTCCCGGTGCTCGAGCAGCTGGACCAGGAGGGGCTGCTGGCCCGCGTGCTACCGGAGTGGGACCGGGTGCGGTCGCTGCCGCAGCGGCACCCCTGGCACCGCTTCACCGTCGACCGCCACCTGGTCGAGGCGGCGGCTGCCGCGGCCGAGCTGACCCGGGACGTCGACCGCCCGGACCTGCTGCTGGTCGGCGCGCTGCTGCACGACATCGGCAAGGGCTGGCCGGGCGACCACAGCGTCGTGGGGGAGCCGATCGGCGCCGAGATCGCCACGCGCATGGGGTTCGCCCCGGCCGACGTGGCGACGATCGCGGCGATGGTCCGCCACCACCTGCTGCTGCCCGACACCGCCACCCGGCGCGACATCGACGACCCGGCGACCATCTCGCGGGTCAGCGAGACCCTCGGCGGCGACCCGGCGCTGCTCCAGCTGCTGCACGCGCTGGCCCAGGCCGACGGCGCGGCGACCAGCGTCTCGGCCTGGTCGCCGTGGAAGGCGCACCTCGTGGCGGCGCTCGTCGCGCGGGTGCAGGGCTTCATGGGCACCAGCACCGTCCCGGAGCCCGAGCCGGTGCTGCAGGCCGCACAGCCCCAGGTCACGGCGGCGGAGTCCACCGGGGCCGCGGTCGCGGTGACGGTCGGGATCGAGGACGTCGCCGACGGCCAGCAGATCACCGTGGGCGCACCGGACCGGCCGGGCCTGTTCAGCGTGCTGGCCGGTGTCATGGCGCTGAACCAGCTCGACGTCCGCGCGGCCAAGGTGAACGTGCTCGACGGCCGCGCGACGGCGGTGTTCGCCGTGCGCCCGCGCTTCGGCCGGGCGCCGGTGGCGACAATCCTCGCCGACGCCGTCCGCGCGGCCCTCGAGGGCACGCTGCCGCTGGCGGAGCGGCTGCGGCAGCGCGAGGCGGACTACCGGCAGGACGGCGTGCGCGCCGCGCCGCCGCGGATCTCCTGGCACGACTCGGAGGTCAGCGGGGAGCAGAACAGCATCGTCGAGGTGCGGGCCGGTGACCGGGCGGGGCTGCTGCACCGGCTCACCGCCGCGCTTGCGGGGGAGGGGCTGGACGTCACCTCCGCGCGGATCGAGACCCTGGGCGCCGACGCGGCCGACTACTTCTACGTGTGCAACTCCACCCGCGAGCCGATCGACGCCGCCCAGCGGGTGCGGATCGAGGCCGCGCTGGTCAGCGCCACGCGCGGGACGACCGAGCCGGTGCCCGTCGGGCCGGGGGGCGGGGACACGCCGGGCTGAGGTCCGCGGTCCTGTCGGTGGTCCGTGTTCTCCTCGGCTCGTCGGGACGGACCGGTCCCGACGGAGGTCGAGAGGAGTGCGCGTGTCCGACACCCGTGAGTGGCCCTGCCCCGACTGCGGCGACGCCCGGGAGTTCGTGCAGCCACCCTGCGCCGACGGGCACACCGACGACGGCGGCGACTGCCCGGAGTGGGTCTGCGCCGACTGCGGCACCGCGCTGCTGGCCGACCCCGCTCCGGTCGCCGTCACGTTCGCCGTCCGCCGGGCCGCCTGAGGCTCACCGCTCGGTAGCCTGGGGGTAGGAGGCGCGGTCTGCCCGCGCCCGAACTCTCCCCTGAGGACGGCTTGTGTTCGAGACCCTCTCCGACCGCCTGGACAAGGTCTTCACCGGTCTGCGCGGCAAGGGCCGGCTGACCGAGGCCGACATCGACGCCACCGCGCGCGAGATCCGCATCGCGCTGCTGGAGGCCGACGTCGCGCTGCCGGTGGTGCGGACCTTCATCAACGCGGTCAAGGAGCGGGCCCGCGGCTCGGAGGTCTCGCAGGCGCTCAACCCCGCCCAGCAGGTCATCAAGATCGTCAACGAGGAGCTCATCCAGGTCCTCGGCGGCGAGACGCGCCGGCTGCGCTACGCCAAGACCTCGCCCACGGTCATCATGCTCGCCGGCCTCCAGGGCGCCGGTAAGACCACGCTCGCGGGCAAGCTCGGCATGTGGCTGAAGAGCCAGGGCCACACGCCGCTGCTCGTCGCCGCCGACCTGCAGCGGCCCAACGCGGTCAACCAGCTCTCCATCGTGGCCGGCCAGGCCGGGGTCGACGTCTACGCGCCGCAGCCGGGCAACGGGGTCGGCGACCCGATCCAGGTCGCCCGGGACTCGATCGACCACGCCCGCCGCACCATGCACGACGTCGTCGTCGTCGACACCGCCGGCCGGCTGGGCATCGACGCCGAGCTGATGGCCCAGGCCGCCGGGATCCGCGACGCCGTGAACCCCGACGAGACCCTGTTCGTCGTCGACGCGATGATCGGCCAGGACGCGGTCACCACCGCCGAGGCGTTCCGCGACGGGGTCGGCTTCTCCGGCGTCGTGCTGACCAAGCTCGACGGCGACGCCCGCGGTGGTGCGGCGCTGTCGGTCCGGTACGTGACCGGCCAGCCGATCATGTTCGCCTCGACCGGCGAGAAGCTCACCGACTTCGACGTCTTCCACCCCGAGCGGATGGCCTCGCGCATCCTCGGCATGGGCGACGTCCTCACCCTCATCGAGCAGGCCGAGCAGGCGTTCGACGCCGACCAGGCCGAGCGGATGGCCGGCAAGCTCGCCTCCCGCGAGGGCTTCACCCTCGAGGACTTCCTCGAGCAGATGCTCGCCATCCGCAAGATGGGCCCGATCGCCAACCTGCTGGGGATGCTGCCCGGCGCCGGGGCGATGAAGGAGCAGCTCAAGCAGGTCGACGACCGCGACCTGGACCGCACCGCGGCGATCATCCGCTCGATGACGCCCGAGGAGCGGGTCAACTCCAAGATCATCAACGCCTCGCGGCGGGTGCGCATCGCGAACGGCTCCGGCGTCAGCGTCACCGACGTCAACCAGCTGCTGGAGCGGTTCGCCCAGGCCCAGAAGATGATAGGCCAGATGGCCGGCAGCATGGGCATGCCCGGCATGGGCCCCATGTCGAAGAAGGCCCGCGGCCGCCAGATGCAGGCGCAGTCGAAGAAGGGCAAGGGCAAGAAGGGCAAGGGCAAGGCCCCCGCCCGCCGGCCGATGGGCGGTGCCGGTCTCCCCGGCGGCAACCCGTTCGGCGGACTCCCCGGTGGCATGCCGGGTGGGATGCCGAGCCTGCCGCCGGGCCAGGCGATGCCGGACCTGACCAAGCTGAACTTCGACCAGTTCAAGGACCGCGGGCGCTGAGCCGGTGACCGCCCCCGCGCTGCACCTGGCCGGTGTCGTCCTCCCCGAGGGCGAGCACCGCGACCTGTGGGTCCGTGACGGCCGGTTCACCACCGAGCCGGTGGCCGGCGCCGAGACGGTCTCGCGCGGCGGGTTCCTGCTGCCCGGGCTGGTCGACGCGCACTGCCACGTCGGCATCGCCCGCGGCGGCGGCCACGTCGAGACCCTCGACGGCCTGCGCGAGCAGGCGGTCGCCGAGCGGGACGCCGGGGTGCTGGCGCTGCGCGACTGCGGATCGCCGGTCGACACCCGCGCCCTGGACGACGAGCCGGACCTGCCGCGGATCATCCGGGCCGGCCGGCACCTGGCCCGCACCCGCCGCTACCTGCCGGGCCTGGGCATCGAGCTGGAGCCCGAGGACCTCGTCGCGGAGGTGCGGGTGCAGGCCCGCCGGGGCGACGGCTGGATGAAGCTGGTCGGCGACTGGATCGACCGCTCGGTGGGTGACCTCGCGCCCGAGTGGCCGGCCGACGTCGTCGCCGCGGCCATCGCCGCCGCCCACGAGGAGGGCGCGAAGGTCACCGCGCACACCTTCGGCACCGACGCGCTGCCGGACCTGATCCGGGCCGGCATCGACTGCGTGGAGCACGGCACCGGGCTGACCGAGGAGCTGATCGGCGAGATGGCCGCCCGCGGCACCGCCGTCGTCCCCACGCTGGTCAACGTGGAGAACTTCCCGGGGTTCGCCGAGGCGGGGGAGAAGCGCTTCCCGCAGTACGCCTCGACGATGCGGCGGCTGTACGCGAACTCCGGCGCCGTCGTCCGGGCCGCGCACGAGGCCGGCGTCCCCGTGTTCGCCGGCACCGACGCCGGCGGCGGCATCGACCACGGCCGGGTGGCCGACGAGATCCGCGCGCTGGCCGCCGCCGGGCTGCCGAACGAGGCCGCGCTGGCGGCCGGGTCGTGGGCGGCGCGCACGTGGCTGGGCCTGCCGACCATCGCCGACGGCGCCCCCGCGGACCTGACCGTCTACGACGCCGACCCGCGGGCCGACCTCGACGTCCTGGCGCGCCCGTCGCTCACCCTGCTGCGCGGTCGGGTGTACCGGTAGGAAACCGGCGGGCGGCGCCACGGAGCCGCCTGGGAGGATCTCCGCCGTGCTCCTCCGGATGTCCTCCCTGTTCCTGCGCACCCTCCGCGACGACCCCGCCGACGCCGAGGTGCCCAGCCACCGCCTGCTCGTGCGCGCCGGCTACATCCGCCGCGCCGCCCCGGGCGGGTTCACCTGGCTGCCGCTGGGCTACCGGGTGTTCCGCAACGTTGAGCGCGTGGTCCGCGAGGAGATGGACCGGATGGGCGCGCAGGAGGTGCACTTCCCGGCGCTGCTGCCGCGCGAGCCCTACGAGGCGACCAACCGGTGGACCGAGTACGGCCCGAACCTGTTCCGGCTGCAGGACCGCCGCGGCAACGACTTCCTGCTCGGCCCCACCCACGAGGAGATGTTCACGCTCCTGGTGAAGGACCTGTACTCGTCGTACAAGGACCTGCCGCTGTCGCTGTACCAGATCCAGACCAAGTACCGGGACGAGGCGCGGCCCCGGGCCGGGCTGTTCCGTGGCCGCGAGTTCACCATGAAGGACAGCTACTCCTTCGACGTCGACGACGCCGGGCTGGACAAGAGCTACGCCGCGCACCGGGACGCCTACATCCGGATCTTCGACCGGCTGGGACTGGAGTACGTGATCGTCTCGGCGATGTCCGGCGCCATGGGCGGCTCGCGCAGCGAGGAGTTCCTGCACCCCACCGAGATCGGCGAGGACACCTTCGTCCGCTCCGCCGGCGGGTACGCCGCCAACGTCGAGGCGGTCACCACCGTCGTGCCCGACGCGATCCCGCTGGACGGGCTGCCCGAGGCGCACGTGGAGGACACCCCCGACACCCCCACCATCGAGACCCTCGTCGCCGTCGCGCAGGAGAAGTTCCCCGAGGCCGGGTACACCGCGGCCTCGACGCTCAAGAACGTCGTCGTCACGCTCGTGCACCCCGACGGCACGCGCGAGCCGCTGGTCATCGGCATCCCCGGCGACCGCGAGGTCGACGCCAAGCGGCTGGAGGCGCAGGTCGCCCCCGCCGAGGTCGAGCCGTTCGCGGACTTCGACGAGCACCCGGCGCTCGTGAAGGGCTACATCGGGCCCCAGGTGCTCGGGGCCGAGAGCGAGTCGGGCATCCGCTACCTCGTCGACCCCCGCGTGGTCCCCGGCACCCGGTGGATCACCGGCGCCAACGAGCCCGGGAAGCACGTGTTCGACCTGGTGGCCGGCCGCGACTTCACCTGGGACGGCGTCGTCGAGGCCGCCGAGGTGCTGCCCGGCGACCCGGCCCCCGACGGCTCCGGGCCGCTGGAGCTCGCCCGCGGCGTGGAGATGGGCCACATCTTCCAGCTGGGCCGCAAGTACGCCGAGGCGCTGGACCTCAAGGTCCTCGACGAGAACGGCAAGCTCGTCACCGTCACGATGGGCTCCTACGGCATCGGCGTCTCCCGGGCCGTGGCCGCGATCGCGGAGTCCACGCACGACGAGCTCGGCCTCGTCTGGCCGCGGGAGATCGCGCCGGCCGCCGTGCACGTCGTCGCCACCGGCAAGGACGCCGCGGTGTTCGAGGCCGCGGCGTCGCTGGCCGACGAGCTGGTCGCCGCGGGGCTGACCGTCCTCTACGACGACCGCCCGAAGGTGTCGCCGGGGGTGAAGTTCAAGGACGCCGAGCTGCTCGGCATGCCGACGATCGTCACCGTGGGCCGCGGCCTGGCCGACGGCGTCATCGAGGTGCGGGACCGGGCGACCGGTGACCGCCAGGAGGTCCCGGTGGCCGAGGCGCGGGACCGGGTGCTGGCTGCGGTCCGCGGCTGACGGCGGGTCTCCGCGGCGGGTACGGGGGCTCGTGGTCGACTCGCCGGGTGTCGAACGAGATGACCCGGCAGCTGGAGTCCACGGCCGAGCTGGTGGAGGTGAACCTCGGCTACGGGGACCAGGTGCACCGTCCGCGTCGGCTCGACCACCTGGCCGGGTTCAGGTCCAGGTCTGCGGCGCTCGCCGCCGCCGGGGAGCTCGAGGCGCTGGGGTACGGGATCGACGGCCTGCGGCGGCGCATGCTCACCGTCTGGCTGGCGTTCGGCAAGGAGACCCCGGTGGATCACGAGACGGCCGCGGCCTTCACCCGGGAGGTCGTGGCGGTCGTCGATCGCCACGGCGGGACCTACGACGGCTGGAGCGGCTTCCTCGTGACCGAGGACGTCTGACCCCGGGTCGTCAGCGCGCGACCAGCTCGACCTCGAAGCCGTCGCCGTCCTCCAGGTAGGCGGCGCGGTGGTCCGGGCCCCCGGCGAACGGGTGGCGGTCGGCGAACATCAGCCGCCACCCGTGCGCCGGCGCCTCGGCGACGAGGGCGTCGAGCTGCTCCGCCGTCCCGGCGTGGAACGCGAGGTGGTTCAGGCCCGGTGCCCGGCGCTCGTGCCGGTCGCCGGCGAGGTCGGGGGACTGCTCGACGACGACGTAGACGTCGCCCGCCCGCCACGACCGGCCGTGCTCCCACGACTGGTACGGCACGGCGCCCAGCCGGGTCAGCAGCCAGCCCCAGGAGCGCTCGGCGCGGCCCAGGTCAGGCACCCACAGCTCCACGTGGTGCAGCAGACCCCGGCTGGTGTCACCGCCCCGTTCTCCGCCCGCTCCCACGTCTGGCATCATGGACTGTCGAACACGGCGTCGCGCGGCCCTCTCACCGCGCCTCGGCCGTGTCCCTGGCTCCGCCCCGGCGTACCCCACGCGTCCGTCCGGCGAGCAACCGACAGACAGCGTTCGAGGAGAACACGAGCCACCGTGGCCACCAAGATCAAGCTCATGCGCCTGGGCAAGATGCGCGCGCCGTACTACCGCATCGTCGTCGCCGACTCGCGCACCAAGCGCGATGGCCGCTCGATCGAGACGATCGGCAAGTACCACCCCAAGGAGGACCCCTCCTACATCGAGGTCGACAGCGAGCGCGCGCAGTACTGGCTGGGCGTCGGCGCGCAGCCGACCGAGGCCGTCGCCGCCATCTTCCGGGTCACCGGTGACTGGCAGAAGTTCAAGGGCGAGGCCGCGCCGCCGCCCATGAAGGTCGCCGCCCCGAAGCCGGACAAGAAGGCCCTCTACGAGGCCGCCGTCCTCGCCGGTGGGGACGAGCCGGCCGCCGGCGCCACCACGCCGAAGAAGAAGGCCGCTCCCAAGGCCGACGCCGCTCCCGCCGCAGAGGACGCCGCTCCGGCGGACGCCGCTGCCGAGACGCCCGCCGAGTAAGACGTGGTGGAAGAGGCGCTCGAGCACCTGGTCAAGGGCATCGTCGACCACCCGGAGGACGTCCAGGTCGACCTGCTCACCAACCGTCGCGGCAAGACCCTCGAGGTCCGGGTGCACCCCGACGACCTCGGCAAGGTCATCGGCCGTGGTGGGCGCACCGCCAAGGCGCTGCGCACCGTCATGACCGGCGTCGGTGGCCGGGGCCTGCGGGTCGACGTCGTCGACACCGACGGGCGCTGAGCGCACCACCCTTGAGCACCACCCCTGACGACACCGTGGTGGTCGGCCGGATCGGCCGACCCCACGGTGTTCGTGGTCAGGTGACCGTCGAGGTCCGCACCGACGACCCCGACCTGCGGTTCGCCCCCGGCTCGGTCCTGCTGACCGATCCCGCCGCGCGCGGCCCGCTCACCGTCGTCGCGAAGCGCTGGCACAGCGGGACGCTGCTGCTGCAGCTGTCCGCGCCCTCCGGCGAGACCTACGTCAACCGCGAGGACGTCGACGCCCTGCGCAACACCCTGCTGCTGGTCCCGGTCGCCGACCTGCCCGAGCTCGAGGAGCCGGACTCCTTCTACGACCACCAGCTGGTCGGGCTCGCCGCGCAGCTCCCCGACGGCTCGGTCATCGGCGAGGTGACCGCCGTGCGGCACGAGGCCCAGGACCTGCTGGTCGTGCGGCGCCCCGACGCGGCCGAGGCGCTGATCCCCTTCGTGTCGGCGATCGTTCCGACCGTGGACGTCGCCGGCGGCTTCCTGGTCGTCGACCCGCCCGAGGGACTGCTGGAGCTGTGAGCTTCCGCGTCGACGTCGTCACGATCTTCCCCGAGTACCTGGCCCCGCTGGGCCAGTCCCTGCTCGGCAAGGCCGCCGAGCGCGGGCTGGTCTCCATCGGCGTGCACGACCTGCGGCAGTGGACCGACGACCTGCACCGCACGGTCGACGACGCGCCCTACGGCGGCGGCCCCGGCATGGTCATGCGTCCCGAGCCGTGGGCGCGGGCGCTGGAGGCCGTCCGCCCGCCCGGTACCCGCCTGGTCGTCCCCACGCCCGCCGGCCGGCCCTTCACCCATGCGGTGGCCGCCTCCTGGGCCGCCGAACCGGGTCTGGTCTTCGCCTGCGGCCGGTACGAGGGCATCGACCAGCGGGTCGCCGACTGGGCCGCCGGAGCCGGACCGGTCTCGGAGGTGTCGATCGGGGACTACGTGCTCGCCGGTGGCGAGTCCGCCGTCCTCGTGATGGTGGAGGCGGTCACCCGGCTCATTCCCGGTGTCGTCGGCAACCGCGAGTCGGTCGAGTTCGACTCGCACGCCGACGGCCTGCTCGAAGGGCCCTCCTACACCCGGCCCGCGTCGTGGCGGGACCACGACGTCCCGCCGGTGCTGCTCTCCGGCGACCACGCCGCGATCGCCCGGTGGCGGCGCGCGGAGTCGCTGCGGCGGACGGCCGAGCGCCGTCCGGACCTCCTCGCGGCGCTGCCCGCCGAGGCGCTGACCGACGCCGACCGCGCGGTCCTCGACGGTGACTGACCGGGCGTGGGTGCGGCCGACGGCCCGCGTCGTCGTGCTGGACCCCGCCGGACGGGTGCTGCTGCTCGGCGCCCGGCTGTCCGGTCCGGACGAGACCCCCGAGGACGTGCTGTTCTGGTACACGCCCGGCGGGGGAGTGGAGGACGGCGAGTCGGTGCGCCAGGCCGCCGTCCGCGAGCTGGCCGAGGAGATCGGTCTGCAGGCCGATCCGGCGGCCCTGGAGGGGCCGGTCTGGTTCCGCCGGCACGTGGCTGCCTTCGGCGGGCTGGACATCGACTCGCGCGAGACGTTCTTTGTGCTGCGCGACGTCGAGCACACCGTCGACGGCTCGGGACGCACCGAGCTGGAGGTGCTGGGCGACGAGCCGCACCGCTGGTGGACGGTCGAGGAGATCGCCTCCTCCGGGGAGACGTTCGCGCCCGCCGACCTCGCCGACGCTCTGGCCGCGCTGCTGCGCGGCCCGCACCAGGGGCCGCCGCGCTTCGTCGCGTGAAGTCGTGGCAGAATGGCTAGCTGCTGCACGACCGTCGGCCTCGCCGATGGGGCTCGGCACACGCCTGAGCCGCAGCTCCCCGGGACGGACAGCCGGGGCGCCCCGCTGTCCGTCACCGCTGAGACCACCGCTAGAGCTGAGGACTGCCGACGATGAACACCCTGGACGTACTCGACGCCGACTCGCTGCGCGACGACATCCCCACGTTCCGCGCGGGGGACACCGTCAAGGTGCACGTGCGCGTCGTCGAGGGCAACCGCTCCCGCATCCAGGTCTTCCAGGGTGTGGTCATCCGCCGCCAGGGTGGCGGGATCCGCGAGACCTTCACCGTCCGCAAGGTCAGCTTCGGCGTCGGCGTGGAGCGCACCTTCCCGGTGCACACCCCGGTCGTCGAGAAGATCGAGGTGCTGACCCGCGGTGACGTGCGTCGCGCCAAGCTGTACTACCTCCGCGAGCTGCGCGGCAAGGCCGCCAAGATCAAGGAGAAGCGGGAGACCGTCGCGCGCTGACACTCCGCGCCGGCTGGACCTGCCTCGACACGGCGGGCTCCCCGCGCCCGTACGCTGCTCTCGATGAGCAGCGACCGGCACGGGGGGCCCGCCGACGTCGTCCCGGGGGACGACGGATCCGGCGGCGGGGGCTCCGGAGACGCCAAGCGGGAGGCCGCGGCGTCCTCCTCCGCCTCCTCCTCGTCCGCCGAGGCGACCCCGGGGTCGGCCTCGGCGCGCCGGAAGCGGACGTGGTGGGGTGGCCGCAAGCCCGAGCCGGACAAGAAGCCGTCGCTGCTGCGCGAGCTGCCGGTCCTGCTCCTGGTGGCGTTCGTCCTCGCGCTGCTGGTCAAGACGTTCCTGGTGCAGGCGTTCTTCATCCCGTCCGGGTCGATGGAGACCACGCTGCACGGGTGCCCGGGCTGCACCGGTGACCGTGTCCTGGTGAACAAGGTGCCGTACTGGTTCGGCGAGCCCGAGCCCGGCGACATCGTCGTGTTCGAGGGCCCGGACACCTGGTCGCCCGAGGTCGAGGTCGCCGAGCCCGGCAACTGGTTCTCCAGCGGGTTGCTGTGGCTGGGCCGTGCGATCGGCGTCGCTCCGCCCAGCGAGGACGACTACGTGAAGCGGGTCATCGCCGTCGGTGGGCAGACCGTGGAGTGCTGCGACCCCGAGGGTCGGGTCGTCGTCGACGGAGAACCGCTCGACGAGCCCTACATCTACCAGAACACGCCCATCGAGACCCGGGGCTTCGGGCCGGTCACCGTCCCCGAGGGTCGGCTCTGGGTGATGGGTGACCACCGCTCCGCCTCGGCCGACTCCAAGCAGCACATGGGCGACCAGTACTCCGGCACCATCGCGGTGGACGACGTCATCGGCAAGGCCGCCCTGATCGTGTGGCCGCTCGACCGCTTCGGCGCCCTCGACGACCCCGACATCCAGGGCGCCGCCGCCTCGGGTGCGCCGGTGACCGGAGCCGCCGCGGTCGCCGCTCCGCACGTCCTCGGCCTCGTGGGCGCCGTCCCGGTCGTCGCCTGGCGCCGTCGCCGGCGGCTGCGCCGCGGCACTCGCCGTCGTCCCGCCGCCTGAGCCGGATCCCCGACTCCGCTTCCTGATCCCGGCCCCCCCGTTCCGAGAGGTCGCGGGATGTCGCACGCCCGGGGGGCCGTGCCTCCCGGCCGTCCGGGCCCCGTCGCAAGCCGTCCGAGGGGTCACGGCGGAGCGTTGGCGTCCTCCTCGATCGGTCGTCGAATGGTCGTCGAATGGCCTATCGTCAAGTCGACAATCCGGAGAACTGTTACCATTGGGATTCGGTCGCGCTTTCCAGCCCGCTCCGACAATGGCGAAAATAATGTCGGAAGAAGTGTCAAGCAGTTCTCTCACTCGTCCGATGGATGGTGTGTAAGCACCACCCCGAACGTGTGAAACGGAGTCTCCAGTGTCTGCACCCATGGCGAGCACCGCCCGCGGCGTCACTCGCGTGCTCATCCTCGCCGACGCCCCGGTCCTGCGCCGCGGGCTGGTCAGCATGATCAACGAGACCGCCGGGATGCAGTCGGTCGGCACCCCGGGCGAGCTGCGCCGGGCCCTGACCCTGGTCGAGACCGCCCGCCCCGACGCCGTCGTCGTCGAGCTCGGCTCCGGCCGCGCCGCCACGCTCGCCGCGTGCCGCGACCTCCGCCGCCGCTTCCCCCGCGTCGCCATCGTCGCCCTGGCCACCTCCGAGGACCCGGCCGTGGTCAACGAGGCCGTCGCCGCCGGTGTCCGTGGGTACCTGATGATCAACACCAGCCCGACCCTCCTGGGCTGGGCGATCCTGGCCGCCCGTGCCGGCCGCACCGTGGTCGACCCGCAGATCCGCCGGGTGGAGCCCTCCGCCGTGCCGGCCGCCAAGCCGTTCGCCCCCGAGGTGCCGCTGACCCGTCGCGAGTCCGACGTCCTCGACGAGCTGCTGCAGGGCCAGTCGAACCGCCAGATCGGCCGCAACCTCTTCATCAGCGAGGACACCGTCAAGAGCCACGTCAAGGCCATCCTGCGCAAGCTGGGTGCCCGCGACCGGGCGCACGCGGTCTCCCTGGTCCTCTCCTCGCGCTCGACCGGCACCGGGTGCACCTGTGGCGCCCACGCTGCCGCCCCGGTCGAGACCGCCGAGGTCTGACGGAGCCCGGCGCCGGTCCGGACGGTTCGCCTCCTCAGCGATCCGGCCCGGCGCCCGCGGCCCCTCGGGGTCGCACCGGTCCACGAGCCGGCCCCCTCCCGGGGGCCGGCTCGTGGCGCGTCGGGGTCCCGCCGGGTGCCGACCCGTCGCCGTCGGCGTCGTAGGGTCGGGAGGCGATGGCAGTCCGTACCGCCCCCCTGCGTCCCGTGGGTGCCCCGGCTCCCGACGACCGGCCCGACGCGCTCTGGGACATGGAGCGAAGGCTCCGCCGTCGGGGGTTCTCCGCGATCGCCGGAGCCGACGAGGCCGGTCGCGGCGCCTGCGCCGGGCCGCTGGTCGCCGCCGCGTGCGTGCTGCCCTCTGGCCGGCGGGGCCGGGTGCCCGGGCTGGCGGACTCCAAGCTGCTCACCGCCGCAGCCCGCGAGCGCGTGTACGCCGAGGTCGTCGAGCGCGCCGTCGCGTGGTCGGTCGTGGTGATGCCCGTGCCCGACCTCGACGCGCGGGGGATGCACGTCACCAACATCGAGGCGCTGCGCCGGGCCGTCTGGCTGCTCGACCCCGGCGCCGACTACGTGCTCACCGACGGCTTCCCGGTGAGCGGCCTGGCCCGGCCGACGCTCGCGGTGTGGAAGGGCGACCGGGTGGCCGCCTGCGTCGCCGCGGCATCCGTCCTGGCCAAGGTGACGCGGGACCGCATCATGCTCGACCTCCACGAGCGGTTCCCCGAGTACGACTTCGCCGTGCACAAGGGCTACATCACCGATGCGCACAGCGCCGCCCTCGACCGCCACGGCCCCTGTCCGGAGCACCGCCGGCGCTTCGTCAACGTCGCCCGAGCGGCCGCGGCACACGCCGGTCGCGACTCCCGGCTGACCGGCGCCACGGCGATGGTCGATGATGGGTCCATGCGCATCTCCGGAGAGCCGCGATGAGCACCGAGGACCTGGAGAAGTACGAGACCGAGATGGAGCTGCAGCTCTATCGCGAGTACCGGGACATCGTCCGCCAGTTCACCTACGTGGTGGAGACCGAGCGGCGCTTCTACCTGGCGAACTCGGTCGACCTCCAGGTCCGGGAGGCCGGCGGTGAGGTGTTCTTCGAGCTCAAGCTGTCCGACGCCTGGGTGTGGGACATGTACCGCCCGGCCCGCTTCGTGCGGAACGTGCGGGTGCTGACGTTCAAGGACGTCAACGTCGAGGAGCTCGACAAGCCCGACCTCGAGCTGCCGGACGGCCCACGCCTGCCCTGATGTGATGCGCATGCGGTGACCCTCACCGCCGGCGCCGACGGATCCGCCCGGTCCGTCCACAGGCCCCGCCCCCGTCCACAGAGCGTTCCGGACGCTGGTCGGCGGACCGCAGACCCGCCACGGTCGCCGGGTGCGAACGACGACCGAACTGGGCCAGCGCGGTGAGCGCATCGCCGCCCGCTACCTGACCGACCGCGGACTGCGGCTGCTCGACCGGAACTGGCGCTGCCGCGAGGGCGAGCTCGACATCGTGGCCCGCGACGGGGACGCGATCGTCTTCTGCGAGGTGAAGACCCGCCGCGAGGTCGGCTTCGGCCACCCCGTCGAGGCCGTCACGTCGACCAAGCAGCGCCGGTTGCGCCTGCTGGCCCAGCGCTGGCTCGCCGCCCATGACGAGCACGCCCCCGACCTGCGCTTCGACGTCGTGGGGGTGCTCCTCCGCGGGGGCGCACCGGCGGTCGTCACCCACCTGCCGGCGGCCTTCTCGTGAGCCTGGCCCGCACCTGGTCGGTCGGTCTGGCCGGGGTGCACGGAGCGCTGGTCGAGGTCGAGGTCGACATGTCGGCGGGGGTCCCGGGCGTGGTCCTCGTCGGTCTTCCCGACGCCGTCGTGCGCCAGTCGGTCGACCGGGTCCGGGCCGCCGTCGTGAACGCCGGCGCCAGCTGGCCGCTGCGACGGGTGACGATCGGGCTGTCGCCGGCCTCGATGCCCAAGCAGGGGAGTGGCTTCGACCTCGCGCTGGCCGCAGGGGTGCTCGCCGCGGCCGAGGTGGTGCCCGCGGGTGCGGTGGCGGACCTGGTCCTGCTCGGCGAGCTGGGGCTCGACGGGACGGTGCGGGCGATCCGCGGGGTGCTGCCCGCCGTCCTCGCGGCGCGGCAGGCGGGGCACCGGCAGGTCGTCGTGCCGGTGGGCAACGCCGACGAGGCGGCCCTGGTGGACGGCGTCACCGTCCTGCCGGCCTCGTCCCTGCGGGAGCTGCTCGCCCACCTGACCGGCCGTGCGCTGCTGGAGCCGCACGTGCGCGGGGTGCTGCCCGAGCCGCCGCCGGGCCCGGACCTCGGCGACGTCGTGGGCCAGGCCGTCGGCCGCCGGGCGGTCGAGGTGGCCGCCGCGGGAGGCCACCACCTCTTCCTGGCCGGTCCGCCGGGTGCGGGCAAGACGATGCTCGCCGAGCGGCTGCCCGGTCTGCTGCCGGCGCTCGACGAGCAGTCCGCCCTCGAGGTGACGGCGATCCACTCCGTCGCCGGGACCCTGCCCTCAGGCGCGCCGCTGGTCACCCGCCCCCCGTTCGAGGCGCCGCACCACTCGGCGACCATGGCGGCGCTCGTGGGGGGCGGGTCGGGGCTCATCCGCCCCGGCGCGCTGTGCCGGGCGCACCGCGGCGTCCTCTTCCTGGACGAGAGCCCGGAGTTCCCGCGCGCGGTCCTGGACACGCTGCGCCAGCCGCTGGAGCGGGGGTCGGTGACGATCTCGCGGGCCGCCGGGTCGGCGACCTTCCCGTGCCGCGCGCAGCTCGTGCTGGCCGCGAACCCGTGCCCGTGCGCGACAGCGGCGGGGGACGCCGCCTGCACCTGCAGCGCCGCCGAGCGGCGGCGGTACCAGTCGCGGTTGTCCGGCCCGCTGCTCGACCGCATCGACCTACGCGTCGATCTCCCGCCCGTCACCCGGGCGAGCTGGCTGGACGGGATCGAGGCCCCCGAGAGCTCCGCGGTCGTGGCCGCCCGGGTCGCCGCCGCACGCGCCACTGCGCAGGAGCGGATGCGGGGGAGCGGTCTGACACTCAACGCCCAGGTGCCCGGCCGCCTGCTGCGCGAGCGGTGGGTGGTGCCCCGGTCGGCCTCGCGGCTGGCGGAGCGGGCGCTGGAGCGCGGTGTGCTCTCGGTGCGGGGGCTGGACCGGGTGCTCCGCGTCGCCTGGACGCTGGCCGACCTCGCCGGGCGGTCGGTCCCCGGTCCCGAGCACGTCGCCGAGGCACTCGGCATGCGCCTGCAGCGGGTCGCGGCGTGACCGCGGTGGGCGTCGACCTCGACGGTCCGGGAGCGGAGGAGGTCCTCGCGGTCGTGCGGCGGGCACGGGCCTGGCTCAGCCGGGCCGCCGAACCGGGGAGCCTCGTCTTCTGGCGGTTCGTGGAGCAGCACGGGCCCGTCGAGGCGGTCCGCCTGCTCCGGGCGGGCCGGGGGCCCGAGGCCGTGCAGGCGCTCGTGGGCGTCCGCGGGCAGCAGGACGCCAGCCTGGCCGACCTGCGCCGCGCCGAGCGGTGCGGTGCCCGGCTGGTCGTCCCGGAGGACGACGAGTGGCCGGCCCTGGCCCTGCACGCCCTCACCGTGGCGGTCAGCGGAGAGCCGGCCGACTCGCGCGAGATGACCGACCGGACGGTGGCGCCGGTGCCACCCGTGGCCCTCTGGGTGCGGGGGCCGGGCCGGCTGGCCGACGTGGTGGACCGGTCGGTGGCCCTCGTCGGCGCCAGGGCCTCCACGGCCTACGGCGAGCACGTGGCCGGCGACCTCGCCCACCGGCTGGGGGAGCGGGGGTGGACGGTCGTCTCCGGCGGCGCGTACGGCATCGACGCCGCCGCACACCGCGGCGCGCTCGCGGCGGGCGCACCGACGGTGGCCGTGCTCGCCTGCGGGGTCGACCGCGTGTACCCGAGCGGCAACGGCGCGCTCCTCGAGCGGATCGCCCAGGAGGGGCTGGTGATCAGCGAGTGGCCGCCGGGCGCGGCGCCGCACCGGCACCGGTTCCTCGTCCGGAACCGGCTCATCGCCGCCCTCGCCCGTGGCACCGTCGTCGTGGAGGCTGCGGCCCGCTCGGGTGCCCAGGCGACGGCGCGCCGGGCGAAGCGGCTCGGACGGCCGGTCATGGCCGTCCCGGGTCCGGTGACGTCGGCGATGAGCGTCGGCTGCCACGAACTGGTCCGGGACCAGGAGCTGGGAGCGGTGCTCGTCGGCAGCGCTGCGCACGTCATCGAGGAGGTCGGCCGGCTCGGGGAGGACCTCGCGCCGGTGCCTGCGGTGGCCCCGGGACTCCGGGACGAGCTGTCGGACCTGGCGCGGCGGGTGCTCGACGCGTGTCCGGTGCGCCGCGGGGTCAGCCCCGAACGGCTGGCCGCGGTGGCCGGTTGCAGCGTCGTCGAGGTGCTGCAACAGCTGCCGGCGCTCGAGGTCGCCCGGCTGGTCGAGTGGACCGGCACCGGCTGGCGGCTGGCACCAGCACCGCGGCCGGCCCGATGAGGCGGGGCGGGATCTCAGCCCCGCGGCGTGAAGGTGATGACCTCCTGCGCGAAGGAGGCCACGACGGCGCCGTCGCGGGTGCGCACGGTCCCGCGGACCAGTCCGCGGTCGCCGCAGACGCGGGTCGGCTCGGCGGAGTAGAGCAGCCACTCCCCGGCGTCGACGGGAGCGTGGAACCACAGCGTGTGGTCCATGGTCACCCCCCGGGTCTCCGGGGGCGGCGGCGGACCGGGCACCTGGGCGGCGGCGAAGACCATGTAGTCGGACACGAACGCCACGACGGCGGCGTGCAGGCCGGGGTCGTCGGGCAGCGGCAGGTGCGGACGCACCCAGTAGGGGTGCAGCGGGGCGTAGACGTCGGCTCCGGCGTCGACCCGGTGCGCTCCGGCCGGGCGGAACTCGAACGGGTCCATCCCCATCAGCCGGACCTCGTCTGCGGCGATCTCCTCGGGCGGAGTGGGCATGGCGGGCAACGGCGAGGACCAGTCGGGGCCGGGCCCTCCGGCGTGGAACGAGGCGGTCAGGAGCAGCGGCGTGCGCCGCCCCTGCTCCACGGTCACCAGCCGGACCGCGCTGGACCGACCGTTCCGGACCGCGCGCACCCCCAACGTCAGCGGGCTCCCGAGCTCACCGCCGGAGGGGAAGACCGCGTGCACCGAGTGCGGGAGCAGGCCCGGGGCGACCGTCCGCGCAGCGGCGCGCACCGCCAGGCCCAGGGTGTACCCGCCGTACAGGTGCCCCTCGACGAGCGGCTCGTTCTCGAACGCGTCGTCCCCCCGGGCATGCAGGCGGAGCAGCGCGTCGAAGTCGTGTGCCATGCCCGATCCCTACCACCGGCCGGACCGGCCTCCCCGCGGCATCGCGGACCGCCGGGCCGGGCGGCGCGCCCGCTTGACCGGCCGACCACCCCGACGGACGGTTCCCCCGTGCCCGCCTCCACAGCCCAGCTGCGCGCGAGCCTGCCGCCAGCGTTGGCCGCGGTCGTGGACGACTACGAGGAGCACCTGCGCGGGGAACGGGAGCTGTCCGAGCACACCGTCCGGGCCTACGTCACCGACGCCGTCTCGCTGCTCGACCACCTCGCCCGCCGCAGCGGCACCCGGGTCGACGAGCTGGATCTCGCCGCCCTGCGCAGCTGGCTCGCCAAGGGCCGCACCACGGGCGACAGCCGGGCCACCACCGCGCGGCGCGCCGCGTCGGCCCGGTCGTTCACCGGCTGGCTGCGCCGGACCGGACTCACCTCGGAGGACGTCGGTCTGCGGCTGGTCAGCCCCAAGGCCCACCGGACCCTGCCGGAGGTGCTCGCGCCGGCGCAGGCGCAGGCGGTCGTCGAGTCGTCCGCGGGCGCGGAGGAGCCACTCGACCTCCGGAACACCCTCGTGCTCGAGCTCCTCTACGCCAGCGGCATCCGCGTCAGCGAGTTGGTCGGACTGGACGTCGACGACGTCGACCGGGACCGCCGCCTCCTGCGCGTGCTGGGGAAGGGCCGCAAGGAGCGCAGCGTCCCGTACGGGCTGCCCGCCGAGCGGGCGCTGGACGCCTGGCTCACGCGGGGCAGGCCTGCGCTGGCCACCGACCGCTCGGGCCCCGCCCTGCTGCTCGGTGCACGCGGCGGCCGGCTGGACCCCCGGGAGGCCCGGCGCGCGGTCCACGCGGCGGTCGCGGCGACCCCGGGAGCGCCGGACATCGGACCGCACGGGCTGCGGCACTCGGCGGCGACGCACGTGCTCGAGGGCGGTGCGGACCTGCGCTCGGTCCAGGAGCTGCTGGGCCACGCCAGCCTCGCGACGACGCAGATCTACACGCACGTGACGGTGGAACGGCTCCGCGCGGTGCACGCACAGGCCCATCCGCGCGCGTGAACCTCCCGACGGCTGCCGATACCGTGAGAGCAACGCAACCACGGGGCCGTTCTTCCGGACCCATCAGCGAGCGGGGGAGTCACACCGTGCCCGAGGCGACGATCGACACGGTCGACGAGTCCAACGAGGACACCGATGCCGCCATCGCGGCGCTGTGGCGCGACTACGTCGAGGACCGCGACCCCGCCCTGCGGGACCGGCTGATCCTCCACTACGCCCCCCTGGTGAAGTACGTCGCCGGCCGGGTGGGCTCCGGGCTGCCCGCGCACGTGGAGCAGGCCGACCTCGCCTCCTACGGCACCTTCGGTCTGATCGACGCGATCACCCGCTACCAGCCCTCGCGGGAGGTCAAGTTCGAGAGCTACGCGATGGCCCGCATCCGCGGCGCGATCATCGACGAGCTCCGCACCACCGACTGGATCCCGCGGTCGGTCCGGAGCAAGGCCCGTCAGTTCGAGCGGACCGTCGCCGACCTCGAGAGCAGGCTCCAGCGCAGCCCCACCGACGAGGAGGTGGCCGCCGAGATGGACATGGACGTCGAGGAGGTCCGCAAGTTCCTCGGCCAGCTCTCGCTGGTGAACGTGGTCGCGCTCGACGAGCTGCTCACCGACGACGACGGCGGCGCCCCCCGGCTCGTCGACACCCTCAAGGACAACTCCGCCCTCGATCCCCAGGCGATGGCCGAGCACGGCGAGGCCCGCCAGCTGCTGGCCCGCGCGGTCGAGCAGCTCCCCGAGCGGGAGAAGGTCGTCGTCAGCCTCTACTACTTCGAGGGGCTCACCCTCGCCGACATCGGCCGGGTCCTCGGGGTCACCGAGAGCCGCATCTGCCAGCTGCACACCAAGGCGGTGCTGCACCTGCGCACGAAGCTCGCCGACATCGCCTGACCGGCAGGCCGCCTAGCTGTACCCAGCCAGGACGTTGGTGACGGTCGGGCGGGCTTGAACGAAGGAGAACCTCCGAGTGGGGTGTGGCTTGTCGAAGGCCCAACACCTGCTCGGAGGTTCTCGTGTCCCACGCTAACGCCCGTA
>NZ_QOHG01000001.1 GCF_003319125.1 Blastococcus sp. TF02A-26 | reverse complement strand
TCACATACGGCGACAGGCGAGACATCGGCACACGCCTCCGAGCACGACGAATCACGGAGGCTCGGCGCTTCCCCCTGCCGAGACGCGGCTCAACTTACGACGCTGTACTTCCGAGCGCGACCACTAGTCGCCGGTCGGACCGCCGAGCTCTCCCTTGAGCTCCTTCATCACGCCGTTGGGGCCCTCGACCTCGCGGAGTCCCCGGAGCGCCTCGACCAGGTCGTCGCCGGCTCCGTTGGACTTCGCGAGCTCGGCGAGGTCCGGCCCGGCCATCGGGTAGTCCGCGCCCTTGAGGGCCTTCTGCACATCGGTCACCTGGAATGCCATGTCCGAGGGCTACCCAGCTCGCAGACGGCGGATGCGCCGGACCGGGTGAACGGTCAGCGCAGCCGGACCGGGCCGGCGTCGATCGGGGTCCGGAACAGCACGTAGGGCTTGCGCCGCTCGTCCCTGCCGGCCCGGTACTTGTCCTGCCGGTACAGCTGGTTGGCGGTGACGTAGAGGAAGCCGTCGGCGACCGACATGGTGTCGGGCCACAGCAGCCGCGGATCGGAGACGGCGGTCTCCCAGGAGCCGTCGGGCAGCCGCCGGTGGATCGCGTCGTGCTCGCCGTCGGTGACGTAGAGCCGGCCGGCGTCGTCGGTCTCCAGGCCGTCGCTGACGCAGCCCTTGTCGCCCTCGTCGCGCACCGTGGCGGCCACCGCGTCGTCGTCCTGGGCGCGGTCGACCAGCGCGTCGACCGACACGCTGTACCAGCGACGGCCGGCCATCGGGCAGTAGAAGAGCCGCTCGCCGTCGGCGGAGATGGCGATGCCGTCGGCACCCATGCAGATGGGCGACGTCGTCCCGTCCTCGGCGCGCTCGACGAACTCCTGGCCCTCCACGACCATCCGCAGGTCGGGCGGCTGCACCGCCTTGGTGCTCGGGTGCTCGTGCAGCCGCCGCCAGGACTCCCCCGTCGCCAGGTCGACGACGATGATGCCGTTCGGGCCCTGGTCGGAGGAGTCGGTGATGAACGCCGTCCCGGCCTCGCCGCGGCGCAGGTCGAAGCGGACGTCGTTGAGGTACGTCGTCGGCAGCGCGACGCGGGTCGGGAACAGGATCGTCTGCACGACCTCGTCCCGGGTGAGGTCGACGCAGACCAGCTTCGGGCCGCCGTGCTCGGTGGGCTGGAACATCGGGCTGCCGGTGTCCAGCGCCCACAGCCGGTCGGCCGGGTCGACCACGACGCTCTGCACGGACACCAACCGCTCGGGATCGGCGTCGGACCGGTTGTCGTTGAGCTCCTGGGAGGGGAAGGCGACCTCCTCGCCGTCCCGGATCTCGCCGACGGTGAAGCCGACGTCGTCGCCCCACTTCGGGTAGCAGACGAAGACCCGTCCGCCGTGCGAGACGGTCACACCGGTCGGCATCGCGCCGGTGAAGAGGTGCACGACCTCCAGGCCGCCGAGGGTCTCGTGGGTGGCCGGCTGCCCGCTCATCGCCCGGCCCCGGCGGTCACCGGGGCCTCGAAGGCCCGCCGCAGGTGCTGCGCCGCCTCGAGCTGGGCCTGCTCGGCCTCGTCGAGGACCGCGGCGGCGCCGAAGAACTCGTGCATGACGCCGGCGTAGTACCTGTGCGTGGTCGGCACGCCCGCCGCCTGGAGCTTCTCGGTGAAGAGCTGGCCCTCGCTGCGCAGGACGTCGCGCTCGTCGGTGATGACCAGCGTGGGCGGCATGGTCCGCAGCTGCTCGTCGGACCAGTTGAGGAGGTCCACCCGCGGGTCCTTCGCGCCCTCCGGGACGCCCTGGAAGGCGTGCATCGCCATCCACGACAGCAGCGGGCGGTTGAGCGGCCGGCCGTCGGCGGCGTCCTCCATCGACTCGCCGATCTGCTCGCCGGTGGTGAGCGGGTAGACGCAGACGGCGGCAAGCGGCCGGGGACCGCCGCCGGAGGCGAGCTGCAGGCAGGTGGCCGCGGTCATCGTGCCGCCCACGGACTCGCCGCCGATCGCCATCCGGCCCGGGTCGCCACCGAGCTCCGCGGCGTGCTCGGCGGTCCAGTGCCAGGCGGCGAGGACGTCGTCGTGGGCGGCCGGGAACACCGCTTCGGGGGCGCGCCGGTAGTCGGGGCTGACGACGATCGCGCCGGTCTTGTTGGCGATGCCGCGGCAGGAGGCGTCGTAGGTGTCGATGTCGAACAGCACCCAGCCGCCGCCGTGCACCCACATGACGATCGGCAGCGGGCCGGCGCCAGCGTCGGCCGGGGTGTAGACGCGCAGCCGCATCTGTCCCCCGGCGACGTCGGGGATCGTGCGGTCCTCGACCGAGCCGACCGGCTCGGGGCCCTCGATCCCCTTCTCCGCCATCACCTTCTTGACGGCGTCGTCGGGACCCGGCTGCTTCCGGGCCTGCGCCGGCTCGAGGATCTCGAACGGCAGCGGGCCGAGGGAGGAGTGCGCGTCGACGATCGCCTGCGCCTGCGGGTTCAGCAGACCCGAGGGGTCGGTGGCCATCTCCTTCTGCCGGCCCGACAACAGCTCGCGCACCTGGTCCAGGGGCTTGGCCAGGAAACCGGCGATCCGCTCGGCGATGCCCTCGTCGGGGGCGTGCGGGTGCGGCCGGGTGGGCGCCTGCCGCTTGGCGGCCAGGAACTCCGCGCCGAGCTGGGCCATCCGCTCCGCGCCGGCCTTCTCCCGGAACTCCGGGAGCTCCTCGTCCTCCTCGTCGTGGACGTGGTGCCGGGTGACCTCCATGAGCTTCGTCAGCGCCTGCTCGAACTCGGCCTCACCGGGCTCCGTGCGGCCCAGGACGACGAGCAGCTCCTTGATCTCCTGGTGCTCGTGCTCGGCGTCGTCGTGCTCGTCGCGCATGCCGACCTCGGGCCAGATCGGGTAGAGGACGGTCTCCTCGGCGAAGGCGTGCAGCGCGAGCTCGAGGGAGATCTGGTCGACCAGCACGCGGCGGTTGCCGCGGCCGGCCTCGAGGTGCTGGAACTGCCGCTCGACGACGGCGTGGTCGTCGGCGATCAGGTGGTCGATGTCGCCGGGCTGGGTCGGGTAGGACAGCGCCACGGGAGGGCTCCTCGCGATGGGGGTCTGGGGACGGCCGGCACGCGCCTGGTCTCGGCGGCCGGGCCCTGCCTCAGCAGGTGGTCCGTCGTGCACCACCTACCCCTCGTCCCCGCAGGTACACGCCCGGATCGGTGCGTGTGCCAACCAGTCCCGGGTAGTCCCGGGGTCCGGCACCGGTCGTGAGACGAGCCGCCGCTGCCCGGTCCCCGGTGTCCCGCCGCGTCGGCGCGCACCGCTCCCCGAACCCCCAGGAGGTCCCCCCGTGAAGGCTGTCGTCTACCGCGGCCCGAAGTCCGTCGCCGTCGAGGAGGTGCCCGACCCGACCATCCAGGCGCCCACCGACGCCGTCGTCCGCATCACCACCACGAACATCTGCGGCTCGGACCTGCACATGTACGAGGGCCGGACGAGCGTGGAGGAGGGCAAGGTCCTCGGCCACGAGAACATGGGCGTCGTCGAGGCGGTCGGCCCCGCTGTCGACCGCATCCGGGTCGGTGACCGCGTGTCGGTGCCGTTCAACATCGCCTGCGGGACCTGCCGGAACTGCACCACGGGCTGGACGTCGTTCTGCCTGCGGGCCAACCCCACCGAGGGCATGGACGGCGCGGCGTACGGCTACGCCAACATGGGCCCCTACGACGGCGGCCAGGCGGAGTACCTACGGGTGCCGTGGGCGGACGTCAACCTGCTCACCCTGCCGGAGGGCACCGAGCACGAGAACGACTACACGATGCTCTCCGACGTCTTCCCGACCGGCTGGCACGGCGTCGAGCTCTCCGGTTTCCAGCCCGGCGACCGGGTCGCCGTCTTCGGCGCCGGCCCCGTCGGCCTGATGGCCGCGCACAGCGCCGTGCTCCGCGGCGCCTCGCAGGTGTTCGTCGTCGACAAGGAGACCGACCGGCTCGCCCTGGCCGAGAAGTTCGGCGCCACCCCGGTCGACTTCAGCGCGCACGACCCGGTCGAGCAGCTGCTGGACGCGACCGGCGGCCGCGGTGTCGACCGCGGTGTCGAGGCGGTCGGCTACCAGGCGCACGACCCCTCGGGCCAGGAGCACCCGGAGCTGGTGCTGGACAACCTCGCGCAGGTGGTCCGGTCCACCGGCGGGATCGGCGTGGTCGGCGTCTACATGCCGCAGGACCCCGGCGCCGCGAGCGACCTGGCCAAGGAGGGCCGGATCCCGTGGCAGTACGGCACCTTCTTCACGAAGGGGCAGTCCATGGGCACCGGTCAGGCGCCGGTCAAGCGCTACAACCGGCAGCTGCGCGACCTGATCACCAGCGGCCGGGCGACGCCGTCGTGGATCGTCAGCCACGAGCTGCGGCTCGACGAGGCCGTCGACGGCTACCGCCACTTCGACGACCGCGCCGAGGGCTGGACCAAGGTCCTCCTCCACCCCGACCGCACCGCCTGAGCTCCGCCGTCCCGGGGTCCGGCGCCACGGCCGGACCCCGGGACGGTCAGCTCCCGGGCTCGAGGCCCGTGACCAGGGCGGAGAGGTCGACCGCGTGCGGGTCGGGCAGCCGGTCGGCGGCGGTGTCCATGGTCTCCAGGACGGCGGCGGTGAGCCGGTCGGACAGGCCGGCCGCCCGCAGGGCGGAGCGGATCAGCCGGGCGTCCTTGGCGGCTCCGGTCAGGCCGAAGCTGACCGGGTAGTCGCCCTCGATCATGAGACCGCCCTTGAGGTGGGCGTACGGGGTGTCCAGCGGGCCGCCCTCGATGGCGCGCAGGAAGTCCGCCGGGTCCAGGCCGAGCCCGCGGGCCAGCGCGACCGACTGGGCGACGCCCGCGGTCACCATGAACAGCCAGGCGTTGCCGGCCATCTTCATCCGGCTGCCGGCGACGGCCGCGCCGAGCCAGAGCGTCTTCGAGCCGAGGGCGTCGAGCACCGGCGCCAGCCGCTCGCGGACCTCCTCCGGGCCGGATGCGAGCAGCACGAGCTCCCCCTTCTCGGCCGGCTCCTTGGTGCCGAGGACCGGGCAGTCGACCAGGACGAGGTCCAGCTCGCGCGCCAGCTCGACCGTCCGGTCGGCGCCCTCGATGCCGATGGTGGACGTCTGCAGCCACACCGTGCCGGCGGCCGGGGCGGCCCGCCGGATCACGTCCTCCGCCGCGTCGGCGTCCAGCACCATCGTCAGGACGACGTCGGCTCCGGCGACCGCCTCGCCGGGGGAGCCGAACGGCTCGGCGCCGGTTCCGGTGAGGGCCGCTGCCTTGCTGCCGTCCCGGTTCCACATGCGCACCGGGACGGCGGCGCGGCGCAGCGACCGGACCATGCCGGCGCCCATCGTGCCGGTGCCGAGGACGGCGACGACGGGGGCGCTCACCTCGCCCGCGCCGGGGTGCGGGCGGACCGGGCGGATCGGGGAGCTCTGCGCATGCGGCCCCTCTGCCCCGGGGTCCGCCCGGTGAACCACCGCGTGCAGCGTGGCGGCCGCCGGGTATGCGGGGCAGATGACCGTCGACGTCGCCCCCGGGACCGTGGCCGTCTACACCGACGTGGTCTGCGCCTGGTCCACCGTGGCCCTGCACCGCTTCTACACGGCCCGCTCGCGCCTCGGCCTGGACGACGCCGTGCGCGTGGACCACCGGCTCTTCCTCCTGGAGGACGTCAACTCCTTCGCCATCCCGATGCGGATGCTGAACGCGGAGCTGCCCGTCGTCGGGCAGCTCGAGCCGGACCTCGGCATCACGCCGTGGCAGGGCCAGCCCTCGGACTGGCCGGTCACCGTGCTGCTGGCCAACGAGGCGGTGCACGCGGCCAAGGCGCAGTCGCCGGCCGCCGCCGAACAGCTGGACATGGCGCTGCGGCTGGCGTTCTTCCGCGACAGCCGGTGCATCTCGATGCTGCACGAGGTCGTCGACGTCGCCCGCGGCTGCGACGCGGTGGACGCCGACGCCCTCGCCGCCGCGCTGGACGACGGCCGTGCCCGGGGGCCGATGATGGCCGACTACCGGGCACATGCCGGCGAGGTGCAGGGCAGCCCGCACTTCTTCCTCGCCGACGGGTCCGACGTGCACAACCCCGGCACCGAGCAGCACTCCTCCGACGCCGGCTACCCGGTGGTCGACGCCGACGACCCGTCGGTCTACGAGGAGCTGGTGCGGAGGGCAGCCGGCGCGGCACACGGCGAGTGACGACTCCCGGGACGGGTAGGGCGGGCCCATGGCTGACACCCAGGACGGTCCCGAGCTGCACCCGACCACCCGCGAGCTGGCCGCGGGCGCGAACTACGCCGCGATCAGCACCCTGCTGCCCAGCGGGCGCATCCAGACCCAGTACATCTGGGTGGGGCTCGACGGCGACCGGTTGTTCGTCAACACCGAGACCCACCGCCGGAAGTTCCAGGACCTCCAGCGTGACGGCCGGGTCACCCTCGCCATCCGGGACGAGGCGAACCCCTACCGCTACGCGGAGGTGCGCGGGACGGTCGCCGAGATCGAGACCGGGGACCGCGCGCGGGCGCAGATCGACGAGCTGTCGCAGAAGTACAACGGGCAGCCCTACCCCGCGGAGAACATCGTCTCCGAGCGGGTGACGGTCTACATCGAACCGGAGCGGCAGACGATCGCCGGCTGATCCCGACGCCGGGCGTGGCGGTCACGAACCGTCACGAACGCGCTCGACGCGCCGGAACGGATCCGTCCGGCCGGGCGTGCCGCCGTCCGGGCCGATCTAGCGTGCTGGGGGTCCGGACGGTGCCGCCGTCCCCCACCCGGAGGGGACAGCCGGCCGGGCGCCGCCGAACCCGCGACCGGCAGCAGCCGGGCGCAGGACCGGGGACCCATCGCAGTCCCGGGGTGAAGCAGGCGCGGCCGTCGGAGCCGCGATGCCGGGCGTCTTCCCGCCCGAACCCGTCAGCTAACCCGGTAGGCGGCCGTGGAAGAGAGGACCACCGCCGCTCCATGGCGCGCTCGCACGTCCCCGGACGTCTGTCCGTCCCCGGCTCCCGTGCCCTCCTCGTCGCCGTCGCGGCCTCCGGGCTGGCCCTCGCGCCACTCCCCGCTGCCGCCGCGCCGGAGGACCCGACTCCCACCACCTCGCAGGAGGCCGCCGAGCTGCTGTCCGCCCGGGCACACGATCTCGAGGTCGTCACCGAGGAGTTCAACGAGGCCCGCGAGCGGCTGGCGGCCGCCCAGGCCGCCGCGACCGGGGCAGCCGACGCCGTCGCCGCCGCCGAGACCGCCCTGGCGGACTCGCGGGACCGCGTGCGCGAGGTCGCCCGCAGCGCCTGGACCGGTGACCGGCTGGGCTCGGCGGAGGCGATGCTGACCAGCGGCTCCGCCGACGAGCTCCTGGACCGGGTGGCGACCCTCGAGGTGATCGCCGACCACAACGCCGGCCTGCTCGACGACGCGGTGGCCGCTGACGAGGCCGCGGCCGCCACGCGCGACCAGGCAGAGGACTCCGCCGCGCAGGCGCAGTCGCTGTACGACGACGTCGCCGCCCAGCAGGCCGACCTCCAGGAGGAGATCGCCGCCTTCCAGGCCGAGTACGAGCGGCTGGCCGCCGAGGAGGAGGCCGCCCGGCTGGCCGCCGAGCGCGCCGCCGCCGAGGCCGCCGCACGGGCAGCCGCCGAGCAGGCGGCGGCCCAGGCGGCCGCCGAGGCAGCCGAGCAGACCACCGGGCCGGCGCCTGCCCCGGCGCCCGCCGCTCGTCCCCCCGCGCCGGCGCCCGCCCCGCGCCCCGCGGCTCCGGCTCCGGTGTCGGTCCGGGCTCCGGGTCCGGCGGCCCAGGTCGCCGTCGACACCGCGCTGGCCCAGCGCGGCGACCCCTACGTCTGGGCCGCCGCCGGGCCGGACGCCTTCGACTGCTCGGGACTGACCTCGTTCGCCTACCGGGCGGCCGGCATCTCGCTCCCGCACTCCAGCCGGATGCAGTCGCAGATGGGCACGCCCGTGTCGCGGGCCGACCTCCAGCCCGGTGACCTGGTGTTCTTCTACAGCCCGGTCAGCCACGTGGGCATGTACATCGGCAACGGCCAGATGGTGCACGCCTCCACGTACGGGCAGCCGGTGCAGATCGCGTCCGTGGACTCGATGGGCGGCTACAACAGCGCCCGCCGGATCGCCTGACCGCCCGGGCCGGCCGGCGCGCGGCCGGCCGGCCCGGTCACGGCAGGGCGGTCAGGACCTTGTCCAGGGTCACCGGCAGGTCGCGGATGCGGATGCCGGTGGCCCGGTGCACGGCGTTGACCACCGCCGCCGCCGTTCCGGTGATGCCGATCTCGCCGATGCCCTTGCTGCCCATCACGTTCACGTACGGGTCGTGCTCGTCGAGCCAGTGCGCCTGCATGTCGCCGACGTCGGCGTTGACGGTCACGTGGTACTCGGCGAGGTCGTGGTTGGCGACCTGACCGAGGCGGGTGTCCCAGACGCTGTTCTCGTGCAGCGCCATCGACAGGCCCATCGTCATGCCGCCGAGGAGCTGCGAGCGCGCCGTCCGCGGGTTGATGATGCGACCCGCGCCGAAGACGCCGTACAGCCGCGGCACCCGGAGCTCCCCGGTGTCGACGTTCACCCGGACCTCGACGAACTGGGCGCCGAAGGCGTAGGCGGCGTGCGCGTCGTCCTTCGAGGCCTGGTCGACGTCGCCGGAGACCTCGTCGCCGTCCGCCGGCGACCGCCCGAACTTCGTGCGGAACTCGCGTGCGGCCACCGTCAGCGCCGATCCCCACGTGTTGGTGCCCGACGAGCCACCGGCCACCGAGGCGATCGGGTAGCGGGTGTCGCCGATCCGGACCTCGACGTCGCCCTCGTCGACGTCGAGCGCGTCGGCGGCGATCTGCGGCAGCACGGTCCACGCGCCGGTGCCGAGGTCGGCGGCGCCGATCTCGGCGACGTACCGGCCGTCCTCGTAGCGGATCCGTGCCGTCGACGTGGCCTGGCGCATCGTCGGGTACACCGAGGAGGCGACGCCGGTGCCGACGAGCCAGGCACCCTCGCGGTGTCCCGCCGGCGGCCGGTCGGCCCAGCCGAAGCGCTCGGCACCCTCGCGCAGGCACTGCACGAGGTTGCGGCTGGACCAGGGCTTGCCGGTCTCCGGGTCGCGCTCCGGCTCGTTGCGGATCCGCAGCTCGACCGGGTCGATGCCCAGCCGCTCGGCGAGCTCGTCCATGGCCACCTCGGGGCCGAACATGCCCGGGCACTCCCCCGGCGCGCGCATCCACGACGGGACGGGCACGTCGAGGGCGGCCAGCCGGTGCGTCGTCCGCCGGTTCGGCGAGGCGTACATCATCCGCGTCGGGACGCCGGTCTGCTCCGCGAACTCCTTGATCCTCGAGGTCTGCTCGACGACGTCGATCGCGATGGCCTGCAGCCGGCCGGTACGGTCGGCGGCCAGCTGCATCCGCTGGATCGTCGGGGTGCGGTAGCCGACGAGGGAGAACATCTGCTGCCGGGTGAGGCCGAGCTTGACCGGCCGACCGGGCACCGCGCGGGCAGCCATCGTGGCGAGGAAGACGTGCGCGTGCGGGGTCCCCTTCGAGCCGAACCCGCCGCCGACGAACGGGCAGATCACCCGCACCTGCTCCTGCTCCAGCCCGAACACCTCGCACACCGCGGCGCGGTCGGGGTGCACGCCCTGGGTGGAGTCCCACAGGGTCAGCGGCACCTCGGCCGACGGGTCCCACAGCGCCGTCGTCGCGTGCATCTCGAGCGGGTTGTTGTGGTACATCGCCGTCGAGTAGGTCTCCTCGACGGTCACGTGCGCGGTCGCCATGGCCGCGGCGACGTCGCCCTCGGCGGTGTCGGTCTCGAAGCTCGGGTTGATCTTCTCCGGCTTGTAGAGGTCGGGGTGGTCCACCCGCAGCGCGCTGTCGTGCGGCTGCTCGGCGTAGGTCACCTCCACGGCGTCGGCGCCCTGGCGGGCCAGCTCGGAGGTCTCGGCCACGACGACGGCGACGACCTGGCCGCGGAAGGCCACCTCGTCGCTCTGCAGGACGGCGAACTCGCGGTCGTCGGTGGAGGCCAGCCGCTCGGCGTTCTCGTGGGTGAGGACGGCGACCACGCCCTCGATCGCCTCGGCGGCAGAGGTGTCGATCCCGGTGATGCGCCCGAGCGGGACCGTCGCCTGCACCGGGTGGACGTAGGCCGGGTGCTGGACCGGGGTCTCGATGGCGTAGGTCGCGGTGCCGCGGACCTTCGCCTCGCCGTCGCGCCGGACGGTGTCGCGGCCGATCGCGCGGGGCTCCAGCAGCTCGGTCATGCCTGGGTCTCCTGCGTGAGGTCCCGGACGGTGGCGACGACGGTGCGCGTCACCAGCGGGATCTTGAAGCCGTTGCCGCCGTCGACCCCGGGCTGCGGCTGGGCGGTGGTCAGCTCGACGTCCATGGCGTGCCGCACCGCGTCGTCGGCGACCGGACCACCGCGCAGCGCCTCCTCGGCGCGGGACGCGCGCCACGGCTTGTGCGCCACGCCGCCCAGGGCCAACCGGACCTCCCCGTCGGCCACCACCGCGGCCACCGAGACGAGCGCGAAGGCGTAGGACGCCCGGTCGCGGACCTTGCGGTAGGCCGACCGCGCGCCGGCCGGCAGCGGCGGCAGGTCGATCGCGGTGATCAGCTCGCCGTGCTCGAGCACGGTGTCGCGGGAGGGGTCGTCGCCGGGCAGCCGGTGCAGCTCGGCGAACGGGATGGTGCGGGCACCGGCCGGGCCGAGGACCTGGACCTGCGCGTCGAGCACGGCCAGGGCGACCGCCATGTCCGACGGGTGCGTGGCGATGCAGGTCTCCGGCGCCGTCGGGTCCGGCAGCGCCGCGGAGGTGCCCAGGATCGCGTGGTACCGCGTGTAGCCACCGACCGCCGAGCAGCCGCTGCCGGGCTCGCGCTTGTTGCAGGGCGTGGAGACGTCCTGGAAGTAGACGCAGCGGGTGCGCTGCAGCGGGTTGCCGCCGGTGGTGGCCAGGTTGCGCAGCTGCCCGGTGGCACCGGCCAGCAGGGCCTGGGCGAGGACCGGGTAGCGCTCGCGCACCCGGCGGTCGGCGGCCAGCTCGCTGTTGGTCACCGCGGCGCCGATCCGCAGGCCACCGTCGGCGGTGTCGGTGATCTCGCGGGAGGTGAGCCGGCGGACGTCGACGACCAGGTCGGGCCGGGCGACGCCGAGCTTCAGGTGGTCGACGAGGTTGGTGCCACCGGCCAGGAAGACGGCCCGGGGCTCGGTGGCGACGGTGGCCACGGCCTCGGCGGCGTCGGCCGGGCGGGCGAAGGCGAAGGGCTTCACGCCTGCACTCCCCCGGCCTGCCGGACGGCCGGGACGATGTTCGCGTAGGCGCCGCAACGACAGAGGTTGCCGCTCATGCGCTCGGCCACCTCGTCGTGGCTGAGCTCGGGGTCGGCGGTGAGGTCCTGGCTCGCGTGGCTGGGCCAGCCGCGGCGGACCTCGTCGAGCACGCCGACCGCGGAGCACACCTGCCCGGGGGTGCAGTAGCCGCACTGGAAGGCGTCGCGTTCGAGGAACGCCTGCTGGACCGGGTGCAGCTCGCCGTCGGCCGCCAGTCCGTCGGCGGTGGTGATCTCGGCGCCGTCGTGGGCGACCGCGAGCGCCAGGCAGCTCAGCGCGCGGTCGCCGTCGAGCAGCACGGTGCACGCGCCGCACTGGCCGTGGTCGCACCCCTTCTTCGGGCTGGTGTTGCCGATCCGCTCGCGCAGCGCGTCCAGCAGCGTCGTCCGGGTGTCGACCGTCAGGCGCTGCTGGGCGCCGTCCACGGTGAGGGTGATGTCCGCGTCCACGAGCCCCGCGGTGCCCGCTGCTCCGGGGGGGCCAAACGCGACGCGCGACTCCGAAACCAGGCGGTTCGCTGGCCCGGCGCCGGGTAGGTGGCCCCCGCTGCTGAGAACACGGCGGGCACCGCGAGCGGTCTCAGGAGGACTCCCGCATGAAGGCAGTGGTGTGGCACGGCGTCGGCGACATCCGGCTCGACGAGGTACCCGACCCGACCATCCAGGACCCGACGGACGCGATCGTGGAGATCACCGCGAGCGCGATCTGCGGCACCGATCTCCACTTCGTCCGGGGCACGATGTCGGGCATGGTCGAGGGCACGGTCCTCGGCCACGAGGCGGTCGGGATCGTCCGCGAGGTCGGCTCCGGGGTGCGGAACCTGCGCCCCGGCGACCGCGTCGTCGTCCCCTCGACCATCGCGTGCGGCACCTGCTCGTACTGCCGGGCCGGGTACTACGCGCAGTGCGACAACGCCAACCCCAACGGCCCGGCGGCCGGCACCTGCTTCTTCGGCGGCCCGCAGTCCACCGGCCCGGTGGACGGCCTCCAGGCCCAGTACGCCCGGATCCCCTTCGCCCACGTCGGGCCGGTCTGGCTGCCGGAGTCGGTGAGCGACGACGCGGCGATCATGCTGTCCGACATCTACCCCACCGCGTGGTTCGGCGCCCGCCTGGCCGAGGTCGGGCAGGGCGACACCGTGCTGGTGCTCGGCGCCGGCCCGGTCGGCCAGTTCGCGGTCACCAGCGCGTTCCAGCAGGGCGCCGCCCGCGTCCTCGTCGTCGACGGCATCGCCAGCCGGCTGGACCAGGCGCGGGCCCGTGGCGCGGAGCCGATCGACTTCAACACCGAGGACCCGGTCGCCGTCGTGAAGGATCTGACCGGCGGGATCGGCGTCGACCGGGTGATCGACGCGGTCGGCGTCGACGCGCAGCGCCCGAAGTCGGGGCCGGCCGCCGAGGCGGCCGAGCAGCAGGCCGGGCAGTTCGAGCAGGAGCGCGACCAGGTCGCCCCCGAGCAGAACCCGCAGGGCGGGACGTGGGTGCCCGGCGACGCGCCCAGCCAGTCGCTGCAGTGGGCCGTGGAGGCCGTGGCCAAGGCCGGGAGCATCGGGGTGGTCGGGGTGTACCCGCCGGACATGACGAGCTTCCCGACCGGCGCCGCGATGAACAAGAACCTCACCGTGAAGATGGGCAACTGCAACCACCGCCGCTACGTGCCGCACCTGCTCGACCTGGTGCGGACCGGCGCGATCGACCCGTCCACCGTGCTGACCCAGGTCGGCGACATGCCGTCGGTCATCGAGGCCTACGAGACCTTCGACCAGCGGCAGACCGGCTGGACGAAGGTGGTCCTCGACCCGTCCTGACCGCCGGCCGGGACGTTTGTCCCCCGGGCGGACGGCGCATGGTGCGACGGTGACGTCGGACGAGGTGGACCAGCCCCCGGTCGGCTTCCGGCCGGTCCACGTGGACCGGTCGGTCGCCGAGAGCCTCGGCGAGGCGATGCTGGGGTCGCTGCTGGACCGGGCCCACCTCATCCCGCCGCGGCTGGTGGGACCGCTCGTGGCGCAGGAGGTCCACGCCGCCGGGGGCAGCGACGTGGCGATCTTCCTGCAGGACTACGACCAGCGGCACCTGCAGCCCCTGGAGGGGAAGGGCCTGACCGGCGAGCGGACGCCGATCGACGGCAGCAGCCCCGGCCGCGCCTTCGCCGGCGACGAGCTGGTGGAGGAGACGCTCGGCGACGGCTCGGTGCGGATGTTCCTGCCGATGCTCGACGGTTCCGACCGGGTCGGGGTGCTCTCCCTGCGGCTGCCCGCGGTCGGCGACGGAGACCGACGGCTCGCGCAGCGGCTCGCCGGCCTGGTCGCCGACCTGATCGTGACGAAGTCGGCCTACACCGACACCTTCGCCCGGGCCCGCACCGCCGAGCCGATGAGCCTGGCCGCGCAGCTGCAGTGGGCCACCCTCCCGCCGCTGATGATGACCACGCCCGACGTCGACCTCGCCGGCATCCTGGAGCCCGCCTACTCCGTCGGCGGCGACGCGTTCGACTTCGCCTTCGACGACCACCTGCTGCACCTCGGGCTCTTCGACGCGATGGGCCACGGGCTCGAGGCCGCGACGATGGCCACCCTCGCCATCGCGGCCTACCGCCACGGCCGGCGGCGCGCGGTGGAGCTCCCCGAGCTCTACGCGGAGATGGACCGGGTCGTGGCGGGCTCCTTCCCCAACCGCTTCGCCACCGCCCAGATCGCCCGGCTCGACACCCGGAGCGGCGAGCTGAGCTGGGTGAACGCCGGCCACCCGGCGCCGCTGTGGGTGCGCGACGGCCGGGTGATCGACGAGCTGACCGGACCGGTCTCCCGACCCCTCGGGCTGGGCGGCGAGGAGCCGCACGTCGAGTCGGTCCAGCTGGAGCCCGGTGACCGGCTGTTGTTCTTCACCGACGGCGTCGTGGAGGAGCGCCTGGACGGCGGGGAGCAGTTCGGCGAGGCGCGGCTGCGGGAGATGATCGAACGGACGACGACCGAGGGGCTGTCGGCCGCGGAGTCGGTGCGCCGGCTCTCGCACGCCCTGATGGCCGCCCGCGCCGGCCGCACCAGCGACGACGCCTCCCTGCTGCTGGTGGAGTGGAAGCAGCCCCCGCACGACGACGAGCTGGCCCCCGACATCCCCGAGTCCATGCCGACCGACGGCGACGCCCGCTGACCCGGGGGGACACCGTGCCGCTGGACCTCCCCGCCGTCCCGAGCCGGGTCGTCGCCGCGCCGATGGCCGGCGGTCCGTCGACCGTCGAGCTGGCGGCGGCCGTCGGCGACGCGGGCGGGCTGGGCTCCCTGGCCGCCGGCTACCGGACGCCGGCGGCGGTGGCCGAGGAGGTCGAGCGGCTGCGCGCGGTGTCGGCGGCCCCCTTCGGCGTCAACGTCTTCAGCCCGGTCCCGCCCGGCGATCCCGCCCGGGTGGCGGCGTACGCCGAGCTGCTGGCGCCGCGGGCGGCCGGGCTCGGCACGGCCCTCGGCGAGCCGGTGCACACCGACGACGACCACGACGCCAAGGTCGCGCTCCTCGCCGAGCTGCGGCCGGCGGTCGTCTCGTTCGCCTTCGGGGTGCCCCCCGCCCGGTCGGTCGAGGCGCTGCACGCCGCGGACGTGCCGGTCTGGCTGACGGTCACCTCGCCCGAGGAGGCCGCGGAGGCCGCTGCCGCCGGAGCGGACGCGCTCGTGGTGCAGGGCTGGGAGGCCGGCGGCCACCGCGGCGGGAGCGACGACGAGCCCGCGCAGCTGGGCACGCTGCCGCTGCTCGCCCTGGTCCGCCGGGTCACCGACCTGCCCCTGGTGGCCGCCGGCGGCATCGCGGACGGCCAGGGCGTGGCCGCCGTCCTCGCCGCGGGTGCCGCGCTCGCCCAGCTGGGGACGGCGTTCCTGCGCACCCCCGAGGCCGGCACCTCCCCGGCGCACGCCGCCGCGCTGGCCACGGACCGGCCCACCACGGTCACCCGCGCCTTCACCGGGCGCAGCGCCCGCGCGCTGGTCAACCGGGCCACCGCGGAGCTCTCCGCCGCCGCGCCCGCCGCCTATCCCGAGGTGCACCTCCTCACCGCACCGCTGCGGGCGGCCGCCCGGGCGGCGGGCGACGCCGAGGAGATGCACCTGTGGGCCGGCGAGGCGCACGTGCTGGCCGAGGAGGTGCCGGCCGGGGAGCTGGTCCGCCGGCTGGCCGCCGAGGCCCGCGAGGCGCTGGCCGCCGCCCGGTTCTAGCCGAGCGGGTGGTGCCGGCGCCGGCGGCCGAACGTCGACCGGATGCGCTGCCAGCGGTTCGGCGTCCGCTCGGCGTCCAGCAGCTGGGTGTCGGCCAGCACCCGGCCGGCCGGGCCGAGGTCGGGTCGCTGGAAGGGGACCAGCGACCGCCCGGTGGGCCGGCGCAGCTCCTCGATCGCCCCGATCAGCGACCCGCCGGCCCGCTCGACCGCCGCGGCGACGTCGGCCGGGGCGACGTCGAGGTGCTCGCCGAGCAGCCGGTCGCGCATGCCGAGCACCGCCGCGGCGAGGGCCTCCCGGTCCGGGGACGCCTCGTGCACCTCGATGCCGAGGTCGCACTCGGTGTCCAGGCCCATCGAGCGGTTGTTGAGGTTCGACGACCCGATCCGCAGCAGCCGGTCGTCGACGACGGTGACCTTCGCGTGCACGTAGATCGGCCGCCGCGAGGCGGTGACCGGCACGTACATCCGGAAGCGGTCGTACCGGTCGGCCTCCTGCACGAGGTCCAGCAGCGCGGCCCGGGCGCTGCCCATGGCCTTCTCCTCCAGCCAGCCCCACGCCTCGTGCGGGTTGAGCACGACGACCTCCGGGCCGTCGGGCTCCTGCAGCCGGGCGGCGATCGCCTCGGCCACCCGGCGGTTGGCGAAGTACTGGGTCTCGACGTAGAGCGTGCGCCGGGCGCCGGCGACGACCGCGAGCCAGAGCAGCTCGATCTCGTGGACGAGGGACTCACCCCCGTGCTCCGGACGGGTGCGCGAGATGGCCACCTCGACGTCGGTCAGCAGCGGCTCGACGCCCTCGGGCCAGCAGGGCTCCACCCCCTCGACCGGCTCCAGGTGCTCGCCCTTCGCGCTCGCCCAGCGCTCGCGGGCCAGGTCACCGATGGCCCGGGCGGCCGGTCCCGACACCAGGGACGTGACGTCGTGCCAGGGACCCATGTCCCGGTGCGAGCCCGGACGGGCCCGCGGCCGGGAGGAGTCCGGGTGCTCCGGGGTGTCCCAGCGGTCGGCGGTGACGTCGATGCCGCCGGCGAAGGCGAGGCAGTCGTCGATCACGACGATCTTCTGGTGGTGCGCGCCGCCGACGGGGTGGTGCGTGTCGACGGTGAAGGTGAGCCGGTCCGGCGTCCGGCGGCCCAGCAGTACGATCGGCGCCAGCCCACGGCCCAACCCGTAGACCATGCCGAGGTCCCACACCAGGACGCCGATCTCCAGCTCCGGGTTGCGGCGGACCGCCGCCTCGAGCACCCGGCCGAGCCGGTCGTCGCGGCCCCGCCCGCCGGCGCGCGGGTCCATCCGGATGCGCGGGTCGAAGTCCCAGCCGATCAGGAGCACCCGCCGGCGGGCGCCGAGCAGCGCCTGCTTGAGCGTGGCGAAGTAGTCCGCGGCGTCGACGAAGACGGCGTACCGGTCGGCCCGCTCGATCCGCCAGCACGTCTCGTCCGGGACCAGCAGCCGGTCGCCGGTGGGGTCCTCCGGCGTCGGGCCGACCTCGGGCTCGCTGCGGGGGCCGGGGATGCGGATGCCGGGCGAGGTCGTCGTCCCGGAGCCGTCGGAGTGCATCAGGGCATCGTGCCCTAGGCGAGCTGGCGCAGCGCCTCGACGAGCGGGGTCGTCGGCCGTCCGGCCAGCCGGGAGAGGTCACCGGTGGTGGAGTCGAGCGCCCCCTGGGCGATGGCGGCGTCCATGCCGGCGACGAACCGGGCGGTCGGCTCGTCCAGGCCGACCCCGGTGAGGGTGGCGACGTGCTCGTCGGTCGTCAGGCGGCGGTGGGAGACCTCGCGGCCGAGCACCTCGGCCGCCGCGGCGGCGAGCTCGTCGATGGTCCAGGCCGTGTCGCCGGAGAGCTCGTACACCGCGCCCTCGTGGCCCTCCCCGGCGAGGACCGCGGCGGCCGCGGCCGCGTAGTCCGCGCGGGTGGCGCTGGCGACCCGGCCGTCGCCGGCGCTGGCGGAGATGCTGCCGGTCGCCTGGGCCTCCTGGAGGGCCTGCGCGTAGTTCTCCGTGTACCAGCCGTTCCGCAGCAGGACGGCGGGCAGACCGCTCGCCCGGATGTCGGCCTCCGTCTGCCGGTGGTCCTCGGCGAGGGCCAGCGGGCTGTCGTCGGCCCGCAGGATGCTGGTGTAGCCGAGCAGGGCCACGCCCGCACGGGTCGCGGCGTCGAGCACGTTGCGGTGCTGCTGCAACCGGGCGCCGGGCTCGCTGCCGGAGACCAGCAGCAGCCGGTCGCCGGTGCCGAGAGCCGCGTCGAGCGTGGCCGGGTCGTCGTAGTCGATCCGGGCGACCCGGACGCCGCGCCCGGCCAGGCCGGTCAGCTCCTCGACCCGCCGTCCACCGGCGACGACCTCCTCGGCGGGGACGCCGCGGGTGAGCAGCTCCTCGACGACGAGCCGGCCCAGGTGGCCGGTGGCTCCGGTGACGACGATCGACATGCGCACTCCCTCGACGGCGGGCGGGCGGGCCACCTCGGGGTGGCGCCTCGCCGGCGGCAACCCGGCGGTCCAGGACCTTGTTCCGGACCGCTCGGGCTCTGCCCCACATACGGGGCAGAGCCCGAGCGCCGTGGGAGGAGGGGTGCCACTACCGCCGTCAACTCAGGGTTGACGGCCTGACCCTCGTCAACCTAGCGTTGACGGCATGACGTCCCCCGTGCAGATCACCGTCCGGCTCGACGACCTCATCGACTCCATCCGCAAGGTCCACACCGACCCGCTCGAGCATCTCACCGACGCGGTCCTCGTCGCCGATCACATCGGGGAGATCGCCGACTCCCTCATCGGCCACTTCGTCGACCAGGCCCGCCGACAGGGGGCGTCGTGGACCGACATCGGCCGCAGCATGGGGGTGACCAAGCAGGCGGCCCAGAAGCGCTTCGTCAGCCGCACCGGCGCGGAGAAGCCCATGGACATGCAGGAGGGCTTCAGCCGGTTCACGCCCCGGGCCCGGACGGTCGTCGTGGCCTCCCAGGAGGAGGCCCGTGCCGCCGGTGCGGTCGAGGTCTCCCCCGCCCATCTGCTGCTCGGCCTGCTCGCCGAGCCCGACGGCATCGGCGCCCGCGTGATGGCCGCCCAGGGCGCCACCGCCGACCGGGTGCGCGCCGCGGTTCCGCTGCCGCCCGCCTCCGGCGCCGACGTCCCGGCGCTGATCCCGTTCGACGACGCGGTCAAGGGCGTCCTCGAGGGCACCTTCCGGAAGGCGCTGGAGCTGGGGCACAACTACATCGGCACCGAGCACCTGCTGCTCGCGCTCCTCGGGCACGAGGTGTCCGCGGAGTTGCTCACCGGCCTGGGCGTGGACGCCACCCGCACCGAGGAGCAGATCGCCGCCGCACTGCGCTCCGCGGGGGCGTAGCGGGCGTCAGCGGCGCCGGCGCGGCGGGTCGACCAGGTCCTGCACCGTCGCCCGGGCGCCCCGCTCGCGCAACGAGGTCAGCGCGTCGGTGTAGACGGCGGCGAACCGCTCGTCGTCGGCCAGGTCACCGAAGACGTCGCGGTCGGCGAGGAAGGCCAGCGGGTCGGCCCCCTGGGTGTCGGCGCGGGCTCCCAGCGCCTCGGCGCGGGGGTCGGACAGCGCCAGCGGGAGGCCGGCGTCGTCGGCACCCTCGGCGGTCCGCGCCCAGGCGGCGAGCACGGTGGCCGCCCGTCGCACGTCGCCGCCGCGGGCGAGGTTCGCCCGGATCACCGGCAGCAGGAACTGTGGGATGCGGTCGGAGGCGTTCTCCCGGATCCGGTCGAGGGTGTCGCGCACCTGCGGGTTGGCGAACCGTCCGACCAGCTCGGCCTTGTAGCGGCGCAGGTCGATGCCGGGCACCGGGGCGAGCGTCGGGGTGGCCTCCTCGTCGAGGTAGCCGCGCAGGAACTCGCGGAACAGCGGGTCCTGGGACGCCTCGTGCACGTACTGCAGCCCGGCCAGGCGGCCCAGGTGGGCGAGCACCTGGTGACCGGCGTTGAGCAGCCGGAGCTTCATCAGCTCGTAGGGGGCGACGTCGGGGACGAGCTGCACCCCGACGTCCTCCAGGGGCGGGCGGCCGGCCGGGAAGGCGTCCTCCAGCACCCACTGGGTCCAGGGCTCGCAGACGACCGGCCAGGCGTCCTCGACGCCGAAGCGGTGGGCGAGCTCCGCGCGGTCCTCGTCGGTGGTGACCGGGGTGATCCGGTCGACCATCGAGTTGGGGAAGGGCACCTCGGCGGCCACCCACTCCCCCAGCTCCGGGTCCCGCAGGGCGGCGAAGGCGGCGAAGCTGCGCCGGGCCAGGTCGCCGTTGTGCGGGATGTTGTCGCAGGAGACGACGGCGAACGGCGGCAGGCCCCGCGCACGGCGGCGGGCCAGCGCCTCGATGACCAGCCCGAAGGACGTCGCCGGCTGCGCTCCCGGCCGCAGGTCTGCCCGGATCGCGGGGGTGTCCGCGACGAACTCGCCGGTGGCGGCCGAGACGTTGTAGCCGCCCTCGGTGACGGTCAGCGAGACGATCCGGGTGGTCTCGGCCGCCATCCGCTCGACGACCGCCTCGGGGTCGTCGGGGGCGAGCAGGTACTCGACGATCGAGCCGACGACGCGGGCGTCGAGGAAGCCGTCGGGGTGCTTGACGACCAGCGTGTAGAGGCAGTCCTGGGCGGCCATCACCTCGGCCATCCGGCGGTCACCGCGCAGGACGCCGACGCCGCAGATGCCCGACTCGGTCTGGCCGGCCTCCAGCAGGCGCTCGACGTACAGCGCCTGGTGGGAGCGGTGGAACCCGCCGACGCCGAGGTGCACGATCCCCGCCCGCACCGCCGTCCGGTCGTAGCGCGGCGTCCACACCGAGGGGCCGAGCGAGGACAGGGTGGACGAGCTCAGCCGCGGCATCCGCCGCCCCTACCCACGCCGGCCGCCCGTGCACCAGGGACAGCACCTCGTCACGCGCAAGTCTCCGAGCGGTCCCAGCTATAGCTCCTCATGCAGAGATCTCTGACTCCGCGGCGATCCCGGCGAGGACGGCGCTAACTTCAGATTGCGGGATGCGATCCAGCCACATCAATTTGAGCAGCAGGATTCCACCATTCGTGAGCCGGTGCGCGCTTAAGTCCCCACTGGGATAAGGCAAGCCGGTGATGGGGGTCGTTTTGTTCGGTGCGCCGATGAGCCCGCGACGACCAAATCCAAGGTCGCTCAGTTGCTCATGCAGCGTCCATGCGCTCCACTCCGGACGATGCCTACCAATCTCGCCGGCGAGAGTTAACGTCAGCTCTACGTCTCCAATGATCCGGAGAAGAACCAGCTGAGTCCAGGTCAAGTCCTGACCAGTCCGAAGGCACCAGTTTGCGGTATGCAGGTCGATGCCCGAATCGAACGCAACATTCGCAACCAGATAGCCGTAATGAATTACCTTGAACTTTTCGTGTTCCCGCTGAGCCGCCAGCAACACACCTTCCACCACCTCCTCGGCCTTGGCGCGACGGTCGGTTGCGGGCTCGAAAAAGCCGTCCTGCCGTACTGTCAGGCCGGCTCGCCGGAGCTCCTCAACAGCCAGCACGGCGCTGCCGAACGCGGCTCCTACGCGCCGCCGCTCTCCCTTGCTCAGGATTCGGCGCGCAACCTCCTTGAGGGTGCTGGTGAGAACCGGACCCGCGACGGCACCGCCGATTGCGCCGGGCGGTCCGCCAACGAGACCGCCGACCAGTGCGCCTGAAACGCTGCCAAGGAGTTCCACGCCTGCATCTATCGCACGCTTGCTGGCCTCATCTGGCTCGTCGTTGGTCATGACGGCAGCATGTATGACGCGGCTGACGATTCCGCGTCCGACCAGGTGCGGTGAGCGGTCGGTCCATTCGAACTCGTAAGCCACCCAGCAGGGACTCGCGTCAGGGTCGATCCGCGGAGCCCTCGTCAACCCTGAACGGACGTGGTACCAGAGTTGCCTGTCTCGACATGGATTACAGGACGTAAGAGGTCAGTCAGACCTGCGGCTGGAGGACGAAGTCGTAGCGCGCCTCGACCCACGGGACGTCGCTGATGCCGCCGTCCGGCGTCTCCCCCGGCTCGCGGGCGTCGAAGCGGACGACGAGCTCCTGCTTGGTCCCGAAGACGACGTCGCTGTCGAGGTACTCCGCGCCCTCCTGGAACAGGTGGGTGATCAACGGCTCGTAGCCCGGGACGTCGAACTTGAAGTGCACGTGCGCCGGCCGGAAGTGGCTGATGTCGGTCCGGGACATGATCTCCCCGACCGGGCCGTCCATCGGGATCGTGTAGCCCTTCGGCGCGATCGTCCGCACGCAGTAGGTGCCGTCCCCACGGCTGCGGTAGATCCCGCGCAGGCGGGCCTCGTCGATCTCCGGGTGCTGCGACTCGTACAGCCCCTCGTCGTCGGCCTGCCAGACGTCGAAGCGCGCGTCCGGCACCGGCGCACCGGACAGGTCGCGGATCTGCCCGTGCACGTACAGCGGGACGCCGGCCAGCCCGTCGGACATGTCGCCGCCGTAGCCGAGCTCCGGGGAGCCGGGGATGTGGAACGGCCCGAGCACCGTCGCCGGCGTCGCGGCCGGGTCGAGCCGGTGGTTCATCTGGACGACGAGCATCGACAGGCCGAGCACGTCGGAGGCGAGGATGAACTCCTCCCGCTTCTCGTTGCTGATCTGCCCGGTGCGGTTGAGCCACTGGATCGCGGTGATCCACTCGGCCTCGGTCAGCCGGACCTCGCGGGCGAACGCGTGCAGGTGCCGCACCAGCGCGGTCATGAGCTCGGCCGTCCGCGGGTCGTGCGCGGTCTGCCACCGCTGCACGGCCAGGTCGGTGATGTTGTCCTCGGTGACGAGCTCCATCGCTCCTCCAGCTGCTTCGGTCACGGGATCAGAACCTGTCTGCGGGACGCCTGCCCCGTCGCCTGACGCTGCCAGGCGGTGGCGACGTCGGACATCGGCAGCTGCTCGGCGTCCACGGCGAGCGCACCCTCGGCAGCGTGGCCGAACACGGCCCCGAGGGCGCTCCGTCGCTCGTCGGGCGTCAGCGTCACGTTCGTGTAGCCGAGGATCTCCGCCGAGCGGCTGCGCAGCACCGCGGAGGAGAACTCGGCGGTGTCGCCGGAGGCGCTGCCGAGGTTGACCAGCCGGCCGCCGGGCGCCAGCACCCGCGCGGCGGCGGTGGCCGCGGTCCCGCACACCGGGTCGACGACCACATCGGCCGGACCGCCCAGCGCCCCGGTCAGCGCGTCGGCGAGCACCGCGGCGTCGTCCGTCAGCCGGACCACCTCGTCGGCCCCGGCCCGCCCGGCGCGCTCCTGCGCCTCGTCCGAGCGGCCGACGGCGACCACGCGCCCGGCGCCCAGCAGCCGCGCCGCGCCCACCGCGACCTGGCCCACCGCACCCCCGGCGCCGAGCACGACCACCCGCTCGCCGGCACGGAACCGGCCGCGGACGGTCAGCGCCATCCACGCCGCGACGGCGGACATGCCCAGCGCGGCGGCCGCGGCGTCGTCCACCTCGGCCTCGATCGGCACGACCATCTCGTCGGCCGTCACGCAGCGCTCGGCCAGGCTGCCGTCACCCGGGGCCCGGCCGGCGGCGGTCTCGAAGAACACCCGGGTGCCGGGGGCGAACGCCGCGGACTCCTCGACCACGCCGACGCCCTGGGTGCCGGGCACGTACGGGCAGGACGGCGCACCGAAGTAGGAGGTCCCGGAGGCGCAGAGCAGGTCGAGCGGGACGATCGCCGCCGCGGTGACGCGCACCAGCGTGCTGCCCGGCTCCGGCCGCGGGTCGGGGTGCTCGGCCCAGTCCGGGGTCGAGCCCGGCGAGGTGAGGACGGCGGCGCGCACGGCTCAGCCCTCCAGGGACTCGGGGACGTAGGGGTCCGGCGCCATCGAGCGGTTGTTGAGGTCGACGGAGAGGAACACGTCGTTGGCCACCGGGTGCCGCAGCTCCTCGGCGAGCTGCCCGATCAGCCCCGCCGTCCGCGCCAGCAGGGCGAAGCCGCGGAGCAGCTCCAGCGGGAGCCCGAGGTCGGCCAGGGCAGCGCCGCAGACGCCGGCGCCGTTGAGCGGCAGCGTCTTCCCGAGCACCTGGGGGTGCACCCGGCCGATGGCGGCGAACAGCGCGAGGTGCGGCCCGACCAGCCCCTCCTCGGCGGCGATCTCGAACAGCCGCGGGGTGCGCGGGTCGCCGTCCTTGTGCACGTGGTGGCCCAGCCCGGGCACGAACCGCTTCGCCTCCCGCTGCGCGCGGACGGTCTCCAGGGCGAGGGCGTCCCAGCCGGCATCGTCGGTCGGGAGCTCCGGCCTCGCGGCGAGGACGTCGTGCAGGAAGCGGCCGCAGTCCTCGGTGACGCCCAGGAAGCGCGAGCCCCCGCCCAGCAGGCCCGCGGCGAGCGCGCCCTGCACCGAGTCCGGCGCCGAGAGGTAGGTCAGCCGCGTGACGATCGCCGTCGGCGTGAACCCGTGGTCGGCCAGCGCGGCCATGACGGCCTCGAACACCCGGGTCTCGCCGGGCGAGGGACGGCGCTGGGTGGCCAGCCAGAACGCCAGCTCGCCGAAGCCGACCGTGCCCATCACGTCGCGGGCGAGGTCGGAGCCGAGCAGGGTGATCGACTCGCGGGTCGAGGCGCCCAGGGCGGTGGGGTACTCGGGGGTCGTCACGACTCCTCCTGCGGGGTCGCCAGCCAGCGGCGGATCTCCTCGCCGTGCTCGTCCACCCGGGGTGGGGGCAGCCGGTAGGAGGCGGCGGTGTCGGAGAAGCGGATCGGGTTGCGGATCGAGGGCACGGCCGCCGCCCCCTCCCCCACGGTCACCACCGGGTCCAGGCCGACCTCCTCGGCGAAGGCGACGCCCTGGTCGATCGTGTTGATCGGCCCGCACGGCACGCCCGCGCCGATGATGTCGCGGAACCACTCCATCTTGGTGCGGGTGCGCAGCCGCTCGACCAGCAGCGGACGCAGCTCGTCGCGGTTGGCGGTGCGGTCCTCGTTGCGGCGGAAGCGCGGGTCCTCGACGAGCTCCGGCAGCCCGAGCACCTCGCACAGCTTGCGGAACTGTCCGTCGTTGCCGGCGGTGATGATCAGCTCGCCGTCCGAGCACGGCAGCGGCTCGTAGGGGAACAGGCTCGGGTGGCTGTTGCCCATCCGGAACGGGACGACGCCGCCGGCGACGAAGGCGCTGGTCTGGTTCACCAGGCCCGACATCGCCGAGGACAGCAGGTTGACCTCGACGTGCTGCCCGCGGCCGGTCTCGTGCCGAAGGTTCAGCGCCGACAGGACGCCGATCGTGGCGTGCAGCCCGGCCATCACGTCGAACACCGCGACGCCGGCGCGGTACGGGTCGCCGCCCGGGTCGCCGGTCAGGCTCATCAGCCCGGAGATCGCCTGCACGATGAGGTCGTAGCCGGGCAGCGCCCGCCCGCCGGGGCCGCTGCCGAAGCCGCTGATCGAGGCGTAGACGACGGCGGGGTTGGTGGCGGCGACCGTGTCGTAGTCCAGGCCGAAGCGGACGAGGCCGCCGGGCTTGAAGTTCTCCACGACGACGTCGGCGCGGCGGGCCAGCTCGCGGGCGGCGGCCACGTCGTCGGCGTCCTTGAGGTCCAGGGCCACCGACCGCTTGTTGCGGTTGACGCCCAGGTAGTAGGTGCTCACGCCCTCGCGCACGGGAGGCGCCCAGGTGCGGGTGTCGTCGCCACCGGGGCCCTCGACCTTGACCACCTCGGCGCCCAGGTCGGCGAGCAGCATCGTGGCGTAGGGACCGGCGAGGATGCGGGAGAAGTCGGCCACCAGCAGCCCGGACAGCGGCCCGGTCCCGTGGGGAGTCATGTGCGTGCGTGTCCCTCCGCCGTCCTCGACCGCCGTCAGGCGGACACCCGTCCGTTGTAGTCTCGATGGGGCCTGGTGAGCCTGTCAACCGCAGCCGCGTCGTGCCCGGTTTCGCCTTGACATGTGGCCCGCCTCACGGCCAAGGTGACCGCACCCGGCGCTGTGTCCGTTGAGCGGACGAGCGTCCGACGTTGTCGTCGCCCATCGAGGAGGAGCCTCATGACCAGCACCGATCCCGCCCGGCCGATCGTCCTGCGCGGCGGCACCGTCCTGCCCATGGACGACGCCGGCAGCGTGCTGGTCGGCGCCGACGTCCTGGTGGTCGACGGGCGGATCGCCGCCGTCGGGACCGCCCTCGACGTCCCGGAGGGCACCCAGGAGATCGACGCGTCCGGCGGCATCGTGATGCCCGGCATGATCGACACCCACCGGCACATGTGGCAGACCGCGATGCGCGGCTACGGCGCCGACTGGACGCTCACCCAGTACTTCGTCTGGTACTACCTCGAGCACGGCAAGAAGTTCCGCCCGCAGGACATCGCCGCCGGCAACCGGCTCGCCGCGATCGAGTCGCTCGACGCCGGCGTGACGACGACGGTCGACTGGTCGCACAACCTGCAGAGCGTCGAGCACGCCGAGGCGGCGCTGGACGCGCTGCGCTCCACCCCGGGCCGGTTCGTCTTCGCCTACGGCAACATCCAGGCCGGGCCGTGGGAGTGGACCGCCGACCCCGCCGTCCGTTCGTTCCTGGAGCGGCTGCGCGACGAGCGCGACGACATGATGGGCGTGCAGATCGCCTTCGACGTCACCGGCGATCCGGCGTTCCCGGAGAAGGCCGCGTTCGAGGTGGCCCGCGAGCTCGGCCTCCCGGTCACCACGCACGCCGGCGTGTGGGGCGCGACCAACGACACCGGCATCCAGCAGATGTACGACGGCGGCTTCATGACGCCGGAGACGACGTACGTGCACGCCTCCACGCTGACCCGGGACAGCTACCAACGCATCGCGGCCACCGGCGGCTCGATCTCCGTCGCCACCGAGTCCGAGTGCAGCGCCGGTCAGGGGCACGCCCCGACCGAGCAGGTGCTCACCTACGGAATCCCGGTGTCGCTGTCGATGGACACCAGCGTCTGGTGGAGCGGCGACATGTTCTCCGCGATGCGGGCGACGCTGAACGCCGACCGGATGAGCGAGCACATGGACGCCCACCTCAAGGGCGAGACCATCACCCATCTGCGGCTGCGCGCCCGCGACGTCGTCCAGTGGTGCACCCGCGGCGGGGCGCACACGATCGGCCGCTCCGGTGACCTGGGCCGGCTCGAGGTGGGGCACGAGGCCGACGTCGTCCTCATCAAGAACGACGCGTCGCCGGTCTCCTTCCCGCTGCTCAACCCCTTCGGCCACGTGGCGTTCCAGGCCCAGCGCGGCGACGTGCACACCGTGCTGGTCGACGGCCGGATCGTGAAGTCCGAGGGGAAGCTGGTCGGCGTCGACCTCGCCGCGGTGCGCCGCGAGCTCGAGGACACGATCAGCTACCTGCAGGGCGAGATCGGCGAGGCGGAGTGGCAGGGCGGGATGTTCCCGGAGATGCCCGAGGCCGAGGCCGAGATCCTCGAGAACCCCTACCGGTACAGCGACTTCAAGGACGAGTCCAAGCGCGCCGGCGGCGAGGACCGGGTGCTGGGTCGATGAACGGCGGCCGCTGATGGCCGGACGCGGTGAGGGACCGGACTTCGTCGAGGCGCTGGCGCGCGGCCTCGACGTCCTGGCCTGCTTCGGGCCGGCCCACCGCGCGATGTCCCTGTCGGAGGTGGCGGCGGCCGCCGGCCTGGCCCGGCCCACGGCCCGGCGGCTGCTGCTCACCCTGACCGAGCTCGGGTACGTGCGGTCCGGGACGGCGGGCTTCGAGCTCACGCCCCGGGTCCTCGACCTGGGCACGGCCTACGTGGGGTCGCTCGGGTTGTGGGACGTCGCCCGGCCGCACCTGGAGGACCTCGTCGGGCAGACCGGGGAGTCGTCGTCGATGGCGCAGCTCGACGGATCCGACATCGTCTACGTCGCCCGGGTCGCCGTGCCGAAGCTCATCACCCTCCGCGTGGAGATCGGCACCCGCTTCCCCGCCGCGCAGACCTCCCAGGGGAAGGTCCTGCTCGCCGCGCTGCCCGCCGATGGGTTGGACGCCGCCCTCGCCACCCCGAGCCGGGCCGGCCTGCCCGCGTACGCCCAGCGCTCCCGGACCGAGCTCGACGCGGAGCTGACCGAGGTCCGGGCGCGGGGCTGGGCACTGGCCGACGAGGAGCTGGCGCCGGGTGTGCGGTCGGTCGCGGTCCCGGTGCGGGACGGCGCCGGCGCGGTGCGGGCGGCGATGAACGTGACGGTGCACGCGGCCGAGACCTCGACCGAGCGGCTGCTGGCCGACCACCTGCCGCTGCTGATGCGCGCGGCCGGCGAGGTGAGCGCCGACTGGGCGCGCTGGCAGTCCCGCCCGCACGCCGAGCTACCGCGGGCCGCCGCCTCGGAGTGAGTCGATCGCGGAGATGAGACGGGCGTGCGCGCCGGCCAGTGACGGGCCGTACCAGGTGAGGTCGCGGCCGGGGACGAGCGCGGTGGGCAGGCCCTCGAACACCTCGGGGCCGTCGTCGGCGGTGAACCGGTAGGGCTCGTCGGGCAGCAGGACGGCGTCGGCGGCTGCCCGGATCGCCTCGGGCGTGGTGTGCGGGTACCGCTCGTCGCCGGCGCCGTAGGCGTTGACCAGGCCGAGGCGGGTGAGCAGGTCGCCGGCGAAGGTGCGCGCTCCCACGACCATCCACGGGTCGCGCCAGATCGGGACGGCGACGCGCAGCTCGGCGACCGGCGCCGGCTCGGACCACGCCGCTTCCGCCTCGGTCAGCCACTCCAGCTCCCCCACCCGCAGCGCCTCGCCGAACAGCCGGCGCAGCGAGGCGAGCGCCTCGTCCACCGACTCGATCACCGTCACCCAGACCGGGATGCCGGCCGCTCGCAGCCGGTCGACGTCCAGCCGCCGGTTCTCCTCCCGGTTGGCGACGACGAGGTCCGGGGCCAGCGCCGCGACCGCAGCCCGGTCGGGGTTCTTGGTGCCCCGCACCCGTGGCACGTCGAGACCGGCGGGGTGGGTGCACCAGTCGGTGGCGCCGACCAGCCGGTCCGGCACGGTGACCGCCAGCGCCTCGGTCAGCGACGGCACGAGGCTCACGATCCTGCGCGGCGGTCCGGCCAGCGGCACCGCCGTCCCCAGGTCGTCGAGGAGGGTCACTCCCCGAAGTCGCCCGCCGAGCGGCGCAGGTCGCGCAGGATGTCGACGAGCTCGCGCATCCGGTCGTTGCTCAGCTCGGGCGCGGTGAAGACCTCGTTGATCCGGGCGGTCGCCTCCGCGGCCAGCGCCCGGCCGGCGGGGGTGATCTCCACGAGGACGCCGCGGCCGTCCTCGGGGTGCGGGCGGCGGCGGACCAGCTCGGCGGCCTCCAGCCGGCTGGCCGCGTTGGTGACGCTGGCCGGGTGCACCTGGAGCCGGGCCCCGGCCTTGGCCATGGGCAGCGCACCGCTGCGGGTGAACGACAGGAGCATGAGCAGCTCGTAGCGGGCGAAGGTGAGCTGCAGCGGGCGCAGCACCTCGTCGACCCGCGCCTGGACGATGGCCTGCGCCCGCATCAGCGAGGTGACGGCCTCCATGCCGACGGCGGCGTCGCCCCAGCCGTGCTCGCGCCACTGCCGGGTGGCCTCCGCGACGGGGTCGAAGGGCAGCGACGGCGTGCTCACGTGGTCATCTTCCCGCAGCCCTCCCCGCACCCCTCGACGGCACCGCGGGTGCTGCTCGTGCCTCGACGGTCCTGCAGCACCCGCAGAGCGCGAGCTCGACCCGCAGTGGTCCGGCTCAGACGCTGCGGCGGTAGCGGCCACCCACCTCGAAGAAGGCCTCGCTGATCTGTCCGAGCGAGCAGACCCGGACGGCGTCCATCAGGGCCTCGAACACGTTGCCGCCGCCCATCGCCACCTCGCGCAGGCGGGCGAGCGCGGCCGGGGCCTCGGCGGCGTGCCGGGCGTGGAAGTCCTCGAGGCGGGCGAGCTGCGACTTCTTCTCGTCCTCGGTGGCGCGGGCCAGTTCGAGGGCTCCGGTCCCCTGCTCCTGAGGGGAGGGGTCGACGAAGGTGTTGACGCCGATGATCGGCAGCGACCCGTCGTGCTTGCGGTGCTCGTAGAGCATCGACTCGTCCTGGATTCGCCCGCGCTGGTAGCCGGTCTCCATCGCACCGAGCACGCCGCCGCGCTCGGAGATCCGGTCGAACTCCTCCAGCACCGCCGCCTCGACGAGGTCGGTCAGCTCCTCGACGATCGCCGACCCCTGCAGCGGGTTCTCGTTCGCCGCCAGGCCCCACTCGCGGTCGATGATCATCTGGATGGCCAGCGCGCGGCGGACCGAGTGCGCCGACGGCGTGGTCACGGCCTCGTCGTAGGCGTTGGTGTGCAGGCTGTTGGCGTTGTCGTAGATCGCGCACAGCGCCTGCAGCGTGGTGCGGATGTCGTTGAAGTCCATCTCCTGCGCGTGCAGCGACCGCCCCGACGTCTGCACGTGGTACTTCAGCTGCTGGGCACGCGGGCCGGCGCCGTAGCGGTCGCGCATGGCCACCGCCCAGATCCGGCGGGCCACCCGGCCGATGACCGTGTACTCGGCGTCCATCCCGTTGGAGAAGAAGAAGGAGAGGTTCGGCGCGAAGTCGTCGATCGCCATGCCGCGAGCGAGGTATGCCTCGACGTAGGTGAAGGCGTTGGCGAGGGTGAACGCGAGCTGGCTGATGGGGTTCGCCCCGGCCTCGGCGATGTGGTAGCCGGAGATCGACACCGAGTAGAAGTTGCGCACCCGGGAGTCGATGAACCACTCCTGGATGTCGGCCATGCACCGCAGCGCGAACTCGGTGGAGAAGATGCAGGTGTTCTGGCCCTGGTCCTCCTTGAGGATGTCGGCCTGCACCGTCCCGCGGACGTTGGCCAGCACCCAGGCGCGGAGCTCCTCGGCCTCGCCGGCGTCGGGCTCGCGGCCCTCCTCCTCGCGGAACCGCGCCAGCCGCTGCTCGATCGCGGTGTTCAGGAACATCGCGAGGATCGCCGGCGCCGGGCCGTTGATCGTCATCGACACCGAGGTGGTCGGCGCGCACAGGTCGAAGCCGGCGTACAGCTCCCGCATGTCGTCCAGCGTCGCGATCGAGACCCCGGACGTCCCGACCTTGCCGTAGACGTCGGGCCGCAGCTCCGGGTCCCGCCCGTAGAGCGTCACCGAGTCGAACGCCGTCGACAGCCGGGTGGCCGGCTGGCCCTCGCTGAGCAGCCGGAACCGGCGGTTGGTGCGGAAGGCGTCGCCCTCGCCGGCGAACATCCGCGCCGGCGCCTCGCCCTCCCGCTTGACCGGGAAGACGCCGGCGGTGAACGGGAAGGCGCCGGGCAGGTTCTCCCGCCGCAGGAAGCGGACCAGCTCGCCCTCGTCCCGGGTCCGGGGCAGCGCGACCCGCCGCACCTCGGTACCTGAGAGCGTTCGAGTGGTCAGCGGGACGGTGATGTCCCTGCCCCGCACCGTGTAGGTCAGCTCGTCGCCGGAGTACTGCTCCACGGTGACCGGCCAGCGCTCCAGCAACTCGCGCACCTCGTGCAGCAGCTCGGTGCCGTCGGCGGCCGCACGGGCCGCCGCCGCGGCGTCCCCCTCCAGGACGGCGGCGGCGGTGCTCAGGTGCTGGCGACGGCGGGCCAGCTCGGCCTGCTCCTCGGTGACCCGGTGGTAGCCGCGCACGGTCTCGGTGATCTCGGCCAGGTACCGGGCGCGGGAGGCCGGGACCACGCCCGCGAGCGCCGACGAGGCCCGGACGTCGACCGCGGGCAGCGCACCCTCACCGACGGCCAGCCCGCGGTCGGCCAGCAGCGCGCGCAGGTGCTGGTACAGCGCGGTGACGCCGTCGTCGTTGAACCGGGCGGCGCTGGTGCCGAAGACCGGCATCGACTCCCACGGCTGCCCGAACGCCTCGCGGTTGCGCACCAGCTGCCGCGCGACGTCGCGGCGGGCGTCCGCGGCGCCGCGGCGCTCGAACTTGTTGACCGCGACGACGTCGGCGAAGTCGAGCATGTCGATCTTCTCCAGCTGCGAGGCCGCCCCGAACTCCGGCGTCATCACGTACAGCGAGACGTCGCTGAACGGCACGATCGCCGCGTCGCCCTGGCCGATCCCCGGCGTCTCGACGACCACGAGGTCGAACCCGGCGGCCTCCACCGCGGCGAGCACGTCGTCCAGGTGCTCGGGGACCTGCGCGCCGGCGGTGCGGGTGGCCAGCGAGCGGAAGAAGGTGCGGTCGCCCTCGACCGTCTCCTCCAGCGCGTTCATGCGGATCCGGTCGCCGAGCAGCGCTCCCCCGCCGCGCCGGCGGGTCGGGTCGATCGCGAGGACGGCGACCCTCAACCGGTCGCCCTGGTCCAGCCGCAGCCGGCGCAGCAGCTCGTCGGTGAGCGAGGACTTGCCCGACCCGCCGGTGCCGGTGATGCCGAGGACCGGCACCGTGCGGGCCGCGGCCGCCTCCCGCAGCCGCGCCGCGAGCTCCGGCGCCCGCCCGGCCTCCAGCACCGTCAGGGCCCGTGCCAGCGCCGCCCGGTCCCCGGCCAGGACCGCCTCGGCGGACGGCGCGGTCGCGGCCAGGTCGACGTCGCACGCCCGGACCAGTTCGTTGATCATCCCGGGCAGGCCCAGACGGGCGCCGTCCTCCGGGGAGAAGATCCGCACCCCGCGCTCGCGCAGCAGCGCGATCTCCTCGGCGACGATCACCCCGCCTCCGCCGCCGAAGACCTGCACGTGGCCGGCCCCGGCCGCGCTCAGCCGCTCCCGGAGATAGCTGAAGTACTCGACGTGCCCACCCTGGTAGGAGGAGACGGCGACGCCCTGCACGTCCTCCTCCAATGCCGCCCGGACGACGGCGTCGACCCCGCGGTCGTGGCCCAGGTGCACCACCTCCGCGCCCTGGCTCTGCAGCAGCCGCCGCATCACGTTGATCGCGGCGTCGTGGCCGTCGAAGAGGCTGGCCGCGGTCACGAAGCGGACCGGGTGGACGGGCACGTGCAGGGCGGGAGCGGGCACTCGGTCCTCCGGGTACTTGGACGTCAACGCAAACGGTACCGCATGGTGCTTGGACATCCACGGATCGTCCGGGCACTTGGACCCTGTCGGGATGTCGGACGTCGTCGTACCGTTTCGCCAGGTCGAACATCCGGCCAGCGTTTCGCCACGTACGGAGCGTCGCCGATGTCCCAGCTCCCGCCCTTCTCCCTCGACCCCGCCGGCTCGCTCGAGGTCTCGGTCGACGTGACCGCGGCCCTGATCACGCTCAGCGGCGAGCTCGACTCCTGTTCCGCCCCGCGCATCGCCGCGATCGCACCCGCCCTGGTCGCCCGGGGACACCCCGACTGGTGGCTCGACGCCGAGGCCCTCACCTTCTGCGACGGCGACGGCCTGGCCGCCCTGCTCGACCTGCGCGAGATGGCCGCCCGGTCCGGCGCCACGGTGCACCTGGTGGGCGCCAGCCACTGCGTCCGCCGGCTCGTGGCGCTGGTGGGCCTGACCGACGTGCTCGCCGTCGAGCCCGGCCGCCTCCGGATCCGTCCGCTCAGCGAGCGGCTGCGCCACCCGGCGGGCCACCGCGCACGACCGCCGCTGCCCGCCTGATCCGGCCGTCAGGCGTCCGCGCGCCCGCCGGGGTGCGGAGACGCCCGATCCGAGGAGGATGGGGGCATGGACTCTCGGGCTGGGGACGCCATGCAGCAGGCCGCCGAGCGGGCGGCAGAGGCGGGTGAGCGCACCCGCGAGCTCGCCGACCGGCTGGAGCGGTTGAGTGCCGGCCGGCTGCCGTCCGCGCAGGACGCGGTGGCTGCCCGGGAGCGCGCCGAGGCCTCCGCCGAGCGTGCCCGCGCCGCCCACCACCGCGCGGCGGAGGGGCACGAGCGCGCGGCCCGCGCGCACGAGGCGGCCGCCGAGATGCACGACAAGGCCGCCGACCACCAGGTCGGAGACGTGGCCGGGCACCGGAGCCGGGCCGAGCAGCACCGGGCACTGGCCGTCGACGACCGCACGGAGGCAGCGACCGACGACGCCGCCGCCGAGGCGGAGCTCGGCAGCTCCGCCGACGACGACGACCGGACCGGCCGGTCGTGAGCGACCCGGCGGGCCTGCTGCCCGAGGGCGCCGGGGACCCGGCATCGCCGCTGGCCGAGCTGGCGGACCTGCTGACCCGGCGGGGGTTCGGCTCCCCGGGGCAACGGGCACTCGAGGAGCTCGCCGACCTGTCGGTGGCCCAGGAGGAGCTGCGGGTCGCCGAGGCGGAGCTGGCCGCCCAGCACGAGCAGATCCGGGCGATGCTGCACCGCCACGAGGAGGAGCGACACTGGCGGACGCGGCTGGCCGCGCTGGTCCCGATCGGCCTGTGCGCGACCGACGGCACCGGTCGGCTGGTGGACGTCAACCCCGCCTTCGCCGAGGCGCTCGGCGTCGCCCCCCACCGGCTGCACGGCAAACCGCTGAGCGTCTACCTCGACCCGGCCGACGTGCCCGCCCTCCGCGCCGCGGTGCGCGACCTGCGCACCGGGCACGCGACCGAGCGCCGGCTGACGGTCACGATCACCGGCCGGACCGGTCGACCGGCACGCCACCACCTCCTCGGCTTCGCCGACCGGGTGCACGACCGCCCCGCCGACGCACGACTGCAGTGGGTCCTGGGAGATCCCGCACCCTCCGAGGGCCCGGGCGAGGTCTCGGCGGGCGGCGCCGCGTCGCCGGGGGAGTCGGAGAGCCTGGCGACGGCGCTCAGCGAGCTCGCCGCCCTCGGCCTGGCCGAGGCCGACCGGCAACGGCTGCTCGGGCGCATGGCCGCCGTCGTCCGGAGCGCCGTCCCGGCGGCCGACTGGGTCAGTCTCACCATCGGCGCCCCGGCGTCCCCCCGGTGGCAGGGCAGCGAGTCGCCGGAGGCCCAGGCGTTCGACGGCGCGCAGCTCCGGGCCGAGGACGGTCCCTGCTGGGAGGCCTACGCCACCGGGTCCGCCGTGGTGACCGAGGACGTCACCGCCGACGGGCGCTGGCCGCGGCTGCGTCGGATCGTGGCCGAGGGCCCGGTCCGCAGCGTGCTGGCCGTCCCGGTGTCCGCCGGCGGTGAGCACGCGGGGGTGCTCAACCTGTACGCGCGCGCCGGAGCGGCCTTCGGCGCCCCCGACCGCCGGCTCACGACACTGGTGGCCGGGGCGGTGGCCGGCGTGCTGGAGAGCGTCATGGAGCGACAGGCCCTGCGCGATCTGGCCGCGAACCTGGAACGCGCCCTGAGCACCCGCGCGGTCATCGACCAGGCCAAGGGCGTGCTGATGGCCCGGCTGGGCGTCGACGCCGACGACGCCTTCGCCCGGATGGTGACGTTGAGCAACCGGCTCAACGTCAAGGTCCGCGACCTCGCGACCCTGGTCGTCCAGGGTCACGCCGACGAGGTCATCGCGGCCGGCTGACGACCCGCGTCCCCCGGCGGCCCCGGGATCAGCTCGTCGGGTCCATGAGCACGACCGCGCCGCCGCGCTCGCCGTCCCGGGCGGTGAAGGCGCTGACCGTCACCCGCACCCGGACCGGCCGACCCCGCCGGTTGACGGCGTCGACCTCCACGGTCTCGTGCCCCCCGGCCTGGCCGGACACCTGGCGGCGCAGCAGGGGGTGCAGCTCGGACACCGGCAGCCCGATGTCGAGGTTGAGCACGTACTGCCCCTGCACCTCGTCCTGCCGCAACCCCCACAGCTCCTCGGCCGCGGCGTTCCAGACCAGCACCCGCAGGTCGGAGTCGACCACGACGACGCCGGCGTGGAAGCTGCTCATCACGCCGGACATGAACTGGTTGAGGGCACCGACCTCCTCGGTGCTGGCCCGCAGGTCCTCGTTGGTCGTGTGGAGCTCGTCGTTCATCGACTGGAGCTCCTCGTTCATCGTCTCCAGTTCCTCGTTGGTCGACTGGAGCTCCTCGTTGGTGGTCTCCAGCTCCTCGACCGTCGACTGGAGCTCCTCGTTGGTGGTCTCCAGTTCCTCGTTGGTCGACTGGAGCTCCTCGTAGGCCGTCTCGAGCTGGCGGTTGGCGTACTCCAGCTCGGCCTGCAGGCGCCGGTAGCGGGTGACGTCCTCGAAGACGACCGAGGTGCCCAGCAGCCCACCGTCCTCCCCGTGGAGCGGGAGGACCTGGATGTCGAGGACGACGGACTCCTGCCCGGGCTGGTGCCGCTCGATCCCGCGCAGCCACACCGGCCGCCGCGTCTCGGCCGCCTCGGCGACCGCGCCGCGCAGCTCCGCCGGCCGGTAGGAGACCTCGAGGTCCTGGAACGGCCGCCCCAGGTCCCGCCGGTCGACGCGCAGCAACCGCTCGGCCTGGTGGTTGACCATGGCCAGCCGGCCGGCGGCGTCGAGGGCCAGCTGCGCGGCGGGGGCCGACAGGATGGCCTCCTGCTGCAGCCGGGCGAGCTGGCTCTCCGGACCCACGAGGGCCTCCGGCACCACCGGGACGACGACCCGGCCGGAGGCCCGGCGCCCGCCGCCCCGCTTGTGGAAGAACCGCCGCGTCAGGTCGACCGGCGCGAACAGCTGGGGGTGCGACAGCAGCATCTCGGCCTTGCCGAGGAACAGCAGGCCCTGGGGGTTCATCGCGAAGTGCAGCCGTCCGAGGATGCGGTTCTGCGTCTCGGCGTTGAAGTACATGAGGGTGTTGCGGCACAGCAGCAGGTCGACGTGCGAGATCGGCGCGTCCTGGACGAGGTCGTTGCGCCCGAAGATCACCGACCGGCGCAGGTCCTTGCGGAAGGCGAACCGCGCCCCCTCCGGCTGGAAGTACGCCTCGACCTGCTCGGGCGACAACCCGGTCAGCTCCCGCTCGGAGTACACCGCCTGGCGCGCCTGGGTGAGCGCCTCCTCGTCGACGTCCGTGGCGTAGATCTTGACGCGCTGGCGGAACTCCTCGGGCCCGAGCGCCTCGGCCAGCAGGATCGCCAGGCTGTAGGCCTCCTGGCCCGACGCACACCCGGCGCTCCAGATCCGGATCGCCTGCCCGGCACCGGCCAGCAGGTCCGGCAGCAGGCGGTCGCGCAGGTGGTCCCAGGCCGGCCGGTCCCGGAAGAAGCTCGTGACGTTGATCAGGATGGTGTTGAAGAGCGGGGCGAACTCCTCGGGGTGCACCTCGAGGAGGTCCTGGTACTCGGCGAACCCGGAGATGCCGACCTCGCTCATGCGGCGGCGCACCCGCCGGACGAGGCTCGGTCGCTTGTACCCGGTGAAGTCGAACCCGCGCTGCTCGCGCAGATACACCAGCAGCGCCTCGAAGGCGGTGTCCAGACCCGCCGACGCGTCCTCGGCCGAGCCGTCGAGCCCGTCGTCGTCGAGTACGTCGTCGGGCGCGCCGTCCCGGACGTCGTCCGCCCGGTCCTCCGGTTCCCCGCCCATGCTCACCGGTCAGCCCTCACCGATGGCGTCTGGGAGCGCCTCGCCGTCGAAGTCGCCGCGCTCCAGCAGGGCCCGCAGCAGCATCGCCGCGTTCTGGGCCTCGTCGTGCCGCCGGCGGAACGTCGCCGCCGTGTGCAGGTGGCCGCGGTCCTCGGCCCGCTCCCCCATCCGCAGGGCGAGCGCCGCCCGCTCCTCCAGCCCGCGCAACGCCATCCACAACGCCCCCTCCAGGGCCTGCGACTGCTCCTCGGCCAGGGCCTCCGGGGACCACGCGTGCCCGACCCGGCAGCGGAACCGCTCCAGCCCGCCCTCGTCGATGGCGAACAGCGCCCCGTGGCAGCTGGGGCAGCCGAAGCCGGAGGGGCTGCCGGGTCGGTCGTCGGCGTTCATCGCGTCGATGTCCAGCCGGGCCATCGCGGTCTCCATGTCCATCAGCTCGCTGGGCGGGGGTGCCTCGCTCGCGTCGACCTCCTCCGCGAGCAGGTCGTCGAGCAGCTTCGGCAGCGCGTCGAGGGCGACCACGTGCTCGGCGCCACCGATCTCCCTGGCGTGCCGCGGCATGCTGCCGTACATGGCCTCCTCGGGATCCTGGACCACACCGACGCCGCCGCGGGCACGGATGGCCACCATGCCGGCCGTCCCGTCGTCCAGCGCGCCGGACAGCACCACCCCGATCACGCGCGGACCCGCGGCCCGGGCGGCCGAGCGGAACAGCACGTCGACGGCGGGCCGGTGGCCGTTCTCCCGCGGCCCCCGCGACAGCGCGACGTGGCCGTCGACCACCATCAGGTGCCGGTCGGGGACGGCGACCCACACCGTCCCCGGCGTCAGCGGGGCTCCGTCGACCGCCGCGCGCACCGGGAGGGCCGCCACCCGGTCGAGGATCTGAGGCAGGTGGCTGTGCGCGCTGGTCGGCAGGTGCGACACGACCAGCACGGTCGCCGGCAGGTCCGGCGGCAGCGACCCCAACATCTGACGGAGCGCCTCGACGCCACCGGCCGACGCGCCGACCACGACCAGGTCCCGCCGGGTCGTGGAGTTGCTCGGTGTCACGCGGATCTCCGTCCGTCACCGGTCCACCCGCGGCCGGTCGAGTGCGGTGGGGGCGCTCCCCTCGCGGTCGTCATCCTCCCTCCCGGTGACCGGCGCGACCACGGGTGGGTCGCGACCGGGGACTCGGCACGAGAACGGACCGCACGGTATCGTGTCCCTCGGTCGAAGCCCCGGCCGTGTGCACGTCTCTCGCGACGGTGCCCACCGGGTCCGGTGCCACCGTCGAGACGGTGGTCGCCCATGTCCCTCGCCCCCCTCCCCTGGTTCCCCGAGGTCGCGCTGCCGGTCCCCCCGGCACCGCCCGGACCCTCCCTGCTCGTGGTCGTCGACGTCCCAGCGGGGTTCGTCACGGTCACCGGCGAACTCGACCACTGTTCCGCGCACCTGCTGGTCGAGGCGGTGCACCCGCTCGCGACCGGGAGCGCCCGGATCTGGCAGGTCGACGCCTCGGGCGTGGACTTCTGCGACTGCGGCGGGCTCTCGGCCCTGCTCTCGGTGCAGCGGACCGCGGCCGAGCGCGGCCGGCGGATGCAGCTGGTCGCCGCCGCCGGGTGCGTGCGGCGGGTGGTGAGCCTGACCGGACTGGACGACGTCCTCCCGGTGGGCCCCCTCCCGCTGCGCCTGGCCCGCTGACCGGAGCCGGGTCGCCCGGGGCCCCGGTCCCGGGCGACCCGCTCAGGCGCTGCGCACCGCCGCGGCGGCCTCCAGCCCGAGCTCCCGGACCGAGGTCTCGCGCATCTCCACCTTGCGGACCTTGCCGGTGACCGTCATCGGGAAGGCGTCGACGACCTTGACGTAGCGCGGCACCTTGAAGTGGGCCAGCCGGCCGGCGCAGAACTCGCGCAGCGCCTCGGCGGTCAGCGGCTCGGCGCCCTCGCGCAGCCGCACCCACGCCATCAGCTCCTCGCCGAACCGCTCGTCGGGGACCCCGATCACCTGCGCGTCGACGACGTCGGGGTGGGTGTACAGGAACTCCTCCACCTCGCGCGGGTACACGTTCTCCCCGCCGCGGATCACCATGTCCTTGATCCGGCCGACGATGTTGACGTAGCCCTCGGCGTCCATGACCGCGAGGTCGCCGGTGTGCATCCAGCGGGCGGCGTCGATGACCTCGGCGGTCTTCTCCGGCTCGTCCCAGTAGCCGAGCATCACCGAGTACCCGCGCGTGCACAGCTCCCCCGGCTCGCCGCGCGGCACGGTCAGCCCGGTCTCGGGGTCGACGACCTTGACCTCCAGGTGCGGGTGCACCCGCCCGACGGTGGAGGTGCGCCGGTCCAGGTCGTCGTCGGCGCCGGTCTGGGTGGACACCGGCGATGTCTCGGTCATCCCGTAGCAGATGGTCACCTCGGTCATCCCCATCTCCGCGACCACCCGCTCCATGACGGCGACCGGGCATGGCGAGCCGGCCATGATCCCGGTCCGCAGCGACGAGAGGTCGTAGTCGCCGAGGTCGGGCAGCGCGAGCTCGGCGATGAACATGGTGGGGACGCCGTAGAGGGAGGTGCAGCGCTCCTCCTGCACCGCGCGCAGGGTCGCCGCCGGGTCGAAACCGGGCGCCGGGATCACCATCGTGGCCCCGTGCGACGTGGCCGCCAGGTTGCCCATCCCCATGCCGAAGCAGTGGTAGTAGGGCACCGGGATGCAGATCCGGTCGGCCTCGGTGTACCCGCACCCCTCGCCGACGAAGAAGCCGTTGTTGAGCAGGTTGTGGTGGGTGAGCGTCGCGCCCTTCGGGAAGCCCGTGGTCCCCGAGGTGTACTGGATGTTGATCGGGTCGTCGGCCGACAGCTGCGCCTGCCGCTCGGCGAGCAGCCCGCGGTCCCCCGCCCGGCCCGTGGCGACCAGCCGCTCCCACTCCGGGTCGCCGAGGAAGACCACCTCGCGCAGCGCCGGGCAGTCCCCGCGGACCTCGGCCACCATCGCCCGGTAGTCGCTGGTCCTGAACTCCGGGGCGCTGACCAGCACCGAGATGCCGGCCTGCTGCAGCACGTACTGCAGCTCGTGGGTGCGGTAGGCGGGGTTCACGTTCACCAGGACGGCGCCCAGCTTCGCCGTCGCGTACTGCACGAACGCCCACTCGGCGCAGTTGGGCGCCCAGATGCCGACCCGGTCGCCCTTCGCCACACCGAGTGCGTCCAGCCCGAGGGCGACCGCGTCGACCTCCGCGGCGAACTGCGGGTAGCTGAACCGCCGCCCGGTCGCGCACTCGACCAGCGCCTCGTGCTCCCCCACCCGCGCCACGGTGCGGTCCAGGTCCGCCCCGATCGTGTTGCCGAGCAGCGGCACGGTCGACGTCCCGCTGGCGTAGGAGGGCACGGGCGGCGGGCTGACGGACATGGCGGGCCTCCGGAGGGACGACGGGGCGACCCCGTCACCCTGCCGCCGGAACGTGCCGCGCACCACCCACCGACAGGGGTGCCCGCCGGGAAGCGGGGAGCCGCCGACGGGGTTGCCCCTGGCATGCCGTCGTCGTCCCCCCTGCCGCTGTCCGTCCTCGACCTCGCCCCGATCGCCCCTGGGCAGAGCGTCGGCGAGAGCATCGCGGCCAGCGTCGCGCTGGCCCGCGCGGCGGAGGAGCACGGCTTCCGGCGGGTCTGGTACGCCGAGCACCACAACATGCCGGCGATCGCCTCGTCGGCGACGAGCGTGCTGATCAGCCACGTGGGCGCGCACACCAGCACCATCCGGCTCGGCGCGGGTGGCGTGATGCTCCCCAACCACTCGCCGCTGACCATCGCCGAGCAGTTCGGGACCCTGGAGGCGATGTACCCCGGCCGGATCGACCTCGGGCTGGGCCGGGCGCCGGGCAGCGACCAGAACACGATGTACGCGCTGCGCCGCGATGCGCACTCCGCCGACCGGTTCCCGCAGGACGTGCAGGAGCTGCAGGGCTACCTCGCGGGACAGACCCGCGTGCCGGGCGTCGACGCGATCCCGGGCAAGGGCTCGGACGTGCCGCTGTACGTGCTCGGCTCGTCGATGTTCGGCGCCACGCTCGCCGCGGCGCTCGGCCTGCCGTACGCCTTCGCGTCGCACTTCGCGCCGCAGATGCTCCAGCCGGCCGTCGAGGCCTACCGCCGTGAGTTCCGCCCGTCGGCACAGCTGGAGTCCCCCTACGTGATCGCCGGGGTCAACGTGGTCGCCGCCGACACCGCCGAGGCCGCCCGGGACGACCTGGCGCAGGTGCGCCGGCGGCTGGCGGTGGGCCTGTTCGGCCGCGGCCGCGACCTCTCCGGCGCCGGCTCGCCCGACGAGGTCGCCGACCTCCTGCTGCAGGGCGGGGCCGCGGTGCACGTCGACGGCATGCTGACCCACACCGCCGTCGGGACGGCGGCCGACGTGCGCGAGCAGCTGACCGCCTTCCGCGCGCTGGCCGACGCCGACGAGCTGATCGTGGCCTTCCAGTCCCCCGCCCCGGAGTCCCGGCTCCGCTCGATCGCCCTGACCGCCGAGGCGATGGAGACCGTCGCTGCCTGACCGGGGCGTCACCCCGCCGGCCGCGACGCGGCCCGGCACGATGTCGCGGTGAGCGCCGAGACCGTCCTGCTGCTGCTCCTCGCCGCGGTCGGCGTCACCGTCGTCGTCCACTGGGTCGCCGAGCGGACCGGCCTGCCGGGCGCCGCGCTGCTCACGCTGGTCGGCATCGGGTACGCCTACCTGCCGGGGCCGAACGTCGAGCTCGACCCGCACCTGGTGCTCACGTTCGTGCTGCCGCCGCTGCTCTACAGCGCGGCCCTGGACTCCTCGCTGCTCGCCATCCGCAAGAACCTGCGGACCGTGGTCAGCCTCTCGGTGCTGCTGGTCCTCGCGACCGCGCTCGTCATCGGGATCGGGTTCAGCCTCTTCGTCGCCGGTGCCACCCTCGCCGCCGGGATCGCCCTGGGTGCCGCGGTCGCACCGCCGGATCCGGTGGCCGCGCTCGCCGTCGGTCGCCGGGTCGGGCTGCCGCCCCGGCTGCTCACGCTCATCCAGGGCGAGGGGCTGCTCAACGACGCCACCGCCCTGACCATCCTCACCGTGGCCGTCGCGGCCGCCGAGGGCGAGGGCTTCTCCACGCCCTCGGCGGCCGGCCAGTTCCTGCTGGCCGCGGCGGGCGGCGTCGCCGCCGGGCTGGTGGTCGCCTTCGGCATCCGGCCGTTGCGACGGCTGCGGCACGACCCGCTGTCGTCGAACGCGATCTCGCTGGCGACGCCGTTCGTGGCCTACCTGCTCGCCGAACAGGTGCACGTCTCCGGGGTACTGGCCGTCGTCGTCGCCGGACTGGTCATCGGGCACAACGCGCCGTACTGGCAGTCGGGGCAGTCGCGGCTGCAGACCCGCGCGGTCTGGAAGCTCGTCGACTACCTGCTGGAGGGCGTGGTCTTCCTGCTGATCGGCCAGCAGCTGCCCCAGGTCATCGAGAACCTCGGCGACTACGAGACCTCCACCGTGGTGATCGCGGTGTCCATCACGATCGGCGTGATGCTGCTGCTGCGGCCGCTGTGGCTGCTGCTGACCGAGTACCTGCCGGGCTGGATGGGCACCCGGCTCGGCGGCCAGGGGTCCGACGAGGACCAGCCGACCGTCGCCGGCCCGTCCGCGACGGCGTTCGGCGGGCTGCGGCGGACCGGCCGCCTCTCCGGCCGCGAGATCACCGTGCTCAGCTGGGCCGGCACCCGCGGCGTCATCAGCCTGGCCGCGATCTTCACGCTGCCGCTGACCACCGATGCCGGCGACCCGTTCCCCGACCGCGACCTGCTGCTGTTCTGCGCGTTCGTCGGCGTGCTGGTCACCCTGGTCGGCCAGGGGCTGACCTTCGCCCCGCTGGTGCGGCGGCTCGGCGTCCGCGCGGACGCGGCCGACGCGGCCCGGCTGCGCAACGAGGCACGCGCCGCCGCCGTCCGGGCCGGACTGGTCCGCCTGGACGAGCTGGACGCCGATCAGCACAGCGACCTCGAGGACCGGGCCATCGACGGGCTCCGGACGGCGCTGCAGGGGCGGCTGGACCGCTACGAGCGGCGGCTGTCGGTGCTGCAGTTCGCCGAGGGCGGCGAGATCCCGGTCTCGCCGGAGTACGAGGCGGCCCTGGGGGTGCGGCGGGCGGTCCTGGACGCCGAGCGCCAGGAACTGCTGCGCTGGCGGGACGCCGGGCGGCTGCCCGACGAGAGCCTGCGCGCGCTGCAGCGGGAGCTGGACCACCAGGAGAACCTGCTCCCCAGCCGCCCGGCCTGACCGGGCGGCCGGGGACCGGCTCCGCCCGCGCTCAGCTGCCGGCGAGGACCTCGTCGAGCCGCTCGTACCCCTCGCGGACCCCGACCTCCATGCCGCTGGCGACGAAGGCGTCCCGGTCGGCGAAGGAGTCGACCAGCGAGGTGGCGGTGAGCCGGCACCGGCCGCCGGGCAGCTCCTCGAGGACCATCTTCTCCAGCGCGACGCCGTCGGGCATGCCCTCCCAGGTGAAGGTCTGCACGATCAGCTCGTCGGGCCGCAGCTCGTGGAAGCACCCGCGGAACGCGTACTCCTCACCGCCGGCCAGGTGCACGTAGCGGTAGGAGCCGCCGGTCCGGCAGTCCCAGGAGTCGATCCGCATCTCGTACCCGCGCGGGCCGTTCCAGCGCTTCACCAGCTCCGGGTCGGTGTGCGCCCGGAACACCTTCGCCGGCGAGGCGTCGAACTCGCGGGTGATCCGCACGAGGGGGACGTCGGGGTCGAGGGCGATCTGCGTGTCGTGCGTGGTGGGGGTGCTCATGGCCGTGCTCCTCCTGCGGGTGGGGTGGGGGGGACGTCGTCCTCCGGCATGGAGCCGAGGACGTCGTCGAGACGGCGGTACCGCTCCTCCGCGGCGCGCCGGTAGCGCTCGAGCCACTTCGTCATGAGGTCGAACACCTCCGCCTCGAGATGCACCGGGCGACGCTGCGCCTCCCGGCTGCGGGTCACCAGCCCCGCGTCCTCGAGCACGCGCACGTGCTTGGAGACGGCCTGCAGGCTGATGTCGTACGGCGCCGCGAGCTCGTTGACCGTCGCGTCCGCGAGGGTCAGCCGCGCCACCATGTCCCGGCGGGTCGGGTCGGCCAGGGCCGCGAACACCCGGGACAGCGGGTCTGCCGCCATGCCGCCCTCCTCCTTGCTCAACCAACCGGTTGAGGAAGACGCTAGGACCGATAGCGACGCATTGTCAACCCTTTGGTTGAGGACGAGCGGACCGGCGGGTGTCCTCCGCGCGCGCTCGGGCTCTGCCCACGGGTGTGGGCAGAGCCCGAGCGTCCGGGAGGAGAGGTGGGCGCGCCGGCGCGGGACGGGTCAGACCGCGGGGTCGAGGCCGCTGTAGACGCGCAGCGCGTTGCCGCCGAGCACGAGCGGGACGACGTCCTCGGGGATGTCCAGCGCCGCGATCGCGCGGGCGTTGGCCGCCTGGCCGGGGACGCCGGGCCAGTCGGTGCCGTAGATGAACTTCCGCGACAACCGCGCCAGGTCGAAGCGGGCGTAGTACTCGGGCAGCCGCCGCGGGGGCAGGCCGGAGAGCTCGATCCAGACGTTGGGCCGGGAGACGGCGAGGAAGGCCGCGGCGTCGTACCACCAGCCGCGGCCGCCGTGGGCGAGCACGACCTGCAGGTCCGGGAAGTCGCGGACGACGGCGTCGAGGTACACCGGGTCGGCGTAGGAGTTGGTCGACCCCGGGAAGGTGCTCGTGCCCGAGTGCACGACCAGCGGCACGCCGCGCTCCACCAGCACCGCGTAGGCCGGGTACATCATCGCGTCGTCGGCCCGGAACCCGCCGTGCACCGGGTGGATCTTCAGCGCCGCGGCGCCGAGGTCCAGCTGCCGGGTCAGCTCCCTCGCGATCGGGTGGTGCAGGTGCGGGTTGACGTTGGCGACCGGCCGGAACCGCCGCGGGTTGTGCTCCACGAGCGGCAGCAAGTCGTCGAAGCGCTGATAGCCGGTGGCCTTGGGGCTGTACTCGCAGAAGAGCAGGGCGACGTCGACGCCCTCGTCGGCCATGTGCCGGTCCAGCGCAGCCGGGTCCGGGCTGCCGTCGGGGCGCCAGATCTCCTCGAGGATGCCGGGCCGGCCGAACTGCCGGGCCCAGTCGACCCAGGCCGGGGCGAGGGTGTCGAGCAGCGGGACGTGGACGTGGGCGTCCACCAGGACGTGTCCGTCGAGCACGGGAACCGACCGTAACCCGTCAGATCCACCGGGGCAGGGCCGGCAGCGGGCCGTCGCAGCGCAGCCCCTCCCCCGCCGTCCGCCCGGTGACCCAGCCCGCGACATCGGCCAGCGAGCCCGCCACCGCCACCCCGCCGCTGCCCCACTCCCGGTCGCCGGCGAACACGGTGACCGCCGGGACGGCGCCCCGGCGCGACCACGCCCCGAACACCTCGTCGACCACCGCGGCCAGCAGCTCCTCGGGGGCGTCGGCGAACCCCACGCCGGCGTCGAGGTCGACCGCGTGCACCCACACCTCCCGGGCGCGGATCCAGAAGACCTCGGTCGCGGGCACCGTGCGCCCCTGGAAGGTGCGCACCTCGGCGGTCCACGCCTCCTCCGGCAGGGACGCGACCGCCTCGGCCAGCTCCCGGGTGGCCGCGAGCACCTCGGCCTCCAGCTCGGGCGGCGCCAGCGCGGCCCGGCGCTCGATCTCCGCGTCCCGCGCCTCGGCGGAGGGGTACATCGGCGTCTCCACGCCGGTCCGCGCCCAGTGCAGCAGGTTGGTCACCGCGTCGGCGTTGCCCGCGACGTGCGCGAGGACGTGCGCGCGGGTCCAGCCGGGCAGCAGCGAGGGCTCGGCGTACTCGTGCGGCACGAGCCGGCCCAGCGCCGTCCCCAGGGTGCGCTCGCCGTCGGCCCACCACTCCCGGGCGGTCACCGCTCCGCCACGCAGGTGTTGCGGCACTCGCCGAGCCCGGCGATCGCGGTGGTCAGCACCTGGCCCGGCGCGAGGTAGCGGGGCGGCTTGCGGGCGTGGCCCACGCCGCCGGGGGTGCCGAGGGCGAGGACGTCGCCGGGCCGCAGGGTGAGGATCGTGGAGACGTAGGCGATGGTCGCGGCGGCGCCGAACACGAGGTCGGCGGTGTTGGCCGTCTGCACGACCTCGCCGTCGACGGCGCAGCTGAGGTCCAGCCCCTCCCCCGCCTCGTCCGGGGTCACCAGGTGCGGGCCGAAGGGCGTCGTCGCCTCGAAGGTCTTGCCCTGCAGCCACTGCAGCGTCCGGTACTGCCAGTCGCGGGCGGTGACGTCGTTGAGCACCGAGTAGCCGGCGATCGCGGCGGTGGCAGCGGCCTCGTCGGCGTGCCGCACGGTCGACCCGATCACGACGGCCAGCTCGGCCTCCCAGTCCACCGCCTGCGAGGCGGCCGGCAGCACCACGTCGTCGTTCGCGCCGATCAGCGCCTCCGCGTACTTGGCGAACAGCGTCGGGTGCTCGGGGGTCTCCCGCCCCATCTCCGCGATGTGCGCGCCGTAGTTGATGCCGACGCAGACGACCTTGCCCGGCCGCGGGACGACCGGCGCGTAGTTGAGGCCGGCGGGGTCGTGCGCCGGGCCGTCGGCGGCCTCGGCGACGGCCCGCCAGCCCTCGACGGCCAGCAGCTCGCCGACGTCGGCGTGCCCGGTCTCCACGGCGCGGTCGGCGTCGACCCGGACGGCGCGGGTGCCCTCGGCGGTGCGGACGGTGGCCAGGCGCATCAGGTGTCCTCCTCGGGACGGTCGGCGGCGAGCCGGACCACCAGGTCCGCCCGCAGCGCCTTCTTGTCGATCTTGCCCACCTTGGTGGTGGCCAGCTCGCCGACCAGCTCCAGCCGGTCGGGCCAGGTGAAGCGGGCGACGCCGGCGGCGGCGAACGCCGCGCGCACCTCGTCCAGCGTCAGCGCCGCGCCGGGCTCGGGGACGACGTACACGCACACCCGCTCCCCCAGCTCGGGGTCGGGCATCGCCACGGCGGCGACCTGGGCGACCTGCGGCAGCGTGTAGACGACGTTCTCCACCGCCTCGGCGCTGATCTTCTCCCCGCCGCGGTTGATCATGTCCTTGTCGCGACCCTCGACGACGAGGTTCCCGTCGGCCCGGCGGCGGACGACGTCCCCGCTGCGGTACCAGCCGTCCGGCGTGAAGGCGCGGGCGTTCTGCTCGGCGGCCCGGTAGTAGCCGCGCGGGGTGTAGGGGCCCCGGGTGAGCAGCGCCCCGGGCACGTCGTCGGGGAGGTCGCGGTCGTCCTCGTCGACGATCCGCACCTCGTCGCCCTCGCTCATCGGCCGGCCCTGCGTCGTGCAGACGACGTCCTCGGGGTCGTCGAGCCGGGTGTAGTTGAGCAGCCCCTCGGCCATGCCGAACACCTGCTGCAGGGTCGCGCCCAGGACCGGGCGGACCCGGCGGGCGACCTCGTCGGCCAGCCGCGCGCCGCCGACCTGCAGCACGCGCAGCGACGCCACCTGCTCCGCGCCGACCTCGGCGGCGTGCGCCAGCCAGCGCTGGGCGACCGCCGGCACGGCCGCGGTGTCCGTGACGCCCTCGGCGGCGATGGTCGCGAAGGCCCGCTCGGGCTCCGGCGAGGCGAGCGTGACGACCCGGCCGCCGGCGAGCAGCGCGCCGAGGATGCCCGGGCAGGCGAGCGGGAAGTTGTGCGAGGCGGGCAGCGAGACGAGGTAGACGGTGTCGGGACCGAAGCCGCAGACCTCGGCGCTGCGCCGGGCGTTGTAGGAGTAGTCGTCGTGGGTCCGCGCGATGAGCTTGGGCAGCCCCGTCGTCCCGCCCGACAGCAGGAAGACCGCGACCGAGCGGCTGTCCGGCGGGTCGGCGTCCCAGCGGGCGCGCTCGGCGGCCTGGTCGGCCGGCGGCGCGCACAGCGCGGTCAGGCCGGTGCTGCGGTGGCGGACGTCGTCGCCCACGACCAGCACGTGCCGCAGGGTGTCCGAGCCGGCGACCAGCCCGGCGGCCATCTCCTGGTGGTCGAAGCCGCGCAGCTCGCCGGGGACCGCGATCGCCACCGCCTCGCTGTGCGCGGCGAGGTACGCCAGTTCGGCCTCGCGGTGCGCCGGCAGCGCCATCACCGGGACGACGCCCGCGCGCAGGCAGGCCAACGTCAGGACGACGAACTCCCAGCAGTTGGGCAGTTGGACGACGACCCGGTCCTCACGGCGGAGCCCGAGGTCGTCGACCAGCCGGGAGGCCAGCGCGTCGGCCCGGGCCATCAGCCCGGCCGAGGTCAACCGGACGCCGTCCCCGTCGGTGGAGCCGTCGACCAGCGCGACCTCGTCGGGCCGGGTGTCGGCGACCTCGTACAGGTCGGCGCCGAGCGGGCGGCCGCGCCACCACCCCCGCGCGGTGTACTCCCGGACCAGTTCCTCCGGCCACGGCACGGTGCCCGCGGCGATCGGGGTGGCGGTGGTCAGCTCCATCGGTCGGCCTCCCGGAGGGTCACCACGGCGTCCAGCGCGAGCAGCCCGTCCGCGGTGACCCGGAGCGGGTTGACCTCCACCGCGTCGAGCTCGGGGTGCGCGGCCAGCAGGTCCCCGAGGGTGGCCAGCACCGCGCCGAGCGCCGCCCGGTCGGCCACCGGCCCGCCGCGGAAGCCGTCGAGCAGCGCCCGCCCGGCGAGCTCGTCGGCCAGGGAGCCGGCCATGGCAGCCGTCAGCGGGGCCGGGGCGACGGCGACGTCGGCCAGCGCCTCGGCGGCCACACCGCCCAGCCCGAGCAGCACGGTCGGGCCGAACACCGGGTCCCGGCTCGCCCCGGCGACGAGGTCCACGCCCGGCGGCGCCATCGACTCCACGAGGAACCGGCGCGCCCCCGCGGCCTCCAGCGCGTCGAGGGCGGCGTCGAGGCCGGCCGGGTCGCGCACCCCGAGGACCACGCCGCCGACGTCGCTCTTGTGCGTCACCGCGGCGTCCAGCAGCTTGACCGCCACGGGCCCGGGCAGCTCGACCAGCGCCGCGTGGGCGGCGGCCCGGTCGGCGCACGCGCGGCGCGGTGGGCAGGCGATGCCGAGGCCGGCGAGCAGCGTCTTCGCCTCGTCCTCGTCGAGATCGCGGTACACGCGGTCCTCCGCCCGCGCGACGGGGACGGACTCCGCGGCGGTGGCGCGGGCGCGGGCGTCGTCGACCAGCGCCGCGACCGCGGCCGTCAGCGCGGCGGGGCTGGTCACCGCGGGCACGCCGAGCTCGCGCAGCGCCCGGCGCTGCGGCTCGACCTGCACCGCCGGCCCGCCGAGGCCGACCACGAGGGCCCGGGCACCCGCGGCGGCCACCGCCGCGGGGAGGTCGAGCGCGTCGGGCTCGGCGAGGGCGTAGGCGCTGACCAGGTCGACGGCCGGGTCGGCGGCGACCGCGGCGAGCACGTCGGCGAAGCCGGGGCCCGGGCGGCCGGTGTCGACCGGATTGGCCTGGTAGGTCAGCGGCGGCAGCAGCCCGGCCAGCCGTTCGCGGGTACCCGGCGCCAACGGCGGGACGGCGATCCCGTGGCCGCGCAGTCCGTCGACGTGCAGCAGCCCCGGCCCGGCCTGAGCCGTCACCACGCCGACGCCGGGCGCCGCGGACGGGTCCAGCCGCAGAGCCGAGAGGGCGGTGACCGCGTCGACCAGCTGCCGCTCGTCGTCCACCAGGACCGCGCCCGCGGCCCGCAGCGCGGCGCGGGTGGTCCGCCACGAGGTGGCCAGCGCGCCGGTGTGCGACCGGGCGAACTCGGCGACGTCGTTGCGGCCGACCACCAGCGCGACCACCGGCACCCGCGCGGTCGCGGCGCGGACGGCGGCCACGAGCGCCGCCCCGTCGGTCACCGACTCCACGTGCAACGCGACCGCGCGGGTGGCGGGGTCGGCCGCCACGTGGGCCAGCACGTCGGCGGCGGTGACGTCGACCGCGTTGCCCAGCCCCACCGCGAGGGAGACGCCGAGCCCGGCCTCGGCCAGCAGGAACGCCAGCGCGTGGTTGACCCCGCCGCTGGCCGCGACGACCGCCACCGGGCCGGCGGCCACCGCGGCGGCACCGGGCACGAAGGAGGCGGTGAGCGCCCGGCCCGGGGCGAGGAAGCCGGAGGTGTTGGGACCCAGCAGCGCCACGCCGGTGTCGGCCGCCGCGGCGACCAGGTCGGCCTGGAACCCGACGCCCGGACCGCCGGCCTCGGCGTAGCCCCCGGAGCAGACGAGAGCCGCGCGCACCCCACCCTCGGCGGCCTCGGCCAGCGCCCGCGCGGAGACGGCCGCGGGCACGCAGAGCACCGCGAGGTCGATCGGGTCCGCGGCGTCGGCCGCGGCGTCGGCGACCGAGGCCCAGCGGCCGGCCGCGGGGTCGACGTCGCGGGCGTTGACCCCGGCGACGGTCCCCGGGAAGCCGGCCAGCGACCGGGCCATCACCGCACCGAGCTTGGCCGGGTCGGCCGAGGCGCCGACGACGGCGATGCCGCGCGGGGCGAACAGCGGGGCGAGCCGGTCGGTCATGGCGCGGCGACCAGGTCCGCGCGGCCGGAGAGGACGGCGGTCAGCCGGACGTCGTCGTCGGCCTCCTCCACCAGCAGCGCCGGCACCCGGTGCTCCAGCCGGGCGGCCTCGCACAACAGCCGCCGGGTGAGCGGCGTGCCGCCGGAGACCGCGACCAGCGGGGCGCCGTCGGCCGCGGCCCGGGCCACCGCGGCCAGAGCGGCGGGCATCCCGGCCTCCTCGGCGGGCGCGGCCACCGCGGCGGCGGGCAGGTCCGCCACGCCGTCGACCACCCGGCCGGGCAGCCGCCGGCCGGCCACCTCGAACGGGCTCTCCAGCGGCGGCGCCCCGTGCTCGGCCTGCCACGCGCGGTGCACCCCGTCGACGAAGCCGGCGTCGCGGCGGCGCAGCTTGGCGTCGGTCAGGCTGCGGGTGAGGAAGTGGTAGGCGAACTGCCAGGGCGGCATCGCGTCGTGGCTGCGGCCGAAGTGCTCCCACCAGGAGAGGCTGGGCCGCGCCGAGTCCTGGATCCTCGCCACCTGCGGCCGGCGGACCTCGGCGTACGTCGCCAGCGCCGCGTCCACGTCGTCGCCGTGCTGCTCCAGGGCCGCGACCAGGGCGATCGCGTCCTCCATCGCCATCTTGGTGCCGGAGCCGACGGAGAAGTGCGCGGTGTGCGCGGCGTCGCCGAGCAGCGCGATGCCCGTGCCGCCGGCGCGGTGGGTCCACCGGGCCGTGCGCAGCGTGCGGAAGTTCGACCACCGCGAGTTGTTGACCAGCAGCGGGGCGCCGTCGATCTGCGGGGCGAACAGCTCCTGCAGGTAGTCCCGGGTCCGCTCGTCGCTGGGCCCCGGCGGCTGGGTGACGTCGAACGCGTCCAGGCCGGCCGCCCGCCACGAGGCCTCGTCGGTCTCCACGATGAACGTCGAGACGCCGTTGCCGATCGGGTAGCCGTGCACCGCGAACACCCCGTGCGGGCCGCGCTCGTGCACGAAGGTCAGCCCGTCGAACGGGTAGGTGGTGCCCAGCCAGACGAACTTCGCCGTCGCCGTCTCGACCGTGGCGCCGAAGACCTCGGGGAACCGGTTGCGCAGCCGCGAGTTCGCGCCGTCCGCGGCGACGACCAGGTCGTAGCCGGCGGCGAGCAGCTCGTCGGGGTCGGCCTCGGTGCTGAACCGCACGTCGACGCCGGCGTCGAGAGCCCGTTCCTGCAGCAGCCGCAGCAGCGTGCGCCGCTCGACCGCGGCCATGCCGTTGCCGCCGCAGGAGAGCCGCTCGCCGTGCAGGCGGACCTCGATCGGGTCCCAGTGCACGCCGTGCTCGGTGAGCGCGGTGCGCAGCACCGGGTCGGCGGCGTGGATCTCCGCCAGCGTCGCGTCGGAGAACACCACCCCGAAGCCGAAGGTGTCCTCGGCGCGGTTGCGCTCGAGGACCGTGACCTCCCGCGCCGGGTCCGCGCTCTTGGCCAGGGCGGCGGCGAAGAGGCCGCCGGGGCCGCCACCGAGCACCGCGATCCGCATCGGTCCCCCTCGGTCCGGGCTCTCGCCCGACGCCCATGTGTCATCTGCTTGACGGACGGCCCGATGCTGACACACATTGGTACCGACGCAACAGAGGCCACCGACCGCCGAGGAGCCGCCGCGGTGAAGCCACGCTCGGTCGTCGTCGACCTCTTCGGCGACCACCTCCGCGACCTGGGCGGCGCCGCCCGGATGCAGGCGCTGGGCGAGCTGCTGGGCGTCTTCGGCATCGGCGAGAGCACCGCCCGGGTCGTCCTCTCCCGGATGCGCCGGGAGGGGTGGTTCACCACCCGCCGCGAGGGCCGGCAGACCGTCTACGAGCTGACCGAGCGGAGCCGGCGGCTGCTCGACGAGGGGCGCAGCCGCATCCTCGACCGCGGGACGGCGGAGTGGGACGGCGAGTGGCGGATGGTGCTCTACACCGTCCCGGAGGCCGAGCGCGGCGAGCGCGAGCGGGTGCGCCGGTCGCTGGCCTGGCTGGGCTTCGGGCCGCTCGCCCCCTCGGTGTGGACCAGCCCGCACCCGCGGCTGGAGGCGGCGGCCGAGGCGCTGGCCGGCACGTCGGCCACCCGCGTGGAGCTGCTGACCGCCCGCAGCGGCGGCCGCGACGCCGACCGGCGCATGGCGGCCCGCTGCTGGGACCTCGACACCCTCGGCCGCGACTACGCCGAGCTGGTCGCCGAGCTCGAGGGGCTGCCGCCGGCCGCGGAGCTCGCCGCGCTGCCCGGACCCGAGGCGCTGCGCCGGCGGATCGAGCTCATCTACACCTACCGCCACTTCCCCTTCCGCGATCCGGACCTGCCGGCCGAGCTGCTCCCCGAGGGCTGGCCCGGGTCGCGGGCGCACGCCCTGTTCCTGGCCGCCCACGAGGCCCTCGGCGCGGCCGCCGACCCGTACGTGCGCGAGGTGCTCGCCCGGCACACCGCCTGACCCCGGTGCGGCCCGTCCGGGCCGACCCTCCCGCGAAGGAGACGACGACATGGCCGACCTCGTCCTGCAGCACGGCGCGTGGCACGGCGGCTGGTCCTGGCAACCGGTGGCCCAGCGGCTCCGCGCCGCCGGGCACCGGGTGAGCACCGTGACCAGCCCCGGGCTCGGGATCGACGACGACCCCCGCGGGGTGACGCTGGCCGACTGCGTCGACGCGCTGGTCGCGCACGTCGAGTCGACCGACCGCCGCGACGTGACGCTCGTCGGGCACAGCTGGGGCGGCTACGTGGTGGCCGGCGCCGCGCCGCGGCTGGCCGACCGCCTCGGGGTTACGCCGGTGACCGTGCCCGGCAGCCACGAGTCGATGTTCACCCGCCCGGCAGAACTGGCCGACGCGCTGGCCGCCGTCTCCACCGGCACCGCCGCGTCCGGATGACAGCGGGGCCTCCCCGCAGCACGATGAGAGCCAGATCACACCCGCCCGACCGCCCCGCCGACCGACCGACAGGAGCGCCATGACCGACCGACCGGGGGTCCCCGCCCGCGAGCTGTCCGACGAGGAACTGGAGCGCCAGGGCGTCCACGCGCACGCCATGCGGCACTGGGTCTTCCTGCACGGCACCGCCGACCAGTTCCGCACGCACACCGAGCGCATGCTGGAGCTCGAGCAGGAGTACCTGCGCCGGCACCCGCAGCGCACCTGGCAGGGCTCCGGGGGCGACGCCGCGGCACCGTCGCGCGACGACCGGATCCGCGACCTCGTGCAGACCTTCTCCCGCGCCGTCACCGCGCTGCTGGACGAGGAGCCCGCCCCGGCGGCACCGGCGCACCGGCGGGACCCGGAGGAGGCGCAGGCCGCGCTGCTGCAGCGCTTCGCCGCGGCGCCCGGTGGCCGGCTGCACAAGCTGGAGGCCCACCAGATCGCCCGGCAGCTCGCGCCGGACAACCAGCTCGTCGCCCGGCTGTACCGGCAGGACCCGCCGCTGCTGCAGGCCGAGAAGGACGCCCGCGTGATCACCGAGGCCGGCCGCGCGTGGCTGGCCGCCCATCCCGTGCCCGCCTAGGACGGTCGCCGTGCGGTCAGTCCTCGCGGGCCAGCTCCAGCCACGCCGTCCGGGCCCGGTCGGCCCAGGCGGCGTGGCGCTCGCGGAAGACCTCCGCGGCGCGGTTGCCGCTCCACCGCGGCGGGAGCAGCTCGCGGGGCAGACCGGGGTCCAGCAGCGGGAAGCGTCGCCACTCCTGCACGAGCCTGACCTGCGCGACCAGCGCCTGGCGGTCGGTGCGCGGACGGCGGCGGCCGACCAGCTCGAGGAAGTCCTCGTAGCGGCCCTCGATGTCGTCGAGGTCCCAGGCCGCCCGCGCCAGCGAGCGCTCCTCCCCCACCCGGCCGGCGCCGGCCACGAACGTCCAGCTGCCGCCCAGCAGGCCGAGCTCGGCCAGCGCCTCGCGCACCTCCGGCTCGCGGCCCGTCCACGGCGTCACCCACGTGCCCGGGGCCGGCGAGCCCAGACCGGCCCACCCCAGCTGGGTGCGCAGCCGCTGCCGCAGCCCGCGGTTGTTCTCCGGGACCCCGACCAGCGCCACCAGCCAGCGGCCGTCCCACTGCCGCTCGTCGGTGGCGAAGCCGTAGATGCGCTCGCTGCCCTCCCGCAGCAGGCGCGTGCCGGCCGGGGTCAGCGACCAGCGGGTCTCCCGGCCGACCCGGGAGGGCTCGATCCAGCCGGAGTCCGCGGTGCGCATGATCGCCTGGCGGGCGGCCTTCTCGGCGACGTCGAGGTCGGCGAGCAGCTCGATCAGCGTCGCCGTCCACACCGGCCGGGCGGCCGGCAGCACGAACTCGCCGAGCACCGTGAGCAGGAGGCTCCGTGCGCTGGCCGCGCCCAGCTCCTGCCGGCGCGTGACGAACGGACCGTCGACTGCCTCCACGTCGCCCATCGTGGCATCCTTCCTCGCCCGGTCCGCGCCCCCCGGGCGGCGGGGACGGGCGCGGGCAACGACTCGGTAACGGTCAGCACCCGGCCACTGTGGCGCTTGACACAGTCGGAAGCGCTCTACAGCATCCCTCAGGACAGGCGTGCTGCTGTAGCACGTCGCTCACCCCCGCGGAGACCCTCATGGCCTTGCCGGACCTGTCCCGTCGTCAGCTGCTCGGAGCGGTGGGGGTGGGGGCCGGCGGCCTCGCCCTGAGCGCCTGCGGCGGCGGCAGCCTCGGGGGCGACGACGACGACAACGGCGGCGGTGGCGGCAGCGACGGCCCCATCCGCGTCGGCCTGGTGATCCCGCAGGCCGGGGTCTACACGCCGCTGGGCGTCGACATGGAGGCCGGCTGGCAGCTCTGGCTCGACCAGCACGACGGCCAGATCGGCGGGCGCGACGTCGAGACGGTGACGGCCGACGAGGGCGAGGGCCCGGACACCGGCGTCCCCGCCATCCAGCAGCTGATCTCCGACGTCGACGTCGTCGTCGGCATCGTGAACTCGGCCACCGCCCTGGGTGTCGCGGAGCTGTTCGCCGAGGAGCAGAAGGTGCTCCTCATCGGCAACGCCGGTGCCGTCGCCCTCACCGGCGACGCCTCCAACGAGTACGTGTGGCGGGTGTCGTTCAACAACGCGCAGAACAGCTACGCGATGGGCGAGTACCTGGCGGGGCAGGACATCGGCTCGGTCTTCATCATCTGCCCCGACTACGCGGCCGGGCAGGAGAACATCACCGCCTTCACCGAGGCGTTCGAAGCCGGCGGCGGCACGATCGCCGGCACCGCGCTCACCCCGTTCGGCACGACGCAGGACTTCCAGCCGTTCCTCTCCCAGATCCAGGGGTCGGGAGCGGCGGCGACCTTCTGCTTCTACTCCGGTGGCGAGGCGGTCACGTTCGTCAACCAGTACGACGACTTCGGCCTCAAGGCCTCGATCCCGCTCTACGGGTCGGGCTTCCTCACCGAGGGCAGCGTCCTGGAGGGCCAGGGCCCCTCGGCGGTCGGCATCCGGACGACGATGCAGTACTCCACCGAGCTGGACAACGAGGCCAACGCGGAGTTCGTCCAGGCCTACGAGGAGGCCAACGGCTCCCTGCCGACCGTCTTCGCCATGTCGATGTTCGACGCGGCCAACGTGCTCGACCGCGCCGTCACCGAGGCCGGCGACGTCAGCGGCGACGCGCTCGTCGAGGCGCTGGGCGGCCTCGGCGCGATCGACGACAGCCCGCGCGGGTCGTGGGAGTTCGAGGACCAGAACCCCAAGCAGACGATCTACCTCCGCGAGGTCGTGGACGAGGGCGGCACGCTGATCAACAGCGTCGTGGAGGAGCTCGGCGAGTACGGCACGATCTGATCCCGGGTCGGGACCCACCCCCGGCCCTCCGACGCCCCGTCCGGGGCCGGGCACGCCACGAGGCACTCCACCACGAGGCACCCGCCCGGCCCCGGACGCCGCCCTCCCGGAAGGCGCCCTCCATGGCCGACTGGTTCGACGCGAACCTGGTCAGCATCCTCAACGGCTTCGCCATCGGCTCGCTGCTGTTCATCCTGGCGGTGGGCCTGTCCATCGTCTTCGGGATGATGGACGTGCTCAACCTCGCCCACGGCGCCCTCTACCTGGTCGGCGCCTACCTCGCCTACAGCCTGCTCGACGGCGGTGCGACGTGGGGCGCGTTCCTCGGTGCGCTCGGCCTGGCCGTCGCCTTCGGGCTGGTCGCCGGCGGCACGCTGTCGGTGATGACCGAGCCGCTGGCCAAGCGGCCGATCCTCGACCAGGCCCTGCTCACGCTGGGGATCTCGCTGATCGTGGCCGAGGTCCTGTCGATCATCTACGGCAACGACGTCTACCGGATCGGGGCGCCCCCCGGCCTCGACGGCAGCGTCTCGGTCGCCGGGAACACCTATCCGCTGTACCGGCTGGTGCTCATCGGCATCGGGCTGGTGCTGGCGGTCGTCGTCTGGCTGGTCATGGAGAGGACGTCGATCGGCGCCCTGGTCCGCGCCGCCGTCGCCGACCGGGAGATGGTCTCGGCGATGGGCATCGACAACCGCAAGGTCAAGATCGGCGTCCTGGCGTTCGGCTCGGTCCTGGCCACGGTCGCCGGCGTCCTCGGCGGCCCGGTCTACGGCGTCCGGCCCGGCCTCGACGAGACCGTCCTCCTGCTGGCCCTGATCGTCGTCGTGATCGGCGGGCTGGGCTCCATCAAGGGCGCCCTCATCGGCGCCATGGTGATCGGCCAGGTCGACTCCCTCGGCCGCGCCCTGCTGCCGGAGCTCGCCTCGTTCATCCTGTTCGGCGCGCTGGCGCTGGTCCTGGTCCTGCGCCCGCAGGGGCTCTTCGGCCCGAAGAAGGTGGCGGCATGAGCGCGACCGCGCACCCCACGACCGACGTCCCCCCGAGCACCGGCTCCACCGCGGTCCCCGCGTCGCCGCCGTCCTCGTCCCGCCGGCGCGGGCTGCTGGGCGCCCTGCCGCCGGCCGTCGTGCTCGTCGTCCTGGCCTTCGTGCCGTTCTTCCTGGCCGAGGACCCGACCAACATCCTGACCCGCATCCTGGTGTTCGGGCTCTTCGCCGTCAGCCTCGACCTGCTGGTCGGCATCACCGGGCTGCCGTCGCTGGGCCACGCGGCCTACTTCGGGGTGGGCGCCTACACCGCGGCGCTGGTCGCCGACCACTGGACGCCCAGCGCCCCGACGCCGGTGCTGATGGCCGCCGCCGCCGGCGCGGTGGCCGCCGTCCTCACCGGGTGGCTGGCCGTCCGCAGCCACGGCGTGTTCTTCCTGATGCTGACGCTGGCCATCGGCGAGATCACCTCCCAGCTGGCGCTCCAGCTCGACGACGTCACCGGCGGCTCCAACGGCATGAGCGTGCCGTCGGTCCGGTTCGGCAGCGAGCCGTTCGACGCGGACTTCCGGATCGCCTACACGTACTGGTACGTGCTCGTGGTCTTCGTGATCGCCTTCGCCGCGATGTGGCTGATCGCCCGCTCCCCGTTCGGCCTGGCCCTGCGCGGCATCCGCGACAACGAGGGCCGCATGCGGTCCCTGGGCTACACGCCGTTCCGCTACAAGTACGTCGCCTACGTCCTGGCCGGGGGTTTCGCCGGTCTGGCCGGCGGCCTGTTCGCCCAGGTCAACCGGCTGGTCTCACCGGTCGACGCCGGCTTCGCGCTCAGCGCGATCACGCTGCTGGCGCTGGTGCTCGGCGGCGCCGGGACGCTCTGGGGCCCGGTCCTCGGCATGGCGGTCGTGGTGATCGTCCGCGACTACTACGGCCCCGACCTCAACGGGCACGGCCCGCTGGTCCTCGGCATCGTCTTCGTGATCGCCGTGTACGTGCTCCCGCGCGGGTTCGCCGGCATCGCCGGGCTCCTGCGCACCCCCCGGCGCCGCCGCGACCGGTCCATCGTCCCCGGAGAGGAGCGGGCGGCATGAGCGACGGTCTGCTCGAGCTGTCCGGCGTGACGCGCAGCTTCGGCGCGCTGACCGCCGTCGACGGCGTCGACCTGTCGGTGCCGGTGGGCGCCCGGCACGCCCTGATCGGGCCCAACGGCGCCGGCAAGAGCACGCTGTTCAAGCTGGTCACCGGGTCGATGCCGGTGTCGTCGGGCACGGTGGCCTTCGACGGCTCCGACGTCACCCGGTTGTCGGAGCCCGCGCGGGCCCGCCGCGGGATCAGCCAGACGCTGCAGCACTCCAGCCTGTTCCTCAGCCAGACCGTCGAGCGCAACGTGCTGATGGCCGCCCAGCGCCGGCCCGGGGGAAGCCGGCACTCGCTGCTGCCGCGCCGCCAGCGGGCCGCCCGGGACCGCGTGCACGAGCTGCTCACCGACGTCGGCCTCGCCGGCCGGTCGCACGCGCTGGTCTCCGCGCTCTCCCACGGCGAGCGCCGGCAGCTCGAGGTCGCCGTCGCGCTGGCCTGCGAGCCGCGGCTGCTGCTGCTCGACGAGCCGGCGGCCGGCATGTCGCCGGCCGAGAGCGCCCGGCTGGTCGGGCTGCTCAAGGCGCTGCCGGACACCGTGACCCTGGTGATCGTCGAGCACGACCTGGACGTCGTCTTCGCGCTCGCCACCTCGGTGACCGTGCTGCACCTGGGCAAGCTGCTGCTCACCGGGACGCCCGACGAGGTGCGGGCCAGCTCCGCGGTGCAGGAGGCCTACCTGGGCACCGGCCGGGAGGCGCTGTTCCTGGACGGCCCGGCGTCCCTCGACGTCTCCCGACCCGGGATGGAGGTGGGCTGAGTGCTCGAGGTCCGCGCACTGGAGTCCGGCTACAAGCGCAGCACCGTCCTGCAGGGGGTCGACCTCGACCTGCTCGACGGCCGGGTGCTCGGCCTGCTGGGCCGCAACGGCGTCGGCAAGTCGACGCTGATCAACACGCTCATGGGTCTGGTGACCCCGTCGGCCGGCCGGGTGAACGTCGACGGCCGCGACCTGACCGGCCGCCGTCCCGACGTCATCGCCCGCGCCGGCGTGGCGCTCGTGCCGCAGGGCCGGCGCACCTGGGCGCCGCTCACCGTCACCGAGCACCTCGACCTGGCCGCGCGCCGGGGCAGGGGGAAGGGACCGTGGGACATGGACCGGGTGCTGGAGCTCCTGCCCCGGCTCGGCGAGCGGCGCCGGCACACCGCCGGCCAGCTCTCCGGCGGGGAGCAGCAGATGCTGGCCATCGCGCGGGCGCTGCTCACCAACCCCCGGCTGGTGCTCATGGACGAGCCGTCGGACGGCCTCGCCCCCTCCGTCGTCGACCTGATCGGAGTGGCGATCGGCCGGATGAAGGCCGAGGGCGTGACCCTGCTCGTCGTCGAGCAGGACCTGCACCTGGCCTTCGCCGTCGCCGACGAGATCGCCGTGATGGACAAGGGCCGGATCGTGCACCGCTCCCCCACCGAGGAGTTCCGCAGGGACTCCTCGGTGGCGCACGCGCTGCTCGGCGTGGCCTGACCGTGCGCGCGGAGGACAACGTCCGGATCACCCGCACCGGCCCCGGCACCCCGGGCGGGGCGTTCATGCGGCGCTACTGGCAGCCGGTGGCGCTCACCGAGGAGCTCGAGACCGACCGGCCGGCGGTCCCGGTGCGGGTGCTCGGCGAGGACCTCGTCCTCTTCCGGGACGACGACGGCGGCCTCGGGCTGATCGACCGGCGCTGTCCGCACCGCGGCGCCGACCTCGCCCTGGGGCGGCGGGAGGACGGCGGGCTGCGCTGCTACTTCCACGGCTGGCTGCTGGCCGCCGACGGGCGGTGCCTGGAGACCCCCGCCGAGCCCGAGGACAGCACGCTCGCCTCGAAGGTCCGCTTCACCCACTACCCGGTGCAGGAGCGCAACGGCATCGTCTGGGGCTACCTCGGCCCCGGTGAGCCGCCCGAGCTCCCGGCACTGGACTGCTTCGCCGCCCCGGACGAGTACACGTTCGCGTTCAAGGGCTTCCTCGACTGCAACTGGCTGCAGGCGCTGGAGGTCGGCATCGACCCGGCGCACGCCTCCTACCTGCACCGGTTCGCCGAGGACGAGGACCCGGCCGACAGCTACGGCAGGCAGTTCCGCTCCTCGAGCCTGGGCACCGACCTGCCGATGACCCGGATCCTGCGCGAGTACGGCCGGCCGGAGATCCTCAACGCCCGCACCGACTACGGCCAGCGCATCGTCGCCCTGCGCACCCTGGACAAGGGCGGGGAGGACGGCAGCCGCACCCACGTGCGGATCACCCACCAGGTCTTCCCCCACGGGATCACCATCCCGCTGTCCTCGACCATGGCGATCACCCAGTGGCACGTGCCGGTCGACGACGTCTCCTGCTACTGGTACGCGATGTTCACCAGCCTCGACGCCCCGGTGGACAAGGCGACCATGCGCGCCCAGCGGCTCGACGGCATCACGCTGCCGGACTACCGGCCGGTGCGGAACCGGGCGAACAACTACCTGTTCGACCCGGAGGAGCAGCGGACGACGACCTACACCGGGCTGGGCACCGACATCAACGTTCACGACCAGATGGCCGTCGAGGGCCAGGGGCCGATCCACGACCGCACGCGGGAGAAGCTCAGCCGCTCCGACAAGGCGATCATCACCTACCGACGGATGCTCATGTCGGCCATCGACACCGTCGAGGCCGGCGGCGATCCGCAGACCCTGCTGCACGACAAGGCCGAGGTGGAGAGCCGCGGCCCGATCCCGCTCGACGGCATCGGGCCCACCGGCGCCTGGGAGCGGTTCTGGGCCGAGGCGGTCGCCCGGCTGCGCGCCGACAGCCCGTGGGCCGGCCCGTGGACCTCCGCGCTGGCGACCGGCCCCGCCGGCGTGCGCGCCGACGAGGTCGAGCCGGAGGACCCGGCGGTGTTCGCTCCCCGGAAGCCATGAGCTTCGTCGAGGAGCACGGCGGCTGGGACGACGGGCAGCGCGAGGCCGCGCGGCAGCTCCGCGAACGGGTCGACGTCGAGGGCATCGAGGCGGTCCGCGTCGGCGTCGTCGACCTGCACGGCCTGGTGCGCGGCAAGACGGTGATGGCCGACCAGCTGCCCGGCATCCTCGCCGGCGGGCTGCCGATCGTCAGCACCCTGCTGTCCAAGGACACCTCGGGCCGCACCGTCTACGGCGCCTTCGCCCCCGACGGCGGTGTCGGCGTGGCCGGCATGGGCGGCGCCGGGGACGTCGTGATGGTCCCCGACCCGACCACGTTCCGCGTCCTCCCCTGGGCCCCGGGCACCGGCTGGCTGCTGTCGGACCTGCGCCTCACCGACGGCGCCCCGGTGCCGTTCGACCCCCGGGGCACGCTCCGGGCGGCGCTGGCCCGGGCCGCCGAGCGGGACCTGGAGCTGGTCACCGGCCTCGAGCTGGAGTTCCACCTGCTGCACGTCGAGGACGGCCCGCTGGACCCGGCGGAGATCAACCGCCCCGGCGCCCCCGGTCGCGCCCGGGCCGTCTCGCCGGTGGACCGCGGCTACCAGCTGCTCAGCGAGGACCGCGCCGACGCACTCGAGCCGTTCCTCGCCGAGCTCGCCCGGACCCTGCGCGCCCTCGGCATCCCGCTGCGGACCGTGGAGGTCGAGTTCGGCCCCGGCCAGGTGGAGGTCACCACCGCTCCGCTGCGCGGGCTCGCCGGCGCCGACGCCGTCGTGCTGCTGCGCAGCGCCGTCCGGTCGGTGGCCCGCCGCGCCGGGCTGCTGGCCACCTTCATGTGCCGGCCGCAGCTGCCCGAGGCCTGCTCCAGCGGCTGGCACCTGCACCAGTCGCTGGAGCACCCCGACGGCGGGAACGCGTTCGTGGGCGACGACGGCCTGTCCGAGGTTGGCCGCGGCTACCTGGCCGGCCTGCTGCGGCACGCCCGGGCGGGCTGCGTGTTCGCCGTGCCGACGGTCAACGGCTACAAGCGGTTCCAGCCCTTCTCCATGGCCCCCGACCGGGTGCTCTGGGCGCACGACAACCGCGCGGCGATGCTCCGGGTGGTCGGCAGCGCCGAGCGCGGCGACCTGCACGTGGAGAACCGTGCCGGGGAGCCGGCCGCCAACCCCTACCTCGCGATGGCCGCGCAGCTCGTCGCCGGGCTCGACGGCGTCGACCGCGGGCTGGACCCCGGCCCGTCGGCCGACCAGCCCTACGCCACCGAGGCGCCGCGGCTGCCCACCAGCCTGACCGAGGCGGTCCGCGCCCTGGACGGCGACACCGAGCTGCGCGCGCTGCTCGGACCCGCCCTGGTCGACCACTACGCGGGGGTCAAGCGCGCGGAGGTGGCGCGCTTCGAGGCCGCGGTCACCGACTGGGAGCAGCGGGAGTACCTGCACCTGTTCTGACGTCCGCCACGCTGGAGTGACACACGACACAGTTCGACGTCGAGGCGTCACAGGACGGCCCGGGGGAGCACTCCAGGTACCGCCGTCCAGCGCCCAACTCGCCGGCGTACGGCCAGGTCAGCGCCGCGCCTGGACCCGCGGGGGCAGGCGGCGGTCCCGGTCGCCCGGCGACGCCCCGTCCCGACCGGGCCTACGATGGTGACGTGTAGCGCACATCTACAGAACCGCCGCCACTTGCACACGCTGCTGTAGCACGTCACGATGGGTGCACGAGGCCGGCGGGGAACCCCTGCGCCTGTTCCGTCCCCCTGGGAGGCACCGTGACCACGCTGGAAGACCGTCAGGCGACCACGGAGGGCCCGGCACCGGTCGCCGAACCGGGCGCGACCGTCGAGGTGTCGTTCACGACCTCGCCGGAGCAGTACCGGCACTGGCGGCTGTCGGTCGACGGCGAGATCGCCACGCTGACGCTGGACGTCGACGAGAACGGCGGGCTCGTCCCCGGCTACGAGCTCAAGATGAACAGCTACGACCTCGGCGTCGACATCGAGCTGCACGACGCGGTCCAGCGGCTGCGCTTCGAGCACCCCGAGGTCAAGGCGGTCGTCGTCACCAGCGCCAAGGAGCGCATGTTCTGCGCCGGCGCCAACATCAAGATGCTCGCCGCCTCGCCGCACAGCTGGAAGGTGAACTTCTGCAAGTTCACCAACGAGACCCGCAACGGCATCGAGGACGCGACCCGCAACTCCGGGCTCCCCTTCGTCGCCGCGGTCAACGGCACCGCGGCCGGCGGCGGCTACGAGCTGGCGCTGGCCTGCGAGCAGATCGTGCTGATCGACGACAACTCCTCGGCGGTCTCCCTCCCCGAGGTGCCGTTGCTGGGAGTGCTGCCCGGGACCGGCGGCCTGACCCGCGTGGTCGACAAGCGCGGCGTCCGGCGCGACCTGGCCGACATCTTCTCCACCACCGCCGAGGGCGTCCGCGGCGAGCGCGCGGTGCAGTGGCGGCTGGTCGACGCGGTGGCCAAGGCGCGCGACTTCGACGCGGAGGTGCAGCGTCGCGCCGCCGAGCTGGCCGCCGGGTCCTCCCGCCCCGGCGCCGGCGCCCAGGGTGTCGCGCTCACCCCGCTGCAGCGCGAGACCGACAGCGATGGCTTCCGCTACGAGCACGTGCGCGTCGTCCTCGACCGCGACTCGGGCACCGCGACCATCACGGTGCTCGGCCCCTCCGCCGTCCCCGCGTCGGTCGAGGAGCTGCAGGGCCAGGGCGACCGGGCGTGGTTCCTCGCGATGACCCGCCAGCTGGACGACGCCGTCCTGCACCTGCGCAGCAACGAGCAGTCGATCGGCACCTGGCTGCTGCGCACCGAGGGCGACCCCGCGACCGCCGCGGCCTACGACGAGTTCCTGCTCGCCGAGCGCGAGCACTGGCTGGTCAACGAGATGATCGGCTTCTACAAGCGGACCGTGAAGCGGCTGGACACCACGTCCCGCAGCCTCTTCGCGCTGATCGAGCCGGGCAGCTGCTTCGTGGGCGCGCTGGCCGAGATCGCCTTCTCCGCCGACCGGCAGTACATGCTCGACGGCCAGTTCGAGGACGACGACGAACCGAAGCCGGCCGCCGTCCTCCGGCTGAACGCCTTCAACACCGGCCTGCTCCCCATGAGCAACGACATGACCCGACTCCAGGTCCGGTTCCTCGGCAGCGCCGACGAGCTGGCCGCCGCCGAGGCCGCCGTCGGCCGGGACCTGCTCGCGGCCGACGCCGACGCGCTCGGCCTGGTCACCGCGACGCCGGACGACATCGACTGGGACGACGAGGTCCGCCTGGCCATCGAGGAGCGCGCCAGCTTCTCCCCCGACGCCCTGACCGGCATGGAGGCCAACCTCCGCTTCGCCGGCCGGGAGACGCCGGAGACCAAGGTCTTCGGGCGGCTCACCGCCTGGCAGAACTGGATCTTCCAGCGGCCCAACGCCGCTGGCCCCGAAGGAGCCCTCCGCCGCTACGGCACCGGCAAGCGGGCCGACTACGACAGGAAGCGGGTCTGACCCATGACCACCACCGAGAGCACCCCGCAGACCGGCACGGTCACCGGGGACGCCCCCGAGCCCACCGGCCCGCTGTCGAAGATCGACTACAGCGAGCGCATCCCCAACAACGTCGACCTGGCCAGCGACCGCAAGCTCCAGCGCGCACTCGAGGGCTGGCAGCCGAAGTTCCTCGACTGGTGGAAGAACCTGGGCCCGAGCATCCCGACGCAGGACGTCTACCTGCGCACCGCGGTCGCCGTCGGCCGCGACGGCTGGGCGCACTTCGACCGGGTCCCCATGGAGGAGTACCGGTGGGGCATCTTCCTCGCCGAGCGCGACCCGGACCGGAAGGTCAACTTCGGCCAGCACAAGGGCGAGCCGGCCTGGCAGGAGGTCCCCGGTGAGTACCGCTCGGACCTGCGCCGGCTGATCGTCGTCCAGGGCGACACCGAGCCCGCCTCGGTGGAGCAGCAGCGCCACCTCGGCATGACCGCGCCGTCGCTGTACGACATGCGCAACCTCTTCCAGGTCAACGTGGAGGAGGGCCGTCACCTCTGGGCGATGGTCTACCTGCTGCACGCCTACTTCGGGAAGGACGGCCGCGAGGAGGCCGAGCAACTGCTCAAGCGCAACTCCGGCGACTACGACAGCCCGCGCATCCTCGGTGCCTTCAACGAGGACACCACCGACTGGCTGCAGTTCTTCATGTTCACCTACTTCACCGACCGGGACGGCAAGTACCAGCTCGGGACGCTGAAGGAGAGCGGCTTCGACCCGCTGGCGCGCACCTGCGAGTTCATGCTCAAGGAGGAGGCGCACCACATGTTCGTCGGGACCACCGGCGTGCAGCGGACGGTGCAGCGGACCGCCGAGCTCACGAAGCAGCACGGCACCGACGACATCTGGCAGTACGGCGGCATCCCGCTGTCGGTCATCCAGAAGTACCTCAACTTCCAGTTCTCGGTGTCGATGGACCTGTTCGGCGCCGAGACGTCGTCCAACGCGGCCGCGTACTACACCGCCGGGCTCAAGGGCCGCTGGATGGAGACCCGCCGCAAGGACGACCACCTGCTGCACGACCTGACCATGGACGTGCCGGTGATCACCGACGGCCGGATGGCGACCAAGACCGTGCCGATGCTGACCGCGCTCAACCTGGACCTGCGCAACGAGTACGCCGCGGACTGCGAGAACGGCGTCAAGCGCTGGAACCAGGAGCTCGAGGAGGCCGGCCTGGAGCAGCGGCTGACGCTGCCGCACCAGGGCTTCAACCGGAAGGTCGGCGCCTTCGCCGGGCATCACGTCTCCCCCACCGGCGAGATCCTCGACGCCGCGACGTGGGAGCAGCAGGCCGGCGAGTGGCTGCCCAGCGCCGAGGACCGCGCCCGGGTCGCCGAGCTCATGCAGCCGGTGCACGAGCCCGGTCGGTTCGCCGGGTGGATCTCTCCGCCGTCGGTCGGCATCAACTCGCTGCCGGTCGAGTACGACTACGTCCGCTTCTGATCGAAGGACCCCCTGCCCCCCACCGCTCGCAGGCTCGCGGCGGGCCCCTGCGCGGGGGCCGCCGCGAGTCAGAGAGGACGTGCGCCGTGTCCGGTCCCGAGCTGTTCAACGCCGCCGAGTGGCTGGTCACCCGGCACGCCCGCGCCACCCCCGACCGCCGCGCCGTGGTCGCGATCGACCTCGACGGCAGCACCCGCACCCTGAGCTACGCCGAGCTCGACGACGCCGTGACCCGCTGCGCCGCCGGGCTGGTCGCCTCGGGCGTGCGGCCGGAGGAGCGGCTGCTGCTGTGCATGGGCGACACCCCGGAGCTGCTCACCGCGTTCCTCGCCGGCCTGCGCATCGGCGCCGTCCCCGTCCCGGTGAGCACCATGCTCAAGCCCAAGGACATCGCCGGGATGGCGACCGACAGCCGCGCCCGGCTCGTGGTGCTCAGCGCGGAGTTCGCCGGGCTCGCCCAGGGCCTGGCCGGGCAGCGCGACCTCGCCGACGTCGTGGTCATGGGCACCGCCGCGGACGGCACGGTCGAGCTGCCGACGGTCCCCGGCACCCGGGTGCGGAGCTGGGAGGCCTTCGTCGCCGAGGGCGCCGACGCCCTGGACGGGGTGGCGCAGCCCTACCCGACCGTCGCCGACTCCCCCGCGTTCTGGCTCTACACCTCCGGCACGACCGGCACGCCCAAGGGCGCCATGCACCGGCACGGCTCGCTGCGCGACACCGCGGTCACCTACGCGCGCGACGTGCTGGCCATCGGCCCGGACGACGTCACGTTCTCGGTCGCGAAGTTCTTCTTCGCCTACGGCCTGGGCAACACGATGACCTTCCCGTTCTCGGTCGGGGCCGCGACCGTGCTGGACCGCTCACGGCCCAGCCCCGCGGGCACCCTGCGCGTGCTGCAGGAGCACCGCCCCACCCTGTTCTTCGCCGGCCCGACCTTCTACGCCGCGCTGGTCGGCGCCGGGCTCCCGGCCGACGCCTTCGCCTCGGTGCGGGCCTGCGTCTCGGCCGGCGAGGCGTTCCCCGCCCCGCTGTTCGAGCGGTTCACCTCGACGTTCTCGGTGGAGATGCTCGACGGCATCGGCTCGACGGAGATGCTGCACATCTTCATCAGCGGCCGCCCCGGCCGGACCCGCGCCGGGTCGACCGGCGAGATCGTCGCCGGGTACGAGGCGAAGATCGTCGACGACGAGGGCAACCCGGTGCCCGACGGCACCCCGGGCAACCTCTGGGTGAAGGGCACGTCGGCGGCCACCGGCTACTGGTCGCGGATGGACGTCACCCGCCGGGTGTTCCAGGGCGAGTGGGTGCGCACCGGCGACACCTACGTGCGCAGCGCCGACGGGTACTACTCCTCGCTCGGCCGCACCGACGACATCATCAAGGCCGGCGGGATCTGGGTGTCCCCCACCGAGGTCGAGGAGCGGCTGCGGGCGCACCCGGAGGTCAACCAGGTCGTCGTCGTCTCGGTGCCGGACGAGACCGGGCTCGACAAACCGGTCGCCTGCGTCGTGCTGGCCGACGGCGCGACCGTGACCGACGCCGGCCTCGTCGCGTTCTGCCGCGACGGCCTCGCGGCGTTCAAGCGGCCCCGCAACATCCTGGTCTTCGACGAGCTGCCGCAGACGGCCACCGGCAAGCTGCAGAGGTTCCGCGTGCGCGAGCTCGCGATCGAACGGCTCGGCAGCGCCCGTGCCGACCTCACCCAGGCCGACCTGACGGCGGCCGTGCCCGGCAGCCCCGCCTGACCTCCCGCCCCTTCGCCCCCAGGAGAGAGACCTCCCGTGCCCTACGTCATCGGCAGCGAGTGCATCGACACGACCGACATGTCCTGCGTGGACGAGTGCCCGGTCGACTGCATCTACGAGGGCGACCGCAAGCTCTACATCAACCCCAAGGAGTGCATCGACTGCGGCGCCTGCGAGCCGGTGTGCCCGGTCGAGGCGATCTCCCAGGACCGCCGGGTGACCGAGGAGAACGAGCCGCACATCGCCGACAACCGGCGCTTCTTCGTCGAGCCGCTGCCCGGCCGGGACGCGCCGCTGGGCAGCCCGGGCGGCGCCTCCAAGGTGGGCAAGGTCGGCGTCGACACCGAGCTGGTCGCCGGCGCCTGACACCGGGCCGGACCCGTCAGGCCTCCTCGGGGCCCCGGGCCTCGCGGATCACCATCTCCTGGGCGCAGCTGGCCAGCGCCGCCCCGGTCCGGTCGAACAGGGTGCTGGTGTACCAGCCGCGGCCGGCGGCCAGCGAGGTGCCGACGTGGTCCATGAGCACCCAGTCGTCCACCCGGACCGGGCGGTGGAACCACACCGCGTGGTCGAGGCTGGCCATCGAGCGGACCCGCGACCCCATGAGGTGCGCCAGGCCGCTGAAGAGGTCGGAGACGTAGACGAGGACCGCGGCCTGGGAGAGCGGGCCGCCGTCGGCCGCACCCGGCGCCCGCACCCAGGTGCGCATGGGGTGCGCCCGCTCGGCGCTCGGGTCGGGGTCGCGGACCTCGACCCCGGGCAGGATCGTCGGCAGCGGCTGGGACTCCTCCGGCCCGCGCACCGCGGGCATGGCGACGGCCTGCCGGTCGGGCCCCTCCTCGGGCCGGGCGAACGAGGCCGCGAGCCGGAAGATCACCCGGCCCTCCTGGCGGGCGGCGACGGTGCGCGCGGAGTACGAGTGGCCGTCGCGGTCGCGCTCGACGTCGAAGGCCACCGGCAGGCGGGCGTCGCCGCGGCGGAGGAAGTAGCCGTGCAGCGAGTGCGGCACCCGCTCGCCGGGCACGGTCCGGGCGGCGGCGACCAGCGCCTGGGCCGCCACCTGGCCGCCGTAGAGGCCGTTGTGCCGGTTCGGGGTGGGCGCGCCGGTGAGGAACCGGTCGGGCGCCTCCTCGGTGACGGTGAGCAGCCGCTGCAGCGCGCCGCCGTCCTCGCCGGCGCTCATCCGGCCACCACGCCGTCGTCGAGCAGCCGGCGGACCTCGTCGTCGGCGATCCCCCAGGCCGCGAGCGCCGTCCGGGTGTCCTGTCCGGGCAGCCGCGGCGCGCTGCGGACGGCGCCCGGGGTCCGCGAGAACCGGGGCGCGACGCCGGGCTGGGCGACGCCGTCGACCTCGACGTAGCTGCCCCGGGCGGCCAGGTGCGGATCGGTGGGCGCCTCGGTGAGGCCCAGCACCGGGGTGACGCAGGCGTCGGTGCCGGCGAAGTGCGCCGCCCACTCGTCGCGGGTCCGGGTGGCGAAGACCTCGGCCATCCGCCGCCGGTGCTCCGGCCAGGCCGCCGTGTCGTGCTGGTGCGACAGCTCCCCGCTCAGGCCGAGGCCCTCCAGGAGGCGGGCGTGGAACTGCGGCTCGATCGCGCCGACGGCGACGTGCCGGCCGTCCGCGCACGCGTAGGTCGTGTAGAAGGGCGCCCCGCCGTCGAGCAGGTTGGCCTCGCGCCGATCGGTCCACACGCCGGCGGCGAGCATGCCGTGGACCATGGTGACCAGGGAGCTGGCGCCGTCGACCATCGCCGCGTCGACCACCTGGCCGTGCCCGCTGGTGGCCCGCTCCAGCAGCGCCGCCAGCACGCCCACCACGAGGAACAGCGAGCCACCGCCGAAGTCCGCGCCGATGTTCAGCGGCGGCACGGGGTGCTCGGCCGGGCCGATGGCGTGCAGCGCGCCGGTCAGCCCCAGGTAGTTGATGTCGTGGCCGGCCTCCGCGGCCCGCGGGCCGGTCTGGCCCCACCCGGTCATCCGCGCGTAGACCAGCCGGGGGTTGCGGGCCAGGGCCTCCTCGGGGCCCAGGCCCAGCCGCTCGGTGACGCCGGGGCGCAGGCCCTCGACGAGGACGTCGGCGGAGTCGAGCAGCCGCAGCAGCAGGTCGCGCCCCTCGGGGCGCTTGAGGTCGACCGCCGCGCAGGGGCGGCTGCGGTGCAGCAGCTCGGTCTCGGGCGGGAGCAGGACCGAGCCGCCGCCGGGCCGGTCGACGCGCAGGACGTCGGCGCCGAGCTCGGCCAGCAGCATCCCGGCGTACGGGCCGGGGCCGAGCCCGGCGAGCTCGACGACGCGGAGGCCGCGCAGCGGGCCCGAGCCCGGGCGCACGTCGGGGTGGGAGGCGGGATCAGGCTGCACGGGGGTCACGGTAACCAGGCCGCTGCGCGCTCCCGGCCGGTCTAGGGTGCCGCCATGCCCAGGAGCCTGCGCCCCGTCGAGCTGGACTTCGTCGAGAAGGCGAAGCACCGCGTCACCGTCACGCACGTGGTCCCCGCGCCCCCGGACGTCGTCTTCGCGGCGCTGGCGGAGGACCCGGCCGGCTGGGGCGCCTGGTTCCCCGGCTTCTCCGACGCCGGGCGCTACCTCACTCCCGGCCCGCACGGGGTCGGCTCCCAGCGGGAGGTGTTCGCCCGCGGCGCGCGGTTCCTGGAGACGGTCCTCGCGTGGGAGCCGGGCCGCCGGTGGGCGTTCCGGGTGGACGAGGCGGGGCTGCCCGCGGTCCGCGCCCTCGCCGAGAACTTCACGTTGACGCCCGAGGGCACCGGGACCCGCGTCGAGTACACGATGGCCCAGGAGACCAGCCCCGGCTTCGTCGGCGGGCTGATCATCCGGTTCGCCGGCGGCCAGCTGCGGAAGGCGCTGCAGAACCTCGGGACCCACCTCTCGAGCAGCGACCCCGCCTAGCTGTCAGTACACCCAGCTCAGCCGTCCCCCGCCGCCTGGTCGCCGGCCGTCTCCGCCGCGGCGCGCCGGCCGGTGACCAGCGCGGCGCTCGCCTCCCCGAAGGGTGCGGTGGTGAACCCGAGGCCGCCGAGCAGGCCGGCCAGCGTGCGGTTCATCGTCTCCTGCAGCCAGCGCTCGGTCTCCGGCGGGCGGGGGGCCTCCCGCGTGGTGCGCAGGTGCTGGGTCCAGGCGACGACGACGCCGTCGTGCACCGGGCTCGGCGTGAGGCACACGCCGCCGCGCGAGCGGGTCGCGGTGCGGCCGCTGCAGTCGTGCAGCGGGAGCCCCACCTCCACCAGCGACGCGCCCAGCTGGCAGAGCAGGCCGACCAGCGGGGACACGTCGTCGACCAGGGCGTCCCACTCCTCGCCGACCCGCTCCAGCTCGCCGGAGAGGTCGGCCAGCCACGCGCGGTCCTCCGGGGAGGGCCGCCGGGCGAGCCGCCCGCCGTCGCGCCGCACGCCGTAGGCCGGGGTGCCGCCGGAGCCGCCCTCGGGGCTCAGCGGTCCGGTCGCCCACACCGCCTCGCCCTGGTCCGCGTAGGGACCGGCGACCACGAGGTCGGCGGCGTCGACCAGCCACCAGGCCGGCCCGGTCGCCACCTGCTGGACCGTCCCACACTCCGGCACCGGCCCCGTCCCCTGCACCCCGCACCCCCGTTCCGCGCCGTCTGCTCCGGCCGTTGGTCGTTCCCGGCTCGGTCCGACGCTGGGATATCGGCGCCGGGGTGCAGCGCCTCCACTCCCAGTTCTGCCAGCGATCCCCCGGAACGGGGTCAAGGGTTGCCCGTGTAGATCGCAGACAACCGGTCAGGCGCCCACCGCATGCGGTACCGGCGCGTCCGCGACGGCGCGGTAGCAGCGCAGGTGGGCGCGGGCGGCGGCGTCCCACCCGTGCCGGAGGGCGACGGCGCGCCCGTCCGCGAGGCGCCGGCGGTCGGCGTCGGCGGCGGCCAGGAGGCCCGCGGCGAAGCCCGCCGGACCGGTCGCGAGGGACACCACGCCCCCGGCCGAGGCGCGGACCGCGGGCAGGTCCCGGGCGACGACCGGGACCCCAGCGGCCAGACCCTCCAGCACGGCGCTGCCGAAGCGCTCCTCGGTGGAGGGCACCGCCAGCGCCTGCGCACCGGCGACCAGCGGCGCGAACTCCTCGTCGGGCACGTGCCCCAGGACCAGGGGGTAGACCTCCAGCTCCTGCGCCCGCGCGTCGACGACGGCCCGGTACCGGTCCGCGTCGGGCGACGCCTCGCCGGCGAGCACCAGGGCGAGGTCGGGCCGGGCCAGCCGCACGGTGGCCATGGCCTCGACCAGGTCGAGGGTCCCCTTGCGCGGTTCCACCCCGCCGACGGCGAGCACGTACCGGCCGAGCCGGGCGCGCCAGCGGTTCCGCCCGGCCGCGTTCTCCGGCGCCGCGGCGGCGGCGAAGCGGGTCGTGTCCACCCCGCCGGGCAGGACCACGGCGTCACGGCCCCACCGGGCGCGGACCTGCGCCGCGACGGCGGCGGACCCGCAGAACAGCGCCGTAGGACGGGTGAACGCCCGCTCGGAGCACCCGGCCGGCTCGGCGGCGGCGCAGCCGTCCAGGGTATGCACCGTCCGGACGCAGCCGGGGACGGCGTCGGCGCCGGTGCAGTCCTGCGCGTGCACGACGTCGTACCGCTCCCCCGCCGCGGCGACGGCCATCCCCAGCTCGGCGACTGCCCGCCGCAGGCGCGCTCCGGCGTCCTCCCCCGGCACGTCGGGGAACGGCACGGACAGCAGCCGGACGGCGGGGTCCACCGGCAGGCCGGTGCCGCCGGCCCTGCCGCGGGACAGCTCCCAGACGGTCACCCGCTCACCGAGCCGGGCCAGCGCGTTCGCCAGCCCCACGGTGTGCGCGCGGACTCCCCGGGGCGGTTCCGGACCCAGCAGCAGGGCGATGTCCACGCGATGCACCTCCGGGCGACGGCTGCGACCAGGGCCTGGCAGGGCCTGACCAGAGCCTGACCTGACGTCGTGTCCGTGCGGTGTCGATCGCGACGACTTCTCGTTACCGCTGCACGGGCGTCAGCGGTCCCGCGACACGTATCCCTACCAATCCGATGGACTTGACAGGGAATGCACGGTCGCGTTCCCTGGACGACGTGCCTGCCGCCCCCGCCCTGTACCGCCGGTCCGCCGTGGACCTGCTGCGGGTCGCCAGCGCGCTGTGTCCGGCTCCCTGACGCCGCTCCAGACCGCTCCTCCTCCTCCGCGTCCGCCCCCGCACGGGCCGGCGCGCCTGTCGTCAGGACTCCCCGTGACCTCCAGCACCGCCACCCTGCCCGCCCCCGCCGCCGCGCTCCTCGCGACGATCACCGCGACCCGCGGCGCCGACGAGATCACCACCCGGCGCACCAGCGCCGCGGCCCTCGCCGCCGCGCTGGCCGCGAACGCCGCGGCGTGGACCGACCTCGTCGAGTACCGGCCGCAGAGCCGGTGGACCCACCTCCTGGAGCCGGCCGCTGCCGCGGCCGCCCTCGACCCCGCGCTGCACGACGACCTCGCCGCCGCCCAGGTCTGGCTGCTCTCCTGGCTGCCCGGCCAGGGCACGCCACTGCACGACCACGGCGGCTCGGCCGGCGCGTTCGCCGTCGTCCAGGGGACGCTGGCCGAGCTCACGGTGACCGACACCGGGGACGGCGGGGTCCGCGACGCCGAGGCCCGGCTCACCGCCGGCCGGGTCCGGCCGTTCGGCCCGCACCACGTGCACCAGGTGACCAACACCGGCGCGCACCCGGCGATCAGCGTGCACGTCTACACCCCGCGGCTGACCGTCATGAACACCTACCGGATCGGCACCCGCGGCCTGCTGCGCACCGGCACCGAGCGCGCCGGCGTGGACTGGTGACCACGGCCGGCTGACCGGCCCGAGCCCGCGCCCGGGCGGCGTCGTCCGACGGAGGGACGGCGCCGTCCGGTCGCGTCCCTCAGCGCAGCGGCGCCGGCGGGCCGTCGTCGTCGGTGAGCGGCCGCTGGGACCACGCCACGTCGTGCCAGCCGCCGTCCTTGAACCCGACCTGCCGGAACGTGCCCACCGGCTCGAAGCCCAGCGCCCGGTGCAACCCGTCGCTGGCCGGGTTCGGCAGGGTGATCCCCGCGAGCGCCATCCGGTAGCCGCGGCCGGCGAGCCGCGCGAACAGCTCCTCGTACAGCGCGCGGCCGGCGCCGGTGCGCCGGAGGCCGGGCTCGAGGTAGACGCTCACCACGCACGACCACCGGTAGGCGGCGCGGCTCATCCACTCCCCGCCGTAGGCGTAGCCGACGACGCGGCCGTCCCGCTCGGCCACCAGCCACGCGTGGGCGACCTGGGCCCGCGCGATGCGCTCCGCCATGTCCGCGGCGGACGGCGGTTCGAGCTCGAAGGACACCGCGCCGCCGGTCACGTACGGCGCGTACACCTCGGCGCAGCGGGCGGCGTCGGCCGGGACGGCGTCGCGGATCAGCACTGTGGCACGGTACGGGGCCATGACCGCCGTCCTGTCGATCCAGTCCCACGTCGCCTACGGCCACGTCGGCAACTCCTCCGCGGTGTTCCCGCTGCAGCGGCTGGGCATCGAGGTGTGGCCGGTGCACACGGTGCAGTTCTCGAACCACACCGGCTACGGGTTCTGGCGCGGCCGGGTGTTCGACGGGCAGGCCGTCGACGAGGTCGTGGAGGGCATCGCCGACCGCGGCGTGCTGGGCGGGTGCGACGCCGTCCTGTCCGGCTACCTCGGCTCGGCCGACATCGGGCACGCGGTGATCGGCGCCGTCGGCCGGGTCCGGGAGGCGAACCCCGCGGCGGTGTACTGCTGCGACCCGGTGATCGGTGACGTCGGCCGCGGGGTGTTCGTGCGGCCCGGCATCCCGGAGTTCATGCGCGAGGTGGCCGTGCCCGCCGCCGACGTCGTCACCCCCAACCACTACGAGCTCGACCTTCTGTCCGGCACGACGACGACGTCGCTGTCCTCGGTCAAGGAGGCGGTCGCCGCCGTCCAGGCGATGGGCCCGAAGGTCGTGCTCACGACCTCGCTCGTCGCCGACGACACCCCCGACGACGCGGTGGACCTCCTCGCGTCCGAGGGCGGGAGGCACTGGCGGGTGCGGACGCCGCGGCTGGACGTCGCGGTCAACGGCGCCGGTGACGCGATCGCCGCCCTCTTCCTCGCCCACTGGCTCGACACCCGCTCGGCCGCCGAGGCCGTGGCCCGTGCCAGCGCGTCGGTGCACGGCCTGCTCGCCGCGACCGAGGCCGCCGGATCGCGGGAGATCCTGCTGGTGGCGGCCCAGGGGGAGTTCGTGAGCCCCAGCCACACGTTCGAGGTCACCGAGGTCTAGCGCGCGGTCCGGTCCGGGCGCCCGCAGCATGTGCGGGTGGACCTGTTCCGGACGAAGTCGGTCGAGGACATCCGGGCCGAGGCCGGCGACGCCGACGGAACGGGTGGCAGCGGAGGGCTGCGGCGCCGGCTGAGCGCCCGCCACCTCGTCGGCTTCGGCATCGGCGTGGTGATCGGCACCGGGATCTTCACGCTCACCGGGGTGCAGGCGAAGGACAACGCCGGCCCCGCGGTGGTGATCTCGTTCGTGATCGCCGGCGTCGTCGCCGCCCTGGCCGCGCTCTGCTACGCCGAGCTCGCCTCGTCGGTGCCGACGGCGGGCAGCGCCTACTCCTACGCGTACGCGACCGCCGGCGAGGTCGTCGCCTGGATCATCGGCTGGGACCTGTTCCTCGAGTTCGCCCTGGGCGCCGCCGTCGTCGCTCGGGGGTGGTCGGGGTACGTCGGCAACCTGCTGGACCTGCCGCCCGGGCTCTTCGGCGAGGACGCGCCGGTCAACGTGGGCGCCGCGCTGATCGTGGTGGTGCTGGTGGCGGTCGCGGTCCTGGGCATCCGGGAGTCGGCGCGGGTCACCGCCGGGCTCGTCGTCGTCAAGGTGGCGGTCTGCGTCTTCATCGTCGTGGCCGGCGCCTGGTACGTGCGCGGCGCCAACCTGACGCCGTTCGTGCCGCCGTCGCGGCCGGCCGAGGGCGAGGGCGGGCTGGCCCGGCCGCTGCTGGAGGCGACGCTCGGGCTGGAGCCGGTGGCGTTCGGCGTCGGCGGGGTGCTGACCGCGGCCGCCGTCGTGTTCTTCGCCTACACCGGCTTCGAGGCGGTCGCGAACCTGTCGGAGGAGACCCGGCGGCCGGCGCGCGACCTGCCGCTGGGCCTGCTGGGCACCCTCGCGCTGTCGACGACGCTGTACGTCGGTGTCTCGCTCGTGCTGGTCGGCATGGTCCGCTACGACCGGCTCGACGAGGGGGCTCCGCTGGCCGACGCCTTCGACCAGGTCGGCGCCGGCTGGGCGTCGTCGCTGATCTCGCTGGCCGCCGTCGCCGGGCTGACCTCGGTGATCCTGGTCGACCTGCTGACCGCCAGCCGGATCGGCTTCGCGATGGGCCGCGACGGCCTGCTGCCCCCGGCCGTCGCCGGTGTCTCCCCCCGCACGGGCACCCCGGTGCGCATCACCCTCGTGTTCGGCGTCCTCGTGCTGGTGCTGTCGGCGCTGGTGCCGCTGGGCACGCTGGCCGACCTGGTCAGCATCGGCACGCTGTTCGCGTTCCTGCTGGTCTCGGCCGCGGTGCCGGTGCTGCGGCGCACCCGCCCGGACCTGCGCCGGCCGTTCCGGGTGCCGTTGTCGCCGGTGCTGCCGGTCGTGTCGGCGCTGGCCTGCCTGTACCTGATGCTCAACCTCAGCATCGAGACCTGGCTGCGCTTCCTGGCCTGGCTGGCCCTCGGTTTCGTCGTCTACGCGTTCTACGGGCGCCGGCACTCGAGGGTGCGGGCCCGTCAGGGCAGCCGGTAGGCGCTGTCCGGGACGTCGGTGACGAACATGTGCCCCGGGGCGTGCGTGATCGCCAGCGGCGGCCGGGACGCGAGGACCGCGGCCTGCGGCGTCACCCCGCACGCCCAGAACACGGGCACGTCGCCGGGCTCCATGTCGACCGCATCTCCGTGGTCGGGCGCGGCCAGGTCGGCGATGCCCAGCGCCTCCGGGGCGCCGACGTGCACCGGAGCGCCGTGCACCTGCGGCATCCGCGCGGTGACCGCCACCGCGGTGGCCACCAGGGACGCCGGCACCGGGCGCATCGACACCACCAGCGGCCCGGAGAGCCGGCCGGCCGGGCGGCAGGGCACCGACGTCCGGTACATCGACACGTTCCGGCCCTGCTCGACGTTGCGGATCGGCACGCCGGCGTCGAGCAGCGCGGTCTCGAAGCTGAAGCTGCAGCCGACCAGGAACGCGACGAGGTCGTCGCGCCAGACGTCGAGCACGTCGGTCGGCTCGTCGACCAGCTCGCCGTCCCGCCAGACCCGGTAGCGCGGCAGGTAGGTGCGCAGGTCGGCGCCCGGCGCCAGCGTCGTCCCCGGCGAGCCGGGGTCGGTCACCTCGAGCACCGGCACCGGCTGCGGGTTGCGCTGGGCGAACAGCAGCATGTCCCAGGCCCAGTCCCGCGGGAGGACGACGAGGTTGGCCTGCGTGAAGCCCGGCGCGGCGCCCGAGGTGGGGACGGCGAGGCCGGCCCGGTACTGCGCGCGGTGCTCGGCGGGAGCTGCCATGGCTCCCATGGTGGCGGTTCACGGGTGCAGGTGCGCGCCCTTGACCACCTTGTCGACGGCGTTGCGGGGCCCGTGCACCGCGAACCCGACCAGTGCCAGCTCCGCGCGGGGCACCGCGGCGACCGCCGCGCGGTTGGCCGCGTCGTGCCCGGTGGCGAACAGCTCCTCGGTGAAGACGCTGACCGGCAGGGCCCGGTCGACGGCGCGGCCGTGCGCGGTCCGCAGCGCCTCGGCGCCGGCCTCCAGCACGACCACCGGCTGGCCGAACATCGGCAGGTAGCCGGTGCCGTCGGCGTCGGCGTACGGCTCGCCGAGCAGCTCGGGCACCGCACCGGCGATGCCACTGGCGAGGAAGGCCACCACGTTCACCCGCTGCCAGCCCGCCAGGTCCTCCCGCAGCAGCACCGCGATCTTGGTGTCGAAGCGCACCGGCCCGCTCATCGGTTCCCTCCCGTCCCGCCGCCGGCCCGCTGCCGGCGCGGGACCAGACTGGGACCCGGAGGAGGTGCGGTCTTGGACGTTCCTGACACCGGCGGCGAGCGGGTGCGGGCCTGGCGCCCGGCGGTCCCGGGCGTCAGCGAGGTCCTGCACGCCCGCTTCGTCGCGCACGCCTATCCCGCCCACACCCACGACGAGTGGACCCTCCTGCTCGTCGACTCCGGCGCCGTCCGCTACGACCTGGGCCGCGACCAGCACGGCGCACTCTCGGGCCAGGTCACGGTGCTGCCGCCGCAGGTCGCCCACACCGGGCGGGCCGTCAGCGACGCGGGGTTCCGCAAGCGCGTCGTCTACGTCGAGCCCGCCCTCGTGCCCCCGGAGCTGACGGGGCGGGCGGTCGACACCCCCGCCCTGCCGGACCCGCTGCTCGCCTCCCGGGTGGGCCAGCTGCACCGGGCGCTGGCCACGCCCGGCGACGAGCTGGAGGCGGAGAGCCGGCTCGCGCTCGTGCTGGGCCGGGTCGCCGAGCACCTGCGCGGCCGGCCGGCCGCACCGGGGGAACCGGCCGGGCGGGCGGTCGCGGCGGACCTGCGGGACCTGCTCGACGCGACCCTGGCCGAGGGCATCGCGCTGGCCGACGCCGCCCGGCTGCTCGGCGTCCACCCCGACTCGCTGGTCCGGGCGTTCAGCCGCACCTTCGGGCTGCCGCCGCACCGGTACGTCATCGGCCGGCGGGTGGACGCCGCCCGGCACCGGCTGCTCGCCGGCGAGCCGCCCGCCGAGGTGGCGACCGCGGTCGGGTTCTGCGACCAGGCGCACCTGAACCGGCACTTCCGCCGTCTGCTGGGCACGACGCCGTCCCGGTACGCGCGCTCGGCGGCCTGATCCCGCCCGCCGCGCCCGCACAGCGCAAGAACGGTCGGGCGCCGGGGTCGCCGTCCTCGCCAGACTCTCCCCGTGACCGAGCACTCCCCCGCCCCGGGGCGCGACCGCCTCCGCGAGCTCATCGACGCCGTCCTCGACGAGGACAACCGGACGCTGCCCGAGATGGCCGGCGACGCCTACGCCAGCCCCTGGTACTTCAGCCGGCAGGTGAGCGCCGGCGCCGGCGAGCCCCCAGTGGCGCTGCGCCGGCGGGTGCTGCTGGAGCGCGCGGCGTGGCAGCTGCGCGGCGGCGCCAGCGTCACCGAGACCGCCTTCGCCGCCGGGTACGACTCGGTCGAGGGCTTCGCCCGGGCGTTCACCCGCGCCTACGGCCGCTCCCCCGGCAGCGTCACCGATCCCGGGCCCGCGCCGCGCGACGGCCACTGGCTGCCGGCGCCCAACGGCATCCACTTCCACCCGCCCATGTCGCTGTGGGTGGCCGACCAGCCCGCCCGCGGCACGCCCGACGAGGTGACCGGGCTGCTGGTGCACCACGACGTGGAGGACACCCGGGCGCTGCTCGAGGCCGCGAAGGGCCTGGACGACGAGGCCTACCGCCGGGTCCGGCTGCCCGGCTGGTCGATGCTGCCGTGGGACGGCGCGGAGGAGTCCATCGCCGCGGTGCTGTCGACGCTGGTGTGGTCCAAGGAGGTGTGGCTGGCCTCGATCGAGGGCGCCGACCACCCGGTGCGCGGCGCCGACGACCCGGCCGCGCTGCTCGCCCGCCACGACGACGTCGCCCCGCGGTGGCTGGCCGCCGTCCGCGACATCGCCCGCCGCGGCGCCTGGGGCGACCGGCTGGTCGACGCGCTGTGCGAGCCGCCGGAGACCTTCGTGCTCGGCAGCGTCGTCGCGCACGTCCTCACGTTCTCGGCGCACCGGCGGCTGCTGGTGCGCTCCCTGCTCCGCGACGCCGGCGTCGAGATCGACACCGGCGACCCGATCGACTGGCTGACGAGGAGAGAGAAGTGACCCGGACCGTCTACAACACCGCCACCACGCTCGACGGCTTCATCGCGACCGAGGACCACTCGCTCGCCTGGCTGCTCTCCCGCCAGATCGACGCGGACGGCCCGATGAGCCACCAGGAGTTCGAGAAGCGGATCGGCGCCATCGTCATGGGGTCGAGCACCTACCGCTGGGTCCGCGAGCACGAGCCGGAGTCGTGGGCCTACGCGATGCCGGCGTGGGTGCTGACCCACCAGGACCTCCAGCCGTTCCCCGGCGCGGACATCCGGATCACCGCGGCCGACACCCGCGAGCAGCTCATCGCCCTGCACGCCGAGATGGTGGCCGCGGCGGGCGAGCGCGACGTCTGGGTGGTCGGCGGCGGCGACCTGGCCGGTCAGTTCGCCGACGCCGGCCTGCTCGACGAGGTCGTCGTCTCCATCGCCCCGGTCACCATCGGCGCCGGCGCCCCGCTGCTGCCCCGCCACGTGGAGCTGGCCCGCACCGAGTGGGCGGTCAACGGCGAGTTCGTCTGCGTCCGCTACGACGTCGTAAAGGGATGAGGGTCACCCGGTGGCCGCCGCCCAGCCGGCCGCGGTCGCCGGGTCGGAGTAGCGGGTGAACCCGCAGGACCACGCGAGGGGCGCGTCCAGCGGCGCGCCACCCCAGCGCGGCTCGCCGGAGACGAGCAGCCGGGTGCCGATCCCGTAGACGGCGACCGGCTCGCTGGTCCGGAGGCCGCCGTCCGGCGGGTCCATGTCGACCGTGACCGTCTCCCCGGAGCCCCCGCGGTACCACTCGTCGACGCGGAAGGTCACGCCGACGAGGTCCAGCGGCGCCCCGCCCCCGTTGCCGACCGGCGGGCCGATGGCCACGACGGTCCCGTCGAACGCGAAGGCCCGGTCGGCCACGGCCTGCGGGGAGTACTCCTCCACGCAGGAGGCCGCCGAGTCGGTCGGCAGTTCGCCGGTCGGTCCGTCCGCGGGTCCCGCCGACGCCGCGGCGGTCCACTCCGCCGCCGTCACGCGGTCGTAGTGGCGGGTGAACCCGCAGCTGGAGGCGACGAGCCCGCCGTCCCGGTCCTCGACGGCCGCGACGAGCAGGCGGCTGCCCACCCCGTAGGCCGGTGGCGGTTCCGACAGGGCGGCGGTGGGCGGGTACATCTCCACGGTCGCCGTCTCCCCCGCTCCACCGACGAACCACTCGTGCACCGCCAGGGTCACCTCGACCCGCGGCTCCGGCTCCTCGGGCCCCCAGGAGGGCTGCGGCCCGATCGCGACGACCGTGCCGTCGACGGCCAGGTCCCACGTGACCAGGTCCATCGGCAGGTACGGCCCGCAGTCCCCGTCGGGGCCGACGGGGAGCGCACCTCCGGCGGCCGGGTGCGTGCCGGGGGTCTGCGCGGCGGGCGGTCCGGGCTCCGCGTCGCCCGGAGCGTCCCCGAGGACGACGGCGCCGACGACGCCGGCGGCCACCAGCAGCCCGGCGCCGGCCGCCGCCCGCACCCGGCGGGCCCGCACCCGGCGCCGCGCCCCGTCGGCCAGACCGGCCGCGGACGGCGCCGACTCGGCGTCCGCGGCGAACAGGGCGCGCAGCTCCCGCTCGGTGTCCTCGGTGCTCATCGGGTCTCCTCCAGCGCCTCGGGGGTGGTGGCGCCGCGCAGGGCGGCCAGCGCACGCGACGCCGTGGCGCGCACCGAGCTCGCGGTGATGCCGAGGGCGTCGGCGATCGCCGCGTCGTCCAGGTCGGCGTAGTAGCGCAGCACGAGGACGGTCCGCGCCCGGGGCGCGAGGCCGGCCAGCAGGATCCGCATCCGGTCGCGGTCGACGACCGCCTGCCCGTGGTCGGCCACCGGCGGGCCGGGGTCGGTCCGCTCGACCGGCCGCTCCGTCGTCCACCGGCGGCGCCGCCAGCTGAGGTGAGCGTTGACCAGCATGCGGCGGACGTAGGCGGCCGGGTCCTGCGCCGCCGCCACCCGCTGCCAGTGCCGGTGGGCGTCGGCCAGCGCGGTCTGGGCGAGGTCCTCGGCCAGGTGCCGGTCGCCGGACAGCACGAACGCCAGCCGCAGCAGGGGCTGCCCCTGTGCCGCCACGAACTGCTCGAACGTCACGTCCGCTCCCGTCTCCCACCCGGAAAGACGCATCGGGTGCCCACCGGCGCTGCACGCCCGACGGAAATCGCTCGCGGGCGCCGCCATCCTGGGGGACGTGCGCCTCACCTTCCGCCGGATGGCCGACCGCCGCGCCGTGGAGTCGCTGGTCGAGCGGGACGACGGCGTGGTGTTCGCGATCCGCGGCGCCGGCGGCGGGGAGGGGCTGCCGCACGACCTGGTGCACGCGCTCGTCGAGGCCTCGCTGGGCGTCCGCGACGGCGTCTGGGGCACCGTCGCCGACGGCGCCGTGTGGACGACGATGCGGCACGTCTCGGGGCGTCGTCCGCCGCACGCCGCCGAGCGCTCGGACCGGGTCAAGCGCGAGCGGGCTGGCTCGGTGATGCGGGCCGAGGCCCTCGCCGACCTGGTGCACCGCCTCGCCGACGGCGCCGAGGTGCTCCCCGGCGAGGTCGCCGGCTGCGGAGTCCCCGCCGACCGGCTGACCGCGGCCGTCGAGGACCTGCGCGCCGCCGAGCAGCGCTGGGCGGCGATGGCACCGGGCGAGGAGTGGGTGCAGGAGTGGCCCGCCGTTCGCGTTGCCGGGCGCCGGGGGCGGTCCTAGCGTCGGGTACCGGTCCGCAGCCGCCAGGAGCGCCGATGTCCCACAGCCCGGCCGAGGACGCCCCTCCGACCACCGCCCCCGCCGGCGGCCGCATGGCGGCGAGCACCCGCTCCACCGTGCTCGGCGCGATGTTCCTCATGGCCACCTCGGCCATCGGGCCCGGGTTCATCACCCAGACGACGACGTTCACCGTCCGGCTCGGGGCCGCGTTCGCCTTCGCCATCCTGATCTCGATCCTCATCGACATCGCGCTGCAGCTGAACGTGTGGCGGGTGGTCGGCGTCTCCGGCCGCCGCGCGCAGGAGCTGGGCAACCTGGTGCTCCCCGGCCTGGGCTGGGCGATGGCCGGTTTCCTGGTGGCCGGGGGGCTGGTCTTCAACATCGGCAACGTCGCCGGCACCGGGCTGGGCCTCGACGCGCTGCTCGGCCTGGAGCCGCGGATCGGCGGGCTGATCTCCGCCGTCGTCGCCATCGGGATCTTCCTCAGCAAGCGGGCCGGCGTCGCGGTCGACCGGATCGTCGTCGTCCTGGGCGTGGCGATGATCGTGCTCACCACCTGGATCGCCCTCAGCTCCGACCCGCCGGTCGGCACCGCGCTGCGCAACGCCGTGTGGCCCGACGAGGTCGACTTCCTGGCCATCACCACGCTGGTCGGCGGGACCATCGGCGGCTACATCGTCTACGCCGGGGCGCACCGGCTGCTGGACTCCGGCGTGAGCGGTCCCAGGCACGTCCGCGACATCACCCGCGGCTCGATCACCGGCATCGTCGTCACCGGGATCATGCGCGTCGTCCTCTTCCTGGCCATCCTCGGCGTGGTCGCCGCCGGTACCGACCTCGGCGACGAGAACCAGGCGGCGAACGCGTTCCAGGCAGCCGCCGGTGAGGTCGGCCTGCGGGTCTTCGGGGTCATCCTCTGGGCCGCCGCGATCACCAGCGTCATCGGCGCCTCCTACACCTCGGTGTCGTTCCTGACCTCGCGCGAGCGCACCAGCGACCGCACCCGCACGCTGCTCGTGGTCGGCTTCATCGCCGTCAGCACGCTGGTGTTCGTCCTCGCCGAGGCCGCGCCCACGACGCTCCTGGTCTTCGCCGGCGCCTTCAACGGGCTGCTGCTGCCGGTGGGGATCGCCGTCCTGCTGTACGTCGCGACCCGGCGGAGCGACCTGTTGCGCGGATACCGGTACCCGCGCTGGCTGCTGGTGATCGGCTGGGCCGCCTGGCTGGTGACGATCTACCTGGCGGTCAACTCGGTGAAGCCCGTGATCGAGCTGTTCTGAGGGGCAGCAGGATGGACACCGTGGACCTCAACTCCGACCTCGGCGAGGGCTTCGGCCAGTGGCCCCTGGGCGACGACGAGGCACTGCTCGACGTCGTGACCAGTGCGAACGTCGCCTGCGGGTTCCACGCCGGCGACCCGGTGATCCTGCGCCGGGTGTGCGAGCAGGCCGCGGCCGCCGGGGTCGCGGTCGGCGCCCAGGTCGCCTACCGGGACCTGGCCGGGTTCGGCCGGCGGTTCGTCGACGTCGAGCCGCACGAGCTCACCCAGGACGTGCTCTACCAGATCGGTGCCCTGGAGGCGTTCGCCCGCGTGGCCGGGACCCGGGTGAGCTACGTGAAGCCGCACGGGGCGCTCTACAACGCGATCGTGGCGCACGAGGAGCAGGCCGCGGCCGTGGTCAGGGCGGTGGTCGAGTACTCGGCCGACCTCCCGGTGCTCGGCCTCCCCGGGTCGGCGTTCCTGCGCCAGGCCTCCGACGCCGGTCTCCGGACCGTGGCCGAGGCCTTCGCCGACCGGGCCTACACCCCCGACGGCACGCTGGTCTCCCGCCGGCTGCCGGGAGCGGTGCTGCACGACGCCGACGCGATCGCCCGCCGCTGCCTGGCCATGGCCACCGGCGAGCCGATCACCGACGTCGAGGGCGGCTCGCTGCTGCTGCGGCCGGACTCGATCTGCGTGCACGGCGACACTCCAGGCGCGGTGGCGATCGCCCGGCGGGTGCGCTCGGAGCTGACCGGGGCAGGGGTGGCGCTGGCCCCCTTCGCGGGCTGATGCGCGTCCTGCCCAGCGGGTCGACCGCGCTGCTGGTCGAGGTCGACGACCTCGACCAGGTCCTCGGCCTCTACGCGGCGCTGGTGGACGATCCGCTGCCCGGTGTGGTGGACGTCGTCCCCGCCGCCCGCACCGTCCTGCTCGTCACCGACCCCGCGGTGGCGGCCCTGCCCGACGTCGAGGCGGCGGTCCGTCGCATCCGTCCGCGGCCCGGTCGCGCCGGGACCGCGGAGACGGTGGAGCTGCCCGTGCACTACGACGGCGCGGACCTGGCCGACGTCGCGGCATTCTGGGACGTCTCCCCCGCCGACGTCGTGGCCCGGCACACCGGGACCGCGTGGACGGTCGCCTTCTGCGGGTTCGCCCCCGGGTTCGGCTACTGCACGCCCGACGGCGAGCCGTGGGACGTGCCCCGCCGCGACACCCCGCGCACGCGCGTCCCGGCCGGCGCGGTGGGCCTGGCCGGGCCGTTCAGCGGCGTCTACCCGCAGGAGTCCCCCGGCGGCTGGCAGCTGATCGGCCGCACCGACGTCGCCGTGTTCGACCTCGACCGCGATCCGGCCGCGCTGCTGCGGCCGGGCGTGCGGGTGCGGTTCGTCGCCGCATGACCGGCCGCTGCGTCACCGTCCTGGCGACCGGTCCGCTGACGACCGTGCAGGACCTCGGCCGTCCGGGCCGGGGCGCCCTGGGCGTCGGCCGGTCGGGGGCGGCCGACCGGGGCGCCGCCGCGCTGGCCAACCGCCTGCTGGGCAACGACCCGGACGCCGCGCTGCTGGAGGTCACGCTCGGCGGGCTGGCGCTGCGGGCCGGGGCCGACCTGACCGTCGTCACCACCGGGGCCCGCTGTCCCGGCTCCGTGGCGCACAACGCGCCCCGGCCACTGCCGGCCGGCACCGAGCTGCGGCTGGGCCCACCCCCGACCGGGCTGCGCACCTACGTGGGGCTGCGCGGCGGCATCGAGGTGGCGCCCGTGCTCGGGTCGCGCTCGACCGACCTGCTCTCCGGGCTCGGCCCGCCGGTGGTCGCGGTCGGCGACGTCCTCCCGGTCGGCACGGCGCGCGAGCCGATGCCGGCGGCCGACCTCGCGCCGCTGTCCGATCCGCCCGGGGACGAGGTGTCCGTGCGGGTCCGGCCGGGCCCGCGGCAGGACTGGTTCGCCGACGACGCCTGGACGGCGCTCACCACCCAGCCGTGGACGGTCACCGCGGAGAGCAACCGGGTGGGGCTGCGGCTGTCCGGCGGCGAGCCGCTGCGCCGCGCGCGTGAGGGCGAGCTGCCCAGCGAGGGCATGCTGCGCGGGGCGCTGCAGGTGCCGCCGTCCGGTCTGCCGGTGCTCTTCCTCGCCGACGCGCCCGTCACCGGCGGCTACCCGGTCATCGGGTACGTGGACGAGGCCGACGTCGACCGGTGCGCGCAGCTGCAGCCGGGGCAGCCGCTGCGGCTGGTTCACCGGGCGGTGCGGGCGGCCTCCTCGGCGTCGTAGGAGTACAGCCACTCGTTGTGGGCGAGGGGGTCGTCGCCGGCGAAGGCGGCATCGCGGGTCTGCTGCTCGGGGCCGTCGGGCAGGTGGTGGGAGCCCTGCCGGCCGCGGCTGGCGGTCTGCACGCGGGTGGCCCGCGGAGCGCGGACGGCCTGGTAGCGGGCGAGGGCCTCGGGGACCGTCGCCCCCGGATCGCTCAGGCAGACGGCGAGCGCGGCGGCGTCCTCCACCGCCTGCCCCGCACCCTGGGCGAAGAACGGGACCATCGGGTGGGCGGCGTCGCCCAGCAGCGCCAGCCGTCCCGCCGTCCAGGTGGGGATCGGGTCGCGGTCCAGCAGTGCCCAGCGGCCCACCTCGCCGGCACCGGCGACGAGGTCGGTCAGCCGCGGGTCCCAGCCGGCGAACTCGGCGGCGAGGTCCTCGACCCGGCCGCGCGACTCCCAGGACTCGACGTCGAAGTCGCCGGCCGGGGTGAAGGCCACGAGGTTGACCAGCCGGCCCGAGGAGACCGGGTAGTGCACGAGGTGGCGGCCGGGACCGAGCCACAGGGTCTGCGCGGGGCGACGGGCGAGCTCGGGCGCGGCGTCGGCGGGGACCAGCGAACGCCAGGCGCAGAGCCCGCTGTAGCGCGGCGGCCCCGGCGTGGTGACGGCGCCGCGGAGCACCGAGTGGATCCCGTCGGCGCCGATGACGGCATCGCCCTCGACCGCGGTGCCGTCGGCCAGCTGCAGCCGGATGCCGTCGTCGTCCTGCTCGACGCCCGTCGCCCGCTGCCCCAGGTGGACGGCCTCGGCGGGGACGGCGGAGCGCAGCAGCTCCAGCAGGTCGGCGCGGTGCACCACCCAGGTGTCCTCGCCGTACATCTCGGCCGACCGCTCCAGCTGCTGGGCGAAAAGGACGCGGCCGTCCTGCCAGCGGCGGAACTCCCAGCCCACCTCGAGGCGGACCCCGACGTCGGCGAGCCGGGCGGCCAGCCCGAGCCGACGCAGCAGCCGGACCAGGTTCGGCGCGACCACCAGCCCCGCGCCGATCTCGCGGAACTCGGCGGTCTGCTCGTGGACCGAGACCTCCAGCCCCGCGCGGGAGAGGAAGGCCGCCGCGGCGAGGCCGCCGATGCCTCCTCCGGCGATCACCACTCGAGCTGCCGACACGTCGGCCCCCTGTCCCCTGGCGGTCGCTCCGCCCCCGCCGGTCAGCATCCCGCGCCCTCAGCGCAACAGCGCGTCCAGCCGACGGAGCAGCTCTCCCACGCGGCCACCGCCCGGCGGTGCGGGCGGATACCTCCGCAGGACGCGAACCACCACGGGGCCGGCGAGCTCGCGGACGGCAGCGAGGTGGTCGGCGGCGACGGGCGGATCCTCCCTGGCGGCCAGTTCCCGCGCACGGGCCGCGTGCGCGGCAGCGCCCAGGACGTGCCGGACCTGCGTCGCCTTCGCCAGCGGGTGGAGGAACGCCGAGCCGGCGGCGTCGGCGGCCGCGCGCGCCGCAGCGCTCGCCGCGGCCTGTCCCGCGTCGCGCGCCTCCTGGGCTGCCCGGTGTGCCGCCCACGCGGCGTCCCGGAGCGCCTTGGTGCGTTCTCCGCTGCGGACGAAGGCCTCGGCGGCCTCGACCGCGGCCCGCGGGCGGGTGTCCCCTGGCCGGGTGTCCTCGAAGGTCCCCAGCACGGGGCGGGCGCACCGTGCGGCGAAGTCACTGATCGCCTGCAGCTCGGTCCGGCTGAGTTCGACCGTCGGGGAGTCGTCCGCCACCTCCCCATCCTCGTGCGCGCCCCTCCCCGCCGTGGCACGACCGTCACCACGGCGGGACGTCGAGGTCGCTGCCGAACCGCGGTGGGTGGCTGACGCGGGTGTCGCCGCCGGGCGTCGTGACGACGAGTGCGCTGTCGTGTGCAGGGTCGTCGGGCACGTCGAACCGCCAGCCGGGCGCCTGGTGCTTGAGCCGGTGGTGGTGCTCGCAGAGGCAGCACAGGTTGGCGTGGGTGGTCGGGCCGTGCGGCCACTCGCGGCGGTGGTCGAGGTCGCAGGTGCGGGCGCGGGCCCGGCAGCCGGGGAACCGGCAGCGGCGGTCCCGCAGTCGGACGAACCGGTCGAGCGCGGCGGGCGGATCGTGCTCGGCCGTGCCGCCCGGTGGGCCCAGCGATCCGCCGCGGCGGATGCCGATGGCGTCGGTGAGCGCCACGAGGCTGCCGCGCAGCATGTCGACCACGGCGATGTGCGGTCGGTGGGCCAGACCGGTGCCGGTGAGGTCGCGGACGCCGATCAGCGCGCCGAGGTCGAGCAGTGCACGCTCCTCGCCGTCGGTCCAGGTCCCCTCGGCGACGGCCTGGTCGGCGCCGCTCAGCGCAGCGGCGACCGCGGCCTCGTGCCGGGCAGCGGCGAGCGCCATCCACTCCGCCAGAGGGCGATCACGGACAGGGGTCGTGGGTGCCTGCGCCGGAGTCGGGGTCGCCTCCGCTGTCGGCTCCTCCGTCGGCTCCGGCTCCGATTCCGGTTCCGGTTCGTGTTCCGGCTCTGATGGTCTCCCAGGGGCCGGCTGGGCCTCCGCCGGGTGCCCAGCCGACTGCGGTGCCGGACGTGGCATCAGGCCGAACGTGTAGCCCAGCTCGCGCACCGCCTCGGCCGGCACGAGATGCCCCTCGACCTGCCCCGGCTCGCTGCCGCCGAGCATCGTCTCCAGCGTGGCGATCAACGTGAGCGCGATCGACACCGGCGGCAGCCCGTTCTCGCCCGGCCGCAGCAGCAGGTCGGTGACCGCGTCGGCCATCCGCTGCTGCTTGGTCCGCTCGTCGCCCTCGGTGCGTAGCTCCTCGGCGTAGGCCTCGAGCGCCCGGTACACGGCCACCGCGACCGGGAGGGGCAGGTCGATCGCAAGCGTTGCCGCCCCGTCCCGCCGGTCGAACAGCCGCACCCCCCGGTCACGCACGGCGGCGACCAGCCGTCGGGCGGCGGCGTCGGCGTCCTCCCGCAGCACGATCCGGCGGGCGCAGTCCCCCAGCTGCGGTGGTGTCTTGTCCTTGAGCAGCGCCAGCACCCGCGCCTCGACCTGCGCCCGGAGCCCGTCGTCGGTCACGGGACCGACCTGGGTGATCATCTGCCGGGCGTGACCCCAGCTGATCCGGCCGGCCTCCAGCAACGCCAGGGTGGCGGGAAGACGGTCCACGAGGACCAGCGCGTCACTCAACCGACCCGCCGCCGCGGGACCGCTGATCCGCAGGGCGAGCGCGACCTCGTCCACCGCCCACTCGCTGACCCCGGTCAGGACCTCCGGTCGCCCCTCGCGGGTGCTCGCCGACATCGCGCCCTGTTCACCGGGTTGCCGGTCGAACGCTCCCTGCGGCCGCAGGCGTGCGAAGGACGCGAGGGCTCGCACGCCCCGCCCCGCTGCCCTCGCCTCGTCCGACCACGCGGCCGTGGCCTGTGACAGGGCGGCGACCCCGGCGTCGAGCAGCCGTTCCACCTCGGTCGCCCCACCACCTCCGACATCGATCACGTGTTCGATCATGTCGCGAGGCTGGACGGCTGACCTGCCCATTCGTGACCTGTGGACAGACCTCCGGCCTGTGGACGGCCGATCCCGTCCCGTCCGCACGACCGGCCACCATCCCGGTCATGAGCACCCGCGTCAGGACCGTCCGGAGCGGCCGGTCAGAACGGATAGGCCGGCAGGTCCCCCCGCAGCGTCACCCACTGCGTCTCGGTGAACGCCTCGACGTTGGCCTGCGGACCGCCGTGGCGGGAGCCGGTGCCCGAGGCACCGACACCGCCGAAGGGCGCCACCGCCTCGTCGTTCACGGTCTGGTCGTTGATGTGCACCAGCCCCGACGGGATCCGCTCGGCCAGCTGCAGCCCGGCGTAGACGTCGCGGGTCAGGATGCCCAGCGAGAGCCCGTACTCGGTGCCGGAGGCCAGCTTCACGACCTCGTCCAGCGAGGAGAACGGCGTCACCGGCGCGACCGGGCCGAAGATCTCCTCGGCGTACGCCGGGTGGTCGATGGTCACGTCGGCGAGCACGGTCGGCCGGTAGAACAGCCCCTCGTAGGTCCCGCCGGTGCGCACCGACGCGCCCGCGGAGACCGACGCCGTCACCAGCCCGTGCACCCGGTCCCGCTGGCCCTCGTCGATCAGCGGCCCGAGGGCCACCTGCTCGCGGAACGGGTCCCCCACCGGCAGCTGGGCCACCTTCTCCGCGAGCACCTGCGTGTACTCCTCGGCGATCGACTCGTGCACCAGGTGCCGCGAGGTCGCCATGCAGATCTGACCCTGGTGGCTGAACGTGCCCCACGCCCCGACGGACGCCGCCGCGGTCACGTCGACGTCCGGCAGCACGATGAGCGCCGAGTTGCCGCCGAGCTCCAGGTGCGCGCGCTTGAGGTGCTGCCCGGCCAGCGCGCCGACCGCCCGACCGGCCCGCGTCGACCCGGTGAACGCGATGACCCGGACCTGCGGCGCGACCACCAGCGCCTCGCCGACGTCGGCACCGCCCGGCAGCACCTGCAGCACGCCGGCCGGCAGCCCTGCCTCCTCGAAGACGCGGGCGAACACGGCGCCGCCCGAGATCGCGGTGCGCGGGTCCGGCTTGAGGACGACGGCGTTGCCGAGCGCGAGCGCCGGGGCGATGGCACGGATCGCGAGGATCGTCGGCACGTTGAACGGGGCGATCACCCCGACGACACCGGCCGGCACCCGGCGGGCGAACGACAGCCGTGGCGAGCCGGTGCGCAGCAGCTCGCCGTACGGGTGCGAGGGCAGCGCCGAGGCCTCGAAGCACTCCTGCGCGCTGGTGTGCACCTGGAAGTCGCCGAAGGGCTGGATCGCCCCGGACTCCCGGGCCAGCCAGCCCTTGATCTCCTCGGCGTGCTCCTCCAGCACGGAGCCGGCCCGGCGCAGCACCCGCGCCCGCTCCTCGAACGGCGCTGCCGCCCAGGATCGTTGCGCGCCGGCCGCCCGCACCGCCGCCGCCTCGACATCGGCGGGAGTCGCGCGGCCCACGGGCGCGATGACGTCCCCGGTCGCCGGCTCGACGGCGTCGTAGGTGCCGCCGGACCCGTCGGTCCAGGCGCCGGTCCAGATCCGGCCGTGCCAGGCGCCGTCCTCGAGCAGTGCCATGTCTCCCTCTCAGTCGGTGGTGGCGCGCAGCTCGGCCAGGATCGGCCCGGCCACCTTGTACGCGTGGTTGGCGGCCGGCACCCCGGCGTAGACCGCGGCGTGCTGCAGCACCTCGGCGATGTCCTCGTCGGTCAGGCCGTTGTTCACCGCGGCACGGACGTGCAGGGCGAACTCGTCCCAGTGCCGCAGCGCGACGGTGATCGACAGCGTGGCGATGCTGCGCTCGCGCCGGGTCAGCCCCGGCCGCTGCCAGACGTCCCCCCACGCCACGCGGGTGATGAAGTCCTGGAAGTCCGCGGTGAACGGCGTCGTGCCGGCGACGGCGCGGTCGACGTGGGCGTCTCCCAGCACCTCCCGCCGGGTCCGCATGCCTGCCGTCCGGCGCTCCTCGTCGGACAGGTCCGGTCCGGTCATCGCCCGGCGCCGTCGAAGTGCGCCAGGAGCGCGCCGGTCACCTCGAGCGTCCGCTCCAGGTTGGCCAGGTGCGCGGCCGGGCTCAGCGACAGGAACTCCGATCCCACGATCCCGGAGGCGATGACCTGCTGGTGCTCGGGCGGCAGCGAGGGGTCCTCGGCGCCGGAGACGACCAGCGTCGGCGCCGTGATCCGCCCGAGGTCCTCCCGCAGGTCCATGTCGGCGACGACCTCGCAGCAGGCGGCGTACCCCTCGTCGTCCGACGAGGCGATCATCGCCTCCAGGCGCGCGACCAGCGACGGGTGCGACGCCGCGTACTCCGGGGTCAGCCAGCGGCTCACGACCGGGGCCGCCAGCGGCGCCGTCCCACCGGACCGGGCAGCGGCCGCACGGTCGCGGAAGCCCTGCGGGTCCGCCTTCGCCGAGCTGCACAGGACGGCGATCCGGTCGACCCGCGCCGGCGCCCGGGCGGCCAGCCGCATCGCGGTCATGCCGCCGAGGGAGATCCCGGCGACGTGCGCCCGCGGTGCACCGAGCCGGTCGAGCAGCGCCACGACGTCGTCCACCAGGTCGTCGAGGGTCCACGGACCGGCCGGCGTGGGCGAGTCGCCGTGACCACGCGTGTCGTAGGTGACCACCCGGTAGCGCTCGGCCAGCGCCGGCACCTGCGGGTCCCACATCCCCCGGGTGGCCCCGAGCGAGTTGGACAGGACGACGACCGGCGCGTCGGCCGGCCCGTCCTCGGTGTACGCGACCTCGACGGCGGTCATGCCTCTCCTTCGGTGAGAGCGGTGTGCTCGGCCAGTGCGGCGTCCACCTGGACACCCGCCTCGCCGACGTCCGGGGCCGCGGCGGCGAGCACCGCGGCGGCGTCGACGTCGGTGCGCTCCCGCACCACCGAGGCCAGGGAGCGTCCGGAGGCGCGGGCGGTGCGGGTCGCCTCGGCGGCGGCGTCGTGCGCGGCGGCCCGGCCCAGGGTGGGCGCGAGCGCCTCGGCCAGGGCTGAGGCGAGCGGGCCCTCGGCGGCGGCCTCCGCGGTGGCGCCCATCCGGTCGGCCGACACCCGCAGGGAGGCCAGCGACTCGGCGAGCCAGGACGCCGCCGACCCCACGGTCACCAGCAGGTCCGTCAGCGCCGGCCACTCGCTGTGCCACGCGCCCGCGGCCCGCTCGTGCTCCTGCTCCATGGCCGCGAACAGCGTGGCCACCAGACCGGGCGCGCGGCGTGCACAGGCCCGGGCGGAGATCGCCGCGACGGGGTTGTTCTTGTGCGGCATGGCCGACGAGCCGCCTCGCGACGCGCTGACCTCGGCCACCTCGGCGACCTCGGACTGCGCCAGGAGGACGACGTCGACGGCGACCGTGGCCACCGAGCCGGCCGCCGTGCCGAGGGCCCCCGCGAGGTCGGCGACCGGCAGCCGCACCGTGTGCCAGGGCACCGCCGTCGTCGCCAGCCCGAGCTCCTCGGCCAGCGCCGCGCGCACCTGCACCCCGGCACCGCCGCTGGCGGCCAGCGTCCCGACCGCGCCGCCGTACTGGACCGGCAGCCCGGCCACCGCCTCGGCCAGCCGCAGCCGCGCCCCGTCCAGCGCCGCGAGCCAGCCGGCGGCCTTGAGCCCGAAGGTCGTCGGCAGCCCCTGCTGCAGGAGGGTGCGGCCCACGACGACGTCGTCGCGGTGGGCCCGGGCCAACTCCGCCGCCGACGCCGCGGCGGCGGCGAGGTCGGCGTCGATCGCCCCGATCGCGTCGCGGCTCATCAGGACCAGCGCGGTGTCGACGACGTCCTGGCTGGTCGCCCCGACGTGCACGGCCACCGCGTCGCGCTCCCCCACCGCCTCGGTCAGCGCGCGGACCAGCGGCGGCACGGGGTTCCCGGCGTCGGCCGCGCGGGCGACGACGGTCGCGAGGTCCAGCCGGCCCGGGTCGGCGCACGCGGCGGTGACGGCGTCGGCGGCCGTGGTCGGCACGAGACCCGCGCTCGCGGCGGCCCGGGCGAGCGCCGCCTCCACCGCCAGCAGGGACCGGAACCACGCGTCGCCGGAGACCGCCGCCGCGGCAGCACCGCGCGCGAAGGTGCCGTCGAGGAGACCTGTCACGCCGCTCTGCCTACCAGCACCGTCCGGACCACGCTCAGACCGCGAAGAAGACGGTCTCGGACTCCCCCTGGAGCCGGACGTCGAAGCGGTAGCCGTCCGGGGCGGGCGTCGCCAGCAACGTCGGACGCCGGTCGCCGGGGACCGTCCGGAGCACCGCGTCCTCCGCGTTGGCCGACTCCTCGTCGGCGAAGTAGATCCGGGTGACCACCCGGTCGAGCAGCCCGCGGGCGAAGACCGAGACGTCGACGTGCGGCGCCTGCAGCCCGCCCTCGCCGTCGGGCACCCGGCCCGGCTTGAGCGTGAAGACGGCGAACTCGCCCGTGAGCGTCTGCGACCGGGCGTATCCACGGAACCCCGGGTACGCCGCCGCGCCCCGCGGGTCCTCCGGCGAGGGGAACCGGCCGTCGGGGTCGGCCTGCCAGGTCTCGACCATCGCGTCGGGGACGACGTCGCCGTTGCCGTCGAGCACCCGGCCGCGGATCCAGAACCCGCCCTCGGTGCCCTCCGCGGCGGCCCACTCGCCGTCGGCCCACGTCAGCCCGATCGCGAGGTACGGCCCGACGGTGGCGCTGGGAGTCGTGCCCCGCCGCAGCGGCCCGGTCAGGAACCCGCTGCCGCGCTGCCCGGACCGCGGCTGGAAGGGGCCCGGCGGGTCGGCCGGCACGTCCAGCGGGTCCACCGGGGCGCTCACGCCACGTCCCCGTCGTCTGCGCCCTCGGACAGGGCCTCGAACGGGGTCTGGTCGACGCCGCGCAGGACGATGTCCCACTCGTAGGCCAGCGCCCAGTTGTCCTGGGTCCGCTCGAGGGAGAACCGGCTGACCGCGCGGTGCCGGGCGGCCGGCGGGATGGCGTTGTAGATCGGGTCCTGCCCGAACAGCGGGTCGTCCGGGAAGTACATCTGGGTGACCAGGCGCTGGGTGAACGCCCGGCCGAACAGCGAGAAGTGGATGTGCGCCGGCCGCCAGGCGTTGTGGTGGTTGCCCCACGGATAGGCGCCGGGCTTGATCGTCAGGAACTCGTAGCGGCCGAGGTCGTCGGTGACCACCCGGCCGAGCCCGTCGAAGTGCGGGTCCAGCGGCGCCGGCCACTGGTCGACGACGTGGCGGTAGCGGCCGGCGGCGTTGGCCTGCCAGACCTCGACGAGCGCGTGCGGCACCGCACGGCCGTCGCTGTCCAGCACCCGCCCGTGCACGAGGACCCGCTGGCCGACCGCCTCGCCGCCGTTGCGCCACGTCAGGTCGGCGTCGTGCGGCAGCACCCGGTCCTCGCCGAGCACGGGTCCGGTCACCTCGGTGAGCCGGTGCGGCAGGTCGACCGGCTCGCGCAGCGGCGCCCGGAGCGCGGTGCTGCGGTAGTCGGGAAAGGCGAGCGGGGTGCGCTGCGAGGGGTCCTCGACCAGGTACCGCGGCAGGGTGAGACCGCCGTCGGACGTGCTCCGCGTCATGCCGCGACCGTAGGGCGCGGGTCTACCCTCCCCAAGCCCGTGGTTCCACTGGCCGGAAGGAGTCGTCGTGTCCGGAGGAGCGGCCGAGACCGGCCGGTCGGTCACCTCGCGCGCCCTGGCCGTCCTCGACGCCTTCGACGCCGCGAACCCCCGGCTGTCGCTGACCGAGATCGCCGAACGGTCAGGGACCCCGCTCTCCACGGCGCACCGGCTGCTCGCCGAGCTGACCGGGTGGGGCGGGCTGGTCCGGCGTCCCGACGGCCGCTACGAGGTCGGCCGCAAGCTGTGGGATCTCGGGCTGCTCGCACCCGTGCAGGCCGAGCTGCGGTCGGTGGCCGCGCCGTTCCTGCTCGACGTGCACACCGCCACCCGCGACACCGTGCACCTCGCCGTCCGGGAGGGGCACACCGCCCTCTACGTGGAGCGGATCTCCGGCCGCGAGTCGGTATCGGTGGTCAGCTCCGTGGGCAGCCGGCTGCCGCTGCACGCCACCGCCGTCGGCAAGGTCCTGCTCGCCGCGGCGCCCGACGACGTCGTCGAGCAGGTGCTGCGGTCCCTGACCCGCGCCACCCGGCACACCGTCGTCGACCCCCGCCGGCTGCGCCGGGAACTGGCGGAGACGCGCCGCCGCGGGTACGCCCGGACCGCCGAGGAGATGTCGCTCGGCACCCACTCGGTCGCCGTCCCGGTGCAGGTCGAGGGGACGCCGGTGGTGGCCGCCGCCCTGGGCGTCGTGGTGCCGAGCTCGCGCCGCGACGTGACCCGGCTGGCGCCGGTGCTCGAGGTCGCCGCCCGCGGCATCGGCCGGCAGCTGGCCCGGGTGCGCGACTTCCACTGAGCGGCAGCACCGGGTTCCGCGCCGGCATGCCCGCGGTCACACTCGGCGGCGTGCGCACTCAGGTGGGGATCATCGGTGCCGGCCCGGCCGGCCTCCTGCTCTCACGGCTGCTGAGCCTGCAGGGCATCGACTCGGTCGTGCTGGAGAACCGGTCCCGGGACTACGTCGAGGCCCGGATCCGCGCCGGCATCCTCGAGCAGCACACCGTCGACACGCTGACCGCCGCGGGCGTGGGCGACCGGCTGCGCCGCGAGGGGCTCGAGCACTCCGGCATCCACCTGCAGTACCCGGGCACCCGGCACACCCTGGACTTCCCCGAGCTGTGCGGCCGCACCGTGTGGGTCTACGGGCAGACCGAGGTCACCAAGGACCTCATCGCCGCCCAGCTGGCCGGCGGCCCGCCGCTGCTGTTCGAGGTCTCCGACGTCGTCCCCGAGGACGTCGACGGCGACTCCCCGCGCATCCGCTTCACCGACGCCGACGGCACCCCGCAGGTGCTCGAGTGCGACGTGATCGCCGGCACCGACGGGTTCCACGGCCCCTCGCGGGCGGTCGTCGCCGCCGGGTCCGCGGGCGCGCAGGTGTGGGAGCGGACCTACCCCTACGCCTGGCTCGGGATCCTGGCCGACGCCGCGCCCGCCACCGACGAGCTCATCTACGCCTGGCACCCCGACGGCTTCGCCCTGTACTCGATGCGCTCGCCCACGGTGTCCCGGCTGTACCTGCAGGTCGACCCGGCCGAGCGGATCGAGGACTGGTCCGACGACCGCATCTGGGAGGGCCTGGCCACCCGGTTCGCGCTCGACGGGTGGGAGATCAGCACCGGCCCGATCACCGAGAAGTCGATCCTGCCGATGCGCTCGTTCGTCAGCGCGCCGATGCGCCGCGGCCGACTGTTCCTCGCCGGCGACGCCGCGCACATCGTCCCGCCCACCGGCGCCAAGGGCCTCAACCTCGCCGTCGCCGACGTCACCCTCCTGGCCACCGCCCTCACCCGGCTGCTCAAGGAGAAGGAGACCGACCTGGTCGACACCTACTCCGACACCGCCCTGCGCCGGGTCTGGCGCTGCACCCACTTCTCCTGGTGGATGACCTCCATGCTGCACACCTCCGGCGACGACTTCGACGCCCAGCTGCAGCTCTCCCAGCTGCGCCGGGTGTGCTCGTCGGAGACCGCGGCCCGCGAGCTGGCCGAGAACTACACCGGTCTGCCGATCGAGGGGTGACCGCGCCTCCTCCCCCGATCACCGGCCGGGCCCTCGCCCCCGTCCTGGTCTTCTGCGTCGCCGTCGTCGCGGTGATCAGCAGCCTGGGCGCGCCACTGGTCCCGGCGATCGCCGACGCCTACGACGTCCCGGTGCACGACGCCCAGTGGTCGCTCACGATCAGCCTGCTGGTCGGCGCCGTGGCCACCCCGGTGCTCGGGCGGCTCGGCGACGGACGCCACCGCCGCACCGTCGTCCTCGCGACCCTCGCCGCCGTCCTGGCCGGCAGCGTGCTGGCCGCCCTCCCCGTCGGCTTCGGGGAGCTGCTGGCCGGCCGGGCGCTGCAGGGCCTGGGGCTGGGCCTGGCGCCCCTGGCGATGGCGACCGCGCGGGACGCGCTGACCGGCGCCCGGCAGCGCGCGACCGTCGCGGCGCTGTCGATCACCGTCGTCGCCGGCGTCGGCCTCGGCTACCCGGTCGCCGGGCTGGTCGCCGACCTCGGCGGCGTGCACGCCGCCTTCTGGCTGGGCGCCGCGGTGAGCGGCCTGGCCCTGGCCGCCGGCGCCGTGGTGCTCCCGCCGCCACCGGACCGCCCGCCGCGCCGGCTCGACGCCGTCGGCGCCGTCCTGCTCGGCGCCGCGCTGGCCGCCGGCCTGCTGGTGCTCGGCGAGGGCGACACGTGGGGCTGGACGTCGCCCGCCCTGCTCGCCCTCGCCGCCGGTGGCCTGCTCGCCGCGGCCGGGTGGGTGGCGTGGTCGCTGCGCACACCGGCGCCGCTGGTCGACCTGCGCCTGGCCCGGGGGCGGACGGCGGCCACGGCACACCTGACGTCGCTGCTGGTCGGCCTCGCCAACTACCTGCTGCTGGCCTCGGTGCCGCTCTACGCGCAGACACCCGAGACCTCCGGCTACGGGTCCGCCGCCTCGGTGGTGGGTGCCGGCCTCGTCCTCGTGCCGTTCTCCCTGCTCAGCGTGGCGGCCAGCCGGGCCGCCCGGGCGCTGACCGACCGCGCCGGCCCGCACGTGTCCCTCCCGGCCGGCGCGCTGCTGCTGGCCACCGCGCTGGGCCTGTACGCGACGACCCCGACCGGCCTCTGGGCCCTCGCCGGGGTGATGGCGGTGGCCGGCCTCGGCGTCGGCGCCTGCTTCGCGGTGCTGCCCGCCCTCGTCGTGGCCGCGGTGCCGGGACGGGAGACCGGCAGCGCCATGAGCCTCAACCAGGTGCTGCGCTACGTCGGCTTCTCCACCGGGAGCGCGCTGGTCGCCGCCGCACTGGCGGCGGCGACCCCGGCCGGGGCGCCGTACCCCTCCGCCGGGGGCTACACCGCGCTCGCGCTGGCCGGCTGCGCCGTCTCGGTGCTGACCGCGCTGGTCACCTGGCTGCTGGCGCCGCGGCCGGCCGCGAGCAGCGAGCCCAGGACCCCCGCCACCGCGTAGCCGGCGAGGACGAGGACGCCCTGCCCGGCCCCGGTGCCGTCGAAGTACACCAGCGCCCGCACGGCGTCGGTGCCGGCGCCCGGCGGCAGCCACGGTCCGATCGCGGCCCAGAAGGGCGGGAGCAGCGGGCCGGGGTAGGCACCGCCGGCGCTGGGGTTGCCGAGGACGACGAACAGCAGGATCGCCACCCCCACGCCGACCAGTCCGAGCACGCCCTGCAGCGCCATGGTGAAAACGCCGACGCCGAAGACGACCAGCGCACCGAGCGCCGACAGCGCCGGGAACGGCCCGTCGAGCGCGCCGAGGAGCGGCCCGGCGACCAGCGCTCCCCCGACGCCGGAGGCCACGGCGTACGCGGCCAGTCCACCGAGCCGGCCCGCCGCGGCCCGTGCCGTCGTCGCGGGGCCGGAGGCGACGCCGATGATCGCGGCGACCAGGTAGCCGCCGACCACCCACCCGACGGCGAGGTAGAACGGCGACAGGCCGCGGGTGTCCTGCTCGTCGGCCGGGAGGACGTCCTCGGTCGTCACCGTGCGCTGCTGGGTCGCGTCGACCCGCTCGAGCACGGTCTCCAGGGCGGTGCCGAGCGCGCCGCCCTCGGCGCCGGCCACGAGCAGCCGGTCCTCCGTGCCGGCCCCCAGGAGCAGCACGCCGTCGACCTCTCGGTCGGCCAGCAGGTCCCGTCCGGCCGCCTCGTCGGCCACCGCGCGCGCGTCGAGCGGCGACCCGTCGATGCCGTTCAGCGCGTCGACGACGTCGCCGGCCGCGTCCGCCGGGGCGCCGGCCGGGAGGACGACGGCCAGCGGCACCTCCCGCGGCGTGGGCGAGTGGAAGGCGCCGATGTAGCTGAGCACGAAGCCGAGCTGCAGCAGCAGGACGCCCAGCACGAGCACCGCGGTGCGGACGGTGCCGGTGCGCGCGGGTCCCGGGGCCCCCGGACGGGTCATGACTCACCTCGATACCGCTAGGTATTGGATACCGACGAGTATCCTCGTCGTCGTGCCCGCGTCCACCACGTCCGAGGTGTCGCCGCGCACACCTCGACCGACACGGGCGGACGTCCGCGCCCGCGTGCTCGAGGGCGCGCGGGAGGTCTTCGCCGACCGGGGCTTCGCCGCCGCGAGCCTGGACCACGTGGCGGCCGCGGCCGGCTTCACCAAGGGCGCCGTCTACTCCAACTTCGCCGGCAAGGACGAGCTGTTCCTCGCCCTCATGGAGGACGAGGTGGCCGCCCGCCTCGCCGCGGTCGAGACCGCGATGGCCGCGGCCCGGGATCTGCCCGAGGCCCTGTCCGCCGTCGCCACGGAGCTGCACCGGCTCGATCCGCGCTGGCAGGTCCTCTTCCTCGAGTTCTGGCAGCGGGCAGTGCGCGAGCCCGCGGTGCGCCCGGCGTTCGTCGCCGCCCGCCGCGCGGTGCGCGACCGGGTCACCGGCGTGGTGGCCGGCTTCCTCGCCGAGCGCGGGGTCGGCGGGTGGGACGCGCAGTCCCTCGCCGTCGTCGTCCTCGCCCTGGTGCACGGCCTCGCGGTGGAGACCCTGTCCGACCCCGACGCCGTCCCGGGTGACCTGCTCCCGCGGGTGCTGGCCCGCCTCACCGGGGACTGAGCCGGCTCAGCGCCCGGCGGCGAGCAACCCGAGCACGGTGTCGGCGGTGCCCGGCGCCAGCGGCAGGTGCGGCAGCACGTCGGCCACCTCGTCGGGCTCGATGCCCTCCGCCAGCAGCAGGGCGAGCAGCCGGTCGGCGTCGGCGGGCACCACCGGCTCGGGCGGGTCGCCGCCGGCCAGGGCCGCGCGGGCGAGGAACACCGCGCCGGAGGCCGCCGGGTCCGCGACGGGCGCGGCCGGTGCCGGTGGCGGCGCCGCCTCCCGGGTCAGCGCCTCGGCGCGGCGCACGAGCGACAGCGGCAGCCCCTCGGCCTCCACCTGCAGCAGCGGGACGCCGCCCAGCGCGGCCAGCACGAGGTGCTCGGCGTCGATCCGCAGCGGCACCTCCCACTCCCCCGCCCGGACCACCTCGACCAGGTCGGTGCCGTCCTCGCCGAGGTCGTCGAGCAGTTCCCGCCACTCCGCAGGCCGGGTGTCCCGGGCCCGCTCGGCCGCGCGCACGCAGGTGGTCAGGACGAACGGCTCCACGACCTCGCGGTCGAAGTGGTCGGCGAAGACCACCCCGTCCGCGCCGACGGCGTTCAGCGCGTCGGCGAACGAGCCGGGGCGGGCGTCACCGAGGTCGAGCCGGCCGTCCTCGTCGCCGCTGAGCATCAGCCCGGTCGCCGCCCGGTCGCCGATCGTGCCGCCGGTCTCCACGAGCCGGCCGCGGCGGCGCAGGTGGTGCGGCCGGTCGGAGAGGCCCACCGTCCAGGCGCAGGCCTCGGCGACGAGCTCCCCGGTCCGCTCCCGCAGCACCGCCCGGCAGAGCAGGTCCATCCAGTCGACGTCGAACACGCACCCTCCCCTGCCCCGCGTGCGGCTCCGGCACGCGCCGGCCCCTAGCCTGACCCTGCAGCTGCCAGCGGCGGAGAGGGGACGACGGTGGAGGTCGAGGAGACCCGCCTGCCGGGCATCGGCCTCCGGCACGACCTGCTCACCGCGTCCGGACGGCGGATCGGCGTGGTCTCGCAGTCCACCGGCGCCCGGCACCTCGTCCTCTACGACGAGGTCGACCCCGACGCCACGGCCGCGACCGTCGAGCTGACGCCCGAGGAGGCCGATGCGGTCGCGGAGCTGCTGGGCGCCCCGCGGATCACCGAGCGGCTGTCCCGGTTGCGCGAGCAGGTGTCCGGGCTGGCCACCGAGGGCGTGCCGATCCTCCCCGGCTCGCCGTACGTCGGCGCGACGCTCGGCGACACCGCGCTGCGCACCCGCACCGGCGCCTCCGTGGTCGCCGTCCTCCGGGCGGGTGAGGCGGTCGCCTCCCCCACCCCCGACTTCCGCTTCCAGGCCGACGACCGGCTGATCGTGATCGGCACCGCCGACGGGGTGGCGCGGGTCCGCGCTCTGCTGCACTCCCCGTGAGCGACGCGGCGCGGCTGCTGGTCGAGCTGGGCGCCGTCGTCCTCGCGCTGGGGGTGATCGGACGCCTCGCCGGCCGGATCGGCCTCTCCCCCGTGCCCCTGTACCTGCTGGCCGGGCTGGCGTTCGGCACCGGCGGGCTGCTGCCGCTCGACGCGCCGGAGGACTTCATCGAGGCCGGCGCGGACGTCGGCGTCGTCCTCCTGCTGCTGGTCCTCGGCCTGGAGTACACCGCCGACGAGCTGGTCGGCACCCTGCGCCGCCAGGCGCCGGTGGGTGTCGTCGACCTGCTCCTCAACGGGCTGCCCGGGGCGGCGTTCGCCCTGGTGGCCGGGTGGGGTCCGACCGCGGCGCTGGCCATGGCCGGGGTCACCGCGATCAGTTCCTCCGGCATCGTCTCGAAGGTCCTCACCGACCTCGGCCGGCTGGGCAACCGGGAGACACCGGCCGTGCTCGGGGTGCTGGTCCTCGAGGACCTCGCCATGGCCGCGTACCTGCCGATCCTCACCGCGCTGCTCGCCGCGTCCGGCGGGGCCTCGGCCGCCGCGTCGATCGCGGTCGCGCTCGGCGTGCTCGTGGTCGTGCTGGTGGTGGCCCTGCGGCACGGGCAGTTGCTCAGCCGCGCCGTCGGCACCGGCTCCGACGAGGTGCTGCTGCTCAGCGTGCTGGGGCTGGCGCTGCTGGTCGCCGGGGGCGCCGAGGCGGTGCACGTCTCGGCCGCCGTCGGCGCGTTCCTGCTGGGCATCGCGCTCTCCGGCGAGCTGGTCGAGCGGCTGCGCGGCCTCCTCGGCCCCCTGCGCGACCTGTTCGCCGCCGTCTTCTTCGTCTTCGCGGGGCTGTCGATCGACCCCCGCGAGCTGCCCGCGGTGCTGCTGCCCGCGCTCGGCCTCGCGCTGGTGGGGGTGGCGACGAAGGTGGCCACCGGGTGGCTGGCCGGGCGCCGGGCCGGGGTGGGGCCGGCCGGCCGGTTGCGCGCCGGCGCCGCGCTGGTGCCCCGCGGCGAGTTCTCGCTGATCATCGCCGGCCTGGTCGGCGGCGCCGTCGTCCCGGAGTTCGGGCCGACGGTCGCCGCCTACGTGCTGGTCCTGGCCGTGCTGGGGCCGCTCGCCCCGCGGCTGGCCGACCCGCTCGCCCGCCGGCTCGCGCTGCGGGCGGCCCGGAGCCGGCCCGCGTAGGAGAGCGGGTCAGCCGAAGAGGTCGCTGAGGAACGACTCCTTGCGCTTCTTCTTGTACGGCTGACCGTAGGAGCCGTGCGAGCTGCTCGAGTGGGAGCGGCCCTGCACCTGGCCGAGCACCTCGCTGACCACGGCGCCCAGCCCACCGGAGGACGCCGCGCGCTGCTGGTCGCGGTACCGGTCCTCGTCGCGGTCGTGGTCGGAGCGGTAGCGCCCCTCGGCGGCCGGCGCGGCCTGCGGAGTCCCGCCGCCGTGCCAGGCGTTCTCGGCGTCGATCAGCCGCTCGAGCTCGCCGCGGTCGAGGAAGATGCCGCGGCAGTCGCCGCACTGGTCGACGTGGACGCCGTTGCGCTCGTAGGTCCGCATGGTCCCGTGGCACTTCGGGCAGGTCAGCTCCATGTCGCGGCAACGGCCGTCGCGGCCGCCCGGTTCCCGGCGCGCGCGGTCCGGCGGCCCGTGCTACCCGCCGGTAATACGTGTGGGATCGTCAGGGTCACCACGCACGAGAGGGCGTCGCCCACGGTGGCCGACGTCAGGAGAGAGGTCCGATGCGGTTGCAGCTGTCCCCGGAGCTCGAGACTTTCCGGGAGGAGATGCGCACCTTCTTCACCACGCAGGTGCCCCAGGAGATCCGGGACACCGTGGCCGCCCGCCGCCACGTCAGCAAGGAGCAGTACGTCGAGGCCCAGCGCGCGCTCAACGCCGCGGGCCTGGCCGTGCCGCACTGGCCGGTGGAGTGGGGCGGCCGTGACTGGACGCCGCTGCAGCGGCACATCTGGCGCGAGGAGATGCAGCTGGCCTGCGTCCCCGAGCCGCTGGCCTTCAACACCAGCATGATCGGCCCGGTCCTCGCCCAGTTCGGCAACCAGGAGCAGAAGGAGCGCTTCCTGGCCAAGACGGCGAACCTCGACATCTGGTGGTGCCAGGGCTTCTCCGAGCCCGACGCCGGCTCCGACCTGGCCTCGCTGCGCACCACCGCGGTCCGCGACGGCGACGACTGGATCGTCAACGGCCAGAAGACCTGGACCACGCTCGGCCAGCACGCCGACTGGATCTTCTGCCTCTGCCGCACCGACCCGACCGCGGAGAAGAAGCAGCGCGGCATCTCGCTGCTGCTCTTCCCGATGGACACCCCCGGCGTGACCATCCGGCCCATCGAGCTGCTCGACGGCGGCCACGAGGTCAACGAGGTGTTCTTCGAGGACGTCCGCGTCCCGGCCGAGAACCTCGTCGGAGAGGAGAACCAGGGCTGGACGATGGCCAAGTTCCTGCTCGGCAACGAGCGGGTCGGCATCGCCCGGGTCGGCACCACGAAGTACTACCTGAAGCTGGCCAAGGAGCTCGCCCGCGAGATCCAGGTCGGCGGCCGCACGCTGCTGGACGACCCGCGGATGGCCGGGCGCATCGCCGAGGTGGAGAACGAGCTGCTCGCGCTGGAGCTGACCGCGCTGCGCGTGGTCGCCAACTCTGCCGACGGCCGGCCGCACCCCGCCTCGTCGGTCCTCAAGCTCCGCGGCTCGGAGCTGCAGCAGGCCGCCACCGAGCTGCTGGTCGACATCGCCGGCCCGCTCTCGCTGGCCTCGTTCGCCGACGGCGGCTCGGAGGTCCCCGACTGGGCCCGCGTGGCCACGCCGGAGTACCTGAACTACCGCAAGGTCTCCATCTACGGAGGCTCCAACGAGGTGCAGCGCACCATCATCGCCGGCACGATCCTGGGGCTCTGACGAGATGAACTTCGAGTTCGACAGCGAGCAGAACGACCTGCGCGAGGCCGTCCGCGGCCTCCTCGACCGCGCCTACGGCGACGCCGAGCAGCGGCGGCAGGTCACGAAGAACGACCCCGGCTTCGACGAGAAGACGTGGGGCCAGCTGGCCGAGATGGGCGTGCTGGGCCTGCCCTTCGCCGAGGAGGACGGCGGCATGGGCGCCGGCCCCGTCGAGGTGGCCATCGTCGCCGAGCAGATCGGCCGGGTGCTGGCGCCCGAGCCGTTCGTCGAGGCCGTCGTCCTGGCCGGTGGCCTGGTCGCGGCGGTCGGCACGGCCGAGCAGCGGGCCGAGCTCCTCGCCCCGCTGAGCGAGGGCAGCAGCGTCCTCGCCTTCGCCCACGCCGAGCCCACCACCCGGTGGAGCGCGGCGGCGCAGGGCGTCACCGCGAGCGCCGACGGCGACTCCTGGACGCTGACCGGCGTCAAGGAGCCGGTGCTGGGCGGCGCCCGCGCCGACGTCCTCGTGGTCAGCGCCGTCACCGACGGCGGCACCGCGCTGTTCGTGGTGGACGGCGACGCGTCGGGGCTGACCCGCACCGGCTACCGCACCCACGACGGCGGCCGCGCGGCCAACGTGACGTTCGCGTCGACCCCCGCCCGGCTGCTGGGCGAGGGCACCGGCGACCGGACCGCCGAGATCGAGAAGGCGTTCGCGCTGGCCCGGATCGCCTACGCCAACGAGGCCGTCGGCGCGATGGAGACCGCGCTGCGCACCACCTCGGAGTACCTGACGCAGCGCAAGCAGTTCGGGGTGACGCTGAACAAGTTCCAGGCGCTCACCTTCCGCGCCGCGGACATGTACGTGTCCCTCGAGCTGGCCCGCAGCACCGCGCTGTGGGCGAGCATGGTGGCCGACGCCGGCGGTGACGTCGTCGCCGCCGCCGACCGGGCCCGGCTGCAGACCAGCCGCGCCGGCCGGCACATCGGCAAGGAGGCCATCCAGCTGCACGGCGGCATCGGGGTCACCGCGGAGTACAAGGTCGGCCACTACACCAGCCGGCTCACCGCCATCGACCACGTGCTCGGCGACGGCGACTGGGCCCTCGACCGGCTCGCCGCCACCGTCGGCGACCACCCGACCGTGGACCCGCTGGGCGCGCCCTTCACCGGCTGACCCGCACCACGGCAGAACGGCCGGCGTCCCGCACGGGGCGCCGGCCGTCCTGCTGTGGGGCTCAGCTGTCGAGCATCGCCCGGCGCAGCTCGTCGGCGTCCTGGGCGACCTGGTCCAGGACCGGCCCGACGACGTCCTCGCGCAGCTGGCCACCGGTCAGCTCGGACACGTCGACCGGTTCGTAACCGGCCTGCGTGAGCCGGGCGGCGAGCTCGAAGGCGCAGCGCAGCAGCGCGCCGTCGGTCGAGCTGCGGTCGTCGACGGCGCTCAGCGGCGCCACCATCCCGTGCGGGAAGCCCCACTGCTCCAGCGCGACGCTGGTCAGCCGCATCCCGGAGATCCCGTAGCGCCGCACCTCCGCGGCGCGGCGGCCGGGGAACGTCGGCTCCTCGGCGACCAGCTCCCGGTAGCCCTCGGGGTCGTTGTGGTGCAGCAGCGCGACACCGACCTGGGCGAGCAGCCCCAGGCACAGCGCGTCCTGCGGGCGCTCGCCGAAGCGGGGGGCCAGCAGGGAGGCCGCCAGGGCGACGCTGGTGGTGCTCCGCCAGAAGTCCTCGGGCAGCCGCGACTCGTCGTCCAGGTCGGTCAGCGCGACGGTGGCCATGGTGCGCACGGTGGTGAAGCCGACGACGGTCACCGCGAACTGCAGCGTGCCGACCCGGCCCCGCATGCCGAAGTAGGCGCTGTTGGCCAGCTTCATCACCCGGCTGGCCAGGGCGACGTCGGCGGCGAGGATGTCGGCGAGCGCGCGGGCGCTGGTGTCGTCGGAGTTGGCGACCGACACGATCTGCGCGGCGACCGGCTTCTGGGCCGCCATCGTGTCGATGCTGGTCAGCAGCCGGTCCAGGTCGAACGAGGGCGCTGCGGCGAGCTGCGGGGGGGTCACGTCTGCTCCGGGGTGGGTCGGGATGGCGCGGGGGGACGGGGCGTGGCGGGACGGGTCGGTGTCACGGGCTGGGGTCCCGCGGGACGGGCAGGGACGGCAGGACGGCCGGGGCCGCCACCTGCGACGCGCGCTGGGCGAACCAGGCTGCCGCACCGGTGCCGCTCATCGGCTGGGCCAGGCCGAAGCCCTGCAGGTAGGTGGCCCCGAGCCGGGTCAGCTGCTCGGCCATCTCGGCGGTCTCCACGCCCTCGGCGACGGTGCACAGGCCGAGGCTGCCGGCGAGCGCGATGACGGCCGTGGTGATCTCGGTGTGGCCCTCGGCGAGCTCGGCGACGAACGACCGGTCGACCTTGAGGCAGTCCACCGGCAGGTGCCGCAGGTAGGCCAGGGACGAGTAGCCGGTGCCGAAGTCGTCGATGGCCAGCTGGACGCCGAGGTCGCGCAGTTGCTGGAGGATCCCCCGCGCTGCCGCGGGGTCCTGCATGAGCGCGGACTCGGTGATCTCGATCGACAGCCGCGAGGGGTGCAGCTCGTGGCGGAGCAGCGCGGCCTCGACGAGCGCGTGCAGGTTGTCGTCCAGCTGCAGCGCCGACACGTTGACGTTGGCCCGGCGGGGCGCGTCGGGGCCCAGGAGCGCGTCCCACTCGGCCAGCTGCCGGCAGGTCTCGTCCAGCACCAGGGAACCCAGCGGGCCGATGAGCCCGCTCTCCTCGGCCAGCGGGACGAACGTCGTCGGGCTGATCGGGCCGCGCTCGGCGTGCTGCCAGCGGGCGAGCGACTCCACCGCCGTCGAGCTGCCGTCGACGGTGCCGAAGATCGGCTGGTAGAGCAGGCTGATCTCGCGCCGCTCGATGGCGTCGCGCAGGTCGGCGACCAGGCGGAGCTTGTCGCGGGCCTCGGCGCGGGCCTGCTGGTCCAGGACCGTGATCCGGCCCTTGCCGCCGTTCTTGGCCTGGTACATCGCGATGTCGCAGTCGCGGATGAGGTCGTCGGCGCTGGTGTGCTCCTCGGCCTGGACCGTGACACCGACGCTGGCGTACGGGCGGACGTCCACGCCGCCCAGGCGCACCGGCGCCGCGAGGGCCGCGCCGATCCGCTCGGCGAGGGCGACGGCGTCCTCCTCGTCGACGTCCTCGCAGACGACGACGAACTCGTCGCCGCCGAACCGGGCGACCAGGTCCCCCGGACGGACCACCGACCGCAGCCGCGCGGCGACCTCCACGAGCAGCTCGTCGCCGGCGGCGTGGCCCAGGGAGTCGTTGACGACCTTGAAGTTGTCCAGGTCGAGGAACAGGCAGGCCAGGCCGGCGGCGCCGCGGACGAAGCGCTCCGCGACGTGCCCGGCCAGCAGCGTCCGGTTGGGCAGCCCGGTCAACGGGTCGTGGTTGGCCTGGTGCGCCAGCCGCGCCTCGAAGGCCAGCCGCTCGGTGATGTCCTCGATCGTGCCGACGAAGCCGGCGCCGACGCCGGGGGTGAACAGGTGGGCGAAGCGGATGACGGTCATCCGCTCGCTGCCGTCCTCCTGCAGCAGGCGGGCGTGGGCCTCGCCGTCACCACCACCGAGGACGACGGCGACCTGCTCGATGACGTGGTCGAGGTCGTCGGGGTGGATGGAGCCCATCCACCCGGTGCCGAGCAGCTGCTCGGACTGCAGGCCGACCAGGCTGCAGAAGGCGTCGTTGACGTGCGCCAGCCGCATGCCCTGCTCGGACAGCAGGGTGGGGATCGGCGAGCGCTCGGTCAGGGTGGCGAAGCGCTGCTCGTGGGCGTCGGCGGTGGCGCGCAGGGCGCGCTCCTGCTCGTTGTCGGCCGAGATGACCCGCAGGTTCCACATCCGGCCGCTGGGCGTGGGGGTGCAGACGACGACGCACTCGACGAAGACGCCGCTGGCGGTGCGCACCGGGAGGTTCATCCGGGCCGCGCGTTCCCGCCGCAGCAGGAGCTTCAGCTCGCTGCCGCGCAGCGACGGCAGCAGCTGGGCGACCGGCAGGCCGCGGAGGTCCTCCTGGGCGTAGCCGAGCAGGTGCACCGCGCCCTCGTTGCCCCACGACAACCGGGGGACGTCGGACATCTCGGCGACCAGCAGGGCCAGCGTGTCGCTGACCGAGGCACCGTAGAAGACCGAGGACACGATCTCCGGCGCCACCCTGGGGTCGATCGCCGTGGTCGGAGTGGCTGTCACGTCCTCCCCCCGTCCTTCCCGTGCTGTTGTGCGATGTGCGTCCGCTCGGGCTGCTTCCGGGCGGCGGTGCTCTCGGTCGGTCCGGGTGGTGCCCGGCTCGTGCTGTGGACTACGGCGGCGCGGGACGTTCCCTGCACCCCGATCGACCCGCTGTCCCCCGGACGGGGGAGGGCCCGGTCCCCCGCCGTGCTGCGCCTCACACCGATCCCGGCGGTGAGGCCACCGCGCGGCTGGTAGGAACAGCCGGACGGACCCGCGACCTGCGCGGCCTCCTCGCCCCCAGGCCCCTCCCGGCAGCGCTGCCGGACCGACCTGCACTGGAGACCTCGTGCTCATCGGCGTTCCCCGCGAGACGTCCCCCGGCGAGACCCGGGTGGCCGCCACCCCGACGACGGTCCGCGCGCTGATCGGGCTGGGCCACGAGGTGGTCGTGGAGTCCGGCGCCGGCGCCGGCGCCAGCCACCCCGACGAGGCCTACGCCGAGGCCGGTGCCCGCATCGGCACCGCCGCCGAGGCGTGGGGGGCCGGGCTGGTCCTGCACGTGGCCAAGCCGGCGCGCGAGGAGCTCGACCGGCTGGCCGACGGGGCGGTGCTGGTGAGCCTCCTGGCCCCCGCCTTCGACGCGGAGCTGGTGGCCGCGCTGGCCGCCCGCCCGATCACCGCGCTGGCCATGGACGCCGTCCCCCGCATCTCCCGGGCGCAGTCGCTGGACGTGCTGTCGTCGATGGCCAACATCGCCGGCTACCGCGCGGTCATCGAGGCCGCGCACGCCTTCGGCCGCTTCTTCACCGGCCAGGTCACCGCCGCCGGCAAGGTGCCCCCGGCGAAGGTGCTGGTCGCCGGCGCGGGGGTGGCGGGGCTCGCCGCGATCGGCGCCGCCAGCAGCCTGGGCGCGATCGTGCGGGCGACCGACGTGCGGCCGGAGGTGGCCGACCAGATCGCGTCGCTGGGCGGGGAGTACGTGGGCGTGCCGGCCGACGACGCCGGGGAGCCGGGTGGGGGCACCGGGTACGCCTCGGTCACCAGCGAGGACTACAACGCCCGCGCCGCGGTGATGTACGCCGAGCAGGCCCGCGACGTCGACATCGTCATCACCACCGCCCTGATCCCCGGCCGGGCTGCCCCGCGGCTGCTCACCGCCGAGATGGTCGCCTCGATGAAGCCGGGCTCGGTGATCGTGGACATGGCGGCGGCTCAGGGCGGCAACGTCGAGGGCTCGGTGGCCGACCAGGTGGTCACCACCGCCAACGGCGTCACGATCATCGGGTACACCGACCTGCCCGGGCGGCTGCCCGCCCAGGCCTCGCAGCTGTACGGCACCAACCTGGTGAACCTCGTCAAGCTGCTCACCCCCGGCAAGGACGGGCAGCTGGTCCTCGACCTGGACGACGTCGTGATCCGGGCCATGACGGTCGCCAAGGACGGCGAGGTGCTCTGGCCCCCGCCGCCGGTGGCCGTCTCGGCCGCGCCGTCCACCCCCGCACCGCCACCACCGGCGGCCCTGCCGAAGCCCGAGCAGCCGGCGATGACGGCCGGCCGCCGGTCGGCGCTGGTCGGGCTCGCCGCGGCCCTGCTGTTCCTGGCGACGGCGTTCGCGCCGAACCAGCTCGTGGGCAACCTGACGGTGTTCGCGCTGTCGGTCGTCATCGGCTTCTACGTGATCGGGCACGTGCACCACGCCCTGCACACGCCGCTGATGAGCGTCACCAACGCGATCTCCGGGATCATCGTGGTCGGCGCCCTGCTCCAGCTGGGTCACGTCAGCGGCGTCGTCACCGTGCTGGCCTTCCTCGCCGTGCTGCTGGCCTCGATCAACGTGTTCGGCGGCTTCGCCGTCACCCGCCGGATGCTCGGCATGTTCTCCCGCGGGCCCGCCCGCTCGACCGCGGGGAGCGCCCGATGAGCCTCGAGTCCGCCGCCGCGGCCGCCTACCTGGTCGCCGGCCTGCTGTTCGTCCTCTCCCTGGCCGGGCTGTCCAAGCACGAGACCGCCAAGGCCGGCAACGGCTACGGCATCGCCGGCATGGCCCTGGCCCTCGTCGCGACCGTGGCGCTGGCCGCCGACGACCTCGAGGCCGCCGCGATCGCCGCCATCCTCGTCGCCATGGCCGCCGGCGCCGCCATCGGCATCTGGCGGGCCCGCCGGGTCGAGATGACCGGCATGCCCGAGCTGATCGCGCTGCTGCACAGCTTCGTCGGCCTGGCCGCGGTGCTGGTCGGCTGGAACGGCTACCTGTCGGTCGAGGGCGCCCCGGCCGGCGAGGCCGAGGAGCTGGGCCTGGCCGTGGAGATCCACTCCGCGGAGGTCGCGATCGGCGTCTTCATCGGCGCGGTCACCTTCACCGGCTCGATCGTCGCGTTCCTCAAGCTCTCGGCGCGGATCAAGAGCAACCCGCTGGTGCTACCGGGCAAGAACTGGCTCAACGTCGGGGCGCTGGTCGCCTTCGCCGTCCTCACGGTCGTGTTCGTCGTCGAGCCCAACCTGCCGGTGCTCGCGGTGCTCACCGCGCTGGCGCTGGCGCTGGGCTGGCACCTCGTGGCCTCGATCGGCGGCGGCGACATGCCGGTCGTCGTCTCGATGCTGAACAGCTACTCGGGCTGGGCGGCGGCCGCCGCGGGCTTCCTGCTCGACAACGACCTGCTGATCATCACCGGTGCGCTGGTCGGCTCCTCGGGTGCCTACCTCAGCTACATCATGTGCAAGGCGATGAACCGCTCCTTCCTGTCGGTCATCGCCGGTGGCTTCGGCAACGAGGGCGCCGCGGCCGGCGGGGGCGGCGAGGACGGCGAGCACACCGAGATCACCGCGGCCGAGGTCGCCGAGCTGCTCAAGGACGCCGACTCCGTCGTCATCACCCCCGGCTACGGCATGGCCGTGGCGCACGCGCAGGGTCCGGTCGCCGACCTCACCCGGCGGCTGTCCGAGGCCGGGGTCGAGGTGCGCTTCGGCATCCACCCGGTGGCCGGCCGGCTGCCCGGGCACATGAACGTGCTGCTGGCCGAGGCCAAGGTGCCCTACGACGTCGTCCTGGAGATGGACGAGATCAACGACGACCTGGCCAGCACGTCGGTCGTCCTCGTCATCGGTGCCAACGACACGGTGAACCCGTCTGCCGCCGAGGACCCCTCCAGCCCGATCGCCGGCATGCCGGTGCTACGGGTCTGGGAGGCCGAGCGGGTCGTGGTGTTCAAGCGGTCGATGAACACCGGGTACGCCGGCGTGCAGAACCCGCTGTTCTTCCGCGAGAACACCCGGATGCTCTTCGGGGACGCGCGCGAGCGGGTCGAGGACATCCTCAAGGCCCTGTAGGGGGCGCTCCGCCTCCCGTCACTGTGCGGCTGGAGCCGCCCGGGCGTCGGTTGAGCCGCGTCACGGCGCGGCTCCACCGACGGCGGCGCGGCTCAACCCTCCGGGTCGCGGACGAGCACGAAGGCGAACGGCTCGTCCAGGCCGCGCATGTCCATGAGGCCCAGCAGCGACCGCTCGTCGACCCGGCGGAAGGCGTCCACCACCGGCAGCGCGTCGTAGACGATCGCGGCGGTGGCCACCCCGCGGACGGTCACCGTGCGCACCCGCGCCCCGGGCCGACGGGCGCGCAGCAGCGGCCGGGCGGCGGCGAACGCGGCCCGGGCCGGCGGGGTGCGGGCGAGGCCGGGCGCGCGGCGGAGCAGGCCCAGCGGCGCCGGCCACGGGGCGACCGGGTGCGGGCGCCCGGAGCGGTCGGCGAAGAGCAGCGGGTGCACCGTCTCGGGGTCCAGCACCTCCTTGCCCCACCAGCCGTGCAGCGGGAGCAGCCCGTCGAGGCGGCTGCCGGTGGGCAGTTCGGCGCCCCGCCACCGACCGACCAGCTCGGCCGGAGCGACCGGGTCGAGGGAGTCGAAGAGGGCCAGCACCCCGGCGGCGCTCACGGCAGCCCGTCCGGCAGCCGGGTGGCGGGGTCGGTGCGGGCGGCGGCCACCTGGGGGCGGGTGAGGAAGAGCGCGTCGCGCAGGTCGGTCCCCCGCAGGTCGGCGCCGCGCAGGTCCGCGCCGAGCAGGTCGGCGCCGCGCAGGTCCACCCCGCGCAGGTCGGCACCGATCAGGTAGGCGCTGCGCAGACAGGCCGCCCGCAGGTCGGCGCGGCGGAGGTCCCTGCCCACCAGGTCGGCGCCGGACCGGTCCCGGCGCGGGCCGGGGAGCTCCGCGCGGACCCGCTCGCTCACCTCGCGCAGCAGCGCTCCGGCGTCGCGCCGCAGCGCACCGGTGTCGAGCTCCGCGAGCTCGTCGGCGGGGGCCTCCCGGAGGGCACGCGCGCGGTCCCGGACGGCGGTCAGCCGCGGCCGCAGCGGTGCCGCCGCCGGCCGGGCCAGCGCCTCGGCGACGTACCAGAGCAGCTCCGAGACCTGGCGCATCGCGTCGAGGACGGCGAGCGCACCGGGATCGCGCCGCGGGTCCCGCCCGGCGTAGGTCACCTGCACGAGCTGCTGTCCGGCGCCGAAGCAGTCGAAGGTCACGCAGCCGGGGAAGCCGCGCTCGGGCAACCGGGCGTGGATCGAGCACCGGTCGTCGGCGGCGAGGTTCGGGCACGGCCGGCCGGCCGGCTTGTCGATCGCGAAGTCGGCGGAGGCGGCGAACGGCGGCAGCACGCAGCACAGCGCCGCGCACCGGGCGCAGTCGGCGTGCAGGAGGGCCCGGTCGTCGCGCGGGGTCACGGGCCCTCCTGGTTCGTCAGCCGACCGGGCGCTCGAAGGTCACGAGCACGCCCTCGACACCGCCCGGGCCGATCCGGCCCTTGACCTCGACCGCGGTGATCGCCTTCAGCTGCCACCCCTCGCGGGCGTGCTCGTTGAGCACCTTCTCCAGCTTGTCACCCGACATCTTGCCGCCGAGCATCCCCTCGCGGAGCTCCTCGACCTTGTACTCGTACCGCCCGGCCATGCCGCGCTCCTCGCTGTCGGGGCACGCGGCGCGCGCCCGGAGGTGCGCAGCATCGCAGGTCAAGGGGCTGTCGGGGCCGATCCGGCGTCCGGCGGCGTGCGCTTCGCCGGGTCGCCGCTGCCCGGCCCCCGGACGAACTCGGAGACGGACTCCTCCAGCCGCGCCCACGTGCCGCTCCACTCGACCAGCGGCTCCAGCAGCCGCTCGAACACGGCGAGCTGCTCGTCGAAGGCCTGCAGCTGCGCCACCATCCCCTGGATCTGCCGGCGCTGGCCCCGCACGGCGCCGTCGATGGCCCGCAGCTGCGCGGCCGACATCGCGCCCGGCGGCGAGGGCAGCCGCGGCAGCGAGAACCCGCCCGGCACCGCGCCGGCGGCCATCCCGCGGGCGCGGTCGGTGAACCCGCGCAGCTGGGTCACGAAGTCCTCGATCGACCGAGGGACGCGCCCGCCCGTCGGCTCCTGCTCGCTCATCGCGCCCCCTCCGACCCGCCCGCCGCGGGCCCCGGACCAGTGTGCCCGGACCCCTCCCCCTCCGCCGCCCGCGGTGCCACCCTGGCCTCGTGCTGCTCGCCTCCGCCGTCTCCGTGGTCCACGCGCTGGTGGTCGCCTTCATGCTGACCGGCGCGCTGCTGGCGCTGCGGTGGCCCGGCCTGGTCCGGGTCCACGCCCCGCTGGCCGCGGCGGTCCTCGCCGTCAACCTGGCCGGTCTGGACTGCCCGCTGACCGAGCTCGAGCTGTACCTGCGCGCCGCGGCGGGCGCGCCGGCGTCCTTCCCCGGCGGGTGGCTCGGCCACTACGTGTTCTCGCCGGTGGGCCTGGACGTGCGATCCCCGGCGGTCCAGGTGGGCATGTACACGGTGGCGCTGGGGGCGAACGTCGTCGGCTACGCGCTGCTGGCCCGCCGCCGCGTCAGGGTCGCCCGCTGACCAGGGCCCGCAGGGTCTCGGCGTCGCGGACGGCGTGGCCGTACCCGTCGTTGTTGAAGTAGGCGAACACCTCCCGGTCCTGCGCCCGCCACTCCCCGATCCGGTCGGCCCACCAGCGCAGGTCCTCGTCGGGGTACGAACCGGCGTAGAGGTGCTCGCGGTCGGGTCCGTGCAGCCGGACGTAGACGAACGGCGCGGTCGCCCGCAGGACGCACGGCAGCCCGGCGCCGCTCATCACGACGTAGGCCGCGCCGTGCCGCTCCAGCAGGTCGAACACCTCGTCGGCGTGCCAGCTGTCGTGCCGGAACTCGACGGCGACGCGCATCCACTCCGGCAGCTGCTGCAGCAGGTACCGCAGCCGCTCGTCGTCGCGCTCGTGGGCGGGGTGCAGCTGCACCAGGAGCACGGCCCGCCTGTCACCCAGCTCGTGCCATGCGGCGGTCATCCGCTGCACCCAGGCCTCCGGGGCGTACAGCCGCTTGGCGTGGGTCAGCCCGCGGGGCGCCTTGACCGACAGCCGGAAGCCCGGCGGCAACCGCCGGCGCCAGCTCGCGAACGTCGCCGTCCGCGGCCACCGGTAGAAGCTCGCGTTGAGCTCGACGGTGCCGAACCGGCGCACGTAGTGGGCCAGCCGGTCCCGGGGCGGCGTCCCCGGCGGGTAGAGGACGCCGTCCCAGTGGTCGTAGCTCCAGCCCGACGTCCCGATGTGGACGGCGGTCAGCGGCGCATCCCGGCGAGCCTGGTGACCGCGGCCAGCAGCTTCCCGTAGCCGCCGGGGGCGACGCGGACCAGCACGTCGGGGATCTTCGCGCTGATCCCGATGAGCAGCCGCGGCCGCCGCTTCTCGACGGCCTCGACGATCAGCGCCGCCGCCTTCTCGGCCGGGAACGTGAGGAGCTTGGCGAAGTCCGCCTTGCCCTGCGCGGCCTCCTCGGCGTCCACCCCGCTGGCCACCCGCGCGGTCTCGGCGATGCGGGTGCGGATGCCGCCGGGGTGCACGCTGGTCACGCCGACGCCGTCCTCGGCGAGCTCGTGCCGCAACGCCTCGGTGAAGCCGCGGACGGCGAACTTGCTGGAGCTGTACGCGGCCTGCCCGGCCGGCGCCATGAGCCCGAACAGGCTGGACAGGTTGACCACGTGCGAGCCCGGGTGGGCCTTGAGCGTGGGCAGGAACGCCTTGGTCAGCCGCACCACGGCGCGGAAGTTGATCTCCATGACCCAGTCGAACTCGTCGAGGCCCACCTGGTCGAAGCGGCCGCCGAGCGCCACCCCGGCGTTGTTGACCAGCAGCGTCGTGTCCGGGTGGGCGGCGACGAGCTCGTCGGCCACCCGCTGGGTGGCCACCGGGTCGGCCAGGTCGACGACGGCGGTGTCGACCGAGACCCCCGGGTACGCCGACCGGACACCGGCGGCGACCTCGGCCAGCCGCTCGGCGTCCCGGTCGACGAGGACGAGGTCGCTGCCGCGGGCGGCCAGCAGCGGGGCGAGGGCGGCACCGATACCGCTGGCGGCGCCGGTGACGACGGCCGTGCCCCCGGCGAAGCGGTAGGCGTCCATCAGGCGGCCACCTCCGCGCGGACCGGGCGGCGGGAGAACCGGATGCCCTCGTCCTCGACCGGGCCGCGGCGGATGAGGACGACGTCGCGGATGTAGTTCTGGTGCAGCTTCCACGGCGCCCGGCCGCCCTGCTTGGGCAGCTGGTCGAGGCTGCGCTGCACGTAGCCCGAGCTCAGGCCGAGGAACGGCTCGCGCTCGGGGTCGGCCGGGGCGAGCGGGGTCGCGACGTCGTAGCCGTTGCGCTCCATGTGCTCGAGCAGCCGGGTGACGTAGCGGGAGACGAGGTCGGCCTTGAGCGTCCAGGACGCGTTGGTGTAGCCGATGGTCATCGTGAAGTTCGGGACGCCGGAGATCATCATCCCCTTGTAGGAGACCGTCTCCGACAGCTCGACGGGGGCGCCGTCGACGGCGAGGGTCATGCCGCCGATGGGGAGCAGGTTCAGACCGGTCGCGGTGACGATCACGTCGGCGTCGAGGTGCTCGCCGGACTCGAGGACGATGCCGGTCTCGTCGAAGCGGGCGATGCGGTCGGTGACGATCGAGGCCTGGCCCTCGCGGATGGTGCGGAACAGGTCGCCGTCGGGGACGACGCACAGCCGCTGGTCCCACGGGTCGTAGGGCGGCGTGAAGTGCTTGGCGACGTCGTACCCGGCGGGCAGCTGCTGCTCCTGGGCCTTGCGCAGCACCTTCTTCATCACCGCGGGCCGGCGACGGGACAGCTGGTAGGAGAACATCGAGACCAGCAGGGCCTTCCACCGGGCGATCGGGTACACCAGCCGCTCCGGCAGGAATCGGCGCAGCCGCTCGGCGAGCTTGTCCCGGCCCGGCAGCGCGACGACGTAGGTCGGCGTGCGCTGCAGCATCGTCACGTGCTCGGCCTGCGGGGCGAGGCTGGGCACGAGGGTGACCGCCGTGGCGCCGCTGCCGATGACGACGACGCGCTTGCCGGTGACGTCGAGGTCCTCGGGCCAGTGCTGCGGGTGGACGACCTGCCCGCGGAAGGTGTCGGCCCCCTCGAAGCGCGGGGTGAAGCCCTCGTCGTAGCGGTAGTAGCCGGAGCAGACCGACAGCCACGAGCAGGTCAGCGTCAGCCGCTCGCCGGTGTCGGTGCGCTCGGCGGTCACGGTCCAGCGCGCGTCGTCGGTCGACCACTCCGCCGACAGCACCTTGTGGTGGTAGCGGATCTTCTCGTCGACGCCGTACTCGCGCGCGGTCTCCTCGATGTAGCGGCGGATCGAGGTCCCGTCGGCGATCGCCTGCGGGTCGGTCCACGGCCGGAACGAGTAACCGAGGGTGAACATGTCCGAGTCCGAGCGGATCCCCGGGTACCGGAAGAGGTCCCAGGTGCCGCCCATCGCGCCGCGGGACTCGAGCACGGCGTAGGTCGTCCCGGGCCGCTCGGTCTCCAGGTGACAGGCCGCGCCGATGCCGGACAGTCCGGCCCCGACGATGAGGACGTCGACGTGCTCTGCAGTCATCGGGGCTCCCGCTCTCCGTTGGTGGTCCCTGGCGATGGTGCACCGTGCCGACGTCGTTGTCGACACGGTGTCGACTACTTCAACGACGTGTCGGCGGGAAGGTTGCGCGGCTCGTCGGGATCGGCGTCGGAGCCGTAGATGGTGCGCAGCCAGACGGTCAGCAGCACGTCGAGCAGGTCGTCGGCCGCCAGACCCGGACCGTGCCCGGACACCGAGACCTGGATGACCCGCTCGTTCATCCAGTTGAGGGCGACCGCGAGGTCCCGGGCCGGCGGCCCCGGCGGGGCGGCACCCCGTGCCCGCTCGGCCTCGATCGCGGCCGCCGTCTCGGCGACGAAGTCGTCCATGACGGCCGACCACAGTCCGCGGACCTCCGGGCTGGCCGCCAGCAGCTCGGTCGCCGCGGCGGTGAGCGCCCGGTGGTCGCGGAACGTGTCCCGCACCGTGACCAGGGCCGCCCGCCACGCGGCGCGGGCGCCGGCGGTCCCGGAGAGGGCCTCGGCCCGCGCGGCCCGCGCCTCGGCGACCACACGGTCGAGCAGCGCCAGGACGACGGCCTCCTTGGAGGCGAAGTAGAAGTAGAACGTCGACCGCGAGATGCCGGCGCCGCGGGCGAGGTCGTCGACCGAGATCTCGGCCAGCGGGCGCTCCTCCAGCAGCCGCTCGGCCGTGGCCAGCAGGGCGCGCTCCCGGTCGTCGCCCGAGGGCCGGCGGGGCCGCCTGCTCCGTCCGGCGCCGGGGTCCTCCGCGGTGCTCACGGTCGGGACGCTAGCGGGTGTCGAGGGAGTCGACACCTCGTCGAGCGGGCGCCTCCCCCGTCAGGGGAGCCGCCACACCGTCGTCCGGCGCAGGCCCGGCCCCTCGGTCTCCGGGATCTCGTACACGGCCGCCTCGTCCAGCCGGTCGTGCGGCAGGTAGGGCCGGCCCGGGTCGCCGAGGTACACCGCGCAGCCCGCGGCGCGTGCCCGGTCCAGGAACGGGAGCACCCGCTCGGTCATCTCCCGGTCGTAGCAGACGTCACCGGCCAGGACGACGTCCACCGGAGGCAGCGGGTGCCCGAGGACGTCGCCGAGCGCGCTGATGCCGTCGACCCCGTTGAGCCCGGCGTTGACCCCGATCGCCGTCCGGCTGTAGGGATCGACATCGCTGGCCAGGACCCGGGCGGCGCCGGCCAGCCGGGCGGCGATCGCCACCAGGCCGCTGCCGGCCCCCAGGTCGAGCACGACCCGGCCGGCGACGGTCTCGGGGTCGTCGAGCACGAACCGCGCCAGCGCCTGCCCGCCGGGCCACGCCGCCGACCAGAACGGCGGCGCGTCCCCCGCCCCGCCGGCCGACTCCATCGCCTCCCAGAGGGCGACGACGTCGTCGGCGACGTGCAGCCGGACCTCGGGGACCGAGGACGGCCGCTGGACGGAGGTGTGCGCCCGCACGAACCCCGCAGGCACGACAGAGGGGATCACCCGGTCATCGTGACGTGCTGGAACGGCCCCGCTGCCGGCCCCCTCGCAGGAGCCCGCGCCGAGCCCGCGCCGAGCCTGCGAGGCCTGGGGGGCGAGGGGGTCCTTCTAGTACCAGCCCGTGGACTGCGAGTGGGCCCAGGCGCCGCAGGGGCTGCCGTAGCGGTTGTTGATGTAGATCAGGCCGGCGTCGATCTGCCGGTAGCCGTCGCTGGTCTTCGCGATCCCGGTGCCCGCCCACGTGGAGTCGAGGAACTGCGGGATGCCGTAGGCGGTGCTGGTGGGGTTCTGCGCGTTGGGGTTCCAGCCGCTCTCCCGGCCCCAGAGGCGCTCGAGGCAGGAGAACTCCGACGCGCTGCCGACCTGGCTCAGCGCGTAGTCCTTGAAGGACCCGGAGCGAGCCGACCCCGACGACGAACTGCCGGACGACGCGGCCGGCGCCGGCGCGCTCGCCGCGGCCGCGGCGCGCGCCTCCGCCTCCGCCTCCGCGGCGGCCTGGGCCTCGGCGGCGGCCTGGGCCTCGGCGGCCGCACGAGCGGCGGCCTCGGCGGCGGCGGCCTCGGCCGCGCGGCGGTCGATCTCGGCCTGGTCGGCGGCGATCTGGGTCGCGGCGGCTCCCCAGGCCGCCTCGCCCCGCTCGGAGCGGGAGGCGGCGAGCTGGCCGAGCGGGCCCAGGTCGGGCGAGGTGGCGGCGGCGGGGGCGACGCCGTCGATGCCGAGCGCCTGGGCGACGCTCACCGACTCCGCGACGGGCGCGTCGGCGGCCGCGGAGGGCTCACCGGTGGCGAGGACGCTGACGAGGACACCGCCGGCGGCCGCGGCCGCGAGGAGCAGGCCGGGGCGCCGGGCGCCGCCGGGCGGGGTGCTGCGACGGGGACGGGCAGTACGGGACGAGGACATGCGGGAGGAACTCCGTGGGAGAGGGCGCACGCGCGCATCGCGCCCCGGGGGGCGCGCGTCGGCGGTGCGGAGGTCTTCGGGGGCGGGGCGGGCGCTCAGGCGGGCCGGACGAGCGAGGCGTCCAGCCGGCGGCAGCCGCGGGCCGCGGGAGCCCGGAGGCGGTGCATGCGGAGGTACTCCGTTTCTTCCGTGGCCGCCTACCGAGTTAGCTGACGGGTTCGGGAGGGAAGACGCCCTACCCGCGTCCGAGCAGGGCTCGGCGCGCGGGATTCACCCCAGGACTGCGGTGGGTCCCCGGCTCGCTCCGCTGACGCGGAACGACTCGGCGGCGTCCGGCCGAACTCCCCGGCTGGGGAGGAGACGACCGGCCGGACGGGAGCCACCGTAGGTCCGTTACCCGGCCGTGACAATGCCGTGGGCGAAATCCACAGCGTGACCGATCTCGCCCCGCCCGTCCCACGCGCCGCCGCGGAGGGGTCCGCGCTCACCCGGCGTGACCGCCGGCGACCCCCTCAGGAGGCGACGGGGCCGCGGCGCGCGCCGGACGGTGATCCCGAAGGGAGTGCGGCGAGCCTTCAGGGAGCGTCGCTGTGACGTTCCTCGCCCGGGAGTCCGGCGGTCACCACCTGCAGGGCGCAGCCGATCCGCTCGTGGAGCTCGGCGAGCGACTCCCGCGCGCGGTCGCGCTCGGCGCGCAGCTGCGCCGCCTCGGCCGCCAGAGCGGCGATCCGCTCGGCGGCCGCGGACTCGGCGGCCGCCCGTTCCCGGCGCTCGGCCGCCAGCCGCTGCTCGGCCTGGTCGCGGACGGCGACGGCCGCCACGCGCAGTTCCGCGACGTTGGCCAGCCGCGCCTCGGCCTCGGCGCGGGCCGCGTCGTGGATGCGCTGCGCCTCGGCCTCGGCGGCGGCGGTGATGGCGGCCGCGTGCCCGGCCGCGCGCACCAGCAGCTCCTGCGCCTGGTCGCCGCGCGCGTCCTCGTCGGCGCGCTCCTGGATCAGGCGGGCGAGCCGGCGGCGGACGTCGACCAGCTCGGCGGAGCAGACGGAGAACCGGCTGAACAGGTGCTCGCTCTCGCGGCGGGCGAGGTCGAGTTCGGCCTCGGCCCACGCCACGTAGTTGTCGACCTCGATCCGGTCGTAGCCGCGCAGCGCGCCGCGGAAGGACGGGGCCGTGCCGAGCAGCCCGTCGAGGGCCCCGGGCGCCCGCGGGCCGTCGGCGGGAGGAGCCGACGGTTCCCCGCCCGCGGCGGGTGGGACCAGGACCGAAGCGCGCACCGACATGGACGTTCCCTCCAGCTCCCCCTGCGCGGCGGACCCCCGTGCCGCGACGAGTGGAGGCTCCCCCACGGGAGACGGCACGGGCCCGTCCGCTGCATCACGGATCGGCCACGACGGAAGGTGTCCCACCGCCCGTGCCGGGGCGGTGACCGAGCGCTGTCCCGGGAGGTCGGGGACAGCGCCCGGTCAGCGGGCGCGGGCCGCGCTCAGAGGGCCCCGCCGGTCATGGGCCGGATCATCGACTCCTGCGTCGCCGTGGCGACCAGCCGGCCGTCCTCGGTGAACACCTCGCCGACGCCGAAGGCCCGGCCGCCGCCGGTGAACGTGCTGCGCAGCGAGTAGAGCAGCCACTCCCCCGCGGCGACGTCGTCGTGGAAGTACAGCGTGTGGCTGAGCACGCCGGTGGAGAGGGACCGGTGCGCCAGGCTGAGCCCGACGCCCTCGTGCGGGCGCATGGCCGCGCCCAGGAACGAGTTGGTGCTCGCCCAGGTCAGCAGCGCCTGCGAGACGTCGCGCTCGGTGCGGTCGGTGGCCCAGCGCGACCAGTACCGCAGCTCGGGCGGCCCGACCAGGGCCGGGTCGAAGACGTCGACGCCGTCCACGATGCGCTGCTCGTGGCCCTCGAGGTGGCTGTCCTGGGCGACGGCCGCGTCCGGACCGCCAATCGCCGGCGGCTCGCTGCCGTGCCGGATGACGTCGGCCTCGTCCGCACCGAGCAGCACCAGCGAGCGGGCCAGCTTCCGATCACCCTGGCTGACGGTGACGGTGACCGACGCCAGTGACCGGCCCTCGTGGAAGCGCTCGACCTCGAGGGTGACGGGCGTGTCGGCGCGGCCGGTGCGGGCGAAGTTCGAGGAGATCGAGGTGACCCGCTTGCCGCCGGCCTCGGCGGTGGCGGCGACGATCGCCTGGGCGATCATCTGCGCCCCGGGGACCACCGGGCCCTCGGTGGCCAGGCACTGACCCACGTACCGGCCGTCCCCGTCCTGCTGCAGCTGCAGGACCCGCAGGACGTCGTCCACCGTGGGGCGGACCGCCTCGCTCACGACTGCGTCCCGTGCCCGGTCGAGGCCTTCTCGGCCTGGATGGTGCCCTGGATGCCGTCCGCGGCGCGGGCGCCGGGGAAGCCGTCCTCGTTGACCGTCGACCAGTGGGCGTGGTTGAGCTCGTGCAGGGTGAAGCAGGCCTTGAGCGCGTTCTGGAAGCCCATGTTGTCCACGGACTGGTTGACCGACTCCTTGATGAGCAGTGCGGTCATGGTCGGCAGCGCGGCGATCCGGCGGGCCAGCGCCAGGGTGCCGTCGGCGAGCTGCTCGCGGGGGTGGGTCTTGCTGACCATGCCGAGGGCGTGCGCCTCGCGGGCGTCGATGGAGTCGCCGGTGAGGAGCAGCTCCTTGGTCTTGCGCGGGCCGAACTCCCACGGGTGGGCGAAGTACTCGACGCCGCACATGCCCAGCCGCTGGCCGACGACGTCGGAGAACTGGGTGTCCTCGGCGGCGACGATCAGGTCGCAGGCCCACATGAGCATCAGGCCGGCGGACATGACGTTGCCGTGCACCTCGGCGATGGTGATCTTGCGGAGGTCGCGCCAGCGGCGGGTGTTCTGGAAGTAGTAGTGCCACTCCTGCAGGAACAGCCGCTCCGGGCCCAGCCGGGTGCCGCCGTCGATCTTCACCGTCGGGTGCTGATCGGGGCCGGGCATCCACTCGACCATCGACTGCTTGGAGCCGGTGTCGTGCCCGGCGGAGAACATCGTCCCCTCGGCGCCGAGGATGATCACGCGGACCTGGTCGTCCATCTCCGCGGCGCGGAAGGCCTCGTCGAGCTCGACGAGCATGCCGCGGTTCTGCGCGTTGCGCTGCTTGGGCCGGTTCAGGTTGATCCGGACGATCGCCCCGTCGTCGTAGGACTCGGTGCTGATGAACTGGTACTCCGCCATGCGGAACGCGCCGCCTCTCCGCCCGGCGCCCGCGCCGGGGTCCGATCGGGTGGTTGTCGAAGGTGGTGCTGCGGACACGGCTGAGGCGCCGGCCGGACGGTCGATCTCGTCCGGCCGGCGCCTCAGGTCGTGTGCTCGTGTGGAACTAGGCGGCGATGGCCGTGTCGTCGGCGGCGAAGCCGAAGAGCTTGTTCAGGTTGCCACCCATGACCTTGGCCTTGTCCTCGTCGGAGAGGCCCTCGAGCTCGTTCATGTACTCGATCGGGTCGTGCAGGCCCTCGGGGTGGGGGTAGTCCGACCCGAAGACGACGTTGTCGACGCCCATGGCCTCGATGACGCCGAGCACGTCCTCCTCGAAGAACGGGTGCAGCATGATCGAGCGGCGCAGCGCGACGGTCGGGTCCTCGTCGAAGGCGCCCGGGTTGCGGCCGTAGACCTTCTCCATCGTGCCGAGGAGCGGCTTGAGCCAGGAGCTGCCGTTCTCCACCGGCATGAACCGGATGTCGGGGAACCGGGTGGCCAGGCCGTGGCCGACGATCGAGGCGACCGTGTCCTTGATGCCGCGGTACTCGGCGGACACCAGGGCGTGGAAGCCGGAGTTCTTGACGAACGGCAGGTGCTCGCCCTGGCGGCCCTCCCACTCGTTGAGGTAGCGGGTCTGGCCGTCGTCGGAGGAGTGCATGCCGACGACGATCCCGGCCTCCTGGACGCGCGCCCAGAACGGGTCGTACTCCGGGAGGGCGAACGACCGGCGGCGGCCGTTGTAGCCGGGGACGGGCGCCGGGCGGATCAGGATGGCCTTGGCACCGCGCTCGAGGACGTAGTCGAGCTCGGCGAGCGCCTTGTCCAGGACCGGCAGGGTGATGACCGGCGTCGGGAAGATCCGGTTCTCGTAGTTGAAGGTCCAGTGCTCGTGCATCCACTCGTTGAGCGCGTGCACCATCACGTGGGTCGCGTCCGGGTCGTCGGCCAGGCGCTCCTCCAGCAGCGACGCCAGGGTCGGCCACATGACGGCGCGGTCCAGGCCCAGCTCGTCGAGGACCGGGAGACGGTCGGCCGGGTTGAAGAACGCCGGCGGCGACTCGATGGTCTTCGGCGGCATGCCCTCGATCGTCTTGCGCTCTTCGTTGGTGACCTCGCCGAAGGCGGTCTTGTTGCTCAGCGGCTTGTGCTTCGAGGAGGGGTTCTTGGCGCGGAACTCCAGCTCCAGGGCCCCGGGAGGCGCGACCTTGTTGAAGGTCGGGTTCGGGATGTACTCGCTGATGACGTTGCGCAGCGCGATCTTCGTGCGGCCGTTGACCTGCACGTACTTGACCAGGCCCGCGTACTCCGCCGGCAGGTACTTCGTGAAGGCGTCGGTCGTCTCGTAGAAGTGGTTGTCGGCGTCGAACACCGGGAACGGCAGTCGTCGGGCCACGAGGCCTCTCCTCATTCGTTTGCGAACGCGCTCGGCGGCCGAGGGCCGGCCGGGATGCGCGCGGGAACAGCGGCGAGCCGAACGTAGCAGTGGGCTGAGTCACCTTCAAGACTCTGAATTCGATTCAACGACAAGTCTCGAAGTGTTCTGCGGCACAGTCGCGCCGCGTCCGCGCGAGCCGGCCGGGTCACGTCGTGCGACCCGGCCGGCGGGGCGTCAGGCGGCGGCCGGCAGGGCTCCGCTGTCGGCCGGGAAGCCGAGCAGCTGGTTGAGGTTGCCGCCCATGATCTTGGCCTGGTCCTCGACCGACAGGCTGTCGATCTCGTCGATGAAGCTCGTCGGGTCGTGCAGGCCCTCCGGGTGCGGGTAGTCCGACCCGAACACGACGTTGTCGGCCCCGATCGCCTCCACCACGCCGAGGATGTCCTCCTCGAAGAAGGGGTGGATCATGATCGCCCGCTTGAGCGCGACCAGCGGGTCCTCGTCGAAGGCGCCGGGGTTGCGCCCGTAGACCTTCTCCATCGTCGTCATCAGCGGCTTGAGCCACGCGCTGCCGTTCTCCACCGGCATGAACCGGATGTCGGGGAACCGGGTGGCCAGGCCGTGGCCCACGATCGAGGTGACCGTGTCCTTGATGCCGCGGTACTGGGCGCCGAGGATCTTGGAGAAGCCCGACGGCTTCTGGCCGAACGGCAGGAACTCCCCGACGTGGCCCTCCCACTCGTTGAGGTAGCGCTGCTGACCGTCGTCGGAGGAGTGCATCCCGACCAGCACACCGGCCTCCTGCACCCGGGCCCAGAACGGGTCGAACTCGGGCAGCGCGAACGACCGGCGCCGGCCGTTGTAGCCCGGGACGGGCGCCGGGCGGATCAGGATGGCCTTGGCACCGCGCTCGACCACGTACTCCAGCTCCGCGATCGCCTTGTCCACGATCGGCAACGTGATCACCGGCGTCGGGAAGATCCGGTCCTCGTAGTTGTACGTCCAGTGCTCGTGCATCCACTCGTTCAGCGCGTGCACCATCACGTGGGTCGCGTCCGGGTCGTCGGCCAGGCGCTCCTCCAGCAGGGACGCCAGCGTCGGCCACATGATCGCCCGGTCGATCTTCAGCTCGTCCAGCAGCGGGAGCCGGTCGGCCGGGTTGAAGAACGCCGGCGGCGACTCGATGTACTTCGGCGGCATCCCGGCGATCTTCTCGTCGCCGGCCCTCTTCTCCAGGAACTGCCCCGCACCGCCGACGGGCACGTGCTTGGACGACGGGTTCTTCGCGCGGAACTCGAGCTCCTGGGCGCCCGGCGGGGCCACCTTGTTGAAGGTCGGGTTCGGGATGTACTCGCTGATCGTGTTCTTCAGCGCGATCTTCGTGCGCCCGTTGATCTGCACGTACTTGACCAGCCCCGCGTACTCCGCCGGCAGGTACTTCGTGAAGGCGTCGGTCGTCTCGTACATGTGGTTGTCGGCGTCGAACACCGGGAAGTCGAGCCTTCTCGACACGGAGTTCCTCCTCGTCGTCAGCGCGGCGGCCAGTCGGGACACGTGGCGCCGGCCGGGCCGCCTCCGCGCCGGGGCGAACCGACCCTAGCCCGTGTCCTGAGTCACCTTCAACGTCCTGAACGACCCTCAGGTCCGCCGGGCGACTGGCAGACTCGGGACCGTGCCGTCCGCCTCCGGGTCCGTCCCCGCACCCCCCGACCCCGCAGCCGCGGCGCGCGAGCGCCGCCGGCTGGAGCGGCTGGAGAGCGGCCGCCGGGAGATCCTCGACGTGGCCGAGCGGCTCTTCGTGGAGAACGGGTACGACGGCACCAGCCTCGAGGCGATCGCGGCGGGCTGCGGCTTCTCCGTCGGCAGCATCTACAACTTCTTCACCAACAAGGACGCGCTGTACTCGGCCGCCCTCGAGCGGCACGCCACCTCCCTGGGCACGTCGTTCCGCGCCTCCGCCGAGCCCGCGGCCAGCGGCATCGACAAGGTCGTGGCGATGGCCCGCGCCGCCGTCCACGACCTCCGCGGCCACCCGCGGCACGCGCGGCTGACGGCGACGTCGCTGGGGGTGGACCTGGCCGGGAACGCGGACCGGACGTCGTTCCGGGCCGTCCTGGAGGCCTACGCCGAGGCCATCGCCCAGGGCCAGCGGGACGGCACCGTCCGGGAGGGCAGCCCCCGCCACCTCGCCCAGTACGTCGGCGGCCTGGTCCTCGCCCAGGCGCAGGTCGACCCGGAGATCACCGAGGCGGCCGACGGGATCCCCCTCGAGACGTTCCTCGACATCGTGCGCGGGGCCCTCGCCCCTCGCGCCTGACGGGAATGGGGTCGACCCCCGCCCGGTTGCACGGATCAGTAGTTGAGACTTCAACCGAAGAGGCGAGACCGATGCAGTTCGGCATCTTCACGGTCAGCGACATCACGACCGACCCCACGACCGGCCGCACCCCGAGCGAGGCCGAGCGCATCCAGGCGGTCCTGGCCATCGCGCGCAAGGCCGAAGAGGTCGGGCTCGACGTCTTCGCCCTCGGCGAGCACCACAACCCGCCGTTCTTCTCCTCCTCGCCGACGACGACGCTGGCCTACGTCGCCGCGCAGACGTCCACGCTGCAGCTGTCGACGGCGACCACGCTGATCACCACCAACGACCCGGTGAAGATCGCCGAGGACTACGCGATGCTGCAGCACCTGGCCGGTGGCCGGGTCGACCTCACCCTGGGCCGCGGCAACACCGGCCCGGTCTACCCGTGGTTCGGCCAGGACATCCGCGACGGCATCCCGTTGGCCGTGGAGAACTACGCGCTGCTGCGCCGGCTCTGGGACACCGAGGTCGTCGACTGGAAGGGCAAGTACCGCACCCCGCTCCAGGGCTTCACCTCGACGCCGCGCCCGCTGGACGGCGTCGCACCCTTCGTATGGCACGGTTCGATCCGCAGCCCGCAGATCGCCGAGCAGGCCGCGTACTACGGCGACGGCTTCTTCGCCAACCACATCTTCTGGCCGCCGGAGCACACGAAGCGGATGGTCGAGTTCTACCGCGGCCGCTTCGCCCACCACGGCCACGGCGACGCCGACCAGGCGATCGTGGGTCTCGGCGGGCAGGTGTTCATGCGGAAGAACAGCCAGGACGCCGTCGCGGAGTTCCGGCCGTACTTCGACGACGCCCCCGTCTACGGCCACGGCCCGTCGCTGGAGGAGTTCAGCCGGGAGACCCCGCTGACCGTCGGCAGCCCGCAGCAGGTCATCGAGCGGACGCTGGTCTTCCGCGACTACGTCGGTGACTACCAGCGGCAGCTGTTCCTCGTCGACCACGCCGGGCTGCCGCTGAAGACGGTGCTCGAGCAGCTCGACATCCTGGGCGAGGAGGTCGTCCCGGTCCTGCGCCGCGAGTTCGCCGCCCGGAAGCCGGCGCACGTGCCCGACGCCCCGACCCACGCCGCCCGCGTGGCCGCCCGCCGCGCCGCCACGCCGGCCCCGGAGGAGGTGCGCGCATGACCACCCGGACCCTCGCCGTCGTCAGCGCCGGCCTGAGCACGCCGTCGTCCACCCGGCTGCTGGCCGACCGGCTGACCACCGCGACCGTCGACGCCCTGCGGCAGCGGGGCGAGGACGCCACCGTCGAGCACGTCGAGCTGCGGGAGCACGCCCGCGGGCTGGCCGACCACCTGGTCACCGGCTTCCCGGCCGGAGAGCTGGAGGCCGCGCTCGACACCGTCGTCGGCGCCGACGGACTGATCGCCGTCACGCCCGTGTTCAGCGCCTCCTACAGCGGCCTGTTCAAGACGTTCTTCGACGTGCTGGACCCCGACGCCCTCAGCGGCCGGCCGGTGCTCATGGGTGCGACCGCCGGCACCGCCCGGCACTCCCTGGTGCTCGAGCACGCCATGCGGCCGCTGTTCGCGTACCTGCGTGCGGTCGTCGTCCCCACCGGGGTGTTCGCCGCGGCGGAGGACTGGGCCGACGGCGACGGCGGGGCGCTGCTCCCCCGCGTGCAGCGCGCGGCCGGCGAGCTGGCCGACCTGATCGCCGGCCTGGGGCGGGCGGGAGACGGCAGGGCCGCGCGGCCGGCGGACCCCTTCGCGGACTTCGTGCCGTTCGACCAGCTGCTGGGCGACCAGGCCTAGGGCCCAGGCATGGGAAGCGATCCCCGCGGATGCGACCGCCACGACGAGGGGATCGCTTCCCATGCCTCGCGCAACGGCGTGGGGACTAGCCGACGGCGTCCGGCGACGGCACGGCCGAGCCGCCCTGCGGGGCCTCGCCGCGCATGATCGCCGCGATCGCCGCCCGGTCGGCCGGCGACGGCAGCCCCCAGCCCGGCTCGTAGCCGTACACCCGGCCCAGCGGGGTCGACGACGTGCGGCCGTCGAGCAGCTCGACCGCGTCGGTGTCGATCAGGCCCGGGTGCTCGACCCCGCACGCCTCGGCGACCTTGAGCAGGTCGCGGCGCAGGGTGGCGACGTAGTTCGCCAGCCGCACCGACTTCAGCTGCGGGTCCAGGCCGCGGGCGAGCCAGGCGTTCTGGGTGGCGACGCCGGTCGGGCAGGTGTCGGTGTGGCACTTCTGCGCCTGGATGCAGCCGATGGCGAGCATCGCCTCGCGCGCGACGCTGACCATGTCGCAGCCCAGCGCGAAGGCGACGATCGCGTTGTCCGGCAGCCCCAGCTTGCCGCCGCCGACGAACGTGACCTGCTCGTGCAGGCCGGCGCGGGCGAAGGTCGAGTACACCCGGGCGAAGCCGAGCTGGAAGGGCAGCGAGACCGAGTCGGCGAAGACCATCGGCGCGGCGCCGGTGCCCCCCTCGCCGCCGTCGACGGTCACGAAGTCGACGCCGCGGCCGGTGGTGGCCATGAGCTCGGTGAGCTCGTCCCAGAACGCCATGTCGCCGACGGCGGACTTGATGCCGACCGGTAGCCCCGTCTCGGCGGCGAGCAGCTCCACCCAGTCGAGCAGGCTGTCCGGGTCGGAGAACTCCGCGTGCCGCGAGGGGCTGACGCAGGTCTCGCCCACCGGCACGCCCCGCGCCGCCGCGATCTCCGCCGACACCTTCGCCGCCGGCAGCACGCCGCCCAGACCGGGCTTGGCGCCCTGGCTGAGCTTGATCTCCAGGGCGCGCACCGGGGCTCCGGCGACCAGGTCGCGCAGCCGGTCGAGGTCGAACCGGCCGTGCTCGTCGCGGCAGCCGAAGTAGGCGGTGCCGATCTGGAAGACCAGCTCGCCGCCGTGCCGGTGGTGCACCGACAGCCCGCCCTCGCCGGTGTTCTGCAGGCACCCCGCGAGGGCGACACCGCGGTTGAGCGCCTCGATCGCCGAGCCCGACAGCGAGCCGAAGCTCATGCCGGAGACGTTGACGACGGAGCGGGGGCGGAAGGCGTGCCGTCTCCCCCGGGGTCCGCCGAGGACCTTGGCCGAGGGCAACGCCACGTCGTCGGCCGACGACGGGTGTGACGGCGGCACCGTGGCGCCGAACGTCTTGTGCTTGATGATCGGGTAGCCGGCGGTGTGCTCGAGGTCGTTGTCGGTGCCGAACCCGAAGTAGTTGTTCTCCCGCTTCGCCGAGGCGTAGACCCAGCGGCGCTGGTCGCGGGTGAACGGGCGCTCCTCCTCGTTGCCGGCGACCAGGTACTGCCGCAGCTCCGGGCCGATCCGCTCCAGCAGGTAGCGGGCGTGCCCGACCACCGGGTAGTTGCGCAGCACGGTGTGCTCCCGCTGCAGCAGGTCCCGGGCGGCGACGGCGGCGACCGCCCCGGCCCCGGCCACCGCGGCGCGGACGATCCCTCTCATGCCTCCACCCTGCCCCTCCCCCGGAGCGGCGGCGAGCGGAACGGCGGCCGGTCGGAGGAGCAGGCTGAGGACCAGCGCCGGCACGAAGCCGATCGTGCCGAGCAGGGTCTCCGTGACCGTCCCGGTCCGGCTCAGACGGGTCGTCCGGCGGGGCGGGACGGGGTGTCGTCGAGCGCGTCGAGCTCGGTGAGGACGTCGGTCAGGGCACCGGTGGAGCGCTCCACCAGCGGCCGCAGCCGGGCGTAGAGGGCCGCGTCGGCCGGATCGGGCTCCACCGGGTCCGAGACGTCGACCAGCGCCGTCGCCGCGTCCAGGTCCGGCAGCGCGCCGAGGGCGTGCCAGCCCAGCAGGCAGGCGCCGAGCGCGGTGCCCTCCGGCGAGTCGGCGACGCGCACCGGCAGGTCCAGGGCGGCGGCCAGGGTGCCCACCCACAGGGGCGAGGCGACGGCGCCGCCGGTCGCCCGCACCTCGCGGACGGGCAGCTGCGCGGCGGCGAAGGCGTCCCGCACCAGGGCCAGCTGCTGGCACACCCCCTCGACCGCGGACCGGACCAGGTGCGGCCGGCGGTGCTCGCGGCGGAGCCCGACGTAGGCCCCGCGCAGGCCGGAGCGCCACCAGGGGGCCCGCTCCCCCAGCAGGTAGGGCAGGCACAGCAGGCCGGCGCTGCCCGCGGGCACGCCGGCGGCCTCCTCGAGCAGGCGGGCGTCGAGCTCGTCGGCGGCCTCGCCCTCCGGCTCGGGACCGTCGGCGGCGGCGAGCGCCCGGGCCGCCCAGCGCACGACCGATCCGCCGTTGTTGACCGCGCCGCCCACCACCCAGGCGTCGTCGGTGAGCGCGTAGCAGAACAGCCGGTGAGCCGGGTCCACGACCGGCGCGGGGACGACGACCCGCAGCGCTCCGCTCGTGCCCAGCGACACCGCCGCGACGTCGGGGCGCACCGCGCCGACGCCGAGGTTCGCCAGCACGCCGTCGGACGCCCCGATCACCAGCGGCGTCCCCGGCGGCAGGCCCGTCGCCGCGGCGACCTCGGGACGCAGAGCGGGCAGCACCGCCGTCGTCGGCAGGACCTCGCCCAGCTGCCCGGGCCGGACCCCGGCGATGCCCAGCGCCTCGGCGTCCCAGTGACCCGCCCGCACGTCGTACAGCCCGGTGGCCGAGGCGCAGGAGCGGTCCACGCGGTGCCCGCCGCCGCACAGCGCCGCGACGAGCAGCTCCTTGACCCCGCCCCAGCGCGGCACCCGGTCGACGCGGTCGGGGTCCTGCGCCCGCTCCCAGGAGAGCTTGACGAGCGGGGACATCGGGTGGACGGGCGTCCCGGTGCGCTCGTGCAGGCCGGCCGCGCGCCCGTCGGCGACCAGCGCGGCGGCCCACCGGGCAGCGCGGTCGTCGGCCCAGGTCACCACCGGCCCGAGGGGGACGCCGTCCTCGCCCATGGGGACCAGGCCGTGCATGGCCGCGCTCAGGCTGACCGCGACGACCCGGTCACCGCGGTCGCGGGCCGCGCGGGCGATCCCGGCCAGCGCCTCGACCGCGGCTGCGGTCAACCGGCCGGCGTCCAGCTCGGCCCGGCCGGGCGCCGGCACCTGCAGCGGGTAGCCCACGCTGACCAGGTCCCGGACGCGCGCGTCGGTGCCGGCCGTCACGGCCTTGGTCGCCGTCGTGCCGGCATCGAGTCCGACCACCACGTCCACGCCGGCTCCTCCCGCCCTCCCGGTGATCATGGAGGTAGGGGCGCCGCGGCGCGACCGGGTCAGCGCCGGGGGGAGCTCCCGCGCAGCCGGGCGACCACCGCGACGTGCAGCGGGATCAGCACGACCCCGTCCTCGGCGAGCCGGGCGCGCAGCAGCCGGCGGTGGCGGAGGACCCCGACGGTGCCGATCGCCCAGAGCACGTACTGGACGGCGAACGCGGCCCGGAAGGCGTCGCGGTCGTAGGCGGTCGAGGCACCCGGGGTCAGCAGGTCCAGGACGGCGCCGATGGCCAGGATCGTCAGCAGGGAGGCGACGAACCCGCCGACGTTGACCACCCCGCTGGCGCTGCCCTGGCGCTCGGCCGGGTTGGTGGTCCGCGCGTAGTCGAACCCGATCATCGACCCGGGGCCGTTGGTGCCGAGCACCACCACGAGGACGACGAGCAGCGGCAGCGGGACCCGGCCGGGCCACAGCAGGACGACGGTCCAGACGACGACGGTGGCGACGAGGATGCCGAACACCAGCACCGAGCGGCGCAGCGGCCACCGGCCGCAGAGCCGGCCGAGCACCGGGCCGACGACCATGCCGACGAGCACCAGCAGCGTGAGCAGCGCCGCCGCCGTCCCCGGGGAGAGGCCCTCGGCCCGGGTGAGGAACGGGAACCCCCACAGCAGGGCGAAGACCGTGCCCGAGAACTGGGTGACCAGGTGGGTGTACAGGCCGATCCGGGTGCCCGACTCCCGCCAGGTGGCGACCAGCCCCTCCCGGACGGCGGCCAGGTCCGGGGGCGCGGGCCGGACGACTCCCGCGGGCGCGTCCCGCAGCGTCGCCAGGACCAGCACCGTCACCAGCACGCCCACCGCGGCGGCCCCGAGGAAGGTGTTCCGCCAGCCGGCGCCGTGCAGCAGCGCCACCAGCGGGGACGCGGCGATCACCTGACCGAGCTGGCCGAGGATGCCGGTCAGCTGGGTGATCACGGGGACGGTGCCGCCCGGGAACCAGGCGCCGATGATGCGGAGCACGCTGATGAAGGTCATCGCGTCGCCGGCCCCGACGAGGACGCGGGCGGCGATCGCGGTGGGCACGTCGGTCGCGACGGCGAGCAGCAGCTGGCCCGCGGCCATGGTCAGCCCGCCGGCGACGATCAGCCGCCGTGAGCCGAAGCGGTCCAGGGCGACGCCGACCGGGACCTGCATTCCGGCGTAGACCGCCAGCTGCAGGACCAGGAACAGCGAGACCGCCGACGCGCCGGCGGAGAACCGCTCCTGGGCCTCGGGCCCGGCCACGCCGAGGGAGGCCCGGTGGAACACCGCCATCACGTAGGAGGCGAGCGCCACCAGCCAGACGCCGTGGGCGCGCAGGGCGGGCGACCGGGTCACCCCCGGGAGGACGCTCCGCACGCCGCCGATCTTCCGCGCACGGGCGTGATGCTGCCCACCGGGGGCCGGCTCGGCGCGGGTCTCAGGCTCCGGCGGCGGGCCGGGGGATCTCGGAGAACAGCGGCCGGCCCAGCTGGGGTCGCGCCAGCAGGAGGTCGTAGTCGTCGACGTTGCGGGACACCGAGACCACCATCCGTCCGGGCGTGGTCGGGATCTCGGGGTGGGCCAGCGGCGTGTACTGGATGTACCCGGTGTCCTGCCCGGCCGGCGAGGGCAGGACCGGCTGGACCACGAACGGGCCGGTCGGCGAGTCCGACGTCCAGGTCGCCGCCTCGTCGGCGAGGTCGCCGCCGAGCTTGGAGTAGGCGACCCACGTGCCGTCCACCCGGTCCACGGAGAGGGTCTGCGCCACCCCCTCGGCCGCACCGATGACCGGCACGACACGGGAGCGGTCGGCCTGCCAGCTCCGACCGTCCCAGAACTGCATGGCGGTGGGGTCCGTCGGCCGGTCGGCCGGCAGCCGCGCCGCGTACACCTCGTGGCCGTAGGTGTACGCCTGCCCGGTGTTGCGGGAGCCGTAGACGTAGAGCCAGTCCCCGTCGAGCGCCGCGGCCGCGCCCCAGTGGATGGCCCCGAGGTTCGGGTCGTCGGGGGTCAGCTGGGCGGCCTCGGACAGCCGCGGCACGCCGTCGGCGCCGACGGTGTAGACCGCCACCGTCGTCCCGCGGACGATGAAGTCCCACATGCGGTCGCCGCGCTGCACCCGCGAGCAGTAGACGACGACGACGTCGGTGACGTCCGCGGCGGCCTCGGGCCCGGGATCGGTGCGCACCACGGACATCGGCCAGATCGACAGCTCGTTGGGGTCGCGCGGCAGCGCCGGCCCGTGTTCGGCGTTCACGACCTGGGACACGCAGGTGCCGGAGGTGACGAGCATGGAGTTGTCCACCATGCGCGGCATCTCCGGCTCCACCTCCGCCTCGCGGATGGTGTCACCCCACATCCAGAGGACGCGTCCGTCGCTGAGCATGGCGCTGGCCCCGACGTCCGCGGACTGCCAGTACGGCAGGTCCAGCTCCTCGAACGCCTCGTTGTAGTCGTCGGCGGTCAGGACCGCGCCGGGCTCGGGGTCCGGGCACGCCGGCTCCAGCCGCTCGGTGCCCACCGAGGCCCCCGGGGAGACCGGGAGCAGCGTGGCGGACGGCTCCCCCGCGACCGCGTCGGCCTCGGGGGCCTCCAGCCGCAGGCAACCGGTCAGCAGCAGCCCGACCAGGGGCAGGAGGACGAGGGGGCGGCGCACACGTCCATGGTGCCCGATCACGGGGCGCTGCCGGCGGCGCGCGGGACCGCGCCCCCGCCGGAGGTGCGCCTGCGCCACGGCTGCCCCGGCAGCACCGGCAGGACCCCGGCCACGACCGCGGTCAGCCCGAGCACCGCGGCCACCTGCCGCACGTCCTCGGTCGTCTCCGGACCGGCCAGCAGGAGCGCGCCGGCGACGAGCAGCCCGCCGACGGCGACCGTGCCGAGGACCGCCGACCGCCGGGCTCCGGCCAGCTGGGAGACCGCCCAGAACACGGCCAGCGCGGCCAGCGCGACTCCCCCGCCGACCAGGGCCGTGCCCAGCCCGGCGGCGGCGACGAGGGCGGCGCCGGCCAGCACGCCGGGCAGCCGTCCCGCCCGGCGGCGCGGGCCGATCCGCCCCGGCCGGCGCGTGGGCAGGGCGGTGAGGACGGCGAGCACGACCACGGCACCGGCACCGATGGCCAGCACCTCCCGGTACTCCGCCCCCGGCGGGAAGTCGAGCCGGACGGTCCCGGCCGGACCGGCCGGCAGGACGTAGCCCTGCTGCCACCCGTCGACGGTGACCGCCTCCAGCTCCTCGCCGTCCAGCTGCGCCGTCCAGCCGGGGTTGGGGTTCTCCGGGACGACGAGCAGCGTGGGCTCCTCGCGCGCGGCCACCTGGAGGGTGCGGTGCTCGGCGTCCCAGCGGGTGACCTCGGCGGGGGTGCGCACCCCCGCGGCCTCCTTGATCGCCCGCCCGAAGCGGCTGAGCGTGACCGTGTCGACGGCGATGGTGTCGGTGCTGCGCGCGACCACCCGGTGCTCGCCGGCGGGCAGCCGGAGGGCCGGGATCGCGTCGCACGGCTTGACGGTCACCGGTGTGCCGGCCAGCAGCTCGCCCACGGTGGTGCGGACCTCGGTGCCGATGATCGCGGCGTCCATCCGGACGGTCGGGCCGGTCCCGCAGGGCAGGAACACCGGCGTCGCCGGGTCGGTGACCGGGTTGGGGCCGCCGACCTCCAGCTCGCTGACGCCCACGCCGACCGTCTGCTCCCAGCGGGTCAGCGGGTCCAGCGACCGCACGTCGTCGGCCAGGTCGAAGGTGACGGTCAGCCGGTCGGTGACGACGGGCGCGAAGCGCGCGGTGCCGTCCGCGGCCAGGCGGACGGTGCGGGCCAGCCCGCCGCCGTCGTCGATCGTGACCGCGCCCGGGCGGGCGGCGACGACGCCGTCGGAGGTGACCACCCGCAGGGAGTCGACCGACCGGGGCCGGGGGAAGGTCAGGGTCAGGGAGGGGCGCCGGTCCTCGCCGGCCGCGATCCAGGTGGTCGTCGGGTCGCCGTCCAGCGCCGCCACGGCGCTGCCGCGCGGGTCGCCGACCGCCGAGCTGCTCGCCGTGACCGGGATCGTGCCGCGCAGCGAGGTCAGGAGCTCGTCGAGAGCCGCGCCCGGGCGGGCCACCCCGGTCGACCGGACGTCGTAGTCGGCCCACTCCTCGACCCAGAAGGTGCGGTCCATGAGCACCGGCTCCTCGGCGCCGGTGAGCAGCGCACCCGAGCACCGGGGGGCGCTCGAGGCGTCGACGACGCAGCCGGCGCGGCCGCGCTGGGCCTCGAAGGCGTAGACCGACACCGGGGACCCCGCGCGCGGCACCATGACCGAGCGCTGCACGTCCACGCCGGGGAGCCGGACGTTGGCCAGGGCCAGCGCCCGGGTGTCCGCGGCGCTCGTGGCCTCGATGGTGAGGCTGGAGGTGGGGCCGGACGGGAGCGGGAGGACCTGCTCGTCGCCGGTGTCGACGACCGGGACGACGGCCTCCCCCGCGTCGGTGATCAGGCGAAGCTCGGTGGGCCGGGGGACACCGGGCTCCTGCCCGAGCGCGACCACGACGGTGGAGGCCAGGACCTGCTGGTCGGTGGTGACCCGCCACCACGGCGCCTCGCCCGACTCGTCCCAGGGCGCCGGCCGCCAGGCCGTGGTGGGGTCGCCGTCGACGGCGGAGTAGGGCTGGCTGTCCAGGCGGGTGGCCACGAAGCCGCTCGGGTCCGACGCCGAACTCGACGCCGACGGCGCGGCGCCGATGTAGTGGACGACGCTCTCGGCGAGGGCGGCGTCGGGGACGACGTAGTCACGGACCGGGGTCTCCAGCCGGAGCGGGTCCTCCAGGCTGAGCGCTCCGGAGGTGGCGCCGTCGAGCCGGCCGAAGTTGCGCTCCCGGCGGACCAGCGCGTCGGTGACCATCGGCGTGCCGGTGGCCTGGGGGCTGCCGGCCATGAGCGTCGGTCGGCCGGTGATCAGGCCCCGCTCCTCGAGCGCCAGCACCGCCTCGGGGCCGCCGTGCACGGTCACGGCGTCGGCCAGCGGCGCGGTCGACGCGAGCGGCACGGTGTCGGCGACGCGGTAGACCTCGATGGCGGGGGCGGGCTCGTCCAGGCCCGCGTCGGACACCAGGCCCTCGGGCACGTCCTCGCTGGCGCCGACCGGGCCGAAGGTGGCCGCCAGGGCGATGCCCGGTGAGGTGGCCAGCGCCTGGCGGACGAGGATCGCCCGGGTCGAGCGGCCCTGCCCGGTGTCGAGGTCGTTGCGCAGCACCAGGTGGGAGATGCCGGCGCGGGCGAGGAACCGGGTCAGGCCCTCGGAGCCCTCGCCCATCGCCAGCCGCTCCTCGATGGCGTCGAGCACCCGGATGTGCCCCTCGGGGCTGAGCGGGATGGCGCTCCGGACGTCCCACGGCGAGTCGGCCAGCGGCTGGAGGACCTCGTCGTTGGGGTTGCCCCACTCGTAGGTGCCGAAGGAGGAACCCGGCACCAGCAGTGCGCGGCCGCTGTCCTGCTGGGCGGCGAGGTAGTCGGCCGTCTCCGCCCAGTACCCGGGGACCTCGGTGAAGCCGGTGGGCGGCGCCAGCCGGCCGGCCAGCGCCGGGGAGACGGTGGCGACCAGCGCGGCGACGACGGCGGCGAGGACGAGCCGGGAGCCTCCCCGGGCCAGCCGGGACCAGGCCGCCCGGGCGGGCGCGGGCCGGGCGGGGTGCCGTACCGGGGGGACCTGCCGGAGGCGGCGGGCGCGGAGCACGAGGACCCCGCCCAGGTGGGCCAGCCCGAGGACGAGGGGCAGCCGCACCACCGGCTCGAACTTGTGCACGTTGCGCAGCGGGGCCAGCGCGCCGTCGAGGGCGTCGTGCAGCGGGCCGGCCCACAGCCCGTCGACGGCGGCGAGGTGCCCGAGCGACACCAGGCCGACCCCGGCCAGCAGTCCCAGGACCAGCCAGCGGCGTTCGGGCAGGTCGCGGCGGCACAGCCCGGCGATCGCGGCCGCGGCGAGGACGACGGTGCCGGCGACGGGGAGCACGTGGTGGACCAGCGCCCATCCCGACGGCCAGGCGGGGCCGTACGGGTTGGCCATCTCGGCGATCCAGTGCGACGTGCCGCGCAGCACGCCCAGGACCTCGTTCGGGCCGGTCGTCGCCTGGGCGTTCTCGATGTAGTAGAGGAACGGCGGGCTGTAGCGGCCCAGCAGCAGCAGCGGTCCGGCCCACCAGGCGGTGGCCAGGCCGAGGGCGACCAGCCACCAGGCGACCAGCCGGCGGCGCAGCGGGCCGGCCGGGCGGGTGAGGAGGAAGAGCACGGCCAGTGGCAGGACCGCGGCCGTGGCGACCGCGTTGATCCCGCCGACGCAGAACACCGCCACGCCCGACAGCAGCGCGGCCCGTCGCACCTGCCCGGGCCGTGCACTCCCGTCCTGCGCCAGACCGGCCAGCGGGACGAGCACCCACGGCGCCAGGGCCATGGGGATCAGCTCGGACGAGGTCTGGCCGATCTCGGACACGATGCGCGGCGCCAGGGCGTAGGCCAGGCCGGCGAACAGCGCGGTGCCCGGTGTGCCGATCCGCAGCCGCCGCGCCAGGGCCACCACTCCGAGGAAGGCCACGCTCATGAGCCCGGCCCACCAGAGCCGCTGCACGATCCACATCGGCAGCCCGACCAGGTCGCCCAGGGCGAAGAACGGGCCCATGGGGAAGAAGTAGCCGTAGGCCTGGTTCTGCACCTGCCCGGCCGAGCCCAGCGGCTCCCACAGGGTCAGCGCCCGGCCCAGGAACCCGACCGGGTCGACGAGCAGGTCGATCTTGGTGTCGCCCAGGAGCCGCCCCGGTTGCTGCACCAGCGACAGGACGACGAACCCGAGGCAGACGACGGCGAGCCGGCCGCGCACGAGCAACTCGGCCGCGCGGGTTCTCAGAGGCACCCGCGGACGAGCCGCCGTGACGGGCTCCGCCGGGGCCACGGTGCGCTGGTCGGTGACGATCGTCGCCATGTCGTCGTCTCGGGTCAGGCGGTCGCGAGGAGCACCCGGGTGGGCCCGACCTCCGCGACGGTCACCGTGACGTGGCCACCCCCCGACCCGACGACGTGTGCCCGCATGCAGCCCCTCCTCGACACGACGGCGCATGCGCCACAACCCGGGCGACGATACCCCGGCTCCGGCCGCCGACGATGCTGACGCGCCCCTGCGGTCGGGCTATCCCGCGGCGGGTGTCCCGGTGCGGGTCCTCCGCCGGAGCCGGGGTCCGTGGGCCGGGAGCGCGGCCGCGGCGACCGCGGCCAGCGCCGAGACCGCGAGCACCTGCCGGGCGGTGCCCGTGCCCTCGGGTACGGCCAGCAGCAGCACGCCCGAGGCGAGCAGCGCCATCGCGGCCGAGGCCCCGAGGACCGCCGGACGCCAGGTGCCCACGCACCGGCCCACCAGCCAGAACAGCGCCATCGCTGCCACCCCGACGCCGCCCCCGATGGCCGCCATCGCGAAGGTGAGCACGACGACGAAGCCGGCCTCCGCCAGGGCCGGCGAGGCACTGGACCGACCCCGCCCGCCCGGTGCGGTCCTCCCGGGGCGGGCGGGGAGAACGGACGCCAGGGCGAGCAGCAGCACCGCACCGCCGCCGCCGGCGAGGGCCAGCCGGTACTGGGTGGCCGGGGCGAAGTCCAGCCGGACGGTGCCCGCCGGTCCGGCCGGCAGCACGTAGCCCTGCTGCCAGCCGTCGACCGTCACCGTCTCCAGCGCCTGCCCGTCCAGCCGCGCCACCCAACCGGGGTTGACGTTCTCTGGGACCACCAGCAGCGTCGGTTCGCTCCGGGCGCCGACCTCGACCGTGCGGTGCTCGGCGTCCCAGCGACTCCGTTCCACCGGCGTGCGGCCTCCGGCGGGGGCGTCCGTCGAGGCACCCTCGCGGGTGAAGGTGATCGACTCCGGGGTGAGCAGGCGGCCGGCCTCCACGCGCACACGGTGCTCCCCCCCGTCGAAGGCCAGCTCGGGAGCGCCGGAGCAGAACTCGAGCGGGATCGGCTGGCCCGTCGACAGCGCGCCCAGGGTTGTCGTCGCCGTGGTCTTCAGCAGCACCACGCCGTCGACGTACACGTCCGGGCCCGACCCGCAGGGCAGGCTCACCGGGGTCTCGGGCGGTGTCACCCGGTTGGGACCGCCCACCTCCAGCTCGCTGACGCCGACACCCAGCGGCTGGCGCCAGAGGGTCTGCGGGTCCACGGACTCCAGCGCGTCGGCCAGCCTGAACGTCACGGACAGCCGATCGGTGGTCACGGGAGGGAAGCGGACGACGCCGTCGTCGTCCAGCCGCATGGTCCGCCGCAGGCCCCTGCCGTCGTCGACGGTCACCGCGCTCGGCACGGCCGCGGCCGTGCCCGGGGAGGTGACGACCCGCACCGAGTCGATCGACCGGACCTCGCCGAAGGTGATGGTCAGCGTCGGGCTGTGGTCGTCACCGGAGGCCACCCACGTCGTCGACGGGTCGCCGTCGATCGCAGCCGCCCCGTTGCCCCGCGGGTCGCTGACCGCGCTGCTGCTGGCCAGGACCGCCGGGAAGCCCCGCACGTACGCCAGCAGGGCGTCGAACTCGGGTCCGAGGCGGGGCAGCGCGGTCGCGGTGAGCCCGTAGTCGCCGGCTCCGACGGTGTTGAACGTACGGTCCAGGACGAGGCTCTCCTCCGCCGCGCGGACGAGGGCGGCCGCACACCGGGGTGCGCCGGCGGCGTCGACGACGCAGCCGGAGCGCCCGGGCACGAGATCGAAGGCGAAGGCCTGGACCGGCTCGTCGGCGCGCGGGACGACCACCGTCCGCTGCACGTCGACGCCCGGGAGGTCGACCTCCGCGAGGGAGAACCCGGCGCCCGTGGTGCCGGGTTCGACGACCGCGGTGATGGTCAGGGTGCTGGAGGACCCCTCGGGGAGGGGCAGCACCTGGGTGTCTCCTGTGTCTTCCACCCGGACGGTGACCTCTCCGGCGTCCGTCGTCAGGCGCAGCCGTTCCGGACGTTCGAGGCCCGGGAACGCGCCGAGCCGGACGTCGACGGTCGAGGCGGAGAACGGCTCCTCGGTCCTGAGCCGCCACCACGGCGGCGCGGAGTCCTCGACCCACGGGGCCGGCTGCCAGGCGGTCAGCAGGTCTCCGTCCACCGCCGACATCGGCCCGGCGTCGAGCCGGGTCCCACCGAAGCCGACGGGATCCGAGGCCGAGCTGGAGGCGCTGGGCGTGCCGTTGATGTACGCGACCGCTCCTTCGCCGCCGGCGAGGTCGGGGTCGGTGTAGTCCCGGACCGGGGAGTCGAGCCGCAGGGGGTCCGTCGGGGTCAGTCCGGCCGACGTCGCATCGGCGATGCGACCGAAGTTGCGCTCCCGCCGGACCCACGCGTCACTGACCATGACCGTGTCCACGGACGCGTCTCCGGCGGTCACGGTGGGCTGGTCGGTGATCAGACCGCGGTCCTCCAGCGCGAGGAGGCCGTCCGGGGCACCGTGGACCCCCACGGCCGAGGACAGCGGCGCCGTCCAGGCCGGCGGGGCCGCACCGGCCACGGCGTAGACCTGGATCGCGGGCGCCGGCTCGGTCAACCCGACGTCGACCACCAGCCCGTCCTCCTCCGCGCCCTGATCCAGGACCGGCCCGAACTCGGCCACCGGGGTGATCCCGGGAGAGTTCGCCAGCGCCTGGCGGACGAGGATCGACCGGGTCACGCCCGACACGCTCGTGTCCAGGTCGTTGCGGAGCACGACGTGGGAGAACCCGGCACGGGCCAGGAAGGCACCCAGACCCGGGGACCCCTCGCCGCGCGCCAGCTGCGCCTCGACCGTGTCCAGCATGCGGATGTGTCCCTCCGGGGTGAGAGGGATCTGGTTGCGCACGTCCCAGGCCGTCTGCGCCAGGGGTTGCATCGGCTCGTCGCCGGTGGTCCCCCAGGCATAGGTGCCGAACGACGACCCCGGCACGAGCAGCGCCCTGCCGTCCGGCTGCTGGGCCGCGAGGAAGTCCGCCGTCTGCTGCCAGTGGGCGGGCACCTCCTCGAAGCCGGTCGGCGGCACCAGCCGTCCGGCCAGCGCCGGGGACGCGGTGGCGACCAGGGCCATCGTCAGGGCGGCCAGGAGGGCGCGGCACGCCCAGGCTGCAGCGGGTCGCCGCCGGCCGGCTGCACCCGACCGGTCGGACGGGCGCGCGCGCCGCGAGCGCGCGACCAGGACCGCACCCAGGTGCGCCAGCCCCAGCACCAGCGCCAACCGCAGCATCGGGTCGAACTTGTGGAGGTTCCGCAGGGGCGCGAGCGGCCCGTCGAGGGCGTCGTACAGCTGACCGGCCCACAGGCCGTCGACCGCGGCGAGGTGCCCCATCGACACCAGGGCCACCCCGATCAGGGCGGACACCACCAGCCAGCGCCGCTCGGGCAGGTCACGACGGCAGAACGCGACCAGACCGGCCGCCGCGAGGACCACCGTCGCCCCGGCGGGGAGCGCGTCGTTCACCAGCGACCATCCCGCCGGCCAGGCCGGCCCCTGGACTCCGGACATCAGCGGCGCGATCCAGTGCGATGTGCCGCGCAACACGCTCAGCACGTCGGTGGTCGTGGTCGTCGCCGCCGCTGTCTCGGTGTAGTCCAGGAAGCGGGAGCTGTAACGGCTCAGCAGCAGCAGCGGCCCCGCCCACCACGCGGTGGCCAGCCCCACGGCCAGCACCCACCAGCCGATCAGCCGACGGCGGAGCGGACCGGGCGGGCGGGTCAGGAGGTAGAAGGCGCTCAGCGGCAGGGCGGCCGCCGTCGCGACCGCGTTCACCCCGCCGATGCAGAACACGACCAGACCCGAACGCATCGCGGCCCGCCGGGCCGACCCGTGCCCTGCCACCCCGGCGAGCGGCACGAGCACCCATGGCGCGAGCGCCATGGGGACCAGCTCCACCGAGTTGGCACCCAGCGACGTGATCATCCGCGGCGCCAGGGCATAGGCGATTCCGGCTACCAGTGCGGTGGCCGGGCTGCCGATCCGCAGCCGTCGGGCCAGGGTCACCACACCGAGGAACGCGACGCTGAGCAGCAGGGCCAGCCACAACCGCTGCACCAGCCACGGCGGCAGCCCCAGCACCCGCCCCAGCGCGAAGAAGGGACCCATCGGGAAGAAGTAGCCGTACGCCTGGTTCTGGACCTGACCTGCCGCGCCCTGCGGCTCCCACAGCGACAGGGCCCGGCCGAGGAAGCCGAGCGGGTCGACAGCCAGGTCCAGCTTGGTGTCGCCCACCACCTCGCCCGGCCGCTGCAGGACCGACAGCAGCACGAAGCCCAGGCACACGAGGGCTGCCCGGAACCGGCCCGGCAGGGCGAGGACCCGCCTCAGCCGGGGCGGCGCCGTGTCCCGGAGCCGGGCCGGGTCCGGGAGCGCGGGACCGGTGCGCTCACCGAGCGCGATGGTTGCCATGTCGACGATCCGCCCGAGCGATCAGGCAGCCGGCACGGGCGATCGGACGTCCTGGTCCTCGGTCTGCTCGGCAGGTACGCCGCGGCGGCTGCGCCCGACGAGCAGGGCGCCGAGCCCCAGCAGGACCACCCCGGCGCCCCCGACTCCCCACGGGGAGACGAGCCCGGGCGACTCCTGCTGGTCGATGACCTCTCGCGCGCGGGCCACGGCGCGGTCGGTGCTCTCCTCGGACGCCGTGAACACCCCACCGAGCAGCACCGCTCCAGGAGTTCCGTCCGGGGCGCGCAGGACCGAGAGCGTGTCCTCCTCGGACGAGACGACGATGCCGCTGACCGGCTCCACGAGCAGGCTCCTCGTCGAGCTGTACACGACGTCAGCAGGCGACGTCGGCGCGGTCGAGTCGACCAGCGCTCCTGGCACCGAGACCGCCCTCAGCACCCGCTCGGGGACGACCTGCTCCCACCGCTGGACCTCCAGGCCGGCGAACCGCTCGCTGCCGACGAACCGCACAGGGAGCGACGCCCTGACGGTGTCGTTCCAGAGCCTCAGGTCCTCTTCCGGCGCGGCGACCGGGAAGGTCACCGTCAGTCCCCGGACGTCCATCGGGGTGCCGTCCACCGACTCCGCGGCGCAGTCGACCCCCTCGGCGGTCCGACGATCCAGGCAGGCGGTCGTCGTCGTCGTCGAGATCAGCGTTCCGTCAGCGGCGCTGGTCGTCGTGTCGTACGTCCAGACCGCGGTGTCGTCGTCGGCCTCCCCGGAGTCCTCGTCCCCGCGGACCCGGACCGACACCGACACGTCCTCGGCCGTGCGCTGCACGAGGGTCGCCGGGTCCAGGAAGGTGACGTCGGCCCCGAGCAGTTCGGTCCGGTAGGCCACGTCGAGCGGCAGTTCGGTCTCGCGCGCCGGGGACGAGGCGGGCACGAGGACGGCGGCGGCGAGCGCGACCGACCCGATGCAGCCCAGCGTCCAGCCGACGGCACGTGCCCGCATGCGGCCCTCCTTGTCGGGACGATCGGCGCTCCCCCGGAACGCTCCGGTCACCGCGGTGCGCGGTGGTCGCCGGCCGAGGGATCCCTGCCCCGGCCGCGACGCAGTCACAGCGTTTCGTAGCACGCGGCGGAACGCAGGGACAGCTCGCGCGCGCATCCACCCGAACAGGTGGGTGAACCGGTCACCCCGCGAGCCCGCGGCGGACGACCGAGCACGACCACCACGTCAGGGCCTCCTGCCTCCGGTTCTCACCGTCGCCTCAGCACCAGGAGCAGGTTCCAGCTCACGACCTCACGCAAGCCGGGGACCCGCACGACCCAGGTCGCCCACCACGGGTGATACCTCGGCAGGACCGCGAGCACCTCGACGTCGGGACAGGACCGGGCCCAGCGCACCCCGGCACCCACCGACACGGCGAACAGCGACTCCCCGAAGCGGTTCTTCGCCTCGGCCCCGGTACGGCGGTGGAACCGCCGGCGGGCGCGATGCCCGCCCAGGTAGTGCCACGGAGCCGTCTCGTGTCCACCGTGCGGCGACAGCCACGGCGTGTAGGAGAGGTAGATGACGCCCCCCGGCTTCGTCGCCCGGACCATCTCAGCCGCCATCACCCAGGGTCGGCGTACGTGCTCCAGGACGTTGGACGAGTAGCAGATGTCCACGGCGCCGTCGCGGATCGGCAGCTCCTCGCCGCTGCCCCGCACCGTGCCCGGCTCGGGTTCGCCCCGCGCGGCCATCTCGCTGGCGTCGTACTCGAGCCCCACGTACCTCGCCCCCGCACCGCGGAAGGCGTCGGCGAAGTACCCCGGACCACCGCCCACGTCCAGGACCGTCGCCCCGTCCAGACGCGCCCACTGGGCGAGCTGGTCGACGGAGTCGGCTGCGAGGACCGTGTAGAAGTGCTCGGGGTCGGACTGCTCCTTCCGGAACGCCCGGAACAGCGTGACCGACCGCTCGACGGTGGCCGACCGATTCATCCCTCTTCACTCCATTCACTGCTGTACACCTTCGTGGGAGGGCGCAGTCTGTCAGGCGGCTCGCCGAGCAGCGGTGTACTACTGTCCCGCGGGTGTTCGCCCCACTACCGGAAATCGATGTCCTGTTCGTGAACTGGCGCGATCTCAGTCACCCGGAGGGCGGCGGATCCGAACGGTACGTGCACCGGATCGCCGAGGGCCTGGCGGCTGCCGGGCTGCGGGTGACCATGTTCTGCGCCGCCCACGACCGCGCACCGGCCGACGAGGTGGTCAACGGCGTGCGCATCATGCGGCGCGGCGGGCGGCTCACCGTCTACGCCCGCGCACTCGCCTTCGTCCGGCGGTCCCGCCCGCGGCTGGTGGTCGACGTGCAGAACGGCGTTCCCTTCGCCAGCACGCTCGTGACCCGCTCCCCCGTGGCCGTCGCGCTGTTCCACGTCCACCGCGAGCAGTGGCCGATCGTGTTCGGTCGCATCGGCGGCCGGATCGGCTGGTGGCTGGAGTCGGTCGTCGCCCCGTGGGTCTACCGCCGCACCCGTTACGTCACATTGTCAGAGGCGACGCGGACCGAGCTGGTCGATCTCGGCATCGACGCCTCCCGGATCACCGTCGTCCCCGTCGGCATCGAGCCCCTCCCCGCCGTGACGACGCAGCGGTCGGCCACCCCGGAGCTGATCGCGCTCGGTCGCCTGGTGCCGCACAAGCGGGTCGAGCACGCGCTGGAGGTGCTCGCCCGACTGGGCGACCGCTGGCCGGACATGCGGCTCACCGTCGTGGGCGACGGCTGGTGGGAGGAGCGACTGCGCGCCGAGGCCGAGCGTCTCGGCGTGGCCGATCGGGTGCTGTTCGCGGGCTTCGTCGACGAGCGGACCAAGCACGAGCTGCTCGCGTCGGCGTGGGTCCACCTGTGCCCCTCGGTCAAGGAGGGCTGGGGGCTCGTGGTCAACGAAGCCGGCGGCCACCAGGTCCCCACGGTGGGCTACACCGCCGCCGGCGGCCTGCAGCAGTCGATCGTGGACGGCGTCACCGGCGTACTCGTGGACGACCTGGACCAGATGACCGACGCCGTGGCCCACCTGATCGAGGACGAGGACGCACGCCGCTCCCTGGGACGCGCGGCCGCCCGCCACACCGCCTCCCTGGACTGGCCTGCCTCGGTCGCCTCCTTCGCCGCGTTCCTCGCCCGCAGCGTCCGCGAGTCGTCGGCCGGTGCGCCTCCCGGGTCGCGCCCGGAGGACCTGGTCCGCGCACTGGACCGCATCGCAGCCGGCGTCGGCGCCGGGGAGGTCGCAGCGCCTGGACATCCGGGCGACCGCGACACCGCAGGCCCGACGGACGGAGGCGGCGTGCTCGCCTGGGCACGACCGGTTCCCCCCCTGGCGGCGCGCACTGCCGACCGGTGACGCGGGGCGTGCCGGTGTCCCCGTCGCTCAGGTGACCGTCTCCTCCGCCCGGGGACGACACGCCGCGGCGGGCCCGAGACGGGGGAACACCGCGGTCCCGGCCGCGCTGCTCTCCCTGGCGCTGCTCGGCGTCAACGCCCTTGCCTACGTCTTCACCGTGATGGCGGCGCGCCTGCTCGTACCCGAGGCCTACGGCGAGCTCGCCGCCCTGCTCGGCGTCATGTTCATCGGCGTGGTGCCGATGACCGGCCTGCAGACGGCTGCCGCTCTGACGCTCGGGCGCCGCCCCGCCGATCAGCCCCTGGTCATGGCCCGGCTGCACACCACCGTGCTGGCCGGGGCCGTGGCCGTCGGCGTGGTGGGCCTGCTGGCCGTGGGCCCGCTCGTCTCGCTGCTGCACCTGGCCGGTCCCTCGACGGCCCTCTGGCTGGTCGCCGTCCTGGTCCCGCACACGATGGTCGGCGGATACGACGGCCTCCTGCAGGGCGCCGGTCGCTACGGCCGGCTGGCCATCGTCCACGGCCTGTTCGGCGTGGCCAAGACCGGCGGCGGCATCACCGGGCTCCTCGTGGGCGGCACTCCCGAGTCGGCGCTGATCGGCATGGCCCTCGGCTGCACTGCCAGCGCGGTCCTGGGCTGGCTGGTCACCGGCCGGCCCGGCGTGGCCCGAGGGGTGAGCCCGCACGTCCGCGCCGCGGCCCGGGCATCCGGCGCACTGCTGGGGCTGGTCCTGCTGGTCAACCTCGACGTCCTGCTGGCCCGCCACCACCTCCCCGCGGACCTGGCCGGGGAGTACGCCGTGGCCTCGATCTTCACCAAGGTCGCCTTCTGGCTGCCGCAGGGCGTCAGCGTCGTGCTGCTCCCCCGGCTGGCCGACCCCCAGTCGCGGCGGCGGGCGCTGCCCGCTGCGGTCGCACTCGTCGCGTGCACCGGCGCCGTCATCACCGCAGCCACCGCCGGGCTGGGCGCCCGCGCGCTGCCGCTGGTGGGCGGGGCGGAGTACGGAGCCGCCCTCGGCGGCGCGACCTGGGTCTTCGCCCTGCTCGGCACCTTCCTGGCGCTGGCCCAGCTCCTGCTGTACTCCGGCATCGCGGCAGCCGACCGGGTGGCCGGGGTGGCCGTCTGGTGCTTCGTCGCCCTGGAGGCGGTCGCGGTCGAGCTGTTCGTGGCGACCGACCGGCTCACCCTGCTGACGGTGGTCGGTGCCGCGATCGGGGCGAGTGTCGCGCTCGTCGCCACCGGGCTGGTGCGGCTGTGGCGGGCGCATCGGGCCCTGCGCGTCGGCTGACCACGCCCCGTCCGGGCCGTCGCGGCTGCGCCCATGCCGTCACCGACGTCGAGCCGACTGCCGCGGCACCGACCGCGGCGAGCGAGCTGCCGTGGCGCGGTGACCTCCGTCCTTCCCCACGAGTAATCCGGGGGCGCACCGGGCAGGACCAGGGCGTTCGCCGCCCGGACCGGAGCTCCGGGGCGGCAGTCAGGAGCCCACCGCAACGAGAGGAGCCGTCGATGGCCGTCATCCACTACACCATCGCCACCGAGGCCGAGAAGTCCGCCGACTTCCGCCGGGTCCTGTGGACCGGCGAGAAGACCCAGCTGGTGATCATGACCATCCCGCCGGACGGGGAGATCGGCGAGGAGGTCCACGAGGACATCGACCAGATCCTGACCTTCGTCTCCGGCACCGGCGAGGCGCGGGTGGGCGGGGCGACCAGGAAGGTGGCCCAGGGCGACCTGGTCGTCGTCCCGGCCGGGACGAAGCACAACTTCGTCAACACCGGGCCCAACCCGCTGGTGCTCTACACGGTGTACGGGCCTCCGGAGCACGCCGACGGCGCTGTCCACGCGACCAAGGAGGAGGCCGACGAGCTCGAGGAAGCCGGCAAGGACGAGCCGCCGACCTCCGACTGAGACCGGGTGGTCCCCGGCGGAGCCCACCCGGGACAGTGGGCTCCGCCGGCGCTCGGGCGGCCGCCGCTCAGGCGACGACGTCCCGGCGCGCCAGGGCGGCGTCCCGCACGAACGGGAGGACCGCGGCGGCGATGACGGCATAGCCGGCCGACGACGGGTGGAACCGGTCGGCGGCGAACATCGCGGGATCGGTCTCGAACGACCGGCCGACATGCGCGGCCACTGCGGCCACACGGGCTCCGGCTGCCCCGGCCACTGCCTCCTGCCGTCGCTGCAGCTCGGCGGAGGCGGCGCGCACCAGTGGGCGCAACGCCGGTGGGACGAACGGGATGCTCGACATGTCGGGCGCGGGGACCACGACGACGTCGGTGCCACCGGCGCGCAGCGACCGCACGGCGTCGGCCAGGTCGGCGGCTGCGCGGTCCGGCGGGACCAGCCGGGCCAGGTCGTTGGCGCCGACCACGACGACCGCGAGGTCCGGCGCGGGCCCGCCGCGTCGGACCTGGGCACCGAGGTCCGCGGAGACCGCACCGGGGACCGCGCGCACGGTGAGCTCGACGTCGTGGCCGTCCGCGCGCAGCGCCGCGGTCAGCCGAGGCCCGAGCCCGTCCTCGGGTCGGGCGGCCCCGGTACCGAAGGCGATGGAGTCGCCGAGGACGGCCAGGCGCAGCGGCGTTCGGGTCACGGACACGACAACGCCGGCCGGCGGGGCGCGATGCCCGCCGACCGGCGTGATGTGCGTCGGCCCGTCAGGCCCTCGGGCCGCCCGCGGCGTAGACGACCTGACCGGACACGAAGCCGGCACCCTCGCTCACGAAGAACGACACCAGGTGGGCGATGTCCTCGGGCTGGCCGACCCGGGCCACCGGGATCTGCGAGGCGTTGTACTGGATGAAGTCGTCGAATCCGACGCCGAGGCGCTCGGCGGTCGCCTTCGTCATCTCGGTCTGGATGAAGCCGGGCGCGACCGCGTTGGCGGTGACCCCGAACTTGCCCAGCTCGATGGCGAGGGTCTTGGTGAAGCCCTGCAGCCCGGCCTTGGCCGTGGAGTAGTTCGCCTGGCCGCGGTTGCCCAGCGCCGAGGTCGACGACAGGTTGACGATCCGGCCCCACTTGGCGTCGATCATGTGCTTCTGGGCAGCGCGCGTCATGAGGAAGGCCCCACGCAGGTGGACGTTCATGACGATGTCCCAGTCGCTGTCGCTCATCTTGAACAGCATGTTGTCCCGCAGGACGCCGGCGTTGTTCACCAGGACGACGGGCGGGCCGAGCTCGGCTGCGATCCGGTCCACGGCGGCGGTCACCTGGTCGGCGTCGCTCACGTCCGCGCCGACGGCCAGGGCCCGTCCACCGGCGGCCTCGATGGCCTCGACGGTGCTCTTGCCCGCCGCCTCGTCCAGGTCCACCACGGCGACGGCGAAGCCGTCCGCGGCCAGCCGCTGCGCCGTGGCCGCCCCGATCCCGCGGGCTGCACCCGTCACGATCGCCACGCGGGGCTGTGCGTCGGTCATGTCGCTCCTTCTCCTGCCGGCGCCACACGCGCCGGTCCTCCCCCATGGGTCGCCGGTCACCATACTTCTGCCTCCGCGCGGGCGCCGGGGGGACCACGGCGGCGGCGGGACGGGCCGTCGCAGGACCCTCGCGGGGCGGTCGCGAGGGCGTCGTGGCCCGACCGGCCAGCTCGACGCAGGGCCGCGTGCCCGCCGGATCGGCGGCGAACGACCGGGCCGCCGGCGGGACGCTCGGGAGCCGGAACGGGGCAGCGAGAACGACCGGCGTGACATCGCTGCAGGCCAGGGGTTGACCCGGGCATGAGACGCGCCTCATATTAACGGCCTCGCGACCACGGGGGCCGCTTTCCTCATTCGTCCCCGACAGCTGAGGAGGCGGGGGACGTGCGCTGGAGTGCTGCGGATCCCCCGATTGGCGCCCCGACTCTTCCGGCCGCACCATTCCGTCCCGCAGGTCGCACCGTGCGACCCCGGCCTCACCCTGCGTCCGGCACGACCGCGGGCAGCACGGCGCCGGCCCGCCGACACCACCGGAGCGCGTCATGGCTCCTCGTCCGTCGTTGACAGCCCCCGACCCCTGCACGGAGGAACCGTCACATGACTAGAAGCGCACCCCCGGGCGACATAGCCATGGACGTCCGGGCCCCGCTCAGGCGTCCGGTCCTGGTCCCCGTGCACGGCGGCCGGGCGACGTCCACCGTGTCGCGCTCCGAGCAGCCGTCGGCCCGCGCCGCCCGACCGGTCGACCTCGAGGTGTCCATCCCGGCGTACAACGAGGCCGGCCGACTGCCGCGCACCCTGGAGCGCACCGTGGAGTTCCTGGCGCAGCAGCCGTGGAGCGCACGCCTGGTGGTGGTCGACAACGGCAGTTCCGACGGGACGGCCGACGTCGTCCGAGCCCACATCCGCACGTCCGGCAGCAAGGTTCCCGTCGAGCTGGTGGGCTGCGCACGGCCGGGCAAGGGCGCCGCGGTCCGCCGGGCCCTGCTGCACAGCCGTGCCCGGTTCGTGGGCTTCTTCGACGCAGACCTCGCCACGCCGGTGGAGACCCTGTCCATCGCGATGCAGCACCTCGAGGCAGGTGCTGCCGCCGTGGTGGGGTCCCGGTACACCGCCGGGGCGCAGTTCGTGCACGCGCAGCCGGCGAGCAGGCGACTGGGTGGGGCAGCGTTCCGGCTGATGACCCGCAGCCTGGTCAAGGGCGTCCAGGACACGCAGTGCGGCTTCAAGTTCTTCGAGCGCGCCGCGATCGTCCCTGCGCTGGTCAGCTGTCGGACCTCCGGTTTCGCCTTCGACGTCGAGCTACTCCGCCACCTGCAGGAGGCCGGTCTGGACATCGTCGAGGTCCCGGTGGCCTGGAGTCACGCGAGCGGATCCTCGTTCTCGCCCCTGAAGGACGGCATGTCCGCGTTCCGCACCGTCCTCCAGCTGCAGCGCTGCGCGATCGGCCGCGCCTCGTGAGCGACCACTCGGCCGCCCTGCGCGGCATGCGCCTGCTCGTCCTCAACTGGCGGGACGTCCGCCATCCTCTCGCCGGAGGCGCCGAGCAGTACATGCACGAGATCGGCAAGCGATGGGTCGCCTCCGGCGCCCACGTCACCTGGCTCACGGCGGCTGTGCCCGGTCAGCCCGCGCGCGACCGGCTGGACGGGATGCACGTCGTGCGTGCCGGCGGGGAGCTGTCGGTGTACCCGCGGGTCGCGGCCCGCCTGCTGAGGCTACGAGGTCACTTCGACGCGATCGTGGACTGCCAGAACGGCACGCCGTTCTTCTCGCCGCTGTTCGCCGGCCGCCGTGCGCCGATCGTGCAGATCGTCCACCACGTGCACCAGGACCAGTTCTCCACGCACTTCTCCGCGCCGATGGCCGCCCTGGGGCGGTGGCTGGAGGGGCCGGCGGCGCGCCGGGTGTACGGCCGACGGCCGATCGCCGCCGTGTCCCCGTCGACCCGTCACGAGTTGCGCTCCCGGCTCGGCTACCGGGGCCCGATCTTCGTCGTCCCCAACGGGACGGTCCCCCTCCCGGCGGACACCACGCTCCGCGCCCCCGATCCGACCATCGTCGTGGTCAGCCGCCTGGTACCGCACAAGCGCATCGACCTCCTGCTCGGTCATCTGGGCATGGTCGCCGATCAGGTGCCGGGGCTGCGCGTGGAGATCGTGGGGGACGGGCCGGACCGGGCCCGCCTGCAGAGCCTCGTGCACGAACTCGACCTGCACTCGACCGTGACGTTCCACGGGCGGGTGTCGAACGAGGCCCGGGACCAGCTGCTCGCGAGCGCCTGGCTGACGACCTCCACCTCGCAGGCGGAGGGGTGGGGGTGCACGATCCTCGAGGCGGCGGCCTGGGGCGTCCCCTGCCTGGCGCTCCGGGTCCCCGGGGTCCGCGACTCGGTGCTCGACGGTGAGACCGGCTGGCTCGTGGACGACGCACGCCACCTCGGTTCGGCGCTGGTCCGCGCGCTGAACGAGCTGCGTGACCCCGTGCGGGCCGAGGCGGTCGCCGACACCTGCCGGACCTGGGCGGGGTGCTTCTCTTGGGACCGCAGCGCCAACCTGCTGGCCGGCATCCTCCACAGCGAGATGGCCCGGATGCGGGAGTCCGCACCGGCTTCGTCCGTCGAGCATCGGGAGGCACGGTCGGACATCGCGGTCCTCGCCGTGTCCGACCAGCGGCAACCCGACGTGCAGGCACGGCTGCGCACCGTCGACGAGGTCGTGCACTTCGGCGACCGGACCGCCGTGATGCTGAACGGGTGCGACGAACCCGCCGCCACGGCCGTGCTGCGCCGTGTGGGGATGCAGGCGGACTCCCTCCAGTTGGTGGACAACCGGCTCATGCTGGCCGGACCCGCAGCTCCGCTGGCACCGGAGCGGGCCCTCGCCCAGCTGGGCCTCGACACCGCCTGACCGATGCGGGCGACCGCCGGGCCCGTCCCGGCGGTCGTCCACGCGTCAGCCACCGACACGACGCCGGTGACGCCGACACCGGACAGGAGCGCCGATGTCCTCGATCTCGCGGGCCCGGACGCTCCTGGCGGTCACCGGGAGCGTCCTGCTCCTCACGCTCGCCCTGGTCCCCGCCGTGACCTCCGGTGGCCGGGAGAGCGCGTGCCTGTACACCGGCTCCCTCAACACGGTCGAGGAGCTCGACACCTTCATGACCGACGTCCTGCACACCCCGCTGTTCCAGGGCGGGGACGTCGGTGCGAGCGTGGAGCTGAGGGACGGTCGCGACCTGTTCGTCTTCGCCGACACGCTCCGGAGCGCACCCTTCAGCGGCCGGCAGCTGATCCGCAACTCGATGCTGCTGTTCGACGGCTGGTGTGCTCGCGTGGTCCCGTCCGACCACGGTGGAGCCGTCATCCCCGACCGCGGGGACGTCGGCTACTGGCCCATGTCCGCGGTCTACGCGGGCCGGGACCTCCTCGCGGTGACGGCTCAGCGGGTGCGGTCGACCGATGCCGAGGCCGACGGCGTGTTCGCCTTCGAGATCCTCGGCCCGTCGGTCGCGTTCTTCGCCGTGCCGGCGGGCGACCCGCCACGCCTGCTCGGCGTCCGGGACCTGGGGCCGGACGTCGCCGACACCACCCGGCCCGTCTGGGGTGCCGCGACCGCCGCCGCGGACGGCTGGCTGTACCTCTACGGAACCGCCCGACCGCCGACGGGGACGTACGGCTTCTCCCTGCAGGTGGCGCGCACCCGGCCGGCCGCCCTCGTGGACCAGGAGCAATGGGAGTACTGGGACGGCAGCGACTGGCAGACCGATCCCAGTGCGGCGGTCGAGTTGATCCACGCCTGGGGAGGTGTCTCCCAGACCCTCAGCGTCTTCGAGGCGGGTGGACGCTGGTACGCGGTCAGCAAGCGGGGCGAGGTCCTGGGCACGGACATGACGATCTGGTCCGCGCCCGCACCCACCGGTCCCTTCTCGGTGGCCTCCACGGTGGCGCAGATCCCCTCCGACGGAGCGACCGGGACGCTGCAGTACATGGCTCTCGCCCACCCGGCCCTGCTGCCCGAGCCGGGGTCGGTGGTGGTGTCCTACAGCCGCAACAACACGGACCTGGGGACCGTCCTCGACGACCCGCGGCTGTACCGGCCCCGCTTCCTCCGCGTCCCCCTCCCAGGATGACCACGCAGCCGGGAGAGGGCGAGGGAAGGACACGCAGCGTGACCTGGCGACGATCCCCCGCCTCAGCACCGGCTCCTGCGGTTCCGCTGGGGCCCCTGACTGGTTACCCTGCGTCCCGGCCCGTACGGGGCGGGCCTGGTGGACGGAGGGTTCGATGACGGCATCGGCATCGCTGGACGGTGGGGCGCTCGGAGCCACCGAACGCGCGTTCCCCGCCCTCGACGGTATCCGCGCACTGGCCGCCACGACCGTCGTCGTCACCCATGCCGCCTTCTGGACCGGCGACCACACCGGCGACGCGGTCGGCCGTGTGCTCGCCCACCTCGACGTCGGTGTCGCGGTGTTCTTCGTGTTGTCCGGCTTCCTGCTCTTCCGCCCCTTCGCCCACGCTGCGACGCGGGGAGAACGCGCCCCGAGCGCAGGCGCGTACCTCTGGCGGCGGGCGCTGCGGATCCTCCCCCCCTACTGGCTCGCCGTCGCCGCGGCGCTGATCCTCCTGCCGGCGAACGACGGTGCGGACCGCAGCACCTGGGTGCGCAATCTGGCGCTGGCGCACATCTACGACGACGGCGGCTTCTCCGTGGGTCTCGAGCACACCTGGAGCTTGTGCGTCGAGGCCGCCTTCTACCTCGTGCTGCCGTTCCTCGCCTTCGTCCTCCTGAGCATGTCCCGCAGGCACGGCCTGCGGCCGTGGCCGACGCTCGTCGGCCTCGGCGTCCTCACCGTCGCCGGAGCGGCGTACCTCTACGGGGTCTGGATGGGGGACGTGGAGTTCGTGCCCACCAACCTGTGGCTCCCGGCCTTCGCCGGGTGGTTCGCCGGCGGCATGACCCTCGCGCTCCTCAGCGTCAGCGACACCGAGTGGGGCCCCGTCCGGCTCGCCCGGCGGCTGGGGTCCAACCTCGGCCTCTGCTGGGCCGCCGCCGCAGTCCTGTTCGGTCTCGCGTGCACTCCGCTGGCCGGCCCCTACAGCTTCGGCGTGTCGACGCCGGTCGAGGCGGTGACCCGGAGCCTCCTGTACATGGGGACCGCGCTGCTGATGGTGCTCCCCCTCGTACTGGCCGGCCCTCACGAGGGTCCGGTACGCCGGGCCCTGTCGAGCAAGCCGGCCCGGTACCTGGGTGAGATCTCCTACGGGCTCTTCCTGTTCCACCTCCTGGTGCTGGTGGGTCTGTACGACACCCTGGACGCCACGATCTTCACGGGAGACCTCTGGCTGGTCGCCCCGATCGTGTGGCTGGCCTCCGTCGCCGTGGCCGCGTTGGTGTACGTCGGGGTCGAGCGGCCGGTTCGGCGCTGGCGCTCGCTGGTGTCGGACCCCGCGAGCGCCGGGGTTCCCCGCCGGGACGGCCGGGCACCGATCGCGACGACGGGCACCGACGACCGGCGACCCGGATCTGAGACGCGTCCGACGGAGCGCTCCACCGCGACGCTGCACGAGCTGGCGCGCGTGGGAGATGCCGAGCGCCTGGCCGCACGGCTGGATGCCGGCGCCTCCGTGGACACGAGGAACGACGACGGCGACAGTCTGCTCATGATCGCGGCGGCTCAGGGGCATGCCGGGACCGTCGCCCTCCTGCTCGCACGCGGGGCTGACCACTCCGCTGTGAACGATCGCGGCCAGACGGCACTGGGCCTCGCCGTCTTCCGCCAGTCGGCCGAGACGGTCCGTCAGTTGCTGGTCGCCGGCGCCGACCCGGACGCCGGCGGGCCGAGCGCCCGCGCCACCGCGTTCTACTTCGGCCTGCCCGACATGACTGCACTGCTGGAGGGCGCTCCTCGCTGAGGAGGTCGCTGCTCGTCCCCGCTCCCGAGCTCGCCGGCCGGGGACGGTCGCCGCGTCAGGGCCAGATGCTGGCGACGATGATCGCGGCCACCGACAGCTGCGCCGCGGCGCTCACCAGGCTCGCCGGGTGGAACTGCGGCTCGGTCAGGTGGACACCCAGCCGTCCGGGGGTCACGAGGTCGAGCACCACGAAGGCCACGGCCTGCAGCAGCACCCCCAGGACACCGAAGACGACGGTGTAGCCCAGCGCCTCGCCGAAGCCGCTGGTCGCGTTGGTCCAGATGCTGGCGAAGGCGATCGCGCCCTGGCCGAGGAATCCCGCGGCCAGGGTGATCGCCGCGTTGATGGAGCGGTGCTCGTAGATGTGCCGCCCCAGGTGCCCCGGGGTGAGCAGGTCGAGGGCGAAGAAGCCCAGGACGAGCAGCGCGATGCCCACGCCGGTGTAGGCGACGGCGTAGCCGATGCTGGCCAGCATGGGGCGGGGACCTCCAGGACGGGGACGCGGCCCCATGTGTCTACCGCACCGGCCCCCGCGGCGACGCGGGCGCACCCCGGTCGGGGGCGTGTCGGACGACGTCCACCCGGTCGAACCCCTCCGCCGCGGTCGGCGGCGCGAAGCGTGCGCGGGTGGCGGCGAGGCCGACCTCGGGGACCCGGGCCGTCCCCGTGCGGGCGGCGTTCCGGTCCGCCGCGACGCTCGGCGGGGTGTCCACCCACACGGCGCGGACGGGCACGCCGGCGGCGCGGGCCGCGGCCACGAGGGGCTCGCGCTCGGCCGGGGACGGGTTGGTGTTGTCGACCACCACGCTGCGGCCGGCGGACAGCAGTTCGGCGACCACCCGCTGCTGGCGCGCCTCGCGCCGGCGGGCCCTGGGCCACCGGTCCTTGCTGACCACCTCGTGCGTGCCGGCCAGGTGGCCGGCCACCCAGGTGGTCTTGCCGGCACCCTGGAGGCCGACCATCACGACCAGCTCCTGGGCCGGTCCGCTCAGGCGCTCCTCCGCAGCCGGGTCACCGCGGCGTCGTCCTCAAGCGCCGGCCGCGGGGCCGGGTGCTCGACCAGGGCCAGGACCCGGCCGGCCATGAACCGCGCGGTGCGCACCGGGGTGCCGCCGCGGGTGCTCTCGGTGACCTCCACGACGCCGCGGCCGTGGGTCACGTCCACCCGGCGGCCCGCCCGGGTGGCCTCGATCTCGTACGTGCGGGTAATGCCGCCGGCGTCGATCACGACCTCGACCCGATCGCCCTTCATGGGTGCTCCTCTCGACGTCTGGACAACGCCGGCAGGAGCGGCCGCATTCCGGATCAGTCCTGGTCAGCGCCCTGGACGCCGGCCTCGACATCGGGTCCGGCACCGACGCCGGCGCTCTGCGAACGGCGGTGCGGACGCGGGACGTGCGGCCGGGGCACGTGCAGCGCGCGGACCGACGCGAGGGCCGCGCGACGGGCCTGGGCGCGCTGGCGGGCCCGGCTGGTCCGCGGCGCCCGGGGTTCCTCGCGCAGCAGTGCGTCCAGCCAGTGGCCGCGCGGGTCGACGTCCACGAGCAACGCCTTGACCAGCAGGGTCAACGGGATCGCCAGCAGCGCGCCCAGCGCGCCCAGCGCCCAGCCCCAGAACAGCAGGGCCACGAACGTGACGGTCATGGACAGCCCGACGGAGTCACCGACGAAGCGGGGCTGGATCAGCGTCTGGATGACGAAGTTCAGCACCGAGTAGACGATGACGACGGCCCACATGTCCGACCAGCCGCCGTCCAGCAGCGCCAGCAGGGCCGGTGGCAGCAGCCCGAGCACGAAGCCGATGTTGGGCACGTAGTTGGTGATGAACGAGAGCAGGCCCCACAGCAGCGGCAGCGGCACGCCGATGATCGCGAGGGCGATCGTGTCCCCGACCGCCACGAAGAACCCGAACACGGTGCTGACCAGCAGGTAGCTGCGGGTGCCGCGGGCGAACAGCCCCATCGCGATGAGCAGGTGCGGGCGCTCGGCGGCGATCAGCGCCAGGCGCCGACCGAAGCCGCCGGACTCGATGGCGAGGAAGACCAGGGCCGAGAGCAGCAGCAGCAGGGTGGAGGCGGCCTCGGTGAGGCTGGAGAGCAGGCCGGTGGCGACGCCGACCAGCTGGCCGTAGTCGATCTCCGAGACCAGATCGCTGATCTGGCCGGACACCACGCCGGCGTCGTTGAGGTCGTCCTGCACCGACTGCAGCAGGGCGTTGAACTCGGGGGCGTAGTCGGGCAACAGGTCCGCCAGCTGGGCGACGGAGACGACCAGCAGCGCCACGAACGACAGCAGGATCGACCACACCAGCAGCAGCAGCACCGTGGCGCTGATCCACCGCGGGCAGCCGTGCCGCAGCAGCCACCGCTGCACCGGCATCAGCGCGACCACGATGACCAGCGCGAGCAGCACCGGCCCGATCAGCCAGGCCAGGGTGCGGACACCACTCAGCGCGATGGTGGCGGCCGCGCCGCCGACGAGCAGGACCAGCCAGCGCGGCAGTCCGCCGGGAGGTTCTGGAGCGCCCCGGGTCTCCTGCACCTCGGCGGCCTTGGCGACCTCCGCCGAGACCTCCTCGGCGACCTCGGGCGCCGCGACGGCCTCGACGACCGCCACGACTCCGTCGGGCTCCACGGCGTCGGACGTCGGGTCGCCGGCCCGGCGGGCGGGGACGGCGACGGACGCCCCCTCCGGCAGCTCCGATCGGGCCACCATCTGCTCTCCGCTCTCCCCCGTGCGGCCAGCGCCGCGCCCCTGCCCCAGGGTGTCACGCCCCGGTCGTGCGCTCAGCTCCTCGGAGCCTCCAACAGCGCGGTCATCTCCGGGAGCACGAAGAAGGCGGCGGTGTCGCGGGCGCTCGGGCCGCCGCCGTCGGGGTCGGCACCGGCGTCGAGGAGGGCGCGGACGGCGTCGGTGCACTGCCGGAAGACCGCGGCGGCCAGCGCCGTCTGCCCCCGGTCGTTCACCCGGGCGTGGTCGGCGCCGCGGGCGAGCAGGGCCGCGACGGTCTCCGCGTGGGCGTGGTAGGCCGCGAGGATCAGGAGCGTGTCGCCCTTGTCGTTGGTCAGGTTCGCGGGCACCCCCGCATCCACGTAGGCCGCCAGCTCCTCGGTCGCGCCGCCGCGGGCCAGGTCGAAGACCCGGTGGGCCAGCTCGAGGACCTCGGGGTCGATCCCGGCCGAGGTCACGCCGCCCGGTCCGGCGCGATCCGGTCGAGCAGCGCCAGGATGCGGCGCCAGGCGTCGGCCGAGGCCTCGGCCCACTCGTCGGCCGCGCGGTCGAAGAACGAGTGCGGCGCCCCGTCGTAGACGGCCGTCTCCACCTCCGCCCCGGCCGCGCGCATCGCCTCGGCCAGCTCGAGCTGGTCGGCGACGGGCGTGGCGGCGTCGTCCCCCGCGATGAGCATCAGCACGGGCAGGCGGGCCTTCCCGGCGGACTCCCCCACCATCTGCGGTCGGCCGTAGAACCCGACCGTGCCCGCCAGTGGCAGCGCACCCTCTGCCTGCCGCCAGGCGTTGCTGCCGCCGAAGCAGAAGCCCACGGTCACGACGGGGAGGTCGGCCCGCGTGCGCTCCCGCAGGTAGGCGGCGGCCGCGGCGGTGTCGCCGTCGATCCCCTCCGCGGTGGCCTGCGCCATGTGGGTCTTCCAGTCGAAGTCCTGGTCGCGCGTCCCGTGCCCGGCCCGGCCAGCGGTGCGCGCGTAGTAGTCGACCGCCACCGCGGGGAACCCGGCCTCGGCGAAGCGCTCGGCCAGGGCCACGTAGTACGGGTGCAGGCCCCGGACGTCCGGCAGCACGACCACCCCGGCGCGGGCCTCGCCCGCGGGCGCGGCGTACGCGGCGTCGAACTCCGTACCGTCCGCGGAGGTCAGCGTCAGCAGACCCCGCTCGGCGACCTCACCGGCCGACGGCGGAGCGGGCGGGCGGCTGTCGGTGTCGTGGCACATGCCCTCTGCCTACCAGCCGCCCGACGTCCGGGCAGCTCAGGTGTCGGCGGCGGCGTCGGCCGCCCCGGGGGCACCGCCGAAGACGCGCGCGGCGACCTCCCGGCGAGCGTCGGCCAGCCACTTGTGCTGGTCGTCGGCCTGGGCGACCAGGCGCTCCAGCAGCGCGCGGTCCAGGCGCGGCTCGACGGCGGCGAGTTCGAGCAGCGTCTCGAAGCCGGCGCGCTTGGCCAGGACGGCGGTCGCGATGAACTCGAACTCGACCAGGTCGCTGAGCGGCGAGCGGGAGAACAGCCGGCCGTTGAGCTTGGCCCGCGACAGCTTCTCGGCCACCCAGGTGCCCAGCTGCTTGTAGGCGCGCACCGGGATGCCCAGCGCACCGGCCATGGCGACGTGCGCCGACCGCTCCTCCCGCAGCTCGTCGAGCAGCTGCTCGAGCTTCGGCTCGTACGGCGTGCCGCTGTGCCGCGACAGCATCCGCGAGACCAGCTCCACCCCACCGGTCGCGGCCGCGAGGTGGTCGTTGACGTAGATCCCGAGCAGCTCGGCGTTGCGGAGCCCGCCGGAGGCGGCGGACCCGGTGGGAGTGGGCTCGGACACGGGGCCTCCAGGGGGCGGCCGGACACGGACCCGCCCATTCTCGCCGCCCGATGATCACCCCGCTCGGTGGCGGCCCCCACTCAGGCCTCGGCGCGGGCCAGCAGGCGCGTGGCGGTGGGGCGCAGGTCGCGCTCGAGGTCCCAGCCGCCGGCGGTCAGCCGCTGCCCCACCGCCTGCCGGCTCACGCCCAGCTCCGCGGCCGCCGCGGCCTGGGTGCGGCCGGCGACGAGCAGGTCGACCGCGGCCCACGCCGCGGCGCTGCGGCGCGCCACCAGGACCGCGAGCGCGGAGAGCACCGCCTCGGCGTCCTGCGCCTCCGCCGGCTGCGGCCCGCGGACGGCGACCCGGCCGGGACGGCGGGCGGCCACCACCAGAGCGCGGGACGCGGCGAGCACGGCCGGCCCACCGCGGCCGGGGGCCCCGCTCAGGAGCCCCGCGCCGACGCCGATCGGCCGCCGGCCCGCCCGCACCAGGCGCAGCACCGCCTCGACGACGCCCCCGGCGTCGGCCAGGACGACGTCCTCCTCGCCGGCGACGCTGAGCACGAACGGCACGCTGCGCAGCGTGCGGCAGGCCTCAGAGCTTGTCGAGCACCTCGGCGGGGAAACCGCCCGTGGCGATCGGCCCCCACGCGTCGACGGTGATCCGCAGCAGCGACTTGCCCTGCTTCGCCATCGCGGCCCGGTACTCGTCCCAGTCGGGGTGCTCGCCGCTGATCGACCGGAAGTACTCGACGAGCGGCTCCAGCGCCTCGGGCAGGTCCAGCACCTCCGCCGTCCCGTCCAGCTGCACCCAGGGCCCGTCCCAGTCGTCGGACAGGACGCACAGCGAGACGGCGGGGTCGCGGCGGGCGTTGGCCACCTTGGCGCGCTGGGGATAGGTGGAGACCACGACCCGGCCCTCGGCGTCCACTCCGCAGGTGACCGGCGACAGCTGCGGCCCTCCCGAGCCGCGGCGGGTGAGCAGAACGGCCTTGTGGCGGGGGCGGAGGAAGGTCAGCAGCGCGTCGCGCTCGACCCGGTCGGCGGTGGCGGCTCGGGGCATGCAGGTCACGGTAGTGCGACGTCACAGCCCCGTCGTCCGGTGCGGGTGGGCCGTCTGTGCTGCGATGACGGGCATGAAGCTGCTGCCCCGACGTGCGCCGTCCGCCGAAGCGGCGCCCACCGTCACCGACGTCCCGGGGGCCGCGACGTCCGCTCCGGCGCCCTCGGACGAGCGGGGCGCGAAGCTGCAGCGCGGCATCCGCACGCTGGCCATCTTCTCGGCCGAGCTGCTGCTGATCGTGCTGGCGCTGTACGTGCTCGGCGAGGTCCTCGGCATGCTCTGGGTGGTCCTGCTGCCCATCGTGCTCGGCCTGCTGATCACGACCGTGCTCTGGCCGCCGACCCGCTTCCTGCGCCGGCACGGCTGGCCGCCGGCGCTGGCCGCCGCGACGGTCCTGCTCGGTGCCATCGGGGTGTTCGGCGGCGTCATCGCCGTCATCGCCCCGCAGGTCGTCGACCAGGTGGAGACCCTGGCCGACCAGGTGGGCGGGGGCCTGCAGGACGTCCAGGAGTGGCTTCAGGGCCCGCCGTTCAACATCGACGAGGCGCAGATCGGCGACGCCGTCGACAACGCGATCAACGAGCTGCAGTCCCGTGCCGGCGACATCGCCGGGTACGCCGCGACCGGTGCGTCGGCGATCGGCAACGCGCTGATCAACCTGGTCCTGGCGCTCGTGCTCGTCTTCTTCTTCCTCAAAGACGGGCCGCGGTGGGTGCCGTGGCTGGCCGCCCAGACCAGCCGCCGGGCGGCACCGCACGTCGCGGCCCTGTCGGACAAGGCCTGGTCGACGCTGTCGGAGTTCATCCGCCAGCAGGCGTTCGTCGGCTTCATCGACGCGCTCTTCATCGGCATCGGCCTGTGGGTCCTCGACGTGCCGCTCGTGCTGCCCCTGGCCGTGATCACGTTCTTCGCCGCGTTCGTGCCGATCATCGGTGCGTTCGTGGCCGGCGCCTTCGCCGTCCTCGTCGCGCTGGTGGACCAGGGCTTCGGCACCGCGATCGCCGTGCTGGTCATCGTGCTGGTCGTGCAGCAGATCGAGGGGAACGTGCTGCAGCCGATCATCCAGGGCCGCGGGTTCAACCTGCACCCCGCGGTGGTCATCCTCGCCGTGACCGCCGGCAGCAGCCTGGCCGGCATCACCGGGGCGTTCCTCGGCGTGCCGGTGGCCGCGCTGATCGCCGTCACCTACCGGTACACCCGCGACCAGCTCGACGGGAAGTCACCCGAGGTGACCGACGGCGGGATGCGGGCCCAGGTCACCGGCGACGAGACCGGCGTCCGGATGACCGCCGAGCCGGTGGCCCCGCCCACGGACCGCGGTCCGGCACCCGAGGAGGACGCCGGGGAGTGATCCCCCGCGATCGTGGGAATGCCCGGACCGCTCGCGCGGCTGGTGGTCGTGACGTCGTTCGAGGAGGAGCACCACGTGGCGCACAGACCTGAGGACCTCGTGGAGCTGTTGCCCGCGGCCGGACCGTTCCTGGAGCGGGAGAGCGCGCTGGCCCAGCACGCCGACCCGGCCGGGGCCCGCCGCGGGCTGGTGCTGGTCCACGACCTGGCCGGCGACTTCGACGCGGCCCGGGCGGGCTCCCTGGCCGGCGCGCACCTGCTGGCCAGCCTGCCGCACGAGGTGATCGCCCGGTTCGACGCCGACGCGCTGGTCGACTACCGCGCGCACCGGCCGCGGATGACGTTCACCGGCGACAGCTACGCCGACGTCACGCTGCCCGAGATCGTCCTGTACGCGCTGGAGGACGACGCCGGCGAGCCGTTCCTGCTGCTGCACGGCGCCGAGCCGGACTTCGCCTGGGAGCGGTTCGTCGCCGCCGTCCGGGACCTGGTCGAGCGGCTGGGGGTCACGTCGGTGGTCGCCCTGCACGCGATCCCCATGCCGGTGCCGCACACCCGGCCGGTGACCCTGACCGCGCACGCCACGCGGCGGCAGCTGATCGAGAGCTACCCCGTCTACTGGGGGCAGGTCCGCATCCCCGGGAGCATCGGCGCGCTGCTGGAGCTCCGCATGGGCGAGGCCGGGGTCGACGCCTACGGGCTCGGCGTCCACGTGCCGCACTACCTGTCGCAGGCGACCTACCCGGCGGCGTCCCTGACGCTGCTGGAGCACATGTCGCGGCTGACCGGGCTGCACCTGCCGACCGACGCGCTGCGCGAGGCCGCCGAGGCCAACCGCACCGAGGTCGACGAGCAGATCGCCCGCTCGCCGGAGAACACCGCCGTCGTCGCGGCGCTGGAGCAGCAGTACGACGAGTTCACCGCCGTCCACGGCGACACCGGGCTGCTCGGCACCCGCGGCGAGGTGCCCAGCGGCGAGGAGATCGCCGACGAGTTCGAGCGGTTCCTCGCCGAGCAGGACAAGCGCCGCGGGGACTGACCGCTACGCGAAGACGATCGTCCGGTCGCCCTCGACGATGACGCGGTCCTCGACGTGCCAGGTGACCGCCTGGGCGAGCACCTGCCGCTCGACGTAGCGGCCGACCCGGCGCATGTCCTCGACGGTGGCGCGGTGGTCCACCCGGGCGACCTCCTGCTCGATGATCGGGCCGGCGTCGAGCTCGGGGGTCACGTAGTGCGCGGTCGCCCCGATGAGCTTCACGCCGCGGTCGTGCGCCGCCTGGTACGGGTTCGCGCCGACGAAGGCCGGCAGGAAGCTGTGGTGGATGTTGATCAGCCGCTCGGGGAACCGGCTGCAGAAGTCCGCCGACACGATCTGCATGTAGCGGGCGAGCACCACCAGGTCGGCGTCCCCGACGACCTCCAGGGCACGCGCCTCTGCCTCGGCCTTGGTCGCCGGCGTGACCGGCACGTGGTGGAAGGGGATCCCGGCCGCGCGGGCCACCGGCTCCAGGTCCGGGTGGTTGGAGACGACGGCGGTGATGTCGGCCCGCAGGTCGCCGGCGCGCACCCGGTAGATCAGCTCCTGCAGCGCGTGGTCGGTCCTGCTGACGAAGACGGCGATCGACGGCCGGTGCGCGGCCTCGGTGAGCCGCCAGGTCATCTCCCACTGCCGGGCCAGCAGGTCCAGCGCCCCCTCCAGCTGCGGACGGCGCTGCGCCAGGTCGGCGAGGACGAACTCCAGGCGCAGGGTGAAGGTGCCGCCCGTGGGGTCGGACGAGTGCTGCTGCGAGTCGGTGATGTTGGCCCCGACGTCGGCCAGCAGCCGGGAGAGGACGGCGACGATGCCGGGCCGGTCGGGGCAGCGCACCACGAGGCGGCCGACGTCGGCGGTGGCGGGATCGGCAGGGGCGGCAGGCAGCACGATCGGCGATTGTCCCCGACGGTCCTCAGGCATCCGGCAGGCGGGCGCGGGTGCGGTCGGCGATGTCGAACAGGTCGCCGTAGTCCTCGACCCGGTGCAGCACCTCCTCGGTGCGGAACCGCAGCAGACCGGGGTCGGCGCCGGCGTTGACCGCGTCGACCTCGTCCCAGCCGATCGGGGTGGAGACCGTCGCGTCGGGCCGGGCGCGCAGCGAGTAGGGCGCGACCGTCGTCTTCGCCGGGTTGTTCTGGCTCCAGTCGATGAGCACCTTGCCCGGGCGCAGCACCTTCTCCATCCGCCACACGACCTCGTCGGGGGTCTGCGCGGACAGCTCCTGGGCCAGCGCCTTGGCGTACCGGCTGGGGTGCTCGCGGTCGGTGACCCGGATGGGGGCGTAGACCTGCATGCCCTTCGAGCCCGACGTCTTCACGACCGGGTCCAGGCCGTCGTCGACCAGGCGCTCCCGCAGCCGCTCGGCCAGCCGGCAGCACTCGCGGATGCCGGTGTCGGGTCCGGGGTCCAGGTCCAGGACGAGCAGGTCCGGCAGCGTCGGCTGGAGCCTGCTGCCGACCTGCCACTGCGGCACGTGCAGCTCCAGCGCCGCGAGGTTGGCCGCCCAGGCGAGGTCGGCGACGGTCTCCAGCACGACCATGTCCAGCGTCTCGCGGCCCGTGGAGCTGCCAGGGCTCGGGATGGTCACCCGGCGCACCCAGTCCGGGGCGTGCCGGGCGCTGTTCTTCTCGAAGAACGCCTGCCCCTCCACCCCGTCGGGCCAGCGGGTGAAGGTGACCGGCCGGCCGGACAGGTGCGGCAGCAGCACCGGCGCGATCCGGACGTAGTAGTCGATCACCTGCGCCTTGGTGAACGACACCTCCGGGAAGAGCACCTTCTCGAGGTTCGAGACCTCCAGCTGCCGGCCGTCCACCCGCACCCGCTGCCGGCTCATCCCTGCCACTCCTCGGTCACGTCCTCCGGGTCGAGGTCGTCGCGCAGGCCTCGCCACGAGGGGTGCCGCATCCGACCCTCGGCGGTCCACCCGGCGAAGGCCACCTCCCCGACCAGCTCCGGCTCGACCCAGTGGGCGTCGCGGGTGACCTCCCGCGGGAGGGCGTCGGCGAACGGGGACGTGCTCCGCGCCGTCAGGAGCGGGTCGAGGTCCCGCAGCGCGGCGTCGGTGAACCCGGTGCCCACGTGCCCGGCGTACACCAGCCGTCCGTCGTCGTCGTGCACGCCGACCAGCAGGGAGCCGACGCCGCCGGCCCGCCGGCCCTGGCCGGGGCGCCAGCCGCCGACGACGACGCTCTGCATCCGCAGGTGCTTGACCTTGCGCCACTCCGGGGCGCGCACCCCGGGGCGGTAGACGCTGTCCAGCCGCTTGGCGACCACGCCCTCCAGCCCGTTCTCCCGGCTGGCGGCGTGCACGTCGGCCCCGCCGCCGCGGAACCACGGGGTGGCCACCCACCGCTCCCCCGACGGCTGCAGGTCGTCCAGCCGCTCCCGCCGCTGCTCGTAGGGCAGGCCGGTGAGGTCCTCCCCGTCGAGGGCCAGCACGTCGAAGACGAGGTAGGTCACCGGCGCCGCCGCGGCCATCCCGCGCACCTCCGGACCGGTGCGGTGCATGCGGCCCTGCAGCGCGCCGAAGTCGGGCCGGCCGAGGGCGTCCATGGCCACGACCTCGCCGTCGAGCACCGCGTCGCGGCCGGCGAGGACGGCGGGCAGCCGCGCCAGCTCGGGGTAGCGCACGGTGATGTCGGTCCGGCTGCGCGCCCACAGGCCCAGCCGGCCGTCGTGGACGAGCGACACGGCCCGGACGCCGTCCCACTTGAACTCGTAGCCCCAGCGGGCGTCCTCCGCCGCCGGCGGCAGCTCACCGGGCGTGGCCAGCATCGGCGCGGGCACCGGCGGCGGGTCGGGACGGGCCACCTCAGGCGCTGCGGCGGGTCCGCTTGGCCGGGGCCTTGTCGGTCGCGGTCGTCTTCTTCGCCGCGGGGGTCTTCGTGGCCGGGGTCTTCGCCGCGGCCGTCTTCTTCGCGGCGGTCGTCCTCTTCGCCGGGGCCTTCTCCTCGGCGGCGGCCTTGCGCGGCGCCGTGGCCTTCTTGGCGGGGGCGCGCTTCGCCGGCGCCTCGTCGTCGGCGCTGCCGCCGCGGGCTTTCTCGACGCTGCGCCGCAGGGCGCTCATCAGGTCGACGACGGCCGCGCCCGGGTCGGCGGTCTCCGGGACCGGCTGCACCTCGCCGCCGGTCTGCTTGGCCTCGAGCAGGGCCGTCATGGCCTCGCGGTAGTCGTCGGTGAACTCGGTCGGGTCGAAGGCCCCCGACATCGAGGAGATCAGCGCCTCGGCCATCTGCAGCTCCTGCGGCCGGACGGTGACGTCCTCGTCGAGGAACGCGAAGTCGGGACGGCGGATCTCGTCCGGCCAGCGCATGGTGTGCAGGACCAGGACGTCGTCGCGCACCCGCAGCGCGGCCAGCGACTCCCGCTGGCGCAGCGCGATCTTGGTGATCGCGACCTGGCCGGCGTTGACCAGCGCGTCGCGCAGCAGCACGTAGGGGCGGGTCGCCGGGCCGTCGGGCTCGAGGTAGTAGGTCTTCTCGAAGTGGATCGGGTCGATCTCCTCGGCGTCGACGAACTGCAGGACGTCGATCTCCCGGCGGCTGGACAGCGGCAGGTCCTCGAAGTCCTCGTCGGTCAGGATCACCAGCTGGCCGTCGGGCAGCTCGTAGCCCTTCGCGATCTCGGAGTACTCGACCTCCTCGCCGTCGATCGAGCAGACCCGCTTGTACTTGATCCGGCCGCCGTCGGTGGCGTGCACCTGGTGGAAGCGGACGTCCTTGTCCTCCGTCGCGGAGTAGAGCTTCACCCCGATGCTGACCAGCCCGAAGGAGACCGCACCCCGCCAGATCGACCTCGGCACGCCGTGCCTCCTCCCGCCCCCCGGTACCCGAACCCGCAGCGTAGGCCGGGTACCGGGCCTCCGGCAGGTCGACGCGGGCGGCTCTCCCCCGGACGGGGCAACGACTACGCCTCGACCCCCTGGGGGTCCTCCTTGGGCGCCGGCTCGAGGCCGCCGTTCTGGATCGCGTCGTAGACGAACTGCAGGACGTCGGAGGAGGCGACCAGCGTCATCGTCAGCGCGGCCAGCCGGGTCGCCTTCGGGGCGGTCGCGTAGCCGAACACGAGACCGGTGGCGACCCACTGCGCCAGGCAGAACGGGCAGGTGAGCAGCTCGCCCACCGCGTGCTTGACGCCACCGTGCTCGCGCACCTCCTCGGCCACCTCCGCGTGCCCCGACGGGCCCTGGAAGGAGGTGAAGGGCGCGCGCAGGGGGGCGGTCACCGGGTCCTTGGCGATCCGCCGCGCCAGCCGGAACGTGGCGACGGCCAGCAGGGCCGCGTCCCCCGGCGGGATCCGGTCGGGCAGCTCCCGCCCGGAGGCGCGGACGGCGGCGGCGCCGGCCGTCACCAGGCCGAGGTACACCCCCATCGCGCCCAGGTCCCCCGCCAGCGGACGGGGCTCGTCCGGGGAGTACGCGCTGCCCTGGGTGCGCACCCATCGCCGGAGGGGTGCGGTCGCCCGCTGCAGGTCTTCGCCGATCGCCATGGGGGCGCGCTACCCGCCCCGGCCCCGTTCGACCCATGCCGGAGGTCACGCCCCCCTGACGACCGCCGCCGCATGGTCCGGAGGACTGCGGGTAGGCGGGGAGGGACCGCGGCCGTGCACCCGGCCGCCCACGCCAGCGGCGCGCACCGCGCGCAGGAGGAGGCAGCACCCATGACCAACCCCGAGGGCCAGACCGCCCGCGACGTCCACCCCGAGGACGAGGGCATCCCCGAGGTCTCGCAGGACGACTCCCCCACCCAGACCTGGAACGAGGACCCGGAGTTCGCCCCGCTGCCCGGCGAGCGTCCCGGCGCCTCGGTCGACTTCGGCACCACCGCCTTCGAGCAGTCCGAGGGCGAGTCGCTCAGCGGCCGGCTGGACCGCGAGGAGCCCGACGTGCAGCCCGGCGTCCGGGCCGCGGAGGACCCGCAGCGCGCCACCATGCAGCTGGAGCAGGACACCTCGACCTCGCCGTCGTCGGACTCCGGGACCAACACCACCGCCGACGACGTCGAGGCCACCGCCGACGCGCCGGCCGGCGGGGAGGGCCCCGAGGAAGCGGCCATGCACGTCACGGACGGCTGACGCCGGAGCCGTCGAACCCCTCCGTCGAGGTCCTCCCCCGACCCGCCTCCCCGACGTCCTCGGGGAGGCGGGTTGGCGGCGGTCGGTCCGGGTGTCTACGTTGTAAGCGCGGTTGAGCAGGCAGCCGCACCCGCACCGGGGTCCTCCCCGGCGCGGACACCGTCCGACCGGGCCAGTGCCCGGGGGCGCCGAGACCGGTGCCCCGCACAGCGGTAGATTGACCGCGCGGTCGTGCCGCCGGGCACTGCCGTTGAGAGGAGCTCGCCCGTGACCACACCCGACCTGCCCGCCGAGGGTCAGTCCGACGTGCCGAACGAGGGCACCGAGGCCCCCTTCGACGACGTGATCACGCTCTCCACCACCACGGGTGAGGACGGCGTCGTCACGGTGACGGTCGTCGGCGAAGTGGACACGTTCACCGCGCCGGTCCTCCGTTCGTCGCTGGACACCCAGCTGGAGCAGCAGCCGCGCGAGCTGGTGATCGACCTGTCCGGTGTCCAGTTCCTGGGCTCCGCCGGTCTCGCCGTGCTCGTGGAGACGCAGAAGTCCGCACGCAGCCGTGACGTGGAGCTGCGGCTCGTCGCCACCACCCGCGCGGTCACCCGGCCGCTCGAGGTGACCGGCCTGATCGACCTGTTCACCATCGTGGACGGCAGCGCCCGCTAGAGGCGCCTCCCGCCTGACCGACGAGGGCCCCCACCGGAGATCTCCGGTGGGGGCCCTCGTCGGTCAGGCGTGCAGCATCTGGCAGACGGCCTGCTCGAGGACCCGCTGGGCGTCACGGTCGTTGTCGGCCTCCGCCGCCTCCTGCAGCGCCGGGGCGACGGTCTCGCCGTGCTCGTAGCGGTCGACCACCCGCGGGTCCACGTAGCTGGCCTTGCACACCGCGGGGGTGTTGCCCAGCTGCTCCGAGACCGCCTTGTAGGCGGTGCTGATGACCTTCTTGCGGCCCGTCCGGCTCGTCGGCGGCGGCGCCTCGGCCAGCTGGGCGGCCATGAGCACGGTCGCCGTCCAGGTGCGGAAGTCCTTGGCCGTGATCTCCGCGCCGCTGATCTCCTTCAGGTAGGCGTTGATCTCGCCGCTGGTGACGTCGCGCCACGTGCCGTCCTCCAGCTGGTAGGCCAGCAGCTCCTCCCCCGTGCCCTCCGGGCGCTTGAGCAGCGCGCGGACGACGTCGGCGGTCGGCTTGTCCGTGATCTCCACCTCGCGGTCGAGGCCGCCCTTGGCGGTGTAGGAGTAGAAGGTCCGCTCCCCGCGCACCGAGACGTGCTCCCGCCGCAGCGTGGCCAGCCCGTAGGTGCCGTTGTCCTCGGCGTACTGCTCGCTGCCGACGCGGAAGGCGCCGAGGTCCAGCAGCCGGATCGCGCAGGCGAGCACCCGCTCGCGGTTCAGCCCGCGGGTGTGCAGGGCGTCGACCACGGAGTCCCGCACGTCGGGCAGCTGGTGCGCGATCTCGAGCACCCGCTCGTGCTTCTCCGCGTCGCGCCGGGCGCGCCACTGGTCGTGGTAGCGGTACTGGCGGCGGCCGGCCGCGTCGACGCCGGTGGCCTGGATGTGGCCGTTGGGCCACGGGCAGATCCAGACGTCCTTCCACGCCGGCGGGATGGCCAGCGCGCGCACCCGGTCCAGCCGGTCGTCCTTGATGAGGACGCCGTCCTCGTCGTGGTAGGCGAACCCCCGCCCGGCGCGCCGGCGCCGCCAGCCCGGGCCGTGCACGTCGCTGCGCCGCAGTCTCACCCCCGCTGGATGCGCACCGGCACCGTTCCCCAAACCGTTGCGCGACACCGATCACCCGCTCAGCGGATGTCGACCAGCCCGTCCAGACCGCTGATCTCCAGGACGTGCCGGGTGACGCCGCCCGCGGGGGCGTGCACGACCAGCTGCCAGTCCTCGTCGCGGGCGATGCGCGCCATCGCCAGCACGACCCGGACGGCGGCGCTGCTGAACAGCGTCACCGTGGTCAGGTCGAGCTCGACCCGGCCGGTGCCGCCGTGGCTGGCCTCCAGCAGCCGGATCCGCAGCTGCTCCGCGCTGAGCATGTCGAGGGCGCCCTCCACGCGGACCACCGGCCGCTCCCCGCTGCGGTCGACGACCACGGTCGCGGAGCTCGTGCCCGACAGGTGCTCGACGTCGACGTCCGGGGTGCGTCGCAGCCGCAGCCGCAGCGTGACCGTCGTCCCGACCTCGCCCTGCAGGACGACCCCGTCGACCAGCTGCCGCATGATCAGCAGGCCCCGGCCGCGGCTGCCGGGATCGCGGTCCGGCGGCCGCCACGTGCCCTCGTCGCGGACGGTCACGGTGAGCACGCCGTCGAGGTCGACCGCCGCGGAGACGTGCATCGGTCCGGCCTCGGTGTCGCGGTAGGCGTGCTCCGCGGCGTTCGCCGCCGCCTCCCCCACCGCGACCATGACCCCGACCCGGTCCTGCTCCCCCATCCCGAGGTGGTCCAGCCAGGCGCCCAGCTGGCGGCGGACGGCGGGCAGCGAGGAGGGGACTGCCGGCAGGTCCAGCCGCAGCGGGGCCGGGGTGTCGGCCAGCCGGTGGGCCACGAGCACGGCGACGTCGTCGGGCCGCCCCTGCGGCCCCGGCAGCATCCCGGCGACGGCGGCGGCGAGCTCCGCCGAGCCGATCCCGTCCCGGGGGTCGCTGGAGGCGACGACCGACCGGGCCACCTCGGCCAGGTGGGTCAGCCCCTGCGTGGGCGGGGGCCCGGAGGCAGTCACGGCGCCGTCGGAGAAGAGGACCAGCGTGGCGCCCTTCTCCAGCACGGCGTGCGAGACCTCCGTGCGGGTGCCCGGCACGCTGCCCAGCGGCGGCCGGGGCGCGAGGGGCAGGAACCGCGTCCCCCCGTCCGCGGCCACCACGAGCGGCGCCGGGTGACCGGCCGCGGCGTAGGAGAGCCGGCCGGTGGCGGCCTCGAGGACGCCGTAGAAGACCGAGGCGCCCTCCACGTCCTCCATCTGGGCGGCGAACTCGTCGAGAGCGCTCACCACCGCCGCGGGCCAGGGGTCGCGCATGGCGAGCGAGCGCATGGCGCCGCGCAGCCGGCTCATCGCGGCGGCCGCCGGAACGCCCGACCCGACCGCGTCGCCGATCACCAGGGCGAGCCGGCCGTGCCCGAGCGGGACGGCGTCGTACCAGTCGCCGCCGGCCGCGTCCTCCGACGTCGCCCGGACGTAGCTGCCGGACAGGCGCAGGTCCGGCAGCAACGGCAGCGACGGCGGCAGCAGTGCGGACTGCGCCTGCTCCACGGGGTCGGCCCCGCGGTTCCCGTCGGCGCCGGCCTCCAGGACCAGCAGCACACCGGGCTCGCCGGACACCGACAGCGGTTGCACGACCAGGGTGGCCGGCGGCCCGTCGGTCCCGAGCACGCCGGTCACGGTCTCGGTGCGGCCGGTGCGCAGCGCCTCGCCGGCCAGCTGGCCCACCGGGCGGCCACCGACCTGGGGCAGCTGCTCGCGGTCGGTGCCCAGCTGCCGCGCCCGCGCGTTGGTCCACACCGGCTCGAGGCCGGCCCCGGCCAGGCAGTAGATGGCCACGGGCGCGTGCTCGAGGGCCGCCACGAGGCCCGCGGCGCCGGCGTCCTCGGCGGGCAGGTGGTGCGGCGGTCGGGCGCCCTGGCTGGTGTCCATCCCCGGCCAGTGGACACCAGCCCCTGGGGTCCGGCAACCGCGCCGGAGCGGGGGTTTGCCGCGCCGGCGACGGGGGTAGTCGACCCGGTCGGCGCGAGGGCCGGGACGGCCCCGTGGGCCGGGCCCGGGGTGCCGTTCGGGCAGGATGGAGGCCCGGAACCGGAGCCGCACAGGTGGCCCGGTCCGGACGACGGTCAGGAGTGACGACGCATGGTGGATCGCAGGGGTGCCCTCGCGCAGGACGGGCGGCGCGCCGAACGGCTGGAGCTCCGGGTGCCCACCACGCCGACCCAGCTGCCGGCGGTGCGGGCGATGGCCGGTGACCTCGCCATCCGGATGGACTACGACCTGGACTCCGTCGAGGACCTGCGCCTGGCCGTCGACGAGGTCTGCGCCACCCTCGCCGCGATCGCCCTGACCGACGAGCCGCTCACGGTCGTCTTCGAGACCACGCGCAGCGGCCTGCACATCGACGCGTGGGTGCCCACCACCGAGGGCACCGAGGTCCCCCGTGACGGCTTCGGCTGGGCGGTGCTGCAGGCCCTGGTCGACGGCGTGGAGGCCGGGCCCGCCACGCAGGCGGAGGTCCCGGGCGGCGACGGCTCGGCCGCCGCGGTCGCGGTGATCTCCGTCGACAAGTACCTCCCCGGCCACTCCCCGAGCACCCTGGGTGGCTCGGAGCGCAACGTCTCGGTCGCGCGGTGACCCCGGGGGCCGCCACCGGACACCCGACCCCCGACACCGATCCCGAGATCGAGGTCGTCGTGGCCGACGACGTTCCCGGCACTCCCACCCCGGTCGCGCCCACACCGCGCACCGAGGCCGACGACACCCCGCCCGTGTCGGACAACCGGCGCCGGGCCGAGCGGACCGCCCCGCTGTTCGCCGAGCTCGCCACCCTGGACAAGGACGACCCGCGCCGCGAGCGGCTTCGGGAGATCCTGGTCGAGGAGCACCTGCCGCTGGTGCGGCACTTCGCCCGCCGGTTCAGCAACCGCGGCGAGCCCTTCGACGACCTGCTGCAGGTCGGCACGCTGGGGCTGATCGCGGCCATCGACCGGTTCGACCCGACCCGCGGGGTGGAGTTCCTCTCCTTCGCCGTCCCGACGATCACCGGTGAGATCAAGCGGCACTTCCGCGACCAGGGCTGGTCGGTGCGGGTGCCGCGGCGGCTGCAGGAGCTGCACCTGTCGCTGAACTCCGCGGTCGGCGAGCTGGCGCAGAAGAACGGTCGGGCGCCGACGCCCAGCGAGCTCGCCGAGCACCTGGGCATCCCGCGCGAGGAGGTGCTCGAGGGCCTCGCCGTCGCGAACGCCTACCGCAGCAGCTCCCTGGACGAGCGGCTCTCCGGCGAGGACGACTCCCCCACCCTCGCCGCCACCCTCGGCGAGGAGGACGCCGCGCTGGAGGGCGTGGAGTACCGCGAGTCGCTGCAGCCGCTGCTGGCCACGATCCCCGCCCGCGAGCGGCGGATCCTCATCCTGCGGTTCTTCGGCAACATGACGCAGTCCCAGATCGCCGCCGACATCGGCATCTCGCAGATGCACGTGTCCCGGCTGCTGAGCCAGACCCTGGCCAAGCTCCGCGAGGGCCTGCTCAAGGACTGAGCCCCTGGGCATGGGTACCGATACCCGCGTACCGGGGTGTCCGGACGCACGTATCGGTACCCATGCCCAGAGGTCAGGAGGACGGCGGCGGCGGCCCGTCCTGCCGCGGCGGCTCCGGCACCGCGGGCATCGCGGGCGAGGGGACGGCCGGCATCGTGTCCGCGATGCTGGTCAGCTCGATCTTCGCCTCCGGCTGGGCGGCGGCGGGCGGGAGCTGGGACTCGAACCAGTCGCTGGTGTCCATCTCGCGCGCCGGCCGGGCCGCGCCGTTGCCGTCGCCGGCCCCGACGTCCATCCAGGACCCGCCCTCGCCGTCGGCCCCGCCCAGCTTCGCCAGACCCTCCAGCGCCTTGCTGAACTCGCTCGGGACGATCCACATCTTGTTGGCGTCGCCCTGGGCGATCTTCGGCAGCGTCTGCAGGTACTGGTAGGCCAGCAGGCCCTGGTCGGGCTTGCCGTCGTGGATCGCCTGGAAGACCGTCTCGATGGACTTCGCCTGGCCCTGCGCCTGCAGGTACAGGGCCGCCCGCTCGCCCTCGGCCCGCAGGATCCGGCTCTGCCGCTCGGCCTCGGCCTCGAGGATCGCCGCCTGCTTCATGCCCTCGGCCGAGAGGATGGCCGCGGCCTTCTGCCCCTCCGCCGTGGTGATCTGGGACTGCCGCTGGCCCTCGGCCTGGAGGATGAGCGCCCGCTTGTCGCGGTCGGCGCGCATCTGCTTCTCCATGGAGTCCTGGATCGACGCCGGCGGGTCGATCGCCTTGATCTCCACCCGGGCCACCCGCAGCCCCCACGGGCCGGTGGTGCCGTCGAGGACCGACCGCAGCTGGCTGTTGATCCCGTCGCGCCCGGTCAGGGCGCCCTCGAGGTTCAGCCCGCCAACCACGTTGCGCAGCGTCGTCGTGGTCAGCTGCTCCATGCCGGTGATGTAGTTCGCGATGCCGTAGACGGCCAGCCGCGGGTCGGTGACCTGGAAGTAGACGACGGTGTCGATGCCGACCTGCAGGTTGTCGGCCGTGATGACCGGCTGCGGCGGGAACGAGATGACCTGCTCGCGCAGGTCGATGGTGGCCCGCACGCGGTCGATGAAGGGCACGAGCAGCGACAGGCCCGGCGACAGGGTGCGGCTGTAGCGGCCGAGCCGCTCGACCACCTTGGCCTGCGCCTGGGGGACGATCGTCACGCTCTTGGCCAGCACGTACGCCACGAGCAGTGCGATCACGAGGAGCGCGATCAGGGCGGGGGTCACGGGAGAGCTCCCTCGGTCGGGGTCGGACGGGACATCAGCTCGGGTGCGGTCATTCCAGTTCCAGGGCGTCGCCGACGACGGCGGTCGCGCCCTCGACCTGCAGGATCCGGACGGTCGCCCCCACCGGGAAGGTGTCGCCGCCGTACTGGCTGCGGGCGGTCCACTCGTCGGCGCCCAGCTGGATGCGGCCACCGTGCCCGTCGACCGGCCGGGTCACCTTCGCGGTGCGGCCGATGAGGGTCGCGACGCCGTCGAGCTGCTCGGGCGTGCGGTCCACCAGGTGCCGCTTGGCCAGCGGCCGGACCAGCGCGAGCAGGACGGCGCTCACCACGATGAAGGCGATGAGCTGCAGGAACAGCGGGCCGCCGAGCAGGGCGACGGTCATGCCGCCCAGCGCGCCGCCGCCGAGCATCAGCAGGAACAGGTCACCGCCGGCGAGCTCGCCGGCCACGAAGAGGCCCGACGCGATCAGCCACAGCACCCAGGGATCCACGGGGCCCACTCTGGCATCCCGGGGCCCGACACGGCCGGCGACGTAGCCTCGCGGCGTGCACGAGCTCCACGCCGGCCGGTTCGCGGCCTGGTCCACCGCCTGGCTGTCCGGTCGCTGTTCCTTCGACGAGGCCCTCGACGCCCTGACCGGTGAGACCGCGCACTCGGTGTCCGAGCTGCCCGGCGCCGACGGGGCGGTCCCGCTGGGCACCGCGCTGGCCGCTCTCCGCGGGCGCGGCGAGCGCCGGTTCTCCCTCGTGCTCCCGGTCCCCGGCGACGTGCGTGGACTCCCCCGCGCTCGTGGGCTTCCCGAGCCGGCGCTGGCCGCGGGCCAGGTGGCGGTCGGCAGCACCCTCGCGCTCGTGCCGCAGCCGCTGGGCAGCGAGATGGTCGCCTGGACGGCGTTCCCGCTCAGCTCCCCGGCCCCGCCACCGGTCGAGGGAACCCTGCGGGCGGCGTCCGGTGCGCTCGACCTCGCCGTCGGCGACGCCGCCCGCACGCTCGTCGGGCTGGACCTCGCCCGCTGGCACCCCGAGGTGCCGGCGCTGCTGGCCGGGCTGGCGAAGGCCGCCGCCGCGCCGGGCATGCCGGCCGACACCGACCCGCTCGCGCTCTCGGTGCTGTCCCGCGCGCAGCGGCTGGCCCGTGTCCTCGACCTGGCGATGGCCGACGCACCCGGCGCCGCCGTCACCACGAGCCAGGCCGCGGCCCGCGACGAGGCGCTGCGGCCGCTGTCCGACGCCGTCCGCGACGCACTGACCGCGGCCTACAACGCCGTCCCCCGCTAGAGCCCGCGGGCCCTCCCGCCCGGCGGCCGGCGGGTCTACGGTCCGCGGCCATGACCGCTCCGATCACGATGAACTCGGTGATCCACGGCGCCGTCCGCCGGGATCTCGACCGGCTCGCCCACGCCCTCGAGGTGCTCCGCGAGGGCGACACCACCCGCGCCCGGGACCTGGCCCGCGCCTACGCGAACCTCCGCCGGGAGCTGAGGCACCACCACGAGAGCGAGGACGCGCTCGTCTTCCCGTGGATGGCCGGCCAGGGCCTGGCGACCGACCTGCTCCCGGTCATGGAGGCCGAGCACGCCGCCATGTCCGCCGCCCTCGACGAGACCGACGCCGCCCTGCAGGCACTGGCCGCGAGCGGGTCGGCGGCGGACCTGGCCGCCGCCCGCGCGTCGGTCGCGCGGACCCGCAGCGTCGTCGACACCCACCTCGACCACGAGGAGAACGACGTCGTGCCGGCGATCGTCCCGCACATGGAGTCGCCGGGCTGGAAGGGCGTGGAGAAGCAGCTCCGCGCCCAGCCCGCCGCCGACACCGGCCGCTTCTTCGCCTGGATCACCGACGGCATGACCCCCGAGCACCGGGCCTACCTGCGCTCGACCGTCCCCGCGCCGGTGGTGTTCGTGCTGGGCAGGGTGCTCGGCCGCGGCTACCGGCGCGAGGTCGCCCCCGTCTGGGGCCGCGCCACGTAGCAGCAGGCGGCCGGGCAGTTCGTGCCCAGCCGCGGCGGAGCGCCCGCACGGCGCTCCTCGAGCAGCTCGCGCACGGTGGCGACGAAGGCCGGGTGGATGCCGGCGGTGCCGGCCCGGACGAAGGTCAGCCCGAGCTCCGCGGCCGTCTCGCACGCCTCGTTGTCGAGGTCCCACACGACCTCGAGGTGGTCGCTGACGAACCCGACGGGCATCAGCACGACCGCCGTCTCCCCCGCCGCGGCCAGCGTGCGCAGGTGGTCGTTCACGTCGGGCTCCAGCCACGGCACCGAGGGCGGGCCGCTGCGGCTCTGCCACACGAGGTCGAAGGGCCGGCCGGGGTCCACGGCGTCCACGACCGCCCGGGCCGCGGCGTGCAGCTCGTCCTGGTAGGCGCCGCCGTCCGGCCCGGCGACGGCGGCCATCGCGTCGGGGATCGAGTGGGCGGTGGCGACCAGCCGGGCGGCACCGCGCACCTCCTCGGGCAGCTCGGCCAGCGCCGCGGCCAGGGCGTCGGCGTTGGCCCGCACGAAGCCGGGGGCGTCGAAGTAGTGCGGCAGCTTCTCCGCGGTGGGCGCACCCGGCCCGAGCACGGCACGCGCCCGGGCGACGTCCTCGTGGTACTGCCGGCACCCGGACGCCGAGGCGTAGGCGGAGGTCGCGAAGACGTAGACGTGCTCGATGCCGTCCTCGGCCATCTGCCGCCACGCGTCCTCGACGTAGGGCGCCCAGTTGCGGTTGCCCCAGTAGACCGGCAGGTCGACGCCGTGCGCGGCCAGGTCGGCCTCGACCGCGGCGATCAGCGCCTCGTTCTGCTCGTTGATCGGGCTGACCCCGCCGAAGTGGTGGTAGTGCTCGGCGACCGACTCGAGCCGCTCGCGCGGGATGCCCCGGCCGCGGGTGACGTTCTCCAGGAACGGCATCACGTCCTCGGGGCCGCGCGGGCCACCGAACGAGAGGACGAGCAGCGCCTCGCGCCGCCCGGCCGGCGCCGGCTGCGCGGCCGGCTCGCGCCCGCCGTTGTTGCGGACGGCGAGCGACGGGTCGTCGTCGGGGGCCTGGCCGGGGTGGATGTCGACGTCGGTCGCGAGGGGCACGACCGTCATTCTCCGCCGGGAGCCCGGCGGATGCGGTTCGGGAGGATCACACGCCGACGGCGTGGAACCCACCGTCGACGTGCACGATCTCGCCGGTCGTGGCCGGGAACCAGTCCGACAGCAACGCGACGACGGCCTTGCCGGCCGGCTCGGTGTCGGTGACCGACCAGCCCAGCGGCGCGCGGCCCTCCCAGGCCTCCTCGAACTGCTTGCTGCCCGGGATCGACTTCATGGCCATGCTGCGCAGCGGCCCGGCGGCGACCAGGTTGACGCGCACCCCCTCCGGCCCGAGCTCGCGGGCCAGGTAGCGGGAGGTCGACTCCAGCGCCGCCTTGGCCGCACCCATCCAGCCGTACACGGGCCAGGCCACGGAGGCGTCGAAGGTCAGCCCGACGACGGAGGCCTGCTCGCCGAACAGCGGCCGGCAGGCCTGGGTGAGCGAGGCCAGCGACCAGGTCGAGACCTGGAACGCGGTGGCCGCGTGCTCCCAGGCGACCTCCGGGAAGCCGTCGCCCATCGCCTCCTGGGGCGCGAAGCCGATGGAGTGGACGACGCCGTCGAGGCTGTCGAAGCCCTCGGCGCGCAGCCGGTCGGCGAGGCTGGCCAGGTGCTCGGGATCGGTCACGTCGAGCTCGATCACCGGCGGCTCCTGCGGCAGCCGCTTGGCGATCCGCCGGCACAGCGACAGCGTGCGGCCGTAGTTGGACAGGACGACGGTGGCGCCCTGCTCCTGGGCGATCCGCGCGGTGGCGAACGCGATCGACGCCTCGGTGAGGACGCCGGTGACCAGGATCTTCTTGCCCGTCAGCAGGCCCGTACCGCTCATCAGTGCCCCATCCCCAGTCCGCCGTCGACCGGGACGACCGCCCCGGTGATGTAGCCGGCGTGCTCGCCGGCGAGGAACGTCACGACCCCTGCCACCTCGTCCGCCGAGGCGTACCGCCCCAGCGGGACCTGGCCGAGGATCTCCTGCTGCCGCTTCTCGGGCAGCGACGCCGTCATGTCGGTCTCCACGAAGCCCGGCGCCACCACGTTGGCGGTGATGCCGCGCCCGCCGAGCTCCCGGGCGATGGACCGCGCCAGGCCGACCAGGCCGGACTTGCTGGCCGCGTAGTTCACCTGGCCGGCCGAGCCGAGCAGGCCGACCACCGAGGACACGAAGACCATCCGGCCGGCGCGGGCGCGCACCATCTTCGGCGTCGCGCGCTTCGCCACCCGGTAGGCGGCGGTGAGGTTCGCGTCGACGACGTCGGTGAAGTCCTCCTCCTTCATCCGCATGAGCAGCCCGTCGCGGGTGATCCCGGCGTTGCTGACCAGGACCTCCACCGGCCCCTGGTGCTGCTCGACCTCGGTGAAGGCGCGGTCGACGGCCTCGGCGTCGGTGACGTCGCAGGTCACGCCGAACAGCCCGTCGGGCGCCCCGCTGCCGCGGTGGGTCACCGCCACGGCGTCGCCCTGCGCGGCGAAGGCCCGGGCGATCGCCAGCCCGATCCCGCGGTTCCCGCCGGTCACCAGCACGGACCTGCCCACGATCACTCCCCTGTGCCGACGCTCCCCGTGTCCGCTCCCGAACCTAGCGCCCATGCCCGGGCCACCGAGGCGCGGCAGGCACCGGGGTCGTCCCCGGCCGCGGTCAGCAGCGCCACCGCCGTCTCCACCGAGTGCGCGGGGACGACGTCGGCGGGGAGGACGCCCTGGACGACGAGGGACAGCAGCCCGTGCCCGGCCACCCAGAGCCGGGTGGCGACGGCGGACGGGTCGGCCGCCGGCGCGAGCCGGCCCTCGTCGCGGGCACGGGCGGCGGCCGCAACGAGGAGGGCGAGACCGCGGTCGGCCCCGGCCGGGTCCTCCAGGTCCGCGACGGCGTCGAACATCGCCCGGTACAGCGCCGGGGAGTCCAGTGCGTTGGCCGCGTAGGCGACGGCGAGCGCGGCCACGTCGTGCACCGGGTCGGCCGTGCGCGGGACCCGGGCCAGCCGCTCGTGCAGCCGGGTGAAGCCCTCCTGCCGCACCGCCCGCCACAGCCCCGGCATGCCGCCGAAGTGGGTGTAGACGGCCATCGTCGAGGCGCCGGTCCCCTCGACGAGCGAGCGGAGGGTGACGGTCTCGCGGGCGGCCAGCATCGCGGCGGCGCGTTCGACGAGACGGAGGCGGACGTCGGGATCGGCGGTCCTGGGCACGGGTTGACAATACATGGCATTGCTATGCAATGCTTCAGCTCCACACCGAGGAGGCACTCATGTCCATCGAGCTGATCAACCCCGCCGGCCTGCCGGTCCCCGACGTCTACGCCCAGGTCGCCGTCGCGCGCGGCAGCCGCACCGTCTACCTCGCCGGGCAGGTGGCCCGGACCGCGGACGGCGAGCCGGTCGGCGCCGGGGACCTCGCGGCGCAGACCGAGCAGGCGTTCCTCAACGTCGCCACCGCGCTGGCCGGCGCGGGCGCGAGCTTCGCCGACGTCGCCAAGCTGACGGTGTACGTCGTGGACTGGGACCCGTCGAAGTTCGCCGCGTTCGGCGAGGGCGCCGGCCGGGCCGCAGCCCGGCTGGGCATCGACCCGGTCAAGCCGGTGACGCTGATCGGGGTCAGCGCCCTCGGGGAACCCGATCTGCTCGTCGAGATCGACGCGGTCGCCGTCTGCGACTGACACTGGGGCCGTGACCCTCACCGACCTGCGCACCGCCCGCGGCGTCATCCGGCTGCTCAACAGCAGCGCCGGCGGGGTGCTGTGCCTGGCCGGCGAGGTGGACGCCGCGGCCGTGACCGACTTCGTCCGGCGCTACGGGCGCGAGCCGGCCCGGGTGGCGGTCGTCGACGCCGGGTCGGTCACCGCCCTGTCGCCGTCGGGCCGGGAGATCGTGCTGGACCACCTCGAGGTGGCGCGGCGCAGCGGACGCCCGGCCGCCCTGCGCTCCTCGGCGGCGGCGGACCGGTCCCTCGCCGCCGCCCGCGAGGTCGGCTAGACCCTCGTGGTCGTCTTCAGGTAGAGCTGCTTGCGCACCCAGCCGGCGAGGCAGTGCAGCACGGCGTGCCCCTCGGCCGAGGCGTACCCCTGCTCGGTCCGGACGGCGTCGAGCAGCTCGGCGCTGTCGGCGGTCCCGGTCCGGGAGAACCGGTCCAGCACCTGACCGGACGGCGTCGAGCTGCGGAACATCGTGGCGATGCCGAGCGCCACGCGGTCGGAGACCGCGAGGGTCACCGGCGCGCTCGCCATCGCACCGCGAGTCGTCAGGACCTCGGCCGTCTCGCCCAGGACGGTGAGGTCGCTGGCGGGCGCGTTGGCCCGGCACTGGACCTTCACGTCTTCTCCTCACGTCGGTGGTGCTCGTGCCCCGCTGGTGCGGGGGCACTGCGGAGAGCATCGACCGTCCCGCCCCCCTCCTGCAGGCCATCGGGCGTCGGCACTCCTCCCACGGGTGAGGTCCGCCGTCCGGCGGGGCGGTCGGCCCGGACCTACGCTCGCTCGATGTTCTTCCTCTTCGGGTTCGGCACGAAGCAGCGGGAGCTCGGCCCCGGCGCGGTCCGGACCTGCCCGAACTGCGGCAACACCACCGCCTGGGCGCGGGTGCGCGAGTCGAAGCAGTTCACGGTCTTCTTCGTGCCGCTGGCGCGGTGGGGCCGACGGGAGCTGGAGATCTGCACGGTCTGCGGCACCGCCGTCGAGGTCTGAGGCCGGACGGTCGTCCCGCCGACCTCACGCATCGCACGTCCCCCGCACGGCGCACGGTCAACAGTTGACGAATGGGACCGGTCCGTCTCGTCCTCCTCGTACTGTCGGCGACCCGGGAAGTCCCCCTACCGTCTGTATCAGCACAGGCGCTCAGCGTTGCAACCGGCAACGCGGACCGACGCCCCCTGGACTTCCCCGAGGAGAACCCCGTGTCCCTGCCCCAGCGCTACGCCACCCCCGCCCAGACCCGCCCCGCCGTCCCGGGCCAGCGCCCCGCCGGCTACGCGCCCGCCGGTGGCCGGCTGCCCGTCGCGGGCCTCCAGGGCCAGCGCCCGGCCGGCATGCGCCCGATGGCCCAGCCGCAGGGCATGCGCCCGGTGGCCCCGGCGCCGCGTCCCGCCGTCTCGTTCCTGACCGTGGCCGAGGTCGCGGCGATCATGCGGGTCTCGAAGATGACCGTCTACCGCCTCGTGCACGGCGGCGAGATGGCGGCCGTGCGGGTCGGCCGGTCGTTCCGCGTGCCGGAGACCGCCGTCCGCGAGTACCTCTCCGACGCCCGCACCGACGTCGCCTGATCCCCCAGCGCCTGATCCGTCAGGGCGCGGGGGCCGGACGGATCAGAGCAGCCGGCCGCAGGTCGGCCAGGCACCCGGCCCCTGTCGCGCCAGCACCACCTCGGCGGCCGCGATCTGCTGCTCCCGGGTGGCCAGGTCGGCGCGCGGGGCGTAGGCCCGCCCGCCTGCTCCGTCCCAGGTGCGCTGGCTGAACTGCAGCCCGCCGTAGTAGCCGTTGCCGGTGTTGATGCTCCAGTTCCCGCCGGACTCGCAGCGGGCGACGGCGTCCCAGTCGTTCCCCGGAGACGCGGCCGGCGGCGCCGGCGCCGGCGCCGGCGCCGGCGCGGGAGCCGGTCGGGGTGCCGACGTCGACGTCGACGAGGGCGCAGGCGCAGCCGGCGCGGGCGGCGGCGGTGGTGGCGCGGCCTGGGCCTCGAGCGCGACGAGCGACTCCCGCGCCGCATCGAGCTGCGCCTGCAGCTCCGCCTGGCGGGCCTGCAGGTCGGCTACGCGGGCGACCGCCTCGGTCCGCACCGTCTCGGCCGTGGCCAGCGCGGTCCGCGCCTCCTGCCGGAGCTCCTCGCTGCGGGAGACCGCGGTGTCGGCGGCCGAGGTGGCCGCCTCCGCCTGCTGCTGGGCCGCGACCGACTGCTCCACCACGGCCGACCGGTGGTCGGCCACCGCGTCGAGCAGCGCGGCGCGCTCCACGATCTGCGCGGGGCTGCCCGAGGTGAGCAGGCTCTCCAGGGTCGGCGAGGTGCTCCCGGACATGTAGCTGCTCCGGGCGAACTCGCCGACCGAGGCCTGGGCCGCGTCGAGGCCGTCCTGCGCCGTGCGGGCGGCGGAGTCGGCGGCCTGCACGTCGGCCTGCGCCTGCTCGTACGCCTGCTGCGCCTCCGCGGCACGACCCGCCGCCAGCGCGACGTCGGCGTCGGCACGGGCGAGGTCCGCCTGCGCCGTCCCGATCTCGGTGAGGGACCGCTCCACCTCGCCCGCGGCCGCCTCGGCGGCCTGCCGCGCGTCGTCCGCGGGTGCGGCCGTGGCCGGTCCCGCACCGCCGAGCACCGCGAGGACGACGACGATGCCGAGGCCGCCGGCGCGCCGACGCCCTCTCCGCTCCCCCACCTGCACGCCGTCTCCTCTCCCCTGGCCGGACACCTCGTCGATGGTGCGCCCCGATCGGGGGATGCGCCGCCCCGGCGTCCGACAGGTCGGTCGTCGTCAGAGGCGGAGCGCGGTCCGGACCAGCCCGGCGACGGCGAGGGACCGGCTGTGCGGCGGCCACGCGATGACGGTCGTGACCTGCGGGGCGTCCACCACGGGCACGGCGACGACGCCCTCGCGCAGCATCGACCGGACCGAGTCGGGGAGGACCACCGACGTCCGGCCGAGCGCGACGAGCTGCAGGAGCTGGGTGTGGTCGCGGACCTCCGGTCCGGGTCCGGGCGCGTAGGAGCCGTCCGCGTCGGGCCAGCGCGGGTGCGGGAGGTCCGGCACGTGCGCGAGGTCGGCGAGGCGCAGCTGCCGGCGGCCGGCCAGCGGGTGACCGGACGGCAGGACCGCCACCTGCCCCTCCGTGAGCAGCTCCTCGGTGTCCAGTCCCGCCGTCCCGTCGAAGGGCCGGTGCAGCAGGGCCACGTCCGCGCGGCCGCTCCGCAGCAGCCGTTCCTGCTGTCCCGGCCCGCAGAGCACCACGTCGACGGGCACGGCTCCGGGTTCGGCGGCGTAGGCGTGCAGCAGCTTGGCGAGCAGCTCCTCGGAGGCGCCGGCCTTGGTGGCGAGCACGACCCCGGGCGTGGCGAGCGCGGCGCGGCGGGTCCGCTGCTCGGCCGCCTCCAGGGCGTCGAGGGCGATCCGACCCTCGCGCAGGAGCACCGCACCGGCGTCGGTCAGCGAGACCGAGCGGCTGCTGCGCTCCAGCAGCGACGTCCCGAGGCGGCGTTCGAGCTGGCTGATCGCCCGCGACAGCGGCGGCTGCGCCATGTTCAGCCGCTGCGCCGCCCGGCCGAAGTGCAGCTCCTCGGCGACGGCGACGAAGTACCGCAGCTCGCGCGTGTCCACCGCCCGAGGGTAGGCCCGTCCATACCCCTGGGGTATCGCCGGCGGACGAGACGGTCGTGGACGCGGCAGCGGGCCGGTCGCAGGCTCGACATCATGAGCGAGCAGAAGACAGCCCTGGTCACCGGGGCGAACAAGGGCATCGGCTACGAGATCGCAGCGGGTCTGGGCGCGCTCGGCTACACCGTCGGCGTCGGCGCGCGGGACGCCGACCGTCGCGACGCAGCGGTCGCCCGGCTGCGCGACACCGGCGTCGACGCGTTCGGCGTCCCGCTGGACGTGACCGACGACGCCGGCGTGGCCGCCGCGGCGGAACTCATCGAGCGGCACACCGGCCGGCTGGACGCCCTGGTCAACAACGCCGGCATCACCGGGGACGTCCACGGGCAGACCCCGAGCACCGCCGACCTCGACGTCCTCCGGTCGGTCGTGGACACCAACGTCCTCGGGGTCATCCGGGTCACCAACGCGATGCTCCCGCTGCTGCGCCGCGCGCCGTCGCCGCGCATCGTCAACGTGTCCAGCGGTGTCGGGTCGCTGACGCGGCAGTCCGGCCCGGACGGCGCGCTGACCACCGGGCCCGTGGCGGTGGCCTACTCGCCGTCGAAGACGTTCCTCAACGCCGTGATGCTGCAGTACGTGCGGGAACTGGCCGGCACGAACATCCTGATCAACGCCGCGTGCCCCGGCTTCGTCGCCACCGACCTCAACGGCTTCCGCGGCGTGCGCACCCCGCAGGAGGGCGCGCGGACCCCGATCCGCCTGGCCACCCTGCCGGACGGCGGCCCGACCGGGGGGTTCTTCGAGGACGCCGGCGTCGTCCCCTGGTGAGCGTCGCGCCCGGGTGGAAACACCGGCCCCGGTCGCGGTGTTCACCGGGTGTGCTCGACGAGAAGGAGGCACACGTGACCACTGAGACCGCGATCCTCGCCGGCGGCTGCTTCTGGGGCGCCCAGGACCTGCTGCGCAAGCGCCCCGGCGTCCTCACCACCCGGGTCGGCTACTCCGGCGGCGACACCCCGAACGCCACCTACCGCAACCACGGCGACCACGCCGAGGCGGTCGAGATCGTCTTCGACCCCGAGGTGATCTCGTTCCGGGAGCTGCTGGAGTTCTTCTTCCAGATCCACGACCCGTCGACGAAGGACCGGCAGGGCAACGACGTGGGCCGCAGCTACCGCTCGGCGATCTTCTACACCAGCGAGCAACAGCGGCTCGTCGCCCTGGACACGATCGCCGACGTCGACGCCTCGGGCCTGTGGCCGGGGAAGGTCGTCACCGAGGTCGAGCCGGCGGGCCCGTTCTGGCAGGCCGAGGAGGAGCACCAGGACTACCTCCAGAAGATCCCCTTCGGCTACACCTGCCACTACGTGCGACCCGACTGGGTGCTCCCGCGTCGCGAGGCGCAGACCGCCTGACGACCTGAGGCCCCACCGGTCCCGGATGTGACCGGTGGGGCACCGGGGAGCCGTGGGGCGTGGCGCCCCCACCGGCGCCCGTCCCGTGCGCACGATGGGGCATGCCCGCCCGACCGGACGCCGTCGCCGTGCTGCCGGCCGCTCCGGGCGTGTACCGATTCCGGGACGACGGCGGCCGCGTGCTCTACGTCGGGCGGGCCGGACAGCTGCGCTCCCGCGTCAGCTCGTACTGGGGCGAGCTTCGCGACCGCCGCCACCTGCGGCGGATGGTGGTGCGGGTCGCCCGGATCGAGGCGCTGGTCTGCGACTCCCCGCACGAGGCCGCCTGGGCCGAACGCAACCTGCTCGAGCGGTCGATGCCACCGTGGAACCGGATCGTCGGCGGCCTGGAGGTGCCGGTCAGCATACGGCTGGACCCGTTCCCGGAGGCGCCCCGACTGGGCCTCGCCCCCGCTTCCGATCCCGCACCCGGCGCCCGCTGCTTCGGGCCCTACCTCGGGGCCCGCAAGGTGAAGCTGGCCGTGTCCGGACTGAACCGGCTGTACCCGATCGCACATGCCGGCCCCACGCGCAGCGCCGGCGCGCGGGAGCTCGCCCGGCTGCGCGGTGGGCAGGACCGGCCCGTGGCGCACCTGGCGAGGGCCGTGGAGTCCGTGCTGGACCGCGAGCCGACGGCGGTCGCCGACGCACTCGCGGCACTGGCCGCCCGGCGCGACGCCGCGGCCGAGGCGCAGGCCTACGAGGCCGCCGCCCGTCTCCAGGAGGAGATCGAGGCCCTGGAGTGGGTGGTGGCGCCGCAGCGGGTCACCGTGCCCGCCGAGGAGGGCGACCGGACCGTCACCGCCTGGGCGGACGACGTCGTGGTGCGGCTGCGCATCCGGGACGGCCGGCTCCGCGCCTGGGAGCAGGAGACCTGCACACGGTCGCGGCCGGGCAGCAGGGCGCCCGACGGGTGGGCGCCCTTCCTACGTCGTAACGCGGACCTGGCGGCCCGGCTCGCCGCGTTGCCCGTGATCTGACGAGCGGCTGCACGTCTGCCGGTCGTCGTCACCCTGCACGGCGTTCGGCCAGCACACTCCTCGGACCGGACGCGCTCGACGTCCGTGACCGTGGGCTCCAGCCCAGATCGTCGACGGCGTCGCCGACCGCCCGGCACGCGGATCTAAGGGGCCGGCGAGCGACCGCCGGTCCGGTGTCGGCGGTCCCCCGACCGCGAGCACAGCAGTTCCGCGCCGCGTACCGGAGGAACGAGCCGTGCGGACAACGGCCCGGGTCCGGCAGGCGGACGCGACGGGGGTTCGCCGGGTCGCGCCGCCAGCCCGCCGGCAGGTCCTCGTCGACCTCGATCGGCACGGGGATGGGCGGCGTGTGCTGCCGCCCGGCGTCGTAGAGGACGAAACGGGCGACTTCCTGGGGTCGATTCAGCGTCGACATCGTCATGACACACCTCCGGCGAGATCCGGCACCTGGAGCGCGCTCCCCCGAAGGCAACCGCGGAGCAGTACTGGCATCGGGGGCATGTATCGAACATACGTTCGACGTACGACGGTTGCCAGTGGACGCGGCGCGCGAGCCACACGTCGTGCGGCCGTCCCGCTCAGCACGGCGAGGAGCGACGCAGGAGAGGAGGTGGTCGCTACCAGCGGAGTGCACGACCTGGCGGTCCGGCCGGTCTGGGGCGGCACTCGGCCGCGTACCGCTCCGCCGACGTCGTCCCCTAGCGTCCTCTCCATGCGCGCAGTCCAGATCACCGAGTTCGGTGGACCCGAGGTCATGAACGTCGTCGACCTGCCCGACCCGACGCCCGGGGACGGTGAGCAGCTCTTCGAGGTCTCCACCGCGGGCATCAACTACGCCGACACCCACCAGGCCGAGAACAGCTACCTCGCGCCGCAGACGCTGCCGCTGATCCCGGGCGCGGAGTTCGTCGGCTCGCTCGCGGGCGGCGGGCCGCGGGTGGTCGGTCTGCTCGACGGCGGTGGCTACGCGGAGAAGGTGTCGGCGCACCCGCGGCTCACCTGGCAGGTCCCGGACCCCGTCTCCGACGAGCAGGCGCTGTCCGTCGTCCTCCAGGGCTCGACCGCGTGGCACCTGCTGCGCACCAGCGCTCACCTGGCCGCGGGCGAGACCGTCGTCGTCATCGCCGGCGCCGGCGGGGTCGGCTCGCTGGCCATCCAGCTGGCCAAGCGCTGGGGCGCCGGCCGGGTCATCGCCACCGCCTCCAGCCCGGAGAAGCGCGCGCTCACCGAGGAGCTCGGCGCGGACGCCTCCGTCGACCCGGCGCTGGCCGACGACGACCCCAAGGCCTTCGCCGGCGCGCTGCGCGAGGCCAACGGCGGCAAGCCGGTCGACATCGTGCTCGAGATGACCGGCGGCAACGTCTTCGCCGGGTCGCTGTCGGCGCTGGCGCCGTTCGGCCGGCTGGTCACCTACGGCATGGCCGCCCGCCAGGAGACCGCAGCGGTGCCGCCGGGCGCGCTCATGCAGCGCAGCCGCGCCGTCATCGGTTTCTGGCTGGCCCACTGCATGGCGCGGCCGCAGATGATGGACGACGCCATGACCGAGCTCCTGCAGCTGGTCGGCGACGGCGCGCTGGAGCCCGTCATCGGCGGGAAGTACCCGCTGTCGGCCGTCCGCGAGGCCCACCAGGACCTCCGCGCCCGCCGCACGACCGGCAAGCTGGTCCTCGACCCTCGTCGCTGATCCGGGGGCCGCCGGTCACCGCGGGTGACCGGCGACCAAACCCCCGTGGCGCGCGTCTCACCCACTCGGACGAACGCCCTCGCCTGATCGGGTGGAGACGCCCCACAGCTCCCCCGCCCGTCCCTACGGTCGGTCACGGCCGCAGTTGGGGGACAGCGCCGTTTCTCTCCTCGTGCGGTCGTCATCGATCGAACACGGGGGGATTTCGTGTCACGACGCACGCTCAGATCCGGGCGCCTCGGACCAGGTGCCGCAACGCTCGGACTGTCACTCGCTCTGCTCGCCGGGGTCACCGGCTGCGAGCTGCCCGACCTCAGCATGAGCCCGGACCTGACGCCGGACTCGGCCGCCGAGTCCAGCCCGGCCGAGGCGACCGACGCCGGGTCCACCGACGCCGGGTCCACCGACGCCGCGAGTGCCGTGGCCTCGGCCACGTCCACCGCCCCGGTCCGCCCTGCGGGCGACCTGGACAGCGGCTCGCTCACCCGGGTCCTCGCCGCCGGGGCCCAGGACGTCGTCATCGACTACTGGACCGCCGACCAGGCCACCGCCTGGACGACGACCGGCGAGAAGAACCTCCAGCTCTCGGCCCACGTCGAGGGCGGTTCGGAGGAGGACACCGAGGTGCTCGTGACCCGCTTCGTCGTCACCGCCGACGACGGCGTCAGCCGCACCGTGGCCGTCGAGGACCGCGGCGAGTTCGCGCTCATGCGGCCGTTCAGCTACAGCACCGCGTTCACCGTGCCCGAGTCCGCGCCCACCGCCGACGCGGTGACGCTCTACGTCCAGTTCGACCTGCTCGTCGAGACCGAGCCGGGTTCCCAGCGCTACTACCGCCAGACGGTGCTCGACACCCTCGAGCTGCCGCTCCTCCAGGAGGCCTCCGCATGACCGAGCTCGTCGTCCACGGCATGCGTCGGGCCACCGACCGCGTGCACCTGCTCGCCCGCTCCGAGCAGGGCGTCCCCGACATCACCTCGCTGGTGCCCGCCGAGTTCGGTGGCGCGGTCCACGAGGAGCAGCGCCGCACCGCCACCATCAGCTGCGTCATCCCGGCGTACAACGAGGAGTCGACCATCGCCGACGTCCTCACCTCGCTGCTGTCGCAGACCCGGCCGCCGGACGCCATCCACGTCGTCATCAACAACACCGACGACGACACCCCGGAGATCGCCGGCCAGTTCGCCGGCGAGCACTTCCGGGTGGTCAAGGGCGAGGCGTACCACACCGTGGTCCACGTCCACGACATCGGCGAGAACCCGGACAAGAAGGTCGGCGCGCTCAACTTCGGCTACTACGTGAGCCGCGGCCACGACTACATCCTCGGCGTCGACGGCGACACGACCCTCGACCGCCGCTGCGTCGAGTGGCTCGAGAAGGAGATCGTCACCGACCCCCGCATCGGCGGCCTGTCGGCGATCTACACCTTCGACAAGTCGCAGGTGAAGGGCGCCATGGCGAGGTACCTCGTCGCCGGGCAGCGCGCCCAGTTCGCCGGCTTCAACATGGACAACCTCGTCCGCGGCCGGAACATGGCCGTGCTGGGCGGGCAGTGCAGCCTCTTCAGCATGCGGGCGCTCGAGGCCGTGATGTACCGCAACCACCAGGCCGCCCCGTGGGTGCGCGACTCGGAGGTCGAGGACTCGAAGCTGTCCCTGCAGATCAAGGACGCCGGCTTCAGCACCAAGATCAGCGCCCACGCACGGGCGTTCGTCGGTCCGATGACGACGCTGCGGGCGCTGCACGGCCAGCAGGTGAAGTGGAACTTCGGCGGGCTCGACCTGCTGTGGCCGGGTCAGCGCGGGGACACCAAGGGCCAGCCCCTGCACCCCAACCTGCGGCTGCGCTGGTACGAGAACATCTCGATGGTCTTCAACATCGGGACCCGCATGTCGTTCCTGCTGCTGCTGGCCGCGGCGCTGTCGATCGACGCGTTCGTGTTCAACCCGATCTGGCTCATCCCGCCGGCGGTCGCCACCCTGCTGAACCTCCGGATCGCCCTGTCGATGCACGACAAGAGCGCCTCGGACATCCTCTACGCGTTCCTCTTCGCCCCGGCGGAGCTCTACATGTGGATCCGCATGGGGCACTTCGTGAGCGCCTGGGTGCAGTTCCTCTCGCGGTCGGAGAAGGACAACTGGGCGGCGCAGGCGGCTGCCGAGAAGGGCCGGGGGTCGGCGTACGTGATGCCGGCGGTCTGCGCGCTGGCCACGTTCCTGGTCCTGATCTACGCGTGGAGCCAGCAGGACGTCGGCGTGCAGTCGGCGATCCTGTCCATCGGCTGGCCGGTCCTCTACCTGGTGACCGTCCTGCAGACGCTGTTCATGATCAAGAAGCTGCTGCGCCGCCAGCGGGGCTTCACCGTCTGAAGCACGAGCGGAGTCGCTCGAGTGCGGAAACCGCACTCGAGCGACTCCGCTACAGCAGGCGGTTGGTGAACAGCAGGCTCATCACGCAGCCGAGCAGCGCCAGCAGCACGCCGCCGCGGACGAACCAGTAGCTGACGTCCTGCGGCTCGGTCGTGTAGCCGATCTGGCTGCCGAGGTCGCTGTAGACCTCCTCCAGCTCCGCGGCGCTGGCCGCCTCGCTGTAGCTGCCGCCGGTCTCCTCGGCGATCTCCTCCAGCGCCGCCCGGTCGACGGGCACCGGGACCGAGTCGCCCTCGATCTCGACGCTGCCGTAGTCGGTGCCGAAGGCGATCGTGGACACCGGCACCCCGGCGTCCAGCGCCGAGTCGACCGCCTGGGTGGTGCTGCGGCCGACCGTGTTGGAGCCGTCGGAGAGCAGCACGATCCGCGCCGGCACCTCCTCCTCGGACTCCCCCAGCGCCGACTGGAAGTTCGCGATCGCCTGCAGGGAGGCGAACACGGCCTCACCGATCGCGGTCGCCTCCGCCAGCTCCAGGTTGTCGATGGCCGCGCGGACCTGGCCCCGGTCGGTGGTGGGCGTGACCAGCGTCGTGGCCGTGCCGGAGAACGCCACCAGACCGAGGTTGATCTCCTCGGGGAGGACGTCCACGAACTCCTTGGCCGCCACCTGCATCGCCTCGAACCGGGTGGGCTCGATGTCGGTGGCCTCCATCGACATCGACACGTCGACGGCCATGACGACCGTCGCCCGCTCGCGCGGCACCCGGACCTCGGTGCTGGGCTTGGCGAGCGACACGATCAGCACGGCCAGCGCGAGCGTCACCAGGCCGAAGGCGACGTGCCGCTTCCAGCCCGGGCGCTTGGGCACCAGCGTGCCCAGCAGCGCCACGTTGGTGAAGCGCGCGGCGTACTTCTTGCGGCGCAGCTGGAGGACGACGTACAGCGCCACCAGGGCCGCGACCGCCGCCAGGCCGAGCAGCCAGAGTGGCGTCTGGAAGGTCATCGGGAGGCCCCTCCGGAACCGGCGCGCCGGCGGTCGGCGACGAAACGGACGACGTCCATGAGCCAGTCACGGTCGGTGCGCAGCTGCAGGTGACCCGCGCCCGCCCGACGCAGCGCCCGCGCGATCTGCTGGCGTTGGGCGGCGGCCCCGGCGGCGAACCGGGCACGGAACTCCGCGTCGCCGGTCGGCACCTCGAGGGTCTGGCCCGTCTCCGGGTCGACGACGGTCAGCAGCCCGACGTCGGGCAGCTCCAGCTCGCGCGGGTCGACGACCTCGATGGCCAGCAGCTCGTGGCGGGCCGACAGCAGCCGGAACGGCCGTTCCCAGTCGCTGTCGCCCAGGAAGTCGGAGATGACGACGACGAGCCCGCGGCGGCGCGGTGGCCGGCGCAGGCTCTCCAGCGCCGCGGCCAGGTCACCGCGGCGTCCGCCCGCGGCGCGGGGCGTCGCGACGACCGAGCGCAGCAGCCTGTCGGCGGCCAGCCGTCCACCGGCCGCCGGGTAGCGGTCGACCCGCTCTCCGGTGGTGACCACGGCACCCAGCCGGTTGCCGCCGCGCACCGTGAGGTGGCTGACCGCCGAGAGCCCCGCGATGGCGAGGTCGCGCTTCTGGCAGTTGGCGGTGCCGAAGTCCAGGCTCGCCGAGAGGTCGACCACCGCCCAGGTCTCCAGCTCGCGGTCGGCGACCGTCTCGCGGACGTGCGGGACCTGGGTGCGCGCCGTCACGGGCCAGTCCATCCGACGGACGTCGTCGCCGGGGTGGTAGGTCCGGGAGTCGCCGGCCTCGGTGCCGGAGCCGGGGACGAGACCGAGGTGGTCGCCCTGCAGCAGGCCGTCCAGCCGCCGGCGGACGGTCAGCTCCAACCGCTGGAGCAGCACGTCGGCCGGCCCCTCGGCGAAGTTCGGCGGTGCGCCGTTCCCCCGGTCGGTCACCCAGGTGGGCGTCTCCTCGGCCGGAGGCGCGTCGGGAGTCGCCTCCGCACCGCCGTCCGGCTGCTCGGCGTCGCCGTCCTCGGCCGGCTGCTCGTCACGCGGCGCCTCGGCGGCGTCCTGCTCGGGCGGGGCCGCCTCGGCGGCCGCCCTGCGCCGGAGTCTCACGCCGACTGCGGCCCGTGCCCGTAGCCGTTGCTGCCGGGACCCTGCGGGCCGGCCGGAGCGGCGGGTGCGTGCGGAGCCTGGCCGGGCACGGGCGGGGCGAACTGCGGCGCCGGCCCGGGCGGGCCGAACTGCGGCCCGGGCCCGCCGAAGCCGGGCACGGTGGGCCCGCCGGGCACCGACGGCCCGAAGCCGCCCGAGCGCTGGCGCGGGGTGACCTGCGGCAGCGGCACCGTCTGCAGGATCCGCTTGACCACGTGGTCGGCCGGCACCCCGTCGGCCAGCGCGTCGTAGGAGAGCACCAGCCGGTGGCGCAGCACGTCGGCGGTGATGTCGAGGACGTCCTGGGGCAGCACGTAGTCCCGCCCGCGGACCAGCGCCAGCGCCCGGCTGGCGGAGATCAGACCCAGTGAGGCACGCGGACTCGCGCCGTAGGTCACCCACGAGGCGACGTCGTCCATGCCGTGCTCGCGCGGGGCGCGGGTGGCGACCACCAGGCGGACGACGTAGTCGACCAGCGCGTGGTGGACGAACACCTGCGAGGCGGTGCGCTGCATGCGGCGCAGGTCGTCCAGGCCGAGGACCGTCTCGGCCACCGGGGGCGTGGAGCCCATCCGGTAGATGATCTCGCGCTCCTCCTCCGGGCTCGGGTAGTCCACGAGCACCTTCATGAGGAACCGGTCGCGCTGCGCCTCGGGCAGCGGGTAGACGCCCTCGGACTCGATCGGGTTCTGGGTGGCCAGCACGAGGAACGGGTCGGGCAGCGGGTGGGTGACCCCGCCGATCGAGACCTGGCGCTCGGCCATGACCTCGAGGAGCGCCGACTGCACCTTGGCCGGCGCGCGGTTGATCTCGTCGGTGAGGACGAAGTTGGCGAACACCGGGCCCAGTTCGGTGTCGAAGGTGTCCAGCCCGGCCTTGTAGATGCGCGTGCCCACGATGTCGGCCGGCACCAGGTCGGGGGTGAACTGCAGGCGGGCGAACTTGCCGCCGACCACGGTCGCCAGCGTCTCGACGGCGAGGGTCTTGGCCACGCCGGGCACGCCCTCCAGCAGCACGTGGCCGCGGGCCAGGAGCGAGACGAGCATCCGCTCGACCAGGCGGTCCTGGCCGACGATGACCCGCTTGATCTCGAACAGGGCCCGCTCGATGCGGGCCGCGTCGGCCGCCGGCGGAACGGGCTGACCGCTCGCAGCGGTGGCGCCCTGGGGGCTGTCGGCGGAGGTGCTGGCGGCCTGGGTCACTGCGCTCCCTGCTCGTGCCGGGTCCGGCCTGGGCAGGCCGGCGGGGGACGGCGTACCCGTCCCCGGCCCAGTGTCCTACACCTGCGGCCCGAGCCGGTCAGGACGGCCGCGACGCGACGCGACACGCCGTCCCCCTGCCCCGCGGGCCAGGAGGCTGCTAACCTCGCCGGTGCGTCGGGCAGCTCCCCCCGTGGCTGCCCGACGCCCTGACGTCCAGGGCCTCGCGCACCGCGCGAGGCCCTGATCCGTCTCCGGGGCCGGTGGGCCCTGCGGCGTCAGCCCGTGGGGCGGACGGCGCCGTAGTAGTCGTTGCCGTAGTACATGTTCATCTCGCGCACGACGTCCCCGCTCTGCGGCGCGGCGATGATCCGGCCGCCGCCGAGATACAGCGCGACGTGGTAGATCGTCGTGTAGGACGCGCCGCTCCCCCAGAACACGAGGTCGCCGGGCTGCAGGTCGCTGCGGGCCACCGTGCGGTCGCGGAAGCGGTAGTACTGGTCGCGGCTGGTCCCGCCGACCTGGACGCCGGCCTGCGCGTAGGCGTACTGCATCAGACCCGAGCAGTCGAAGCCGTAGACGTCGGTGTCCGGCGGGATGCCGTACGTCGGGCCGCTGGCGTTGCCGCCGCCCCAGCTGTAGACCACACCGCGCTGGCTGCGCGCGGCGGCGATCGCCCGGTCGACGACCGAGCCGGACGGCGTGCCCGCGGTGGTGCTCACCGGTGCGGGGTTGCTGCTCGGCGGCGCCGGCGCGGGCGCGCTGCTGCCACCGCCACCCTGGCTCTGCGGCGCGCCGCCACCGGACGAGCCCTGCGGCGCGGAGCCACCGGACGACGGCGCGCTCGGCGCGGGCCGGGCGGCCTGCTGCGCGGCGGCCTGGCGGGCGGCAGCCTGCTGCTCCGCGGTCAGCCGGCCGACCTCTGACTCGGCGACCTGCAGCTGCTGCTCGACGACCGCACGCTGCTCGGTGAGGGCGGCGGTCTGCTCGCGGGCGGCGGTCTCCTGGGCGACGGCGGCATCCAGCTGCACCGATGCCTGGGCCTCCAGCTCGACTGCCTGCTGGGCGGAGGCGGTGGCCTCCTGCTCGGCGGCGGTGGCCTGCTCCTCCAGCACGGTGAGCTGCCCGACGACGTCGACCCGGTGGGTGCCGGCCGCCTCGAGCAGGGCGGCGCGCTCCATCAGCTCGGTGGGGCTGCCGGAGGTGAGCAGCGCGGTGATGCCCGGCGCCGTGGTGCCCTGCATGTAGCTGGTGCGCGCGAAGTCGGCGACCTCCGCCTGACCCTGGGCGAGCTCGGCCTGGGCCTGGTCGACGGCGGCCTGGGCGGCGGCCTCGGCGGCGCGGGCGGCCTCGAGGGCGGCCTGGGTCTCCTCGTAGTCCTGCAGCGCGATCTGCGCGTTCTGGCTCGCCTGCGCGGCGGCGGCCTCGGCGGCGGCGAGCTCCGCGCTCAGCTGACCCACCTGGGCGGCAGCGGCGTCGCGCTCGGCCTGTGCCGCGGCGACCTCCGAGGCGCTCGGCGCGGCCGAGGCCACGCCCGGGGCGATCCCGAGGAGGACCAGTGCGGTGATGCCGGTGCCTGCTCCCCGGACGGCCCATCGGGACATCCGTGCTGGTCGTCGCCTCGTCCGCGCAGCGCTGTTCACCCTTTCGGGAACGGCGCCCCCGACCTCACCCTTGACCGCCCCTCACCCGTCGGGGTGAGTCCCGACGGCACCCGGCAGGGCACGCGCTGGTGCCCCGCGGCCGGGTTCGGCCGCGGGGTGGTCGGGGCTGGAGGGCGTCAGGTGCGCAGCGGTGGGTGGATGACGATCTCGGTGCCGTCGGGGCGGTAGGTGCGCCATCGGGCTCCGGGTGGTGCGGTGTCGTCGCGTTCGACGCGGTAGCCGTGGTGGACCTTGGTGTGGTGGCGTTCGCATCTTCCTGCGATGGCCCCCGTGCAGGGGCCCGCCGCGAGCCTGCGAGGGGCGGGGGGCACGGGGGTCCTTCCTGTCGCAGAACCACTTCGGGGCCTCGCAGCCGGCGAAGACGCACGTCTGGTCGCGGAGCTCGACGGCTCCGCGGATGTGGGGTGGGACGACGCGGTGGTCGCGGCCCAGGTCGGTGGGGAGGCTGTCAGGTTCGAGCACGATGCGGCTGACGGTGGAGTCGCAGGCCATCCAGCGGGCGCGGGCGGCGGAGATGGTGGCGCCGAGGCCGGTGTCGGCGGCGGCGGGGCCGGTGGTCGGGTCAACGAGGTCGTCGATGCCGATCGTGACGATCACGTGCGGCTTGACGGTGCGTAGCACCGGCAGCTGCCCGGAGGCCAGCGCGAGGTCAGCGAGCTGGACGAGGGCGTCGCCGCCGCGTTGGGCGCGGCTGCGGGTGTCGCCGGCGCAGCGACCCGCGGCGGAGATCGATTCCAGCGCGGTGGCGATCTTCTGCCCGCCGACGGCGTCGAAGCTGCCGCCCGCGGTCCACGTGCCGTCGGGGTGCTGGACCATCGTGAACGCCCGCTCCTCGGTGGGGTCGGGCTCCTTCCCGTCGGGGTCGAGCTTGGCCAGGTACTCCCCGACGGCCAGCTGGAGATCGCGGTGGGTGCCGCGGCAGGCCAGCTCCACCAGCGCGGCCTCCACCGCGGCGATGTCGATGCCCTGCTCGGCGGCCAGCTCAGCATTGGCCGGCTTGGCGATCTCGGCGATCACCTCGACCTGATCGACCCCGATCAGTCCGGCGGCGAACGCGGCCTCGGTGGCCGGCAGCTGGTCGAGGACGCGCGCGTGAACCACCAGGTCCTTGGCCAGCGCACCGGAGACCCGCAGGTGCCCGCGCAGCCAGGACTGCATCGTCTTGGCGCCGTCGTGCTCGCACGCCAGCCGCACGTCGGCCCGGCGGACCGCCCGGGTCAGCGCCGCCGACAGACGGTGGGACGTCATGACCAGCTCACGCACGTGATCGAGCAGCGGCCCGTCGGTGAGCTCGTCGAGGTCCAGGCCGGCGAGCTCGTCCAGTGCCGACCGCAGCTCGCCCACGACCGCCTCCTCACCCCTTCGAATGTGTGTTCGATTCTAGCGGGTCAGCGGTGGTCCGGCGAGGCGTTTCCCCAGCTCAGACGCCTATTCACACATGAGCGGCGGCCCTTGACAGCGCCTGAAGGCCCGTTCCACCGCACCCGGTCCACCAGTGGCAGAGGCAACGGGGCATCGGCCCAGGAGTAGACCTCGAGTGAGGAGAGCAGGCCACCGTCGAGGAAGACGATCAGGCCCCCGCGCGGCTCGCCGTCCGCATCGACCACCAGGCCCTCGACCGGCAGCGGGCTCGGTGCCGGCGAGCGCGGCGGGTCGAGGGGGACGTGGAGGTCGAGGGTCCCGCACCCGCAGGTGCAGCCGGGCGCCGCGCTGACCTGCGGGGCCTGCCCGCGCAGCGCTCCGACCCCGTGAACTCGAGGCGGAGGAACGCATCGTGGAGCGCCGCCTCGTCACTCGTCAGCGGCCGCCGAGGGCGGGCCGGCCCCGCGGCCACCTAGTTGACCTGGCGCTCCGAGTCGGCCCAGAAGCTCTCGCGCAGCTTGAACTTCTGGATCTTGCCGGTGGCGGTACGCGCGAGCTCGTCGCGGAACTCCACCCGCTTGGGCACCTTGTAGCCGGCGAGGCTGGCGCGGCAGTGGGCGACCAGCTCGGCCTCGCCGACCTCCTCGCCCTCCGCGAGGACGACGAGCGCGGTGACCATCTCCCCCCACTTGTCGTCGGGCACGCCGATCACGGCCACCTCGGCGACGGCGGGGTGGCTGAAGAGCACGTCCTCCACCTCGATGGAGGACACGTTCTCGCCACCGGTGATGATCACGTCCTTCTTGCGATCGGAGATCGTGACGTAGCCGCCGTCGTCGACCGTGCCGCCGTCACCGGTGTGGAACCAGCCGCCCTCCAGGGCCTCGCCGGAGGCGTCCGGGTTCTCCCAGTAGCCCGCCAGCACGGTGTTGCCCTGCGCGAGGACCTCGCCCGACTCGCTGATCGCGATGCGGGTGCCCAGCGCCGGCACCCCGGCCCGCGACAGCCGCTTGGCCCGCTCCTCCGGCTCGAGGTCGTCGTACTCGGCGCGCGGACGGTTGATGGTCAGCAGGGGCGCGGTCTCGGTCAGGCCGTAGATCTGGTTGAACTCCCAGCCGAGCTCGGCCTCGATGCGGGCGATGGTCCGCGAGGGCGGCGGCGCTCCGGCCACCACGACCCGCACGCGGTCGCGGCCGGGGATCTCGCCGTCCCACTGCTCGGCCGCCTCCAGGACGGCGTTCCACACCGCCGGCGCCCCGGACATCATCGTGACGCCGTGCTGCTCGACGCGGCGCAGGATCTCCGCGCCGTCCACCTTGCGCAGCACGATCTGGCGGGCACCCAGCCCGGCCATCGTGTACGGCAGCCCCCAGCCGTTGCAGTGGAACATCGGCAGCGTGTGCAGGTAGACGTCGCGGTCGCTGACCTGCATGTGCATGCCGAAGGTGACCGCGTTGACCCACAGGTTGCGGTGGGTCATCTGCACGCCCTTGGGCCGCGCCGTCGTCCCGCTCGTGTAGTTGATCGTCGCGGTCGCGTCCTCGTCGGGCTCGGCCCACGGCACCGGCTCCGCGTCGAAGCGCAGCAGCTGCTCGTACTCCTCGCCGATCACCAGCCGGTGCTCGGCCGACACCCCGCCGAGCGCCGGCTCCAGCTCCGGGTCGACCATCAGCACCCGCGCACCGGAGTGGCCCACGATGTAGCGGACCTCCTCCTGCGACAGCCGGAAGTTCACCGGCACCGCCACCCGGCCGGAGGACGGGACGGCGAGCAGCACCTCCAGCAGCCGCGCGGCGTTGTGGCTCACCACCGCGATCCGCTCCCCCGCCCCCACCCCGAGGGCGTCGAGGCCGGCCTGGAGGGCGCGGCCGCGGCGGGCGACCTCCCGCCAGGTCACCTCGCCGAGCGAGGGCGCCGGCTGGGCCGGCTCGTCCACGATGCCGATGCGGTCGCCGTAGACCAGCTCGGCGCGGTCGAGGAAGTCGCGGGTCGTCAGGGGCACGCGCATGGGGCGGACGTTAGTGCGCGACGGCCGTTCCGGCAGCCGTCGCGAACCACCCGGACGCGGCGACGTCGCTGCCCGCGGCGAGCCGCGGCGCGTACTGGTCGTGGTAGACGCGGGCGGTCAGCTCCCGGCGGCTGCGGACCCCGGCCTTGTCGAAGACCGACTTCAGGTGGTCCTGGACGGTGTAGGCCGACAGGTGCAGGGCACGGCCGATCGCGGTGGTGTCGACGCCCTGCAGCACCAGCGCGACGACGTCCCGCTCCCGTGGCGTGAGGCCGAAGGCGGCCACGACGAGCGGGATGATCTCCGGCGGCCGCGCGTCCTCGATGGTGACGACGACGTCGGTGCCGGTGCCGTCCCGGCCGAGCAGCGGCGAGGCGTGCGCGACGACCCACGAGCCGGACGCGGTCCGCAGGCGCATCCGCGGCAGCGCCGGACGCCCCTCGACCGTGGCCCGCCGCGCCGCCCGCACGAGGGTCAGCAGCGCCATCGGCAGCGCGGAGCGGCCCAGCGGCCCGCCGCCGAGGTCGGCCACCCGCGCCTCGGCGCCCAGGCTGGCCGACACGACCTCTCCGGCGGCGTCCACGACCACCACGGCCGGCCCGTCGACCTCCGTGGCGCGGCCGGCCGCCGTCACCAGCAGCCCGGCGCGCAGGCCCGTGGCCAGGGACGGCGCGACGCTGCTGAGGAACGCCTGGTCGGCGGCCGTGAACCCCCCGTTGCCCTCGCGGAACAGGGCCATGAACCCCCACGTGCTGTCCTCGGCGCGCAGGGCCAGCCGGACCTCGTCGTCGAAACCCCAGACCGGGCGGAGGAAGTCCTGGAACCGCGGGGACCGGCCGACCAGGCCGCTGCCCGCCTCACCGAGCGCCAGCACCCCGCCCGGGAGCCGCGCCACACGCAGGAAGGCCGTCGGGTCGTCGACCTCGTACTCGTAGTGCGCCCACTCGTCGTCGGTCTCGTGGGTGAGCACGCCGTACTTGACCGTCCCGGTGATCAGCCCGGTCGCCGGGTCGGCGCTGCCGACGCACCCCGCGACGAAGGGCACGGCCCGGCGCAGCACGTCGAAGGCGGTCGCGGTGAACGTGTCGACGTCCAGCCCGCTCGCGGCCAGCCCGTCGACCTGCGCCCGCACGCGCTCGGCCAGCATCGTCGTCACGGCGCAGCAGTGTGGCCCTGTCGGCCGCCGCCGGGAACCCCCAGAGTCCTGGGGGGCGAAGTCCCCAAGTCGCTGGGATGGGCGCCGGGACCGCGGCGGCCCAGGTTGGTCGCCATGACAGCCACCACCGCTCACGTCGAGCGGATCAACCCCACGCCGTGGAGCGCGGCCTTCGGATTCGACCACGGCCAGCTGCGCCCCGCCCCCGCGCAGCTGCTCACCGTGGCCGGCCAGGGGCCGGTCGACGCCGCCGGTGCCCTCCTGCACGAGGACGACCCGGCCGCCCAGCTCGCGCTGACCGTGGCCAACGTCGAGTCGGTCCTCGCGGCGGCCGGCATGGACTGGGCCGACGTCCTGCGGCTCACCGTCTACGCCGTCGACCTGGACGCCGTCCTCGCCGCCTGGGACGTGCTCGGCGAGCGGCTGGCCGCCGCCGGAGCCACCCCGCCCACGACCCTCCTCGGCGTCTCCCGGCTCGCCATCCCCGGCATGGCCGTCGAGGTCGAGGTCTCCGCCGGGCGCTGAGCGCCCACACCACCCCTTCCCCCACCCACCTGAGGAGTCCCGCCATGACCAGCACCGTCCCCGACCTGTCCAGCGCCGAGCTCGAGCTCGCCGTGACCGGCCCCGTGTTCTGCGCCGGCGACCCCGGCCTCGACACCGAGGTCGCACCGTTCACCACGACCCACACCCCTGCCCCCGCCGTCGTCGTCGGCGCCACCTGCCCCGCCGACGTCGCCGCCACGGTCCGCTGGGCCGCCGAGCGAGGCCTGTCGGTCGCCGTGCAGGCCACCGGTCACGGGCTGACCTCGGCTCTGACCGGCGCCGTCCTCGTCACGACGTCCCGCCTCGACGAGGTCACGGTCGACCCGGTGGCCCGCACCGCCCGCGTCGGCGCCGGCGTCCGCTGGCGCGCGGTCATCGACGCCGCCGCCCCGCACGGCCTGGCCCCGCTGTCGGGGTCGTCGTCGCACGTCGGCGCGGTCGGCTACACCCTGGGCGGCGGCCTCGGCCCGCTGGCCCGCCGCCACGGCTTCGCCGCCGACCACGTGCGCAGCGCCGAGATCGTCACCGGCGACGGCGAGATCCGCACGGTCGACGCGGTCAGCGACCCCGAGCTGTTCTGGGCGCTCCGCGGCGGCAAGGGCAGCTTCGGCGTCGTCACCGCGCTGGAGTTCGACCTGGTGCCGGTGGCCCGGCTCTACGGCGGCGGCGTCTTCTTCCCCGGGTCCGCCACCCGCGACCTCCTGCACGCCTACCGGGAGTGGGCGCCGACCCTCCCGGAGGAGACGACGACCTCGATCGCCGTCCTCCGGCTCCCGCCCGACCCGGCGCTGCCCGAGCCGCTGCGCGGGCAGACCGTGGTGCACCTGCGCGTGGCCCACCTGGGCGACGCGGCGGAGGGCGCCGCGCTCGTCGCACCGATGCGCGCGGTGGCGCCGGCGCTGCTCGACGCGCTCGGCGAGATGCCGTTCGGCGCGGTCGACGCCATCCACATGGACCCGACGGACCCCATGCCGACGTACGACCGGGGGACGCTGCTGCGGGAGCTCACCGCCGAGACCGTGGACGCGTTGCTGTCCGCGGCGGGCCCCGAGGTGGAGGTGCCCCTGGTCCTCGCGGAGCTGCGGCACCTGGGCGGGGCCGTGGGCCGGGCGCCGGCCGTCCCGAACGCCGTCGTCGGACGGGACGCCGCCTTCTCCTTCTGGGTGCTCGGGCCGATGTTCCCGCCCGTCGCCGCGGTGGTGCCCGCGGTCGTGGACGCCGTGGTGGCGTCGCTGGCCCCCTGGTCGACCGGGCACTCGCTGCTCAACTTCGCGGGCGCGGTCACCGGTGCGCAGGTGGCGGCGCTGTGGGACGAGACGGACCGCCGGCGCCTGCTCGCCGTCAAGCGGCGGGTCGACCCCGCCGGCCTGTTCACCCACGGGCACGTCGTCGGGTGACCGCAGGCGGCGCGGCCCGCTCCCTCCCCGGGGGCGGGCCGCGGCGTGCTCAGGTCGCGGACAGGAGCAGCCACAGGGCCGCGGCGACACCGGCGGTCGCGGTGACGGCCCGCAGCGTGTCCACGCGTACCAGGCGGTGGTGCACCGCCTCGTCCCAGCCCCGGTCCAGCACCCGGTGCTGGGGCACCGCGCCCAGCGCGGTGAGCTGCAGGACGACGGCGAGGCAGGCCGCCGAGGCGAGGACGGCGAGCAGCGGCACGCCCGGCGGCCGGTCGGCCAGCAGCCACAGCGTGGTGACCGCCTGCCCGAGGAACAGCGGGCCAGCCACGCGGGTCACCAGCCGCTGGTGGCGGTGCTCGTAGGAGGGGAACGCCTTCGGCGGCACCATCGACATCTGCGGGTAGACCAGCGCCCGCACGGTCCACTGGAACCCGGCGTAGGCGGCCACCAGTCCGAGGTGGACGGCGAGCAGGGTCACGAGGCCAGCAGCCCGGGCAGGGCGGTGCCGATCGGCTCGCGGACGACGAGCGCAGCCATCCAGTCGTAGGGCGTGGGCTCGGCGTTGACGACGACCACCTTCGCCCCCGCCGAGGCGGCGACGTCGGTCAGCCCGGCCGCGGGGTGCACGCCGAGCGAGGTGCCGACCGCCAGGAAGACGTCGCAGTCGCCGGCCGCAACGACCGCCGCGTCGAGCACGGCGGCGTCGAGGGCCTGGCCGAAGCTGATCGTCGCGGTCTTGAGGATGCCGCCGCAGACCAGGCACGCCGGGTCGGGGTCGCCGGCGTCGACCCTGGCCAACGCCTCCGCCGTCGTCGTCCGGTCGCCGCAGGAGAGGCACTCGACCTCGTGCACGGTGCCGTGGAGCTCCAGCACCGTCCCCGGGGACGAGCCGGCCGCCTGGTGCAGCCCGTCGACGTTCTGCGTGACCAGCGCCCGCAGCCGGCCCTGCCGCTCCAGCTCGACCAGCGCGCGGTGACCGGCGTTCGGCCGCACCTCACCCACGCCGAGGTCGCGGCGCATCAGCCAGGCGCGACGACGGATGCCGGGGTCGGAGACGTAGTAGGACAGCGTCACCAGCTTCTCGGCGTCCGGATCGCGCGTCCACACGCCGTTCGGGCCGCGGTAGTCGGGGATGCCGCTGTCGGTGGAGATCCCCGCGCCGGTCAGGACGGTGATCCGGCCGGCCCCGGTCAGCCATTCGGGGACGTCGATCCGATCGCTCACGACCGCCACGGTAGGGCGGGTCGGGCGGCCGCCGCCCGGCGCAGCCCGGCCCGGCCGGCACGTTCCAGCGACGGCAGGACGAGCAGCACACCGGCCGCGTAGGCCCCGCCGAGCAGGGTGTCGACGACGTAGTGCTCGCCGCCCCAGACGAGCACGACCGGCATCAGCACCGCGTAGGCGACCAGGGCGGTGCGCTGCCACCACCGGCGTGCCAGGGGGAACAGGACACCGCACATCAGGACGGCGAAGGCGGTGTGCAGCGACGGCACGGCGGCCACCAGGTTGACCTGCCCCTGTCCCGAGTCCAGCAGCGCACCGGCGCGCGGCAGGCCCAGCACCTCCCAGCCGGCGCTGCTCAGCCGCTCCACGGGCGGGATGACCCCCTCGCGGGCGGCCAGCCACGGCGGCGCGGCGGGATAGAGCACGTAGGTGGCCAGCCCGGCGACCGACAGGGCCACCACCGCGCGGGCGCAGCGCCCCCAGCGTCGGCGGTCGCGCACCCACAGCACCCCGAGGACCAGCGGCGTGACCACGAAGTGGCTGCTGTAGACCAGCGAGGCCAGTGCCAGCCACCACTCCGCCTGCACGTGCTCCTGCAGCCACACGGTGGGCAGCACGCCGCCGGTGAACCACCGGTCGGCGTCGGCCAGCTCGGCGACGTGCACCGGCATGCCCAGCCCGTCGGCCAGTCCCCGGCTCGCGTCGTAGGCCAGCAGGACGGCGGCGAGCGGGAGCCAGTCGGCGAGCAGGCGGCCCATCCGTCGCAGGCCGGCGCCGGCCGCGTGCACGCCGAGCGCGGCCAGCACCCAGCCGAGCAGGACCACCCGGTCGGTCGGCAGCCCGGCCGTGGCGCAGGTCGCCGCGAACGCTCCCGCGAGCGCCGTCCAGAGCACCACGGTCAGGACGCGCACGCGCGCCCGGGCCGGGAAGGGCGCGTCCGCCGTCCCGGGGACGACGAGGGCCGGGGCGGCGGCAGCCGGGAACGGCAGGTCCACCGCGGTCATGGCGGGGGACGTTAACGGCAGGTGGCCCGCCGGTGACGGACGGCTCGCGCGAGCCACACCCGGCGGCAGTCCCGCACCTGCCGTAACGCACGTCACGGGTGAGGGAAGGGTCGCCTCACCTGCACGCCGCGCTGCGGGAACTGGGATGATCGGGGGTGGCAACGAGCGCGACGCAGACGCCGCGACGCAACCAGCGAGGGGTAGGCGCAGAAGAAGTGGCAGCCAGCAAGGACAGCTTCGGGGCTCGGGCGACGCTCAGCGTCGACGGCACCGACTACGACATCTACCGGCTCGACGCGGTGGAGGGCTCCGAGAAGCTGCCCTTCAGCCTCAAGGTCCTCCTCGAGAACCTGCTGCGCACCGAGGACGGCGCGGACATCACCGCCGACCACATCCGGACGCTCGCGAACTGGGACCCCTCGGCGGAGCCGAGCGAGGAGATCCAGTTCACCCCGGCCCGCGTGGTCATGCAGGACTTCACCGGTGTCCCCTGCATCGTCGACCTGGCCACCATGCGCGAGGCCATGGCCGAGATCGGCGGCGACCCGGACAAGATCAACCCGCTGGCGCCGGCCGAGCTGGTCATCGACCACTCCGTGATCGCCGACGTCTTCGGCACGCCGGACTCCTTCGAGCGCAACGTCGAGATCGAGTACCAGCGCAACGGCGAGCGCTACCAGTTCCTGCGCTGGGGCCAGGGCGCGTTCGACGACTTCAAGGTCGTCCCCCCGGGCATGGGCATCGTCCACCAGGTCAACATCGAGCACCTGGCCCGCGTGGTGTTCCCGCGGCAGGAGGGCGACCGCGTCGTCGCCTACCCCGACACCTGCGTCGGCACCGACTCGCACACCACGATGGTCAACGGCCTGGGCGTCCTGGGCTGGGGCGTCGGCGGCATCGAGGCCGAGGCCGCGATGCTCGGCCAGCCCGTCTCGATGCTCATCCCCCGCGTCGTCGGCTTCAAGCTGACCGGCGAGCTGCCCGAGGGCGCCACCGCCACCGACCTGGTCCTCACGATCACCGAGATGCTGCGCCAGCACGGCGTGGTCGGGAAGTTCGTCGAGTTCTACGGCGAGGGCGTCACCGCGGTGCCGCTGGCCAACCGCGCCACGATCGGCAACATGAGCCCGGAGTTCGGCTCCACGGCGGCGATGTTCCCGATCGACGAGGAGACCATCACCTACCTGAAGCTGACCGGCCGCAGCGACGCCCAGGTCGCCCTGGTCGAGGCCTACGCCAAGGAGCAGGGCCTCTGGCACGACCCGGCGCGCGAGCCGGCCTTCTCCGAGTACCTCGAGCTGGACCTCGCCACCGTCGTCCCCTCGATCGCCGGCCCGAAGCGGCCGCAGGACCGCGTCTCGCTGTCCGACGCGAAGGCCGCCTTCCGCGAGGTCCTGCCGACCTACGCCTCGCACGACGTCAGCGGCGACGAGGACCAGGCCGCCGAGGCCGAGTCCGCCGTCGACGAGGCCTCCGAGGAGTCCTTCCCGGCGTCCGACCCGGCCAGCCCGTTCGCCTCGGGCAACGGCGAGGCCGGCAAGCCGCACACCGTCGTCCCCGACCGCGTGCCGGACCGGCCCTCGAAGCCGACCAAGGTGGTCATGGAGGACGGCACCGAGACCTACGTGGACAACGGCCACGTGGTCATCGCCGCCATCACCTCCTGCACCAACACCTCGAACCCGCAGGTCATGATCGGCGCGGGCCTGCTGGCCAAGAAGGCCGTCGAGGCCGGCCTGACGTCCAAGCCGTGGGTGAAGACGACGATGGCGCCGGGTTCCAAGGTCGTCACCGACTACTACGAGAAGTCCGGCCTCACCCCGTACCTGGAGAAGCTCGGCTTCTACCTGGTCGGCTACGGCTGCACGACCTGCATCGGCAACTCCGGCCCGCTGCCGGAGCCGGTGTCGGCCGCGGTGAACGAGGCCGACCTGGCCGTCGTCTCGGTGCTCTCGGGCAACCGGAACTTCGAGGGCCGGATCAACCCCGACGTCAAGATGAACTACCTGGCGTCGCCGCCGCTGGTCATCGCCTACGCGCTGGCCGGGTCGATGGACATCGACATCACCACCGAGCCGCTCGGCAAGGGCAAGGACGGGCAGGACGTCTTCCTGCGCGACATCTGGCCCTCGCCGCAGGAGGTCCAGCGGACCATCGACCAGGCGGTCTCCGCGGAGCAGTTCGGCCGCAGCTACGAGGACGTCTTCGCCGGCACCGAGCAGTGGCAGAACCTGCCCACGCCCACCGGCCGGACGTTCGACTGGGACGCCGAGAGCACCTACGTCCGCCGTCCTCCGTACTTCGAGGGCATGCCGGCCGAGCCGGCCCCGGTCTCCGACATCACCGGCGCCCGGACCCTCGCGGTGCTGGGCGACTCGGTGACCACCGACCACATCTCGCCGGCCGGCTCGATCAAGGCCGACTCCCCTGCGGGCAAGTACCTGTCCGAGCACGGCGTCGAGCGGCGTGACTTCAACTCCTACGGCTCGCGCCGCGGGAACCACGAGGTCATGATCCGCGGCACCTTCGCCAACATCCGGCTGCGCAACCAGCTGGTGCCCGGCACCGAGGGTGGCGTCACCAAGAACCACCTGACCGGCGAGACGACGACGATCTACGACGCCTCGCGCGCCTACATCGACGCCGGCATCCCGCTGGTCGTGCTCGCCGGCAAGGAGTACGGCTCCGGGTCCTCGCGTGACTGGGCCGCCAAGGGCACCGCGCTGCTGGGCGTCAAGGCCGTCATCGCCGAGAGCTACGAGCGGATCCACCGCTCCAACCTCATCGGCATGGGCGTCCTGCCGCTGCAGTTCCCCGAGGGCCAGGACCGCGAGTCCCTCGGCCTGACCGGGGACGAGGAGTTCACGATCACCGGGATCACCGCGCTGAACGACGGCGAGACCCCGCGGACCGTGAAGGTGAAGGCCGGGGACGTCGAGTTCGACGCCCGGGTCCGGATCGACACCCCCGGCGAGGCGAACTACTACCGCAACGGCGGGATCATGCAGTACGTCCTGCGCTCGCTCCGGCAGGGCTGATCCCCGCATGGACCTGGGCCTGGGCGGCCGCGGCTACCTCCTCACCGGCGCGAGCCGGGGACTGGGGTACGCGGCCGCCCGGGCCCTCGTCGACGACGGGGCCCGGGTGCTCGTCAGCTCCCGGGACGCCGGCTCGGTCGCCCGCGCGGCGGCGGAGCTGGGCGACGCCGCCTCCGGGACGGCGGCCGACCTGGCCGACCCGGACGCCGCCGAGCGCCTGGTCGCCGAGGCGCTCGAGCGGCTGGGCCGGGTGGACGGCGCGCTGATCTCGGTGGGCGGCCCGGCACCCGGCACCGCGCTGGAGGCGCCCGAGGACGCCTGGCGGGCCGCGGTCGACAGCGTCCTGCTCGGCCCGCTCCGACTGGTCAGGGCGCTGGTCCCCCACCTCGGCGAGGGCTCGGCCATCGGGTTCGTCCTCTCCACCTCCGTGCGTCAGCCGATCCCCCACCTGGCCATCTCCAACGGGCTGCGTCCCGGGCTGGCCATGACCGCCAAGGCCCTCGCCGACGAGCTCGGCCCCCGCGGCATCCGCGTGGTGGGCCTGATGCCGGGGACCATCGCCACCGACCGGATCACCGACATCGAGCGCGCCTCCGGCGACCCGGCCGCGATGCGGGCCGCCACCGAGGCCGGGATCCCACTGCGCCGCGTCGGCCGGCCGGAGGAGTTCGGCCGGGTCGCCGCCTTCCTGCTCTCCCCCGCCGCCTCGTTCGTCACCGGCACGATGGTCGCCGTCGACGGCGGCGTCACCCGCGCCCTGTGATGAAGGACCCCGTCCTCGTCGCCTGCGCGCACGGCACCCGCAACCCGACCGGACGGCGGCTGATCGCCGAGCTCGCCCTCGCCGCCCGCGAGCAGCGCCCGGGCCTCGACACCACCGCCGCGTTCGTCGACGTCCAGCCGCCGACCGTGGCCGACGTCGTCGCCGGGCTGGCCGCCGAGGGACGGCGCGCGGTCGTCGTCCCGCTGCTGCTGTCCGGCGGCTACCACGTGCACGTCGACATCGCCTCCGCCGTCGCCGGGTCGGACGGCGTCGTGGCCGCGCGGCCGCTGGGGCCGGACCCCCGGCTGGCGGAGGTGCTCGACGACCGGCTCCGGCAGGCCGGCGCCGACCCGGGGGACGCCCGGACCGCCGTCGTGCTGGCCGGCGCCGGGTCCAGTGACCCGCGCGCGGTGGCCGACGTCGAGGAGACGGCCGCCCTGCTGCAGCGCTCCTGGGCCGGACCGGTCACCACCGGGTACGGGTCGGCCGCACAGCCGCCGGTGCCCGAGGCCGTCTCCGCCGCACGGCGAGCCGGTGCCCAACGCGTGGTCGTCGCCGCCTACCTGCTGGCCCCCGGCCACTTCGCCGGCAAGCTCGCCGGCGCCGGCGCCGACCTGGTCACCGCTCCCCTGCTGCCCGACCCGCGGATCGCCGCGGTCCTGCTCGACCGGTACGACGCCGCGCGGCGCTGACCTGCACCCGGAGAGCCCGGTGGATAGCGTGGGGCGGTGCGCCGTCTGCCTCGCGTCCTCGTGCCCGTCGTCCTCGCCGCCGGCCTGCTGCTGAGCGGCTGCAGCGACGAGGTGAGGGGAACCGCCGCCCCGGCCACGACGCCCTCCACCTCCGGGAGCTCCTCGTCGTCGAGCGCGCCGACCACCGGCAACGAGGAGTACGAGGAGTTCTGCACCGACGGGGAGGCGCTGTTCGACGAGGTCGACGAGGCGTTCGACGCCGCCGAGGGCACGGGCAGCGCGGCCTACGCCGAGGTGCTCCAGCAGGCCGTCGACGCGTTCGACGCGCTCGAGCCGCCGGAGGAGATCGCCGACGACTGGGAGGAGTCCCGCGACGGCTTCGCCGGGCTGCGTGACACCGTGGCGGCGATCGACCCCGCGGCACCGGACGCCGAGCAACAGGCGGTGGACATCATCTCCGCCGGGGAGACGACCGTCGGCCCGGCCTTCCAACGGGTCAACGAGTGGATCGACGAGAACTGCCCCTGACCGCCTCCGGCACCGGCATGAGCGGGTATCCGCGGGCGATCGTCCCCGTCGGGCACGTCGAGCCCGTGCCGCGGCGGGTCCGGGCGCTCCTGGGCGGCCGGTTCGTCCTCGACACCACCCGGGCTCGCTACGGGTGGGAGTGGCCGCCGTACCCGCAGTTCCACGTCCCGCCGGCGGACGTCGACCCCGCCGTCCTCGTCGACGACGGGGTCGACGAGGACCGCCCGTTGGGGCGGGCCCGCCGGTACGGGCTGCGCGACGGCGGCACCGTCCGGCCGGCCGCGGGATGGCGCTACACCGACGGGCCGCTGGCCGGCTACCTGCGGTTCGAGTGGTCGGCGCTGGACGCCTGGTTCGAGGAGGACGAGGAGGTCGTCGTCCACCCGCGCAGCCCCTACGCCCGCGTCGACGCACTCCGGTCCCAGCGGCGGGTGCGGATCGAGCTGGGCGGCGCCGTCCTCGCGGAGTCGTCGTCCCCCGTGCTGCTGTTCGAGACCGGGCTGCCCACCCGGTACTACCTGCCGCGCACCGACGTCCGGTTCGAGCAGCTCGCCCCCAGCGACACCCGCACCCGGTGCCCCTACAAGGGACGCACGAGCGGCTACTGGTCCGTCCCCGGCGGCCCGGCGGACGTGGCCTGGAGCTACGACTCCCCCGCCGCCGCGGTGCTGCCGATCGCCGGGCTCGTGGCCTTCCTCGACGAGGAGGTGGACGTCGTGCTGGACGGCGTCCGGCAGGAGCGTCCGGTGACCCACTTCTCCCGCTGACGGCCGCCGTCCGTGCGACCCTGGAGGGAGGACCACCCGGTCCCCCGGACGAGCGGCGCCGTACCCGGACAGCGACAAGACGGCGACCTTCCTGGAGGTCGTCGTGTCCTGGCTCGTGCTCGTGGTGTCCGGAGTCCTGGAGTCGGTGTGGGCCACCGCGCTCGGCCGCTCGGAGGGCTTCACCCGGCTGTGGCCCTCGGTGGTCTTCGCCGTCGCGCTGGTGCTGAGCATGGCCGGGCTGGCCTACGCGCTGCGCGAGCTGCCGACCGGGACCGCCTACGCCGTCTGGGTCGGCATCGGCGCCGCCCTCACCGTCCTGATCGGCATGGTCACCGGCGCCGAGCCGGTCAGCGCACTGCGGCTGCTGCTAGTCGCCGGGATCGTCGGCTGCGTGATCGGGCTCAAGGCGCTGCACTGACGTCGTCGCCGACCGCGACCGGCCGCTGCGGGTCCGCGGACCACTGGGACCACGACCCGGGCCACAGCGCGGCCTCCACACCGGCCGCGGCGAGCGCCGCGACCTCGTGGGCGGCGGTCACGCCGGAGCCGCAGTAGACGCCCACGTTCGCTCCCGGGACCGCCCCCAGCGCCGCGAACCGCTCACCCAGTACAGCGACTGGAGCGAAGGTGCCGTCCGGCCCGAGGTTCGCCGTCGTCGGAGCGCTCCGGGCGCCGGGCACGTGGCCGGCCCGCGGGTCGACCGGCTCCACCTCGCCGCGGTACCGCTCGGCCGCGCGGGCGTCGAGCAGCACGCCACCGCGCCCGGGCAGCGCGGCCGCCTGGTCCGCGGTGAGGATGGGCATCCCGCCGCCGGTCAGCGTCACGTCCCCCGACGCCGGGACGACGTCGCCGGACTCGACCGGACCGCCGGCGGAACGCCAGGCGGCGAGCCCGCCGTCCAGCAGCCGGACGTCGGCCAGGCCGCCCCAGCGCAGCAGCCACCAGGCCCGCGCCGCGGCCAGGCCGCCGCTGTCGTCGTAGGCCACGACCCGGTCGCCGGCGGAGATCCCCCACCGGCGGGCCGCTGCCTCCAGTCGCTGTAGCGACGGCAGCGGGTGCCGGCCCGCCTCGGCCGACGGCGGATCGGCCAGCTCGGTGTCGAGGTCGACGAAGACCGCACCGGGCAGGTGTCCCTCGAGGTACCGCTCGCGCCCGCGGTCTTCACCCAGCGCCCAGCGGACGTCGAGCAGCACCACGCGGCGGGGCTCGGCGAGGAGCCCCGCCGCGGGGACGAGGACGGCGTCCCTGCTCACCGGACGGCGAGCAGGCCGCGCAGCTCCGTGGTCAGCGCCTCGCGCGCCGCCGGCTTGCCCGCGAAGGCCACCGGGGTGATCTGGAAGAGCGAGATCTTCCAGCGGCCGGTGGCCTCCTCCACGGCGACGACCGTCTGCTGGCAGTGCAGCACCGGGTCCAGGTCCTCCTCGCCGGGCGGGATGACGCCGGCGTGCGCGTGCAGCACGGCCGCGCCGGGCGCGATCTGGCGGACCGAACGGACCAGGCCGACGTAGGTCGCGGTCGGGTGGCTGCTGAAGACGCGGCGCAGCTCCGAGGCGATCGACAGGCGCCCGCTGGTGTGCGTGCCGTCGTAGCCGACGATGTCCCCGTCGTCGGCGAAGGTGGACGCCACCGCCGCGCCGCTGCGCCGGTTCCAGGCCTCGAGGAACGCGGCGTACAGGGCACGGATCTGGGCGTCCTGCGGATGGGCTGAAGTCAACGATTCCCCCTGTGGTGCTGTTGGGACAGGAGGAACGGTAGTGGTCAGGCGGCGCCGACCGTCCGACGCTCGCCGTCGGCGAACTGGGTCCGGTAGAGCTCGGCGTACCGGTGTCCGAGTGCCAGCAACTCCTCGTGAGTGCCCGACTCCACGATGCGACCGCCGTCGACCACCAGGATCTGGTCTGCACTGCGGATGGTCGACAGCCGGTGGGCGATCACCAGGGAGGTCCGCCCCGCCAGCGCGGTGTCCAGTGCGTGCTGCACGGCCACCTCCGACTCGCTGTCCAAGTGGGCGGTCGCCTCGTCGAGGATCACGATGCCCGGCGCCTTGAGCAGCACGCGGGCGATGGCCAGGCGCTGCTTCTCCCCGCCGGAGAGCCGGTAGCCGCGGTCGCCGACCACGGTGTCCAGCCCGTCGGGGAGGGATCCGATCAGCGCGGCGATGCGCGCCCCGGTCAGGGCGTCCCAGATCTGCTGCTCGGTCGCGTCGGGGCGGGCGTAGAGCAGGTTGGCCCGGATCGTGTCGTGGAACAGGTGCGCGTCCTGGCTGACGACGCCGATCGTGTCGCGCAGCGACTCCAGGGTCGCCTGCCGGACGTCGACCCCGCCGACGCGGATCGCCCCGTCGGTGACGTCGTACAGCCGCGGCACGAGGTTGGCGATCGTCGACTTGCCGGCGCCCGAGTGCCCCACCAGCGCGACCAGCTGGCCGGGCTCGACCCGGAAGGAGACGTCGTGCAGCACCGCCGTCGGCCCGCCGTGCTCGGGCAGGGACACCTCCTCCAGCGACGGCAGGGAGACATCGCTGGCGGCGGGGTAGCTGAAGGACACGGCGTCGAACTCGATGGACCGGTCGTCCGCGGGCACCGGGACGGCGTCGGGGGCCTCGCGGATCATCGGCGGCAGATCGAGCACCTCGAAGACGCGGTCGAAGCTCACCATCGCGCTCATGACGTCGACCCGGACGTTCGACAGCGCCGTCAGCGGCCCGTAGAGGCGCGAGAGGAGCAGGGCCAGGGCGACGACGTCGCCCGGGCTCAGCGAGCCGTCGAAGGCCAGCGTGCCGCCGAGGCCGTAGACCAGCGCCGTGGCGAGGGCCGCGACCAGCGTCAGCGCCGTGAAGAAGGTGCGGCCGTACATCGCCGACAGCACGCCGATGTCGCGGACGCGCGCGGCCCGGCCGCGGAAGCCCTCGGCCTCCACCGCGGGCCGGCCGAAGAGCTTGACGAGCAGGGCGCCGGCCACGTTGAACCGCTCGGTCATCGTGGCGTTCATCGACGCGTTGAGCGCGTAGGACTCCCGGGTGATCTCCTGCAGCCGCCGGCCGATCCGGCGGGCGGGCAGCACGAACAGCGGGACCATCACCAGCGACAGCAGGGTGATCTGCCACGACAGCGTGAGCATCACGCCGGCGGTCAGGACCAGGCCGATGACGTTGGAGACCACGCCGGACAACGTCGAGGTGAAGGCCTGCTGCGCCCCGATGACGTCGTTGTTCAGCCGGCTGACCAGCGCACCGGTCTGCGTCCGGGTGAAGAAGGCGACCGGCATCCGCTGGACGTGCTCGAACACCCGCGAACGCAGGTCGTAGATGACGCCCTCGCCGATCCGCGAGGAGTACCAGCGGGTGGCCAGGGAGATCCCGGCGTCGACCACGGCCAGCCCGGCGATGAGCAGCGCGATGCGGACGATGTCGCCGGAGGTCCCCTCCAGCGACGCGATCCGGTTGATGATCCGGCCGGCCAGCAGCGGGGTGACGACGCCGATCAGCGACGAGCCCACGACGAGCAGCAGGAACCAGCTCAGCTCGCGGCGGTAGGGCCGCGCGATGCCCAGGATCCGGCGGACCGTCCCCTTCGGCAGCTGCCGCTCGGTGACCGACGGATCGCGCTTGAACGACCGCATCGCCGCCATGGAGGTCATGTTGTTCACGCACCGACCTCCTTCTCTCTCGCTACCGGGCAACTCCGCCCGGCCGCCGGGGATTCCGCTGCCGCGGTCAGCCCCCCACCAGCTCCGCCAGCCGGCGGGCCTGGGCGGCCCGCTCCGCGGCGTCCTGGGTCGCCGGGTCGTTGCGGACGGCGGAGCGCACCAGCGCCGCGGTCTCGCGCACCGCCCCGACCGGCGGGCCGGTCACGGCCGCCACGAACTGCGCCACCGCGGCGTCCAGGCCGTCCCGGGGCACGACCGCGTTGGCCATGCCCAGCGCCAGCGCCTCGGAGGCACCCACCGGCCGCCCGGTCAGGCAGATCTCCAGCGCCCGCGAGTAGCCCACCAGCTCCGCCAGCGTGCTCGTGCCGGTCAGGTCGGGCACGAGGCCCAGCGTGGTCTCGGGGAGCCGCAGGCTGGCGTCGTCGGTCAGCACCCGGAGGTCGCAGGCCAGGGCGAGCTGCGCACCCGCGCCGATCGCGTGCCCCTGCACCGCGGCGATCGAGACGATCCCCGGCGAGCGCAGCCAGCGGAAGCCGCCCTGGTACTCGCGGATCCGCTCCTGGGCCAGCTCGGCGGGCATCCGCCCGAGCTCGCCGAGCCCGCCGGTCGTGGACGGGTCGGCGCTGAACAGGCTGCGGTCCAGGCCGGCCGAGAACGACCGGCCCTCGCCACGGACCACGACGACGCGGACGTCGTCGTCCAGCGAGGCGCCGACCGCCGCCAGCGCCGCCCAGGTGGCCGGCGTCTGGGCGTTCAGCTGGTCGGCCCGGTCGAGCGTGACGGTGAGGACGGCGCCCTCGCGCGCCGTCCGGACCCACCCCTGGTCGGCGGAGGTCACGCCTTCTTCTCGGCGGCGGCGTTCTTGGTGGCGTTGCGGTTGGCTCCCCCACGACTGCGCAGGCTGGCACCCGACTCCGACAGGAGCCGGTGCACGAACCCGTAGGACCGGTTGGTCGACGCCGCCAGCGACCGGATGCTCTCGCCGCCGTCGTACCGCTTGCGCAGGTCGTCGGCGAGGGACGTGCGGTCCCCGCCGGTGATGCGCTTGCCCTTGCCCAGGTCCGTGCTCGAGTCGGCCATGACTCCCCTCCGTCAGCAGCCCTCCGCGACCGGTGCCCACGGGCCCGGTCCGGACGGCCGCTCGTCGCCCTGGCGCCGCCGTCCCGCTGACCACGGCATCCCGCGTCACATGATCACCCAGCGGCCACCCGCGCGCGCGGCGAGCCCGGCCGGTGCCGTTCGTCGTACCCGCCCGGCACGATCCGGGCATGACCGACCCCACGCCGCAGCGCCACCACGCCATCGACTACGTCGAGCTCGCCGTCACCGACCTCGACCGGTCCAAGCGCTTCTACGCCGAGGCCTTCGGGTGGGAGTTCACCGACTACGGCCCCGGCTACGCCGGCTTCCGGGACGCCCGGGGCGGTGCCGCGGAGGCCGGCGGGCTGGCCCTGGCCGACGCCGTCCGGACCGGTGGCGGACCGCTCGTCCTGCTCTTCTCCACCGATCTCGACGCGACGCTGGAGGCCGTGACCCGCGCCGGCGGCCGGGTGGTGGACGGGCCCTACGAGTTCCCCGGCGGTCGCCGGTTCCACTTCACCGACCCGGACGGCACCGAGCTCGGCGTCTGGTCCGAGCGCTGAGCGTCAGGCGAGCGAGACCAGGTCGGCGAGGTCCTCGCTCCAGGTGTCCTCCGTGCCGTCGGGCAGGATGATCACCTTGTCCGGGTTCAGGGCACGGACGGCGCCCTCGTCGTGCGTGACCAGCACGATCGCCCCGGTGTAGGTGCGCAGCGCGTCGAGCACCTGCTCGCGGCTGGCCGGGTCGAGGTTGTTGGTCGGCTCGTCGAGCAGCAGCACGTTCGCCCCGGAGACCACCAGGGTGGCCATCGCCAGCCGGGTCCGCTCACCACCCGACAGCGTGCCGGCGCGCTGGTCGACCGCCTCGCCGGAGAACAGGAACGCGCCGAGGATCCGCCGCAGCTCGGTGTCGGTGGAGTCCGGCGCCGCGGACCGCATCACCTCGAGCAGCGTGCGGTCCATGTCGATCGTCTCGTGCTCCTGCGCGTAGTACCCGATGCGCAGCCCGTGCCCGGCCTTGACCTCGCCGGTGTCGGGGGTCTCGGTGCCGGCCAGCATCCGCAGCAGCGTCGTCTTCCCCGCGCCGTTGAACCCGAGGACGACGACGCGGGTGCCCCTGTCGATGGCCAGGTCGACGCCGGTGAAGATCTCCAGCGAGCCGTAGCTCTTGCTCAGGTGCTCGGCGGTGAGCGGCGTGCGGCCGCACGGCGCGGGGGTCGGGAAGCGCAGCTTGGCCACCCGGTCCTGGGTGCGCACCGCCTCGAGACCGGCGGCGAGCCGCTGGGCGCGCTTGTCCATGCTCTGCGCCGCCTTGGCCTTGGTGGCCTTGGCGCGCATCTTGTCCGCCTGCGAGGTCAGCGCGTCGATCTTCTTCTCGGCGTTGGCCCGCTCGGCCCTGCGGCGGCGCTCGTCGGTCTCCCGGGCGTCCAGGTAGCGCTTCCAGCCGAGGTTGTAGACGTCGACCGTGGCCCGGTTGGCGTCCAGGTGCCACACCTTGTTGACGACGGCCTCGAGCAGCTCGACGTCGTGGCTGATGACGACCAGGCCGCTCTTGTGGCTCGCGAGGAAGCCCTTGAGCCAGACGATCGAGTCGGCGTCGAGGTGGTTGGTCGGCTCGTCGAGCAGCAGCGTGTCGGCGTCGGAGAACAGGATGCGGGCGAGCTCGACGCGGCGGCGCTGGCCACCGGAGAGCGTGCGCAGCGGCTGCTCGAGGACGCGGTCCGGCAGACCGAGGTTGGTGCAGATCCGCGCCGCGTCGCTCTCCGCGGCGTACCCACCCAGTGCGGCGAACTGGTCCTCGAGCCGCCCGTAGGCACGCACGGCCCGGTCGCGCTCGGCGTCGTCGGCCGGCTCGGCCATGGCGATCTGGGCCTTGGTCAGCTTCGCCTTGAGGACGTCGAGGCCGCGGCCGGAGAGCACCCGATCGCTGGCGGTGATGTCGAGATCGCCGCTGCGCGGGTCCTGCGGGAGGTAGCCGAGCTCCCCGGTGACGTCGACCTTCCCCGCGTGCGGCACGCGCTCGCCGGCCAGCGTGGTCAGGGTGGTGGTCTTGCCGGCGCCGTTGCGCCCGACCAGGCCGATCCGGTCACCCGGCTGCACACGGAGGTCGGCCCCGCTGATGAGGATGCGGGAACCGGCACGCAGCTCGAGGCCGGTCGTCGTGATCACTGATCCCAGGGTAGGCGCTCCCCGGGTGTTCTCTCGACCACATCGCGGGTGACATCGACTGCAGTCGTCGTCCACAGGACGACCGATCCGGTACCGGGACGCCCGCTCAGCGGTCACCATGCCCGCCATGACCCGACCACCCGGCCTGCCCTGCCCCGTCTGCGGCCTGCCCGCCGCCGGCGCCGGCCCGGCGCCGTGTCCCGCCTGCGGGCTCCCCGCCGTCGGCGAGGCCGCCCTCGTGGTCGCCCGGATCGGCGCGACGATCGGCGAGCTGACCCGCGACCGGGAACGGCTGCTGGCGACCCTGCGCGCCGCCGCTCCCGGCCCGGCGCCGGTGACGTGGCCGGCGCCTCCGCCTCCGGCGGCCCCGCTCCCGCCCCCGGTGGTGGTCCCGCCGCCACCACCGTGGTCGCCGGGCGACACGGCCCGCGCCGAGGACGTCCCGCCGGTCCGGCGGCTGAGCCCGCAGCAGGTGCTGGTCGGGCTCGGCGCGGTCCTGCTCGTCGCCGGCGCGCTGGCGTTCGTCGCCGTCGCCTGGAACCGGCTCGGTGTCGCCGGGCAGGCCGCCGTGCTGCTCGCCGTGACGGCAGCCCTGTGCAGCGCCTCCGCGTGGACGGCGCGGCGCGGGTTGCGGGCCACCGAGGAGGCCCTGGCCGCGGCCGGCGCGGCGTTGCTGGCCGTCGACCTCGGCGCCGCCCACGCGCTGGGCCTGGCCGGGATCGACGCGATGCCCCTGCGGCTGTGGTGGGCGCTGTCGTGCGCGGTGGTGGTCGTCGTGGCGCTGGTGCTCGGCCGGGTCACCAGCAGCACGGTCACCTGGCCGCTGGTCGCGCTGCTCGCCGCCCAACCGGTGCCGTTGCTGCTCCTGCCCGGAGGCGCGCTCGACGACCCGGCCGGCGCCGCGGTCCTGCTCGCGCTGGCCGCGGCCGACCTGCTGGCGTTCCCGGCCGTCCGGCCGCTGCTGCGGCCCGTCGCCCGCACGCTCGCCCTCCTCGCCGCCGGTGCCGGCGCGGTGGTGGCGATCGCGGCGGCGTGGGACCGCCCGCCGGCGCAGTCCTGGACGGCGACCGCCCTGCTCGCAGCCGCGGGCGCCGCCGCACTGCTCGTGCCGCTGCTGACCAGGTGGCGTCCCGAGCTCGCGGCCGCCCTGCCGCGCGCCGTCCCCCTGGCCGGTACCGCGGCCGCCGTGCCGGCCGTGGCGCTCACCGGTTCGCTGCACGGGACGGGCCCGGCCGGTGCGGTCGTCGCGACCGCGGCCGGGCTGGTGCTCCTCACCGCCGCGGTGGTGCTCGCCCGCTCCCCCGTCCCCCTGGCCGGCACGCTCGCCGCCGGCGGCACGCTCACCCTCGGCGGCACGGCCCTGCTGCTGGACGCCGACCGGTTCGCGGCCCTGTCCCCGCTCGTCCTGGCGCTGGCGGTCCCGGCGGCGCTGGCCGCCGTCCGGCTGCCGGAGCTGCGGTCGGCCGCGGTGGGCGTCGCGCTCGGCGCGCCGATGGCCGCCGCCCTGCTGGCGACCGAGGGCGGGGTGGTCGGGCCCAGCGCCGCCGGGCTGGTCCTCGCGGTCGTCGGGGCGGTCGCGTTCGGGATCGCCGCCACGCGGGCGGACCGTCCCGAGGAGCCGGTGGCCGCCGGCGCCGCCGCGGTGGGCGGACTCCTCGCGGGGCTGACCACGTCGACGACGGGCGCCTGGGGTCAGGTCGCCGTCCAGCTGACGGTCGTCGGCGCCGCCGCGGTCGCGTACGGGCTGGTCGCCGGGCGCCGTCCGGTGGCGGCGCTGGCCGTGGGCGAGCTCGTGGTGGCGAGTTGGATCGCGGTCGGCGGCGCCGGCATCGAGACGGTCGAGGCCTACACGCTGCCCGCCGCCCTCGGGCTCCTGCTCGTCGCGCTCCCCGGCCTGCGCCGGAACGCCCCCTCGTGGTCCGGCGAGGGCCCGGCACTGGGCGTCGCGCTGCTGCCGTCCGCGCTCGCGGCCGTCGCCGACCCCTCCGCCGTCCGCTTCGTGCTCGTCGTCGTCGCGGCCGGCGGTGCCGCGGCGATCGGGGCGTTCGTCCACCGGCAGGCCCCGTTCGTGCTGGGCGCCGCGGCACTCGCCTGGGTCGTGCTGGCCCGGCTGGCCCCCTACGCGCCGCTGCTCCCCCGCTGGATCACGCTCGGCACCGTCGGCCTGCTGCTGCTCGTCCTCGGCGCCACCTACGAGCGCCGCCGGCAGCAGGCCCGCGAGGCCGTCGCCTGGGTGGCGCAGATGGGCTGACGCCGGCCTGCCGGGCGGGCCCGGGGCCCCTAGCGTGGACGGCGTGCCGGCCCTCGACTCCCGCGTGCGGCCGCCGCACGTCCTGCTCGCGGTCGGCGCGGTGCTGCTGGTCGTCGGCGCCGTCGCCCCGGCCGGCGGTCGCGCCGGCCTCCTGGTCGGTGCCCTCGCCGCCGCAGTCATCTCGGCCGCCGCGGCGAGGCTGCCGGTCACCCGGGAGACGCTCGCCGCGACCGCCGTCGTCCTGGCGGTGGCCGGCCTCGCCGACGGGGGTCGGCTGCTGTCCAGCGGCCCGGTGGCGCCCCTCCTGCTGACATCCGTGCTCGTGCTGGCGAGCCGCGTGCAGCCGGCGACGCGGGCGTGGCCGCTCGGGGCCTGGGCGGTCTTCCAGATCGCCGCGGTGCGCGCCGTCGCGGACGCCCCGGCGGGCGTGGTGCGCACCTGTGCGCTGCTCGCCGTGGCGCTGGCCGGTCTCGCTGTCGTGCTCGGCGCCCGGCGGACCCTCGCCCGCATCGCCCTGCTCACCACGGTGCCCTGGTGGGTCGCCGGGGTGGTGGGTGGGATGGGGACAGCCTGGTCGGCCGACGACGCCGCGTGGGCCTCCGCCGCCCTGACCGTCGTCGCCGCCGCCGGGCTGCTGGTCATGCGTCTCGAGCCCGACGTCTCGCCGCTGCTGGGCCCGCCGCGCGCCGTTCCGGTGCTCGCGGGAGCGGTCGGCGGAGCAGCCGTCGCCGGAGCTCTGTCCGGCGGTCCGGCCGGCGCGGTCGTCGCGGGCCTGGCGGGTGTGGTCCTGGCCGCGGGCGCCGCTGCGGTGCTGGACGGGTGGCGACGGGGGCTGTTCCTGCCGTCCGCCCTCGCCGCCGGGGTCGTGCTGCTGGCCTCCGCGCTGGCGCACCTGGTCGCCGCCGCGGCGTGGCGGGAGCTGGCGCTGCTGCTGGTGCTGACGGCCCTCCCGGCCGCCGTGGTGGGCCGGCTGCGGCGCGAGGACCGGCCGGCCGCCGTGCCGGCCGCGGTGGCCTGCTTCGCGGTCGCCGCGGCGCTGGCCGTCCCCGCTCACCTGGTCCGGCCGGCGGGCGCCGCCGTCGCGCTCACCGCGCTGTACGCCGGCACGCTCGCCGCCGCCACCGGCCTGACGGCGGAGACGCGTCGGCACACGCTGGGAGTCGGTGCGGGTGCCGCCGCGGCCGCGATCGGGTTCGCCGTTGCCGCCGACGGCCTCGGGCCGCTGGTGGGGCACCTGGCGGTGCAGGGCGGGCTGACCTGGCTCTGGGGCCACCGGGACGGGCGGCGCAGCGGGGGGACGACGCGGGCGGTCGGGGCGGCGCAACTCGTGGTGGCGGCGTGGGTGGCCGTCGCGTCGGCCGGGGCCGGCGCGGTGGAGGCCTACACGCTGCCCGCCGCGCTCGGGTTGCTGCTGGCCGCGGGCCCCCGGCTGGCCACCGGCCCGTCCGAACCGGCCTGGGGTCCGGGGCTGCTCGTGGCCGCCGTCCCGTCGACGGTGCTGGCCGTGGTCGAAGCGGGGGCCGAGCGGCCGCTGCTCGTGCTGGCCGGGGCCGCGGCCGCGATGGTCGCCGGCGCGGCAGCCGGAGTGCGGACGCCCCTGCTCGTCGGGGCCGGCACGGCGGTGGCACTGGCAATCGGCCTGGCGGTCACGGCGCTGCCGCTGACCCTGGCCGGCGCTCTCGTCGCAGGCACGGCGCTGCTGGTCCTCGGCGCCCGCCGCGAGCTCCGCCCGGTCGGTGGGTTCGCCGACAGACTGGCCGACATGCGCTGAGAGCCGGCCCGCCGTGATGGCGGACCGGCTCTCGACGGCTGGGGGTGCTGGTTACACGCGGAAACCGAGGGCGCGCAGCTGCTCGCGGCCGTCGTCGGTGATCTTGTCCGGGCCCCACGGCGGCATCCAGACCCAGTTGATCCGGATGTCGTCGACCAGCCCGGGGCCGGGGCCACCGGTGAGCGCGGTCCGCGCCTGGTCCTCGATGACGTCGGTCAGCGGGCACGCCGCCGAGGTCAGCGTCATGTCGATGACGGCGACGTTGTTCTCGTCGACGTCCAGGCCGTAGACCAGGCCCAGGTCGACGACGTTCACCCCGAGCTCGGGGTCGACGACGTCGCGCATCGCCTCCTCGACGTCCTCGATCAGCGCCGACTTGTAGGCGGGCAGCTCGGCCGAGGTGCCGGGGGTCTCGGTGGTCTCGCTCACGACTGGGCTCCCAGGGCTCGGGCGCTGGCGTCCTTGAGAGCCATCCAGCTCATCAGGGCGCACTTGATGCGCGCGGGGTACTTCGAGACGCCGGCGAACGCGACGGCGTCCTCCAGCTCGTCCTCGAGCTTCTCGGCCACGGACGGGTCGCCCTTGGCCTGCATCAGGGTCATGAAGTGGTCACCGGTCTCCAGCGCCTGCGGCACGGACTTGCCGATGACCAGGTCGTACATCGCCGAGACCGACGCCTGGCTGATCGAGCAGCCCATGCCCTCGTACGAGACGTCGGCGATGGTGTCGCCGTCCAGGTGGACGCGCAGGGTCACCTCGTCACCGCAGGTGGGGTTGACGTGGTGCACCTCGGCCTCGAACGGCTCGCGCAGTCCGCGGCCGTGCGGGTTCCGGTAGTGGTCCAGGATGATCTCCTGGTACATCGCCTCGAGCTGCATCGTGGGATCAGGCCTCCTCGGCAGGCACAACACCGAAGAACTGCTGGGCCTTCCGGATCCCGTCGGCCAGCGCGTCGACGTCGTCGTAGCCGGTGTGCACGTAGAAGGTCGCCCGCGTGGTCGCCGGGACGCCGTAGCGGCGCACCACCGGCCACGCGCAGTGGTGGCCGACCCGGACGGCGATGCCCTGGTCGTCGAGGACCTGGCCGACGTCGTGCGGGTGGATGCCCTCGACGGTGAACGAGATCGCCCCGCCCCGGGCGACGGTGTCCGGCGGGCCGATCACCGTGACGCCGGGGATCTCGGCCAGCTTCTCCAGCGCGTAGGCGGTCAGCGCCTCCTCGTGGGCCAGCACGTTGTCCATGCCCAGCCGCTGCAGGTACTCGACTGCTGCGCCGAGACCGATCACCTGCGCGGTCATCGGGACCCCGGCCTCGAACCGCTGCGGCGGGGGCATGAAGGTGCTGCCCTCCATCCGCACGACCTCGATCATCGAGCCGCCGGTGAGGAACGGCGGCAGCGCGTCGAGCACGTCGTAGCGGCCCCAGAGGACGCCGACCCCGGTGGGCCCGAGCATCTTGTGCCCGGAGAACACGAGGAAGTCCGCGCCGAGCTCGGTGACGTCGACCGGCTGGTGCGGCACCGACTGGGCGCCGTCCACCAGCACCAGGGCGCCCACCTCGTGCGCCCGGGCGATGATCTCCCCGAGCGGGTTGATCGTGCCGAGGATGTTCGACTGCTGGGTGACCGCGACGAGCGTGGTCCGCTCGTTGACCACGGTCGCCAGGTCGGACAGGTCGAGCCGGCCGTCGTCGGTCAGGCCGAGCCAGCGCAGCGTGGCGCCGGTGCGCTCGCACAGCTGCTGCCAGGGCACCAGGTTGGCGTGGTGCTCCATCTCGGTCACGACGATCTCGTCGCCCTGGCCGACGGCGTACCGGCGGAACTCCGGCTCCTTGGCCGTGGCGGCGTTGGAGAGCGCGTAGGCGACCAGGTTGATCGACTCGGTCGAGTTCCGGGTGAAGACGACCTCGTCGGTACGGGCGCCGATGAAGCGCGCGATCGTCTCGCGGGCCTCCTCGTAGGCGCCGGTCGCCTCCTCGGCCAGCTGGTGCGCGCCGCGGTGCGGGGCGGCGTTGACGTTCTCGTAGAACCAGCGCTCGGCGTCCAGGACGCTGCGCGGCTTCTGCGAGGTGGCGCCGGAGTCGAGGTACACCAGCCGCTTCCCGTCGCGCACGGTGCGCGACAGGATCGGGAAGTCCGCCCGGATCGCCTCGACGTCCAGCGGCAGGGGCTTCTGCTGCGCCCCGGAGCCGGGACGCGGTCCGCTCGGGACCTGGGCGACAGCGGTCATGCCTGGGTCGCCTCCGCGACGTCCTTGACGTAGGCCGCGTAGCCCTCGGACTCGAGCTTGTCGGCGAGCTCGGCGCCGCCCTGCTCGACCACCCGGCCGGCGACGAACACGTGCACGAAGTCGGGCTGGATGTACTTGAGGATCCGCGTGTAGTGCGTGATCAGCAGGACGCCGATGTCGCTGTCCTCGCGGGTGCGGTTGACGCCCTCGGAGACGATCCGCAGCGCGTCGACGTCGAGGCCGGAGTCGGTCTCGTCGAGGACGGCGATCTTCGGCTTGAGCAGCCGCATCTGCAGGATCTCGTGGCGCTTCTTCTCACCGCCGGAGAAGCCCTCGTTGACGTTGCGCTCGGCGAAGGCCGGGTCCATCTCCAGGCCGGCCATCTCGGACTTGACGTCCTTGACCCAGGTGCGCAGCTTCGGCGCCTCGCCCTTGACCGCGGTCGCCGCGGTGCGCAGGAAGTTGGACACCGAGACGCCGGGCACCTCGACCGGGTACTGCATGGCCAGGAAGAGGCCGGCGCGGGCGCGCTCGTCGACGCTCATGGCGAGGACGTCCTCGCCGTCGAGGGTCACCGAGCCACCGGTGACGGTGTACTTCGGGTGGCCGGCGATGGAGTAGGCCAGGGTCGACTTGCCCGACCCGTTGGGGCCCATGATCGCGTGGGTCTCGCCCGAGCGGATGGTGAGGTCGACGCCGCGGAGGATCTCCTTGGCAGTGCCTCCGGAAGCGGGGTCGCCCTCGCCGACGCTGACGTGCAGGTCGCGGATCTCGAGCACGGACACTGTTCTCTCGCTCCTCAGTTGCCGATCGGGGTGTCGACGTCGACGAACACGTCGTCGCCGTCCACGCGGACCGGGTAGACGGGGACCGGCTCGGTGGCCGGCAGGTTGGTGGGGCGGCCGCTGGTCAGGTCGAAGCACGACCCGTGCAGCCAGCACTCGATGGTGGGCGCGCCCTTGTACTCCTCGACGTCGCCCTCCGACAGCGGGACCTCGGCGTGCGAGCAGAGGTCCTCGATGGCGAACACCTCGCCCTCGAAGCGGACGACCGCGACGGCCTCGCGACCGTCGAGCTCCACGCGCAGCGCGCCGGGCTCCTTCACGTCGGCCAGCGAGCAGAGGCGGGTGAAGGCCATCAGGCCTCCACGGGCTGCTCGGCGAGCCCCGGGAGCGCGCCGAGGCGGGTCTCGACCGACCCCATGAGCCGGTCCTGCAGCTCCGGGATCCCGATCCGCTGGACGACGTCGGCGAAGAAGCCGCGGACGACCAGGCGGCGCGCGGTCTCGGCGTCGATGCCCCGCGAGCACAGGTAGAACAGCTGCTCGTCGTCGAACCGGCCGGTGGCGCTGGCGTGGCCGGCGCCGACGATCTCGCCGGTCTCGATCTCCAGGTTGGGCACCGAGTCGGCGCGGGCGCCGTCGGTGAGCACCAGGTTGCGGTTCAGCTCGTAGGTCTCGGTGCCCGTGGCGGCCGGGCGGATGCGGACGTCGCCGACCCACACCGTGTGCGCCTCCTCGCCCTGCAGCGCGCCCTTGTAGAGGACGTCGCTGCGGCAGTTCGGCACCGCGTGGTCGACCCAGAGCCGGTGCTCCTGGTGCTGGGTCTCGTCGGCGAAGTACACGCCCGAGAGCTCCGCGGAGCCGCCCGGACCGGCGTACTGCACGTTGCTCACCAGCCGGACGAGGTCACCGCCGAGGGTCACCACGACCTGGCTGACAGAGGCGTCGCGGCCGACGACGGTGTCGTGCTGGCCGGCGTGCACGCTGCCCGGCGCCCAGTCCTGCACCGACACGAGCGTCACCTGGGCGCCGTCCCCGGCGAGCACCGAGACGCCACCGGAGTAGCGGCCGGAGCCGGTGTGGTCGAGGACGACGGTCGCCTTCGCGAACCGGCCGACCTCGACGACGAGCTGGCCCCAGACGACGTCCTCGGAGCCGGTGCCGGTGAGCCGCAGCGTGACCGGGCGGTCCAGCTGCGCCTCGGCCGGGATGCGGACGACGGCCGCTCCCCCGCTGCGCTGCCGGGTGAGGGCGGCCAGCCGGTCGACCGGCTCGGGCAGGCCCTTGAGCAGCGGGTCGCCGGCCTCGACGGTCGTCAGCTCGACGCCGTCGGGCAGGTCGGTCTCCCACTGCGGGTGCACGCCGGTGTCGGTGCCGGCCAGCAGCGGGCGGATCCGGCGCATCGGGGTGAAGCGCCAGTCCTCCTCGCGGCCGGTCGGCTCGCCGAACGCCTCGGGGTCGAGCGAGGTGAACCGCTCGGCCGGGGAGCCGGTCGGGGCGGGCCCGCCGTGGCTGTGCGCGCCGGGCGCCGCCTCACCGGCGGTGCCGGTGCCGGCCGCCGGGGTGGTCGGCGGGCCGGCCTGGGCCCCGACGCCGGGAGCGAACAGCTCGCCGGCGAGCGCCGCGGAGTCGGTCGTGAGGGTGGTCTGGTCGTCCGTACCCGTGTCGTGTGGAACCGACATCAGCCGACGGCACCTTCCATCTGCAGCTCGATGAGGCGGTTGAGCTCGAGGGCGTACTCCATCGGCAGCTCACGGGCGATCGGCTCGACGAAGCCGCGGACCACCATGGCCATGGCCTCGTCCTCGGTCATGCCGCGGCTCATCAGGTAGAAGAGCTGGTCCTCGCTGACGCGGGAGACCGTCGCCTCGTGCCCCATGGAGACGTCGTCCTCGCGGACGTCGACGTAGGGGTAGGTGTCCGAGCGGCTGATCGTGTCGACCAGCAGGGCGTCGCACTTGACGGTCGACTTCGAGCCGTACGCGCCCTCGTCGATCTGCACCAGGCCGCGGTAGGAGGTGCGGCCACCGCCGCGGGCCACCGACTTGCTGATGATGTTCGACGACGTGTGCGGCGCGGCGTGGACCATCTTGGCGCCGGCGTCCTGGTGCTGGCCCTCGCCGGCGAAGGCGATGGAGAGGACCTCGCCCTTGGCGTGCTCGCCGGTCATCCAGACGGCCGGGTACTTCATCGTCACCTTGGAGCCGATGTTGCCGTCGACCCACTCCATGGTCGCGCCCTCGTGGGCGATCGCCCGCTTGGTGACCAGGTTGTAGACGTTGTTCGACCAGTTCTGGATGGTCGTGTACCGGCAGCGGGCGTTCTTCTTGACGATGATCTCGACGACCGCGGAGTGCAGCGAGTCCGACTTGTAGATCGGCGCGGTGCAGCCCTCGACGTAGTGCACGTACGCGCCCTCGTCGATGATCATGAGGGTCCGCTCGAACTGGCCCATGTTCTCGGTGTTGATCCGGAAGTAGGCCTGCAGCGGGATCTCGACGTGGACGCCCTTGGGCACGTAGATGAACGAGCCGCCGGACCACACCGCGGTGTTCAGCGCGGCGAACTTGTTGTCGCCGGCCGGGATCACCGAGCCGAAGTACTCCTTGAAGAGGTCCTCGTGCTCCTTGAGCGCGGTGTCGGTGTCGAGGAACAGGACGCCCTGCTCCTCGAGGTCCTCGCGGATCTTGTGGTAGACGACCTCGGACTCGTACTGGGCCGCGACACCGGCGATCAGCCGCTGCTTCTCGGCCTCCGGGATGCCCAGCTTGTCGTAGGTGTTCTTGATGTCCTCGGGCAGCTCCTCCCACGAGGCCGCCTGGGCCTCGGTGGAGCGCACGAAGTACTTGATGTTCTGGAAGTCGATGCCGGAGAGGTCCGAACCCCAGTCGGGCATGGGCTTGCGGCCGAACAGCTTCAGGGCCTTGAGGCGGCGCTCGAGCATCCACTCGGGCTCGTTCTTGCGCCGCGAGATGTCGCGGACGACGTCCTCGTTCAGGCCGCGCTTGGCCGAGGACCCGGCGACGTCGGCGTCGGCCCAGCCGTACTGGTAACGGCCGAGCTGGTCGATCTGCTCGTCCTGGGTCAGCGGCACGGGCTGCTGGGTGCTGGTCATGCGGGCGTCCTCTCCCGGTGGGTCTGGGTGGGGCTGGTGGACGGTGCGGCGATCGCTGCGCGCGGCGCTCTCGACTCACCAGGTACAGGGCGTGCGGAGGTCGTTCTGTTCCCCGCGCGGGTGTGGCCCGCGACGCCCCGGAGGGCGGCCGCGGGGCGGGGACCCGGGATGTGCGTGGTGCACACCCCGTCGCCGTGGGCGATCGTGGCCAGCCGCTGCACGTGGGTGCCGACGAGCCGGCCGATGACGGCGGTCTCGGCCTCGCACAGCTGGGGGAACTCCGCCGCCACGTGCGCCACCGGGCAGTGGTGCTGGCAGAGCTGGCCCCCGCCGGCGATGGTCGAGGCCGCGGCAGCGTAGCCCTCGGCGGTCAGGGCGGTGGCGAGCGCCTGGGCGCGGTCCACCGGGGCGTCACCGCTGCCGGCGGTCGCCTGCTCCACCGCCGTCGAGCAGCGCTGCTCCAGGCCCGACAGCTGCGCCTCGGCGACGACGCGCACGGCCTCGGGCCCCTGCGAGCTGGCGATGTGCCGCAGCGCGGTGAGGGCGAGGTCGTCGTAGGCGTGCGGGAACGTCGAGCGGCCGACGTCGGTCAGGTGGTACTGCCGCGCGGGGCGACCGCGGCCACGCCGGGTCCCCGGAGCCTGCCGCTCCTCGACCCGGCCGGTGCCGAGCAGGGCGTCCAGGTGCCGGCGGACGGCGGCGGGCGAGACGCCGAGACGCCCTGCCAGCTCGCTGGCCGTCTGCGGGCCGTGCTCGAGCAGCAGGGCCGTCACGCGGTGCCGCGTGCTCCGGTCCTCGCTTTCCACAACACGAGTGTGACCTATTTCGGGGACCCCGCAACCAAGGTCGGCCTAACCCGCAGCGTGACGTCCGTCCTGCTCGTGACGGACCTCACGCGCCGGTGCACCGCCTAGCATCGGAGCGTGCCGGTCCTGCCCGCCTCGCTCGCCTCCCGCTCGTTCAGCGCCCGGACGATCTCCCGGGTGGCCCTGGCCAACGCCGTGGCCAACGGGCTCATCGTCGTCACCGGTGGCGCGGTCCGCCTCACCGGCTCGGGCCTCGGCTGCCCGACGTGGCCCAACTGCACCGACGCGAGCTTCGTGCCCACCGAGGAGCTCGCCGGGCACGGGCTGATCGAGTTCGGCAACCGCACGCTCACCGGCGTCCTCGCCCTGATCGCCCTCGCCACCCTGGTCGTGGTGTTCCGCTCCCCGCGGCGGGACCTGCGCCCGCTCGCCGTCCTCGGCTTCCTGGGCATCCCGGTGCAGGCGGCGCTGGGCGGCGTCACCGTCCTGACCGGCCTGAACCCGTGGACCGTCGCGGCGCACTTCCTGCTGTCGGCGGTCCTCGTGGCGCTGATGACCGTGCTGTGGCTGCGCAGCCGCGAGCCCGGCGTGGGCCAGCTCCTGGTCCGCCGGCCGTTCGCGCTGCTGGTCACCGGCATCGCCGCGACCACGGCCGCCGTCCTGGTCCTCGGCACGATCGTGACCGGCAGCGGGCCGCACAGCGGTGACCTGCAGGAGGACGCCGACGGCGAGCTGCGTGTCGACCGGATGGGCTTCGACCCGGAGCTGGTGAGCCAGCTGCACGCCGACGTGGTGTTCCTGCTCGTCGGGCTGACGGTGGCGCTGCTCGTGGCGCTGTACGCGACGGACACCGCCGGCCGCACCCGCCGGGCCGCGCGGGACCTGCTCGTCGTCGTCCTGCTGCAGGGCGTGGTCGGCTACGTGCAGTACTTCCTGCACCTGCCCGCCGTCCTCGTGCTGGTGCACATGCTGGGCGCGGTGCTGGTCACCGCCTACACCGCGCGGCTGGTGTGGTCGGTCCGCGGCCCGGCCTCGGAGCTGCCCCTCGAGCAGCAGCCCGCCCGCGACGAGGTCCCCGCCTCCCGCTGATCGGGCGCACGGCACGAGCACCGTGCGCCCAGTGCCCGTTCCCGAGGCGGAACGGGCCCTCCCGGCACACTGCCCGTGGTCGGGACGGTCGAGCCGAGCCGGGGACGGCAGTCAGCCGGGGTGGCGCGGTCGCGGGGTCCGGAGGGTCCCCGACCGGGACACGGGCAACGGCTCAGCGCACCAGGGGCACGGCACGTGGTCGCGGTGCGGTCCGGAGGACCGCAGTCAGAGCAGCACGTCGATCGCGATCGCGATCGAGAGCAGCGTCATGTGCGTGATCGAGACCGTGAACAGCCGCATCGGCCGGTCGGGGACGGCGCTGCGGATCCGGTCCAGCCACTGGTGGGACTCCACGACGTACCAGGCGCCCAGCGCGCCCCCGCCGATGGCGAACGCCCAGCCGAGCACCGGGGTGATCGACCCCATGAGCAGGGTGGCGCCGAGCGTGGCCCAGGCCCAGGCGACCGACTGCCGGCCGACGCTCTCCGGTCCGGCGACCACCGAGAGCATCGGGACGCCGGCGCGGGCGTAGTCCTCGCGGAAGCGGCTGGCCAGCGCCCAGAAGTGCGGCATCTGCCAGCAGAAGACGATCGCGAAGAAGAGGACCGCCGGCCAGTCCAGCGACCCGGTCACCGCGGCCCAGCCGATGAGCACCGGCGCGGCGCCGGGGAAGGCGCCGAAGACGGTGTTGTGCCGGGTCCGCCGCTTCAGCACCATCGTGTAGACGACGGAGTAGGCGAGGATCGCCACCGCGGCCAGCCAGGTGGCCAGCGGCGTGGTCTCGATCCACAGGATGGCCAGGGACGCCGCCGCCAGCACGAGCCCGAAGACCAGCGCGGCGGTCGGCGAGACCGCACCCGAGGGGATCGGCCGGTTCACCGTGCGGGACATCAGCCGGTCGATGTCGCGGTCGTACCAGCAGTTGAAGGTGTTCGCGGCGCCGGCGGCGAGCATCCCGCCCACCATGGTGGCGATCACCAGCCGCCAGGACGGCCAGCCGTCGGCGGCGAGCATCATCGCCGGCAGCGTCGTGACGAGCAGAAGCTCCACGAGCTTGGGCTTGGTCAGCGCGACGTAGGCGCCGACGACGGCGGAGAGCCGGCGGGCCGCGACGGCGGGACGCTCGGAGACGGCCGTCACCGGAGGACCTCCCGAACGGTGGGGTGCACCGGGGACCGAGACAGCACGGCGTCCCTTCCGGCCGGTGGTCGAACGCAGCCACTGTAGCCCGCGCCCGTCCGGGGCCCGGGCACCGATGACTAGGGTCGGACAGGTTGGTGCTGCGCGCGCAGCGGGTAGGGCCGGGTCGCGACGAGGGAGTCGACGACGGCGCTGTCGTCGGTCCGGCGTCGGGGCCGCGGCCCGGTTCGGCCGGCCGCCGCGCACCCGCACCGCACACCGCCCGCCGCCCGGGCTCGGTCCTCCCGACCCGGCGCGAGTAACCGGCCGACCGAGGGAGCACCGCCACGATGACAGGCGACACGAAGAGCACGGCCGCCGAGGCCCCCGCCGAGGCCGCGACCGACAGCCCCACCGGGGACCCGCGCCAGCCCCGGCCGACGCTGCCCGAGGGCTTCGGCGACCTGGACCGCCGCGCCATCGACACCGCCCGCGTCCTGGCCATGGACGCCGTCCAGAAGGTGGGCAACGGCCACCCGGGCACGGCGATGAGCATGGCGCCCACGGCCTACCTGCTGTTCCACAAGTGGCTGCGGCACGACCCGTCGGACCCGAACTGGGTGGCGCGCGACCGCTTCGTCCTGTCGATGGGGCACTCGAGCCTGACGCTGTACGTGCAGCTGTTCCTCGCCGGCTACGGCCTCGAGCTCGACGACCTGCGCGCTCTCCGCACATGGGGCTCCAAGACCCCCGGCCACCCCGAGGTCAACCACACCCCCGGCGTCGAGACCACCACCGGTCCGCTGGGCCAGGGTGTCGGCAACGCGGTCGGCATGGCGATGGCCGCCCGCCGGGAACGCGGCCTGTTCGACCCCGACGCCCCCGAGGGCGAGAGCCTCTTCGACCACACCATCTGGGCGTTCTGCTCCGACGGTGACCTGGAGGAGGGCGTCAGCGCGGAGGCCTCCTCCCTGGCCGGCACGCAGAAGCTGGGCAACCTCGTCCTCGTCTACGACGACAACAAGATCTCGATCGAGGACGACACGACCGTCGCCTTCACCGAGGACGTCGGCAAGCGCTACGAGGCCTACGGCTGGCACGTGCAGCACGTCGACGACGGCGAGGACCTGGCCGCGCTCGACGCCGCGTTCGCCGCCGCCAAGGCCGAGACCGCGCGGCCGTCGATCATCGTGCTGCGGACGATCATCGGCTGGCCCGCCCCGAACAAGCAGAACACCGGCGCCGCGCACGGCTCGGCGCTCGGCGAGGACGAGGTCCGCGCCACCAAGGAGGTCCTCGGCTTCGACCCGGAGCAGACCTTCGAGGTGGACGGCGAGGTGCTGGCCCACGCCCGCTCGGTCGTCGAGACCGGCCGGCAGGCGCACGCCGAGTGGCAGGAGCGGTTCGACGCCTGGGCGCAGGCGAACCCGGAGCGCGCCGCGCTGCTGGACCGGATGCGCGAGCGCCGGCTGCCCGAGGGCTTCGCCGCCGACCTGCCGACCTACCCGGCCGACGACAAGGGCGTCGCCACCCGCAAGGCCAGCGGCAAGGCGCTCGCGGCGCTGTACCCGGCCCTGCCGGAGCTGTGGGGCGGCTCGGCCGACCTCGCGGAGAGCAACAACACCGCGGTCGAGGGCGAACCGTCGTTCCTGCCGGCCGACCGCCAGACGAAGATGTGGTCCGGCGGCCCCTACGGCCGCACCCTGCACTTCGGCGTCCGCGAGCACGCCATGGGCGCGATCATGAACGGCATCGCGCTGCACGGCGGCACCCGTGTCTACGGCGGCACGTTCCTCACGTTCTCCGACTACATGCGCGGCGCGGTCCGGCTGGCCGCGCTCATGCAGCTGCCGGTCACCTACGTGTGGACGCACGACTCCATCGGCCTCGGCGAGGACGGCCCGACGCACCAGCCGATCGAGCACTTCGCCGCACTGCGGGCCATCCCCGGCCTGGACGTCGTCCGCCCGGCGGACGCCAACGAGGCCTCGGTGGCCTGGCGCACGATCCTGGAGAACAACGACCGCCCCGCCGGCCTGCTGCTCTCCCGGCAGAACCTGCCGGTGTTCGACCGCGAGCGGTTCGGCTCGGCCGAGGGGACGGCGCGTGGCGCCTACGTCCTGGCCGACGCGTCGGACGGCAGCCCGCAGGTCATCCTGCTCGGCACCGGCTCCGAGGTGCAGATCGCGATGGCCGCGCGCGAGCGGCTCGAGGCCGACGGCGTGCCGACGCGGGTGGTCTCGGTCCCCTGCGTCGAGTGGTTCGCCGACCAGGACCAGGCGTACAAGGACGAGGTCCTGCCGCCCACGGTGCGCGCGCGGGTGAGCGTCGAGGCCGGCGTCCCGCTGGGCTGGCGCGAGTTCGTCGGCGACGCCGGCCGGATCGTGGGCCTGACCCACTACGGCGCGAGCGCCGCCTACTCGGTCCTCTACGAGGAGTTCGGCCTGACCGACGAGGCCGTCGTCGCCGCGGCGCGCGAGAGCATCGAGGCCGCCGCGAGCGGGAACGCCGTGCCCGCCGGGCCGGTTGCAGCCACCGGGGGACTCCCCCACCCCACCGGCGACCGCTGAGCGGCCGCCACCACCGATCGGAAGGCATCTGTCATGGCACAGAACGAGAACCTCGCCGAGCTGTCGGAGGCCGGGGTCGCCGTGTGGCTCGACGACCTGTCGCGAGACCGCATCCGGAGCGGGAACCTGCAGGCGCTGGTCGACGAGCACAGCGTCGTGGGCGTCACCACGAACCCGACCATCTTCGCTGCGGCGATCAGCGGGTCGGAGTCCTACGACGACCAGCTGCACGCCCTCGCGGTGCGCAGCGTGAGCGTCGAGGAGGCGCTGCGGACCATCACCGCCGCGGACGTCCGCGACGCCTGCGACCTGCTGGCCCCCGTCGCCGCCAACCGGCCCGGTGACGGGCGGGTGTCGCTGGAGGTCGCGCCCGGCCTGGCCCACCACACCGACGCCACCGCGGCCGAGGCCGCGCACCTGTGGTGGCTGGTCGACCGGCCGAACCTCTACATCAAGATCCCGGCGACGGAGGAGGGCCTGCCGGCCATCCGGACGTCGATCTCGCGCGGCATCAGTGTCAACGTCACCTTGATCTTCAGCCCCGAGCGCTACCGCGCGGTCATGGACGCCTACCTGGGCGGGCTCGAGGACCGCCTGGCCGAGGAGCCCGACGCCGACCTCTCCGGCATCGCCTCCGTCGCGTCGTTCTTCGTGTCCCGCGTCGACACCGAGATCGACAAGCGGCTCGACAAGGCAGGCGCCGACGCCTCGCTCAAGAACAGGGCCGGCGTCGCCAACGCCCAGCTGGCCTACCAAGCCTACGAGGAGGTGTTCTCCTCCGACCGCTGGAAGGCGCTGGAGGCCAAGGGCGCCCGCCCGCAGCGGCCGCTGTGGGCCTCGACCGGCGTCAAGAACCCGGAGCTCCCGGACACGCTCTACATCAGCGAGCTCATCGCGCCCGGCACCGTGAACACGATGCCGGAGAAGACCCTCAAGGCCTACGCCGACCACGGCACGCCCGGCACCCCGGTGCAGAAGGCCTACGACGACGCGGCCGCGGTCATGCAGTCGGTCCGCGACGCCGGGGTCGACCTGGACGACGTCTTCCGCGTGCTCGAGGACGAGGGCGTGCAGAAGTTCGTCGACTCCTGGGACGAGCTGACCGCGTCGGTGAAGAGCGAGCTCGAGGACAAGAAGTAGCCGCAGCTCCCCCGCGTCCCTCCAGCCCCCGAGGACGGAACCCTTGATCGTCAACCCGCTGCGCGACCCTCGGGATCGGCGGCTGCCCCGCGTTCCGGACCCGTGCGCGCTGGTCGTCTTCGGCATCACCGGCGACCTCGCCCGCAAGAAGCTGCTGCCCGCGGTGTACGACCTGGCCAACCGCGGGCTGCTGCCGACCAACTTCGCGCTGCTGGGCTTCGCCCGCCGGGACTGGGGTGACCAGGACTTCGCCGAGCTCGCCCGCGACGCGGCCCGCAAGGCCGCCCGCACCCCGTGGCGCGAGGAGGTCTGGGAGCGGCTGGCCGGCAGCGTCCACTTCGTGCAGGGGTCCTTCGACGACGACAACGCCTTCGACGAGCTGGCCGCCGCGCTCGCCGACCTGGAGAGCAGCCACGGCATCGGCGGCAACGCGGCGTTCTACCTGTCGATCCCGCCGGCCATGTTCCCGGTGGTGCTGAAGCAGATGCAGCGCACCGGCATGGCCGAGAGCACGCCGGACCGCTGGCGGCGGGTCGTCGTCGAGAAGCCGTTCGGCACCGACCTGGCGTCCAGCCGGGAGCTCAACGAGCTGGTGGACTCGGTCTTCAGCGCCGAGGACGTCTTCCGCATCGACCACTACCTGGGCAAGGAGACCGTCCAGAACCTGATGGCGCTGCGGTTCGCCAACAGCCTGTTCGAGCCGATCTGGAACGGCCACCACGTGGACTCCGTGCAGATCACCATGGCCGAGGACGTCGGGATCGGCGGGCGGGCCGGCTTCTACGAGAAGACCGGCGCGGCCCGCGACGTGCTCCAGAACCACCTGCTGCAGCTGCTCGCCCTGACCGCCATGGAGGAGCCGGTCGAGTTCTCCGCCGAGGAGATCCGTACCGAGAAGCTCAAGGTGCTGCGGGCCATCTCGCTGCCCGAGGACCTGCCGACCGCCGCCATCCGCGGGCAGTACGAGCAGGGCTGGCTGGCCGGCCAGCGGGCACAGGGCTACCGCCAGGAGGAGGGCGTCGACCCGGAGTCCACGACCGAGACCTACGCCGCCGTCCGCCTCGGCGTGGAGACCCGCCGCTGGGCCGGGGTGCCGTTCTACCTGCGCACCGGCAAGCGGCTCCCCCGCCGGGTCACCGAGATCGCGCTGGTCTTCAAGCGGGCGCCGCACCTGCCCTTCGCCGACACCGACACCGAGGAGCTGGGCAACAACCAGCTCGTCGTGCGGGTGCAGCCCGACGAGGGGGTCACCCTCAAGTTCGGGTCGAAGGTGCCGGGCAGCGTGATGGAGGTCCGGGACGTCTCCATGGACTTCCTCTACGGCGAGCAGTTCACCGAGGCCAGCCCCGAGGCCTACGAGCGGCTGCTCCTCGACGTCCTGCTGGGCGACGCGACGCTGTTCCCCCGCAACGCCGAGGTCGAGGCCTCCTGGGCGGTGATCGACCCGCTCGAGCAGTTCTGGGCCGGGAGCAGTCCGCACCCGTACCGGGCCGGGGAGTGGGGACCCCGCGCCGCCGACGAGATGCTGGCCGCCGAGGGCCGGCGGTGGCGTCGACCGTGACCGCCGACCGCCCGACCCCCGCCGAGGAGATCGCATGACCACCCTCTGGGACACCACCGGCTCGGCCGTCGTCAAGGAGCTGGCCGCCCAGCGGCGCACCGGCGGTGCGGTGCTCTCCGGAGTCGCCCTGACCCTGGTCGTCGTCGCCGACGAGGACCGCGTCGCCGAGGCCGAGGAGGCGGCGACCGCAGCCGCGGAGCAGCACCCCTGCCGGATCCTGCTCGTCGTCCGTCGGCAGATCGAGGCGCCGGTGCCGCGGCTGGACGCCGAGGTGCTGATCGGCGGCAGGCTGGGCCCGGGCGAGGCGGTCGTCATGCGGATGTACGGCCGCCTCGCGCTGCACGCCGAGTCCGTCGTCCTGCCGCTGCTGGCCGCCGACGCGCCCGTCGTCGCCTGGTGGCACGCGCCGGCGCCGGAGCGACTGCAGACCGATGCGCTGGCCGTGATCGCCGACCGCCGGATCACCGACAGCTCGATCGCCGAGGACCACCTGGCCGCGCTGCGCACCCGGGCCAACGACTACGCCCCCGGCGACACCGACCTCGCGTGGACCCGCACCACCGCCTGGCGGTCGGCCCTGGCCTCCACGCTCGACGCCGTCTCCGGACGGCGGGGCGACTCCGTGCGGGTGCAGGGCGGCCGGGTCGAGGGCGATCCCGGCAACGCCTCGGCCCGCCTGCTGGCCGGGTGGCTCACCTCGCGGTGCGGGTGCGAGGTCGAGGTCGTCGAGGGCGACCGCCGCCCCGGGCCCAGCGGTGTGGGCGCCGTCCTCCTGCAGCTGGACCAGGACGAGGAGGTGACGGTGCGCGCCGACCGCCACGGTGGCGCCCTGCTCACTCAGCCGTACCGGCCCGACACCAAGGTGGCCCTTCCCGACCGGCCGCTGGGCGACCTGCTGGGCGAGGAGCTGCGGCGGCTGGACCCCGACGAGCCCTATGCCGAGGCGCTCGAGGCGGCCACCGGCGTGCAGGGGCTGGCCGCCCGCTCCGCCGAGCGCGAGCACGTGTGGTTCGACCCCGCCCGCCCGGACGACGGGGACGACCGCCGCCGGACCGAGGGCGACGGCGCGGCGGCCGATGCGCCCACCGTGCCGGGTGACTCCGTCGGCACCGACGACGTCGCGCTGAACGGGGAGCGCAACGCGGACGAGCCCGCGGACCCCTCCGCACCGGTCGCGTGAGCCTCTCCCCCGGCGACCGCGTCGCCGCCGAGCTCGCCGCCGACGGCCGGCCGGTCGCCGACGTGGTCGTCCAGCCCGACGCCGACGTGCTCGCCCGGGCGGTCGCCTCGGCGCTGGTCGCCCGGCTGGCCGCCGCGCAGGCCGTGCACGGCACCGCCTCGGTGGTCCTCACCGGCGGCGGGGTCGGGACGGCGGTCCTGCGGCACGTGGCCGGGCTGGCCGCCGAGCCCGGGCCCGGTCAGGACGTCGACTGGTCCGCCGTCGACGTCTGGTGGGGCGACGAGCGCTTCGTGCCGGCCGACGACGCGGAGCGCAACGAGCGCGGAGCGCGCGAGGCGCTGCTCGACCCGGTCGGCGTCCCGGCCGAGCGGGTGCACGCCATGCCGGCCTCCGACGCGGGGTTCGGCACCCCGGAGGAGGCCGCCGACTGGTACGCCGGGCAGCTGGCCGCGGCGGCTCCCGAGGGCTCGTCCCTGCCGCGCTTCGACGTGCTGCTGCTGGGCATGGGACCCGAGGGCCACGTGGCGTCGATCTTCCCCGACTCGCCGGCCGTGCGGGACGAGCGGCCGGTGGTGGCGGTACGCGACTGCCCCAAGCCGCCGCCGACCCGGGTGAGCCTCGGTTTCGCGGCGATCACCGCCGCCGAGGAGGTGTGGCTGGTCGTGTCCGGCGACGGCAAGGCCGAGGCCGTCGCGCGGGCGCTGGACGGCGCTGCGCGCGAGGAGCTACCGGCGGCCGGCGCGCACGGGCGGCGCGCCACCCGCTGGCTGCTCGACGCGGCCGCGGCGAGCCGGCTACCCGGGCGCTAGGTCTTCCGGATCAGCACGCCCGGGGCGGTGGCTCAGGCCCCGCGGCGGGCCCGGAGCTTGGCGAGCGCCTCCTCGAGGAGCGCGTCGCCGTCGGCGTCGGTGCGCCGCTCGCGCACGTAGGCCAGGTGCGTCTTGTAGGGCTCGTTGCGCGGGGCCGGCGGCGGGGCCGACTGGTCCTGGCCGGCCGGGAGGCCGCAGCGCGGGCAGTCCCACAGCTCCGGCACGTCCGCGTCCGAGGCGAACGACACCCGGGTCTCGTGCGCCTGGGCGCACCAGAAGGCCACCCGGTTGCGCGGCGCGACCTCGCCCCGCTCGGCCTCACCCATCGGACCCGCACCGACCCGCGTGCCCCGGATCGCGTTCCCACCAGCCACGAGCGCCCCCACTCAGACCCGGCGGCGCCGGACGCGCCGCCGACGGGAGTCTAGGGCGTCGGAAAGGGGTTCTTGGTCACGTTTTCGCCCCGGATCCGGGCGCTCGGCGCTCAGACCTTGATCAGGATGCCCAGGCCGACGACGCAGACCGCCCAGATCAGGCCGGTGATGACGGTCAGCCGGTTGAGGTTCTTCTCGACCACCGAGGAGCCCGACAGCGACGAGGACGCCGCACCGCCGAACATCGAGGAGAGGCCGCCGCCCTTGCCCCGGTGCAGCAGGATCAGCACCACGAGCAGCACGCTGGTGAGCACCAGCAGCACGTTGAGACCGAGCTCGACCATGGGTCCAGCGTAGCCGAGCGGCGGGCCGCTCCAGCGCACCGACTCAGCGCACCCCGGCGGTGGCGAGGTCGTAGCTGCCGTAGGGCGCCATCACGAGCCCGTTGCGCAGCCGTTGCCCCGACAGCACCTGCAGGTGCGCCTCGGCCAGCGGGACGTAGGCGTTGGTGGCCCCGGCCGCGGCGGCGACCTCGCGCCACGCACCCCGGGCGGCACCGGCATCGGTACCGGCGGCCACGGCGGTGTCGACCAGGGCGTCGATCGCGGGGTCGGCCAGGCGGGCGTAGTTGGTGTTCCCGACCCGGCTCACCGACCGGCCGTCGACCAGCGGGACCAGGAAGGCCGACGGGGTGGGGACGACCGCCGTCCAGCTGGCGAGCACCATCCCGAAGCCCTGCGCCCGCACGTTCTCCGGGTCGCCGACGTCGCGGGCGTAGAAGCTCGCGGCCGGCAGGGGGCGGACCTCCGCGGTGATCCCGACCTCGGCGAGCTGGTCGGCCAGCACCTCGGCCACGGCGATGCTGGCCGGGGCGTCCACGACGGCGAGCACGGTGCTGAACCCGTCGGGCACCCCGCAGGCCGCGAGGGACTCCCGCGCCGCGTCGAGGTCCGGCCCCGCGTCGGGCTCCTCCGGGCCGCCCTCCAGGCCGGCCGGCCAGAGCCGGGCGGTGGCGCGGGCGTCGGCGCTGCCGCCGAGCGCCTCCTGCACTCCCCCGCGGTCGACCGCGGCGGCGACCGCGGCCCGGCAGTTGGCGTCGTCCATCGGCGCGACGTCGGTGGGCAGTGCCAGCACGCGGACCGCCCCGGTGGGCACCTCGTCGACCCGGTCCTCCAGCGGCACGTCACCGCCGGCGCCGTCGGCCAGCCGGGCCTCGGTGGCCCGCTGGATGCCGGTGGCGGAGATGTCGACGTCGGCGGACCCGGCGAGCAGCGCCTGGTCGCGCTCCAGGCCGGACAGGCCCGTGCGGACGACGACCTGGTCCGGCAGCGCGGTGCGGACCTCGTCGGTGGCCGGGTCCCACTGCGGGTTGCGGTCGAGCACGATCCCGGTCTGCGGGTCGACCGAGGTGATGGCGTACGGCCCGGAGCTCACCGGGTCCGCGCCGTAGGCCGCGCCGGTGTCGGCGGCGATCGGCACCGGGCTGCTGGAGGGCAGCGCGAGCACGTACGGGAAGTCGGGGGTGGCGGCGCGCAGCCGGAAGACGATGGTCCGGTCGTCCGGCGTCTCGATCGACGGCAGGCCCAGCCGGTCCGGGGCCTCGTCCTGGTACGGCCCCGGGTACGGGTTGGCCGGGTCGTCGAGGAGTTCGACGGCGCGGGTCGGGCCGCCCACGATCACGTCGGAGGCGAAGGAGCGCTCGATGCCGTACTTCACGTCCCGTGAGGTGATCGGCTGCTCGTTCTCGAACCGGATCCCCTCACGGAGGGTGAAGGTCCAGGTCAGCCCGTTGTCCTCGGTGATCCCGAGGTCGGTGGCCAGGTCCGGCACGAGGGTGTCGGTCTCCCCCGGCGTCGGGGAGTAGGTCACCAGCGTGCGGGTGTACAGCCGCATGAGGTTCCACACGCCGGGCGCGTAGGAGCGCTGCGGGTCGAGGCTGTCGACCTCGCCGGCGACGACGCGCAGGGTGCCGCCGTCGGCGTCCGACGAGGCCCGGACGCCGGTGAGTCCGGCGTCCGGGCCGTCACCGAGGACCGGCACGGTGGCTCCGGCGTCCCGCCCGCCGCTGCAGCTGACGACGACGGCCACGACGAGCGCCACGACGAGGGCGAGGCCGACGAGGCGGCCGGGGGTCCCGCGCAGCCAGGCGGGTCGCCCATCGGCCACCCGCTCCAGCGTGCTGCTGATCCCCACGTCCCCCGCTTCCGCTCCGCCGCGGCCGGGAGCGGTCAGCTCCCGTCGGCGGCGACCCGACAGATCTGCGCGAACTCGTCGCCGTCCAGGCTGGCACCGCCGACGAGCGCACCGTCGACGTCCGGCCCGGCCAGGATCCCGGCCGTGTTCGCGGCCTTCACCGACCCGCCGTAGAGGATACGGACGACCGCGGCGGTCTCCGGGCCGAAACGCTCGGCGAGCCGGGACCGGAGTGCCCCGCACACCTCCTGCGCGTCCTCCGGGGTCGCCACCTCGCCGGTGCCGATCGCCCAGACCGGCTCGTAGGCGATCACCACCTGCTGCACCTGCTCGGCGGTCAGGCCCTCCAGCGCGGCGTCGAGCTGGGCGGTGCAGTGCGCGACGTGCTCACCGGCGCGGCGGACCTCCAGGCCCTCCCCGACGCAGAGGATCGGCACCAGTCCGTGCCGCTGCGCGGCCTGCACCTTGCCGGCGACGACGGCGTCGTCCTCCCCGTGCAGCGCGCGCCGCTCGGAGTGGCCGACCACCACGTAGGTGCAGGCCAGCGCGGCGAGCATCGCGCCGCTGACCTCGCCGGTGTAGGCGCCGGAGTCGTGCAGCGACAGGTCCTGGGCGCCGTAGCCGATCTCCAGCTTGTCGCCGGCGACCAGGGTCTGGACGCTGCGCAGCGCGGTGAACGGCGGCACGACGACGACCTCGGCGGCCTGCAGCTGCGGCTCCTTGAGGGAGAACGCCAGCTTCTGCACCAGGCCGATGGCCTCGAGGTGCGTCATGTGCATCTTCCAGTTGCCGGCGATGAGCGGCCGGCGCCCCTCGCGCTTCGCCGGTGCCGGGGTGCGGGCCATCAGGCGGCCCCACCCTCGGTCAGGACCGCGAGGCCGGGGAGCTCCCGGCCCTCGAGGTACTCGAGCGACGCGCCGCCACCGGTGCTGATGTGGCCGTAGGCGGCCTCGTCCAGCCCCAGCGTGCGGACAGCGGCGGCGGAGTCCCCACCGCCGACGACGGAGAGCCCGTCGACCGCGGCGACCGCCTGTGCGACCCCGCGGGTCCCGGCCTGGAAGGGGGCCATCTCGAACACGCCCATCGGTCCGTTCCAGAAGACGGTCCGGGCACCGCCGAGCTCGCGGCCGAAGACCTCGACGGTCCGCGGGCCGACGTCCAGGCCCATGCGGTCGTCGGGGATGGCGTCGACGTCGACGACGGCGGTCTCCGCGTCGGCGCTGAACGCCGAGGCGGCGACGACGTCGACGGGGAGCACGATCCGGTCGCCGGCCTCGGCGAGCAGCCGGCGGCAGGTGTCGACCTGGTCGGCCTCGAGCAGCGAGGTGCCCACGCCGTGGCCCTGCGCGGCGAGGAAGGTGAAGCACATCCCGCCGCCGACCAGCAGCCGGTCGACCTTCGGCAGCAGCGCCTCGATGACCGCGAGCTTGTCGCTGACCTTGGACCCGCCGAGGACGACCACGTAGGGCCGCGCCGGGTCGCTGGTCAGCCGCGTGAGGACGTCGAGCTCGGTGGCGACGAGCCGGCCGGCGACGTGCGGCAGCCGCAGCGCGACGTCGTACACCGACGCGTGCTTGCGGTGGACCGCGCCGAAGGCGTCGTCGACGTACACGTCGGCCAGGGCCGCGAGCCGGTCGGCCAGCTCCCCGCGCTCGGCGTCGTCCTTCGACGTCTCCGCGGCCTCGAAGCGGACGTTCTCCAGCAGGAGGACGTCGCCGTCGCCCAGGGCGGCGGCCTTCGCACGGGCGTCGTCCCCGGCCACGTCCGCGGCGAGTTCGACGTCGGTGCCGAGCAGCTCGCCCAGGCGGGCGGCGACCGGGGCCAGGGAGAACTGCGGGTCCGGCGTGCCCTTGGGCCGGCCGAGGTGCGCGGCGACGACGACGCGGGCGCCGCCGTCGCGCAGGGCCTGGATGCTGGGCAGGCTCGCCCGGATCCGGCCGTCGTCGGTGATCTCGCGGGTCTGCTTGTCGAGCGGGACGTTCAGGTCGGCGCGCACGAGCACGCGCCGACCCGAGACGCCCTCGGCGAGGAGGTCGTCGAGAGAACGCATCGTCAGCGTCAGAGCGAGGCGCCGACGAGCTCGACCGAGTCCACGAGCCGGTTGGAGTAGCCCCACTCGTTGTCGTACCAGCCGAGCACCTTGACCATCGGGCCGAAGACCTTGGTCAGGCCGGCGTCATAGATGCAGGAGTGCGGGTCGGTGACGATGTCGCTGGAGACGATCGGCGCGTTCGTGTACTTGAGGTAGCCCTTGAGCGGGCCCTCGGCGGCGGCGCGGTAGGCGGCGTCGATGTCGTCGGCCGAGGCCTCCCGGGAGACCTGGACGGTGAGGTCGGTCGCCGAGCCGGTCGGCACGGGGACGCGGACGGCGTAGCCGTCGAGCTTGCCGTTGAGCTCCGGCAGCACCAGGCCGATCGCCTTGGCGGCACCGGTCGAGGTGGGCACCATGTTGAGGGCCGCGGCGCGGGCACGGCGCAGGTCCTTGTGCGGGCCGTCCTGCAGGTTCTGGTCGGCGGTGTAGGCGTGGATCGTCGTCATCAGGCCGCGCTCGATGCCGAACTCGTCGTGCAGCACCTTGGCCAGCGGCGCGAGGCAGTTGGTGGTGCAGGACGCGTTGCTGATGATCGTCTGCGAGCCGTCGTACTTCTCGTGGTTGACGCCCATGACGATGGTCAGGTCGTCGCCGGAGGCCGGCGCCGAGATGATGACCTTCTTGGCGCCACCGGCGTCGACGTGCTTGCGCGCGTCGTCGGCCTTGGTGAAGAAGCCGGTGGACTCGACGACGACGTCGACGCCCAGGTCGCCCCACGGCAGGGCGGCGGGGTCGCGCTCGGAGAGCACCTTGATGCTCGCGCCGCCGACGGAGATGCCGTCGTCGGTGGCCTCCACGTCCTGCGGCAGGACGCCCAGGATGCTGTCGTACTTGAGCAGGTGGGCGAGCGTCGCCGGGCTGGTGAGGTCGTTCACCGCCACGATCTCGATGTCCTTGCCGCTGGCGGCCGCGGCCCGCCAGAAGTTGCGGCCGATGCGCCCGAAACCGTTGATGCCGACCCGTACCGTCACTGCTGGACCTCCCGAGATCCCGTCGCGTGCAGCGGCGGCCGTGCGGGATCGCCCGGCCGCGCGTCGGCGGCGAGCCTATCGGCACCGCGGCGAGGTCTCCTCCGCGGTGCTGCCCGGTCACCCGACCGGGGCGGCCAGACCCGGGGACTGGACGACGCGGTCGCGCCCCGCCGCCTTGGCCGCGTACACGGCGCGGTCCGCGGCGGAGAGCAGGGCGGCCGGACCGGTCCCGTCGTCCGGGGCCGTGGCGACGCCGACGCTGACCGTCACGCCCAGCGCGCCGTCGGGGCCGTCGTGCCGCAGCGCCGCGCACCGGCCGCGGATCAGCTCGGCCCGCTCGGCCGCCTCGTGGCGACCCACACCCGGCAGGACGACGACGAACTCCTCGCCGCCGAAGCGGGCCACCGTGTCCCCCGCCCGCGCCGCCCCGGTCAGCACCCCGGCGATCGCCTGGAGCACCTGGTCGCCCGTGGCGTGCCCGAACCGGTCGTTGACCGTCTTGAAGTGGTCCACGTCGACCACCAGGACGCTCACCGGCGCGGGATCGAGGGGGGCCAGGGGCGCCCGGTCGAGGACCCGGTCGAGGTGCCGGCGGTTGTGCAGGCCGGTGAGCGGATCCCGCACCGCCTCCTCGGCGAGCGCCGCGCGCAGCCGCTCGATCTCCTCGACCTGCTCGGCGAGCTGCCGGTTGAGCTCCTCGACGGCGAGCCTGCGGCCCTGCTCCTCGCTGACGTCGCGGACGACGACGATCCGGCCGAGGGCCCGGCCGCGCGGATCGCTGATCGCGGAGGCGCGGACGTCGAGCCACACGCCGGGTGCGACCTCGGCGACCCGGTGACCGTCCTCGTCGGTCACCCGGCCGAGGGCCACGGCCTCCGGGCCGGCGATCTCGTGCAGGACCCGGCCGAGGATGCCGTCGGAGCCGCCGGGGCGGGTCCGCTCCAGCAGCCGCACGGCCGCCGGGTTGAGGTCGAGCACCCGGCCCTCCGGGTCGACGACGAGGACGGCGTCCGGGAGGGTGTCGACGACCCGGTCGCGCGCCACCGGGACCACCTGGAGCAGCCCCAGGCGGAAGATCGCCCAGCAGTCGACGAGCCCGGTGAGCAGGAAGAACAGCGGGGTGACGTCGATCCGACCGTCCTCGCCCTGCGCCGCGATCGTGACGACGTTGCCCACGGTCGCCAGCAGCGAGGTGAGCAGCAGGACCCGGACCTGACGGCGGAAGATCCCGGCCGTCGCCCGCCACCGGCGGACCAGGCGCGCGTAGGCGACGCCCAGCACGACGTAGCTGTAGGCGGCGTTGGCCAGGAACACCGGGCCGAAGGCGACGTCCACGACGGGCCCGGAGTCGGCCCCGTCCAGGACGAGCTCGTGGGTGGCCGGGACGGTGGCCGTCGTGACCACCAGCACCGGCACGACGGCCAGGAGGGCGGCGGTGCGGCGGGTGAGCCGCCACGAGGGGTCGGAGACGACGCGGGTGAGCACCCAGACGGACGCCACCACCAGCCCCGCCCCGGCCATGAGCACGGACGGGTAGACGGTGCGGACCACCTCGGCGTCGATCCCGTACACGACGGCGTCGGCGGTCGACCAGACGGCGGTCCCGGCCATCGCGGCCGCCAGCGCGGTCGCGGCCGGGGTCCGGGCGCGACGGCGCCAGGCCAGTGTCGCGGTGAGCACGGCGACCAGCGCCGCGCACGCGAAGACCGGCCACCACGTCTGCAGCGCCATCCCGGGTCCTCTCGGCCGGCGGGCGCTGGACGGCCCGCCACTCCCGGGGGGATCGGTCGGATCGGGGGTCTGCTGGACCCGCCTCCCCCCGAGGGGGGAGGCGGAGGCCGGCTACTGGGCGAGCATGTCGTCGGTGACGACGGACTCGGTGTCCGGGATGCCGAGGTCCTTGGCCCGCTTGTCGGCCATGGCGAGGAGACGCCGTATGCGGCCGGCGACGGCGTCCTTGGTCATCGGCGGGTCGGCCCGCTGGCCGAGCTCCTCCAGCGAGGCCTGACCGTGCTCCAGCCGGAGCCGGCCGGCGACCAGCAGGTGCTCGGGCGCGTCCTGGCCGAGGATCTCCAGGGCCCGCTCCACCCGCGCGCTGGCGGCCACCGCGGCGCGGGCCGAGCGGCGCAGGTTGGCGTCGTCGAAGTTGGCCAGCCGGTTGGCGGTGGCCCGGACCTCGCGGCGCATCCGCCGCTCCTCCCAGGCCAGGACGGCGTCGTGGGCGCCCATGCGGGTGAGCAGCGCGCTGATCGCGTCGCCGTCGCGGACCACCACGCGGTCGGCGCCGCGGACCTCGCGGGCCTTGGCGGCGATCCCGAGCCGGCGGGCCGCGCCGACCAGGGCCATCGCGGCCTCCGGCCCGGGGCAGGTGACCTCCAGCGAGGAGGACCGGCCGGGCTCGGTGAGGGAGCCGTGGGCGAGGAACGCGCCTCGCCAGGCGGCCTCGGCATCGCCGATGCCCCCGGAGACCACCGACGGCGGCAGCCCGCGGACCGGACGGCCGCGCTGGTCGACCAGGCCGGTCTGGCGGGCGAGGCCCTCGCCGTGCTTGGCGATGCGCACCAGGTAGCGGACGCCCCGACGGATGTTGCCGCCGGCCAGGACGCTGACGCCGCTGGTGTAGCCGTAGACCTCGCTGATGTCGCGGCGCAGCCGGCGAGCCACCGAGCCGGTGTCGAGCTCGGCCTCGATGACCACCCGGCCGCCCACGATGTGCAGGCCGCCCGAGAAGCGCAGCAGCGCCGTGACCTCCGCCTTGCGCTCGGAGGTCCGCGAGCACTCCACGCGGGAGAGCTCGTCCTTGACCATCGCCGTCATCGCCATGTCGTCCACCCCCGCTCGGTCACTGCAGGACCGCCCGTTCCCCCAGGGGTCATCCCCACCTCGTCCTCCCCCACACCGATCCCCACACCGATCCCCACGCCGATCCCCGGTCGTCCGGGGCGGATCGGTCCGTCCCGGAACGTGATCCTCCCGGTACCCCGCCCCGTGCCGCCATCCGTCACCGTGGCCCGAGCACGTCCGCCAGCGCCGTCGCGAGGCGCTCGGGGTCGTGCCGCGGCGCACCGCCCGGCTCGGCCACGGGGGCCAGGACGAGCTCGGCGCCGCACGCGCGGACCGCTGACAGCAGACCACAGCGGTCAACCACCGAGTCGACATCGGCGACCACGGTGTGCAGCGCCACTCCGCCCAGATGCGCCTGGAGCACCCGCAGGTGCTCCTCCGGCGAGAACCCGTCCGTCTCCCCCGGCTGCGGCTCGAGGTTGAGCACGACGACCACCCGGGCCGGGGTCGCGGCCAGCGCGGCCCGCAGCCGGGGCACCAGGAGGTGCGGGAGCACCGAGGTGTACCAGGAGCCGGGGCCGAGCGAGACGACGTCGGCGGTGGCGATCGCCTGCAGCACCGCGGGGTGCACCGGCGGGTCGGCCGGCGAGACCAGGATGTCGCGCACCCGGCCGGGGGTCGAGGCGATGGCCGCCTGCCCGCGGATGGTGCGGGTGCGCGCGGGGTCGTCCGGGTCGACGGTCTCCACCCGGGCCACGAGGTCGAGGGGGACGTCCGCCATCGGCAGCACCCGTCCGCAGGCGCCCAGCAGCCGGCAGAGGCTGTCCAGGGCCCGCACCGTGTCGCCCCCGTGCAGCTCCGTGAGCCCGGTCAGGACGAGGTTGCCCACCGGGTGCCCGGCGAGGACCCCGGAGCCGCCCAGGCGGTGCTGGAGCAGCTCGGTCATCTCCGAGCGCTGCTCGTCGTCTCCGGCCAGGGCCGCGAGGGCCATGCGCAGGTCCCCGGGCGGCAGCACGGGCATCTCGCGCCGGATGCGCCCGGAGGACCCGCCGTCGTCGGCGACGGTGACCACCGCCGTCAGCTCCGGCGTCAGGCGCCGCCAGGCGCCGAGGGCGGCGGCCAGGCCGTGGCCGCCGCCGAAGGCCACCACCCGCGGCGGCGCGTCGGGCCGACCCACTACTCGCGCCCCAGGTCGCGGTGCTGCGCCACGGCCTGGACGCCGTCGAGGGCCAGCCGGCGGGCGAACTCCTCGGCGATCGCGACGCTGCGGTGCTTCCCGCCGGTGCAGCCCACGGCGAGGGTCAGGTAGCGCTTGCCCTCGCGGCGGTAGCCGGGGATGAGCAGCCGGAGCACGTCGACGTAGCGGTCGAGGAAGGGTGCGGCGTCCTCCTGCCCGAGCACGTAGTCGCGCACGTCCGGGTCCTGGCCGGTCCGGGGGCGCAGCTCCGGGACCCAGTGCGGGTTCGGCAGGAACCGGGCGTCCACGACCAGGTCGGCGTCCAGCGGCAGGCCGTACTTGAAGCCGAAGCTGAGCACGGTCGCGGTCAGGGGCGGGGTCTGCCCCTCGCGGGCGAAGGCGTTCTCCAGGGTGGCGCGCAGCTGGTGGACGTTGAGATCGCTGGTGTCGACCCACAGGTCGGCGTCGCCGGCGATGCCGGTGAGCAGCGCCCGCTCGGCGGCGATGCCGTCGACGAGCCGGCCGCTGCCCTGCAGCGGGTGCTCGCGGCGGTTGGACTCGTAGCGGCGGACGAGGACCTCGTCGCGGGCGTGCACGTACAGCACCCGCGGCCGGTGCCCGGCCGTGTCCAGCGCGCTGATCGACTCCTGCAGGTCGCTGGAGAAGGCGCGGCTGCGGACGTCCACGACGGCGGCGAAGCGGCGCAGGTCGCCCCGGGCGCCCAGCTCCACCATCGGTTGCAGCAGGGCCGGCGGGAGGTTGTCGACGACGTAGTAGCCGAGGTCCTCCAGCACCCGCCCGACGGTGTTCTTGCCGGAGCCGGAGAGGCCGGTGACGACGACGACGTCCAGCGGCGCGGTCTCGGTGCTCGCGGGGTCCAGCGGCGGCGCGACGTCCCGCTGGGGGCCGCTGCCCTGGGGCGGCACGCTCACGAGGCCACCCCGGCGACGCCCGATCCGGCGAGGTCCACCTTGCCGACCTCGGCGGTCCCGCCGGCGTCGGGCCGGGGGGAGCCCAGCTCGGCGGGGCCGTCCGGGCCGAGCGTGGTCTCGACCGGCTCCGCCTCCGCCGCCTCCCCCACCTCCGGCTCGGCCACCGCGGCCAGGACGGCCTCCGCCGTCCGCCGGCCGATGCCGGGCACCTCCATGAGTTCCTCCAGCGTGGCGGCGCGCAGCCGCTTCAGTGAGCCGAACCTCTTGAGCAGGGCCTTGCGGCGCGTGTCGCCGAGGCCCGGGACGTCGTCGAGCAGGGAGACCAGCATGCTGGCCGACCGCTTCTGCCGGTGGTACGTGATCGCGAAGCGGTGCGCCTCGTCGCGGACCCGCTGCAGCAGGTACAGCGCCTCCGAGGTGCGCGGCAGGATCACCGGGTCGGACTCCCCCGGCAGCCACACCTCCTCCATGCGCTTGGCCAGCCCGCAGACGGCGACGTCGACGACGCCCAGCTCGTCCAGCGACCGGGCGGCCGCGGCCACCTGCGGGGCGCCGCCGTCGACGACGAGCAGGTTCGGCGGGTAGGCGAACCGGCGCGGCCGGCCCTCCTCCGCGGCGATCCCCTGCTCGTCCTGCCGGTCGGCCTCCTCCTTGAGGTGGCGGGCGAACCGGCGGCGGACGACCTCGGCCATGGCCGCGGTGTCGTCGGTTCCGTGCGTGACGGAGAACCGGCGGTAGTCGGACTTCTTGGCCAGGCCGTCCTCGAACACCACCATCGAGGCCACCACGTTGGTGCCCTGGACGTGGGAGACGTCCATGCACTCGATCCGCAGCGGCGCCTCGGGGAGCTCCAGGGCCTCCTGGAGCTCGGCCAGCGCCAGCGAGCGCGCGGTCAGGTCGCTGGAGCGCTTGACCCGGTGGCGGACGAACGCCTCCTTGGCGTTGCGCTCCACCGTCTCCAGCAGGGAGCGCTTGTCCCCCCGCTGCGGCACGCGCAGGCTCACCCGGCTGCCGCGCAGCTCGCTCAGCAGCTCCTCGTAGACGTCGGCGTCGGCCGGCAGCTCGGGGACGAGCACCTCCTTGGGCACCGTCTCCCCGGCCTCGGCGACACCCGTCTGCTCGTCGACCCCGCCGTAGACCTGCAGGAGGAACTGCTCCACGAGCTCGCCGGTGCCGATCTCCTCGACCTTGTCGATGATCCAGCCGCGCTGGCCGCGGACCCGGCCGCCGCGCACGTGGAAGACCTGGACGGCGGCCTCGAGGTCGTCCTGGGCGAAGGCGACGACGTCGGCGTCGGTGCCGTCACCGAGGACGACGGCCTGCTTCTCCATCGCCCGGTTGAGGGCGCCCAGGTCGTCGCGCAGCCGCGCCGCCTTCTCGTACTCCATCGCCTCGGCGGCCTCGGCCATCTCGCGCTCGAGGCGCTTCACCATGGCGTCGGTCCGGCCGGCCATGAAGTCGCAGAAGTCGTCGACGATCGCCCGGTGCTCCTCGGGGCTGACCCGGCCGACGCACGGCGCCGAGCACTTGCCGATGTAGCCCAGCAGGCACGGGCGGCCGATCTGGCCGGCCCGCTTGAACACCCCGGTGCTGCAGGTCCGGGCGGGGAAGACGCGGGTCAGGGTGTCGAGCGTCTCCCGGATGGCCCAGGCGTGCGCGTACGGGCCGAAGTAGCGCACGCCCTTGCGCTTCGGGCCGCGCATGACCTGCAGCCGGGGGAACTCCTCGTTGAGCGTCACGGCCAGCGACGGGTAGCTCTTGTCGTCGCGGTAGCGGACGTTGAACCGCGGGTCGAACTCCTTGATCCAGTTGTACTCGAGCTGCAGCGCCTCGACCTCGGTGCCGACGACGGTCCACTCGACGCTGGACGCGGTCGTGACCATCTGCCGGGTGCGCGGGTGCAGGCCCGCGATGTCGGCGAAGTAGCTGTTCAGCCGCTGGCGGAGGCTCTTGGCCTTGCCCACGTAGATGACGCGGCCGTTGGGATCGCGGAACTTGTAGACCCCCGGGCTCTCCGGGATGCTGCCGACCGCTGGGCGGTACGAGGACGGGTCGGGCATGCCCTCCACACTAGGTCGCGGGGACGACACGTCGTCCCCCCGGCGGACCCGTCCGTCCCACCCGTCACAGCCGGCCGGCGACGGGACGCACGACGGGGAGCGAGGCCCGTCGGGCCCCGCTCCCCGGTGCGCAGGTCAGGTGGTGTCGGCGGTCAGCCGACCGGCTGGGACCGCCGCACGGCGACGGCGGTGGGCACGTGCGCGGCGACCGCGGCAGCGCCCCGGGATGCCAGGCGGACGGCGCGGCGGGTGAGCGCCACGGCCGCGAGCAGCCCGATCGGCACGGCCGCGAAGTCGAACGCGTCCGCGACGACGTCCTTGGTCACGACCAGCACCGACAGGCCCAGGACCGCCACCAGCACGACGGCGGAGAGGACACCCGACCCCGGCTTGCCCTTGCCCTGCCACGGCTGCCCGCAGTGGCTCATGTCGGGGTCGCAGTCGGGAGTGAGTGCGCTCATCGCGGCCTCCTCGCACGGGCACAGACGTGCCCTGGTGACGTCAGTCACAAGCGACGATACGCCCACGTGATGTCTCTCACAAGTCATCGGCGTCAACGGCCGGTTGCGCGGTCCAGCGCCAGGTTCAGCTCCAGCACCCGGACGTGCGGCGCCCCGACGAACCCGAGGTCCCGGCCGGCGGTCGCGTCGGCCACCAGCCGCCGGACCGTGCCGGCGTCCAGCCCGCGGGCCTGCGCCACCCTGTCCACCTGGATCGCCGCGTACGCCGGCGAGATGTCCGGGTCCAGTCCGGAGGCCGAGGCCGTGACCGCGTCCGGCGGTACGTCCGCGGGGTCGACGCCGTTGAAGGCCGCCACCGCCGCCCGGCGCTGCTGGACGAGGTCGGCGAGCTCGGCCGAGTTGGGTCCGAGGTTGGAACCGCCCGACGCGGCGCCGTCGTAGCCCGATGCCGAAGGGCGGGTCTGGAAGTACTGCGGGAGCGGTGCCCCGTCGGCGTCGGTGAACGCCTGGCCGATCAGGGACGAGCCCACCACCTCGCCGTCCACCTCCACCAGCGAGCCGTCGGCCCGCCCGGGCGCGACGAACTGGGCGATGCCGGTGACGGCCAGGGGGTAGCCCAGGCCGAGGACGACGGTGGCGACGAGCAGCAGACGGACGGCGGCCACCAGCTGGCGGCCCCAGCGCAGGGCAGGCATCACGCGATCCCGGGGAGGAGGGAGACGAGCAGGTCGATGAGCTTGATCCCGGCGAACGGGGCGAGGACGCCGCCGATGCCGTAGACCAGCAGGTTGCGGCGCAGCACCGCCTCCGCCGGACCGGGCCGGAACCGCACGCCCCGGAGGGCGAGCGGCACGAGGGCCACGATCACCAGCGCGTTGAACACGACGGCGGAGAGGATCGCCGACTCGGGCGAGGCCAGCCGCATCACGTCCAGCGCCGCGAGCCCGGGGACGGAGCCGGCGAACATCGCCGGGAGGATCGCGAAGTACTTCGCCAGGTCGTTGGCGATCGAGAAGGTGGTCAGCGATCCGCGGGTGATCAGCAGCTGCTTGCCGATCTCCACGATCTCGATCAGCTTCGTCGGGTCGGAGTCCAGGTCGACCATGTTCCCGGCCTCCTTGGCCGCGGTCGTCCCGGTGTTCATGGCCACGCCGACGTCGGCCTGCGCCAGCGCGGGGGCGTCGTTGGTGCCGTCGCCGGTCATCGCGACCAGCCGGCCGCCCTCCTGCTCGCGCCGGATGAGAGCGAGCTTGTCCTCGGGGGTGGCCTCGGCGAGCACGTCGTCGATGCCGGCCTCGGCGGCGATCGCGCGGGCGGTGCGCTCGTTGTCGCCGGTGATCATCACGGTGCGGATGCCCATCCGGCGGAGCTCGTCGAACCGCTCCCGCATGCCGGCCTTGACGACGTCCTTGAGGTGGATCACCCCGAGCACCCGGGCACCGGCCGGGCCGTGCTCGGCGAGGACGAGCGGGGTCCCGCCGGCGGCGGAGATGCCGTCGACGACGTCGCCCACCTCCGTGGCCACCGTGCCGCCGAGGGCGCGCACCCAGCCGGTGACGGCGCCGGCCGCGCCCTTGCGCAGCGTCCGGCCGTCGGGCAGGTCCACGCCGCTCATGCGCGTCTGCGCGGTGAACGGGACGAACTCCGCCCCGGGCAGGTCGGTCCGCTCCCGCAGGCCGTACCGGTGCTTGGCGAGCACCACGACGCTGCGCCCCTCCGGCGTCTCGTCGGCCAGCGAGGCGAGCTGAGCGGCGTCGGCCATCTCCCGCTCGTCGACGTCCGGGGCGGCCACGAACTCGGCGGCCTGCCGGTTGCCGAGCGTGATGGTGCCCGTCTTGTCCAGCAGCAGGGTGTTCACGTCGCCGGCCGCCTCGACGGCGCGGCCGCTCATGGCCAGCACGTTGCGCTGCACCAGCCGGTCCATCCCGGCGATGCCGATGGCCGAGAGCAGTGCCCCGATCGTCGTCGGGATGAGGCAGACGACCAGGGCGATGAGCACGATCGTCGACTGCCCGGCACCGGAGTACAGCGCCAGCGGCTGCAGGGTGACGACGGCGAGCAGGAAGACGATCGTCAGCGAGCTCAGCAGGATGTTCAGCGCGATCTCGTTCGGCGTCCGCTGCCGCTCGGCGCCCTCGACCAGGGCGATCATCCGGTCGACGAAGGTCTCCCCCGGCCGGCTGGTGATCTGGACGACGATGCGGTCCGACAGCACCGTCGTCCCGCCGGTCACCGCGCAGCGGTCGCCGCCGGACTCGCGGATCACCGGCGCGGACTCCCCGGTGATGGCCGACTCGTCGACGCTGGCGATGCCCTCGACGACGTCGCCGTCCCCCGGGACCACCTGGCCGGCCACGACGACGACGCGGTCACCCGGGCGCAGGTCCGCCGCGGGCACCTCGGTGCCGTCCGGCCGGACGGCGACCGTGGTGGTGCGGGCCGCGCGCAGCGTGGCCGCCTGGGCCCGGCCGCGGCCCTCGGCCACCGCCTCGGCGGCGTTGGCGAAGAGCACGGTGGCCCACAGCCAGCCGGTGACCAGCCAGCCGAAGACCGACGGCTCGGCGATGCCCAGCACGGTCGAGAAGACCGAGCCGACCCACACGACGAAGACGACGGGCTGGCGGACGAGGCCGCGCGGGTCCAGCTTGCGGACGGCGCCGGCCAGCGTCGGTCCCCACCGGACCTCCGGCCGCCGGGGTGCCCGCGGCTCCCCCGCGGGCGCGGGAGGGCGCTCCAGTGCGGTGGTCATGACAGTCCTTCCGCGATCGGCCCGAGCGAGAGCGCGGGCAGGTAGGTGAGGCCGACGACCACGAGGACGACGGCGCCCAGGAGACCGGCGAACAGCGGCCGGTGGGTGGGGAGGGTCCCGGCGGTCGCCGGGGCGCGGCCCTGGCTCGCGAGCCGACCGGCCAGGGCCAGGACCAGCACGATCGGCAGGAAGCGGCCGAACGCCATGGCCAGGCCGAGGGCGACGTCGTAGAAGGTGGTGTTCGCCGAGAGCCCGCCGAAGGCCGAGCCGTTGTTGTTCGCCGCCGAGGTGAAGGCGTAGAGCACCTCCGACAGCCCGTGCGGGCCGTCGTTGAGCATCGATCCGCGTCCGGCGTCGGTGGACATCGCGACCGCGGTGCCGACCAGCACGAGCGTGGGCGTGGCGAGCACGTAGAGGGAGGCGAGCGTCATCTCGCGGCGGCCGAGCTTCTTGCCCAGGTACTCGGGCGTCCGCCCGACCATCAGCCCGGCGACGAACACGGTGACGAGCGCCAGCACGAGCATCCCGTAGAGGCCCGAGCCGACCCCGCCGGGCGCGACCTCGCCCAGCATCATGTTCGCCATCGTCAGCAGGCCGCCGGCGGGCGTGTAGCTGTCGTGCATCGAGTTCACCGCGCCGGTCGAGGTGAGCGTCGTGGCGGCGCCGAACAGCGAGGACAGCGGGCTCCCGAAGCGGACCTCCTGCCCCTCCAGCGCCGCACCGGCCAGCTGGGTCGCCGCTCCTCCGGCCCGGGCCTGCGCCCAGGTCGTCAGCGCCAGCGACGCCGCGGCCAGGGCGGCCATCACCCCGGCGATCGCCAGGCCCTGCCGCCGGTCGCCGACCATCCGCCCGAAGGTGCGCGGGAGTGTCAAGGGGATCAGCAGGATGAGGAAGACCTGGAACAGCGACACCCAGGCGCTCGGGCCCTCGAACGGGTGCGCCGAGTTGGCGTTGTAGAAGCCGCCGCCGTTGGTCCCGAGCTCCTTGATGACCTCCTGGGAGGCCACCGGCCCGCCGGGCAGGAACTGGGTGGCGCCGGCGACCGTCGTCGCGTCGGTGCCCGACGACAGGTTCTGGACGACGCCGCCGAGCACCAGCACGACCGCGCCGAGGACCGACAGCGGCAGCAGGATCCGCGTGACCGCCCGGGTGACGTCGACCCAGGAGTTGCCCAGCACGTCGGTGCGGGTGCGGGCGAACCCGCGGACCAGCGCGATCGCCACGGCGATCCCGACGGCGGCCGAGACGAAGTTCTGCACGGCGAGGCCGGCCATCTGGACGAGGTGGCCCATCGTCGACTCGCCGGCGTAGCCCTGCCAGTTCGTGTTGGTGACGAAGCTGACGGCGGTGTTCCACGCCGAGGACGGCTCGACCGCCGCCATCCCGTTGGACCAGGGCAGCCGGCCCTGCACCCGCTGCAGCAGGTAGAGGAACAGCACGCCGACCGCGGAGAACGTCAGCACGCTGCGCAGGTACACCGGCCAGCGCTGCTCCGTGCCGGCGTCGACGCCCACCGCCCGGTACACCAGCCGCTCGACCCGCCAGTGCCGCGCGTCGGTGAAGACCCGGGCCATCCAGTCGCCGAGCGGTCGGTGCACCGCGACGAGCGCGGCCACGAGCAGCGCCACCTGCAGCCACCCCGAGGCGGTGTCGCTCATCAGAACCGCTCCGGGAGCAGCAGCGCGGCGAGCAGGTACAGCACCAGGGCCGCCGCCACGCCGAGCCCGACCCACTGCGCGATGTCGCTCATCGGTTCCTCACCGGTCGCCCACCAGCCGCTCCACCCCGCGTGCGGCCAGCGCCAGCAGTCCGGAGACCCCCAGCGTCAGCAGCACGAACACCACGTCACGCACGACGCACGACCCTCGATCCGTCCCGGCGGACGACCCCTCGCCGTCCGCACCGGATCGGGACGCTAGGAGCGCCCGGACCCGCCGGCGGCCGTCCTGACGAGCTCCTGACGCGGCACCCTCACTCCTTGACGGGATCCTGACGCCGCGCGCCGCCGGACCCCCGCCGGAGCGGGCGCTCATGGTCGGCATGACCTCGGGAGGCAGCGCTCGCGGGACGCTGCGCATCTACCTCGGCGCCGCCCCGGGCGTCGGCAAGACGTTCGCCGTCCTCGGCGAGGCGCACCGGCGTGCGGCACGCGGGACCGACGTCGTCGTCGGCCTGGTCGAGACGCACGGCCGCCCGCGCACGGCCGACCAGCTCGAGGGCCTGGAGGTGCTGCCCCGGCGGCAGGTGGCGCACCGCGGGGTGACGATCGCCGAGCTCGACGTCGACGCGGTCCTGGCCCGGCGGCCCGAGGTGGTCGTGATCGACGAGCTCGCGCACTCGAACCCCCCGGGTTCGCGGCACGCCAAGCGGTGGCAGGACGTCGACGAGGTGCTCGACGCCGGGATCGACGTCCTCACCACGGTGAACGTCCAGCACCTGGCGAGCCTCAACGACGTGGTCGAGTCGATCACCGGCATCGCGCAGCAGGAGACGGTGCCCGACGCGGTGGTCCGCCGGGCCGACCAGATCGAGCTGGTCGACATGTCGCCCGAGGCCCTGCGCCGCCGGATGGCGCACGGCAACGTGTACCCGGCCGAGCGGGTGGACGCCGCGCTGGGCAACTACTTCCGCGTCGGCAACCTGACCGCGCTGCGCGAGCTCGCCCTGCTGTGGCTGGCCGACCGGGTCGACGAGGGCCTGCAGCGCTACCGGGCCGAGCACGACATCGACTCCGTGTGGGAGGCCCGCGAGCGGGTGGTCGTGGCGCTGACCGGCGGGCCCGAGGGCGAGACGCTGGTCCGCCGCGCCTCGCGGGTGGCGCAGCGCTCGGGTGGCGAGCTGATCGCCGTCCACGTGCTGGCCGCCGACGGGCTGGCCGGGGCCTCCCCCGACGAGCTCGTCGCCCAGCGGGCCCTCGTGGACAGCCTGGGCGGCACCTACCACCAGGTGGTCGGTGGCGAGGTCGCGCCGGCGCTGCTGGAGTTCGCGCGCGGCGTCGGGGCCACGCAGCTGATGATCGGCACCAGTCGGCGCTCGCGGTGGGCACGCGCGGTGCGCGGCGGCATCGGCGCGCAGGTCGTGGCCGGCGCCGGCGAGATCGACGTGCACATCGTCACGCACGCCGCGGCCGGGCCACCGGGCTGGCGACTGCCGCCGCTCACCGGCGCGCTCACCGCCCGCCGGCGGTGGCTGGGCCTCGGCCTGGCCGTCGCCGGGGTGCCCGCGGTGACGGCGCTGAGCCTGGCGGCCGGTGCCTCGCTCCCGGTCGTCCTCCTCGCGTTCCTGCTGCTCGTGCTGGGCGTGGCCCTGCTCGGCGGGCTGTGGCCGGCGCTGGTCGCGGCGGTGCTGGGCGGGCTGGCCGAGAACTGGTTCTTCGTCTCCCCCACCGGGCGGCTCACCATCAACCGGCTCGAGGACGTGGTCGCGCTGCTCGGTGGGCTCGTCGTCGCGCTGACGGTGGCGACGCTGGTCGACCGCTCGGCACGGCGGGCGACCGCCGCGGCGCGCTCGCAGGCGGAGACGGCCATGCTGGCATCGCTGTCCCGCTCGGTGCTGGCCGGGGACCGGGCGCTGCCCAGCCTGCTGGAGCAGATCCGCGAGGCGTTCGGGCTGCGGTCGGTGACCATGGCCGAGCAGGGGGACGGCGACGAGACCGTCGTCGGCTCCTGCGGGGACCCCGGCGGGACGGCGGTCGACGAGGTACGGCTCACCGACCGGCTGGTGCTGCGCTGGTGCGGTCGGGGCCTGGGGGCCGGTGAGCGGCGGGTCCTCGTGGCGTTCGCCGAGCAGGCCGCCGTCGCCCTGCAGCACGGCCGGCTCGCCGCCCAGGCGGCCGAGGCCGACCGGCTGGCCGCCGGCAACAGCATGCGGACGGCGCTGCTGGCCGCGGTCAGCCACGACCTGCGCACCCCCCTGGCCGGGATCAAGGCCGCGTCGTCGGCCCTGCGCACCGGCGGCCTGGACCTCTCCCCCGGCGACCGGGACGAGCTGGTCGCCACCGTGGACGAGTCCGCCGACCGGCTGACCGCACTGGTCGACGATCTGCTCGACATGAGCCGGCTGCAGGGCGGGGCGGTGAGCCCCTCCCTGGTGGCCACGGACGTCCCCGCGGTGGTGCACCGGGCGCTGGACGAGCTCGACCCCGGCGACCGGGCGCGGATCACGTGCGACTGGTCCGGCGACCTGCCGGCGGCCCAGGCCGATCCCGGCCTCCTCGAGCGGGTGCTCGCCAACCTCGTCGGCAACGCGGTCCGGCACGCGCCGCAAGGGCCGGTGACCGTGCGGGCCGGGTCGCTGGGCGACCGCGTCGAGGTGCGGGTGGTGGACCGGGGGCCGGGGGTGCCCCCGGCGGACCGGGAGCGAGTCTTCGCCCCCTTCCAGCGGCTCGGGGACGCGCCCCGCGGGCACGGCGTCGGGCTGGGGCTGGCGGTCGCCCGCGGGCTGACCGAGGCCATGGGCGGCGCGCTCGCGGCGGAGGACACCCCCGGCGGCGGGCTGACGATGGTGCTGTCCCTGCGCGCCGCGGCCGTCCCGGTGGCCGCCGCGTGAGCCGGGTCCTCGTCGTCGACGACGACCCCCAGCTGCTGCGCGCCCTGCGGATCACGCTGCGCGCGGCCGGGCACGAGGTCGTGGTGGCGGCCGACGGGCGGACGGCGCTGCAGGAGGCCGCCACCGCGCATCCCGACGCCGTCGTCCTCGACCTCGGCCTGCCCGACCTGGACGGGACGGAGGTGCTGGCCGGGCTGCGCCCCTGGTTCTCCGGGCCGGTCCTCGTCCTCTCGGCCCGGACCGACAGCACGGACAAGATCGAGGCGCTGGACGCCGGCGCGGACGACTACGTCACCAAGCCGTTCGACATGGGCGAGCTGCTCGCGCGGCTGCGGGCCCTGTCCCGCCGGGGAGCCGGGAGCGGGCCCGGCGAGCCCGTGGTGGAGACCGAGCACTTCTGCGTGGACCTGGCCGCCCGCCAGGTGACGGTGCGCGGCGAGCCGGTCCGGCTGACCCCGACGGAGTGGGGGCTGCTGGCCGAACTGGTACGAGCCCCCGGGCGGCTGGTCGGGCAGCGGCAGCTGCTGCAGGCGGTGTGGGGACCGGCCTACGAGCGGGAGACGAACTACCTGCGGGTCTACCTCAACCAGCTCCGCCGCAAGCTGGAGCCGGACCCGGCGCACCCGCGCTACCTGCGCACCGAGCCCGGCATGGGCTACCGCTTCACGCCCTGACCGCGCCGTCCGGCCGGGTCGACCGGTCAGCTGGCCTTCTTGCGGGTCCGCTTCTTCGGGGCGGCGGCCGCCTCGATCGCCTCGGCGTCCAGCAGCGGCACCAGGTACCGGCCGGTGTGGCTCTCCGGCACCGACGCCACGAACTCCGGCGGCCCCTCCGCCACGACCGTGCCGCCGCGGAACCCGCCCTCGGGGCCCATGTCGATGAGCCAGTCGCAGCTCTTGATCACGTCGAGGTTGTGCTCGATGACGACCACCGAGTTGCCCTTGTCGACCAGGCCCTGGAGCACCAGCAGCAGCTTGCGGATGTCCTCGAAGTGCAGCCCGGTGGTGGGCTCGTCGAGGACGTAGATGCTGCGGCCGTTGCTGCGCTTCTGCAGCTCGCTGGCGAGCTTGACGCGCTGCGCCTCACCGCCGGAGAGCGTGGTGGCCGGCTGCCCGAGCCGCACGTAGCCGAGGCCGACGTCGGTGAGGGTGCGCAGGTACCGCGCGATCGAGGGGATGGCGGCGAAGAAGTCCGCGGCCTCCTCGATCGGCATGTCCAGGACCTCGGCGACCGTCTTGCCCTTGTAGTGCACCTCGAGGGTCTCGCGGTTGAACCGGGCGCCCTTGCAGACCTCGCACGGCACGTACACGTCCGGCAGGAAGTTCATCTCGATCTTGAGCGTGCCGTCACCGGAGCAGGCCTCGCAGCGACCGCCCTTGACGTTGAAGGAGAAGCGGCCGGGCAGGTACCCGCGCATCTTCGCCTCGGTGGTCTGGGCGAACAGCTTGCGGACGGCGTCCCAGACCCCGGTGTAGGTGGCCGGGTTGGACCGCGGGGTGCGGCCGATCGGCGACTGGTCGACGTGCACCACCTTGTCCAGGTGCTCCAGGCCGGTGATCGTCCGGTGCCGGCCGGGGACCTGCCGGGCACGGTTCAGCTCGTTGGCCAGCACCGTGTAGAGGATGTCGTTGACCAGGCTCGACTTGCCCGAGCCGGAGACGCCGGTGACGCCGACGAGCACCCCCAGCGGGAACGCGACGTCGACGCCCTTGAGGTTGTTCTCCCGGGCGCCCTTGACGACCAGCTCCCGGCCCGGCGTCGGCTCCCGCCGCTTCGCCGGGACGGTGATCTCCTTGCGGCCGGACAGGTACTGGCCGGTCAGCGACCGCTCGCTGGCGAGCAGGTCGTCGACGGTTCCGCTGACCACGACCTCGCCGCCGTGCTCCCCGGCACCCGGGCCGATGTCGACCACCCAGTCGGCGATCTTGATCGTGTCCTCGTCGTGCTCGACGACGATGAGGGTGTTGCCCATGTCGCGCAGCCGCACGAGCGTCTCGATGAGCCGGGTGTTGTCCCGCTGGTGCAGGCCGATCGAGGGCTCGTCGAGGACGTAGAGGACGCCGACCAGGCCGGAGCCGATCTGGGTCGCCAGCCGGATCCGCTGCGCCTCACCACCGGCCAGCGTCGCCGCGGGCCGGTCCATCGACAGGTAGTCCAGGCCGACGTCGACCAGGAACGACAGCCGCGCCTGGATCTCCTTGAGCACGCGGTCGGCGATCGCCCGCTCCCGCTCCCCCAGCTCGAGCGCGTTGAGCCACTCCGACGCCTCGCCGATGGACAGCCCGGTCACCTCGGCGATCGACCGGTCGTTGAGCTTGACGGCGAGGATCTCCGGCTTGAGCCGGGTGCCGTGGCAGACGGGGCACGGGACGTCCCGCATGTAGCCCTCGTACTTGTCCTTCATGTACTCGCTGTCGGTGTCCTCGTGCCGGCGCTCCAGGAACGGCAGGACACCCTCGAACGCGGCGTAGTAGCTGCGCTCGCGGCCGTAGCGGTTCTTGTAGCGGACGTGCACCTGGTCCGGCGAGCCGTGCAGGACGGCCTTCTGCACCTTGGCCGGCAGCCGCTCCCACGGGTCGTCCATCGAGAAACCGAGCTGCTGGGAGAGGCCGGTGAGCAGCCGGGTGAAGTACTCGTTGCTCATCGAGCCGGCCCACGGCGCGATCGCGCCCTGCGCCAGACTCTTGCCGGGGTCGGGGACGACGAGCTCGGGGTCGACCTCCTTGCGGGTGCCGATGCCGGTGCACTCGGGGCAGGCGCCGAAGGGCGAGTTGAAGGAGAAGCTGCGCGGCTCCAGGGCCTCGAACGACAGCCCGTCGTCCACGCAGGCCAGGTGCTCGGAGAAGGTGCGCTCGCGGTGCGGGTCGCCCTCGGGCAGGTCGACGAAGTCCAGGACGACGAGGCCGCCGGCCAGGCCGAGCGCGGTCTCCACCGAGTCGGTGAGCCGCCGCTTGGCGCTCTCCTTGACGGTGAGCCGGTCGACGATCACCTCGATGGAGTGCTTCTCCTGCTTCTTGAGCTTCGGCGGCTCGGTCAGCGGGTGCACCGTGCCGTCGACCCGGACGCGGGAGAAGCCCTGGGTCTGCAGCGAGCTGAACAGGTCGACGTACTCGCCCTTGCGCGCGCGGACCACCGGGGCGAGCACCTGGAAGCGGGTGCCCTCCTCCATGGCGAGCACCTGGTCGACGATCTGCTGCGGCGTCTGCCGGGAGATCGGCTTGCCGCAGTTGGGGCAGTGCGGCTGGCCGGCGCGGGCGTACAGGAGCCGGAGGTAGTCGTAGACCTCGGTGATCGTGCCGACCGTCGAGCGCGGGTTCCGGTTGGTCGACTTCTGGTCGATGGAGACCGCCGGGGACAGGCCCTCGATGAAGTCGACGTCCGGCTTGTCCATCTGGCCGAGGAACTGCCGGGCGTAGGCCGACAGCGACTCGACGTAACGCCGCTGGCCCTCGGCGAAGATCGTGTCGAACGCGAGGCTCGACTTGCCCGAGCCGGACAGGCCGGTGAAGACGATCAGCGCGTCGCGCGGCAGGTCGAGGTCGACGTCCTTGAGGTTGTGCTCGCGGGCGCCGCGGACGACGAGGCGGTCCATGGGTGTCCTGTCGGTCGGTGTGCTCGGGCGGTCGGCCGGGGGCCGGGTCAGCGGGACGGAGCGCCGCTGCTCAGGCGGTCGCCGCGGCCGGCGACGCAAGGGGGTCGAAGACCGGCGCGTGACGGCGCCACGGCCGCACGCGTTCCAGCTCTCCGGCAAGCCAGAGTAGTCGCTGCTCGGCACCCGGGGGGCCGACCAGCTGGACCGCCAGGGGCCACCCCTCGGGCCGGGTGCCGGCCGGGACGGACGCCGCCGGGACGCCCGCCAGGTTCCACGGCGAGGCGAACGGCGCCCACCGTGCGTTGGCCGTCACGTTGGCGAGGAAGCCGCGCTCGTGCCACGGCCGCGCGGCCAGCGGCGGACCGGTCACGACGGGCATGAGCAGGACGTCGACGTCGTCGAAGAAGCGCTCGGTGCGGGCGCGGAACCGCTCGACCGGCCCCGGCCGGACCAGCCCCAGCCGGCGGACCCACCGGCCGAGCCGGGCGTGGGTGCGGCTGCGCGGCTCGAGCGCCGCCCGGTCCAGGCCGAGGAAGGCGGCGTCGTCCTCCGCGCCGGCGAACCAGCGGACCAGCGCGGCGAGGGCGGCGTCGGTCGGGATGACCGGGTCCTTCCGGACGGTCGTGTGCCCCGCAGCCTCCAGCACCTCCGCGGTCTCCTCGACCGCCCGGCGCGCGGCGCGGTCGGCGCGCACCCCCTGGACCGGGGAGCGCAGGCTCACCGCGATCCGCAGCGGCCGGCCCGGCTCGGTCGGCGGGGCGGGCTCCTCCCCCGCCAGCACCGCGAAGGCCAGGGCCTGGTCGGCCACGGTGGTGGTCAGCGCGCCGTTCACGGCCATGCCCGACCAGTCGTCGGCGCCGATCCCGCCGGGCAGCACACCCCGGCCCGGCTTGACCGTGACCAGGCCGCAGGCCGCGGCGGGCAGCCGCAGCGAGCCCATCCCGTCGTTGCCGTGCGCCAGGGGCACCGACCCCGACGCGACGGCCGCCGCACTGCCCCCGGAGCTCCCGGCCGGCGAGCGGGCGGTGTCCCAGGGGTTGCGGGCGACCGCACCGGCGGAGTCGGTCGAGGCGTACAGGCACAGCTCGGGCACGCGGGTGATGCCGACGACGACCGCGCCGGCCGCCCGCAGCCGCGCGACGACCTCGTGGTCCTCGGTCGCCGGGACGGGCCGGCCCGCCGACGAGCCGTCGGTCGCGACCTCGCCGGCGACCGCGACGTTGTCCTTGATCGCGACCGGTACCCCGGCCAACGGGAGGCGCTCGCGGTCGGGCGACGCGTCGACCGCCGCGGCCTCGGCGAGCGCCGCCTCCCGGCGGACCACGCGGAAGGCGCCGATCCGCGGCTCGACCGCCTCGAGGTGGACCAGGTGGGCGCGGACGACCTCGACCGCGGTCACCTCCCCCGACCGCACGAGGGCCGCCAGCTCGGTGGCGGGGAGCCCCACCAGGCGACGGTCCTGAGAGCCGGGCAGACCTCCGCTAGCGTCCATGCCCAGGACCGTAGCCGCGGTCGCCGACAGTTCCCCGAGGGAGTCAGGATGAGCGCCGATCCGTACACCGGGGACGTCCGCGTGGGGGGCCCGGCCGCCGTCCGCGAGCTGCCCGGGCTGACCGTCGCCAAGCTCGCCGTCGGCGAGATGGACAACAACGCCTACCTGCTGCGCGACGAGGCCACCGGCGAGGCGCTGCTCATCGACGCGGCCACCGACGCCGAGGCGCTGCTGCGGCTGATCGGCGACGCGGACCTGCGCACCGTCGTCACCTCGCACGGCCACTGGGACCACCACCGGGCGCTGCCCGAGGTGGTCGAGGCGACCGGCGCGCTGACCGTCGCCCACCCCGCCGACGCCGCCGACCTGCCGGTGCCGGTCGAGCGGCCCGTGCAGCACGGCGACACCGTGCAGGTGGGCGAGCACAGCCTCGAGGTGATCCACCTGCGCGGACACACGCCGGGCAGCATCGCCCTCCTCTGGCGCGGCCGCGGCGATACCCGCCCGCACCTGTTCACCGGCGACTGCCTCTTCCCCGGTGGGGTGGGCAACACCCAGAAGGACCCGGCGCGGTTCACCAGCCTGCTCGACGACGTCGAGGAGCGGCTGTTCCGCCCGCTCCCCGACGAGACGTGGGTCTACCCGGGCCACGGCGGCGACACCACCCTCGGCGCCGAGCGCCCGTCGCTGGCGGAGTGGCGCGCCCGCGGCTGGTAGCGCTACCCCTCGTCGTCCTCGTCGAAGAGGGCGACCAGCTCGTCGGCGGTGCCGGCGACGTGCAGCGGCACGACGGAGACCAGCCAGTCGGGACGGCGCTCGTCGACGTCGACGGCGAGGTCCCACGCGGCCCGGGCGGTGAGCGGGCCGAAGCAGGCGTCGTCGCCGTCCTCCTCCACCGCCACCTCCACCAGCCACGTGTCGGAGAGGTCCGCGGCGAGCTCGGCGAAGTCGGGCTCGGAGCCGTCCTCCGGCTCGGGGAGGTCGGCCGCGACGGGGTAGATGAGCGCCATGCCGGAACGCTAGTGGTCGCCCGGCGTCGGCGTCAGTCGACGACGGCCGCCGGGGTCAGCCAGCGGCGCCACCAGCGCACCAGGTGCTCGAGGCGGGCGACGCGGTCGGCCGGCCGGCCGGTCCGGGCCACCTCCGCGCCCCCGCGCGGGAACAGCAGCAGCTCGGCAGGCACACCGCGGCGCTCGAGGGCGGCGTGGAGGGCCACTCCCGGACCGCGGAGGTCCTGCTCGCCGTGCAGCACCAGGGTCGGCACCGGGACCGCTCCGGCGGGCGGCTCGTCCACGCGTCCGAACTCCACGACGGCGGCGGCGAAGCGCTCGCTGCGGCCGAGCAGCTCCACCGCCGCCGCGCCCCCGGCCACGCCGATCCGGTCCGCGTCGAGCCGCGGGTCATCGACGGCGGCGTCGAGCAGGGCCAGCACGGCCTCGGGCTCCGCCCGGTCGCACTGCACGACGGCGACCCCGGCGGTGGCGGCGACCTGGACGTCCTCCTGCAGCGACCAGCCGGGGCGGTCGTCGGGCACCAGCACGAGCACCGGGTGCGGACCGGGCCCCGCCGGCACGGTGATCCGGCCGTCCACCGGCGTCCCGTCGGGAGCGGACGCCCCGACCGCGGTCGCGCGGTGCACCCGCCCCGTCGCCGCGAGCGCGCTGCCGAAGGCGGTCAGCAGCCGCCGGCGACCGGGGGTGATCGCGATGAGCTCCCCCGCGGACCCGTCGTGGCCGACGGAGGCGACGACGACCCCGCCGCCGCACGCCGCGCCGTGCACCGTGAACGGGCCGTCGACCAGCACCTCCGGGTCGGCGTTCGAGAGGGCCCGCCGCAGCTCGACCGCACCGCCCCGGGCGACGCGCACCAGCTCGCCGTCCCTGCTGCGCCAGAGGGCGACCGGGTCGGGGTCCGCGTCGCCGACGAGCACGGGGACCGGCACGGGGGCGTCGTCGTCAGCGAGCAGGTCGGGCAGGTCGAGGACGTGCACCCGGAGGGGGCGGTCGGCGAGCGGGCCGAGGTCGTCCGGCCGTGGCCGGCGCGGGGTGATCAGCCGCGGGGCATCCGGCTCCGGCGCCCCGCCGGGGACCGCGGCCCAGGCCAGCCGGCGCGAGTCCGGGGACCAGACGGGCGCCCCCGCCCCCAGCGGGGCGTCGGTCAGCCGGCGCGGAGCACCGCCCGCGGTCGGCAGGACGTGCACCTGGGGCGCGCCGTCGCCGAGGGCCGCCAGGTAGGCCAGCCAGCGACCGTCCGGCGAGAACGCCGGATCGCTGTCCCGCCCGCCGGAGGTGAGCGGCCGGGCCGGCGCCGACGCGTCGGTGGGGACCGCCCACAGCTGGCTGCGGTACCCGTTCCCGGCGACGTCGGGGCGGGTCACGGCGACGACCGCGATCCGCCCGTCCGGCGCGACCGCCGGGGTGCCCGGCGTGCGCAGGAGGGCGAGGTCGTCGGGGCGCACGGGCGCCGACGCTAGCGGGCGGGGATCAGCGCTGCGGACGTCCGTCCCGGCCGGCCTCCTCGGCCGCCGCGGCGGTGGTGGACTCCGCCTCGGCCGACGCCGCCGGGCCGACGGCGGTGGTGCTGTCGGCGACCTCGGTCGTGTCCGGCGCCGTCGTGAACTGCCCGCGGGTCTTGATCAGGCTCGCGACCGTGGCGACGAGGATGACCCCGAGGATGATCGTCAGCGACAGCCAGATCGGGATGGTGGGCACCGCGTCGATGTGCTCGCCGCCGTTGATGAACGGCAGCGTGTTCTCGTGCAGCGCCTCCATCACCAGCTTGACGCCGATGAAGGCCAGGATCACGGCCAGGCCCAGCGACAGGTAGACCAGCCGCTGCAGCAGGCCGCCGAGCAGGAAGTACAGCTGCCGGAGCCCCATCAGCGCGAACACGTTGGCCGTGAAGACGATGAACGGCTCCTTCGTCAGGCCGAAGATCGCCGGGATGCTGTCGAGCGCGAAGACGAGGTCCGTGGTGCCGAGCGCCAGGATGACGATGATCATCGGCGTCCAGAACTTCTTGCCGCCCTCGAGGACCCTCAGCTTGGCGCCGTGGAAGTCGCTCGTGATCGGCAGCACCCGGCGCATCGACCGGATGAAGGCGTTCTCCTCGTAGTCCTCGTCCTCGCCGCGGTGCCGCACCAGGTTGATCGCGGTGTACACGAGGAAGACGCCGAAGATGTAGAAGACCCAGGTGAAGCGGGTGATCAGCGCGGCACCGAGCAGGATGAAGATCCCGCGCAGCACGAGCGCGATGATGATGCCGATCATCAGCACCTCCTGCTGGAGGTGCCGGGGCACGCGGAACCGCGCCATGATGATCACGAAGACGAAGAGGTTGTCGACCGAGAGCGAGTACTCGGTCAACCAGCCCGCGTAGAACTCCGTGGCGAACTGGGCATCGGTGATGGCCCAGAAGACGGCGCCGAACACCACCGCCAGCGACACGTAGAAGCTGACCCAGAGCCCGGCCTCCTTGAAGGACGGCTCGTGGGGCCGGCGGACAACGTAGAGCAGGTCCGCGAGCAGCAGGACGGTGAGCCCCACGAAGGTCGCGACCTCGAACCAGACGGGGAGCTCGTGCACGTCTGGGAACTCTACGGGCCGAGGCGGGCGGCGACCTTCCGGGAGTCGTTTTCGCGACAGTCCGCGTGGCGGGGGGCAGCAGTCCCGTCGAGCACCCCGGTCAGCGCCTGGACGGCGGCACGCAGCCGGTCCGTCTCGTCGGGGCCGAGCGCACCCACCACGGAGTCCAGCAGTCGGATGCGCAGGCCCTCGGCCTGCTGCACGACGACGCGGCCCACCTCGGTGATCGCCAGCGCCGTTCCGCCCGACGCTCCGGACGGCGCCCGCGGGTGGCCGGTGCGCCGGAGCAGCCCCCGGCGCACCAGCGCCTCCGTGGTCACCGCCGCGGCGTCGTCGGCCTGACCGCAGCGCCGGCCCACCTCCCGGGCGGAGCGGGCGCCGTCGGCGACGGCCGACAGCGCGGCCAGCTCACCCCGCCGCAGCCCGGTGGCCTCCTCCACCCGCGCGGCCACGTCGGTGGCCGCGCGGGTGACGTCGTCGAGCTCGTCGACGAGCCGGAGCACGGTGGCCAGCCGGGCGCCCGGGCCCTCGGCCGGGCGCGGACGCCCCAGCGACGGTGCCGTCACCGGGGTCCCGGCGCGCCCTCGCCGGCGCCGACGGGGTCGACGTCCCGGTCCTCGCCGGGAGCAGCGCCCCCGGCCGTCGTCCCGGCGCCGGTCACGGCAGCCCGCCTGCCGTCCGTGTCGGCCGGGACGGCGGTGCCCTCCGCGACGGCGGTGCGCCGGTTCTTGGCCAGGCTGGCCACCGTGGTGACCAGGAGCGTGAGGAGGATGACCGCCAGCGAGAGCCAGGTCGGGATCTCCGGGATCAGCGTCACGTGCTCGCCGCCGTTGACGAACGGCAACTCGTTGGTGTGCAGCGCGTGGATCACCAGCTTGAGGCCGATGAAGCCGAGGATCACGGCCAGGCCGTAGGCCAGGTAGACCAGCCGGTCGAGCAGGCCGTCGATGAGGAAGAACAGCTGACGCAGGCCGAGCAGCGAGAACGCGTTGGCGGTGAAGACCAGGAACGTCTCCTGGGTGAGCCCGAAGATCGCCGGGATCGAGTCGACGGCGAAGAGGATGTCGGCGCTGCCGATGGCGACGAGGGCGATCATCAGCGGGGTGATGTAGCGCTTGCCGGAGACCTTCGTGACGAGCTTGTCGGAGTGGTACTCCTCGGTGGTCGGGACCACGCGGCGCACCAGGCGCAGGACGCCGTTCTCCTCGTAGTGGTCGTCGCTGTGACCGCCGCTCTTCGCCTGCGCGTAGGCGGTGTAGATCAGGATCGCGCCGAACAGGTAGAAGACCCAGCTGAAGTTCTCGATGGCGGCGGCGCCGACCAGGATGAAGACCGTCCGCAGGACCAGCGCGAAGGCGATGCCGAACAGCAGCACCTTCTGCTGCAGCTCACGAGGCACCGCGAAGCTGGCCATGATCAGGACGAAGACGAAGAGGTTGTCTACCGACAGGCTCTTCTCGGTGATGTAGCCGGCGAAGTACTCGCCGCCGTACTCGGCACCGGCGAACCAGATGACGCCGAGCCCGAAGACGAGGGCGATGCCGACGTAGACGGCGGACCAGATCGCCGACTCGCGCAGGGTCGGCGCGTGCGGCGTGCGCACGTGGCCCACGAAGTCGAACGCGAGCATCGCGACGATGCCGGTGACGGTGAGGGCCCACACCCAGGTGGGGACGTCCATGAGCAGTTCCTCCGGTCGACAGACGGGTGTCGGTACCGGAGGTCTCTCCCGCCGCGGCCCGAGGGGCCCGCGACCGGCAGCGCCGGAGGCCATGGGGCCTCGTACTGACGACACTGCCGCTGGGGATACTCCCCTCCACGGCGAGACCGTCCGGGCATGCGGCACCGGGCCGTCGCGTCAGGCGGTCTCGACGGGTGCAACGGCCCGCCCCCTCGGCGGGTTCCCCACGACGATGTGAGGCCGGTCTCAGCTCGGGCGCCTGCTCCTCGCCAGCGCCGCGACGACGGCGTCGCAGCAGGCGTCGACCAGCTCGCGCACCTCGTTGCCTGGCACCCGACCGGCGACGTCGGCGGCGTTCCACCCGTACCGGCCGACGCAGGCGCTGACCGTGACAGCGCCGGGGTGCCGTCGCGCCACCCGGCCCGACTGCAGGGGCCCGCCGCGAGCCTGGGAGTGGTGGGGGCAGCGGGGTCCTTCCTCAGGCGTGGGCGGCGTCGAACTGGCGCAGCTCCTTCTTGAGCTCGGTCAGCTCGTCGCGCAGCCGGGCGGCCACCTCGAACTGCAGCTCGCGGGCGGCGGCCAGCATCTGCTCGTTCATCTGCGTGATCAAGTCGGCCAGCTCGTTGCGCGGGAGGCCCTGCACGTCGATGGCTCCGGCCTTGCCTGCCTTGGCCTTGGACGACAGCCCCGGCACCGGCGACTTCCCGCGCGACTGCTGCCGGCCGGAGCCGCCGAGCAGCTCGCCGGCCGTGCCGTCCTCGGCCTCGCGGTAGATGCCGTCGAGGATGTCGACGATCTTCTTCCGCAGCGGCTGCGGGTCGATGCCGTGCTCGGTGTTGTAGGCGACCTGCTTCTCGCGCCGGCGGTTGGTCTCCTCGATCGCCTGCGCCATCGACGGGGTGATCTTGTCGGCGTACATGTGCACCTGGCCGGAGACGTTGCGCGCCGCGCGGCCGATCGTCTGGATGAGCGAGGTGCCCGACCGGAGGAAGCCCTCCTTGTCGGCGTCCAGGATCGCCACCAGCGAGACCTCGGGCAGGTCGAGGCCCTCGCGCAGGAGGTTGATGCCGACCAGCACGTCGTACTCGCCCTGCCGGAGCTCGCGCAGCAGCTCGACCCGGCGCAGGGTGTCGACCTCCGAGTGCAGGTAGCGGACCTTGATGCCCATCTCGAGCAGGTAGTCGGTGAGGTCCTCGGCCATCTTCTTGGTCAGCGTGGTGACCAGGGTCCGCTCGTCCTTCTCGACCCGGGTGCGGATCTCGTGCACCAGGTCGTCGATCTGGCCCTTGGTCGGCTTGACCACGACCTCGGGGTCGATCAGGCCGGTCGGGCGGATGACCTGCTCGACGAACTCCCCACCGGTGCGGCCGAGCTCGTACGGGCCCGGGGTGGCCGACAGGTAGACGACCTGCCCGATCCGGTCGGTGAACTCCTCCCACTTCAGCGGGCGGTTGTCCATCGCCGAGGGCAGCCGGAAGCCGTGCTCCACGAGGGTGCGCTTGCGGCTCATGTCGCCCTCGTACATGCCGCCGATCTGCGGCACGGTCACGTGCGACTCGTCGATGACCAGCAGGAAGTCGTCCGGGAAGTAGTCCAGGAGGCAGGAACCGGCCGAGCCGGGGGCGCGGCCGTCGATGTGCCGCGAGTAGTTCTCGATGCCGGAGCAGAAGCCGACCTGGCGCATCATCTCGATGTCGTAGGTGGTGCGCATGCGCAGCCGCTGGGCCTCGAGCAGCTTGCCCTGCCGCTCCAGCTCGGCCAGCCGCTGCTCGAGCTCGGCCTCGATCGAGCCGATGGCCCGCTCCATGCGCTCCGGGCCGGCGGCGTAGTGGGTGGCCGGGAAGACGAAGAGCTCGTCGACCTCGCGCACCACCTCACCGGTCAGCGGGTGCAGGTAGTACAGCCGCTCGACCTCGTCGCCGAACATCTCGATCCGGACCGCGAGCTCCTCGTAGACCGGGAAGACCTCGATCGTGTCGCCGCGGACGCGGAACGTGCCGCGCGTGAAGGAGAGGTCGTTGCGGGTGTACTGCTCGGTGACGAGGGTGCGCAGCAGCTCGTCCCGGTCGCGCTCCTCCCCCACCTTGATCTTCAGCGAGCGCTCGACGTACTCCTCCGGCGTCCCCAGGCCGTAGATGCAGGAGACGGTGGCGACCACGATCACGTCGCGCCGGGTGAACAGGCTGTTGGTCGCCGAGTGCCGCAGCCGCTCGACCTCCTCGTTGATCGAGGAGTCCTTCTCGATGTAGGTGTCCGTCTGCGGGACGTAGGCCTCGGGCTGGTAGTAGTCGTAGTAGCTGACGAAGTACTCGACGGCGTTGTCCGGGAACAGCTCGCGGAACTCGTTGGCCAGCTGCGCGGCGAGGGTCTTGTTCGGCGCCATCACCAGCGTGGGCCGCTGCACCTGCTCGACGAGCCAGGCGGTCGTCGCCGACTTGCCGGTACCGGTCGCACCGAGCAGGACGGTGTGCTCCTCGCCGGCGTTCACCCGCTCGGCCAGTGCCTTGATCGCCGCCGGCTGGTCGCCCGAGGGCTGGAACTCGCTGACGACGCGGAAGCGCCCCCGCGTGGGCCGCTTGAGGTCGGTCTTCGCTCGCACGCGACGACGGTACGACGGAGGTACGACAGAACGGCGGCTGTGACGGGACCGGTCGCCTGCGACGTCCGGGCCGGGTGGGACGGGGAGTGGTCCGCGGGTTGCATCCGCGCGACGAGGGTGCTCGTCATCGGCCCCCGGGACCGATAGTGTCCCGCGCGCAGGAGCGGTCCCGGCCGGGGACCAGCGCCACCCGGGTCCCGGGCGAGGTCGGACCCCGGCGGGACCGCCCCTTCTGCGTACGACGCCCCCCCACGGCACCGCCGTGGGGGGCGTCGTCGTCCGCGCCGCGTGACGGCTGCGACGACGCAGGGTGACGTGTCCGTTCCGACACCACCCGGAGGTGTGCGGGGCACCCGGCGGGGGCACGGGGCGTCCGGGGCGGCAGCGCCCCGACCTCCCGCCGACGGCCGCGGCAGGAGGCCACCGCCCCCGGAGACGACGGGGGCATCTCGCAGGAGGATCCCCGCATGACCCAGGTGTGGCCCGGCAGCGCCTATCCGTTGGGTGCCACCTACGACGGCACCGGCACCAACTTCGCGATCTTCAGCGAGGTCGCCGAGAAGATCGAGCTCTGCCTGTTCGACGAGGCGGGCAACGAGGAGCGCATCCGGCTCCCCGAGATGGACGGCTACGTCTGGCACGCCTTCCTCCCGGGCATCCAGCCCGGCCAGCGCTACGGCTTCCGCGTGTACGGCCCGTACGAGCCCGAGAACGGGCACCGCTGCAACCCCAACAAGCTGCTGCTGGACCCCTACGCCAAGGCGATCGACGGCTCGATCGACTGGGACGAGGCCTGCTTCGGCTACCGCTTCGGGTCCGGTGACCGCAACGACGACGACTCCGCGCCGCACATGCCGAAGTCCGTCGTCGTCAACCCGTACTTCGACTGGGGCGTCGACCGGCCGCCGCGGATCCCCTACAACAAGACCGTCATCTACGAGGCCCACGTCAAGGGCCTGACGATGACCCACCCGCGGGTCCCCGAGGAGCTGCGCGGCACCTACGCCGGCATCGCCCACCCGGCGGTCATCGAGCACCTCCAGGAGCTCGGCATCACCGCGATCGAGCTCATGCCCGTGCACCAGTTCGTCCAGGACGACACGCTGCTGCAGAAGGGCCTGCGCAACTACTGGGGCTACAACACGATCGGCTTCTTCGCGCCGCACAACGAGTACGCGCAGAACAGCGACGGGCAGCAGGTGCAGGAGTTCAAGGGCATGGTCCGGGCCCTGCACGAGGCCGGCATCGAGGTCATTCTCGACGTCGTCTACAACCACACCGCCGAGGGCAACCACATGGGCCCGACGCTGTCCATGAAGGGCATCGACAACCGGACGTACTACCGGCTGGTCGAGGGCGACGAGCAGTACTACATGGACACGACGGGCACCGGGAACTCGCTCAACGTCCGCGTCCCCCAGTCGCTGCAGCTGATCATGGACTCGCTGCGCTACTGGGTCACCGAGATGCACGTCGACGGCTTCCGCTTCGACCTGGCCTCCACGCTGGCCCGCCAGTTCCACGAGGTCGACCGCCTCTCGGCGTTCTTCGACCTCGTGCACCAGGACCCGGTGGTCAGCCAGGTCAAGCTGATCGCCGAGCCGTGGGACGTCGGCGACGGCGGCTACCAGGTCGGCAACTTCCCGGCGCTGTGGACCGAGTGGAACGGCAAGTACCGCGACACCGTCCGCGACTTCTGGCGGGGCGAGGACGCCACCATCGGCGAGTTCGCCAGCCGGATCTCGGGCTCGGCCGACCTCTACAAGCACTCCGGTCGCCGGCCGGTGGCGAGCATCAACTTCGTCACCGCCCACGACGGCTTCACCATGCGCGACCTCGTCTCCTACAACGAGAAGCACAACGAGGCCAACGGCGAGGGCAACAACGACGGCGAGAGCCACAACCGCAGCTGGAACCACGGCGTCGAGGGCGAGACCGACGACGCCGAGATCCTGGCGCTCCGCGCCCGGCAGCAGCGGAACTTCCTCGTCACGCTCATGCTCAGCCAGGGCGTGCCGATGCTGCTGCACGGCGACGAGCTCGGTCGCACCCAGAACGGCAACAACAACGGCTACTGCCAGGACTCCGAGCTGACCTGGATCGACTGGGAGAACGTCGACGAGGGCCTGCTGGAGTTCACCAAGATGGTGACCAAGCTCCGCAACGACCACCCGACGTTCCGCCGCCGCCGGTTCTTCCACGGCCGGCCGGTGCGCCGCGAGGAGGGCGACCCGGTCCAGGACGTCGCGTGGTTCACCCCCGGCGGCGAGCTGATGAGCGACGAGGACTGGGACGTCGGCTTCGCCAAGTCGCTGGCCATGTACCTCAACGGCCACGGCATCCGGGAGACCGACGAGCGGGGCGAGGACGTCGTCGACGACTGCTTCTACCTGGCCTTCAACGCCCACCACGAGCCGATGGAGTTCACGCTGCCGCCCGCGGAGTACGCCGAGGGCTGGACGGTCGTGGTCGACACCGCCGAGCTGGACGAGGTCGAGCCCGTGGTGGTCAAGGCCGGCGAGACGCTGACCGTGGCCGCCCGGGCGACCGTGGTCCTGCAGGCCGCTCCGTGACCTCGACCGAGGACCGGCGCGCCGTCCCCACGGCGACGTACCGGCTGCAGGTGACGGCCGACTTCACCCTGGACGACGCGGCCGCCGTGGTCGACCACCTGGCGGCCCTGGGGATCAGCCACGCGTACTCCTCGCCGCTGCTGCGCTCGGCGGCGGGGAGCACCCACGGCTACGACACCGTCGACCACGAGCACATCGACGAGGCACGCGGCGGCCGGGAGGCGTTCGACCGCCTGGTCGCCGCGCTGCACGAGCGCGGTCTCGGCCTGGTCCTGGACCTGGTGCCCAACCACATGGGCGTCGCCGACCCCGCCGAGGCGCCGTGGTGGTGGGACGTGCTGCAGCACGGCCGGAACAGCGCCCATGCCGGTGCCTTCGACATCGACTGGGACTTCGGCGGCGGGCGGGTCCGCATCCCCGTGCTGGGCTCCGCGGACGACGTCGAGAAGCTCGAGGTCGTCGGCCGGGAGGGTGGGGGCGGCGGAGCCGGCGAGCTGCGGTACTACGACAACCGCTTCCCGCTCGCCCCCGGCACCGGGAGCGGCACCCCGCAGGAGGTGCACGCGCGGCAGAACTACGAGCTGGTCGACTGGCGCCGGGCGGACTCCGATCTCAACTACCGGCGCTTCTTCGCGATCAACACCCTCGCCGGGCTGCGCGCCGAGGACCCGGAGGTCTTCGCGGCGACGCACCGGCTGGTCCTGGAGCTGGTCGACGCCGGCGCGGTCGACGGGCTGCGGATCGACCACCCGGACGGGCTGGCCGACCCCAAGGGCTACCTCGACCGGCTCGCCGAGGCGTCGGGCGGCCGGTGGACGGTCGTGGAGAAGATCCTCGAGCCCGGGGAGGACCTGCCGGAGAGCTGGGCGACCGCCGGGACGACCGGGTACGACGCGCTGAGCGAGGTCGACCAGGTGCTGGTCGACCCGGCCGGCGAGGCGGTGCTGACCGAGCTGGACACCGAGCTGGCCGGCGCCCCGGTCGACTACGCGCAGCTGGTGCACGACTCCAAGCGCGAGGTCACCGACGGCATCCTGGGCTCGGAGGTCGCCCGGCTGGTGCGGGTGATCGGCGAGCTCCCGGGCGTCGACACGACACAGCAGACCGAGGCGCTGGCCGAGCTGCTGGCCTCCTTCGACGTCTACCGCAGCTACCTGCCCGACGGCCGCGAGCACCTGGACGCGACGGTCGCCGCCGTCCGCGCGCGCCGGCCGGACCTGACCGCCGCGCTGGACGCCCTGCACCCGGTGCTGTCCTCGGCCGGCACCGAGGCGGCGACCCGCTTCGAGCAGACCAGCGGGCCGGTCATGGCCAAGGGTGTGGAGGACGCCGCCTACTACCGGTGGGCGCGGTTCGCGATGCTCAACGAGGTCGGCGGTGACCCGGCGCGGTTCGGCAGCGGCGTGGAGGAGTTCCACGCCGCGCAGGCGCACCGGCTGGCGCGCAAGCCCCAGGCGATGACGACGCTCTCCACCCACGACACCAAGCGCAGCGAGGACACCCGTGCCCGGCTGGCCGTCCTCGCCGAGCTGCCCGGTGAGTGGGCCGACCTGGTCCGCGGGCTGCTGGACCGGCACCCGCTGCCCGACCGGCCGCTGGCCCACCTCGTCTGGCAGAACCTGGTCGGCGCCTGGCCGCTCTCGCGGGAGCGGGCCCAGGCGTTCGCGGAGAAGGCGGCCCGCGAGGCCGGCCTCTCCACCACCTGGACCGACCAGGACGCCGAGTTCGAGGCGCAGCTGCAGGCGGTGGTCGACGCCGCGTTCGACGACACCACCACCCGCGCCGAACTCGACGCGTTCGCCGACCGCATCGCGCTCCCGGGCTGGTCCAACTCGCTGGCGCAGAAGCTCGTGCAGCTGACGATGCCCGGCGTCCCGGACGTGTACCAGGGCACCGAGCTGTGGGACCACTCGCTGGTGGACCCGGACAACCGGCGGCCGGTCGACTACGACCTGCGCCGGCAGCTGCTCACCCGCCTCGACGAGGGCTGGGTGCCGGAGGTCGACGACACCGGCGCGGCCAAGCTGCTGGTCGTGTCGCGGGCGCTGCGACTGCGCCGGGACTCCCCCGAGCTGTTCGCCGGCTACACGCCGGTGACCGCCACCGGGTCGGCCGCGGAGCACCTGCTCGCCTTCGACCGGGGCGGTGCGGTGACCGTGGCGACCCGGCTGCCGGTCGCGCTCGCCCGCTCGGGCTGGGGCGACACCGCCCTGCAGCTGCCCACCGGTGCCTGGCGCGACGTGCTGACCGGCGAGCGGCTGGTGTCCGACGCCGGCGGCCTGCGCGCCGACCAGCTGCTGGCACGGCTGCCGGTGGCCCTGCTCGTCCGCGCCTAGAACCGGCATGATCATCCGCACCCCCGAACCCGCCGCTGGAGGCGCCCGCATGTCCGAGCCCGTCGAGTTCGCCGTCTGGGCGCCGATCCCGGGGCGGGTCCGCCTGCAGGTCGAGGGCGCCGTCCACGACATGCAGCGGGACGACGACGGCTGGTGGCGCGTCTCGGTGGAGACCTCTCCCGAGGCCGACTACGGGTTCCTGCTGGGCGACGACGACACGCCCCGGCCGGACCCGCGGTCGCGCCGCCAGCCCGAGGGGGTGCACGGCCTCTCCCGCCGCTACGACCCGGCCTCGTACGGCTGGGCCGACGGGGCGTGGACCGGCCGTCCGCTGGCCGGTGGCGTCGTCTACGAGATGCACGTCGGCACGTTCACCCCCGCGGGCACCCTCGACGCCGCCGTCGGCCGGCTCGACCACCTGGTGGACCTCGGCGTCGACTTCGTCGAACTGCTCCCGGTGAACGGCTTCAACGGCACCCACAACTGGGGCTACGACGGCGTCCTCTGGTACACGGTGCAGGAGGAGTACGGCGGTCCGGCGGCCTACCAGCGGTTCGTCGACGCCTGCCACCAGCGCGGTCTCGGCGTGATCCAGGACGTCGTCTACAACCACCTGGGCCCGTCGGGGAACTACCTGCCGCTGTTCATGCCGATCTTCGCCGAGGGCGGGGCGAACACCTGGGGCAACTCGGTCAACCTGTCCGGCCCGGACTCCGACGAGGTGCGCCGCTACATCGTCGACAACGCGCTGATGTGGCTGCGCGACATGCACGTCGACGGGCTGCGGCTGGACGCCGTCCACGCGCTGGTCGACGAGCGCGCCACCCACGTGCTGGAGGAGATGGCGCAGGAGGTCGACAAGCTGTCGGTCGCCGTCGGCCGGCCGCTGACGCTGATCGCCGAGAGCGACCTCAACGACCCGCGCATGGTGACGCCGCGGGTGGCCGGCGGCCTCGGGCTGACCGCGCAGTGGAGCGACGACTTCCACCACGCGCTGCACTCGACGCTGACCGGCGAGGGGCAGGGCTACTACTCCGACTTCGCCGAGGCGGGGCTGGGTGGCCTGGCCAAGACCCTGACCGGGGCCTACTTCCACGACGGCGCGTGGTCGTCGTTCCGCCGCCGCCACCACGGCCGGCCGGTCGACACCGCGTTGCTTCCCGGCTGGAAGTTCCTCGGCTACCTGCAGGACCACGACCAGATCGGCAACCGCGCGGTCGGCGACCGGATCTCGGCCTCGCTCTCCCCCGGCCTGCTCGCCGTCGGCGCGACGATCGTGCTGACCAGCCCCTTCACGCCGATGCTCTTCATGGGCGAGGAGTGGGGCGCCACCACCCCGTGGCAGTTCTTCACCAGCCACCCCGAGCCCGAGCTCGGCGAGGCCACGGCGAAGGGCCGGATCGGCGAGTTCGCCGAGCACGGCTGGGACGCCGACGTCGTCCCCGACCCGCAGGACCCGGAGACGTTCACCCGCTCCAAGCTGGACTGGTCCGAGCCGGCGAGGGAGCCGCACGACCGGCTGCTGGCGACCACCCGCGCCCTGCTCGCGCTGCGCAAGGCCGAGCCGGACCTGCTCGACCCGGACCTGTCGACGGTCGAGGTCGGCTGGGACGACGAGGAGCGCTGGCTGGTCGTGCACCGCGGCGCGCTGCGGGTGGTGGCCAACCTGTCGGGCGGGACGCGCGCGGTGGAGCTGGACCGGACCGCCACGAGGGTGCTCTTCTCCACCGGTGAGGACCCCGCGCTGGACGGACCGACCGTGACGCTGCCCGCCGAGAGCGCGGCCGTGGTCACCACCGCCTGACGTGCGCCGCCTGCTGCCGGACCCGGAGGCGGTCGAGCTCGACGACGCCGCCCTGGCCGACGCCTACCGGCTCCCCGGCCGGTCGGTGCGGGCGGACTTCGTCGGCTCCCTGGACGGCGCCATCGCGATCCAGGGCCGCAGCGGCGGGCTCGGCTCCCCCGGCGACAAGCGGGTGTTCCGGACGCTGCGGGCGTTGGCCGACGTCGTCCTCGTCGGCGCGGGGACGGCGAACGCGGAGGGCTACCGGCCGGTGGCCGCCGACTCCGCCGTCGGCGCGCTCCGGACGGCGCTGGGCCGGCCGGCGACCGCGCCGATCGCGGTGGTGTCCCGGCGGGGGTCGATCGCGCCGGGCGACCGGCTGGCGGTGGACTCCACGATCCTGGTCACCTGCTCGGCCTCCGACGCCGACCGCCGGGCCGCCCTGGCCGAGGCCGGGGTGACCGTGCTGGTCTGCGGCGACGACGACGTCGACCTGCCGACCGCGCTGGACGCCCTCGCCGACCGCGGGCTGGAGCAGGTGGTCTGCGAGGGCGGACCGGCGCTGTTCGCCGCCGCACTCACGGCCGGTTGCGTCGACGAGCTCGACCTGACCATCGCCCCGGCGCTGGTCGGCGGCGAGACCCGGCTGCTCCCGGCGACCCTGCCCGAGGTGGTGCGGCCGAGGCTGGTGCAGGTGCTCGAGGAGGACGGCGTCCTCTTCACCCGCTACGCGCTGCGCTGAGACCGCGCTCAGCCGTTCCCGCGGCCCCCGTTGCCGTTGCCGTTCCCGCCGCCGTTGCCGTTCACGGCGCCCCGGGCGATGTCGTTGCCACCGCCGTTGCCGTTGCCGTTGCCCTGGTTCCCCTCGGTGCCGTTCCCGCCGCCCTCGGTGCCGTTCCCGCCACCCTCGTTGCCGTTCCCGCCGCCGTCGTCGTCGCCTCCGCCGGAGTCGTCGTCCCCTCCGTCGTCGTCCGACGGCGCGGGAGCGGGCGCGGGGGCGGGCGGGGGCGGCGGGGCGACGACGTGCGTGACCGTGACCGTGTCGCCGACGGCCAGCTCCCCGTCGGGCGACACGGCCAGGACCGCGCCGTCCGCCGCGTCGCCGGTGGTCACCGGCCGCAGCTGCACCGTCAGGCCCAGCAGGGTCAGCTCCGCCTGCACCTCGCCGACCGGCCGGTCGAGGTAGTCCCTCTCGTCGATCTCGACGACCTCGGGCTCGGGCGCGGCGGTCGTCGAGGGGGCGCTGGTCGACGGGGCGCTCGTCGTCGGGCCGGCGTCGCCGGTCCGCGGGTCGTCGTCGCCCAGGGTCAGCACGAGGACGACGGCGAGTGCCGCCAGCAGGGCGAGGGCGGCGAGCGCCGCGGCGAGGCCCCGGCGGGAGTGCGCGGCCGGGCGCGGAGCAGGACCTCCGGACGCCGCGGCGAGACCCACCGGGGGCAGCACCCGCGTGCCGTCCGGTGGCGCCGCGACGAGGTGGGGCGGGAGGACGGCGGTCGCCGCGCGGTCGACCGGGTCGGGCACCCGGCCGGCGAGCACCCCCTCGACCTCCTGCCGGAAGGCGGCGCCGTCCGGGATCCGCTGGGCGGGGTCCTTGACCATCGCCCGGTCGAGGAGGTTCCGGAGGCCGACGGGCACCTCGTCGGGCAGGGGCGGCGGGAAGTCGGTGATCTGCCGCAGCGCCACCTGGACCGAGCTCTCGCCGTCGAACGCGCGGCGGCCGGCGAGCATCTCCCAGCCGACCAGACCGAGGGCGTAGACGTCGCTGGCCGGGGTGGCCGACGCCCCCTGCGCCTGCTCGGGCGAGAGGTAGTGCGCGGTGCCGATGATCTGCCCGGTCCCGGTGAGCGGCACGCTCGCCGCCGACGACGCGATCCCGAAGTCGGTGAGCTTGACCGTCCCGTCCCGCGCGACCAGGACGTTGCCGGGCTTCACGTCGCGGTGCACGACGCCCAGGGCGTGGGCGGCGCCCAGCCCGGCAGCGGTCTGCCGGAGCACGTCGGCGGCCCGGCGGGGCTCGAGCCGGCCCTCCCGGGCGAGCAGCTGCGACAGCGACTCGCCCTCGACCAGCTCCATCACCAGGTAGGCCAGGTGCTCCGGCGAGTCCGGGCCGGCCGGCACCTCGCCGTAGTCGTACAGGGTGGCGATGTTCGGGTGGCTCAGGACGGCGGTGTGCCGGGCCTCGGCCCGGAACCGGGCGAGGAACGACGGGTCACCGGTGAACTCGCTGCGCAGCACCTTCAGCGCGACGTCCCGGCCGAGCCGGGTGTCGTGCGCGCGCCAGACCTGGCCCATGCCACCGGTCGCCAGGAGCACGCGCGGCTCGTAGCGGTCGGCGATCGTGCTCGTGCCCGGCTGCACGCACCCCTCCCCTGCTCGGTCCTGCTCCGACTCGTCATGGTCGCCGACCCGCGGCCCGGCGACCATTCGGCGCCGCCGATCGGATGACCGCGCTCGCCGGGGCCGGGCTGATTGACTGACGGGCATGGACCTGCCCGTGCTGCCGCCGGTCAAGCCGATGCTGGCCAAGGCGGCCACGAAGCTGCCCACCGCCGACGGACTGTTCTACGAGCCCAAGTGGGACGGGTTCCGCTGCATCGTCTTCCGCGACGGCGACGAGGTGGAGCTCGGCAGCCGCAACGAGCGGCCGCTGACCCGCTACTTCCCCGAGGTCGTGGAGGCCGTGAAGGCGGCGCTGCCCGAGCGCTGCGTCGTCGACGGCGAGATCGTCGTCCCGGCCGGGGACCGGCTGCACTTCGAGGCCCTGCTCCAGCGGATCCACCCCGCCGCCAGCCGGGTCACGCTCCTGGCTGAGCAGACCCCGGCCTCCTTCGTCGCCTTCGACCTGCTGGCCGTGGGCGACGAGTCGCTGATGGAGGTGCCGTTCGCGCAGCGCCGGGCGCGGCTGACCGAGGTCGTCCGCACCACCGACCGGGTGCACACCACCGCGATCACCCAGGACCCCGGCACCGCCCAGCGCTGGTTCGACGAGTTCGAGGGCGCGGGCCTCGACGGCGTCGTCGCCAAGGCCGCGGACCTGCCCTACGGGCCCGACCAGCGGCTGATGACCAAGGTCAAGCACGTGCGGACGGCCGACTGCGTCGTCGCCGGGTTCCGCTGGCACAAGAGCGGGCCGATCGTCGGCTCGCTGCTGCTCGGGCTGTACAACGACGAGGGCGACCTCCAGCACATCGGCGTCGCGGCGTCCTTCCCGATGGCCCGCCGCGCCGAGCTGGTCGAGGAGCTGGCCCCCTACCGGGCCGAGGCGCTGGACGGCCACCCCTGGCAGGACTGGGCGAACGCGCAGACCGGCGCGGACGGGGAGCACCGGATGCCCGGCGCGCAGAGTCGCTGGAACGCCGGCAAGGACCTCTCGTGGGTGCCGCTGCGGCCGGAGCTGGTCGTGGAGATCAAGTACGACCAGCTGGAGGGACGGCGGCTGCGGCACACCGGCCACTTCCTCCGCTGGCGGCCCGACCGCGAGCCGCGCAGCTGCACCTACGACCAGCTCGACGTGCCGGTCCGCTACGACCTGGCCGAGGTGCTCGCCGGGTGAGCCGCGCCGGGGACCTGGTCCGCACCGGCCTGCGCGGGATCGGGCAGCTGCTGCTCACCGTCGGCTTCGTGATGCTGCTGTTCGTCGTCTACGAGCTGTACGTCACCGACATCCTGGCCGGCCAGGCGCAGGACGAGCTGCAGGACGAGCTGCGCGACGAGTGGGACGGCGCCGTGCCCGGTGCCGCCCCGGCGCCGATCACGCCGGTCGAGGGCGAGCCCTTCGCGTTCCTGCACATCCCCGGGCTGGGCGCCGGCTGGGAGCGGGCGATCGTCGAGGGCACCGGGCAGGACGAGCTGGCGCAGGGGCCCGGCCACTACATCGGGACGGCGCTGCCCGGTCAGCAGGGCAACTTCGCCGTGGCCGGCCACCGGGTCGGCCGCGGGTCGCCGTTCCTGGAGATCGACGAGCTGCAGCCCGGTGACCCGGTCGTCGTCGAGACGGCCGACGCCTGGTACGTCTACCGGGTGCTGGGCGACCCGGCGACGGGCGACTTCGGCACCGGGCCGGTACCCGGTCAGCAGATCGTCGACCCGACGAACGTCTCGGTGATCTCCCCCACCCCGCTGGCCCCTGCGGAGGCGCCGCCGACGGGCGCGTACCTGACCCTGACGACCTGCCACCCGGAGTACTCCGCACGGCAGCGACTGATCGTGCACGCCGTCCTCGAGGGGGGTCCGGTGCTGCGGGCCGACGCCCCGGACGGCCCGCCCGCACTGCAGGAAGGCTGAGGTAGACGGCGTGTACTCGTGGATCTGGCGGCACCTGCCCGGCGGCACCGGCAGCAAGGCGTTCCTCGCCCTGCTGCTGGTCCTGGCGGTCAGCGCGCTGCTGCTGTTCGTCGTCTTCCCGCGGGTCGAGCACCTGCTCCCGTTCACCGACGTGACCGTCGACTAGGGCCCATCGGCCTCGCGGCTCCCAGGAAGCCTGCCTACCCTCGTTGATCATGCGTGCCTCCCGCGGTCTGCTGGCCGCCGCGTCCGGCCTGCTCCTCGCCCTCTCCGGCTGCACCTCCGGAGACTCGGACGAGCCGGACAGCGGCTCCTCCTCCGCTGCCCCGTCGTCGACGGCCCCGGCCGAGGTCGAGCCGATCGAGCTGCAGGACTGCACCGACGACATCCTCGGCCTGGGCGTGCCCAACCCCCGGTCGATCGCCTACGAGTGCGGCTACCTCGACGTGCCGATCAGCTACGAGGAGGCCGACAGCGAGACGCTGCCGATGTTCGTGCTCCGGGCGCGCTTCCCCGGTCAGACCGAGCGGATCGGCTCGCTCGTCGTCAACCCCGGCGGTCCGGGCGGGTCGGGCGCCGACGCCGCGCTGGACCTCTCCCAGTCCCTCCCCGAGGACGTGCTGCGCCGATTCGACGTGATCGGCTTCGACCCGCGCGGCGTCGGTCTCACCACGCCGGTCGAGTGCTTCACCGACGCCCAGAAGGACACCTTCTTCTCCGACGAGCCGCGGCCCACCACCCCGGAGCAGCTGGACGCCGTCCTCGCGGTCTACGACGACGTCGCCGCCGGCTGCGCCGAGGAGTACGGCGACGCGCTCGGCGCGTTCAACACCACCGACACCGCCCGGGACATGGATCGCCTGCGCGAGGCGCTCGGCGACGAGCAGCTCACCTACCTCGGCTACTCCTACGGGACGACGCTCGGATCCACCTACGCCGAGCTCTTCCCCGACCGCGTCCGCGCGCTCGTGCTCGACGCCGCCGTCGACCCCGACCCCGCCACCAAGGACGAGATCCAGGCCGACGCCGAGGCCGATGCCGCCGCGCTGGAGGCCGGCTTCGACGCCTTCGCGGCCAACTGCACCAGCCTGATCTCCGGCTGCCCGGTCGGCGACGACCCGCGGCTGTTCGTCAACGACCTGCTCACCCAGGCCGGCACGGCGCCGATCGCGAGCAGCCAGGCCGGCGAGACCCGCCAGGGCACCCCCGGCATCGTCCTGACCGCCGTCGTCTCGGCGATGTACGACCCCGGCTCGTGGCCGCAGCTCTCCCAGGCCCTGCGCGCCGCCCGCGACGGGGACGCCGCCGGGCTGCTGTCCCTCGTCGACAGCTACGCCCAGCGGCTGGACGACGGGACGTACTCCAACCTGTTCGACGCGAACCTCGCGATCAACTGCGCGGACGCCCCCGAGGACGTCTCCTTCACCCCCGAGGAGATCGCCCCGCTCGCCGCGGACTGGGGCGCCCGCTACCCGCTGTTCGGCGCCGACGCCGCGGCCGGCCTCTACGCGTGCACCCCGTGGGAGGCCCCGCGGACGCCGCTGCCCGAGCGGGACGCCGCCGGCAGCGCGCCGATCCTCGTGGTGGGCAACCAGGGCGACCCGGTCACCCCGCTCCCCGGTGCCGTGGACATGGCCGAGGACCTCGAGTCCGGCGTCCTGCTGACCTGGCAGGGGCAGGGCCACACCGCCTACCCGAAGACCGATTGTGTGACAGGTGCCGTGAACGCCTACCTGATCGACCTCGTCGTCCCGCAGGATGGGCTGGTGTGCCCGGCCTGACGCCGGGGCGCTGACCTCGACGGAAGGGCGTGCATGGCCTCCAGCAAGGACGCCGTGGTCCTGCAGGTGGCCGGTCACGAGGTGCGCGTCTCCAACCCGGAGAAGCCGTACTTCGCCGAGCTGGGCATCCGCAAGATCGACGTCGTCAACTACTTCGTGTCGGTCGGCGAGGGCATCCTGTTCGCCCTGCGGGACCGGCCGACCACCCTCGAGCGCTGGCCCGGCGGGGTGTTCGAGGGCGCCCGGTTGTCGACGCGGATGGACAACACCGGCGACGCCTTCTACCAGAAGCGGGTGCCCAAGAACGCCCCCGACTGGGTGCCGACCGCGCACATCACCTTCCCCAGCGGGCGGACGGCGGACGAGATCGCACCGGACTCGGTGGCGGTCGTCGCCTGGTGCGCCAACCTCGGCACGCTGACGTTCCACCCGTGGCCGGTCGGCAAGGACGACGTCGAGTCGCCGAACCAGATCCGCATCGACCTCGACCCCCAGCCGGGCACCGACTTCTCCGACGCGGTCTGGGTCGCCCCGCACGTGCGGGAGCTGCTCGCCGAGTTCGGCATGCAGGGCTGGCCGAAGACCTCCGGCGGGCGCGGGGTGCACATCTACGTGCCGATCCAGCCGCGGTGGACGTTCACCGAGGTCCGGCGGGCGGTGATCGCCTTCGGCCGCGAGCTGGAGCGGCGCCTCCCCGACCGCGTGACGATGTCGTGGTGGAAGGAGGAACGCGGCGAGAAGATCTTCATCGACTACAACCAGATGGCCCGGGACCGCACGATCGCCTCGGCGTACTCCATCCGGCCCAAGCCGCATGCGCCGGTGTCCGCGCCCCTGGACTGGGACGAGCTGCCCGACGTGCACCCGCACGACTTCACCGTGCTGACCATGCCGGAGCGGTTCGCCGCGGTCGGTGACAAGCACGCCGGCCTGGCCGACCACGCGTTCGGCATCGAGCCGCTGCTGGAGCTCGCCGACCGGCAGGCCGCCGACGAGGGGCTGGGCGACATGCCCTATCCCCCGGACTACCCGAAGATGCCCGGCGAGCCGATGCGGGTCCAGCCCAGCCGCGCGAAGAAGCCGGCCGCCGACGGAGCCTGAGCACCGGGCCTCCCGCGGTCGTAGCGGGGTGCGAACCCGTCTCTCCGATCCGCCGCACGGCGGACGGGCGGGTACCGTTCATGTCAGTTCCCCACTCGTGTGCTGGCTGCGCGCCCCCGAGTGGCGACGGGACCGATCGAGCACCCGAAGGGAGTCGCGGCGTGTCGTCGGCGGTGCACGGACAGAACGCCTCGTCCACCTCCTTCGTGCACGACGCGCTCCTCTACGACGACGCCGGTCAGCTGGCCGAGTCGGCGGGGGCGTTCCTCGCCGAGGGGCTCGGTGCAGACGAGGCAGCCGTCGTCGCCGCCGGCTCCTGGGCCACCGGCGTCATCCGGGACGCCGTGGGCGACGACCCGCGCCTGCACGTCGTCGACCGGGCCGACGCCTACCGGTCCCGCACGCCGGTGGCCATCGCCGCGTTCCGCCAGCTCGCCGACCGGTACGTCGGCGAGGGCGTGACCCGGGTCCGGGTGGTGGGTGAGGTCGACTTCGGCAGCACCGAGCAGGACCGCGTCGAATGGCAGCGCTACGAGGCGGTGATCAACCACGCCCTCGCGCCGTGGCCGCTCTGGGGCCTGTGCGTCTTCGACACGCAGCGCCTGCCGGAGCCGGTGCTCGAGGCCGCCCGGCGGACGCATCCGACGCTCGTCACGGCGGGCCGCCGGGTCGCGAACGAGGAGTTCGTGGACCCCGCCTCGTACCTGCGCGGGCTCAGCGCGCCGCACGAGGCACTGGAGCAGGCCCCGCCTCAGCTCGCCGTGCGAGGGGTCACCGACTTCATCGGCCTGCGGCACGCCGTCGCCGGCGAGCTCGCGACGACGCCGGGCCCACGCGACGTCGTCGAGGACTTCACCCTCGCGGTGGACGAGATGACCTCCAACGCCGTCCGGCACGGGAGCCCTCCGGTCGACCTGCTGCTGTGGGTGTCGAGCGGGAAGCTGGTCTGTCGCATCACCGACCACGGCTCGGGCATCGACGACCCGTTCGCCGGCTACGGACCCGCACACGGCGACGACCTGTCGCGCGGCGGCATGGGGCTCTGGCTCGCCCGCCAGCTCTGCGACCACGTCGACGTCTCCCACGACGGCGGACGGACGTCGGTGCGGCTGATCGCCCACCTGCGCTGACCACGGCCGGGGCCCGTCCCGTCGGTTCCGCCGGCACGGTCGTCAGGCGGCCTTACGCTGAGGCGCCGCGCTCGACCTGTGGAGCGCGACCGATCCGTAGCGCGCCGTCCGCGACCAGGCGGACGTCGGCGACGGCGGGCCGGGGGACGACGAGGACGCGCTGATGGATGACCCGGGCCCGACGCACCGCGGGGACGGGGCAGCGCCGGTGGACCCGCGGCGGCAGGAAGTGCAGGAGATCGCCACCGTCCTGCGCGCCGAGCCGGCGATGTCCGCAGCCGGGATCGGCACCTTCGACTAAGACCGGGTGACCGGCGTGCTCGACTGGGACGAACGTAGTCCCCGCAACCCAGATCGGCACGTGTCTCATGACGCACTTTCATCGGAGAAGTAGTTCGTGAACCCCACGCTCGACGGACCGCGTGGTCCTCGCACGTTCTTCATCCGGAACACGTACGTCGACGCCCGCGAACGGCTCCTCACCTTCCTGCAAGCGCAGCGAAGGATCGAGATTCACGCCCGAGTCAGGGGTGGGACCATCACGACGACCACGGACCGCGTTGTCGCCGCGACCTACTCCGCATACGCGGAGACGGAGGGACGACGGCTGGTGAGTCAGACGCTCGGCGTTGCGGCGGACGAGGAAGTACGCCGACGCAGGGACTTGCTTGACTCACTGGAGATCCACCGCGAGGACGAGTTCTCACTGGACTTGGGCGACCCAACCCAGACGCTGGACTGCATCTCCGTCTCGGCCTTGCCCGACGTTGCATACACAGAACTCGCTGACGACCTCTTGACTGGTGGCCTTGTTGTGGCCGCCGCCAGTTGGGTCCACTATGCGGAGTTGCCACGTCTGTACCTCTGGGATCGACTGCCTTTGACGGCGGTCCTGTCGTCAGGCGTCCTCCTCACATCCGTAGAGGACGGGCCAGAAGGATTCGGCGAGGACGAGAACGGGCGGATCTTCGTGATCCCGGCCAGCTCACCGACTGCTCACGACCCGACGCGGGGACAGTTCTACGAGTTCGGCGACATCATCGCCGAAAAGCGATTCTCCGGTGTCCCCCTGCCGGCCGACCTACCCGCTGCCCGCCGCCGCGACCTGTCGCCTTCTCACGATCGCCAGTTGTCACCGGTTCAGACCGCTTTGGCCGCCCTGGGCACCACGAAGACCCGCAGGATCAGTCCGCGCGACGATCAGTCCCGGGCGGGTTGGACTCGGTTGCCACCCACTGCCCTTCAATTTCCTAGCTTCGATCGCGTCGTGGAGAAGGTCCGCACGTACTGCCTGGACCCCGGCCAGGCTGACCAGAAGTGGAGCGGCTTCGCTTCGGCCGGATACTTGTTGGGGCGGACTGGTGACGCTGAGTTGCTGTCTCATCTCCTGTGCGGCGCGCTACTCGGCCCCTTCGAGCCACGTGACACCCGCGTGACAGCGGACGGCGCCGTCCAATTCGGCGTCAATGTCCTGCTTCCCCGTCGAGACCGTGGCTACGCCACCGCCACCACCGCCTGGTTCGCCAAGGAGGATCAGCCGCTGAGCCTCGGGACGGCTTTCGTCTCCTCCGTGACCGGAAGTTGCGCGAAAGGGCCAACGCTCACATCTGCAGCCATGGACGGCGACTGGAGGGCGTTGCTGCACGAGGTCACGCATCTCTCCTTGGGCTACGGGCGTTCCATCCAAGACAGCCCGATGTCGGCGAAAGGTCACCTCGTCATCTCGCATGGAGATCCGACGTCGCGCTCGTTCGCCTTATGGGCGCGGCGGAATACCTCCTTCACGACCAGCGCCCGGGTCGCCGGACGGCCTGTCACCTTGCTCGTACTTCCAGTGGGCATCCTCGGTGAATCACTTGTCCACGGGGTCTACGTGATGGCCGTAACCCTGCTGGGACTCGCCGGAGTGAAGGCCAGAGCGGTGGTTGTGCTGGATTGACGGGAGGCTGCGCGTGCGACGCGTACCCTCGAGCGGCATCGAGAGGCCGCAGACTCAACGACGCGGGGACGCCGACAGGCCGGGGCGCCCGAGGACGTCGGACGAGCCGATGCAGGTGCAGCCCGGCCGAGCGGAGCAGCCCGCCGCTGACGGATGATCCCGGGGTGACGGGGATCGAGGAGCTGCTCCGGCTCGAGCGCACCGGCGAGACGACGTTCCGAGCGGCAGGGCACGGCCGGACGGGCGCGGACCGGGCGTTCGGCGGCGCGGCGATCGCCCAGTCCCTGATGGCGGCGGCCCGGACGGTCGACCCCGACCGGGTGGTCCACTCGCTGCACGCGTACTTCCTGCGCGGGGCCGAGGCGACCGCGCCGACCACGTTCCGGGTCGAGCCGATCCGCGACGGCGGCAGCTACACGACGCGCAGCGTGACCACCGAGCAGGGGCACGGCGTGGTGCTGCGGCTGACCGCCTCGTTCTCCGTCCCCGAGGACGGCATGGAACACCAGGTGGCCGAGCTCGACGCGCCCTCCCCCGAGGACTCCCCGGGAACGGCGGAGGCGGGGGCCGCGGCCGACGGCGCGGTCCGCAACTGGTTCGAGACCGTCTCCCGCCGGCACCCCTTCGAGATCAGGTTCGCCAGCGAGCTGCCGCGGCTGGCCGCCGGGCGCGGCGAGAGCGCCCCGCCGCGGCAGCGCCTGTGGCTGCGCGCCCGCGACCCCCTCCCGGACGACGACCTCGTGCACGCCTGCGCGCTGGCCTACGCCTCGGACATCCTGATGCTCTCGACCACCCTGGCGCCACACGCGACGATGATCGGCGCCCCCGGCGTCTCGGCCGCGAGCCTCGACCACGCCGTGTGGTTCCACGGGCCCGTCCGGGCCGACCGGTGGTTCTTCTACGACCAGGAGAGCCCGTGGGCCGCGGGCGGCCGGGGGCTCGGCCAGGGGCGCCTGTTCGACCGGGCCGGCCGGCTGGTCGCCACCGTCGTCCAGGAGGGCATGATCCGGCGCCGACCGGTGCGCAGCTGAGCTCGACCACACCGGCCGGGACCTGCCCGGACACGGTCCCCTGCTGGGGTCAACATCGCCCGCGGGACGCCGATGGTGGAGATGACCGTGTGGTGCACGATCCGCTTGCCGACCAGGCGACGGGCGACGCCCCCCGACTCCTCCGAGAGGTGACGCGTGCGCCGTCGGCCTGCCACTACAACGAAGCCCGTGGTGCAGATGCCCCGCGACGTCGAGGCCGTGGAGAAGGTGATCGCAGCCCTGGACGGCGTCCGTGACGCCGTGACGGCGCACCGGACGAAGGTCGCCACGATGGTCGAGGAGCTCGGCCTGGGCTACGGCGCCATCTGGCTCCCCACCGACGACGGCTCGTTCGCGCTGGCGGGCGAGTTCGGTCCCCTGGCTCCGCGCATGAGCGCCTCGCCGGCGGCCCGTGTCGACCGGCTGCGGGCGGGCGAGGGCTTCGCCGGCGACGCGCTCCGGACACGGCACGTGGTCCTCGTGGACGCCGAGAGCGACACCCGGCGCTGCCTGCGCTGGCAGGCCGCCTGGGCGGCCGGGGCGAAGGAGGGTGTCCTCATCCCCTCCGTCGAGGGCAACCGGATCGTCGCCCTGTCGGAGTACTACAACGACGGGCCGGTGCCCTACGGCGGGAACCGCCGCGAGAAGTGGGAGGCGCTCGGGCGGCTGCTCTCACACGCCCGCGCCGCCGCCCTCGACAAGGCGGCGCTGCACGAGACCCTGAGCGACCGCGCCGCGGTCACCACCGTCGTCACCGAGATCGGCACGGCCGCGAACGCGGACGCAGCCCTGCGCGTCGCCCTGGACACCGTGCGGACCGCCTTCGGCTGGGCCTACGGCTCGTACTGGGCCCTCGACGAGGAGTCCCAGCTGCTCCGGTTCAGCCAGGAGTCGGGCTCGGCCGGCGAGGAGTTCCGCCGGGTGACCCTCGCGGCGTCCTTCGCGGAGGGCGTCGGGCTGTCGGGGCGGGCGTGGCGGTCGCGGGACCTGTTCTTCGTCCGCGACATCGGGGAGATGACCGACTGCGTCCGCGCACCGGCGGCCCAGCGCGCGGGCGTGCGCTCCGGGGTCTGCTTCCCGCTCATCGTCGGTGGTCGCGTGGTCGGGACCATGGACTTCTTCGTCACCGAGACGATCCAGCTGTCGGAGTCGCGCGCCGCCGCGCTGCGCAACGTGCAGCAGCTGGTCTCCCAGCGCCTGGACGTCCTGCGCCGCACCGAGGGTTCTGCCGAGAGCGCCCGCGAGCTGCTCGACACCGTCTCCCGTCTGCGGACCGCCGCCGGTGAGGCCGGCCGCGTCGCGGAGCTCGCCGTGGGCCAGGCCTCGAGCATGCGCACCGAGGTGGACGCCCTCGCCCAGGCGTCCAACGCGATCGGCGAGGTCATCCGCATCATCTCCGGCATCGCCGAGCAGACGAACCTGCTCGCCCTCAACGCCACCATCGAGGCCGCCCGGGCCGGCGAGCTGGGCAAGGGGTTCGCCGTCGTCGCCAGCGAGGTGAAGGACCTCGCCCGCGAGACGGCCAGCGCCACGAAGCGCGTCGCGGACCAGATCGCGGCCATCCAGTCGACCAGCGGCAGCGTCACCCAGGGCATCAGCGCGACCAGCGACATCATCGGACAGCTGGACGCGGTCCAGGCCCGCATCGTCGAGGTGCTCGACGAGCAGGCCGGGATGGCGACGGCCTTCCAGGAGATGTCCACCTGACCGGGCGGGTCCTGCGCTGCGGGCGGCGGCGGCTGGTGAACAGGTCGGTCCCCGGCCTGCTCCGCCTGCGTCCGTGGCGCCCCGAGGCGTGCTCGGCCCCGTCTCCCGGCCCGGCATGGCCCTGCCGGTGACCTAGGCTCCCGCCGGACATCTCAGCGAGGGAGTGACGTGACGACCGACGACTTCGAGGGCCGGGTGGCCGTCATCACCGGCGCCGGACGCGGCCTGGGGCGCAGCTACGCCCTGGCCCTGGCGGCGCGCGGTGCGAAGGTCGTCGTGAACGACCCGGGCTCCTCGGTGGACGGCGGCGCGAGCACCGAGGACGCGGCGGGCAGCGTCGTGGCCGAGATCCGGGCCGCCGGCGGCGAGGCGATCGCCGACCGCGCCAGCGTCACCGACCCCGCCGGGGTGCAGGCGATGGTCGACGCGACGCTCGAGGCGTTCGGCCGCGTGGACATCCTGATCAACAACGCGGGGATCCTGCGGGACCGGTCGTTCCACAAGGTGGACCTCGACGACGTGCTCGCGGTGCTCGACGTCCACCTCACCGGGACGCTGCGGTGCACGCACGCCGTCTGGCCGCTGATGCGCGACCAGGGCTACGGCCGGGTCCTCTTCACGTCCTCGCAGAACGGCACGTACGGCAACTTCGGCCAGGCCGGCTACGCGACCGCCAAGGCCGCGGTGCTCGGGCTGATGAAGGTGCTGGCGATCGAGGGCGCCTCGAAGGGCGTCCACACCAACACGATCGTGCCGGTCGCCCGCTCGCGCATGACCGAGGGGACGATCATCGGCGACCAGCAGGACGCCGAGAGCCTGCCGCCGGAGTCGGTCACCGCTGGCGTCCTGTACCTCGTCGGCGAGGACGCGCCCAACGGCGTGATCCTCAACGCCGGCGGCGGCGCCTTCTCCACCACCGAGCTCCCCGAGACCCGCGGCGTCTTCCTCGGCCGGGACGCGCAGCCGGAGGACGTCCGGGCGCACTGGGACGAGATCCGCGCCGGCGGCTACGTCGACGTCCTGGAGAACGGCCCGGCCCAGTTCACGAAGTTCCTGGGCATGGCCCGCGGCGAGGCGTGACGTCGGAGGGCGGTGCGGCCGGGCACTGGGCGCCGGGCGCGCACTTCGGCCTCGAGGTCCCCAGCGACGCCGCGACGCTGCTCGCCGACGGCCCGGGCTTCCTCACCCGCGCGTTCCGCGCCGCCGGTTCCCTCGGCCCGGAGGGCAGCGTCCGCCGCGTCGTCGCCGCGCGGGAGTTCGAGGGCGGCGGGACCGGGAAGAAGCTGCTGCTGACGGTGGAGTACGACCGGCCCCCGGCCGGGCTGCCGGAGGAGCTGTTCGTCAAGTTCTCCCGCAACCACGACGACGAGCTGCGCGACAGCGGCCGGTTCCAGATGGTCTCCGAGGTGGCGTTCGCGGTCCTCTCCCGGGCGCCGGACTTCCCCGTCCCCGTGCCGACGATGGTGTTCGCCGACGTGGACCCGCAGACCTCGACCGGGCTCCTGGTCACCGCGTGCGTCCCCTATGGCCGCGACGGGGTCGAGCCGCACCACCCCAAGTGCCTCGACCACGAGATCCCGGACCAGGCCGGCCACTACGAGGCCATCCTCCGGGGCCTGGCCCGGCTCTCCGGCGCCCACCGCGCCGGCCGGCTGTCCCCCGAGTTCGACCGGGTCTTCCCCTACGACCGGACGCGGGCCGCGGCCGGGTTCGGCCGCCGGGTGCCGGAGGAGAAGGTCGTGCAGTGGGCGACCCGGCTGTTCGCCTTCGCCGACCGGTACCCGCAGCTGTTCCCGGCGCACGCCCGGGACGCCGCGTTCCGGGAGCGGTTCCTGGCCGACGTCCCCGTGGTCCTGGCCGCGACCGACCGGATCGGCGAGATCCTGCACGGCGACCCCGATCTGATCGCGTTCGCGCACTGGAACGCCAACATCGACAACTGCTGGTTCCGGCGGGGGGCCGACGGCCGGCTCGAGGCCGGCTTCCTGGACTGGGCGAACGCCGGGCAGCTCAGCGTCGCCCAGTCGGTCAGCGGCGCGCTCAGCTGCGCCGAGGTGCCCCTCTGGGAGGAACACCTCGACCGGCTGCTGACGGTGTTCGTCGAGGAGTACGCGGCCGCCGGCGGACCGGCGGTCGACCTCGACACGTTGCGGTTGCACGTCCTGCTCATCGCCGCCTCCGGGCTGCCCCACTCGCTGGGCGCCCCGGTCGCGGTGCCGCGGGAGGTCGCCGACCTCGACGAGGTGGAGAGCTCCCGCGACCCGCGCCTCAGCCGGCACGAGAACGCCCGCATCCAGCTGCACATGGCCGTCAAGACGCTGAGCCTGTGGGAGTCCCTGCGGCTGGGCGACCTCGTGCGCTCGCTCTAGCCGGCCGCGGTGAACGCCGTGCGGGCCACGGCGAGCATGCCCTCGCGCTCGGACTCCAGCAGGTGGCCGTCCTCGACGGCGGCGTCGAGCGCGGCCGAGTACTCGGCCAGGTAGCCCTCCACGTCGCCGTAGCGCTCCGCGAGCTCCGCGGCGGTGAACGGCTGCCAGCCGCCGAAGTTGCCGCAGATGCTCGTGATGCCGGCGACCTCCACGGGCGGCAGCGAGACCGGCGTCGGGCGGCCCAGCGGCGCCTCGGCGTCCGGGAACCGCACGCCGCCGACCGGCTGCAGGGTGTCCTCGTCGACCGCGGGCACCTGCAGGTCGACACCGGGCAGGCCGTTGAACGACTCCGGCGAGCTGGCCGGCGCGTCCTGCAGCTCGAACTGGGCCGGCTCGGGCAGCTCGCCGTCCCCGGCCACGACCTCGCCCACACCGACGACGAGCGTGCGCAGGAACGGGCCGTAGTCCACCGGGTTCAGCGGCACCTGCACGCCGCCGTTGCAGCCGAAGCCGCCGGCGTCCGCGGCGCCGAACACCAGGCCCGGCCCGGCGACGGTCGACGCGTGCGGCGCCGGCCAGTCGTAGCGGACGACGCCCTCGGGGAGCGCGTCCCCGGCGGTGACGCTGGCCCGCAGCCGGTAGTAGTCGGTGTAGGCGGCGACGTCGACGAACAGCGGGTCGGTGTCGGGCCGGGTGAGCATCTCCTCGTAGGTCAGCGGCTCGCCGTCCGGGAGCGCGTAGGGCGTCTGCGCCGCGCCGTCGGCGAGCTGGTTGATCGCCAGCCAGTTGCCGGTGCCGTCGAGCGCGATCGCCGCGTCGTACACCCCGCCCTCAGGGCCGGCGTTGAAGCCCTCGGCGACGAAGGTGTCGACGAACCATCCGGCCTGGCTGACACCGGCGAGGATCGACCCGCCGAACTCGGGGACGTCCGCGGCGCCGTCCGGGCGGTCGGCCGAGCCCTCCAGGAGGCGGCCGAAGTCGCGGACGATCACCTCGCCCACGCCCTGGGCGTCCTCCGGCACGCCGGCGGCGATGCCGGTCTGCCACTGCACCCGCGCGTAGGAGAGCCCGCCGGTGGCCAGGGCGCCGTCCCCCAGGTCGGCCGGGCCGGCCTGCGCCGGCTGCAGGGCGCGGAGGAACAGCGCGAGCCCGCGGTTCTCGGCCTCCACGAGGACGACGCCGTCGTCGGCGGGCGTCTCGGGGGTGACCACCTCGAAGGTGGCGGTGTAGGCGTAGCGGCCGTCGGCGTCCGCCGGCTGCGCGTCGAGGCCGGCGACCTCCTCGTCCGGGTCGACGACGCCGGTCAGCGTGCCCGAGATCCGGCGCCACTGCTCCCCGCCGACGGTGACCGGCGCGACCGTCGCCTCGACACCGGTGATCGCCGAGTCGAGCTCCGGTGCCGCGCTCGGGCTGGTGCTGCTCGCGGCGGCCGGCTCCTCGTCGGGGTCCGAGGTGCAGGCCGCGGTGGCGAGCAGCGCGAGGCCGACGGTGCCGGCGGCGGTGCGGCGGGACAGCGGGGACATCGAGGGCGTTCCTCTCGTCGTCGGGAGGAGACCGGGCGGGCTCGGAACGATTGAGCCACAGCGGGGAGTCGGACGCGGAGCCGGGCCCGCCGGGCGCAGCTGGTAGAACCGCCGCATGACGACCGGAGCGCCCGTGCTCCTCGTCCTCGACCTCGTGGGCGTCTTCGCCTTCGCGCTCAACGGCGCGCTGACCGCGCTGCGGGTCGCCCGGCTCGACGTCGTCGGCGTGGTGACCCTCGGCATGATCACCGCGCTCGGCGGCGGCGTGATCCGCGACGTCCTCCTCGGTGACCTCCCGCCCGCGACGTTCCGGGACTGGCGCTACCTCGCCGTCGCCGCCGCGGGAGGCTGCATCGCCGCCGTCGCCGGCCGGCACCTCGAGCGGCTCACGCGGCCGATCACCGTGCTCGACGCCGCGGGACTGGGCCTGTTCGCCGTCACCGGCGCGGGCAAGGCGCTCGACCTGGGCCTGGGCCCGGCGCAGGCCGCCATCCTCGGCACGGTCACCGGCGTGGGCGGCGGCACGCTGCGCGACGTCCTGGTCCGGCAGGTGCCCTCGGTGCTCAGCAGCGGGCTCTACGCCATCCCCGCCCTGGTCGCCGCCACCGTGACCGCGGTCGTGGTCGAGCTGGACGTCGAGAGCGTGGGGACGGCGATCGGGGCGGCGGTGCTCTGCTTCCTCATCCGGATGGCCGGCGTCCGCTACGACCTGCACGCCCCGCGGCCGCGCCCGGCACCGGGCTGGACGCCGGACGACGGCTGAGCCACCACCTCGGGCCGCGCCTTCAGGCCGCCGCGTCGGGGTGGCCGGGGTAGGAGTCCTTGAACACCCCGGCGTGCAGCAGCGTCGTGGCGACGAGCTCCCCGGTCGCGGCGTCGACGATGCGGGTCGAGGTCCAGTAGGACTCCGTGCGCCGGCTCTCCCCCAGCGCCTCCAGCCGGTGCTCCAGCAGGTAGTCGTGCTCGGCGAACACCGGCCCGGCGACCAGCTGCACCTCCAGGTCGAGGAACAGGCCGGTCGAGGGAGAGCGCACCGGCCAGGGCGACGGGCGCTGGTGCGCCAGCACGCTCAGCATCTCGATCGGCACGATCGCGCGGCCCCACGGCGAGCCCGCCGCACCCTCGTCGGTGTACCAGGGGTGCGGCTCGGTGATCCGGGCGAGCTTCTCGTCGAGGGAGAAGGGGTACAGCGGGCCGTGGCCTCCGCTGCGCCGGATGCGGACGGGCTCCGGCTCGGCGTGGACGGCGCCGACCTCCAGCCGGTCGAGGACGTACAGCCGGCCGGTGTCGCCGGCCCGCGCCAGGCGGCGGCGCACCTCGGTGTCCTCGCCGGCCGGGCCGACCGTCGCCGTCCCGGTGAGCACCGGGGCGCCGTCGTCGCGGGTGGCGGAGACGGTGCCGGTGCGCCCGTCGGTGGTGAGCGTTGCCTGCACCTGCTGGCCCTCGACGACCATCGTCCGGAAGTGCGCGCTGACGCAGCCGGAGGTGAACCACCGCTCGCCCCACACCGCGGCGGCCAGCGGGTCGATCTGGCTGAGGTGCGTCGGCCCCTCGATGGGGGCGCCGGCCAGCCCCAGCGCCCCGGCGGTGGCCGGGTCGTGCACGCTCCGCTCCCCCGCGCGCACCTCCTGCTCGACCAGCATCTGGGCCGGCGAGCGCCACGGCCCGGTGATCGTCAACTCGGTGTCGAACAGCACGTGGTCAGACCTCCAGGAGCCCCTCGGTGGACGAGGTGGACCGTACCGGCGGCCGATCCGGGGACGTCGTGACCGCGGCAGCCCGCCGCCGGTCCACGAGGAGGCAGCACACCGCCAGGGCCGCCAGCCCCGCCACCACCCACCACGGGGAGCCGATCACGGCCTCCTCGGCACCGGCCAGCGGGTCGGCGAGGACGCCGAGGCGGTCCAGCGCCCAGCCGGTGGCGGCGACGAGCGCCACCGCCGCGCCGGTCAGCCGCACCGCCGGGTAGGCCCGCGTGCGGGACAGCAGGTACAGCGAGGGGAAGACCAGGGCCACGGTGACCAGCTGGGCGAGTTCGACGCCGACGTTGAACGCCAGCAGCGAGAGCACGGAGGCCGAGCCGTCCAGCCCGAGGTCGGCCAGGATGCCGGCGAAAGCGAGGCCGTGGACCAGGCCGAAGGCGCCGGCGATGAGCACCTCGCCGGAACCGGCCAGCGGGCGCACGGCGTGCACCGCCGCGACGCCCACGGAGACGGCGATCAGCACCTCCACCGGCGCGCTCGGCGCGCTGACCAAGCCCAGCGCGGAGGCGATCAGGGTCAGCGAGTGGCCGGCGGTGAAGGCGGTGACGACGGCCAGTACCCGCCGCAGCGTCGGGACGACGCCGTCGCGGCGGCGCCACCGCCCGGCCACCACCGCGACCGGCGCGACCAGGAGCAGGGTGAGCAGGAACAGCAGGTGGTCCGCGCCCTCGAGCACGTGGTGCAGGCCCAGCCCCACCATGTCCAGCACCCCGGTGCCCGCACTATCGCCGATCCGCAGGCTGTCGTCCGCGGCGGTGAGGACACCGGCGGTGGAGATGTCGCCGGCCGCGTCGGTGAGGACGACGACCGCCTCGTGCGACGGGTCGGCCTCGATCACGCCGTCGTAGGAGAGCGTGAAGCTCGACGGGTCGGCGCCTGCCGGGTCCAGCGACACATCAACGCTCAGGGAGTCGATGCCCTCGACGGTCGCGCGGGTGACCTCGGTGTGGGTCTCGGCCCACACCGACCCGTCGGTCCCGGTGACCGTCAGGTGCTCTCCGACGTAGGCGGCCACCGCGTCGGCGGTGTCGGCCGTGGTCCCCAGCTCGGTGCCGAGCGCGGCCTCGAGCGTGTCGACCGCGATGCTGATCGTGGTGTCGACGGAGTCCTCGCCGACGCGGACCGACAGCGTGCTGCTGTCCAGGCTGTGCGCGCCGGCGGCGGACGGGGTGAGCAGGACCAGCCCACCTGCCAGAGCGGCGCCGGCGGCGAGGGTGCGGCGTCGGAGGAGTCGCATGGACCGGAGCCTGGGGACCGGACCTGGGAGGTCGCTGGATGCCGGCTGGGAGCTGCCCCTCACGATGCGCGATCGCGAGGTGTCACAGCGTCTCCACAGCGGGCGTCCAGCTCCGGCGCGGAACGGACCCGGAACGTGGCTCCCGACCGACTCACCCCGATCGAGATGAGCCAGCCGTGAAGCTCCGCACGACCCTCGCCGCCGTCCTCCTGACCGCCGTCGTCCCGATCGCCGCCGCGTGCGGCACGACCGCCGAGGCCGCCTCGACCACGACCAGCACGAGCAGCGGCACGACCGACACCGGGACCGCCACCGTCGAGGACACCGCGCCGCAGGGCGGCCCGGCGGGCGGCATGGGCGGTGGCCCCGGCGCCGTCGACGTCTCCTCGGTCACCACCGAGGAGCAGCTCGTCGAGCTCATCCAGGAGGCCTACGGCGACGCCGGGCTCGACCTGCACCGCGGCCACCAGCCGGTGCAGGACGTCCTCGACGAGGTGCTGACCATCAGCCACGACGAGCTGCACGTCCGGATGGACGCCGGGCAGAACCTGGCCGCCGTCGCCGAGGACCTGGGCGTCGACCCGCAGACGCTGGTGGACGCGCTCGTCGAGTCCTGGAGTCCGGCGATCGACACCCTGCTCGCCGCCGGCACCATCACCGAGGACGAGGCCGAGCAGTACCGCGCCGCCCTGGAGGAGGCCTTCACCTTCCGCGTCACCTGGGACGGCGAGGAGGCCACGCCCACCTTCGCCGGCCTCGACGCCTGACCGGCGCCGCCGGGGATGCGGAGTCGCTCGAGTGCGGAAAGCGCACTCGAGCGACTCCGCTGTCAGCGGACGGTGAGCAGGACCTTGCCCTGGGCTCGGCGCTCGTCGAGCTCCTCGAGCGCCGCGGTCGCCTCCTCCAGCGGGAACTGCGCGCCGAGCACCGGGTCCAGCTTCCCGGCCTCGAGCAGCGGCAGCAGGTCGGCCCACTGCTCCTGCAGGTACTCCACGCCCCGGCGCATCCAGTACGCGCCCCAGCCGACGCCGACGACGGAGATGTTGTTCAGCAGCAGCCGGTTGACCCGGACCGTGGGGATCTCCCCGCCGGTGAAGCCGATGACCAGGAGCTTCCCCTCCACGGCGAGGCTGCGCAGCGAGTCGGTGAACCGGTCGCCACCCACCGGGTCGACGACGAGGTCGACGCCGCGGCCGCCGGTGAGCTCCTTGACCCGGTCGAGGAAGTTGTCGGCGAGGACGACGTCGGAGGCGCCGGCGGCGCGGGCCGTCTCGCCCTTGGCCTCCGACGACACCACGGCGATGACACGGGCGCCCAGCGCCGCGGCCAGCTGCACCGCCGCCGTCCCGATGCCACCGGCGGCGCCGTGCACCAGGACCGTCTGCCCCTCCCGGAGCTCGCCCCGCTGCACGAGCCCGAAGTGCACCGTCAGGTAGTTCATCGGGAGCGCGGCACCCTGGGCGAAGCTCAGCCGGTCCGGCAGCGGGAACACCATGCGCGGGTCGGTCGCGACGACCTCGGCGTAGCCGGCGGAGCCGGGGAAGGCGGCCACCCGGTCCCCCTCGCGCACGGCGGCGCCCTCCGGCGCGTACCGGACCACCCCGGCGACCTCGGACCCCGGCACGAACGGCAGCGGCGGCTTGATCTGGTACTGCCCGCGGCTCTGCAGCACCTCCGGGAAGGTGACGCCGGCCGAGTGCACGTCGATCACGACCTGGTCCCCGCCGACGGCGGGCTCGTCGACCTCGACGACGCGCAGCGCGCCGGGTCCGTCGAGGGTCTGGATCTGGACTGCGCGCACGTGGACTCCTCGAGCTCGATCGCCGGTGGTGCCCTGTGTCTACCCGAGAGCCGGAGCCGCGTCGTCCGCGCCTACCCTCGCGCCGGACCCCGAACCGGGACGGGTCCGGACGGAACGGAGCATCCATGACCAGCGGCGTCGTCCTGATCACCGGCGCCAGCTCGGGCCTCGGTGCCGAGATGGCCCGCCAGTTCGCCGCCCTCGGGTACGACCTGGCGCTCTGCGCGCGGCGCACCGAGCGGCTCGACGCGCTGGCCGAGGAGATCCGCCGCACCTCCGGACGGCGGGTCGAGACCGCCGCCCTGGACGTGACCGACGCCGACGCCGTCCCCGCGGTGTTCACCCGGTTCGCCGACTCCTTCGGCACCCTCGACCGGGTCGTGGTCAACGCCGGCCTGGGCAAGGGCGCCCCGCTGGGCACCGGCCGCGCCGACGCCAACCGCGAGACCGCGATGACCAACTTCGTCGGCGCCCTGGCCCAGTGCGAGGCCGCGGTCGAGGTCTTCCGCCGCCAGGGCCGCGGCCACCTCGTGGTGATCTCCTCGATCTCCGCCCTGCGCGGGATGCGGAAGTCGATGACCACCTACGCCGCGACCAAGGCCGGTGTCGCCGCGCTGGCCGAGGGGCTGCGCTCCGAGCGCATCCCCGGCCTCGACGTCTCCGTCGTGTACCCCGGGTACATCCGCTCGGAGATGAACGAGCACGTGCAGCAGAAGACCCGCTTCATGGTCGACACCCCCACCGGGGTGCGGGCCGTGGTCGCGGCGATCGAGGCCCGCCGGGTGAAGGCCTACGTCCCCGCCTGGCCGTGGGCACCGATCGCGCGGCTCATGCGGGTGCTCCCGCTGTCGGTCGTCCGGAAGCTGACGTGAGCTCCGACGGCTCGCGCCCCGTCCGCACCGAGGACGCCTTCGACGTCCCCGCGATGGCCGCGTGGCTGGCCGCGCACGCCGACGCCGAGCGCGCCGGGATCGACCTCACCGCGGTCCCCGAGGTCCGGCAGTTCTCCGGTGGCGTCTCCAACCTGACCTACCTGCTGCGCTACCCGGACGGCGACCTGATCCTGCGCCGCCCACCGAAGGGGACCCACCGCGGCAGCGCGCACGACGTGGCGCGCGAGCACCGCGTCCAGGAGGCGCTGGGCCGGGTCCTCCCCTCCGTCCCGCGGACCGTGGCGCTCTGCGAGGACACCGCGGTGATCGGCACGCCGTTCTACGTGATGCGCCGGATCGAGGGGCCGATCCCGCGCAAGGAGCTGCCGCGCGGCGTGGAGCTCGACCGCGAGCAGGTCGCCGCGCTGTGCCGCAACGTCGTCGACCTGCTGGCCGACCTGCACGCGGTCGACGTGGACGCCGCCGGCCTGGCCGGGCTCGACCGGGGGCCGGGCTACGTGCGCCGGCAGGTCGAGGGCTGGTCCGAGCGCTACCGGCGGGCCCGCACCTGGAACGTCGGCCGCTTCGAGGGCGTGATGCGCTGGCTGGCCGAGAACCAGCCCGCCGACCGGCCGCACACGCTGGTGCACAACGACTTCCGGTTCGACAACGTCGTCCTGGACCCGGCCGACCCCACCCGCCCGATCGGGCTGCTCGACTGGGAGCTGGCCACCGTCGGCGACCCGCTGATGGACCTCGCCAGCTCGCTGGGCTACTGGGTGCAGGCCGACGACGGCCGGCTCATGCAGGCGTTCCGCCGCCAGCCCACCCACCTGCCCGGGATGATGACCCGCGAGGAGGTCGTCGCCCACTACGGCGAGCGGACCGGCCGGCGGGTCACCTCCGCGGAGTGGGCCTGGTACGAGGTGTTCGGGCTCTTCCGGGTCGCCGTGATCGCCCAGCAGGTCTACGCGCGGTACATGGCGGGGCAGACGACCAACAGGCAGTTCCGGCTGTTCGGCGTCGCCGTCGTGGCGCTCGAGCTGCGCTGCCGCCGGATCATCGCCCGCACCCGCCGGATGTCGCCGGAGCGGGCCGCCGCGCCGGTCGGCCGGACCGGGACCGTTGGATAACCTCCGGCCATGACGGCGCCTCCTGGCTCGACCGGCCGCGACGCCCGTCTCGCCCCGCTGATCACCACCCTGATGGCCCTCTACGCGCGGCCCGAGGGCAACTGGCTGTCCGTCGCGTCGCTGATCTCGCTCATGGCCGACATCGGCGCCGAGCCCCAGGCGGTCCGGTCGTCGATCTCCCGGCTGAAGCGCCGCGGCGTCGTCCTGAGCGAGCGCTCCCGGGGCGCGGCCGGATACACCCTCGCCCCGGAGACGCTGGAGGTCCTGGCCGAGGGTGACGTCCGGATCTTCGAGCGTCGCCGCGCGCGGGCCGAGGACGGCTGGCTCCTGGTGGTGTTCTCGGTGCCCGAGTCCGAGCGGGACAAGCGGCACGCGCTGCGGACCAGCCTCACCCGGCTGGGCCTCGGCACGGCCGCGCCCGGGGTGTGGGTGGCGCCGGGCAACCTGGAGGCCGAGGCACGCCACACCCTGGAGCGCCGGCACCTGACCGGGTACGTCGACATGTTCCGCGGCGAGTACCTCGCCTTCGGCGACCCCCGGGACAAGGTGCGCGCGTGGTGGCCGCTCGACGAGCTGACCGGGCTCTACGCCGAGTTCCTCGACCGCTACCGGCCCGTCCTCGACCGCGCCTCGTCGGGCACCGATCCGCGGGAGGCGTTCGCGACCTACGTGCCGATGCTGACCCACTGGCGCCGGCTGCCCTACCGCGACCCGGGGCTGCCGCTGTCGGTGCTCCCCGCGGAGTGGGCCGGGGAGGCCGCGGGGGCGCTGTTCGACGAGCTCGACCAGGTGCTCGGCCCGCTGGCGCACGAGCACGCCATGGCGGTCGTCCACGGGGACGACCGCTCCGCCACGGCCTAGTCCGTCAGCGCCGCTCGCCACGCGTCCGGCCACGGCGCGGACCGGCCCGCGGTGTCCGGCGAGTACACGACCACGACCCGGCCGGACGCCGCCCGGCCACCCGGGCGGTCACCGACGGCCTCCCCCGTCACCGTGAAGGTGAACGTCGCCGAGCTCGTCCCGAGTCGCTCGAGGACGAGCTCGCAGGACACCGGCTGGTCGAACCAGAGCCGGCCGGCGAAGTCGATCTCGGTGCGCACCCGCGGGGTGACGCCGAACCAGTCCGTGATCCCCCGCTCCCGCACCAGCAGCGCCTCGGCCGCCTCGACGAGCCGGATGACCGTGCTGTTGTGGTAGTGCCCGCTGGCGTCGGTGTCCGACCAGCCGATCCGGGTCCGGTACGTGACCGAGGTCGGGGCGGTGCCCTCCGGGGTGCTCACGCGACCGGGGTCCGGGCCCGGTCCGGCGTCCAGCGCAGGTGCACCGGCCCGGGATCCTCGTCCCGGAGCAGCGCCAGCCGCGGCGGGACCTTGTCCGTGCGCGAGGTGGGGGGCTTGCGCCGGCCGGCCCGGAAGGGGTCGGGCCACGGCGCCCCCTCGCCGTCGTAGTCCTGCTCGGCGGCCGCGTGCAGCGTCCACTGCGGGTCGTAGAGGTGCGTGCGGCCCAGCGCGCAGAGGTCGGCGCGGCCGGCCAGCAGGATCGAGTTGACGTCGTCGTGGCTGGATATGGCGCCGACGGCGATGACCTTCACCCCGGCCGGCGCGGCCACCAGCTGGCGGATCCGGTCGGCGAACGGCGTCTGGTAGGACCGCCCGAAGAGCGGCTTCTCGTCCTTGGCGATCTGCCCGGAGGAGACGTCGATGGCGGCCGCGCCGTGCTCCACGAAGGCCCGGGCGATCTCCACCGCGTCGTGCTCGGTGTTGCCGTCGGGCAGCCAGTCGCTGGCCGAGATGCGGACGGTGACCGGGATCGAGTCCGGGACGACGGCGCGGACGGCGTCGAAGACCTCGAGCGGGAACCGCAGCCGGTTCTCCAGCGGGCCGCCGTACTCGTCGGTCCGCCGGTTGGAGACCGGGGAGAGGAACGACGACAGCAGGTACCCGTGCGCCGCGTGCACCTCGATGAGGTCGAAGCCGGCGGCGACCCCGCGCTCGGCGGCCGCGACGAAGTCGGCCACCACCTTGTCGAGGTCCTCGCGGGTGGCGCCGCGCGGCATGTGGCAGCCCTCGCCGTAGGCCAGCTCCGAGGGGCCGATGACCTCCCAGTTGTCCTCCGGCAGCGGCTCGTCGATGCCCTCCCACATCAGCCGGGTCGAGCCCTTCCGGCCCGAGTGCCCGAGCTGGAGCCCGATCTTCGACGCGCTGCGCTCGTGCACGAAGTCGGTGATCCGGCGGTAGGCGTCGCGCTGTTCGTCGGTCCACAGGCCCGTGCAGCCGGGGGTGATCCGGCCCTCCGGCGAGACGCAGACCATCTCGGTCATCACCAGACCCGCGCCGCCCAGAGCCTTGGAGCCCAGGTGCACGAGGTGGAAGTCGTTCGGGACGCCGTCCACCGCGCTGTACATGTCCATCGGCGACAGGATGACCCGGTTGCGCAGCCGGAGCGGGCCGATGTCCACCGGCTGGAACATCGCCGGTGCGACCTCGGGCGAGCCGGTGGCCGCGGCGTAGTCGGCCTCGATGCGGGCGGCGAAGTCGGCGTCGCGCTCCTCGAGGTTGGCGAAGGTGATCCGCCGTGACCGGGTCAGCAGGTTGAAGCAGAACTGCGCCGGGTCCTGCCCGCTGTACATGCCGATGTTCTCGAACCACTCGAGCGAGGCCTGCGCCGCGCGCTGGGTCGACTCGACGACCGGCTTGCGCTCCAGCTGGTAGGCCTCCAGGGCGGCGTCCACCGTCGGGTGCTCGTGCAGGCACGCGGCCAGCGCCAGCGCGTCCTCCATCGCCAGCTTGGTGCCCGAGCCGATGGAGAAGTGCGCGGTGTGCGCGGCGTCGCCGAGCAGGACGACGTTGCCGGAGTGCCAGCACTCGTTGCGGACGGTCACGAAGTCCAGCCACTTGGAGTTGTTGGTCAGCACCCGGTGGCCGGCCAGCTCGTCGGCGAAGATCTCGGCGATCCGGGCGACGGCGTACTCGTCGGAGACGCCCGGCGGGAAGGTCTCGTGCTCGGTGGCGTCGAAGCCGGCGCGGCGCCACACGTCGGCGTGCATCTCGACGATGAACGTCGAGGCGCCGTCGGAGTAGGGGTAGCCGTGGATCTGCATGGTCCCCCACTCCGTCTGCTTGACGACGAACTGGAAGGCCTCGAACACCAGGTCGGTGCCCAGCCAGATGTACTTGTTGTGCCGGCGGTCCAGCGTCGGGCGGAAGACGTCGGCGTACCGGGTGCGGATCCGGGAGTTCAGGCCGTCGGCGGCCACGACGAGGTCGTGCGTGGCGCGCAGCTCCTCCACGTCGGGGGCCTCGGTGCGGTAGTGGACGGTGACGCCGAGGTCGGCCACCCGCTGCTGCATGAGGTGCAGCAGGTCCTTGCGGCCCATGGCGGCGAAGCCCTGCCCGCCGACGGTGAAGGCCGTGCCGTCGACGTCGATGTCGATGTCGGTCCACCGGGCGAAGCGGCGGGCCATCTGCTCGTGGATCACCATGTCGGCGCCCTCGATGGCCCCGAGCGTCTCGTCGGAGAAGACGACGCCGAAGCCGAAGGTGTCGTCGGGGGCGTTGCGCTCCCAGACGGTGACCTCGTGCCGCGGGTCCAGCTGCTTCATCAGGGCGGCGAGGTACAGGCCGCCCGGCCCGCCTCCGGCGATCGCGATCCTCACGGTTCCCCCTCACGACGAGGGGGCGAGCCGGGCCGCCCCCTCGTCCTCGACGATGCGGCGCAGCACGTGGTGCTGCAGCTTGCCGCTGCTGTTGCGCGGCAGGGACGGGCAGAAGCGGATGTCGCGCGGGTACTTGTACGGCGCGAGCTGCTGCTTGACGTGGTCCTGGATGGCGCGGGCCGTCGCCGGATCGCCGGCGACGCCGTCGCGGAGCACCACGAACGCGCAGACGATCGACCCGCGCTCGGGGTCCGGCTCCCCCACGACCGCCGACTCGACGACGTCGGGGTGGGTGTCGATGGCGGCCTCGACCTCGGGCCCGCCGATGTTGTAGCCGGACGAGACGATCATGTTGTCGGTGCGCGAGCGGTAGGTGAAGTACCCGTCCGCGTCCCGGCTGAAGGTGTCGCCGGTGACGTTCCAGCCGTCGACGACGTAGCTGCGCTGCCGCTCGTCGTCCAGGTAGCGGCAGCCGGTCGGGCCGATGACGGCGAGCCGGCCCTCGACGCCGGGCGGGAGCTCCTCGCCGTCGGGCCCGAGGACCGTGGCCCGGTAGCCGGGGACCGGCCGGCCGGTGGTGCCCGGGCGGATGTCGTCGCCGGCGGCCGAGACGAAGATGTGCAGCAGCTCGGTGGCGCCGATGCCGTCGATGATCCGCAGGCCCAGCTCCCGCTCGTAGGCCTCCCACACGACCTGCGGGATGTGCTCTCCCGCGCTGACCGCCGCCCGCAGGCCGCGCAGCCGGCCGACGTTCCCGGACTTGAGGATCTGCCGGTAACCGGTGGGCGCCGTGGCCAGCACCGTGACGCCGTGCTCCTGCACCAGGTCGGCCAGTCGCGCCGGCGGGGCCGCCTCGGCGAGGAAGGCGCAGGCGCCGGCGCGGAACGGGAAGACCACGAGCATCCCCAGCCCGAAGGTGAAGCCCAGCGGAGCGGTGCAGGCGACCAGGTCGTCGGGCCGCAGCCGCAGCAGGTGCCGGCCGAAGGTGGCGTCGATCGCGAGCAGGTCGCGGTGGAAGTGCGTCGTGATCTTCGGGACGCCGGTGCTGCCCGACGTCGGGCCGAACAGGGCGACGTCGTCGGCGGCGGTGTCGACCGCGGTGAACTCCCCGGGCTTCGTCGCGCAGCGGGCGACCAGGTCTCCCCCGCCGTCCCCACCGACGGGCAGCACGACCAGGTCGGGGGCCTCGGTGGCCCGCAGCTCCTCCACGTCGTCGAGGTACCGGGAGTCGACGAGGGCGAACGCCGGCCTGGTGCGGGCCACGACCGGGCCGAGCTCCCGGGCGCGCAGGGCGCACATGGTGGTGACGACGACGCCCCCGGCCAGGAGCACCCCGAGCCAGGCGGCGACGGTCCACGGGTTGTTGGGCGAGCGCAGCAGGACCCGGTTGCCGGGGACGAGGCCGAGGTCCCCGGTCAGGACCTCGGCGACCTGCCGGGCGCGGGTGCGGAGCTCGCCGTAGGACCAGACCTCGCCGGTGTCGGTCCGGATCGCCGGGCGGTCCGGACCGGAGACGGCGATGGCGGCGTCGAGGAGCTCGGCGGCGGCGTTGAGCCGCTCGGGGAACTGCAGCTCGGGCGTCGGGAACTCCAGGCGCGGCCACTGGTCGGCCGGCGGCAGGGAGTCCCGGGGGAAGGTGTCGACGTGGGCGGAGGGGCTGAGCTCCATCGGGGTTCCTCTCGGCGGCGAGGAGAGCGGTGCGTCAGACGAGCCGGGTCATGCCTTCCTGGACGACGGTGGCCAGCTGGCGGCCGTCGCGGGTGAAGAAGCGGCCCTGACCGAGGCCGCGGCCGGAGCCGGCGTGGCCGGCGTCCTGCGCGTAGAGCAGCCAGTCGTCGACGACGCCCTCGGCGGGGACCTCGTGGAACCACATCGCGTGGTCGAGGCTGGCGGTGACCAGGTCCTCGCGGGCCCACGGCAGGTCGAGCACCCGCAGGACCGGCTCGAGGATCGTGTAGTCGCAGACGTAGGCCAGGGCGGCGAGGTCGCGCTGGGCCCGGGAGAGCCCGGGCACCTCGCGGAGGGCGTCGAACGGGCGGACCCAGATCGCCTGGTGCGGCGCCCGCTCCCCCTCGACGGTCAGGTAGACCGGGCCGGGGACGTGCCGCATGTCGAAGCTGCGGCCACCCATCCAGTAGGCCTTGGACACCTCGGTCATCGAGCCGCCCGAGCGGTCGGCGAGGTACTCCGCGGCGGACGGCAGCGTCTCCGGGTCCGGCACCGCGGGCGGCTCGACGGCGTAGCTGCCGCCCGACTCCCCCGCGGCGAACGAGGCCAGCGCGACGTAGACCGGCTTGCCGTTCTGGTAGCCGCGCACCTGGCGGGTGCTGTAGCCGCGGCCGTCGCGCAGCACCTCCACCTCGTAGACCACCTCGGCGCCGATGTCGGCCGGGCGCATGAAGTACGAGTGCATGGAGTGCATGGACTTCGCGCCGTCGCCGGCGTCCGGGACCGTCCGCATCGCCGCGGCCGCCGCCGCCGCGACGAGGTCCCCGCCGTAGGCCTTGGGCCACGGGCACGGCTGCGTCGTCGCGGCGTAGGCGACGTCGAGGTGCTCCGGCCGGCGCTCGTCGAGGGTGACGGCGGCGGTGAAGACGGCGGAGGTGGGCGACCCGCTCACGGGCGGTCGGCCCAGTGCTTGAGCGCGGCGTCGGCGACGTCGGCCAGGTTCACCACGATGTTGTCCGGCGTCCGCGTGGTCATCCAGGTGAGCGGCCGGTTGCGGTCGAGGTTGCACTCGACGTGCGGCATGTACGGCGGCACGAAGACCCAGTCGCCCTCCTCCATGTCGATGTAGTCCTCGTACTTCTCGCCGAAGTAGATGCGGGCCCGGCCCGACAGCACGTAGCCACCGGTCTCGGCCACGCCGTGGTGGTGCGGGACGGAGCGGTAGCCGGGCTCGTTGCTGACCTTGCCGAACCAGATCCGGGTGGCGGGGGTGTGCTCCGGGCTCACGCCGGCGATGCGGGAGGCGCCCTCCGACTGGCCCGTCCTCAGCGACTCCAGCCCACCCCGGGTCACGTACGGGACGACGAGCCCGCGGTCGTCGGCGTACCTCGAGTTGTCCCCGTCCGGCAGGAGGAGGTCGTCGTCGCTGGGCTGCATGTCGGCTCCTCGGGGTGTCGCCCGATCGGGTGTATGCCCTATTCTTCACCGTCGTCACAGGATGTCAATACGCGGTCCGGCGCCGTCGGTCCCCGAGTCCATGGAGGCGGAATGCACCCCATCCCGGTGAACCCGGCCGCCCTGCCCGCGCCCAGCGGCTACTCGCACGGGACGCTGGCCGGCAACACCCTCTACCTGGGCGGCCAGACCGCTCTGGACGCGGACATGCGGATCGTCGAGGGCGGCATCGTCGAGCAGTTCCGGCAGGCGTTCGGCAACCTGCTCACCACGCTCCGCGAGGCAGGCGGCCGCCCGGAGGACCTGGTGACGGTGACCATCTACCTGACCGACATCCCCGACTACCAGGCGCACGGCCGCGAGATCGGGCGCGTCTGGCGGGAGCTCGCCGGGCCGGTCTACCCGGCGATGGCCGGCATCGGCTGCACGGCGCTGTGGCAGCCCGAGGCCCTCATCGAGATCCTCGGCGTGGCCGTCATCCCCGACGACCGCCTGCGGCCGCCGGCGGGCTGACCGGCCGCACCTTTGCGGTTCCGTGACGGTCCGCCGCCGGACCGGTCCCCGCGCCGGACCGGTGGCAGCATGGACGGTCGTGTCCCCGCGCCTGCTCGTCGTCGAGGACGACGACCACATCCGCACCGCGCTGCGGTGGGCCCTGGAGGACGAGGGCTACGACGTCGCCGAGGCGGTCGACGGCGAGGACGCCTGCGGCCAGGTTGACCGCGACCCGCCCGACGTGATGCTGCTGGACCTGATGCTCGGCCGGATGGACGGCTACGGCGTCGTCCGCCACGTCCGGCGGGCACACGACCTGCCGATCATCGTCGTCAGCGCGAGGGCCGACACCCAGGACATCGTCGCCGCCCTCGAGGCCGGCGCCGACGACTACGTGACCAAGCCGTTCGCGGTCAAGGAGATCACCGCCCGCCTGCGGGGCACTGCGGCGGAGGGCCGGCGCGGGCTCCGCCGACGAGGGGCGGCCGCGCGAGGTGGTCCTGGACAGCCGCCCGCCGGCACCCCTGGTCCTGCGGGCCGCGGCCGGCACCGCCTCCCGGGGCGACGCCCAGCTCCCGCTGACCGTGACCGAGTTCCGGCTGCTGTGCGAGCTGGCCGCCGTCCCCGGCCGGGTCCTGAGCCGCCCCGAGCTGCTGGAGCGGGTGTGGCAGCACGGCTACTTCGGCGACGAGCGGATCGTCGACGTCCACATCCGCCGGCTGCGCACCAAGGTGGAGCTGGACCCGGGCGCGCCCGAGCTCGTCGTGACCGTCCGCGGACTGGGCTACCGGCTGGACCCGCAGTGAGGTTCCGCGCCGGGCCCCGCGGCCTGCGCGCCCGCATCGTCGTCGCCTTCGGCGCCGGCGCGCTGCTCGTCTCCGCCGTCCTGGCCGCCACCACCTTCCTCCTGGCCCGCGGGTACCTGCTCGACCAGCAGGAGGACGCCGCCACCGCCGAGGCCTACCTGGACGCCGACTTCCTGCGCAGCCGGCTGGGCACCGCCGGCGTCGAGGTGGACGACGTCCTCGCCGAGGTCTCCACCGACGGCGCCGACGTCGTCGTCCGCAGCGGCGGGTCCTGGTACTCGACCGGCCTGGACGTCGGCACGCGGGACGTGCCGGCGTCGCTGCGGCGCATCGTCGAGGACGGGTCCGCCGGCCGGGTGCTCGACGACTCCCCCGCCGGCCCCCGGCTGGTCATCGGGATCCCCGTGGCCGGCCCCGACCTCGACGTCTACGAGATCGTCCCGCTGGCCGAGCTGCACTCGGTGCTCCGCACGCTGTCCTGGGTGCTGGGCGCCGGCGCGCTCGTCGCCACCGCGGCCGGCGCGGCGTCCGGCCTGTGGGCCAGCCGCCGGGTCGTGCTTCCGCTGGAGCAGGTGGCGGGCGCGGCCACCCGGATCGCCTCCGGCGAGCTCACCACCCGGCTCCCGGCCACGGACGACCCGGACCTGGTCGCCATCGTCGGCAGCTTCAACGCCATGGTCGACGCGCTGTCGGCCCGCATCGAGCGGGACGCGCGCTTCGTCGCCGACGTCAGCCACGAGCTGCGCAGCCCGCTCACCAGCCTCGTCACGAGCGTGGAGGTCGTCGCCGCCCGGCGGCACGAGCTCAGCCCCCGCGGCGCGCAGGCGCTCGACCTCGTGGAGCAGCAGCTGGCCCGCTTCCGGGCCACGCTGGACGACCTGCTGGAGCTGGCCCGCCTCGACGACGCCCCGCTCGCTCCCGGGCGCGACCCGGTGAGCGTGCCGGCGCTGGTACGGGAGGTCCTCGCCGTCACCGGCCGGCCCGCCGGGCTCCTGCACACGACCGGGGAGCCGGCCGTCGTCCGCGGCGACAAGCTGTGGCTGGAGCGCGCCGTGCGCAACCTCCTCGACAACGCCGACCGGCACGGCGGCGGGCCGAGTGCGGTGCGGGTCGAGCGCGGGGACGACGCCGTGGTCCTCAGCGTCGACGACGACGGGCCGGGGATCCCACCCGAGGATCGCGCCCGCGTCTTCGAGCGGTTCGCCCGCGGCTCGGGGGCCGCGCGCGGGTCCCTGGCCGGGGCGGGGCTCGGCCTGGCGATCGTCGCCGACATCGCCGCGCGGCACGGCGGCTCGGCGTGGTGCACCACGAGCCCCGGCGGCGGTGCCCGCCTCAGCCTCTCCCTCCCCCTGGCGGAGTCGTGAGGCGCACCGCCCGGCTGCTGGTGGCCGCCGGGCTCGCGGTGCTCACCGGGTGCGGGCTGCCCAGCGGCGGGGACGCCGAGACGATCCCGACCTCCGAGGTCCCCTACGGGCTGCTGTCATCCCCGCCCACCCCGCCCGCCTCGTCGTCCGAACCGCAGGGGGCGGGGACGCAGGTCTACCTCCTCGGCCCGGACGACGTCCTGGTGCCCAGTGGCCGGGAGGTGACCGGCACCGGGGTGTCCGACCGGCTGCAGGACCTGCTCGGCCACCTCGCGGCGGGGCCGACCGCCGAGGAGCGGGCCGGTGGGCTGACGACCGTGCTCGCCCCGGGCACCGGGCTGACGGTCACCGCGGTCGACGGCGACACCGTGACCCTCGACCTGACCGGGCCCGGAGAGCCGCCCACCGGCCAGGAGAGCCGGCTCGCCGTGGGCCAGATCGTGCTGACGGCGGCCACCCTCCCCGGCGTCGCGGCGGTGCTCCTGACGCAGGACGGGGAGCCGCTGGAGGCGCCACTGCCCACCGGCGAGCTGACCACCCGGCCGCTCACCGCTCCGGACTACGCCGCGCTGCTGGTCGCCCCGCCTCCCTGAGCAGCGCCCCGGACATGACGAGCACGTGACGAGTCGTCGGAGGAGCCCCTCGGGGCCGCCACCGGTGCCAGGCTCGGGAGCATGACCACTCGCCCCGCCCCCGCCATGCACGAGGTCGTCGACGTCCGCCGCGGCTCGGTCCGCGTGAGCGGGCACCTCACCTCTCAGGGCGCCGACCTGCTGCGCGGCACCGTGGAGAGCCTGTTCCGCGGCGGCCACCGCCGGGTCCTCGTCGACCTCGGCGACGTCCGCGGGACCGATCCGGCGGGGGTCCACGTGCTGCGCGACGTCGAGCGGGTGGTGGCCGCCCGCGGCGCCGAACTCGTGGTCCGGCCGCCGCTGGACTGACCCTGCCGGCTCTCAGACGCGGGTGCGCCGTCCCGAGGTACCCGCGACGGCGCCCACCCCGAGCGCGGCGAAGCCGACCTGGAACGCGAGCTCGATCCAGTCGACGCCCCGGGTGTCGGCCACGCCGAGCGCGGTGGCCACCAGGGTTCCGAGCACCGCGGCGGCCACGCCGACGAGCAGGGTCTGCCACAGGGCGATCCGCTGCCGGCCGGGCACGACGAGACGGCCCAGCGCGCCGATGACCAGGCCGATGACCAGGGCCGTGACCAGTCCGGTGACCTCCATGACTCGGTCTCCTCTCCCTCGTCGCCGTCAGACCCGGGTGCCGGCCTTGCGGCGAACCCAGCCGAACGCGGCGGTGGCGACGAACAGGACGGCGCCGATGACGAGCAGCCAGAACAGCCCCTCGACGACCGCCCCGATGACGACGAACGCCAGCCAGACGCCCAGCAGCAGTGCGATGAAGCCGAGCACGAGTGCCTCCTTCTCTATCCCAGTGGGGTCGAGGAGGCGCTACCCGGGCCCTTGCCGGCGATACGGTCGCGGACCCGTCGTCACACGATCGTCACGCGGCCGGCGGGCCCGCGGAGCGGGACCGGGTCGGCGACGTGCTGGCGCTCGGCCCGCGCGCCGGCGGGGTGGATGGCCAGCTGCCCGGTCCACCGCTGGCCGCGACCCGGCCCGCACGACGGGCGTCGGGCTCAGGCGACCAGAGCGGCAGCGCCGGCACCCAGCCGGTGCGCCGAGACCGCGTCCCCACCGTCCCGGACGACGGCCCGGGCCGCGAGCACCGCGTCCACCCCGGCCTGCCGCTCGGCGACCGGCAGGTACCCGATCCGGCGCGGCGCGGCGACGGCCGGCATGGCGATCTCGGCCAGGCGGGCGGCGAGGTCGCCGTCCTCCAGGTCGTCGACGTCGACGAGGGCCAGCGGCTGCGGCTCGGCGGTGATGAGGGCGGTGATGTCCATGACGGGTGCTCCCTGCGTGTCCGTGGCCGGCTCCTCCGGCAGGGACGACTCTCCGGGCCGCGACGCAGGGGTCCCGCCGGGAATCCGCAGGATCGGCGCAAGAAGCCGGAGGCGGGCGGCGCTCCCCCGGACCGGTCCGAACGGCTAGTGTCTGGGTCGTCGGGAAGGCCCTGCGATATGGCAGGACCCCGATGCACCATCGCAGCTAGGAGCGAGCAATGCCCGAAGGAACAGTGAAGTGGTTCAACGCTGAGAAGGGGTTCGGCTTCGCCACCCCCGACGGTGGCGGACCGGACGTCTTCGTCCACTACTCGGCCATCCAGACCAGCGGGTACCGCTCGCTCGACGAGGGCCAGCGGATCGCGTTCGACATCGAGCAGGGCCAGAAGGGCCCGCAGGCGGCGAACGTCACCCCCCTCTGATCCTCCCCGATCAGTCCGCAGCGCCCCCGTCCGGCATCGCCGGGCGGGGGCGCTGTGCTGTGCGGGGTGCGGTACCCGGGCTCAGCGGGCCCGCGGGACGTAGCCGCCGACCAGCGCCTGCATGAGCAGGGCGCCGGCGTCCTCCCCGACGGCGTCGGCCGCGTCGGCGAGGGCCTGCCAGCGCTGCCGCTCCACGTCGGTGGGCGCGGAGGCCGCCCGGACCCGCAGCTGCTCGAGCAGTCGCTCCCACTCCCCCCGCGGGGTGGGCCAGAGGCCGGCCAGCCGGCGGGCCTCCGCCGAGATGGCGGTGATCCGCACGATGTCCCCGGCGTGGTTGGTCAGCGGCTCGATGTAACCAGCCGACGCCAGCGCCTTCGCCGCCGCGACCACCTCGGCCTTGGGCAGGCCGCTGGCCGGCACCACCGCCCCGAGCAGGTAGGGCGACGCCCCGTGCTCCGGCCCGTCCACCAGCCGGGCGATCGCCCGCAGCACCGGCAGGTCGCGGGTGAACCAGACGTCGGGCAGCGGTCCGTCGGGGGCGGTCATGCAGGAGAGTCTCCTCGCCCGTCGCTCAGTCGCGTGCGCCGGTCAGCTCCGGCCGCACGGCCAGGATCAGGCCCAGCGCCGTGTAGCCCAGGAGCAGGTGACCGGCCGAGACGTAGGTGGCCGTGTCCTCGCCGAGCACCGCCATCGCCGGGAACATGACCAGCGCCCACGTCTCGGCGATCGCCGGCCACACCCGCGCCGCACCCCGCCACCGGCCGGCGACGGCGATGCGGATGCCGATGGCCGCCATGCCCAGCATCGACAGCGGCCAGAAGAGGTCCAGCGCCAGGAAGAAGGCGTTCTCCGACAGGTCGGGCGCGACCATCCACTGCAGCGAGGAGGCGATCGCCAGCCCGAGCATCACGTGCTCGGCGTGCAGGAAGCCGCGCGCCAGCCGGCCGGTCCCGGTGGCCCGGGTCCTCAGCTGGACCGCGACCAGCGCGACCAGCCCCAGCTGGAACAGCAGCGAGCTGGCCTTGTAGAGCAGCGGGAAGTCGTCGGACACCGGGTCGAGCTCGAAGACCAGGGTGCCGACCGCCCACGAGGCGGCACCGGCCGCCGTGGCCAGGCCGGCCAGCCGGACCGGCGTCGCCGGCGCCGGCCGGGCCGAGGCGGCCGGCGGCACGTCGGTGCGGGCAGGGGGCGGGGTGACGTTCAGGGACATCGGTCCTCCGGGAGGGGTGCGGGTGCGGCGCCTCCTGGCGCCGCCGCGGCCCACCGTCGGGCGACGGCGTCCTGGGCGGCCAGGGCCGCCGCGGTCCTCTTCTCCCGCTCCCCATCCCGGCTCCGACGGGACACCGAGCCCTGTCCTCCGGGACACCGGGCCCGGCATGATCCCCGCGTGGCGGTGCGGGATCGGCAGGCGGCGACGCCCGCTGCCGCCGCTCCGACGGCCACCTCCGGCCGCGTCGCCCCGGTGCTGGGCTGGGCCTCGATGGCGGCGACGTTGCTCGCCGCGGCCGGCACCATCGCCCTGGACGTGGCCACGCCCGAGGCCGCGCGGGTCGTCGCCGAGTCCGGCCCCGGCTGGGAGATCGCCCTGCCCGGCCTGCTGCTCGCCGTGCCGGGCGCCCTGCTCCTGCACCGCGCGCGGCGCAACGCCGTCTCGTGGGTCGTGGCCGGGACCGGCCTGTTCTGGGCCCTGGACGGACTCGCGTCGTCCTGGCTGACCTACGCCGTGCAGAGCGATCCGGCGTTGCCGGGCGCCTCGGCCGCCTTCTGGTTCGTGTCCCGGCTGGGCGCCTGGCTGCTGCTGTGCCTGCCGTTGCTGCTCCTGCTCTACCCCGACGGCCGGCTCCCCTCGGGCCGGTGGCGCACGGTGTCGTACGCCGGGATCGCCTGCGCCGCCCTGCTGCCGGTGCTCCTGCTCATCACGCCGTCGGCGATCGCCGAACGCCGGTCCGGCGAGCCCGTCCCGGCGATCTACCGGTCGCTCGACCTGGACCCCACCAGCCTGCCGCTGCCGGAGGGGCTGCTCCTCCCCCTGCTCGAGCTCGCCTTCCCCCTGGGGGTGCTCGGCGTCCTCCTGCCCGTGGCGGTCGTGGTCCACCGCCTGCGAGAGGCGTCCGGGGACGACCGCCGGCGGATGCGGTGGCTGCTGTGGGCCGGCGCCGTGGACGGGCTGGTCATGCTCACCGCGGTCCTCTTCCCCGCCTCCACCCTCGGCTACGACCTGCCCCTCGCCGTCGGCCTGACCGGGCTGGCGGTCACCCTCGGCATCCTGCGTCCCCGGATCGTCGACATCGACCGGCTGCTGGGCGGGACGCTGGTCTACGGCGGGCTGGCGGCCGGGGTGGTCCTGCTGGACCTCGCCGTGCTGGCCGGGGTCGGTGCGCTGGTCGGCGACCGGCTCGGCGAGCGGGACGCCACCTTGCTCACGCTCCTCCTGGTCGCCGCCCTGTACGTACCGCTGCGGTCGGCGCTGTGGCGGATCGTGCGCCGCTGGGTGCTCGGCGAGCGGGAGGACCCCTACCGGGTGGTCTCGGGCCTGGCGGAGCGGCTGGAGCGCAGCGACGGGACCGACGAGCAGCTCATGGCCGTCGCGGCGGCGGTGGCCGAGGCATTCCGGTCCCCCTACGTCGGCGTCGAGGTCGAGTCCGCCGGCGGTCGGCACCTCGTCGCCGAGCACGGCACGAGGCCGTCCGCGGTCCAGTCCCTGCCGATCGCCTACCGCGGCGAGCAGGTCGGCCGGCTGCTGCTCCCCCGGGACGGCGTGCGCGCGCAGCTGGTCACCCGGGACGAGCGGCTGCTCGCCGACGTCGTCCGCCAGGCCGCCGCCGCGGCACGGGCCAGCGCGCTCGCCGCGCAGCTGCAGGCCAGCCGGGAGCAGCTGGTGACCGCCCGCGAGGAGGAGCGGCGTCGGCTGCGCCGGGACCTGCACGACGGGCTGGGACCGAGCCTCGGCGCCGTCGTCCTGCGCATCGACACCGCCCGCAACCTGGCGCGGACCAGACCGGACGACGCGGACTCGGTGCTGCGCCAGGCACGCGACGACGTGGCGGCGGCACTGGCCGACGTCCGCCGGCTGGTGCACGACCTGCGCCCGCCGGCCCTGGACGACCTCGGCCTGGCCGGTGCCGTGCGTCAGCAGGCCGAGCGGCTGCTCGCGCCGGGCGTGGCCGTCACGGTCGAGGCCGGCCCTGGCACCGTCGGCCTGCCCGCCGCCGTCGAGGTGGCCGCCTACCGGATCGCGTCCGAGGCGCTGGCCAACGTCGCGCGGCACGCCCGCGCCGGAGCGGTGCGGGTCTGCCTCGCGTGCGACGGCGGCCGGCTCGTGGTGACCGTCGCCGACGACGGCGTCGGCATCGAGCCGGCCGCCCCGGCAGGGGTGGGGCTGGTCTCGCTGCGCGAGCGCGCGGCGGAGCTGGGTGGCCGGTGCTCGGTCACCTGCCCGCCGGAGGGCGGGACCGTGGTGCGGGCGGAGCTGCCCGTCGGAGGAGGGGTTCTGGGATGAGCGAGGCCGACGAGCCGCTGCGGGTGCTGGTCGTCGACGACCACCCGGTCTACCGCGACGGACTGGCGGTGCTGCTGGGCTCCGTGCCCGGCCTGGACGTCGTCGGCACGGCCGCCGACGGGGCGACCGCCGTGACGATGGCCCTGGAGGAGCAGCCCGACGTCGTCGTCATGGACGTGCAGATGCCGGTGCTCGACGGGATCGAGGCGACCCGGCGGATCACCGCCGAGAGCCCGTCGGTCGGCGTCGTGGTGCTGACCATGAGCGAGGACGACGGCACCGTCTTCGCCGCCGTGCGCGCCGGGGCCCGCGGCTACCTGCTCAAGGGCGCCGACCAGGAGGAGGTCGTCCGCGCGATCACCACCGTCGCGGCCGGCGGAGCGGTCTTCGGCGCGTCGCTCGCGCGGCGGATCGCCGAGTTCTTCGCGGCCCGCCCGAGCGGTCCCGACGCCGCGTTCCCGCAGCTGACCGCCCGGGAGCGGGAGGTGCTGGACCTCGTGGCCGCCGGCCGCTCCAACGCCCAGATCGCCGCGGCGCTGTTCCTGTCCCCGAAGACGGTCCGCAACAACGTGTCCAACGTGCTCACGAAGCTGCAGGTCACCGACCGGGCGCAGGCCATCGTCCGGGCCCGCGAGGCCGGCCTCGGACGCTGACCGCGGGTGGCGCCACCGCCGTACCGTGGAGGCATGACGACGTCCGCGGAGCAGCAGCCGAAGGTCACCAAGAGCGACGCCGAGTGGCGCGAGCAGCTCTCCGCCGAGGAGTACGCGGTGCTGCGCCAGGCCGGCACCGAGCGGGCGTGGACCGGTGAGTACGTCGACACGAAGACCGAAGGCGTCTACACCTGCCGGGCCTGCGGAGCCGACCTGTTCACGTCGGAGACCAAGTTCGACAGCCACTGCGGGTGGCCGTCGTTCTACGAGCCGACCGCCGCGGACAACGTCGTCCTCCGCGAGGACCGCTCCTACGGGATGGTCCGCACCGAGGTGCTCTGCGGCACCTGCCACAGCCACCTCGGGCACGTCTTCGCCGACGCCCCGCAGACCCCCACCGGCGACCGCTACTGCATCAACAGCGTCTCCGTCCGGCTGCGGCCCCGGGCCTGATCGGAGTCGCCGGGGAACGGGATCCGTTCCCCGGCGACTCCACTACGCCAGGTCGGTGACGAGCTCGGCGACGGACTTGCGGACGCCGGTGTAGAACGGCACCTCCTCGCGCACGTGCCGGCGGGCCCGGCTGGCGCGCAGGTCGCGCATCAGGTCGACGATGCGGTGCAGCTCGTCGCACTCGAAGGCGAGCATCCACTCGTAGTCGCCGAGCGCGAACGAGGCGACCGTGTTGGCCCGCACGTCGGGGTACGGGCGCGCCTGCATGCCGTGTTCCTTGAGCATGTCCCGCCGCTCCTCGTCGGGCAGCAGGTACCACTCGTAGGAGCGCACGAAGGGGTAGACGCAGACGAACTTCCGCGGCTCCTCGTCGGCCAGGAACGCCGGGATGTGGCTGCGGTTGAACTCGGCCGGCCGGTGCAGGGCGAACTGCGACCACACCGGCTCCAGGTGCCGGCCCAGACCGGTGCGGCGCAGCCGGGTGTAGGCCTCCTGCAGCACCTCGGCGCTGGGCGCGTGCCACCACACCATGAGGTCGGCGTCGGCCCGGAAGCCGGCAACGTCGTAGGTGCCGCGGACGACGACGTCCTTGCCGGCGAGCTCGTCGAACAGCCCCTGCAGCTCGTCGGCGAGCGCGGTGCGCTGCTCGTCGGCCAGCGGCCGGGTCAGGCGGAACACCGACCACATCGTGTAGCGGATCTGGGCGTTGAGCTCGTTGGCCCGCTTGCCGATGCTCTTCTGCTCGGTCTGCTCGCTCATGCGCCCATTCTCTCCCGCACCCGCCGGGGATCGGTCAGCAGCTCCCGGTGGGCGTCGCGGCAGTCACCGCACGCGGCCATCCACACGCGGTGGCGGAGGCAGCGAGGAGGCCGGCGGGGGTCGGTGGTGGTCGTCGGGACGGATCGGTCGTGCGTGGTGCTCACCCCGTCTGCAACAGCGGCGGGGGTCCGGGGATGCCCGGTCAGCGGGGCACGACGGCCAGCGGACGGCGGTTCCGGCCGGGCACGCAGGCGAGGGCGGCGAGGGTCAGCGCCACGCCGTCCTCCAGCACGGCGGCCTGCCAGGCGGGCAGCCGGTCCGCCGCCCAGCGGCGCCAGGCCAGGCCGCCGAACGCGCCCGCCAGGGCACCCGTCGTCGCAGCGGCGGCCGGGAGCGCGGCGTTGGCCCGCTCGCGCTCGGCCAGCCGGGTCGCGCCCGCGGCGGCACCGGCCAGCCGTGGGGCCAGTCCCGCGGCGCCGGTTCGGTCCGGCGCGTCGGGGGACTTGTCGGCCACGAGCTCACCGACGAGCGCGGCGGCGCCGAGGAGACGGGCCGGCACGGAACTGCTGCCCAGCCGGCCGGGCTTGGTGGGGGCGGTCAGCGCCGGTGCCGCGAACCCCAGCGCGCTGCGACTGCCGGCCGCCACGCCGAGCAGGGCCGAGCGGACGGTCAGGCCGGCGCTCGCCGCGGCGCGCGGGACCGCCCGCTCCCGGTCGGTCGGGACGGACCGGACGACCGCGTGCACCGTCGCGCCGTAGGCCAGGTGCGGAACGGCGTCCGCCAGCCAGTCGGTGCGGCTCCAGGTCCGCGGGTCGCCGACCCCCAGCAGCGTGGCCGGGACGTCGCTGGCCGCCATCGCGGCGGCCCCGGTGACGACGGCGCCCACGGGACCGGAGAGCCGGATCCCCGCGGAGCGCGCCGCGCTGGCGAGCACGCCGGTCCCCAGCCCGGTCCCGATCCCGGCCAGCGCCCCGAGGGCGGTGCGGCGGCTCTCGCGGACCTGCCCGCGGCCCGGCACCTCCACCCCGGTGGCCGATGCGATCGCGTCGACGGTCCGCTCCGGCGTGGTGCTGGCCGGGCGACCCCGCAGGACCATGTCGAGGTACGTGACGGCGTTCAGGACGGTGGTGCCGGCCGCGCCCGCGACCAGCCCCCGCGACAGGGTTCCGGGCATCCCCCGACCCTGGTGGGCGGCGGCGGGGAGGGCAAGCCGGCGGGAGTCCGCCCGACCCCGCCACCGCAGGTCAGAGAACCGTGAGGGGGGCGACCATCCCGGACCGGACGTGCGGCGCCGCGGTCCCGTCCGCCGCGACGGAGGACGACCCGCCGATCCCCCGTCCCGCCCCGACCGGGCTGAGCCAGGCGTCGATCGTGATGTGGACCGACCGGCCGACGAGCACGGCGGGCACCCGGATGCCGACGGCGGTGCGGTCGAGCACGGCCGCCCCCCGCAGCCGCGCCCAGCCGCCGGCGGGGTCGGCGCTCTCGACGCGGCCGGTGACCGTCAGGGGCGCGCTCGTCCCGCGCAGCGACAGCGTCCCCTCGGCGGTCCACCCGCCGTCGGCGTCGGGGGTGAACCGCTCCGCCGTCCAGGTCATCGTCGGGTGGCGCTCCGCGTTGAGGAAGCGGGGGCGGCACAGGTCGGCGTCGCGCCGGGCGATGCCGGTGGCGACGCCCCGCAGGTCGATCCCGACGGAGGCGCGCACCGGGGCGCCCGATCCGTCGACGACGACGTCGCCCCAGCTGCACGGCAGCGAGCCGTGCACGGTGCGGCCGAGGTTGCCGACGGCGAACCCGAGACGGGTCCGGGAGTCGGAGACCGACCACGTCCCGGCGGCCATCCGCGGGCCGGCGGTCACGACCGCACCGCCGTCGGCAGCTCGGCGGAGAGCACGCGGACGAGGTCGATCCGGTCGGCGCCGGTCAGCAGGGCCGGGTCCTCGTCCGGCAGCAGCGCCGTCGCCATGATCGTGCGCTGGACCTCCTGGTGCGTCTCCCGGCCGGTGGCCAGACCGACCACCACGACCCGGTGGTCGTCGCTGCGCAGGACCAGCACCTCCACGACGCCCTCGATCCCGTGGACGGCGGGCCGGATCCGGTGCCGACCGGCGTACTCCGCGGCGTCGGCCCGGGCGGGGTCGCCGTCCCCGTTGATCCAGGTGACCTGCGCGAACAGCGGCCGGCGTCCGGCGGCGAGGCCGTGCATCACGTCGGTCACCCGGTAGACGCGGTCGGCTCCGGTCCGCGCGGCGGACGCCGCGTCCGGCCAGAGGTCCAGGCGCGTCCCGCCCGGTCCGTCGGAGGAGGCGAGGACGACGGTGCCCAGCGGGTCGCCGTCGCCGGTCGTGGCGGCGGTCGCGGCCACGTCAACCGCGCGGATGGTGGCGTGCATGGGATCCCTCCCTCCGGGGACCGGCGGTTCCGGTCCCGGCGCGGAGGACGATCCGGCGGCGGCGCCGTCGGGACATCCGTGGAACCACGGGACCCCGGTACGCACCTGCGCCCGGGGGCGCCCGGCACCGTTCCCGGCGGGCCCCTCCGCGCGGATACTCCGCGCCATGTCCACGCCGACGGCCGGCTCCGGGAGCCCCTTCGTCGGGCGCCGGGCCGAGCTGGCGGAGCTGACCGCCCGGATCGCCACGGCCGCCGACGGCGCCGGCGGGCTGGTCCTGGTGGCGGGGCCTGCGGGCATCGGCAAGACGCGCACCGTGGAGGAGGCGCTCGCGGGTGCGCCGGTCGCGGCGGCGTGGGGCCGGTGCGTCGACGACCCCGGCGCCCCTCCGCTGTGGCCGTGGCGGCGGGTGCTGCGCGCGCTGCCCGCGGTCGGGGCGGCGGTGGCCGGCGCCCTGGCCGAGGTCGACCGGGCCGGGGAGGGCGCCGATCCCGACGCCGCGCGGTTCCGGCTGGCGAGCGCCACCGCCGACGCCCTCGTCGAGTGCGCCGCCCCGGCCGGTCTCGTCGTCGTCCTGGAGGACCTGCACTGGGCCGACGAGTCCTCGCTGCGCCTCCTCCGGCACCTCGCCGGGGACCTGCCGCGGTCCCGGCTGCTCGTCGTGGGCACCCACCGCGACCCGGCCGGCCGGGCGCTCGACACCGCGCTGCCGGAGTTGCTGCGCGAGCCCGGCGTCCGGACGCTGCGGCTGCCGCCGCTCACCGAGGACGACGTCCGTGCCTATCTCGCGACGGACGCACGGACCGCGGACGTCGTGCGATCGGTGCACCGGCGCAGCGGCGGGGTCCCGCTCTACCTGCGGGCGGTCGCGCGGGCACCGGCGGCCGGGAGCACGGCCGGCGGGCACGACGAGCTGCGCGCGCTGGTCCGGACGACGCTGACCGCCCTCCCACCGGCCGCCCTCGACCTGCTCGACGCGGCGGCGGTGCTCGGGGAGGAGCTCGACGCCGGCCTGCTCACCACCGTGACGGGCCACCCGGCGCCGGAGGTGACCGCCGGCCTGGACGCCGCGGTCCGCGCCGGGGTCCTCACCACCGTCCCGGACGCTCCCGGCCACCGCCGTTTCGCCCACGCCGTCGTCCGCGACGCGGTGTACGCCGACCTCCTCCCGAGCGTCCGCGAGGAGCTGCACCGCCGCGCCGCCGAGGCGCTCGAGCACCGGGCCGCGGACGACGACGCGACGGCCGGACTGGTGGCCGGCCACTGGCTGCGGGCCTCGTCCGACCCCGGCTCCCTGCGCCGTGCCGCCGGCTGGGCCCGGCGGGCCGCCGTCACCGCGACGCGGCTGCTCGCCTTCGCGGAGGCCGCCCGCCTCCTCGCGACGGCGCTGGACGCGGTCCGCCGGGCGGGCGCCGGTGACGGCGAACGAGCCGGGCTGCTCGTCGACCTGGCGACGACCGAGTACCGCGCCGGCCGGTTCGACGACGCCCTCGAGCACGCCGTGGCCGCCTCCGAGGCCGCGGCCGCCGCCGGGCGCACCGACCTGCTGGCCGCCGCCGCCCTCGCCGTCCACGACGTCAACGCCCCGGGGTTCCCGCCGGTCCTGGTGCGGATGTGCGAGCGGGCACTGGCCGCGTTCGACGCCGACGCCTCCCCCGAGCTCCGCTCGCGGTTGCTCTCCCAGGCGGCGTCCGCGCTGGCCGACGCCGGACGCCTCGGGGTGGCGGCCGGGCACGCCGCCGAGGCCCTGGACCTCGCCCGGCGGTGCGGCAGCCCCGAGGCGGTGCTGGACGCGGTCCGCGCCCGGATGAAGGCCGCGCCCACGGCGCTGGAGGTCGGCGAGCGCCTGGACCTGGGCCGGCTGGCGATCGAGCACGCCGCGGCGAGCGGGCAGCCGCTGGCCGAGCTCTGGGGCGCCAAGTGGCGGATCGACGCCGGCCTGGAGGTGGGCGACATGGACGTCGTCCGCGACGAGCTGGACCGGGTCTCCGCCCTGGCCGCGCGCACCCGGCTGCCCTTGGTCCGGTGGCACGACCGGCGGCTGCGCGCGTCCGTCGCGGCGCTGCTGGGCCGGTTCCCCGAGGCCATCGCGCTGAACGACGAGGCCCGGACCATCGGCCGCACCGAGCTGGCCGGGGATCTCTCTCTGGTCGGCATGTCCGGCGCGTTCGGGATGCAGCACGCCCTGGTCACCGGCTCCACGGCCGGGTGGGACGGCAAGGCGGTGGGGACCCTGGACCGGGCCGGCGACGTGCCGATCGTCGTCGTCACCCGCGCGCTGGTCGCCATGCTGGAGGGGCGCCGCGACGAGGCCGCCGTCCGCTACCAGGAGATCCGGCAGCGGATGAGCGACCCGGACTTCGTCGCCTCCTCGGGCGTGCCGCTGAACCTCGTGCCGCTGGTCGAGGCCTTCGGGGACGCCGACGCCGCGGAGCTCCTGCACGCGCAACTGGCCCCGCGCCCCCTGGTGGCCGGCGGGGCCGGCGTCTACTGCCAGGGCTCGTGGCACTCGCTGCTGGGCCGCCTGGCGGTGCTGCGCGGCCGGCTCGACGAGGCGATCGACTGGTTCACCGATGCGCTGGCCGTCGACCTCCGGACGGGCGCACGCCCGGCCGCCGTCTCCGATCGGGTCGGGCTCGCCGGCGCCCTGCTCGCCCGCGGTGGCGACGGGGACGTCGCCCGCGCCGGGGAGCTCGCCCGGGCGGCCGCCGCCGAGGCGCGGCGGCTGGGCATGCCCGGGCCGGAACGGGAAGCCGCCGCGCTGGCGGAGCAGGCGGGTCGGGCGGCGCGGGTGGCCGATCCGCTGACCGCACGCGAGCGGGAGATCGCCGCGCTGGTGGCGCGCGCGCTGACCAACCGGCAGATCGCCGAGGAGCTCGTGCTCTCCGAGCGGACCGTGGAGAGCCACGTCCGCAACATCCTAGCCAAGCTCGGGGCCGCCAACCGCACGGAGCTGGCCACCTTGGTGGGGCGCTCGTAGCCCCGGCCGGCGACCGGCGCAAGGCCATGTCGGGATCTGTGGACGGCGCCCTGACCTGGGGAAATGGCTAGCCGGGGGCGCCCCGCTCCGGTAGGATCGAACACACATTCGAAGCGGTCAGGAGGGCGGCATGGGCGAGCTGCAGTCGGTCCTGGACGAGCTCGCCGGCCTGGATTTGGACGGGCTGCCGGACGGGCCGCTGCTGGACCACGTCCGCGAGTTGGTGGTGGCACGGAACCGGATCACCGCCGCACTGACCCGTGCGACCCGCCGCGCGGACGTCCGCAGCGCCAGCGAGCACGACGCGGCCAAGACGATGCAGTCGTGGCTGCGCGGCCACCTGCGGCTGGCCGACCACGCCGCCGGCCGGCTGGTCGGCCACGGCCGGGCGCTGGATCACCTGCCACTCACCGAGGGCCTGTTCGGCGACGGGGAGCTGAGCGCGGACTGCGTCGAGGTGATCGCGAAGATCGTCGAGCCGAAGAACCGGGACAGAGCCGCCGCCCAGGGCATCGACCTGGCCGCGGTCGAGGCCGCGCTGCTGCTGGTCGCCACCCACGGCACCCACCGCGATCTGCGGCAGGCCGTGACCGACTACCTGGCCAAGCTCGACCCCGACGGCCCCGAGCCCGATCCCACCGAGGAGCGGTCCTTCACCCTCGTGCAGCACCCCGACGGCACCTGGACCGTGCACGGCACCCTCGACCAGGCCGGCGGGGAGAAACTCGCCACCGCCCTGGAGTCCATGTCCGCTGCGAGCCGCTGCGCCGGGGACACCCGCACCCGCGCCCAGCGCGGCGGTGACGCGATCGTCCAGCTGGCCGACCTGGCGCTGGCCTCCGGTCAGCTGCCGGTGCTGCGCACCGTGAAGCCACACGTCATCGTCACCATCGGCATCGACGACCTCGTCGACCCACACACCGGCCCTGCCACCGCCGACACCGGCCTCGGGGCGACCCTGTCCGCCGCCCGCGCCCGATGGCAGGCGTGCGACTCCACCGTCACCCGCATCGTGCTCGACCCCGACGGACTCCCGATCGACGTCGGCCGCGAACAGCGGATCGTCCCCGCGCACATCCGCAAGGCCGTCGAACTCCGCGACCAGACGTGCGTGTTCGCCGGCTGCGAGGCCCCGAGATGGTTCTGCGACAGGAAGGACCCCCGTGCCCCCCGCCCCTCGCAGGCTCGCGGCGGGCCCCTGCACGGGGGCCATCGCAGGAAGATGCGAACGCCACCACACCAAGGTCCACCACGGCTACCGCGTCGAACGCGACGACACCGCACCACCCGGAGCCCGATGGCGCACCTACCGCCCCGACGGCACCGAGATCGTCATCCACGCACCGCTGCGCACCTGACGCCTTGAGCCGTGCCCATCCCCGCCGCCCACCACGGGCCGCGGGGCACAGGCGCGGCCTCCTCCGTTCGTCCGCCGCGGCTCGCGTGCTGGAACGGCTCCGATGACCGGTCGGGCGTTGCGCCTGGGAACTCGAGCGAGAAGCCTCGTCGCCATGACGATCCGGTGGTTCACCGATGCCGACCGCCAGAAGATGCGCGATGCCAAGGAGAAGCAGCAGTTCCTCCAGCAGCTCTACCTCGCGGAGAGACCCGAATCGTCCCCAGCAGCGATGCCGGTGACCGAAGCGCAACTACGCCTCATGAGTCAGCCTCTCGACCCGAGGCGGCGTCTGAAGGAGTAGCCCTGCCGCGGTCACGTCAGACCAGCGTCTCGACGGCCCGCTCGGCCGTCCGGATGCAGGCCGGGACCCCGACGCCCTCGTAGGCCGCGCCGGCGACGGCGAGGCCCGGCACCTCCTCGACGGCCGCGCGCACGGCGGCGACGCGGTCGAGATGGCCGACCAGGTACTGCGGCAGGCCCCCGCCCCAGCGAACGACGCGGGTTGCGATGGGCTCGGGCTCCGAGAGCTGCAGCAGGTCGGCGACGTCGGCGACCACGGCGGCGGCCAGGTCGTCGTCGTCGCGCTGGAGCTCGGCCTCGGCGCGGAAGCGGCCCACCGAGGACCGGACGAGCAGCGGCTCACCGGGACCGGGAGCGAGGTGCGGCCACTTCGCCGACGACACGGTCACGCCCTTGACCAGCCGGCCGGTCACCGGCGGGACGAGCAGGCCCGAGCCGGCCGCGACCTCCTGCGCCGGGAAGGCCATGGCCACGACCGCCATCGACGCGTACGGGATGCCCTCCAGCGGCGCGACCGCGCCCGGTGCGACCCCAGCGAGGAGGCGGGCGGCCTTGGGCGCCGGGCTGGTCACGAGGACGGCGTCGGCGTGCACCGTCTGCGGTGCGGCCGACGGGCCCACGGCCAGCTCGAAGCCGGTCGCGGTGCGCGTCAACCGGTGCGCGGGGGTGTGCAGCCGGACGTCGGCCCGGGCGGCGGCGACCAGGGCCGCCGGGAGCGAGCCGATCCCGTCCCGCAGCGTGACGAAGACGGGGGCGTCGGTGTCGAACCGGCTCCGCGCCCCGGCGTCCCGGGCGGCCGCGGCGGCACCCAGCACCGAGCCCGCGGCCGGCAGGTGCGCGGCCAGCTGCGGCATCGTCGCCGCCAGGGACAGCTCGTCGGCCCGGCCGGCGTAGACGCCGCCGAGCAGCGGCTCGACCAGCCGGTCGACCACCTCGTCGCCGAGCCGCTCGCGCAGCAGCGCACCGACCGCGACGTCGCCGTCGAGCCGCAGCGGCGGCAGCTCCGCCTCGGCCGCGACCCGCGCCACCCCGGCCGGGGACAGCACGCCGTCCAGCCCCTCGGCCGAGGCGGGCACACCGAGCACGGTGCCCGGCGGGAGCGGGAAGCGCCCGTCCGGCAGGACGACGGACGCCTGCGTGGTGGCCGGCCGGACCAGCTCGTGCTCCAGGCCCAGGCGCTCCACCAGGCGCACCGCCTCCGGCACGCGGGCGAGCATCGCCTCGGGACCGGTGTCGTACCAGTGGCCGGCCAGGTCGACCCGGTCCAGCTTGCCGCCGATCCGGCCGCCGGCCTCCAGGACGACGATCTCGTCGTCCGGCCGCCGGCGACGCCACTCGAACGCGGCCGCGAGCCCGGCGATGCCGGCGCCCACGACGACCAGACGGCGGGTCACCGGGTCAGCGCTCCGTCAGTTCGTGGACGAGCTCCACCACCCGGGTCAGCACGTCCGGGTCGGTGTCGGGCAGCACGCCGTGGCCCAGGTTGAACACGTGGCCGCGGGCGGCGCGGCCCTGCTCGACGACCCGGCGCACCTCGCGCTCCACGGTGTCGCGGTCGGCGAGCAGCACGGCCGGGTCGAGGTTGCCCTGCACCGAGCGCGCCGGCCCGATGCGGCGCACCGCCTCGTCCAGCGGCACCCGCCAGTCGACCCCCACCACGTCCGCGCCGGCGTCGCCGATCAGCGGCAGCAGCTCCCCGGTGCCGACACCGAAGTGGATCCGCGGCACGTCGCGGACGCCCTGCTCGCGGTTGCCCAGCCCGTCGAAGACCGCCCGGGAGTGCGGCAGCACCCGCTCGGCGTAGTCGACGGCGGAGAGGACGCCGGCCCAGGAGTCGAACAGCTGCACCGCAGAGGCGCCCGCGTCGACCTGGGTGCGCAGGAAGGTCGCCGCGGAGACCGCGAGCTTGTCCAGCAGCCGGCTCCACGCCTCCGGCTCGGCGTACATGAAGGCCTTGGTGCGGGCGTGCTCCTTGGAGGGCCCGCCCTCGATCAGGTACGTGGCGAGGGTGAACGGCGCCCCGGCGAAGCCGATCAGCGGCGTGGCCCCGAGCTCGGCGACGAGCCGGCCGACGGCGGTCGCCAGGAAGTCCAGCTGCCCGGGCTCGAGGTCCGGCAGCGCGTCGACGTCGGCCACGGAACGGACCGGGGAGGCGATGACCGGGCCGATGCCGGGCTTGATCTCGATGTCGACGCCCGCGACCACCAGGGGCAGGACGATGTCGGAGAAGAGGATCGCCGCGTCCACGCCGTGCCGGCGGACCGGCTGCAGGGTGATCTCGGTGACCAGGTCGGGGTCCTGGCAGGAGTCGAGCATCTTCGTGCCGGCCCGCAGCTCGCGGTACTCCGGCAGCGAGCGGCCGGCCTGGCGCATGAACCACACCGGGGTCCGGCGGACCGGCTGCCCGAGGGCCGCGCGCACCAGATCGGAGTCGGCGGGATCAGTCGCGGGGCCGGTAACGGTGGTCACGAGCAGCCATCCTCCCAGACCGCGTGCGGCGAGTCGGCGACGCGACACCGGGTGCGGACCTACCCTGCGGACGTGGAGCCACGCAGCCTGGCCGCGCGTCCGGCGGACGCCGCGGGTCCCGGGGACGAACCGCCGGCGGCGTTCCGCGCTGCCGTCGACGCCCTGACCGGCCTGCAGGTCCGCCCCGAGATCGTGGTCGAGCGGATCCCGGCCCCCGCCCGGCTCGCACCCTGGGCGCACGCGCTGGGCGCCCGGATCGACGACCCCGAGTCCGAGGACGCCGACGACCCGGAGGAGATCGCCAGCGGGCGGTTCATCGTCCTGTACGACCCCGCCGGCCACGAGGCGTGGCAGGGCACCACCCGCTGCGTCGGCTTCCTCTCCGCCGAGACCGACGAGCACCTGGTCGACGACGCGATGTTCTCCGAGGTCGCGTGGAGCTGGCTGACCGACGCGCTCACCGACACGGGTGCGGCCTGGCACGCCCTGGGCGGCACCGTCACGCGGACCGCCTCCACCCGCTTCGGCGACCTCGCCGGGCCCGAGCACACCGTCGACGTCGAGATCCGCGCCTCGTGGACCGCCGAGGACACCGCGCTCGACCAGCACCTGGCCGCGTGGCTCGAGGTGCTGGGCAACGCGGCCGGGCTGCCGCCGCCCGGGGTGCACCTGCTGGGTCCCACCGGGCCCGCCGGGGGCAGGACTCTCTAACATCGGGGGTCGGACAGACGACGACGAGGTCGAGAAGGTGGACAAGTCCTGAGCACCGACCCCCTCGACCCGGCTCCTCCCGCGCCCGCCGACGACGACGAGGCCCCCGCCGCCACTCCCCTGCTGGCTCCCCGGGACGGGTTGACCCCGGTCATCGACACCTCGACCGCGCTGGTCGAGTACGCCGAGGCGCTCCGGAACGGCAGCGGCCCGGTCGCCGTCGACGCCGAGCGCGCCTCGGGCTACCGGTACGGCCAGCGCGCCTACCTCGTGCAGCTGCGCCGCGCCGGCGCCGGCACCGGCCTGCTGGACCCGATCCCGCTGCCGGACCTCTCGGTGGTCCAGGACGCGATCGTCGACGCCGAGTGGGTGCTGCACGCGGCCAACCAGGACCTCCCCTGCCTGGCCGAGATCGGCCTCGTGCCGCGCCGGCTCTTCGACACCGAGCTCGCCGCCCGCCTGGCCGGCCTGCCCCGGGTCGGGCTGGCCGCCGTCGTCGAGTCGCTGCTGGGCTACTCGCTGGTGAAGGGGCACTCCGCCGCGGACTGGAGCACCCGGCCGCTGCCCGAGGAGTGGCTGGTCTACGCCGCCCTCGACGTCGAGGTCCTCGTCGACCTGCGCGACGCGCTGGCCGCCCTGCTCGAGGAGCAGGGGAAGACGGAGTGGGCGCGGCAGGAGTTCGAGGCCATCCTGGCCGCCGGCCCGCCGGCTCCCAAGCCCGACCCGTGGCGCCGCACCTCCGGGGTGCAGGGCCTGCGCAACCGCCGCCAGCTGGGGATGCTGCGGTCGCTGTGGCAGGCGCGCGACGACCAGGCCCGCAAGCGCGACGTCGCCCCCGGCCGCGTGCTGCCCGACGCCGCGATGGTCTCGGCGGTCCAGGCCGATCCGCAGAGCGAGGGCGCACTGCTGGAGCTGCCGGTGTTCCGCGGCCGGGCGAACCGGCGGCTGGTGAGCACCTGGTTCGGCGCCCTGGCCCGGGGCCGGGCCCTCCCCGAGGACGAGCTCCCGCCGCACAGCCGCCCCGGCGACGGACCGCCCCCGGTCAACCGCTGGGCCGACCGCGACCCGGCCGCGGCGACCCGGCTGCAGGCTGCCCGCGCCGGGCTCGCCGAGCTGTCGGAGAAGCACTCCGTGCCGGTGGAGAACCTGCTCTCCCCCGACCTCGTGCGCCGGCTCATGTGGAGCCCGCCCGAGCAGCGCGACGCCGACGGGGTCGCCGCCGCGCTGCGGGCCGGCGGTGCGCGCGAGTGGCAGGTCGAGCTGGCCCGCGACGTGCTGACCGACGCGGTCACCCGCGCCTGAGCGGGCCCCCCGGGGTCAGAGCCGCTGGGCGAGCCGGTGGTAGGCGGCGCTCCAGCGCAGCTCCTTGGCCAGGCTGCGGCGGGTCGTGTCGGCGTCGATGAGCACGAGCTCGGTGGCGAACACCTCCGCCAGGTCGGTGAGCTCGTCGGCGCCGAGCTGGGTGGACAGCACGGTGTGGTGCGGCCCGCCCGCGGTCAGCCAGCCCTCGGTGGCGGTGGCGAAGTCCGGCCGGGGCTCCCAGACGGCACGGGCGACCGGCAGGTTGGGCAGCGGCGCGGACGGTGCGACGACGTCGATCTCGTTGGCGACCCAGCGGAACCGGTCGCCGAGGTCGCACCAGCCGACGACGACGCCCTCACCGGGGGCCGCGTCGAAGACGAGCCGGGCCGGGTCCTCGCGGCCGCCGATGGACAGCGGGTGGACCTCCACCCGCGGCCGCCCGTCGGCGATCGTCGGGCAGACCTCGAGCATGTGCGCCCCGAGGATCCGCGGGGTGCCGGTGAGGTCGTAGGTGTAGTCCTCCATGAAGGAGGTGCCGCCGGGCAGACCCCGGCCCGCGACCTTGAGCGTGTGCAACAGCACCGACGTCTTCCAGTCGCCCTCGCCGCCGAAGCCGTAGCCGTCGGCCATGAGCCGCTGCACGGCCAGGCCGGGGAGCTGGCGCAGGCCGCCGAGGTCCTCGAAGTTCGTGGTGAACGCGCCGAAGCCGCCCTCGGTGAGGAACCGCCGCAGCGCGACCTCGATGCGCGCCTGGTAGCGGACCGCCTCGTGCTTCGGGCCGCCGGGCCGGGCGTCGGGCTCGAACTCGTAGAGGTCGCCGTACTCGGCCACGAGGGCGTCGACGGCCGGCTCCTCCACCGCGTCCACCACGGCGACGAGGTCGTTGACGCCCCAGGTGTTCACCGAGACGCCGAACCGGATCTGCGCCTCGACCTTGTCGCCCTCGGTGACGGCGACCTCGCGCATGTTGTCGCCGAACCGGGCCAGCTTCAGGTCCCGCACCGCGGCGGCCGCGGCGGCCGAGCGCGCCCAGGAGCCGACCCGCGCCCGCACCCGCGGGTTCTCGACGTGGCCGGCCACCGTCGTGCGCGGCATCCGCAGCCGGGTGAGGACGAACCCGTACTCCCGGTCGCCGTGCGCGGCCTGGTTGAGGTTCATGAAGTCCATGTCGATCGTCGCCCACGGCAGGGCGGCGTCGGCCTGGGTGTGCAGGTGCAGCAGCGGCTTGCGCAGCGCGTCGAGCCCGACGATCCACATCTTCGCGGGGCTGAAGGTGTGCATCCAGGTGATGACGCCGAGGCAGGCCGGGTCCTCGTTGGCCTGGCCCATGACCCGGCGGATCGCGCCCGGGTCGGTGAGCACGGGCTTCCAGACGACGCGGACCGGCACCTCGCCCGCGCGGTCGAGGGCGTCGGCCACCCAGCGGGACTGGTCGGCGACCTGCTGCAGCGTCTCCTCCCCGTACAGCCCCTGGCTGCCGGTGAGGAACCAGATCTCGGTGCCCTCGAACGGGTCGGTGCTCACGGTCTCGCTCATCGTCGGGGCCCTCACTGTCCGTAGACGTTCTGGTAGCGGTTCCAGCAGGCGTCGACGTCCGCTGCCGCCATGGGGATCGGCTCGCCGAGCTGGCGGGCGAGGTGCACGGTCCGGGCGACGTCCTCGGTCATGACCGCCGCCTTGACCGCGGCGCGCGCCGACGGCCCGATGGTGAAGACGCCGTGGTTCTGCATGAGCACGGCCGGCGAGCGGGAGCCCGACAGGGTCGCGACGACGGCGCGGCCGATGGAGTCGTCGCCGATGAGCGCGAACTGCCCGACCGGGATGGGGCCGCCGAACTCGTCGGCCATCGCGGTCAGCACGCAGGGGATCTCCTCGCCCCGCGCGGCCCAGGCTGTGGCGTAGGGGCTGTGCGTGTGCACCTGCCCGTTCACCTCCGGCTTGTGGCGGTAGACGTAGGCGTGCGCGTCGGTGTCGCTGCTGGGCTTCATCAGCCCGTCGACCGGGTTGCCGTCCAGGTCGCAGACGGTGATGCCCTGCCAGGTCAGCTCGTCGTAGCTGACGCCGCTGCCCTTGATGACGAACAGGTCCTCGCCGGGCACGCGCTCGGACACGTTCCCCGACGTCCAGGTCACCAGCTCGCTGCGCACCAGCTCGGCGTGCAGGGCGGCGACCCGCTCCCGCTGTGCGCGGTGGGTCCCGCGCTCGGTCCGGGTGTGGGTGGCGGTCATACCGGCTGCTCCTCGGGACGTGCGGCGGGCGGGGGGACGACGGGACGGCGGGTGGTCAGCAGCGGGGGCTCACAGGCTCGTCACGGCGGCGCGCTCGACCGCGAGCCCGGCGACGTACCGCTGCACGAAGGCGTCGAACCCGGCGACGTCGTCCGGGTCCGGGTCGGTGGTGCGCAGCGCGGCGCCGGCGAAGACCTCGTCGTCCAGGTACTCGGCCAGGCTCTGCCCCGGCGGGCGACCGCCGCCGGCGGCGGCGAAGGCGGCCAGGACGGCGATCCCCCAGGCACCGCCCTCCGCGGCGACGTCCCCCACGGACACCGGCGTGTCGATGGCGGCGGCCAGGAAGCGCTCCGCCACGCCCTCCGTCCGGAAGAGACCGCCGTGGGCGAACATCCGGTCCAGCCGCACGCCCTCGGTCTTCTGCAGGACGTCCATGCCGATGCGCAGCGTGGCCAGCGACGCGAACAGGTGGGTCCGCATGAAGGTGGCGAGGTCGAACCTGCTCCCCGGCGACCGGACGAACAGCGGCCGCCCCTCCTCGAGGCCGGTGATCGGCTCGCCGGAGAGGTAGTTGTAGGCCAGCAGTCCCCCGCCGTCCGGAGCACCGTCGAGTGCGGCGCGGAACAGCACCTCGAAGACCGCCGACGGGTCCGCGGCCGCGCCCAGCGCGCCGGCGAACTCGGTGAACAGACCGACCCAGGCGTCGAGCTCGCTGGCCCCGTTGTTGCAGTGCACCATCGCCACCGGGTCGCCGGCCGGCGTGGTCACGAGGTCGATCTCGCGGTGCGTCCCGGTGAGGTCGCCCTCGAGCACGACCATGGCGAAGATGCTCGTCCCGGCGGAGACGTTGCCGGTGCGCGGGGCGACCGAGTTGGTGGCGACCATCCCCGTGCCTGCGTCCCCCTCGGGCGGGCAGAGCGGGGTCCCGGCGCGCAGCAGCCGGCCCGTCGGGTCGAGCAGCGCGACGCCCGCCGAGGTGAGCTCGCCGGCCGTCTCGCCCGCGACGGCGATCCGGGGCAGCAGGTCGGCCAGGCCGACCTCCACGCCGGCCTCGGCGGCCAGCCGGTCGAACCGGTCGAGCATCGGCGCCGACCAGGCGCCGGTCCCCGCCTCGATCGGGAACATGCCGCTGGCGTCACCGATGCCGAGGACCCTCTCGCCGGTGAGCTGCCAGTGCACGTAGCCGGCCAGCGTCGTCAGGTGCGCGAGCCGGCCGAGGTGCTCCTCGCCGTCGAGGACCGCCTGGTACAGGTGCGCGACGCTCCACCGGTGCGGGATGTTCACGCCGAACTCCGCGCTCAGCCGCTCGGCCGACGGGCCCGTGTCGGTGTTCCGCCAGGTGCGGAACGGCGTGAGCAGCGCTCCGTCGGCGTCGAAGGCCAGGTAGCCGTGCATCATCGCCGACACGCCGAGCGCGCCGACCCCGGCGAGCCGCACGCCGTGGCGCCGGTGCACGTCCTCGGCCAGCGCCGCGACGCTCTCCTGCAGCCCCGCCCAGACGGCCTCCAACGAGTACGTCCACCGCCGGTCGACGAACTGGTTCTCCCAGTCGGAGCTGCCGACCGCGAGCGGCGCGTGGCCCGGGCCGGTGAGGACGGCCTTGATCCGGGTCGAGCCCAGCTCGATCCCGAGCGCGGTCCGACCGGCAGCGATCGCCGCGGCGGCGTCGGTGGTCATCGCCCGTCCCCCTCTCCCCTGCCCTGGTGGATGTCGTGTCGGCGGTCACGGGCCGCTGGAGCACGCGGCGACCGCCGGGATGTTAACGCTAACAGTGGCCCGAGCCACTGCCCGGGATCAGGCCCGGGCGCCGGTCCGGACGGGCGCGAGCCCGGTGCTGGACCGGACCAGGAGCGCGGGCGGGACCGGCTCGGGGTGCAGCTCCTGGCCACGCAGCCGAGCGAGGACCGTCTCGACGGCCCGGCGCCCCAGCTCGGCGAAGTCCTGCCGGACCGTGGTCAACGGAGGGGTGAAGAACGGCGCCTCGGGCAGGTCGTCGAACCCCACCACGCTGATGTCCCGGGGCGCGTCCAGCCCCTCCTCGTGGAAGGCGGCGAGCAGGCCCAGGGCCATCTGGTCGTTGGCGAGGAACACCGCGGTGATCTCCTCACCTCCGCGCACACGAGCGGCCAGGTCGCGACCCACCGCGTACCCGGACGCCGGCGTCCAGTCCCCGGCGAGGTGCTGCGGGACGGGTGCGCCGGCCTCCCGCAGCTCCGCCTGCCAGCCGATGACGCGGTCGCGGGCCTCCTTCGAGTCCGGCGGACCGGTGACGTGGTGCACGGTCCGGTGCCCGAGGTCCAGCAGGTGGCGGGTGGCCAGCCGGGCCCCGGCGATCTGGTCGACACCGACCGCCGGGTCCTCCACCGCCCCGCCGCTCTGCACGGTCACCAGGGGCACCGTGGTCCGCACGTGGTGCAGCGCCTCGGCGGCGGCGTCGTACGTCGCCTGGGCCAGCACCGCGTCGACCCCCTGGCCGACGAGCCGGTCGACCGCCTGGCGCACCTCGTCCGCCGTCGCCTCGTCCAGGACGGTCACGCTGAGCGAGTAGCCGGCCGCACGGGCGGCCTGCTCCAGACCCACGAGGGTCTGCGCCGGCCCGTACTGGTTGATGCTGACGGTGACGAAGCCCAGCGTCCGCGTCGACCCGGTCACCAGCGCCCGGGCCGCCGTGTTCGGTCGGTACCCGAGCTCCCGGATCGCCTCCTCGACGCGCTCCCGGGTGGCGGGGGCGACGTTGGGGTGCCCGTTGACCACGCGCGACACGGTCTGGTGGGAGACCCCGGCCCGGGCGGCGACGTCGGACATGGCCAGTGCGCGGGGTGCCGTGTCCGGCTGCACGATCAGCTCCATCCACGTCGGTGCGACCGACGACCGGTCACGGTGCGGGTACTGGTGCGAGGTCGGGGTGGGGTGGCTCCGCTGCCGGGCCCGCGGAGCCACCCCGCGGCGTCAGCGGGAGGCCCCGGCGCGCCGCTTGTTGTACACGTCGAACGCGACGGCCAGGAGCAGGACCAGGCCCTTGACCACCGACTGGAGCGACTGGTCGACACCCATGAGCTGCATGCCGTTGCTCATCACGGCCATGATCAGACCGCCGACCATCGCGCCGACGACCGTGCCCACACCACCGGTCACGGCCGCGCCACCGATGAAGGCGGCCGCGATGGCGTCGAGCTCGAACATGTTGCCGGCGCTGGGCTGGGCACCGTTGGACCGGGCGGAGAAGACCACTCCGGCGATCGCGGCCAGGAAGCCCATGTTGACGAAGATCCAGAAGTTGACCGCCCGGACCTTCACCCCCGAGAGCGTCGCGGCCGCGAGGTTGCCGCCGATCGCGTACACCTGGCGGCCGAAGACGGTCCGCTTGGTGATCACGCCGTAGGCCAGGATCAGCACCGCCAGGATGATGAGCACGATCGGCAGGCCGCGGGCGTGGGCCAGCTGCCAGGCGAAGGCCATGACGACGGCGCCGACGGCCACGATCTTGGCGACGAACAGCGGGAAGGACTCGACCGGCTGCTGGTACTTGATCCGGGCCGTGCGGGTGCGCCAGTTGCTGACCGCGTAGCCGGCGACCGCGACCGCCCCGATCAGCAGGGTGAACGCGTCGTACCCGTTGCCACCCAGCAGTCCGTTGAGGAAGCCGCTGGCGATCTTCCCGTACTCGCGGGGGAACGGGGAGAGCGAGACGTTGTCCAGCACCTGCAGCGTCAGGCCGCGGAACAGCAGCATGCCGGCGAGCGTGACGATGAACGCCGGGATGCCGACGTAGGCCACCCAGAAGCCGTGCCAGGCACCGATCACCAGGCCCACGCCGATCGCGGCGAGGGCGCCGACCCACCAGGGCATCCCCTCGCGGATCACCAGCACCGCCGAGACGGCCCCGGTGAGCGCCACCACCGACCCCACCGACAGGTCGATGTGCCCGGCGATGATCACGATGACCATGCCGATGGCCAGGATCAGGATGTAGGAGTACTGCAGGACGATGTTGGTGACGTTGCCCGGCGACAGGGACGTCCCGTCGGTCAGGATCGCGAAGAGCGCGACGATGACGACGAACGCGACGTAGATGCCGCTCTGCCGCAGGTTGCTCGTGATGAGCGTGCGGACGTCGCTGGTCCCGGTACGCAGGGCGACGGCGGGGGCGACGTCCTTGGGCTCCGTCGCCGAGGTGGCCTCGGGCTCCGACGACGGGGGCACGGTCCTGGTCATGCCGCCTGCTCCTTCTCCTTGGTCATGAGCTCCATGAGGTTCTCCTGGGTGGCCTGCGCGACCGGGACCTCACCGGTGATCCGGCCCGCCGACAGGGTGTAGATGCGGTCGCAGATGCCGAGCAGCTCGGGCAGCTCGGAGGAGATGACGAGCACCGCCTTGCCGGCGGCGACCAGCCGGTTGACGATCGTGTAGATCTCGTACTTGGCGCCGACGTCGATGCCGCGCGTCGGCTCGTCGAGGATCAGCACCTCGGGATCGGTGTACAGCCACTTGGACAGCACGACCTTCTGCTGGTTGCCGCCCGAGAGCTTGCCGACGACCGAGGTGACGCTCGGCGCCTTGATGTTCATGTCGCGCCGGTAGCCCTCGGCGACCTTGACCTCCTCGTTGCCGTTGACGAAGCCCTTGCTCGCGAGCTTGCCCAGGGCGGCGGCGGAGACGTTGCGACGGATGTCCTCGATGAGGTTGAGGCCGTAGTGCTTGCGGTCCTCGGTTGCGTACGCGATGCCCGCCTCGATCGCCTCGGCGACGTTGCGGGGGCGGATCTCCCGCCCGTGCAGGAACATCCGGCCGCTGATGTTGCGGCCGTAGGCCCGCCCGAAGACGCTCATCGCCAGTTCGGTGCGGCCGGCACCCATGAGGCCGGCGATCCCGACGACCTCTCCCGCGCGCACGGTGAAGGCGGCCGAGTCGACGACCTTGCGGTCCTGCGTCGGGTGCCAGACGGTCCAGTCCTCGACGCGCAGGACCTCCTCGCCCGGGTGCGACTCCCGCTCGGGGTAGTAGCTCTCCAGGTCGCGGCCGACCATGCCGCGGATGATGCGCTCCTGGGTGACCTCGCCGGCGTGCAGGCTCAGAGTCTCGACCGTCCGGCCGTCCCGGATGACCGTGACGTTGTCGGAGATCGCGGTGATCTCGTTCAGCTTGTGCGAGATCATGATGCAGGTGATCCCGCGGTCGCGGAGCCGGCGCAGCAGGCCCAGCAGGTGGGCGGAGTCGGTGTCGTTCAGGGCCGCGGTGGGCTCGTCGAGGATCAGCAGGCGCACGTCCTTGGACAGCGCCTTGGCGATCTCGACCAGCTGCTGCTTGCCGACGCCCAGCTGTCCCACGGGGGTGACCGGGTTCTCGTCCAGGCCCACCGACCGCAGCAGCTCGCCGGCCTCGGCGTTGGCCCGGTTCCAGTCGATCAGTCCGCCGCGCCCGCGCCGCTCGTTGCCCAGGAAGATGTTCTCGGCGATCGAGAGGTACGGGACCAGGGCGAGCTCCTGGTGGATGATCACGATGCCGACGTGCTCGCTGTCACGGATGCCGTTGAAGGTGACCGGCCGGCCGTCGAAGAAGATCTCGCCGTCGTAGCTGCCGGTCGGGTAGACGCCGGAGAGGACCTTCATCAGGGTCGACTTGCCGGCGCCGTTCTCGCCGCAGATGGCGTGGATCTCGCCGCGCCGCACCGTCAGGTTGACGTCCTCCAGCGCCTTCACGCCGGGGAAGGTCTTGGTGATGGAGCGCATCTGCAGGATGTGGTCGTCCATGGGACCTCGGTGTCCTGTCGTCGGCGCGTCGGGGGCGCCGCATGGGGGTGGAGAGAGTGTGCGTCGCCCTGCGGTGACGCACCTCCGCGCGGAGGCGGAGGTGGAGCCGGCCGGGCCCGGCAGCCGTGCTACCGGACCCGGCCGGGGTCCTGTGGCGGAGGTCAGTCCGCCTGGCCGGCCTCGACCTCTTCGGCCGTCCAGTAGCCGGTGTCGATCAGCTCGGCCTGGATGTCGTCGGCGAAGACGGTCACCACCGGGAGCAGGTACGACGGGACGACCTTGACGCCGTTGTCGTACGTCTCGGTGTCGTTGGCCTCCGGCTCGTCGCCCTCGGCGAACGCCGAGGCGGCGATGACGGCCTGCTCGGCCAGCAGTCGGGTGTCCTTGAAGATGGTGGAGCTCTGGACACCGTCCTGGATCAGCTTCACCGAGGCGATCTCGGCGTCCTGACCGGTCACGATCGGCATCGGGTTGGCGGCGTCGATCGTCGGCCCGTAGCCGGCGTTCTCGAGCGCGGTGATGATGCCGCGGGAGAGGCCGTCGTAGGGCGAGAGGACGCCGTCGACCCGGGAGCCGTCGTTGTAGGTCGAGGTGAGCAGGTCCTCCATGCGGCGCTGGGCGGTCTCCTGCTGCCAGCGCAGGATCGCGGCCTGCTCGATGTCGGTCTGACCCGACTTGACGACCAGCGTGCCGTTGTCGATCAGCGGCTGCAGGACCGACATGGCGCCGTTGAAGAAGAAGAAGGCGTTGTTGTCGTCCAGCGAGCCGGCGAACAGCTCGATGTTGAACGGACCGGTCGCGGTGCCCGGCGAGCCGTCCTCGTTCTGCAGCCCGAGGCCACGCAGCAGCGCGGTGCCCTGCGCGACGCCGACCTCGAAGTTGTCGAACGTGACGTAGAAGTCGACGTTCTCGCTGTCGCGGATGAGCCGGTCGTACGAGATGACCGGGATGTCGTTGGCGGCCGCGTTCTCCAGCTGGCCGGCCAGCGCGGTTCCGTCGATCGCCGCGATGATCAGGATGTCGGCACCCTCGGTGATCATCTGGTCGATCTGCTGGGACTGGGTCGGGATGTCGTCGTTGGCGTACTGCAGGTCGACCTCGTAGCCCTCGGCCTCGAGCTGCTCCTGCACGTTCTCGCCGTCGGCGATCCACCGCTCCGAGGTCTGCGTCGGCATCGAGACGCCGATCGTGAGGTCGTCGGAGTCGCCGCTCCCCGCGCCTCCGCTGCCGCCCGCACCCTCGCCGCCACAGGCGGCCAGGGTCAGCGCCAGAGTGGCGCCCACTGCCGTGAAGCCGAGCCTTCTACCCACGTGATCTCCTCCTCGAGATGTCTGCCCGCTCGACCGGGCGCAGGCTCGTCATCGAACGAGCGGGGGCCAGTGTGAGCGCTAACACCCGGGACGCGTCAAGCCCTGGGACACATCCCGACGTCACGGTCTTGTAACGCCACGGACACCTCCGCGTCGGCGTGCGCGGCCGCCGGTGCACCGGCTCGCGCGGCGATCTCCCCCGGAGCGGGGACACCCGCCGGTCCGGCTCGACCTGTCGGTTACCGGCGGGTAACTTGAGCGGGCCCGCCCGGATCCCGGACGGGTTCCACATCGCTGCGGAGGTCCCATGTCCCGCTCCCTGCGCGAGGTCGTCTTCGTCGACGGCGTGCGCACCCCCTTCGGCAAGGCCGGCCCGAAGGGCATCTACGCCGAGACGCGCGCCGACGACCTCGTCGTCCGCGTGATCCGCGAGCTCCTGCGGCGCAACCCGGCGCTGCCGGCCGACCGCGTCGACGAGGTCGCCATCGCCGCGACCACCCAGACGGGCGACCAGGGGCTGACCCTGGGCCGCACCGCCGCACTGCTGGCCGGCCTGCCGAAGTCGGTGCCCGGCTACTCGATCGACCGCATGTGCGCCGGCGCGATGACCGCCGTGACCACCACCGCCAGCGGCATCGCCTTCGGCGCCTACGACGTCGCCATCGCCGGCGGTGTCGAGCACATGGGCCGCCACCCGATGGGCGAGGGCGTGGACCCCAACCCGCGGATCGTCAGCGAGAAGCTGGTCGACCCCTCCGCGCTGGTCATGGGCTCCACCGCCGAGAACCTGCACGACCGCTTCCCGCACCTGACCAAGGAGCGCGCCGACGCGTTCGCCCTGGCCAGCCAGCAGAAGTACGCCAAGGCCGTGGCCAACGGGCAGATCGGCCCGGAGCTGGTGCCGATGGCGACCCGCAGCCAGGAGAACGGCTGGGGTCTGGCGACCGTCGACGAGCCGCCGCGGCCCGGCACCACGCTGGAGCAGCTGGGCGGCCTGAAGACGCCGTTCCGCCCGCACGGCCACGTGACCGCCGGCAACGCCGCCGGTCTCAACGACGGCGCCACCGGCTGCCTGCTGGCCGCCGAGGACGTCGCCGAGGAGCTCGGGCTGAACGTCGGCATGCGGCTGGTCGGCTACGGCTTCGTCGGTGTCGAGCCCGAGGTCATGGGCATCGGCCCGGTCCCCTCGACCGAGCGCGCGCTGGCCCGTACCGGCCTCACCATCGACGACATCGGCCTGTTCGAGCTGAACGAGGCCTTCGCCATCCAGGTGCTCGCCTTCCTCGACCACTTCGGCATCGCCGACGACGACGAGCGGGTCAACCCGTGGGGCGGCGCGATCGCCGTCGGCCACCCGCTGGCCTCCTCCGGCGTCCGGCTCATGACGCAGCTGTCACGGCAGTTCGCCGAGCGCCCCGACGTCCGCTACGGCCTCACCGCCATGTGCGTCGGCCTCGGCATGGGCGCCACCGTGATCTGGGAGAACCCCACCTGGGAGGGCGCGAAGTGACCGCCGTGTCCGAGAACGAGGTCGTGACCGAGGCCAAGGTCCGGTTCCTGACCTACCCGGGGCTTGCCGGGGAGATCGCGCTGATCACCCTCGACAACGGCCACGACCACACCCGCCCCTCGACCTTCGGCCCGGGCGGGCTCGCCTCGCTCGACGCCGCCCTGGACGAGGTCGCGGCCCACACCCCGGCGCCGGCGGCCATCGCCGTCACCGGCAAGCCGTTCATCTTCGCCGTGGGCGCCGACCTCTCCGGCGTGCCCTCGGTGACCTCCGCCGAGCAGGCGCGGGAGATCGCCGAGACCGGCCACCGGGTGTTCCGGCGGCTCAAGGACTCGACGGTCCCGACCTTCGCCTTCGTCAACGGCGTCGCGCTGGGCGGTGGCCTGGAGCTGGCGCTGCACTGCCACTACCGGACGATCAGCGGCGGCGCGGCCGTCGCGTTCCCCGAGGCCTTCCTCGGGCTGGTCCCCGGCTGGGGAGGCACGCAGCTGCTGCCGAACCTCATCGGCATCGACCCGGCCGTCACGGTCATCGTCGAGAACGCGCTGGCGCAGAACAAGATGACCCCCGGCCCCAAGGCCGCGAAGCTGGGCATCGCCGACGCGCTGTTCGAGCCGGCCGACTTCCTCGAGCGCTCGCTGGAGTGGGCCGTCGGCGTGCTCGACGGCTCGGTGACGGTGTCCCGGCCCGAGGTCGACCGGTCGGCGTGGGACGCCGGGATCGAGCGGGCCCGGGCGATCGTGGCCGGCCGGACGCGGAACGCGTCCCCCGGCGCCGTCCGCTCGGTCGACCTGCTCGACCTGGCCCGCAACGGCGTCGACGGCGAGGCGTTCACCGCCGGCACCGCCGCCGAGGACGACGCGCTCACCGAGCTGCTGATGAGCGACCCGCTGCGGGCCTCCCTCTACTCGTTCGACCTGGTCAACAAGCGGGCGAAGCGGCCGGCCGGCGCGCCGGACAAGGCGCTGGCCCGCAAGGTCACCAAGGTCGGCGTCGTCGGCGCCGGGCTGATGGCCTCGCAGCTGGCGATGCTGTTCGTCCGCCAGCTCAAGGTGCCGGTCGTGCTCACCGACATCGACCAGGCCCGCGTCGACAAGGGCGTCGCCTACGTGCACGGCGAGCTGGACAAGCTGGCCCAGCGCGGCCGGCTCAACCAGGACAAGCTCAACCAGCTCAAGGGCCTGGTCACCGGCTCGCTGTCCAAGGACGTCTTCGCCGACGCCGACCTCGTCATCGAGGCCGTCTTCGAGGAGATGTCGGTCAAGCAGCAGGTGTTCGCCGAGCTCGAGGGGATCGTCTCCCCCGAGTGCGTGCTCGCCACCAACACCTCGGCGCTGTCGGTGACCGAGATGGCGTCGAAGCTCGAGCACCCGGAGCGGGTCGTCGGCCTGCACTTCTTCAACCCGGTCGCCGTCCTCCCGCTGCTGGAGGTCGTGCGGGCCGAGCAGACCGACGACGCGTCGCTGGCCACCGCCTTCGCCGTCGGCAGGTCCCTGAAGAAGTCCTGCGTGCTGGTCGCGGACGCGCCGGCGTTCGTCGTCAACCGGCTGCTCACCCGCTTCCTGGGTGAGGTCACCGCGTCGGTGGAGCAGGGCACCCCGGTGGCCGTCGCCGACCGTGCGCTCGACCCGCTGGGCCTGCCGATGACGCCGTTCGAGCTGCTCACGCTCGTCGGCCCCGCGGTGGCGCTGCACGTGGCCGAGCGCATGCACGAGGCGTTCCCCGACCGGTTCACCGTCGGTGAGGGCCTGCGGAAGATGGTCGAGCTGGGCAAGACCAGCGTCTACAGCGAGCCGGGCGTCGTCGACCCCGAGCTCGAGGGCATCGACGCCGGCGACTCCCCGCTCACCGAGGAGCAGGTGCGCGACCGGGCCGTCGAGGCCCTGGCGCAGGAGATCCGGCTGATGCTGGACGAGGGCGTCGTGCAGGCGGTGCAGGACATCGACCTGTGCATGATCCTCGGCGCCGGGTGGCCGTTCTGGCTGGGCGGCATCTCCGCCTACCTGGACCGGGCCGGTGTCTCGGAGAAGGTCACCGGATCGCGGTTCCTGCCACAGGGCGTGGCCTCGCTGCCCGCCTGACCCACCGCGAACCACGACGGCCCGGACCCCTCAGCGTCGAGGGGTCCGGGCCGTCGTCCGTCCGGCCGCTGCCCGACGGACGGACTCGACCCGATCGAGGGAGCGGGTCGGTCAAGGACGGCGCTCCCGAGGTCGACACCTGCGTCATGGAGAGGGAATTCGACCCCAGCGACTGGCTGCCGGCTCATCTCGGTGGCGACGCGGTGCCACCCGACGCGCAGAAGGCGCTCTTCGAGGCCTTGATCGAGGAATCGGACATCTTCTCGAAGACCCATGAGGTCCAGCAGCCCCGGGTGACGATCCCCGGGGTGCTGCACAGCCTCATGGCACGGGACCACTACTGGGTCGACACCAGCGATCCCGTCGGCTTCATCGGATTCGCCACCCTCGCCTCTGCAGCGTGGGTGGGGGCGTCGGGCTCAGTAACGGCCGGTGTTCCTGCGGGCCTCATCAGCGGAGCCGTGACCCAGCTGCAGCGATTCGTGCGGCTCACACCTGCCGAGAGAGACCTCGTGATCGCCTGGCGTTCCTACTGCGGACATGCCGACATCTACTCCACGACCATCGACGCCCAGCAGCTCGGGTCCCGACGGACGCTCACCGATCCACCCCTCGCCGACCTCCTCCACGATCTGAAGCGAAAGGGTGTCGTGGACGAGAAGCCGAGCGGGTGGATCGTCCTCCGCTGACCCTCGCCGCGGTACGCGACCACCGGACAGCCCGGCGGCCGGCTGACCGATGCTCCGTTCCGGCGGCGGGTTCCGGTCAGCGGAACTTGCGGGTGAGGCTCTCCATGTCGCGCTGCACCGAGGCGATCTTCACGTGCGACAGCCCGGTGCGGGCGCCGGCCAGCAGCATCGCCTCGTGGGTCGCGCGCAGGGTGTCCCAGACGGTGTCGGCCGGGCCCTCGAGGGTCGTGCCGAGCGCGCCCACCTCGTAGCGCAGGCCCGAGCTCGCGATCACCTCGATCGCGGCCTCGACGTGCTCGTGCGGGTTATCCGGAGAACCGGGCGGCGAGGGCGCCACCTGGATCTCGGCGATCACCCACTCACCGGTCGGCTCCGTCATGCCTGCGCGCCGTCCACCGGCTGGGCGACCCGGGCGTCGGTGCGGTCGGCGAGCACCGCGGCCCACTCCACGACCCGCCGGGCGACGTCCTGCTCGGTCAGCCCCGCGTCGGCCAGCACCTGCCCGCGGCTGCCGTGGTCGAAGAACCGCTGCGGCAGGCCCAGCGTCCGCACCGGGACGTCGCACTGCCGGTCCTGCAGGGCCTGGCTGAGCGTCGTGCCGACCCCGCCGGCCCGCCCGCCGTCCTCCAGCGTGACGACCAGGCGGTACCCGGCGGCCAGCGTCTGGAGCTCCTCGGAGACCGGGAGCACCCACCGCGGGTCCACGACGGTCACGTCCACGCCGTGGTCGGCGGCGCGCTCGGCGACGGCCAGGGCCATCGGCACCATCGACCCGACGGCGACCAGCAGCACGTCACGCCGCTCGCCGCGGCGCATCACGTCCACCGGCCCGCGGCGCTCCAGGGCCGGGAGGTCCGGGGGCAGCACGCCCTTGGGGAAGCGGACGACGGTCGGCCCGTCGGTCACCGCGACCGCCTCGCGCAGGGCCTCGCGCAGCGTCGCCTCGTCGCGCGGCGCCGCCAGCCGCAGCCCCGGCACGATCGACATCAGCGACATGTCCCACATGCCGTTGTGCGAGGCGCCGTCGTCGCCGGTCACCCCGGCCCGGTCCAGGACGACGGTGACCGGCTGGCCGTGCAGCGCGACGTCCATGAGCAGCTGGTCGAAGGCGCGGTTGAGGAAGGTCGAGTAGACCGCGACCACGGGGTGCAGGCCGGCCATCGCCATGCCCGCCGCCGAGGTGAGCGCGTGCTGCTCGGCGATGCCGACGTCGAAGGTCCGCTCGGGGAAGCGCTCGGCGAACGGCGCGAGCCCGGTCGGGTGCAGCATCGCGGCGGTGACGGCCACGACGTCGGGCCGCTCGCCACCGATCCGCACCAGCTCGTCGGCGAACGCGTCGGTCCAGGCCAGGCCGGTCTTGCGCACGGCCGCGCCGCTGTCGGGGTCGAAGATCCCGGTGGCGTGCCAGGCGTCGATCTGGTCGGTCTCGGCCGGCGCGTAGCCGTAGCCCTTGGTGGTGACGGCGTGCACGATCACCGGGCCGCCGAACGAGCGGGCCCGGCGCAGCGCCGACTCCATGACCTCGATGTCGTGCCCGTCGACCGGGCCGACGTACTTCAGGCCGAGGTCCTCGAACATGCCCTGCGGCGACAGGACGTCCTTGAGGCCCTTCTTGATCGCGTGCAGCGCGTCGTAGAGCGCCGAGCCGAGCACCGGCGCGCGGTGCAGCGCCTGACGGACCTGCAGGAGCGCCTGCTCGTAGCCCGGGCGCAGCCGCAGCGAGGCGAGCGCGTCGGCGACGCCGCCGATGGTCGGCGAGTACGAGCGGCCGTTGTCGTTGACGACGATGACGACCGACCGGTCCCGCGCGGACGCGATGTTGTTCAGCGCCTCCCAGGACATCCCGCCGGTGAGCGCGCCGTCCCCGACGACCGCGACCACGGGGCGCGCGTCGCCGCGGATGTCGAAGGCCTTGGCCAGCCCGTCGGCGTAGGACAGCGCCGTGGAGGCGTGGCTGTTCTCCACCCAGTCGTGCTCGGACTCGGACCGGCTCGGGTAGCCGGACAGGCCGCCGCGCTGGCGCAGCCGGTCGAACTCCTCGACCCGCCCGGTCAGCATCTTGTGCACGTAGGACTGGTGACCGGTGTCGAAGACGATCGGCTCGCGCGGGGAGTCGAAGACGCGGTGCAGGGCGATGGTCAGCTCGACCGCGCCGAGGTTCGGGCCCAGGTGGCCACCGGTGCGGGCCACGCTGGTGACCAGCGCGTCGCGGATCTCGGCGGCGAGCGCCGGGAGCTGGTCGGCGGGCAGGGCCCGGAGGTCGGCGGGACCGCGGAGCGAGCGCAGGAGCGACACGAGGTGGTCAGCGTCCTCTCTGTCGGCGGCAGGTGCAGGGCAACGTCAGGGCAACACAGCGGCCGCCGTCGTCCACTGTATCCGCGCTCGACCGGTACTTCCGGTCGAACGGAGGACTCGGATGCGCGTCACAGTGCCGCTCACAACCGGGGTACCCAGCGCTCGCCGCGCAGCGCGCCGGCCACGACCTCCACCCCGCGGGACGCCGCGGCCAGGCGGGCACCCTCCCGCTCGTAGGCGGTCATCGCCGCCTCCATGGCGTCCGGCGGCAGGTGGTCGGCGAGCTCGACGCGCACCGTCCGCCACCCGGCGCGGGCGGCCTCCAGGCCCGCCGCGACGTGGTCGCGCGCGAACCGGGCGAGCAGGACCGGGTACCGGCGCAGCACCTCGTGCGCGCGGTAGTCCGGCGGCACGAGGTCGAACAGCCAGGCGACCGCGGTCCGCTCCCAGTCGGGAGCGCCCGGCGGCCGCACGGCCTCGGGCCAGCCCGGCGGCGTCGCGTCCACCCCAGGATCGTGCCACACCGTCGAACGGGTGTTCGACCGGCGCGGCTACTCGACGGGGCGCTTCAACCAGAACTGCTCGAAGCCCCAGGTGCCCGCGCCGCTGGAGTGGTAGCTGACCAGCTCCCACCCCTCGGCGCCGAGGCGGTTGAGGACCGAGCTGGTGTCCCCTGCCTGACGTTCCAGCGTCCCGCCGGGGAGCTTGACGCTCACCCCTGCCCGCTGCGACTGAGCGTCGTTGGCCGTGATGACCGAGGCGTACTCCCAGGAGGTCACCCCACGACCGTAGCGGGACGCCGTCGCCGCCCGTCGGACCCCGGCTACCAGCCCTGGTCCATGCAGACCGACAGGGCGTCGAGCACGTGCGAGTTCAGGTACCGGGCCTTGCGGCCGTCGAGCAGGCGCTCGGCGTCGGACACGACCCGCTGCATGAACGGCTGCAGGTCCGCCGAGAGGGTGCCGCCCTCGGCCACCGGCCCCAGCTCCTCGACGACGTCCTCGAGGGCGGGGAGGTCCTCGTCGAGGTCGCTGTCCTGCTGGGTGAACAGGTAGTCGCAGGCGCGCGCGTCGGCGTCGGAGACGCTGGCGCACCCGGCCAGCAGCACCAGCCCCGCCACCAGCCCGGCGGTCGCGCGTCCCATCACGCCCTCATGATCGACGACGGCGCGGCGTCCGCGGCACCGGGCTCGCCGGGGACCAGCAGCGCCACGCACTCGACGTGCGCGGTCATCGGGAAGGCGTCGAAGCCCCGCAGCCCGGCCAGCCGCCAGCCGGCCCCGGCGAACGCGGCGACGTCGCGGGCCAGCGCGGCCGGGTCGCAGGCGACGTAGACGACGGCGCGGGCCCCGGAACCGGCCAGCACGCCGCTCACCGCCGCTCCCGCTCCGGCCCGGGGCGGGTCGAGCACGACCACCGAGGGCGCCCCGTCGAGCTCGCCGAGCAGCTCGGCGAGACCCTCGGCGTCCACCTCGCCCTGCCAGACCTCGGCCTGGGGCAGCCCGGCGAGGTTGGCCTCGGCGGCCGCGCAGGCGCCGGCATCGGCCTCGACGCAGACCACCCGGCCCGACGGGCCGACCGCGGGAGCAAGGGCGCCGCCGAACAGCCCGGCCCCGGCGTAGAGGTCGAGCACGGTCTCCCCCGGCGCGACGCCGGCGAACCCGGCGACCGCGGCCACCAGCGCGTCGGCGGCGGCCCGGTGGACCTGCCAGAAGCCGGTGCCCTCGACCTCCCAGTCGCGGCCGCCGGCGGAGCGGGCGGCGCGGGCCGACGGCTCCTCGGGGAGGTCGCCGCCGGGGCGGAGCACCCGCGAGGACGTCGGCGTCCCGCGCCGGTCCAGCCGGGTCGTGGTGACCGCGCCGGTCGAGTCGATCGCGACGTCGACCGCGCCGGCGCCCGGCCAGCGACGCCCCAGGACCACGGCGGCGGCCGGCTCCAGGGTGATCGGGCAGTCGTCGAGGGGGACGACGTCGTGCGACCGGTGCCGGCGCAGCCCCGGCGTCCCGGAGCGGTCCACGGCGAAGCGCGCCCGCGACCGCCAGCGCAGCGGCCCGCCCGGCAGCTCCTCCACCACCAGGTCCGCGACGACCGGGTCCTCCCCCAGCCCGGCCAGCCGGTCCAGCTGCTCGCGGACGACGGCGGCCTTGAGCCGGTGCTGGCCCGCGGGCGAGACGTGCTGCCAGTCGCAGCCGCCGCAGCGGCCGGGACCGCTGTACGGGCAGCGCCGCTCCACCCGGTCGTCGGAGGCCACCAGCACCTCGACCGCGTCGGCGCGGCAGTAACCGGGCTGCCGGTCCTCGGTCACCTCGACGACGACCCGCTCCCCCGGCAGCGCGTGGCGGACGAAGACGACCCGGCCCTCGTGCCGGGCGACGCAGTGCCCGCCGTGCGCCACCGGCCCGACCTCGACCTCGAAGCGCCGGCCGGTCCAGCCCAGGCCCCGATCGGGACGGGACGGACGACCGGCACGTGCCCGGCGGTCGGCTCCGGCCCGAGGCTCGCCCCGAGCCTGCGAGGGGTGAGGAGGCCGGGGCCCTTCCTCAGCCATAGGGGGTGGCGTCCGCGTCGGCGTCGGCGTCGCCGGTGATCCCCCGCCGGAGGTCGCCCGGGGCGGGACCGTTCCGGTGGTCGTCGTCCCGGCCGACCGAGCTCTCCAGCTGCCAGGGCACCGTGGTGATCATGACGCCGGGCTGGAACTGCAGGCGGGCGCGCAGCCGCAGGGCGCTCTGGTTGTGCAGCACGTTCTCCCACCAGTGGCCGACGACGTACTGGGGGACGAACACCACGACCAGCTCGCGCGGGCTCTTGCGGCGGATCGCCTTCACGTAGTCCACGACCGGCCGGGTGATCTCCCGGTACGGCGACTCCAGCACCGTCAGGGGCACCGGGATGTCGTAGCGCTCCCAGTCCGCCCGCAGCCCCCTCAGGTCGGCGTCGTCGACGTTGACGGTGAGCGCGGTCAGCGCGTCGGGGCGGGTGGCCCGCGCGAAGGCCAGCGCCCGCAGCGTCGGCTTGTGCACCTTGGAGACCAGCACGATCGCGTGCACCCGGCTGGGCAGCAGGCGGGAGTCCGTGTCGGGCACCAGCTGCTCGGACACGTGCGAGTAGTGCCGGTTGATCGCCCGCATGAGCACGAAGAGGATCGGCATCGCCACGAGCACCAGCCAGGCGCCGTGGGTGAACTTGGTGATCACGATGATCACGAGGACGACGGTGGTCAGGCTGCCGCCGACGGCGTTGATGATCTGCGAGCGGCGCATCCGCCGGCGCGCGGCCGGGTCCGGCTCCAGGCCCATCTCGCGGTTCCAGTGCCGCACCATGCCCCACTGGCCGATCGTGAAGCTGGTGAAGACGCCGATGATGTAGAGCTGGATCAGCCGGGTGACGTCGGCGTCGAACGCGACGATCAGCAGCACCGCGAAGCCGGCCAGCAGCAGGATGCCGTTGCTGAAGACCAGCTTGTCGCCGCGGGTGTGCAGCTGGCGCGGCAGGAACCGGTCCTGGGCGAGCACCGAGCCCAGCAGCGGGAAGCCGTTGAACGCGGTGTTCGCCGCCAGGATCAGCACCAGCGCGGTGGCCGCCTGGATGAAGAAGAAGCCCACCGAGCTGTCGCCGCCGAACGTGGCCGCGGCGATCTGCGCGATGACCGTGCGCTGCGGCTCGGTCTCGCAGTTGGCGAAGCCCTCCAGGTCGCACGGGTGCTCGACGTACTTGACGTCGGCCAGCAGGGCCAGCGCGGTGACCCCGGCGAACATGGTGGCGGCGATCCCGCCCATGAGCGCGAGCGTGGTCGCGGCGTTGCGGCTCTTCGGCGGCTTGAAGGCGGGGACGCCGTTGGCGATGGCCTCCACCCCGGTGAGGGCGGTGCACCCGGAGGCGAACGCCCGCAGCGCGAAGAACAGCAGCGCGAGCCCGCCGAGCTGGTCGTAGGCGGGCTCGGGGGTGACGGTGTACTGCGCCGTCTCGGCGACCAGGCCGCCGTCGGTCGCGAACCAGCGGATCAGACCGGTGACGATCATGACCGCGATGCCGCTGATGAACAGGTACGTCGGCACGGCGAACGCCCGGCCCGACTCCCGCAGGCCGCGCAGGTTCGCCGCGGCCAGCAGCGCCACCAGGCCGACGGCGATGAGCACGCGGTGCTCGTCGAGCGTCGGGAACGCCGAGATGATGTTGTCGGTCCCCGCGGACACGGAGACGGCGACGGTGAGCACGTAGTCCACGAGCAGGGCGCTGGCCACCGTGAGCCCGGCGAACTGCCCGTGGTTCTTCATCGCGACCTCGTAGTCGCCGCCGCCCGAGGGGTAGGCGCGGACCACCTGCCGGTAGCTGAGGACCACGGTGACGAGCAGGACGACGACCCCGGCGGCCAGCCAGGGGGCCAGGTAGAGGAACGCCGTCCCGGCCAGCGTCAGGACGATCAGGATCTCCTGCGTGGCGTAGGCCACCGAGGAGAGCGGGTCGCTGGCGAAGATGGGCAGCGCGTAGCGCTTGGGCAGCAGGGACTCACCCAACCGGTCGCTGCGGACCGGACGCCCCAGGACGAGCCGTTTCGGGAGTTGTCCGAGGTCGGACAGCGATGGCACGGCGGCGATGGTACGGACGCGGGGGCCGGGCGCGCCGCGTCCGCGCCGCAGACCGCCCGTGAGAGGGACCTCCTCCCGCGGCGCCACCCCGCGGCCCGGAGCGGGTGTAGCTTCGCGCGCGGTGCGGACGGCCGTCGTCCGCGCCCACCCGGTCTCGAGGAGCGACACGTGCACGTGGTCGTCATGGGCTGCGGCCGCGTCGGCTCGGCCATCGCGCGGCGGCTGGAGGAGGTCGGCCACAGCGTCGCGGTCATCGACCAGGACCCCGAGGCCTTCCGCCGGCTCGGCCCCGACTTCGGCGGTCGCCAGGTGACCGGGCTCGGGTTCGACCGGCAGACGCTGCTCGACGCCGGCATCGACTCCGCCGGCGCCTTCGCCGCGGTCAGCAGCGGGGACAACTCGAACATCATCAGCGCCCGCGTGGCCCGCGAGACGTTCGGCGTCCAGCACGTGGTGGCCCGCATCTACGACTCCAAGCGGGCCGAGGTCTACGAGCGCATGGGCATCCCCAGCGTGGCCACCGTGCCGTGGACGGTGAACCGCCTGCTGCGCGAGCTGCTCTCGGTGAAGGTCAACGAGCTGTGGCGCGAGCCCACCGGCCAGGTGCTCATGCTGCGGGTCACCGTGACCGAGGTCTGGGTGGGCCACCGGCTCGCCGAGCTCGAGAAGGCCTCCGGCGCACGGGCGGCCTGGCTGGTCCGCTTCGGCGAGGCCCAGCTGGCCACGCACACGACCGTGCTGCAGGACGGCGACCAGATCGTCCTGGCCGCGACCGACGCGATCACGGCGCGGGTGCACGAGGTCGTCGAGCGCGGCCCCGAGGGAGGGCAGGCCTGATGCGCGTCGCCATCGTGGGCGCCGGCGCGGTCGGCCGCTCGATCGCCACCGAGCTGCTCAGCAACGGGCACAGCGTGATGCTCATCGAGAAGGACCCCAAGAAGGTCCGCACGCGGGCGGTCCCGGGCGCCGAGTGGGTGCAGGCCGACGCCTGCGAGGTCAGCTCCCTCGAGGAGGCGCAGCTGGCCACCTGCGACGTCGTCGTCGCCGCCACCGGTGACGACAAGGCCAACCTGGTCGTCTCGCTGCTGGCCAAGACCGAGTTCGCGGTCAACCGCGTGGTGGCCCGCGTCAAGGACCCCCGCAACGAGTGGCTCTACACCGAGTCCTGGGGCGTCGACGTCGCGGTCTCCACCCCGCGGGTGCTCGCGGCGCTGGTCGAGGAGGCGGTGACCGTCGGCGACGTCGTCCGGCTCATGACCTTCCGCAAGGGCGCGGCCAACCTGGTCGAGATCACGCTGGCCGAGGACACCCCCTGGGTGGGCAAGGCGCTGCGCGAGGTGCCGCTGCCCCGGGAGACCGTGCTGACCGCGATCCTGCGCGGGGACCGGGTGATCACACCCAGCCCGGACGAGCCGCTCGAGGCCGGCGACGAACTGCTGTTCGTGACCCACGAGGACGTCGAGGAGCAGCTGCAGGAGGTCCTCTCCGCCGCTCCGCGGTCCTGAGCGGTCAGGTCGCGGCCGGCGGTGGCGTCGGCGCCCGGTGCCGGTGCAGCCGGGCGACCACCCAGAGCGTGATGGCGAGCTCGACGACGGTCACCGGGATGCCCAGCAGCAGGGAGACGACGCCGAGCACGGTGGCGTCCCCGTCCTCGCTCTGGAAGTACAGCGGGCCGGTGATGGCCGCCCGGATCAGGAAGACGACGGCCCACAGCACGGTCAGCCAGCCGTAGGCCCGCACCAGCCGCCGGTCGTCGCGCCAGTGGCACTCCGCCTCGGGATCGGCCGCCCGCTCCCCCGTCTCGGGGTCCCGCTCCGCCGGGCGCAGCAGCGCCGAGGCGCGGGACAGCTGCCCGCGCAGCCCGGGCGGATGGGACGCGTGCGTGGCCATGGCACCGAGGTGGCTCGGGGCGAGGAACTCGGCGATCACCCCGACCAGCGGCCAGCGGACCGCCACCGACCCGAGCAGCAGCAGGCCGATCGCGGCGTTGCGGATGATGCCGATGACGTAGAAGTCGCGGGCCTGGCCGGAGTAGGCGGCGATGGCCACGGCGACACCGACGGCGAACAGGCCGCTGAACGCCTGCTGGACGCTCTCCCGCCGGACCAGGCGCACCACGAACACGGCCAGCGCCGCGCCGAGCGCGCTCCAGATCCCGACCCGCAGCCCGCCCAGGGAGTTCGCGACGATGAACGCGATGGTCGGCAGGGTGGCGTCGAGCATCCCTCGCCAGCCGCCGAGCTGGTCCAGCACCAGGTGCCGGTCGAACACCGTGCCCCGGCCGGCGGCGGCCTCGTCCACGGCGGCCGCGTCCGGGCCGGGCTGCTCCCCCGTCGTGCCCTCGGCGGGGCGCTCGCTGCCGGCCGCAGCCGTCACCCGAGGCCCAGCTCGTACCAGGGGTTGTAGATGACCTCGCGGCCCTCGAAGGAGCCGAAGCGCCCGCGGGCGGTCAGGGTGCGCCCCGGCTCGATGCCGGGGATCCGCCGGCGGCCGAGCCAGACGAGCGTGACCGAGCCCGAGCCGTCGAACAGCTCGGCCTCCAGCGTCGGCACGGTCTCCCGCGGGGTGTAGACGACCGACTTGAGCCGGCCGGTCACGGTGACGACCTTGCCCTTCTGGCAGGCGCTCACCGCCTCGCAGCCGGCGCTGACCGCGTCGTCGCGCAGCTGCTCGGCGTCACGGGTCTGGTCGTCGACGGTGAGCCGCTGCAGGGTCCGCGTCAACCAGCCGGCCGGCCGGGTCTCTGTCACGGCACCAGGGTAGTCCCGGCCGCGGCGCGACCGCGGCGTGTCCGCAGCCACTCCCGGACCAGGGCCCAGGCCGGCCCGGCGGGGTCGATCAGCACCATGTGGTCGCCGTCGACCAGGCGCACCTGCACGGCGTCCCCGGCCCGCCCGGCCGCCGCTGCGTAGCGCTCGCTCTGCTCCGGGGGGACGACGTCGTCGCCGGTGCCGTGCACGCAGAGCACCTCCGCGCCGGTGGGCAGCAGCTGCACCGGCGAGGCCAGGGCGAGCAGGTCCGGGGTCGGCGGACCGCCGAGCAGCTCGCGCACCGCGCCGCGGCCCAGCCCCTGCTCGTCGGCGCGCGCCAGGTCGAGGACGCCGGCCTGGAGCACCGCGGCCGCGATCCGCACCCGGGGGCGGGCGCCCGGGGCGCCGTCGGGCAGGAGCGCCCGCCCGGCGGCCCACGCGGCGAGGTGACCGCCGGCGGAGTGGCCGACCACCGTGACGTCGTCGAGGTCCAGGCGCGCGGCGTCCTCCAGGCCGGGCAGGGCGTCGAGGGCGGCAGCGACGTCCTCCGCGGTCCGCGGCCAGCCGCCCTCGGCGCCCACCCGGCGGTACTCCACGGCGACGGCCGCGAACCCGGCGGCCGCGAGGTCGGCCGCGAGCGGCCGGGCCAGCTCGACGCCGTAGGCGGCCCGCCAGAAGCCGCCGTGCAGGACCACGACGACCGGCGCCGGACCGCCGCCCTCGGGGAGGGTCAGCTCCAGGAACTGGTCCGGGTGCGGCCCGTAGGCCACCGCGGTGCTCACGCGGGCGGCTGGGCCGGCGGGTTCGCGGCGCCCTGCTGGCGGGCGGCCTGCTGGGCCGCGACCTGGGCCGCGGCGGCGGGCGGCAGGGTGAGCGGCAGCTGCTCGCGGACCGGCATCGGGTCGGTCCCCCGGACGACGACGATGCCGCGGAAGACCTCCTCGAGCGGCGCCGCGACCTCGGGGTTCTCCGCCGCGGGGCCGCTGATCATTCCGCGGAGGAACCACCGCGGGCCGTCGACGCCGAGGAACCGCGTGGCCCGGCGCACGGGGGCCGGCGCCGCCTGCCCGGCCGCAGCCGGTGGGGTCACTCGCACGTGGCCGGCCAGCTCGGGGCCGAAGGGGCCCTCGACCTCGGAGAGGGAACCGCCCTGGCCGGAGGCGCTGCGCGCGAGGTCGGCGCGGACGTCGTCCCAGATGCCGGTCGCCCGGGGCGCGGCGAACGCCGAGACCTGCAGCAGCGAGTCGCCGTAGCGCAGCGTCGCGCCGACGACCTTCTGCTGCTGGTTCAGGTCCACCCGCAGCTCCATCCCGCCCGCCGCGGGCAGCCGCAGGGAACCCAGGTCGATGCGGGGGCGACCGTCGTCGGGCGCGTCGGCCTCGTCGTAGGGGCCGGCGGTCTCCTCGACCTCCCGGACGCGGACCTGCGGCTCGGGGGGCACCCCCCGCTCGCGCAGGCTGCGGTCGATGCGGTTGCGACGGCGTCCGAGCGGCATCTCAGACCCCCGTGCCCTGGTCGACGGTGCCGTCGGTGGCGCCCACGCCCGTGGAGCCGTGCCCGCCGGCGCCGCGCTCGCTGCCCGGCAGCTCCTCCACGGGCACGAACCGGGCGCGGACCACCGGCTGCACCACCAGCTGCGCGACCCGGTCGCCGCGCCGCAGCGTCAGCGGCGTCGTCGGGTCCAGGTTGACGAGGTTCACCTTGATCTCCCCCCGGTAGCCGGCGTCGATCGTCCCCGGCGCGTTCACCAGGCTCAGACCGAGCCGGTGGGCCAGGCCCGAACGCGGGTGCACGAACCCGGCGTACCCCTCCGGGATGGCCACGGCCACCCCGGTGCCGACCAGCGCGCGCTGCAGGGGCGCCAGCTCGACGTCCTCGGCGAGGGTCAGGTCGGCGCCGGCGTCGCCGGGCAGGGCGTACCGGGGCGCGGGAGCGGATCCGGTCAGCCGCACCGGCACCTCCACCTCGGCGGGACCGGGGAGAACCGGGGGCGTCACCACGGCGTCGATCCTAGGAGGACCGGCGCAGGTCGTCGCGGACGCGCCGGGCCAGCGTCTCGGTGGCCCGGCGGTTGCCGCGACTGCCCAGCGCGGCGCCCACGAGGAAGGGCGCCGCGGCCGGGGCGCTGCGGGCCATCCGGCGGCCGAGCCGGCGGCGCACCGCCCGGAAGCTCGCGGCGCCCAGCACCGAGCCCAGACCGGCGGTGCCGGTCCGGTCGACGGCGCGCTGGGCCGACCAGCTGGCCAGGTAGGCCGCCGCACGCTCCCGGGCGTCCCCGGCCGGGACGCGGCCGTACAGCTCGTGGAGCTCGCCCAGCAGGACGATCTCCACCGCGGCGGTGAGCACGGTCTCGGCGGCGAGCTCCAGCGGGAGCGCGATCATCGACGGGGGTGCGAACCAGTGCGCGGCCGACAGGCCACCGGTGGCCCCGCCGACGGCGGCGGTGAGCCGGGCGGCGCGCTGGACCAGGGCGTCGGCGATCTCCTCGTCCGTCGCGCCCGGGGACGCGGCACGGATCCGGGCGGCGTCGCGGATCGGCAGCCGCGGGGCGGCCGCGGCGAGCAGGTCGCCCAGCACGGCGCCGGGCGCCCGCGAGGAGTCGTCCGGGGAACCGGCCGCGGAACCGCTGCCGCCGGAGCCGGCGCGGCCCGAGGTCACCGCGGCGGCGACCGCGGCGATCACGTCGCGCAGGCCGCCGGCCGTCCCGCGGGCCCCGCCCTCGGCGGAGGACCGCGGGACGTTCCCGAGCAGGCCGGTCACCGCGTCGGCGAGCAGCCGGGCCGCGCGAGCCACCCCGCCCTCGGTCTCGGCCGCGACGGCGGCGCCGACCGGACGCGGGGGCGGCACGTCTCGGGCCGGCCCCGTCCGGGGTCGCTCGCTCACGGCGTCCTCCCCGCGGTCCTTCGTCAGGCGCAGTCGCGGCAGAGCAGCTGGTCGCCGCGCGAGGAGGCGAGGCGGGTGCGGTGCTGCACCAGGAAGCAGCGCGAGCAGGTGAACTCGTCCTCCTGCTTCGGCAGCACCCGCACGGTGAGCTCCTCGTTGCTCAGGTCGGCACCCGGCAGCTCGAGGTTCTCGTTGAAGTCGGTCTCGTCCACGTCGACGGACGAGGACTGGGCCTCGGCGCGCCGCGCCTTGAGCTCCTCGAGCGAGTCCTCGCCGAGCTCGTCCGCCTCGTTGCGGCGCGGGGCGTCGTAATCGGTGGCCATGGTGTGTGTGCCCCTCCTCCGGGGTGCGTCGGGCTGTCGCCCGCCCTGGTCGACGGAGACGCGGTGCGTCGCCGTCCTGGCCGGCCGCTCGTGGCGACCGGATGGTCTGGTCCGGCGATCGGCGCGTGCACGCCGACCACCGGAGGTCCTCCACCGGGCCACCCGTGACCGGCGGAGTACGCGGCGGCGGAGGACCGGCAGGCCCCCCAACGCCGAGCGGCCCCGGTTTGTGCCCGGCTGTCGCCGTCCGACACATCGCGCCGGATCGGGCCGGGAGGCCGCAGAGCGCCAGAGGTTACCCTGCGGCGGTGTCGACTCCCGTGGGTGCTGATCCGGCCGTCGTCGGCCCCTACCTCGCCACCGCTCTGGGCGACCAGCGCTGGCGGCAGGTGACCGTCGAGCTCATCGCGGCGGGCATGTCCAACCTCACCTACGTGGTGACGCCGGAGGGTGGCAGCGCCGACGACGCGGTGATCCTGCGCCGCCCGCCGACCGGCGCCGTGCTGGCCACCGCCCACGACATGGAGCGGGAGCACCGGGTCATCTCCGCGCTCGGCGGGACCGCCGTCCCGGTGCCGCGCACGCTGCACCTGTGCACCGACACCGCGGTGCTGGGCGCGCCCTTCTACGTCATGGAGAAGGTGACCGGGGTGCACGTCGTCGACGCGCTGCCGCCGGGCTACGCGGACGAGCCGGAGCAGCGCCGGGCCATCGGCGACGGCCTCGTCGACGTCCTCGTCGACCTGCACGCGGTCGACCCCGCCTCAGTCGGGCTCGCCGACTTCGGCCGCCCGGAGGGGTTCACCGCCCGCCAGGTCCGGCGCTGGAGCAAGCAGTGGGACGCCACCCGCGACCGCGACCGCCCCGCCATGGACGCGCTCGCCGCCCGCCTGGCCGAGACCGTGCCCACCACCCAGCGGTCGGGCATCGTGCACGGCGACTACCGGCTGGACAACTGCCTGCTCGACCCCGGCGTCCCCGGTCGCATCCGCGCCGTCCTGGACTGGGAGATGTCCACCCTCGGCGACCCGCTCACCGACATCGGGATGCTCTTCGTCTACTGGCCCGAGGCCGGCGAGGACCCGCCGGCGGTGCAGAGCGCGGTCACGGCGCTGCCCGGCTTCCCGACCCGGCAGGAGATCGCCGAGCGGTACGCCGACCGCAGCGGCATGGACCTGGGCGAGCTCTCCTGGTACGTCGGCTTCGCCTACTTCAAGTTCGCCGCGATCGTGGCGGGCATCGTCGCCCGCTCGAAGGCCGGCGCCATGGCCGGCAAGGACACCAGCGGGTACGCCGACCGGATCGACGGCTGCGTCGAGCGCGGACGCGCCGCGCTGGACGGCGGTGCGATCTAGCGGCGCCGGGCGCCCCTAGACTCCGGCCCCGTGGGCCTGGAGCAGCGGTGAGCACGACCACCGATCGTCCGACGCTCCGGCCGCGCGGTCCGCGCCGCACCGACCGCCGTCCTCTCGCGCCGCTGGTCTTCCTGCTCGTCCTGGCGCTCGCGGCGCTGGGCGTCTGGTGGAAGGTCTTCGGCGACGCCGCCGCCGAGGAGGACCGGGAGGAGGCGGCCTGCGCCGCGGCCTCCTCCGCCCCGCCGCAGCTGGACCCCGCCACCGTGCGGCTGCGGGTCTTCAACGCCACCGACACCCCGGGCCTGGCCCAGCAGGTCGGCGACGAGCTCCGCGCCCGCGGGTTCGCGGTCGAGGAGGTCGCCAACGACCCCACCGACCGCGAGGTCACCGGCGTCGGAGAGCTCCGGCACGGCCCCCGCGGGTCCGACGCCGCCGCCTTCGCCCGTGTCTTCCTGCCCGGCGCCGAGGACTGGCGGGACACCCGCGCCGACGACCGCGTCGACTTCGTGCTCGGGCCCGAGTTCACCGCCCTGCCCAGCCCCGAGGAGGTCGCCGCCGTCCTCGAACCGGCCTCCAGCGCCGCGGCGGAGTGCGACTCCCCCGTCGCCTAGACCGCGTGCAGCCGGTCCAGCAGCTCGACGAACGGACCGGCGACCGACTCCGGCACCGCGATCGCCAGCGGATCGGCGAAGGCGCGACCGGGCAGACCGGTGACCACCAGGCCGGCCTCGGCGGCGACCAGCGCACCGGCGGCGTGGTCCCAGGGGTTGAGGTCCGCCTCGTAGTAGGCGTCGACCCGGCCGGCGGCGACGGTGCACAGGTCCAGCGCCGAGGAGCCGTGCCGGCGGATGTCTCGCACGACCGGCAGCAGCTCCGCGACGACCGCCCCCTGGGCCCGCCGCTGCTCCACGCGGTAGCCGAAGCCGGTCAGGACGAGCGTCTGCTCCAGCGAGACCGGGCTGCTGCCGCGCAGCCGCACCGGCTCCGGCTGCGCCGGTGACGTGGCGAAGGCGCCGCCGCCCGCCGTCGCCGTGTACTGCTCGCCGGTCAGGACGTTGTGCACGACGCCGGCCACCACCTGCCCGTCCACCTCGGCCGCGATCGACACCGAGAACGCCGGCAGGCCGTAGAGGAGGTTCACGGTGCCGTCGACCGGGTCGACGACCCAGCGCACGCCCGTCGTCCCGGCGCGGTCGGCGCCCTCCTCGCCCAGCAGCCCGTCGTCGGGGCGGGCGTCGAGCAGCCGGCGGGTGATCAGCAGCTCGGCCGCCCGGTCGACGGCGGTCACGACGTCGGTCGGGCTGGACTTGGTGTCCACGTCGGCAGCGGCTCCCGCGCGCTCGCGGGCGATGAGCGCCGCGGCCTCGCCGGCGGTCGCGACGGCGAGGTCGAGCAGGGCGTCCGGATCGGTCACGGGCCGATCCTGCCTCAGTACGCGGCCGCCCCGGGCCGGCATCACTAGGGTGACGGTGTGCGGGGCTTCGGCGTGGACATCGGTGGCAGTGGCATCAAGGGGTGCGTCGTCGACCTCGAGCGCGGAGAGCTCGTCGGCGAGCGCCTGCGCATCCCCACGCCGCAGCCGGCACTGCCCGACCCGGTGTGCGACGTGGTCGCCGAGATCGTCCGTGCCTTCGACTGGACCGAGCGGGTGGGCGTGACCTTCCCGGGCGTCCTGAAGAAGGGGGTGGCGCACACGGCGGCCAACGTCGACTTCAGCTGGCTCGGCACCAACCTGGCGGTCGGGGTGGAGGAGCGGATCCCGGGCACGGTGCAGACGCTCAACGACGCCGACGCCGCCGGCATCGCCGAGATGCGCTACGGCGCCGGCCGCGGCCACGACGGCGTGGTGCTGATGCTGACCTTCGGCACCGGCATCGGCAGCGCCCTGTTCACCGACGGCGTCCTCGTCCCCAACACCGAGTTCGGTCACATCCAGGTCGACGGGGAGGACGGCGAGGAGCGCGCCTCCGCCTCCGCCCGGGAGCGGGAGGACCTGAGCTACCCCGACTGGGCCCGCCGGGTGGACCGCTACCTCGACGTGCTGGAGGCCGGTGTCTGGCCGGACCTGATCATCGTCGGCGGCGGCGTGAGCAAGAAGGCCGAGAAGTGGGTGCCGCTGCTGTCGACCCGCACGCCCGTGGTCCCGGCGCAGCTGCTGAACGACGCCGGCATCGTCGGTGCCGCCCTCGCCGCCGTCGAGCACATCGGCAGCTGAGGCGTCTCCCGGCGCCGCACCGGGGGCCGCCTCGCCCCTCCGGGCGAGGCCGCCGGGACGAAGCCGGTGGAACCGCGCCGCAGCGTCGTTACAATGGTGGAGCCCCGCCCCGTCGCCACCAGCCGAGAGGCTTCCCCCAGCCGCGCGCCGGTCAAACGCCGCGCAGGGTCCGGGACCCCATCTCGCGCACACCGACACGGTCGAGGCCGCTACCCGAGGACCGATCGGTTCCCCGGGGAACGGTACCCAGAACGGGAAGGAACCCTGAGTGCCCGCCGAAACGCCCGCACCGGACACCGCCGCTCCGAGCGCAGCCACCCGCTCGAGGACGGCCGCCGGCAAGGCCGCCCCCGCGGCCCGCAAGAAGGCCCCGGCGAAGCCCGGCACCAAGAGCCGCACCAAGCCCAGCATCTCGCCGTCGCCCGGCGCGGGTGAGGGCGGCGCCGTCCTGACCGCCGTCGCCACCGGGGACACCGCGGTCGCCGTCGTCGAGGGCGGCGAGGGGCTCAAGCTGGACGAGACCGTCGTCGCCGGCCCCGACGGCGTCGCCGTCGCCGAGCCCGCGGAGGAGGCCACCGCCGAGGGCGGGGACTTCGAGTGGGACGACGAGGAGGAGTCCGAGGCGCTCCGTCAGGCCCGCAAGGACGCCGAGATGACCGCCTCGGCGGACTCGGTCCGGGCCTACCTCAAGCAGATCGGCAAGGTCGCGCTGCTCAACGCCGAGGAGGAGGTCGACCTCGCCAAGCGGATCGAGGCCGGGCTCTACGCGGCCGAGCGGCTGCGCCAGGTCGAGGAGGAGGGCCAGAAGCTCTCCCCGCAGATGCGCCGCGACCTCAACTGGATCGTCCGCGACGGCGAGCGCGCCAAGAACCACCTGCTGGAGGCCAACCTCCGCCTGGTGGTCTCCCTGGCCAAGCGCTACACCGGCCGCGGCATGGCGTTCCTGGACCTCATCCAGGAGGGCAACCTCGGTCTGATCCGTGCGGTCGAGAAGTTCGACTACACCAAGGGCTACAAGTTCTCGACCTACGCGACGTGGTGGATCCGCCAGGCCATCACCCGCGCCATGGCCGACCAGGCCCGCACCATCCGCATCCCGGTGCACATGGTGGAGGTCATCAACAAGCTCGGCCGCATCCAGCGCGAGCTGCTCCAGGACCTCGGCCGCGAGCCGACCCCGGAGGAGCTGGCCAAGGAGATGGACATCACCCCGGACAAGGTGTTGGAGATCCAGCAGTACGCCCGGGAGCCCATCAGCCTCGACCAGACGATCGGCGACGAGGGCGACAGCCAGCTCGGCGACTTCATCGAGGACTCCGAGGCCGTCGTCGCCGTGGACGCGGTGAGCTTCACGCTCATGCAGGACCAGCTCACGAGCGTCCTGCAGACGCTGTCGGAGCGGGAGGCGGGCGTCGTCCGCCTGCGCTTCGGTCTCACCGACGGCCAGCCGCGGACCCTCGACGAGATCGGCCAGGTCTACGGCGTGACCCGCGAGCGGATCCGCCAGATCGAGTCGAAGACGATGTCGAAGCTGCGCCACCCCAGCCGTTCCCAGGTGCTGCGCGACTACCTCGACTGACGAAGGACCTCGAACGACGGCCCGTCCCCGCTGGGGGCGGGCCGTCGTCGTTCCCGTGACGGGCCCGTGTGGCGACTGTTGCCGGACGGGACCTCTGTTGCGACGAGGTCACGATCTCACCCTCTGGTGCCGGACCGGCGGTGTACGGCCACACCTGTCGGGTATCCGGCGTAGCGTTGGCGATGTTCAGACAGCAGCGGACCCACCAGCCGGATCCAGGCCGGCGCACGGAACCCATCAGAGACCGACCGACGACAGACCAGCACCACCCAGGCATGAGTCCCTGCTGGACCCCACCGGCACCACCGGTCGCGGGTGCCCCGTCTCACGGCGGGTCACCTCTCCGACCCGCCGGACCGGGGAACACGGGGAGCCATCCTGGCGCTGTGCAGGAGGCCGATCCGCAATCGCGGGTCCGTGCGGCAGAGAGCGAGTGATGAGCCAGATGACCCAGACGCTGACGACGACGATCCCCGCCGACGACCTCGTCGTCCCCTTCCACTGCGACCGTTGCGGTGCCCTGGCCAAGGTGCGGGTCGTCCTTCCCAGTGGCAGCGACCTCGTCTTCTGCGGGCACCACGCCCGCGAGTACGAGGGCAAGCTGCGTGACATCGCCGCCGACATCATCGAGACCGACGGCGAGTAGCACCGCCCCGACTGATCGAGGCGCTATCGTCGCGCACAGCGATGAAGCCCTCACCCGACGCCGCCGCCGGTGTCCCCCGTTCGCGTGACGCGGACGAGGGCCCGGCGGCTCCGTCGTTCCCGGGTAGCCCCGGTCGACGGCCACCCGAGGAACACCCCATGCCCCAGCACCCCGTGACCTCCGACGAGACCGCCCGGCTGGGGGATCCCGTCCCCGGCCCGGAGGACGCGCCGCCCGCCGCGGAGGCCCCCGCCGACCCGACCCCCGCTGCGGATTCCCCGGACGTGGGGTCCCCGGTCGAGGAGGTCCCGCCAGCCGGGTCGCCGGCCGTGGCGCCCGCCGCCGAGCAGACCACCGTGGTGGAGCCGGCTCCGGAGCCGCTCTCCGACGACACCCGTCCGGTCCCCCGTGACCGCGGACCGGTCACCACCGAGTCGGTCCCGCCCGCGGCGGCCGAGCACGACTGGGACCAGACCGCCGACATCCGCTTCGCCCCCGGCCAGGCGCCGGGTCAGATGCCTCCTCCTCCGGTGACCGCCACCTCCCCCGCGGTGACCGGCGCGGCGACCCCGTCGGCCGAGCTGGACGAGACGGCCGCGATCACCCCGGCTCCGCCGGCCCCGAACCCCGCGGGTCCCCGCACCGACGGACCGGACGACCGTGGCCCGGGGGACCGTGGCCCGGGCGACCGTGGTCCCGGTGACCACGGATCCGACGACCTGCCCCCGGCCGCCCCGCGCGCGTGGTGGCGACGCCCGGCGGTGCTCGTCCCGGCGGCCGCGGTCGTCGTCCTGGGCGGCGCCTACGGCGTCGACCTGCTCGTCGCCGGCGACGACGTCCCGCGCAACACCGTGATCGCCGGGATCGACGTCGGCGGTCTCTCCCCCGACGAGGCGGCCGCCACCCTGGAGCGCGAACTGGCCCCCCGGGTCGCCGCCGACCACACCGTGGTCGCCGCCGACGAGAACTTCCCGCTCGCCCCGGCGGCCGCCGGCATCACCCTCGACGTCGACGCCACCGTGGACGCCGCCTCCGGCCAGCCGCTCAACCCCTGGACACGGGTCACCAGCTTCTTCACCGACCGCGAGGTGGAGCCGGTCATCGGCGGGGACGAGACCGCGCTCGCCGCGCAGATCGACACCATCGCCGCCGAGGTGGACCGCCCGCCGGTCGACGCGACGATCGCGATCGACGGCACCTCCGCCACCCTCGTCCAGGCCGAGGTCGGCCGGGAGCTGGACCGCGAGGGCGCCGCCGAGGCCGTCACCGCGGCCCTCGCCTCCGGTGGCGACCCCGCGCAGCCCATCGAGCTGCCGGTCGAGGAGGCCGAGGCGCGGGTGGACGTCCAGGAGGCCCAGCGCGTCCTGGACGAGGTCGTCACGCCGGGCCTGGCCGCACCGGTCACCGTCAGCAGCTCCGACGGCAGCACCACGGTCGAGATCCCCGTCGAGGCCATCGCCGCCTCGCTCACCTTCAGCCCCCGGGACGACGGCGAGCTGGTGGCGGGCATCGATCCCGCACTGCTCGCCGAGGCCATGGGCGACGACGTCACGGCCTTCGGCACCCCCGCCCAGGACGCCCGCTTCGAGCTCGTCGGCGGGGCGGTCCAGGTCGTCCCGTCGGTGGACGGCACCGGGATCGACCCCGCGGCGCTGGCCACCCAGCTGCTCGACGTCCTCCCCCAGCCCGCCCCGCGCGCGATCACCGCCGAGCTGGGCCCGGTGCCGGCCGAGCTCACCACGGAGGAGGCCCAGGGCCTCGGCGTCCGCGAGGAGATCAGCACCTTCACCACCACGACGACCAACTCCGCCAGCGGCACGAACATCCGCGTGGTCGCCGAGGAGGTCGACGGCGCCCTGGTCATGCCGGGCGAGACGTTCAGCCTCAACACCTTCACCGGCCCGCGCGGCACCGCCCAGGGGTACGTGCCCGCGAACGTCATCAGCGGCGGCCGGTTGTCCACGGCGGTCGGCGGTGGCATCAGCCAGTTCGCCACCACGATGTTCAACGCCGTCTTCTTCGCCGGGCTCGAGGACGTCTTCCACAAGCCGCACAGCTTCTACATCAGCCGCTACCCCGCCGGCCGCGAGGCGACCGTCTACGAGGGTCAGATCGACCTCCAGTGGCGCAACGACTCCGACACCGCCGTCTACGTCGACACCGCCTGGGCGCCGCGCTCCGGTGGCGGCGGATCGCTCACGGTCACCTTCTACGGGACCAAGCGGTACGAGATCGAGGCCGTCGAGGGGCCGCGGACCAACTTCCGCGAGCCGGCCGTGCTCGAGCGCCCGGACGACGGCACCTGCATCGCCCAGTCCGGCGTCCGCGGCTTCGACGTCACCGTGACGCGGATCTTCCGGGACCTGCAGACCGGCGCGGAGATCCGCCGGGAGACCTTCCGCACGTCCTACGCGGCGGAGGCCGTGATCACGTGCGTGCCGGTGCCCGCCGACCCCGCCGCACCCCCGCCGGCGCCCGCTCCCGCTCCGGGGACCGGGCCGGCGGGACGCCGTCCGGGTGGGCGCCGGGCCGGCTGAGCCCGGCGCCGGCGGACGGCGGCGTGCCCGACGACACCCTCGCCGTCCCGCCCGGACCAGCGCCGACGTGCACACTGGGCCGGTGAGCGCCGTGCTGCCCGGGGGACCCCCCGCCCGCGCCGGCGAGCCCCTCCCCGCCCCGGCGGCCGTGGGGTTCGGGCCGGAGGCCGGTGGCAGCACCGCCTCCGGCCGCGGACGGGAGGGTGGCGCCCGCTGGACGGCGCCGGTCCGGGTGCCGTTCCAGCTGCTGGGCCGCACGGTCGCCAAGGCCTGGTCGGACCGGATCCTCGGGCTGTCGGGCGAGGCGGCGTTCTGGCAGGTCCTCGCGATCCCGCCCCTGCTGATCGCGCTGCTCGGGTCGCTGGGCTACCTCGGCGACTGGATCGGCGGCGACTCGGTCACCCGCATCGAGGACCAGCTGGTCGACGCCTCGGCCAACGCGCTGACCGCCGACGTCGTCGACGACCTCGTCCGCCCGACGCTGGCCGACATCCTCGGCTCGGGCCGCCTGGACGTCGTGAGCCTGGGCTTCCTGCTCACCCTCTGGGCGGGCTCGTCGGCGACCGCGACGTTCATGAACACGATCGTCATCGCCTACGGCCAGCGCGACGTCCGCGGCCCGATCGCCACCCGGCTCATGGCGCTGTGGCTGTTCGTCGTCGGACTGCTCCTGGCGGTGCTGACCCTGCCGTTGCTCGTGCTCGGGCCCGGACTGCTCGTCGACCTCTTCCCGCCCGACTGGCAGGGCACGGCGGCCGTGCTCGTGAACGCCGTCTACGGGCCCATCGTGCTGATCGGGCTGGTCCTGGGGCTCACGAGCTTCTACCACGTGATCCTGCCGCGCCGGCTGCCGTGGCGGCGGCACCTGCCCGGCACGCTCCTGGCGATCGCCTTCTTCTCCGTGGCCGCGACGCTGCTGCGGGTCTACATCGCCGACATCCTGGTCACGGCGCTGCCCTACGGCGCGCTGGCCACCCCGATCGCGGTGCTGCTGTTCTGCTTCTTCTTCGGCATGGCGATCCTGCTGGGCGCCGAGCTCAACGCGACGGTCCAGGAGCGCTGGCCCGCACCGCTGCGCCGGCACGAGAAGCGGCGGCAACGGCGCCGGGCGGAGAAGCTCGAGCGCGCCCGCCGCCTCGACACTCTGTGATCCGTCGTCCTCCGGACGACACCGCGGCCACGTGCCGTCCCGACCTGCGCGGAGCCTCGCCGTCGCACCCGCCGGGGCCCGCCGCGAGCTCGCGAGCGGTGGGGGGCGAGGGGGTCCTCCTACTTCTTGAGCTGCTCGTAGATCTCCTTGCAGGCCGGGCAGACCGGGCTGCCGGGCTTGGGGCTCTTGGTCACCGGGAAGACCTCGCCGCACAGCGCCTCGACCATCGTCCCCATGACCGCGCTCTCCGCGATCTTGTTCTTCCGCACGTAGTGGAAGACCTCGTTGGCGTTCCCGGTGTCGCCCTCGCGGACGTCGGGCTTCTCGAGGACGTCGCTGCTGCTCACGTGCTACTCCCTGGATCGGGGACGGGGCTCGTCCGGACGACCGGACACCGACGTCCATGATGACAGGGTGACTGCCGCACCCCCCTCGCCCGCACTGCAGCTCTCGACCGAGGTGGCCGACGCCCTCGCCTCCGGCGCGCCCGTCGTCGCCCTGGAGAGCACCCTGCTCGCCCACGGCCTCCCCCGCCCCGACAACCGGGCCGCGGCCGACGAGGTCGAGGACGCGGTCCGGGCAGGCGGTGCCGTGCCGGCGACGATCGCGGTGCTGGACGGCGTCCCCCACGTCGGGCTGACCCCCGCCCAGGTCGACCGCGTCTGCGCCGACCCCGACCTCGCCAAGCTCGGCATCCGTGACCTGCCGGTGGCCGCCGCCCTCCGCCTGTCCGGGGCCACCACCGTGTCCAGCACCGCGTTGCTGGCCGAGCGGGCGGGCATCCGGCTGTTCGCCACCGGCGGCCTCGGTGGGGTCCACCGCCAGTCGGTGGACACGTTCGACGAGTCCGCCGACCTCACCGCGCTGTCGCGGACGTCGCTGGCGGTCGTGTGCGCCGGGGTGAAGTCGATCCTCGACGTCCCGGCCACCCTCGAGCGGCTGGAGAGCCTGTCGGTGACCGTGATCGGGTACCGCACCCGCACCTTCCCCGGCTTCTACGTGGCCGACTCCGGCTCGCCGCTGGACTGGTCGGTCGAGGACGCCGAGCAGGCCGCCGCCGTCCTCGCCGCCCGCCGCGCGCTGGCCCCGGGTGCGGTCGTCGTCGCCAACCCGCTGCCGGTCGACCAGCAGCTCGACGCCGACCTGCACGACCGGGTCATCGCCGACGCGCTCGCCGCCGCGGACGCCGCGGGCGTGCGCGGCAAGGACGTGACCCCGTTCGTGCTCGACCACCTGCACCGGGCCAGCGAGGGCGCGACCCTCGAGGTCAACGTGAGGTTGGTACTCCGCAACGCCGAGCTGGCCGGCCGGATCGCGGCCGCGCTGGCCGCGCTCCCCGGCTGAGCGCGGTGCGGCCGGTCCTGGTCGTCGGCGACCTCGCCACCGACGTCGTCGCCGTCCTCTCCGGGGAGCCCGCACCCGGGTCGGACCGCCCGGCGAGCATCCGGACGCGCGGCGGCGGGGCGGGGGCCAACGTCGCCGTCCACCTCGGGCGCCTGGGCGTGCCGGTGACCTTCGCCGGCTGCATCGGTGCCGACGCCGCAGGCTCCGCCCTGCTCGGTGAGCTCACCGCAGCGGGGGTGGACCTGGCCGTCCGGGTCGTCCCGGCCGCGGCCACGGGCACGATCGTGAGCCTGGTCGAGCCCGGCGGGCAACGCAGCATGCTCGCCGACCGCGGGGCCAACCTCGACCTCGCGCCCGGGGACGTGCCGGCGCCGGCGTCCGGCGAGCACCTCCACCTCTCCGGCTACACGTTGCTGGACCCCCGTCCGCGACCCGCCGGCCTGGCCGCCCTGGCGTCCGCCGCGGCAGCCGGCGCCACCACCTCGCTGGACCCGGCCTCCACCGGACCGCTGACCGCCTACGGCGTCGACCGGTGGCTGGCCGACACCGCCGGCGTGACGCTGGTGCTGCCCAACGCCGACGAGGCCCGCCTGCTGACCGGCTGCGCGGACGTCGCCGACGCTGCGCGGGCGCTGGCCGCCCGCCACCCGGCCGTGGCGGTCACCCTCGGCGCCGAGGGTGCGCTGTGGTGCTCCGGGGACGTCCTCGTGCACCGGCCGGCACTGCCCACCGAGGTCGTCGACACCACCGGGGCGGGCGACGCCTTCACCGCCGGCCTGCTGGCCGCGTGGTTGGCCGACGAGCAGCCCACCCCCGCCGGGCTGCTGGACGCCGGGCTGGCACTCGCGGCCACCGCCGTGGCCCGGCCCGGCGCGCGATGAGACGCCGTCTCGGCAACCGTGACGCGATCGTGACCAACGAAGTGGCAAGGACACCCTAAGTTCGGTAAGGCAAGCCTCACCTGGCACTCTCGCCGAGGCACCCCCGACCGGAAGGACACCATGCGCCGCGCCTCGCGACTGGCCGCCCTGACCACCGCCGCGCTCCTCGTCGGCGGCCTCGCCGCCTGCGGCGACGACTCCGACGACAGCGCGAGCGGCGACAGCTTCACCGTCGAGCACGCGTTCGGCACGACGACGATCGAGGGGAAGCCCGAGCGGGTCGCCACGGTCGCCTGGGCCAACCACGAGGTGCCGCTGGCCCTCGGCGTCGTCCCCGTCGGCATGGCCGCGGCCAACTTCGGTGACGACGACGGCGACGGCCTGCTCCCCTGGGTCTCCGAGCGGCTCGAGGAGCTCGACGCCGAGACGCCGGTGCTGTTCGACGAGACCGACGGCATCGACTTCGAGGCCGTCGCCGACACCGAGCCCGACGTCATCCTCGCCGGCTACTCCGGTCTCACCGAGGAGGACTACGAGACCCTCAGCGAGATCGCGCCGACCATCGCCTTCCCCGAGGCGCCCTGGGCGACCCCGTGGCGCGAGATGATCGAGATCAACGCCGCCGGAATGGGCATGGCCGAGGAGGGCGAGCAGCTCGTCGCCGACCTCGAGCAGGAGATGGCCGAGACGGTCGGCGAGTTCCCGCAGCTCGAGGGGCGGAACACGATGTTCCTGACCCACGTGGACACCACGGACCTCAGCGAGGTCAGCTACTACACACCCTTCGACACCCGGGCCGCCTTCTTCGAGGACCTCGGCCTGGCCACCCCGCCGAGCGTCGCGGACGCCTCCACCGACGAGGAGCAGTTCTCCGGCACGATCAGCGCCGAGCAGATCGACACCCTCGACGACGTCGAGGTCATCGTGACCTACGGCGACCAGGAGCTCGTCGACGCGCTCAGCGCCGACCCGCTGCTGTCGCGGATGCCGGCCGTGGCCAATGGTGCCATCGTGCTGCTGCCCGACACCCCGCTGGGCACGGCGGCCAACCCGACCCCGCTGGCGATCTCCTGGGTGCTCGAGGACTACGTGAGCATGCTGGCCGAGGCCGCCGACAAGGCCGGCTCCCCGGCCTCGTGACGATCGGCTCCCCCACCGGCACCGCGGTCACTCCCCCGTGACCTCGGTCCACCCCGTCCCGACCCCGGACGTCGCCCCGCGGCGACGTCCGGGGTCGGTCCGGTTCCTCTGGCTGGTCGTGGTCCTGGCGGTCCTCGCGCTGCTCTTCGCCGCGTCGGTGGCGATCGGCTCGCGCGGCGTCGGCTGGTCCGACATCTGGGCCGCCCTCGGTGGCTCCGAGGAGACCATCGAGGAGGCAGCGGTCACCAAGCGCATCCCCCGCACCGTGCTGGCCGTCCTCGTCGGCGCGGCACTCGGGCTGGCCGGCGCGGTGATGCAGGGCGTGACGCGCAACCCGCTGGCCGACCCGGGCGTCCTCGGCATCAACATGGGCGCCTCGCTGGCCGTGGTCGCCGGCATCGCCTGGTTCGGGCTGTTCAGCGCGACCAGCATCATCTTCACGGCGATCTTCGGAGCCGCGCTCGCCGCGGTGTTCGTCTACGCCGTCGGCTCCCTGGGCCGCGGCGGTCCGACGCCGCTGAAGCTGGCCCTGGCCGGCGCCGCCACGTCGGCGGCGCTGACGTCGTTCATCACCGCGATCGCCCTGCCCCGCGGCGACATCGCCGCCAGCGTGCAGTCGTTCCAGGTCGGCGGCGTGGGTGGCGCGACCTTCGCGACCATCACGCCGGTGCTGCCCTTCCTCGCCGCCGGCCTGGTCATCAGCCTGCTCTCGGCGCGCAGCCTCAACTCCCTGGCGCTGGGCGACGAGCTCGCGGCCGGGCTCGGGGAGCGCGTCGCCCTCGCCCGCGGCCTCGCGGCGCTGGGCTCGGTGCTGCTCTGCGGCGCGGCCACCGCGGTCGCCGGCCCCATCTGGTTCGTCGGGCTCGTCGTGCCGCACCTGTGCCGGCTCCTGGTCGGCGTAGACCACCGCTGGCTGCTGCCCTTCTCCGCCCTGACCGGTGCCTGCCTGCTCGTCGCCTCCGACGTGATCGGCCGGATCGTGGCCCGCCCCAGCGAGCTCGACGTCGGCATCATCACCGCCCTCGTCGGGGCCCCGTTCTTCATCGCCGTCGTCCGCCGGCAGAAGGTGCGCGAGCTGTGACCGCCGTCGGAACGCCCCCGGCCGCAGGCACCGTCGACCGGGTCGCCCGGGACCGCGTGCGCCGCTCGACCCGCCGGCGCCTGGTGATCACCGTGCTCTCGGTGCTGGTCGTCGCCGGGTTCGTCGCCTCCCTGATGATCGGGCGCACCTTCTACCCGATCGACGAGGTCGTCCGGGTCGTCCTGGGCGAGCAGGTGCCCGGCGCGACGTTCACCGTCGGGCGGCTGCGGCTCCCCCGTGCCGTGCTCGCCGTCGTCGCCGGGCTGAGCTTCGGCCTGGCCGGTGTCGCCTTCCAGACGATGCTGCGGAACCCGCTGGCCAGCCCGGACGTCATCGGCATCAGCTCCGGCGCCAGCGCGGCCGCGGTGTTCGGCATCGTCGTCCTGTCGCTGGACGGCGCGACCGTCTCGACGCTCGCCGTCGTCGCCGCCCTGGGCGTCGCGATGGTCATCTACGGCCTCGCCTACAAGGGCGGCGTGGCCGGCACCCGGCTGATCCTCATCGGGATCGGCGTCGGCGCCATGCTCAACAGCGTCATCCAGTACGTCCTGACCAAGGCCGGGCAGTGGGACTACCAGGAGGCGCTGCGCTGGCTGACCGGCAGCCTCAACGGCACCACCTGGTCGGCGGTGGCGCCGGCTCTGGTCGCGCTGGCCGTGCTGGGGCCGGTCCTGCTCGGGCAGACCCGCAACCTCTCGACGCTGCAGCTCGGGGACGACACCGCCGCGGCGCTGGGCGTGCGGGTGGAGCGCACGCGGCTGATCGCCATCGTGTGCGCGGTCGGCCTGGTCGCCTTCGCCACCGCGGCCTGCGGGCCGATCGCGTTCGTGTCGTTCCTCGCCGGCCCGATCGCCGCGCGCATCGTCGGGCCGAACGGCTCGCTGCTCGTCCCGGCCGCCCTGGTCGGCGCCCTGCTGGTGCTCGTCGCCGACCTCGTGGGGCAGTTCGGCCTCGGGACGCGCTACCCCGTCGGCGTCGTCACGGGCGTGCTCGGGGCGCCGTACCTGATCTACCTGATCGTCCGCACAAACCGCGCCGGAGGCTCCCTGTGACGACGACCCACTCGCTGACGGCGGAGGGGCTGTCGCTCGCGTACGGCGAGCGCACGGTGATCGAGGGCCTGGACCTGGTCGTCCCGGCGGGGCGGATCACCGCGATCGTGGGGGCGAACGCCTGCGGCAAGTCGACCCTGCTGCGGTCGATGTCGCGGCTGCTGTCCCCCCGGGCCGGTCAGGTCCTGCTCGACGGCCGCGCGGTGCACCGGATGCCGGCCAAGGAGCTGGCCCGCACGCTCGGCCTGCTCCCCCAGTCCCCGATCGCCCCCGAGGGCATCACCGTCGCCGACCTGGTGGGCCGTGGCCGGCACCCGCACCAGGGCGTGTTCTCCCGGTGGAGCCGGGAGGACGACGCCGCGGTGGCCGCCGCCCTGGAGGCGACGCACACGACCGAGCTCGCCGACCGCGCCGTGGACGAGCTCTCCGGCGGGCAGCGGCAGCGGGTCTGGATCGCGATGGCGCTGGCCCAGCAGACCGACCTGCTGCTGCTCGACGAGCCGACGACGTTCCTGGACGTCGCCCACCAGGTCGAGGTGCTGGACCTGCTCACCGACCTCAACCGCACCCGCGGGACGACGATCGTGATGGTGCTGCACGACCTGAACCTCGCCGCGCGCTACGCCGACCACCTGGTGGCGCTCGCCGGGGGGCGGGTGCACGCCGTCGGCACGCCCGCCGAGGTGCTCACCGAGGACTGCGTGCGCGCGGTGTTCGGCCTCGACAGCACGGTGATCGTCGACCCGACCTCGGGCGCCCCGCTGATGCTGCCGCTGGGCCGCCACCACGTGACGGCACCGGCCGAGGTCGCTCCCCGCGGCTGACCCCGGGTCAGTGCTCGATGACCCGCCCGGGCTCGATCGCGCGGCGCACCGGCTCGGTGAGGATCCGGTCCGGCGCCGGCGGACGGTAGCGGTGCGGGTCGAGCTTCTTCTTCGGCGGCCGGTCGTTGGCCATGACGACCGCGACCCACGGCAGCACGGTGCCGAGCACCGCGAAGATGATCGCCAGCCACAGGGTCTGGTAGAACGCCGCCGCCAGGACCACGCTCACGATGCGGATCAGCATCGTGATGACGTACCGGCGTTTCCGGGCGGCGTGCTGCTCGGCGAGGCTCGGCGCGGCCTCGGTGATGAGGACCGACTCTGCTCGCCGGGATCGTGCGGACTGCTGGCTGAAGGCCACGGGTGCCCTTCCCTGGACCGGCCGGGGGTGGTGGGGAGGAGTCGGCGAGCGGTCCGTCGGCCCCCGGAGCCCCCCGGCTCCTGGCGCCCATCGTGCCACCGGATCGCGCACGATGCAGGCACCCGCCGGGACCCGCTCAGGAGCCGGCGGCGGCCTTCGCGGCCTGCTTCTTCTCCTGCTTCGTCCGCCGAACCTCGGCCAGCGACTCGGGCCCGGTGATGTCGGCGACCGACCGCCGCGAGCCCTCCTCGCCGTACTCGCCGGCGGCCTCCCGCCAGCCCGGCGGCGTCACGCCGTACTGCTTGCCGAGCAGCGCCACGAAGATCTTCGCCTTCTGGGCGCCGAAGCCCGGCAGCTCCCCGATCCGCTCCAGCAGCGTCTTCCCGTCCGGGGCATCGGCCCACAGCGCCTCGGCGCGGCCGTCGTAGCGCTCGACCAGCAGCCGGCACACCGCCTGGGCACGTGCGGCCATCGAGCCCGGGTAACGGTGGACGGCGGGCGGCCCCTGGAACCACGCGGCGACCTGCTCCGGGTCGGCGTCGGCCAGCTGCGCCGCCGAGAGGGTCTCGACCCCCATCCGCTCGGCCAGCAGCCGCGGGCCGGCGAAGGCGCGCTCCATCGGGAACTGCTGGTCGAACAGCATGCCCAGCAGCAGGGCGAGCGGGTCGCGGCTCAGCAGCTCGTCGGCGACGGGGTCCTGGGTGAGCGTCAGGGTGGGCACGGGGAGATCGTGCCGCAGCCCCGCGTCGGGGCAACCACCCCTCCGAGGGATGGATGCGGGCCGGGATCGTGCCGTTACACGGAGGAGGACACCACGGGGAGTCACCGGAGCGAGGGGGGACGATGCGCACACTGCGCCTGCGCGAGGGCCGGGCCGCGTGGATGGTGACCGGCATCGGCGCCGTCTCCGGTGTCGGGCTGGGTGTCCTGACGACCGCGCTGTCCCCGCAGTCCGTCCAGGACGGGGTCGACCTCAGCGGCCTGGTCAACCTCTCGACGCTCGGCCTGGGTCTGCTGGGCGTCGTCCTGGGGCTGTGCCTGGAGCTGGTGCTGCGGCTGGACATCCGCAGCAACGTCGAGATCGCCCTGAACGACCTGCCGCGCGAGCACCGGCCCGAGGTCAGCGAGCTCGTGGTGCGGGTGCTCGAGTACCAGAAGGGCGTCCGCGCCTACTCCCCCCAGCTCCAGAAGGCCGCGCTGACGGCCCTGCACGAGGCGGAGCGGGAACTCCGGGAGCTGGCCTCCGGGCGCTTCGAGAGCCAGCCGGGGCCGGCCTGGCTCAAGCAGAAGCTGGCCGCCGCGACCCGGACGCTGCACGCCGTCACCGACAGCGGGGACCTCGAGTGGTGGCGTACCCCGGAGAAGGGACGCGCGTTCCTGGCGGCGCACGAGGAGAAGATCCAGCGCGGTTTCCAGGTCGAGCGGGTGTTCCTGACCGACCCCCACTGCGAGGAGGACATGCGCCGGCTGGCCGAGGAGCACCGCGCCATCGGCGTCCAGTGCTGGCTCGTGGACCGCACCACCTGCCCCGGCGAGCTGTGTGAGAACGTCACGATCTTCGACTGGCAGGTCCCCGGGTCGCGCGCGATGCACCGCGACCAGGTCGGCCGCGACGGCCGGACGACGCGCTACGTGCACAGCGAGAACGAAGGGGACATCCGCAGGACCATGGAGCGGTTCGAGAGCCTGAAGCGCCGGGGCGAGTGGGTGGCGCCCGGCGCCGCGGCGCAGACGGCCGATGCCTGACCGCGACGTCGTGACCGGGCCGGCGCCGACCCCGGCCGGGATCGCCGTGCTGGAGCACCACGCCGACGCGTCCTGGCCGGCGCTGGAGACGGTCGCGGTGCGCGGCTGGCACCTGCGCCACCTCGAGCGCGACCACAACACCCGGCCGAACTCCGCACTGCCACCCCTGGACCCGCCCCCCGACGGCGAGCAGCTGGCGACCGACCTGGCGATGGTCGAGGAGTTCTACCGGGCCCGTGACCTGCCCGTGGCCGTCCAGGTCGTCCACGGGGTCACCGACGACCTGGCCGAGCTGCTGGCCGGACGGGGCTACACCTTCGCCGTCCCCTCGGACGTCTTCACCGGCGAGGTCGCCGAGCTGGCCGCGTCCGGCCGGGCCGGTGAGCCCAGGGTCCGCGTGGACTGCCCCCCCACGGCGGAGTGGCTCGAGGACTGGCGGGCGGTGACGGCGGAGGACGAGGAGCGCACCGCGGTCCTGGGCCGCTCGCTGGACCTGGTCGCCATGCCCGGCCTCGGCGTGACGGTGCGGGTGGACGGCGTGCCGGCGGCCGTCGGGCGCGGCACCACCTCCGGCGGCCTGCTGGGGGTCTTCAACTGCGCGACCGCGGTGGAGTACCGCGGTCGGGGGCTGATCGGGACCGTCGTCCGGGAGATCGCGGCCTGGGGCCGGTCCCGCGGCGCCGCACGGAGCTACCTGCAGGTCGGCGCGGGCAACGACGCGGCCAAGCGGGCCTACCGCCGCGCGGGCTACTCCCCCGCCTACGCCTACGGGTACATGCGCAGGGACCTCCCGGGCGCGGGCTGAGCACGTGCGCGCGGTCGTGAGCAGGGTCGCTACAGCGGCTGTAACGGTGGACGACGTCGTCGTCGGCGAGATCGGCCGCGGGCTGCTGGCGTTGGTCGGCGTGGGTCGCGAGGACGACGTCGACGCGGCCCGCACGCTCGCCCGCAAGGTGCACGAGCTGCGGGTCTTCGCTGGTGAGGACGGTGCGACCTCGGCCGCGGACCTCGGCCTGCCGGTGCTCGTGATCAGCCAGTTCACTCTCTACGGCGACACGAGGAAGGGACGTCGTCCGTCCTGGACCGACGCCGCGCCGGGAGAGGTGGCCGAGCCGCTGGTCGACGAGGTGGTGGCCGAGCTCCGTCGCCGGGGCGCGGAGGTCGCCACCGGGCGGTTCGGCGCCCGCATGCTCGTCTCGTCGGTCAACGACGGGCCGATGACGCTGTTGCTCGAGGTCTGATCCGCCGGACTTCCACGGCTGTAGTTCGACCCGGCCGCGACCGGGTAGGGACGGGTGACGCAACACACGCCCTGTGGGTTGGCTGTGAAGGGCCCCGACGTGGAACACCCGGCCCCGTCGTGGCCGTTGGACAGGGCGTACCACACAGACAGACGAGATAGAGCGAGGGCCGCCGGCCGGCACCGGGACCCTCACATCGACGCCCGGTCGCCCCGCCGACATCGACGTCCGGCTGGGGCATCCGAACCAGAGGCAAGGACGAAGACACATCGTGACGCTGCTGCAGTCTTCCCCCGACGACGCCCTCGAGGTCCGCTCGCCCCGTCGCGAGCCCGACACCAGCGGCCTGGTGTCCACCGACCTCGTCCGGGTGTACCTGAACACCATCGGCAAGACCGCCCTGCTCACGGCCGAGCAGGAGGTCGAGCTGGCCAAGCGCATCGAGGCGGGGTTGTACGCCGAGCGGCTCCTGGGCGAGCGCCAGCTGACGCCCGCGGTCAAGCGCGACTACACGGCTCTCGCCGCCGACGGCAAGGCCGCCAAGCGCCACCTGCTGGAGGCCAACCTCCGGCTCGTGGTCTCGGTGGCCAAGCGCTACACCGGCCACGGCATGACCTTCCTCGACCTCATCCAGGAGGGGAACGTCGGCCTGATCCGTGCGGTCGAGAAGTTCGACTACACCAAGGGCTTCAAGTTCTCGACCTACGCGACGTGGTGGATCCGCCAGGCCATCACCCGCGCCATGGCCGACTCCGGCCGGACCATCCGGCTGCCCGTCCACCTGGCCGAGCAGGTCAACAAGGTGGTGCGCACCCGTCGCCGGATCCACCAGGAGCTGGAGCGGGAGCCCACCGCCGAGGAGCTGGGCCTGGAGCTCGACATGACCCCGGAGCGGATCACCGAGCTGCTGGAGTACAGCCGCGACCTGGTCAGCCTGGACCAGACCGTCGGCGCCGACGAGGAGTCCCGGCTCGGTGACTTCATCGAGGACGCCGACGCCGCGGTCGCCGAGGACGCCGTCGCCTTCCAGATGATGAAGGGCGACGTCCGGAACGTGCTGCAGACCCTCGAGGAGCGCGAGCGCGACGTCGTCGTCCTCCGCTTCGGCCTCGACGGCGGCCAGCCGCGCACGCTGGAGCAGATCGGCAAGCAGTTCGGTCTGTCCCGCGAGCGGGTCCGGCAGATCGAGCGGGAGACGATGGCCAAGCTGCGCGACCCGCAGCGCGCCGACGCCCTGCGCGACTACCTGGCCTGACGCACCACCTCCCAGGAGGCCCGTCCCCACCCGGGGGCGGGCCTCCTGGCGTCTCAGACGCCGGGGCTGCGCATCTTGCGCGGACCGGGGTCGACGCGTGCGGTCGGCTGCCCCACCCGGGCCATCGCGCCGGCGATGACCAGCGACCGTCCGCCGTGCCACGGGTCGGGAGGCCCGACGATCACCGGGTCCAGCGTCAGCGACAGCACCTCGGGCAGGTCGTCGGCCAGCCGGGCCACCCGGAGCAGCAGGTCCTCCAGCGCCGCGACGTCGACCGGCTCCGAGCCGCGGTAGCCGTTGAGCAGCGGCCAGGCCCGCGGCGCCCGGACGAGCTCGGCGGCGTCCAGGTCGGTCAGCGGGAGCGTCCGGTAGGCCCGGTCCCCCAGCAGGTCGGTCGCCACGCCGCCGACGCCGAAGCTCACCAGCGCACCGAACGAGGGGTCGTCGACGATCTCGACCACCGTGGCCACCCCCGGCGCGGCCATCTCCTGCACGATCACCGGGTCGCCGGCCGGGATCGCGGCGAACGCCGTCCGGACCGCGGCGTCGTCGGCCAGGTCCATCCGGACCCCACCGAGGTCGGTGCGGTGCCGCAACCAGGGCGCGGTCGACTTGAGCACCACGGGGTAGCCGATCGCCTCGGCCGCGGCGACGGCCTCCTCCTCGCTGGTGGCCGAGTGCGTCCGCAGCAGCGGGAGCCCGTAGGCGCCCAGGAGCCGGATCAGCTCGTCGTCGGTGAGGGAACGCCCCTCGGGCCCCTCGGCCAGCACCGTCTGCACGAGCGCGCGGGCGGCCGGCTCGTCGACGTCGGTGAGGTCCGGCAGCTCGCCCACCGGCCGACGGCGCCACCGCGCGTACTGGGCGACCTTGGCCAGGGCGATGACGGCCCGCTCCGGCGTCGAGAACGACGGGACCGAGCCGCGGGCCGGGGTGCCGTCCTCGCCGGGCACGGTGAGCTCGGGCGGGATGCCCTCGCTCGACAGGAAGGTCGCCACCACGGGCTTGGACGAGTTCCGGGCGACCTCGAGCAGCGCGTGCCCGAACTGCTCCACGCGCTGCGCCAGCGGCGGGAGGAAGACCGCGACGACCGCGTCCACCGCGTCGTCGTCGATCTCGCGCTGCAGCGCCGCGCCGAAGGCCTCGGGGCCGGCGGTGGTGCCGACGTCGACCGGCGCGTCGTGGGCCAGCACGAGGCCCTCCTCGAGGACGGCGTCGGCGACGAGCACGCCGAGTGCCGTGGAGTTGCCCACGATCGCCACCCGGTCGCCGGCCGGCAGCGGCTGGTGGGCCAGCAGGGTGCCGACGTCGAAGAGCTGGGCCAGCGTCTCGACCCGGATGACGCCGGCCGAGGCGAACAGCGCCGCCACCGACTCCTCGGGCACCGCGACCGACGTGCCGGCCAGGCCGGCGGTCATCCGCACGTGCCGGCCGCTCTTCACCGCGACCACGGGCTTGGTGCGGCCCACCGAGCGGGCCAGGCGAGCGAACTTGCGCGGGTTGCCGAAGCTCTCCAGGTGCAGCAGCACCACCTCGGTGCCGGGGTCGGTGGCCCAGAACTGGAGGAGGTCGTTGCCGCTGACGTCGGCCCGGTTGCCGGCGGACACGAAGCTGGACAGCCCGATGTTGCGCGCCCGCGCCCGCTCCAGCAGCGCTCCCCCGAGTGCGCCGGACTGGGCGAAGAAGCCCACCCGCCCGCGGCCGGGGACCTGCGGGGCGAGGCTGGCGTTGAGCCGGACGGCGGGGTCGGTGCTCACGATGCCCAGGCAGTTCGGGCCGACCACGCGCATCCCCGACGCCCGCGCGGCGAGCACCAGCGCCCGCTCGCGGGCCCGGCCCTCGTCTCCGGACTCGCCGAACCCGCCGGAGATGACGACCAGGCCGTGCACCTTCTTGCGTCGGGCGGCCTCCACCACGGCGGCGACCTCGTCGGCCGGGACCGCGACCACGGCCAGGTCGACGTCGCCGGGGATGTCCTCCAGCCCGGCGTAGGCGGGCACGCCTCGGACGTGCCGGGCGCCGGGGTTCACCGGGTAGATCGGGCCGTCGAACCCGTACCCGAGCAGGTGCCGCAGGACGGCGTTGCCGATCTTGCTCTCGTCGTTGCTGGCGCCCACCACGGCGACCGAGGACGGCGTCAGCAGCCGGGCGATGGAGCGGGACTCGCTGCGCTGCTCGCGCTCCGAGGCCACCGCGAGTGCGGTCGCGGTCGGCGCGATCGGGAAGGAGAGGTGGACCACGCCCTCCTCGTAGGTCCGGGTGGGCGTGTACCCGGCGTCGAGGAAGACCCGGACCATGCGGTTGTTCTGCGCCAGCACCTCGGCGACGAACTGCTTGATCCCGCGCTCCAGGGCGGCGGCGGCGAGGTGCTCGAGCAGCACCGAGCCCAGTCCCCGGCCCTGGTGGGCGTCCTCGATCAGGAAGGCGACCTCGGCGTCGTCGGTCCCGGGGTAGCGGTCGTAGCGACCGACGCCGATCAACTGGTCGCCCAGCAGCAGCACGAACGCGACCCGGTTGTCGTGGTCGACGTGGGTGAAGCGGCGCAGGTCCTTCTCGCTCAATCGCTTCATCGGGCCGAAGAACCGGTAGTAGCGGGTCTGGTCGGAGCTGCGCTCCATGAGCCCGGTGAGACCCTCGGCGTCGTCCGGGCAGATGGGCCGCAGGTGCACGGTGCCGCCGTCGGCGGCCACGATGTCGGCCTCCCAGTGCGCCGGCGGCTGCGGCTCGGGGGACTCGGGTGCGCTCTGCTGCTCAGTCACGAGGGTCGTCCGGGTCGAGGCCGAGGTAGGGGTAGGAGGCGTGCCGGGTCCGCAGGATGGCCCGGTCCACCCGGGACTCGGTGAACGGGTCCCAGTGCGCGAAGCCGGTGTAGCCGCCCTCGGTCATGTGCGTCGGTGGCCGCGCCCGCAGCCCGCGGCGGACGACGTCCTCCCGCCAGGACTCGGGGATCTCCGTCGCGGGGTCCAGCCGGTCGCCGGACGCCTCGGCGATCAGGTGCGTCCAGGCGCGCGGCACGCACCGCACCAGCCCGTACCCGCCACCGCCGAGGGCGATCCAGCGGCCGTCGGTCAGCTGGTGGGCGAGGTCGTGCAGGGCCCGGTAGCTGGCCCGCTGCCCGTCGACGGTGAGCCCGAGGTCGGCCATCGGGTCCTCGTGGTGGGCGTCGCACCCGCACTGGGTCACCAGGATCTGCGGCTGGAACGCCTTGAGCGCGCCGGGCACCACCGCGTGGAACGCCCGCAGCCACGCGGAGTCGTCGGTGCCGTTGGGCAGCGCCAGGTTCACCGCGCTGCCGAGGGCCTTGTCGGGGTCGCCGGTCTCCTCGGGGAAGCCGGTCCCGGGAAAGAGGGTCAGCGGCGTCTGGTGGACGCTGATCGTCAGCACCCGGGGGTCGTCGTAGAAGGCGGCCTGGACGCCGTCGCCGTGGTGGACGTCGATGTCGACGTAGGCGATCCGCTCGTGCCCCTGGGCCAGCAGCCAGGCGATCGCCACCGCGGCGTCGTTGAACACGCAGAACCCGGCGGCGCGGTCGCGCATCGCGTGGTGCAGCCCGCCGGAGATGTTGATCGCGTGCTGGCTGGTGCCCTCGTGGACCATCCGCGCGGCCTGCACGCTGCCGCCGGTGATGAGGGCCGCCGCGTCGAACATGCCCGGGAAGATCGGGTTGTCGTCGGTGCCGAGCCCGTGGCCGACGCCGTGGTCGTCCGGCGCCCGCCGCACGGCCTCCAGGTAGGCGGGGTCGTGCACCAGCGTGAGCAGGTCGGCGCCGGCCGGCTCGGGCTTCACGACCGTGACGCGGTCGTTGGCCAGGACGCCGAGGCTGTCGGCCAGCTGGATGGTCAGATCCAGCCGCACGGGGTGCATGGGGTGCTCGCCGCCCATGGTGTAGCCCAGCAGTGCGTCGTCCCAGACGACCGCGACCGAGTCGCTCACGCTCTCTCCCCGCTCGCTGTCCTGCCGGCCGGTGGGGCCCCGATCCTCACCCCCCGACGCTACCGCCGGGAATCCGGAGCAGCGTGGCACCGTTCCCCTGCTGCGGCAAACCTGGGAAGTCGCCCCCCGCCCGTACGATGAGCGGTGACACCGAGGAGAGTTGTGAACGATCTGATCGACACCACGGAGATGTACCTCCGGACGATCTTCGAGCTGGAGGAGGAGGGCGTCGTCCCCCTCCGTGCCCGCATCGCGGAGCGGCTGCACCAGAGCGGCCCGACCGTCAGCCAGACGGTGGCCCGGATGGAGCGCGACGGCCTGCTCACGGTCGAGGGCGACCGGCACCTGCAGCTCTCGGACGAGGGCCGTCGCCTGGCCACCGCCGTCATGCGCAAGCACCGACTGGCCGAGTGCCTGCTCGTCGACGTCATCGGCCTGGAGTACGCCGACGTCCACGAGGAGGCGTGCCGGTGGGAGCACGTCATGAGCGAGGCGGTGGAGAAGAAGCTGCTCGCGCTGCTCGGCAACCCGACGGTCTCCCCCTTCGGCAACCCGATCCCGGGTCTGGACCAGCTCGGCGGGGAGTCCCCCGCGGTGCCCATCGGCGGGGAGACCTCCGCGGTGCTCGACGCCCTGACGCTGCTGTCCACGACGGCGACGCCGGACGGCCGCCGGGTCGAGATCCGGCGGATCAGCGAGCAGCTGCAGGAGGACACCGACCTCATCCGCTCGCTCGCCGAGCAGGGGCTGCGCCCCGGCGCGACGGTCACCGCCCGCGCCGAGCGGGACAGCGTCAGCGTCGACGGCGAGCTGCTCCCGGCCGGCGTCGCGCAGCACGTCTTCGTGAACGCCCTCGACGAGGAGCTGACCCCCGCCCAGGCGGCGCCGCGGCTCTGACGCCGCCTCCGCAGCACGACCCCGGAGCCGCCGTCCCCTCCCGGACGGCGGCTCCGGCGCATGTCGGGGCGGATCGCTAACGTGGCCGGGGTGAGCTCGCCCGACGCCGCCAGCACCCCTCCCAGCAGCCCGTTCGCCGATCTCGCCGCCTTCGCGACGCTGCCCCGCGTGACCGGCCTGGCGCTGTCGCCGGACGCCCGGCGGCTCGCGGTCTCGGTGCAGACCCTGGACCCCGAGGGGAAGAAGTGGGTGTCGGCGCTGTGGGAGGTCGACCCCGAAGGGCAGCGGCCACCCCGCCGGCTGACCCGCAGCGCGCCCGGGGAGTCCGCGCCGGTGTTCGCCCCCGACGGCTCGCTGCTGTTCACCTCCGCGCGGCCGGACCCCGCCGCGGCAGCCGACGCCGGCGATCCGCGACCCGCGCTGTGGAGCCTGCCCGCCGACGGTGGCGAGGCCCGGCTCGTGGTCGGCCACCCCGGCGGGATCGGCGGCGTGACGGTCGCCGCCGACAGCGGGGACGTCGTCGTCGCGGCGTCGGCGATGCCCGGGGCGGCCGACGCCGAGGACGAGGCCGCCCGGCGCAAGGCCCGCAAGGACGCCGGCGTCACGGCCGTGCTGCACGAGCGCTACCCGGTCCGCTACTGGGACCACGACCTCGGCCCGGACACCACGCACCTCTTCTGGGCCGGCCGGCTCCCCGCCGAGGACCCGACCGGCGCGCGCGCCGAGCCGGTCGAGCTCCGCGACCTGACCCCCGACGCGCGTCCGCCCGCGGGCGGCGGCGAGGACCCCTCGCTCTCCCCGGACGGCGCGCTGCTGCTCGTCGGGGAGTCGGTGCCCGACGGCCCGGCCGGACAGCGCAGCCGCGTCGCCCTCGTGGACACGGCGACCGGGCAGTCGCGGCCGCTGGTCGACGACCCGCTGGCCGACGTCTACGCCGCCCGCTTCTCCCCCGACGGCACCGCCGTCGTCTGCGTCCGCGAGGCCCTGTCCAGCTACGCCGAGCCGCCGGACTACACGCTGCTGCACGTCGACGTGGCCACCGGTGAGATCCGCGACCTCACCCCGGGCTTCGACCGCTGGCCGAGCGCGCCGCAGTTCGCCGCCGACGGCTCGGCCGTCTACTTCCTCGCCGACGACGGCGGCCGGCACGCGCTGTTCCGGGTGCCCGTGAACGGCGGCGAGCCGGTCCGGCTGACCGCCGACGGGGCGTACAGCGACCTGCGGGTCGCCCGCGACGGCAGCGCGCTGTTCGCGCTGCGCTCGGCCTACGACGAGCCGCCGGCGCCGGTCCGCCTCGACCCCGAGGCCCCGCTGCAGCAGCCGCCCGCCCTCCCCTCCCCCGGTGCCCTCGGCCCCCTGCCCGGGACGCTGACCGAGGTCGTGGCCACCGCCGCCGACGGGACCTCGGTCCAGTCCTGGCTGGTGCTCCCCGAGGGCGCCTCCGCGGACTCCCCCGCCCCGCTGCTGCTGTGGATCCACGGCGGTCCGCTGATGAGCTGGAACTCGTGGTCCTGGCGGTGGAACCCGTGGGTCATGGCCGCCCGCGGATACGCCGTCCTCCTGCCCAACCCGGCCCTGTCGCAGGGCTTCGGCCAGGACTTCGTGCGCCGGGGCTGGGGGTCCTGGGGCGAGGCGCCGTACACCGACCTCATGGCCGCGGTCGACGCCGCGCTGGAGAGGCCCGACCTCGACGCCGAGCGCACGGCGGCCATGGGCGGGTCGTTCGGCGGTTACATGGCCAACTGGATCGCCACCCAGACCGACCGGTTCCGCGCGATCGTCACCCACGCCAGCCTGTGGAACCTCGACTCCTTCGTCGGCACCACCGACGCGGCCTACTACTGGGAGAAGGAGTGGGGCGACCCGTTCACCGAGCCGCGCCGCTACGAGCAGCACTCGCCGCACCGCTTCGTCGACGCCATCCGGACGCCGGTGCTGGTGATCCACGGCGACCGGGACTTCCGCGTGCCCATCGGCGAGGCGCTGCAGCTCTGGTACGGCCTGCAGAAGCGCGGCGTCCCGTCGAAGTTCCTGTACTTCCCCGACGAGAACCACTGGGTGCTCACCCCCGGCAACGCCACGGTCTGGTACGAGACGGTGCTGTCCTTCCTCGCCGAGCACGTCCTGGGTCAGGACTGGCAGCGCCCCGAGCTCCTCTGACGCTCACCCGGGTCCACCCACCACGTCGGCGATGAGGCCGCGCAGCTCCGACGGGTGGACCCGGGCGGCCAGGCAGTCCGCCAGCAGCTCGGCGAGCCGGTAACCGGGGCGGGAGGTCAGCGCCCGTTCCAGGGCGACGTTGGCCATGGCCCCGTCGCCCCGCAGCCAGGCGGCGGTCGCCAGCAGCGTGGCGGGCGCGGCGTCGAGCGGCGCCGGCGCGCGGCGGGTGCACTCGGTCCACAGCACCTCCGCCGCGGCGGCGTCCGCGCCGAGTGCCAGGCCGAGCGCGCGGTCGCGCACCGCCAGGTCGGTCAGCGCCCACACGACGGCCGTGAGCGCGGCATCGGGCAGGGGCTCGACGCTCCCGGGACGGCACAGCCGCAGAGCCGCCAGGACCGCCGGCCACCCGTCCTCGACGGCCAGCCCGGGCCCGACGGGACGGCCGGCGCCGGCCCGGGTGGCCAGGCCCGCGACGCGCGCGATCCGCTCGGCCAGGGCCCCCCGGCTCGTCTCGACCACCGCCCCGGCGGCGACCGCGGCGACCTCGACCTCCGACACCCCACCCGGCAGCGGTGTCCCGGCCCCGGGGGCGCAGCACGGGCGCGGGCAGTCGTAGGACCACCAACGGCCGCCGCGGACGAGGAGCGCGTCGTGCACCCGCACGTCGCCGCCGGCCAGGGCCCGGACCAGGTCGTGCACGAGCGCCCGGTGCGGCAGTCCGGTCAGCACCTCTCCGGGGGGCCCGAACGCCAGGAGCTCCTGATCGTCGGCGGCCTCGGAGACCACGTAGAGCAGCACCCCGGTCGGCTGCTCGGCTCCGACCGCGTGCACCAGCTGCCGGACCGGGGACGCCGATCCGGCGCCGGCGGGGAGGTCCGCCCGAGCGGTGAGGACGACCCGCCGGCCACCGGCGCCACCCAACGCGACGAGCACGACCGACTCGTGCGGGAGGAAGCCCACCAGGGCGGGCAGCGCGGCGGCCATCTCGCCGGGGTCGGAGACGCGCACCGGGGAGCGCGGGGGTTCGTCCATGCCCCGACCGTGCTGCGCCGGAGCCCGCGGCACGGCGGTGGGAGCGGAGCTGTGGACCCGACGGCCCCCTGTGGACGGCGTCGGCCCGTCCGTCGGTGGGTCAGTCCAGCGCGTCGGCTGCGGTGGCGGCCGCCCGTCCGGTCAGGTCCGCGAAGGCGGCCGGGTCCAACGACCCCCCACCGGTGTCGGTGCGGAAGAGGGTGAGGACGCGGTCGCCGTCCACCACGACGGCGATCAGGCCCGGCACCGTGCGGTCCTGCCCGTCGGCTGCGACCGTCGTCGTCAGCACCGACAGGCCGAGGACCCGGTCGCCGACGGGCGGCAGGTCGAGCGGCGTCACGGCCACGGCGGCGCTGCCCCGGCCGGGCACCGTCAGCCGCACCTGCATGCAGGCCGACAGCTGCGCCTCCACCGCGTCGAGGTCCACCGGCGGGCCGCCGGAGAGCAGCACCTCCGCGGTCACCGTCGAGCCGGCGGTGACCGCCTGCCCGGCCACCTCCTCGTACCGGGCGGCGACCGGCTCGGTCGCCTGCAGCGCGGCGGCGCAGTCCGGCGGCGAGATCTCCGCGCCGGAGGCCTCGCCCAGGACCGCGGCGGCCCCCTGGCGCAGCTGCTGCTCGGTCAGCGGCCGCAGCTGCGCGCCGGCCCCGAAGGCGTCGGCGGGCAGCAGGCCCGGAGCGAGGTCGGTGCCGCCGCCACCCGGCGAGGACGGGGCCGACGGCCCGGCCGCGGTGTCCGCCCCGCCGTCCCCCGCGCAGCCGGTCAGCAGCAGTCCGGCCACGGTCAGCGCGGGCAGGACGCGACGGACCGGAGCCACTCAGACCTCGTACTGGACCGCCGTGCGGGCGGCGAGGATGGGCGTCACGTGCTCGGCGATGACCTGCAGGTGGACCGGGTCCTCGGCGTAGCGGCGCCAGGCGTCGGCGTCCGGGAAGTCGGCGACCAGCGCCGCGTGGGCGTTGCCGGCGCGGAGGCCGGCGTCGGGCCCGATGGCGAAGGAGGTCATCCCGCCGACGGTCTCCGGGAGGCGGCGGAGCTCGGCGAGCGTGGCGGCCCGGCGCTCCTCGTCGGCATCGTCGTTCCAGGTGAACACGACCACGTGGCGCAGCATGGCCACAGCCTCCCAGCCCTCCTGACCAGCCCGCATCCGACCGGGTGATCCCGGGCCGCCACACCGGGTCGTTAGAGTCCGGGGCATGGGACGGCCTCTGCGCATCGCACTGCTGTCCTACCGCAGCAAGCCGCACAGCGGTGGCCAGGGCATCTACGTCCGGGCCCTCTCCCGCGAGCTCACCGGCCTCGGGCACGACGTGCAGGTCCTCAGCGGCCAGCCCTACCCCGAGCTCGACGAGGGCGTCCCGCTCGTGCAGGTGCCCAGCCTCGACCTGTACCGGGAGCCCGACCCGTTCCGGATCGTCCGCCCGTCGGAGATCCGCGACTGGATCGACGTCGCCGAGTGGGCGACCATGGCCGTCGCCGGGTTCCCCGAGCCGCTGACCTTCAGCCTCCGCGCCGCCCGCCTGCTGCTGGCCCGGCGCGAGGAGTCCGGCCAGGCGCCCTTCGACATCGTCCACGACAACCAGAGCCTCGGGTACGGGCTGCTCCGGCTGGTCAGGGCGGGCGTGCCGACCGTCGCCACCGTGCACCACCCGGTCGCCATCGACCGGGAGCTGGACCTGAAGGCCGCGCCCTCGGCGTACCGGAAGCTCACGCTGCGCCGCTGGTACGCCTTCACCCGCATGCAGGCCCGCGTGGCACCCCGGCTCGACGCGATCACCACGGTCTCGGAGAACTCCCGCGCCGACATCGGCACCCACCTGGGCGTGCCGGCCGACCGGATCGACGTCATCCCGGTCGGGATCGACCCCGACGTCTTCACGCCCCCGCCGGCGGACCGGCCGCGCGACCCGGACCGCATCGTGGTGGTGACCAGCGCCGACGTCCCGCTCAAGGGCCTCGTGCACCTGCTCGAGGCCGTGGCGAAGCTGCGCACCGAGCGGACGGTCGCGCTGACCGTCGTCGGCAGCGCCCGTCCCGGTGGCCCGGCGGAGACGGCACTGGACCGCCTCGCGCTGCACGACGCCGTCACCTTCACCGGCCCGGTCCCCGAGGCCGAGCTGGTCCGCCTGCTCCAGCAGGCCGCCGTGGTCGCCATCCCCTCCCTCTACGAGGGCTTCTCGCTGCCGGCGATCGAGGCCATGGCCTGCGGCACCCCGCTCGTCACGACCGACGCCGGAGCCCTCCCCGAGGTCGTCGGCAGCCAGGCCGGGCTGCGGGTCAGGGCCGGGGACGTCGACGAGCTGACCGCGGCGCTGCGGCTGGTGCTGGACTCGCCGTCGCTGCAGGAGCAGCTGGGCCGGGCGGGGCGGCGGCGTGTCCTGGCCTCCTACACCTGGCGGTCCGCGGCCGAGCGCACCGCCGCCTGGTACGCCGAGGTGCTCGACCGGAAGAGGACCGACCAGTGAGGACCCGTTCGTGCTGACCGTCGACTACGACCTGCTGGACCTGCGGCCGGGCATGACCCTGCTCGACCTGGGCTGCGGCGAGGGGCGGCACTCCTTCGAGGCCTACCGGCGCGGTGCCCGGGTGGTCGCCCTCGACTGGGGCGTCGACGAGGTCCGGACGACGCAGAGGTGGCTGACCGCCATCGGCGAGGCCGGCGAGGCGCCCGCCGGTGCCGCGGCCACGTCGATCCGGGGCGACCTGCTGCACCTGCCGGTCCCCGATGCCAGCGTCGACCGGATCATCGCCGCCGAGGTCCTCGAGCACATCCCCGACGACGCCGCCGCCATGGCCGAGATCGCCCGGGTGCTCAAGCCCGGCGGGCGGGTGGCCGTCAGCGTGCCGCGGTGGCTGCCGGAACGGATCTGCTGGGCGCTGTCCGACCAGTACCACGCCAACGAGGGCGGGCACATCCGCATCTACCGCGGCGACGACCTGCGCGACCGGCTCTCCGCCGTGGGGCTGGAGCCGGGCCCGACCCACCACGCGCACTCCCTGCACGCCCCGTTCTGGTGGCTCAAGTGCGCCACGGGGGTCGAGCGCGACAACGCCGCCGTCCGCGCCTACCACCGGCTGCTGGTCTGGGACCTGACGACGCGGCCGTGGCTGACCCGGACAGCCGAGAAGGTGCTCGACCCGCTGATCGGCAAGAGCTTCGTCGTCTACGCGGACAAGCCCGCCGTGGCCGATGCGCCCGCCGCGCGCCGCTGGTCGGCCGGGTCGGGCTCCCTGGACCGGGAGCGGGCCGCTGCCCGCTGAGCCGGTGCTCCTGCCGGAGCTGCCGGGGGTCCTCACCGGTGGGCAGGTGCGCCAGACCGTCGACTGGATCGCCGACCAGCAGGACGCCGACGGCGCGCTGCCGTGGTTCCGCGGCGGCCAGCTCGACCCGTGGGACTCCGTCGAGGCGGCCATGGCCCTCGACGTCGGCGGCCGTCACGACCGAGCCGCGGCGGCCTACCGCTGGCTGGCCGGGAGGCAGCGACCCGACGGCTCCTGGGCCGCGGAGTACCTGGCCCCGACCGGGGCCTGGTCGGAGACCTCCGCCGGGGTCGAGAGCAACCACGCCGGCTACCTGGCCGTCGGTCTGTGGCACCGCTGGCTGGTCACCGGGGACGACGCGCTGGTGACCGAGCTCTGGCCGGCGGTGCGCCGCGGCCTGGACCTGGTCACCCGCATGCAGCTGCCCGGCGGCGCGATCGGGTGGGCGCAGCGGCCCGACGGCACCCCGGACGCCACCGCCCTGCTGACCGGCAACTCCAGCCTGTTCCAGGCGCTGCGCTGCGGCGTGGCCCTCGCCGCGCTGCAGGGCGATCCGCAGCCGGACTGGGAGCTGGCCGCGGTCGACCTGGGGACGGCGCTGCGCACCCGTCCCGACGGCTTCGCCGACCGGTCCCGCTACTCGATGGACTGGTACTACCCCGTCCTCGGCGGAGCGCTGACCGGCGACGCCGCGGACGACCGGATCGCCTGGGGCTGGGAGACCTTCGTCGTCCCCGGGCTCGGCATCCGCTGCGTCTCCGACCGGCCCTGGGTGACCGGCGCGGAGACGTGCGAGCTGGCCCTGGCGCTGACCGCCGCGGGCCGCCCCGACGACGCCCTCGAGCAGGTGGCCGCCATGCAGCACCTGCGCGACGACGACGGCGCCTACTGGACCGGCCTGGTCTTCGCCGACGGGAAGCGCTGGCCGATCGAGCGCACCACCTGGACCGCCGCGGCCGTCGTCCTCGCCGCGGACGCGCTGACCGGCGCCACCGGCGCCTCGGGCCTGTTCGCCGACCCCGCCGCGCTGCCGCCGGTCGAGGCGGACGAGGAGTTCGAGCCCCGCGCGGGGTAGGACTCCCCCGTGAACACACCCCACGACGTCACCGTCGTCGTCATGAGCCGCGACCGGCGAGACGACCTCATCGCGTCGATGCCCCGGCACGAGGCACCGGTCGTCTTCGTCGACAACGGCTCGACCGACGGCTCCGTCGAGGCGGTGCGCGCGAACCACCCGGACGTGACCGTGCTGCCGCTGGGCGAGAACGTCGGGGCCCGGGCCCGCACGATCGGGGCCGAGCACGCCGGCACGCCGTACGTCGCCTTCGCCGACGACGACTCGTGGTGGGCGTCGGGCGACCTGGCCCGGGCCGCGGCGATCATGCGCGACCACCCCCGGCTGGCCGTGCTGAACGCGCGCATCCTGGTCGGCCCCGAGGAGCGGCTGGACCCCGTCTGCGCCGAGATGGCGGCGAGCCCGCTGGGCACCGACCCCGACCTGCCCGGACCGTCGTTGCTCGGGTTCGTCGCCTGCGGGGCGATGGTGCGCACCGAGGCGTTCCTCGCCGTCGGCGGCTTCGACCCGGTGGTCCGCTTCCCCGGCGAGGAGGAGCGGCTGAGCCTGGACCTGGCGACGGCGGGGTGGGGCCTGGCCTACGTCGACGAGGTGACCGTGCACCACCACCCGTCGACCCGCCGGCACGACCCGGCCGCCCGGCGGGCGGCGATCTGGCGGTCCCGGCTGCTCACCGCCGTGATGCGGCTGCCGCTGTCCGACGTCCTCCGCGTGGTGGTCGCCGCGGTCCGGGCCGGGGCGCCCGAGCGTCGCGGTGTGCTGCGGGCGCTGCGGGACCTCCCCGGGGCGGTGGGCCGCCGGCGGCCGGTCCCGGCCGAGGTCCTGGCCCGTCGCCGTCTGCTCGAGGGGCGGGCGTGAGCCGCGACCCGCGGGTCGCCGTCGTCGTCATCACCCACGAGCGGCGCGACGAGCTGCTGCTGGCCCTGGAGCGGCTGCTGGCCCTGCCCGAGCAACCGCACGTCGTGGTCGTCGACAACGGCTCGACCGACGGCACCGCCGGCGCCGTCCGCGGGCGGTTCCCGCAGGTCGAGCTGGTGGCGAGCCCGGAGAACCTCGGCGCGACCGGCCGCAACGTCGGCGTCGCCCGGGTGGACACCCCCTACGTCGCCTTCTGCGACGACGACACCTGGTGGGAGCCGGGCTCGCTGACGACGGCGGCGGACGTCCTCGACGCCCATCCGCGGCTGGCCGTGGTCACCGCCCGCATCCTGGTGGAGCCGGGCGGGACCGAGGACCCGATCGTCCCGGAGCTGCGGGACTCCCCCGTGCGCGGTGCCCCGTGGCTGCCCGGTCCGGCGCTGGGCTCGTTCCTCGCCGGGGCGTCGGTGGTTCGCCGCGCGGCGTTCGAGGAGGTGGGCGGGTTCTCCGAGCGGCTGTGGCTGGGCGGCGAGGAGGAGCTGATGGCCGGCGACCTGGCCGCCCGCGGCTGGGAGCTCTGCTACCTGCCCGAGCTCACCGTGCACCACCAGGCCAGCCGGGCGCGCGACCCGCACCGGCGGCGCCGCGACGGCATCCGCAACACCCTCTGGACGACGTGGCTGCGCCGCCCGGTGCTGCCGGCGCTGCGCCGCACCGCGCACCTGCTGCACTCCCTGCCGCGGGACCGCGTCACCGCGCATGGGCTGCTGGCCGCCGCGCGCGGGATCCCCTGGGTGGTGCGCGAGCGCCGGGTGCTGCCCCCGCACGCCGAGGCACGGTTCGCCGCACTCGACGAGGCGCAGCGGCGGTCGACCGCCCGCAGGTACGTCAGCTGAGGGCTACCGCGCGCAGCTGATGCAGGTGCGCGCCGCCGGCCGGACGGCCAGCCGCTCGGCGCCGATCGCGTGGCCGCAGCCCTCGCAGACGCCGTAGGAGCCGTCGTCGCGGCGGGCGATCGCGGCCTCGGCGTCGGTCAGGCGGCGGCGGGCGGCCTCGAGCAGCGCCGCGACCTGCTGCCGCTCGAAGGCGATGGTCGCGCCCTCGGGGTCGTGCTCGTCGTCGGCGTTGGAGGCCTTCGAGGCGGCGACGACGGCGTCGAACTCCCCGGTCAGCGCCGCGATCGAGGCACGGGCCGCGTCCCGCTCGGCGGCCAGCCGGTCACCGGACACGCCGCAGCACCCGCAGCGACCCGGTGGCCGAGAGCTCCTCGAAGTCCCCCGAGGCGAGCACCCGCTGGTAGACGCCGAACGGGGCCTGGCCGCCGTCGGCCGGGTCGGGGAAGACGTCGTGGATGGCCAGCGTGCCGCCGACGGCGAGCTTGGCGACCCAGGCGTCCTGGTCGCGGCGGGCCGACTCCTCGGTGTGGCTGCCGTCGAGGAACAGCAGCGCCAAGGGGGTCGACCACAGCGGCGCCAGGACCTCCGACCGGGTGACGACCGCGATGACGACGTCCTCGGCGCCGGCCTCGGCGACCTGCCGACGGAACCGGGGCAGGGTGTCGATCAGGCCCACGTGCGGGTCGACCAGCGACGGGTCGTGGTACTCCCAGCCCGGCTGGTGCTCCTCGGAGCCGCGGTGGTGGTCGACGGTGACGACCTGCCGGCCGGTCTCCCGGGCGGCCGCGGCCAGGTAGAGCGCGGACCTGCCCATCCAGCTGCCGACCTCCAACAGCGGGCCGGGGACGGCGACGGCGCGGGCGGCCTCGTAGAGGGCGGTGCCCTCGTCGTCGGGCATGAAGCCCTCCGCCGCCCGGGCGGCGGCGAGCAGGTGAAGGACCCCGTCCTCCTCACGACTCGCAAGCTCGCCGCGAGCCTCGGGACGGGGCCTCACCGGGCGAACCGGGACCGCAGCGCCGCCAGGCCCCTGGCGGGGGTCTTCGTGCTCATCGATCCGGTCTCCGTTCCCGAGGCCGTGGCGAAGAACGCCCCGACGGCTGTCGTCACCGGCACCGCCAGGACCAGCGCAATGCCGCCGACCAGCGTACGGATCACCTCCTCGGCCAGCGCCGAGCTGGTCAGCGTCACCCCGGCCGGCTGGGCGTAGATCTCGAACAGCAGCAGCAGCGGCATGGCGGCGCCGGCGTAGGCGAAGACGACGGTGTAGACGGTCGAGGCGATGTGGTCGCGGCCCACGGCCATGCCGCGCAGGTACAGCTGCCGCCAGCTCATCGACGGGTCGACCTCGTGCAGCTGCCAGATGGCCGAGGCCTGGGTGATCGTCACGTCGTTGAGCACGCCCAGCCCGGCCACCACCACCCCGGCGATGACCAGCCCGGAGAAGTCCAGCGACGGGTCGAAGGTCTGCAGCTGCACCGTCTCCTCGGTGGTCAGCCCGGTGAGCCGGGCCGCGGCCACGGCGACCGCGCCCAGCACGGTCACCAGCGCGAGCCCGAAGAGCGTGCCGACCAGCGCCGTCGTCGTCCGTGCGGAGAACCCGTGCGCGAGGTAGAGGACGACGAACATGATCGCCGCGGAGCCGGTGAGGGTGACCAGCGTCGGCGAGGACCCCGACAGCAGGCCGGGGAGCACGAACTGCAGGAGCACGAGGAAGGCGAAGGCCAGGCCGAGCAGCGCCGCGAGCCCGCGCAACCGGGCCACGGCGCCGACCACGATCGCGAAGGCGATGGCGAACAGGACCAGCGGGGTCGTCCGCTCGTAGTCGAAGAACCCGTAGCTCGGGCCGCCCTCGGCACCGGGGTCCCGGCTGAGCACCAGCACGTCGTCGACCTCGATGCCGGCGGCGTAGACCTCGGCGGGCAGCTCCAGCTGCTGGTACTCCCCCGCGCCGTCGCCCTCGAGCACCTCGACGACGACCGACGCGCAGGTGAGGTCCTGGACGCCGCCCTCGCTGTCGGGGATCGAGCAGTCGAAGGGGTCGACGGAGACGACCCGGCCGTCGGGGTAGGTGGTGCCCGCCGGGAGGTAGGTCTCCGCGGCCTCCTGCGCGCGGCTCGCTCCGCCGGAGGGCCACAGGGCGATGAGGCCGACGACGGTGGCCAGGCCGACCGGCACGAGGAGGAACAGCATCAGCCGCACCGCCTGCCGGCGGCGGGCGAGCACCTCCGGCGGTGGGGGCGGCGCGTCCGGGTCGGGCCCGTGCGCGTGGTCGTGCGAGTGGCTGGACGGCACCGGGAGATGCTAGGTGCCCGGCTCCTCCGTGACCGTGAAGCGGTGCCAGAGGCCGGACAGCTGCAGCGGTCGGGCGACGACGGCGCGCGGGCGGACGAGCACGATCTCCACACCGCGCGGGGTGGCCATCTTCTGCAGCTGGACGAGCACGGCCATGCCCGCGGAGTTCATGAACGTGACGTCGCCCAGCAGGAGCTCGACGCGGCGCAGGGTCGACACCTCGAGCAGCGCGTCGGTCAGGGCACGGACCAGCGGCCGGCGGGCGGCTTCGGTCAGCTCGCCGCTGAGGGTGAGCGTGCAGACGTCCCCCTCCCGGTGCTCCCGGACGTCCAGGACGTCGCCGCCGGCGGGGGCTGCTGCGCTGGGGATCTCCTCCACGACCACCTCCTGCCCCGCACCGGCCGCATCGGAACCTCCGTCGGGCGACGCAGTCGATCCCGACCACCCGGGGAACAATCCCGGCGACGAGACGTTTACACGAGTGCACGACCGAGGTAATCTCTAGTCGCCACTAGAGGTTCCACCTCGGGCAGCGAACACGAACAGAGCACGACCAGGAGGTTGACCAGCCATGATGCTGACCGCCTACGACCCGTTCGCCGCCACGTCCGCCGCCTTCCGGGCGCTGGACCAGCTCACCGGCCGCGCGGGTTCCGCCACCGCCCGACCGCTGTCGGGCATGCCGATGGACGCCTACCGCGTCGGCGACAACTTCGTCGCCCACTTCGACCTGCCGGGCGTCGACCCGGGGTCGATCGACCTGTCGATCGAGGGCAACACGCTCACCATCAGCGCGGAGCGCTCGGTACCGCAGCTCGAGGGTGCGGAGTGGACCGTCGCGGAGCGGCCGTTCGGCAGCTACACCCGCCAGCTGGTGCTCGGCAGGAGCCTGGACACCGACCGGCTGGACGCCAGCTACCACGACGGCGTCCTCACGGTGAGCATCCCGGTGGCCGAGAAGGCCAAGGCGCGCAAGATCACCGTGACGCGGGCCGACGCGCCCGCCGCCGTCGAGGCGCGGACCATCGAGGGCGAGCACGCCGGGTCGGAGCAGCGGGCCGTCGAGAGCTGACGACCGATCCGATCCGCAGGACCGGGGGCCGGACCGCGAGGTCCGGCCCCCGTCGCATCAGGAGGGGGACGACGATGGAGATCCCGGCGGACGACGCGGCGCCGGCCGACCCCCTGCGCCGGCTCGACGACCCGGACTACCCGGCGCTGACCATGAGCCAGGCCGCCGACCTCCTCGGGGTGCAGGCGGCCTTCCTCCGCAGCCTCGACGGATCCGGCGCCCTCCAGCCGCACCGCTCCCCCGGTGGGCACCGTCGCTACTCCCGGACCCAGCTCACCCAGGCCGCGCGGCTGCGCACGCTGCTCGACCAGGGACACAGCCTCGCCTCGGCCGAGGTCATCGCCGGCCTGCAGGACGAGCTCGCCTCCGCCCGCGAGGACGCCGCCCGGCTCCAGGGGACCGTCGACCGGCTCCGCGCGGAGCGCGACCGGACGGACCCACCGACCGCCGGGGGCTGACAGACATACCCAACGGGGGTATGGTTCACCCATGGACGACGGCACGGCGCACGCCCCGCACGGGTACATCTCCCGCAAGGACGACTACCTCAAGCGGCTGCGCCGCATCGAGGGCCAGGCGCGGGGCCTGCAGCGGATGGTCGAGGACGAGAAGTACTGCATCGACATCCTCACCCAGGTCTCGGCCATGACCAGCGCCCTGCAGTCGGTCGCCCTGGGGCTGCTCGAGGAGCACATGTCCCACTGCGTCGTCGCGGCGGCGCAGGCCGGCGGCCCCGAGGCCGAGGAGAAGGTCCGCGAGGCCTCGGCCGCCATCGCCCGGCTCGTCCGCAGCTGAGCACCACCACCACCCCGAGGAGCCCACGTGAGCACCAGCACCTACACCGTCACCGGCATGACCTGCGGCCACTGCGTCTCCGCGGTGTCCGAGGAGGTCGGCGCCCTGCCCGGCGTCACCGAGGTCCAGGTCGACCTGCCCACCGGCGCGGTGACCGTCACCAGCGACACCCCGCTCGACGACGCGGCCGTGGCCGCCGCCGTCGAGGAGGCCGGCTACGAGCTGGCCGGGCGCTGATCCTCCGATGAGCGCACCCCGATGAACACCCCCGCCAGGGTCGCCGCCTTCGCCCTCGGCCTGACCGCCGTGTTCGGCGCCAGCCTGGGCGTCGGCGCGGCGGTCGGCCCGGTGGACGCCGAGCCGGCCGCCGACGACCACACCGACGGTGGGCACGCGGACGACGGGCCTCCCGGGACCGGCGGAGCGCACGACGACGCCGGCCACGACCCGGCCGCCGCCGGACCGGGCGTGGGCGGCCTGGCCGTCAGCGAGTCCGGGCACACCCTCGACCTGCTGACCGACACCCTCCCCGCCGGCACCTCGACGCTGGCCTTCCGGGTGCTCGGCCCCGACGGCGCTCCGGTCACCGCCTTCGACGTGGAGCACGAGGAGGACCTGCACCTGGTCGCCGTCCGCCGCGACCTCAGCGGGTACCAGCACGTGCACCCCGAGCTCGCGCCCGACGGCACCTGGACCGTCCCGCTCGACCTGACCCCGGGCAGCTGGCGCGTCGTCGCCGACGCCACCCCCACCGAGCTGGGCGAGGGTCTCGTCCTCGGCGCCGACCTGTCGGTCCCCGGCGACTTCGAGCCGCGGGAGCTCCCGCCGGCCGCGGCCACCGCCGAGGTCGACGGCTACACCGTCGTCCTGACCGGGCACCTGACCGCCGGCGAGGAGAGCGAACTGCAGCTCAGCATCAGCCGCGACGGCGTCCCGATCACCGACCTGCAGCCCTACCTGGGCGCCTACGGCCACCTGGTCGTGCTGCGCGCCGGTGACCTCGCCTACCTGCACGTCCACCCCGTCGACGCCGTGCCCGGCACCGCCGCCGCACCCGGGCCGCACGTCGTCTTCGCCACCACTCCCCCCGCCGCCGGCACCCACCGGCTCTTCCTCGACTTCCGCCACGGCGACGTCGTCCGGACGGCGGAGTTCACCGTTGCCGTGGAGGACCCCCATGCCTGAGCAGGCCCCCACCCAGGTCGAGCTGCTCATCGGCGGCATGACCTGCGCCTCCTGCGCCGCCCGGGTCGAGAAGAAGCTCAACCGGATGGACGGCGTCACCGCCACCGTCAACTACGCGACCGAGAAGGCCCGGGTGACCGTCGAGGGCGACGTGTCGACCGACGACCTGATCGCCACGGTGGAGAAGACCGGCTACACGGCGGAGCTCCCACGGCCCGAGGCGCCGCCGGAGGCCGAGGTCGATCCCGACCGGGCGCTGCGGACGCGGTTGCTGGTCTCGGTCGGCCTGAGCGTGCCGGTCGTCGCGATGGCGATGGTCCCGGCGCTGCAGGTCGAGTACTGGCAGTGGCTCTCGCTCACCCTGGCCGCGCCGGTCGTGGTGTGGGGCGGCCTGCCGTTCCACCGCGCCGCCTGGACCAACCTGCGACACGGCGCCGCGACCATGGACACGCTGGTCTCCCTCGGCACCCTGGCGGCCTTCGCCTGGTCGCTGTACGCGCTGTTCTGGGGGACCGCCGGCACGCCGGGCATGACCCACCCCTTCTCCTTCACCGTCGAGCGCGGCGACGGCAGCGCCAACATCTACCTCGAGGCCGCCGCCGGCGTGACGGCGTTCCTGCTCGCCGGCCGCTACGCCGAGGCCCGCTCCAAGCGGCGGTCCGGTGCGGCGCTGCGGGCGCTGCTCGAGCTCGGCGCCAAGGAGGTGACCGTCCTCCGGGGCGGCACCGAGCGCCGGGTCCCGGCCGACCAGCTCGCCGTCGGCGACCTGTTCGTCGTCCGCCCCGGGGAGAAGATCGCGACGGACGGCGTGGTGACCGAGGGCCGCTCCGCCGTCGACGCCTCGATGCTCACCGGCGAGCCGGTGCCGGTCGAGGTCACCGTGGACGACCCGGTCACCGGCGGCACGGTGAACGCCGGTGGCCGGCTCGTCGTCCGGGCCACCCGGGTCGGCGCCGACACCCAGCTGGCGCAGATGGCCCGCCTGGTCGAGGACGCGCAGAACGGCAAGGCCGAGGTGCAGCGCCTGGCCGACCGGATCTCCGCGGTCTTCGTGCCGATCGTGCTGGCCCTGGCGGTGGCGACCCTCGGCTTCTGGATCGGCGCGGGCGGCGGGCTGCCCGCCGCGTTCACCGCCGCGGTCGCCGTCCTGATCATCGCCTGTCCGTGCGCGCTCGGGCTGGCGACGCCGACCGCCCTGATGGTGGGCACCGGCCGCGGGGCCCAGCTGGGCATCCTGGTGAAGGGCCCCGAGGTCCTGGAGTCCACCCGCCGGGCCGACACGGTCGTCCTGGACAAGACCGGCACGGTGACCACCGGGCAGATGACCCTCTCCGACGTCGTGGCGGCCCGCGGGGAGGACGCCGGCACCGTGCTGCGGCTCGCCGGCGCACTGGAGACGGCGTCCGAGCACCCGATCGCCCAGGCCGTGGCGCGGGCGGCCGTCGAGCGGACGGGCGCGCTCCCGCCGGTCGAGGGGTTCGCCAACGTCGAGGGCCTGGGCGTCACCGGCACGGTCGACGGGCATGCGGTCGTCGTCGGCCGCCCGCGGTTGCTCGCCGACTGGTCGGTGCCGCTGCCGGCGGGGCTCGATGCCGCCCGGCTCGCCGCCGAGGCGGCCGGTCGCACGGCGGTGGCGGTGGCCTGGGACGGCGCCGCCCGCGGTCTGCTCGTCGTCGCCGACACGGTGAAGCCGACCTCGGCCGCCGCCGTCCGGCAGCTGCGCGACCTCGGTCTGCGCCCGGTGCTGCTGACCGGTGACAACGAGCGCGCCGCCCGCGCCGTGGCCGCGGAGGTGGGCATCGACGAGGTCGTCGCCGAGGTGCTGCCGGCCGACAAGGTGGACGTCGTCCGCCGGCTGCAGGCCGATGGCCGCACGGTCGCCATGGTCGGTGACGGCGTGAACGACGCCGCCGCCCTGGCCCAGGCCGACCTCGGCCTGGCCATGGGCACCGGTACCGACGTCGCCATCGAGGCCAGCGACCTGACGCTGGTCCGCGGCGACCTGCGCGCCGCCGCCGACGCGATCCGGCTGGCCCGTCGCACGCTCGCCGTGATCAAGGGGAACCTGTTCTGGGCCTTCGCCTACAACGTGGCGGCGATCCCGCTGGCGGTGGCCGGTCTGCTCAACCCGATGATCGCCGGCGCCGCGATGGCGTTCAGCTCGGTGTTCGTGGTGACCAACAGCCTGCGGCTGCGCGGCTTCGCGCCGCTGGCCGAGAACCGGGACGCCGCCCTGCCGCTGCCCGAGGGCCGTCCGGCCGACCCCGCCTACGCCCGGTCGGCATAGCCACCCGGGCGCCGAGGGGCTCGCGGACGCGCGTCAGACGACCGCGGGGAGCAGCAGCAGCGCCGTCGGGACGGCCAGCAGCAGCGCGGCCGCGGTGAGGACGGCGGCGCGCGCGACGGCCGGCAGCGGCGCGGGCGGGTCGAGCAGCCGCCGCACCCGGGCGGTGACGGCGCTCTCGGCGACGGCCAGGGCGCCGGAGGGCACGCCGTCCCCGCCACCGTGCGCGCCCGCCGCCACGATGGCCCGGGCGAGGGTGCGCCGGGGATCGCGCCCCGGGAGCGCGGCGAGGGCGACGTCGTCGGCGCGCATCTCCACCAGGGTCCGCACCGCCGCGTGCGCGCGGCCGGCCGCGGGCAGCACCGGCAGCGCCGCCTCCCAGGCCACGAACGGCAGCAGGTAGAGGTGGTGGTGCTCGCGCAGGTGCGCCCGCTCGTGCGCGACGACGGCGGCGAGCTGGTCCTCGTCCAGCTCGGCGACCATGCCGGACGAGAGCACCAGCAGCGGCCGGGCACCGGGGATGCAGAAGGCCACCGGTGCGGGGGTGTCGAGCAACCGGGCGTCGGGCACGCTGTCGGCCGGCCGGACGACGATCTCCAGCAGCTCGCGGTGCCGCCGGCGGGTCCGCGCGGTCCGCCACCACGACAGCGCGAGCACCCCGAGGAGCTCGGCGAGCAGCACGCCGGCGAGGGTCAGCGTCACCCAGTGGTCACCCCGCACCCGCTCGGTCGCCGGGGTGCCGGTGAGCACGTGCCCCACCGCCTCGGGCAGCGAGTGGCCCCACGGCGCCAGGCCGTGCACCAGCAGGGCGCCGACGATCGACAGGCCACCGGCCAGGCCGACCGCCTGCCAGCAGACCAGCGCGGCCAGCGGGTCGCGCCCCGGCCAGCGGGCCCGGCCGAGCAGCGCCGGCACCGGCCACGCCAGCAGCGCCGCGAGCACCGCGAGGGCGACCGCCGTGGCGGGCAGCACGTCAGGCGGGGGTGGGGTCCGTGCCGGCGAGCAGCCGGCGCAGCAGCGCCGCCTCCTCGGCGTCGACGCTGCCGACGAACCGGGCGAGCACCGCCTGCCGGTCGGGAGCCTGCCCGAGCACCTCGTGCATCAGCTCCGCCGCGTGCTGCTCGCGGGTGGCGGTCGGCCGGAACCGGCGGGGGCGCGCCTCGTCGTGGGCGACGAAGCCCTTCTGCTCCAGCCGGCCGAGCACCGTGTGCACGGTGGTGAGCGCCAGGCCGCGGTCGGCCAGGGCGTCGCGCAGCTGGGTCGCCGACAGCGGACCGTCGGAGGACCAGAGGCGGTCCATGACGGTCCTTTCGAGATCCCCTAATGAGGCCAAAGGTCCCTCCCTGTCCGACGTCTCACACGCCGATTGTCTACGAGACGTAGAACTTTGTCTTCTACATGGCGTAGAAAAGAACACGTCGATCGTACGACCGGAGGAGCTGCACGGTGGACGTGCTCGGCCTGGATACGTTGGACGTCGCCCGCTGGCAGTTCGGGATCACGACCGTCTACCACTTCCTGATGGTGCCGCTGACCCTGGGGCTGGGGCTCCTGGTCGCGGTGATGCACACCCTGTGGGTGCGCACGAACAGGCCCGAGTGGCTGCGGATGACCCGCTTCTGGGGCCGCATCTTCCTGATCAACTTCGCGCTGGGCGTGGCCACCGGCCTGGTCCAGGAGTTCCAGTTCGGCCTGGCCTGGAGCGAGTACTCCCGCTTCGTCGGTGACGTCTTCGGCTCGCTGCTGGCGCTCGAGGCCCTGCTCGCCTTCTTCCTCGAGTCGACCTTCCTCGGCCTGTGGATCTTCGGCTGGGGCCGGATCCCGAAGAAGCTGCACCTGGCGTCGCTGTGGGCCGCCGTCATCGGCTCCTGGATCAGCGCGTACTTCATCATCGCCGCCAACTCGTGGATGCAGCACCCGGTCGGTGTCGAGGTGGGCACGGACGGCCGGCCGGTGCAGGTCGACTTCGGCGCCGTCCTGACCAACAACACCGCCCTGGCCGCCTACAGCCACACGCTCGCCGCGGCCACGATGGTCGCCGGCGCGCTGCTGGTCGGCATCGGCCTGTGGCACCTGCGGAAGCGGAAGCTGGCGGACCAGCCGGTGACCGACGTCGATCACGCCGTCTGGCGGAAGTCGGTGCGCCTGGGCGGGTGGGTGTCGCTGGTGGCCTTCGTCCTCGTCGCGGTCACCGGCGACTTCCAGGCCAAGCTCATGTACGAGCAGCAGCCGCTGAAGATGAGCTCGGCCGAGGCGCTCTGCGAGACCGAGGCGCCGGCGCCGTTCTCGATCTTCGCGTTCGGCAAGCTCGGGTCCAACGAGTGCGACGACGTCCACTCCTGGACCGTCCCGGGCCTGCTCTCCTTCCTCGCGCACAGCGACTTCGAGACCGCCGTCCCCGGCGTGAACGAGCTGCAGGAGGAGTACGCCGCCGTCTACGGCGAGACCTACCCCGACGACCCGTCGTTCGGGGAGCGCGCCGGCGGCGAGATCGACTACACGCCACTGCTGGCGGTCACCTACTGGAGCTTCCGGCTCATGATCGGCATGGGCCTGGTCTCGGCCGGGGTCGCCGCCTACGCCCTGTGGTCCACGCGGCGCGGCCGGGTGCCGACCTCGCGGATCGGCGTGTACGGCTCCCTGCTCGCCGTCGCCGCGCCCTTCGTCGCCAACGCGACGGGGTGGATCTTCACCGAGATGGGCCGCCAGCCCTTCGTCGTCTACCCGAACCCCGACGTGCCGGTCGGCGAGCAGGTGTACTTCTTCACCGCCCAGGCCGTCTCCCCCGGCGTCAGCACCGGTGAGGTGTGGACCTCGCTGATCGGCCTGACGCTCGTCTACGGCGTGCTCGCCGTCGTCGAGCTGTGGCTCATCACCCGCTTCGTCCGCCGCGGGATCACGACCGGGGACGGCTCCCCCACCCCGGTGACCCTGCCCTCGCAGCGGGACGGCGACGACGACCCCGGCGGCCCGCCGCGGGACCGCACCGACGACGACGTCCTCTCCTTCGCGTACTGAGCGACCGGACCCAGGAAGACACTGACCATGGACCTGCAGACCCTCTGGTTCGCCGCCGTCGCGGTGCTCTGGATCGGCTTCCTCCTGCTGGAGGGCTTCGACTTCGGCGTCGCCGCGCTGCTGCCGGTGCTCGGCCGCCGTACGGCCGACCGGCACCTCATGCTGCGCACGATCGGCCCGGTGTGGGACGGCAACGAGGTGTGGCTGATCACCGCCGCCGGCGCGGTGTTCGCCGCCTTCCCCGGCTGGTACGCCACCTGGCTGCCGGCGCTCTACCTGCCCTTCGTGCTCGTGCTGTTCGGCCTGATCATCCGGGCCGTGGCCTTCGAGTGGCGGCACTCGCACCACACCGCGGCCTGGGACACGACCTGGACCCGCGTCATCACCGCCGGCTCGCTCATCGCCGCCCTCGGCGTCGGCGCGGCCCTCGGCGCCACGACCCTCGGCCTGCCGATCGACGCCGACGGCAACCGGGTCGGCGGCCCGTTCGCCGGCGTCGGCTGGTCGGCGCTGCTCGGCGCGGTCGCGGTGCTGGCGTTCTCCGTCGTGCACGGCGCGGTGTTCCTGGCACTCAAGACCGACGGGCCGATCCGTGCGGCGGCGCACGCCTTCGCGCTGCGCTGGGCCCCGGTGGCCGCGCTGCCGCTGCTGGCCTGGGCGGGCATCACGCACCTGCGGTACGGCACGCCGTTCACCGCGGTGCTGTGGCTGGTGGCCGCGCTGTCGGTGGTGGTGGCCTGGGCGCGGCTGCGGGTCGGCCGCGAGGGTCAGGCCTTCGCCGCCTGGGGCGCGATGCTGGTCGCCGCGGCCGCCACGATCTTCGGCGCGGCCTACCCCGTCGTCGTCCCCTCGACGATCGACGCGGCCTTCGACGTCACCGTCGCCGACGCCTCGGTCAGCGACTACACCCTCACCGTCATGACGTGGGCCGCCGGCATCGGGCTCCCCGTGGTGCTCGGCTACCAGGCCTGGACGTACTGGGTGTTCCGCAAGCGGCTGACCGCCGAGCCCCAGCACCCGGGGCCGGAGCACGCCGAGGAGCAGGTGGCGGCGTGAGCTCCCGGGGGCCGCTCGCGGCGCTGGAGGGCGTCCCCGGGCTGCGCGGCACGCTTGTCCGCTCGGCGCTGACCGCCCTGGTGCAGACGGCGGGGCTGGTCCTGCTGGCCGCGGGCCTGGCGCACGCCGTCGCCCGGGCCGCGGGCTCCGCCGAGGGGTCGGTGGTCGTGCCCCTCGCCGTGGCCGCGGGCGGCGCGGTGCTGCGGTCGGTCGCCGGCGCGGTGGGCGAGCTGCTCGCCGCCCGCGACGCCCGGCGCGCGGAGCAGCAGCTGCGCGAGCGGCTGCTCGCCCGGCTGGCCGCCTCCCCGGCCGCCGTCGAGGCCGCCGGCGGTGCCGGTCCGGCCGCCGTCCTCGCCACGACCCGGCTGGCCGACCTCGCCCCCGGCCTGACGACCTACCTGCCGGCGCTGGCCTCGACGCTGGTGGTGCCCCCGGCGCTGCTGGCCGTGCTCGCCGCCACCGACCTGCTCTCGGCGGCGCTCGTGGCGGTCACCCTGCCGCTGGTGCCGCTGTTCATGGTCCTGGTCGGCCTGACCACCCGGGACGGGACGACGGCCTCGGCGCGGGCGCTGGACCGCATCGCCGCCCACGTCGCCGAGCTGGTCCGGGGGCTGCCGGTGCTGGTCGGCCTCGGCCGGGCCGCGGACCAGGTGACCGCGCTGGCCGAGCTGGGCGAGGCGTCCCGCCGCCGGACGCTCGCCACCCTGCGCCTGGCGTTCCTCTCCTCGCTCGTCCTGGAGCTCATCGCCACCCTCTCGGTGGCCCTGGTGGCCGTCACCGCCGGGGTGCGGCTGGTCGACGGCGACCTGCCGCTGACCCTGGCCCTGACGGCCCTGCTCCTCGCGCCGGAGGCGTTCGCACCGCTGCGCGCGCTCGGCTCGGCGCACCACGCCAACGAGGCCGCCACGCTCGCCGCCGCCGAGGCCCGCGCGGTGCTCGCCGCCGACGACGGCAAGGCCGGGACCGTCGCGGCGGCGGGCCCCGGCGACGACCCGCGCGGCGCCGACCTCACCGTCCGCGGCCTGACCGTGCGCTTCCCCGGCCGCGGGGTGCCCGCCCTCTCCCCGGCGGACCTGGACGTGCGGCCCGGCGAGCTGGTCGCGCTGCGCGGCGCCAGCGGATCGGGCAAGTCCACGCTGCTGGCCGTCCTCGCCGGCGTGCTGTCCCCCGCGGCCGAGGTCGCCGGCACGGTGGGCGGCCTGCCGGCCGGGGGCGTCGCCTGGGTGCCCCAGCACCCGCGCACCACCGGTGCCACGGTCGCCGACGAGCTGCGCCGCCACGCCGGTGCCGAGCCCGGGGTCGACGAGCTCGTCGCGGAGGCGTACGTCATCGAGGCGCTGGCCCGGGTCGACGCGGCCCCGCTCGCCGGGCGGGCGTGCGAGACCCTCTCCCCCGGCGAGCTGCAGCGCGTGGCGATGGCCCGCGCCCTCGTGCGGGTCCGCCGCGGTGCCCGGCTGCTGCTGCTCGACGAGCCGACCGCGCACCTCGACGCCGCGACGGCCGACCGGGTCGCCGCCGTCCTCGCGGCGCTGCGCGGCACGGTCACCGTCGTCCTGGTGACGCATGACCCGGTGCTGGCCGCGCTCGCCGACCGCACGGTCGAGCTGCCCGCGCCTGCTGCTCCCGCGACCGCTGTCGCCCCCGCTGCTGCCGTCCCCGCCCCCACCGCGGCGCCGATCTCAGCGCCTGCGGACGCCGATGCCGCCGAGATCGCCGATCTCGGCGGAGGACCGGGCGTGGAACCCGGTCGAGGCTGGCCGCGGCGAGCGCTGCTGCGGGCGGTCGTCGCCGGGACCGCCTCGGCCGGGGCGGGCGTCGCCCTCACCGCGCTGTCGGGCTTCCTCATCGTCCGGGCCGCCGAGATGCCGCCGATCCTCACCCTGCTGGTGGCGACCGCCGGGGTCCGGTTCTTCGGGGTGGGCCGGGCGCTGCTGCGGTGGCTGGAGCGGATGGCCGCGCACGACGCCGCGCTCCGCCAGGCCGCCGGCCTGCGGGTTCGGGTGTGGCGGGCGCTGGCCGCCCAGGGCATCGCCGCGGAGCGGACGCCGGGCACCGCGCTCGCGCGCGTCGTCGGGGACGTCGGCCTGGTGCAGGACCTCTCCGTGCGGGTGGTGCCGCCGGCGCTGGTCGCCGGCACCGTCACGACCGGCACCGTCGCCGCCCTGGCGCTCGTCTCCCCCGCCGCCGCCGGGGTGGCCGCGGCGGTGCTGGGCCTGACGGTGCTGGGGGTGCTGGCCGCGCACCGCCGGGTGGACGCCGGAGCTGCCCGGACCGAGGGCGACCTGCGGGTGCAGGCGCTGCACGACACCACGACGGCGCTGGCCGGCGCGGCCGACCTGCGCGCCCACGGCCTCGCCGCCCGGACCGCCGACGACCTCGGGACCCTCGCCCGCCACCGCGGGCGGGCCTCCGCCACCGCCGGCCGCGCGGCCGCGCTCGGCACCGCGCTGGTCGGCCTCAGCACCGGATCCGCCGCCGTCGCCGCGGCCGCGGTCGCCGCCGCGGAGGGCGTCGCCGGACCGTCCCTGGCAGTGCTCGCCCTCGCCCCGCTCGCCCTCGCCGAGCCGCTGGCCGGCCTGGTCGGAGCGCTGCAGCGGCGCGGTGCCCTCGCCGACGCGCACCGCCGCCTGGACGCCGTCCTCGCCGCGCCGGTCCCCGCAGACCCGGCCGACCCGGCGCCGGCGCCCGCGGAGGTCCGCGACCTCGAGGTGACCGCGCTGCGCGCCGGCTGGCCCGGCGGTCCCGACGTGCTGCGCGACCTCGATGCCCGGGCCGACACCGACGGCTGGCTGATCGTGCGCGGGCCCTCCGGCTCCGGGAAGTCGACGCTGCTCGCCGTCCTCTTGGCCGCGCTGCGCCCCCTCGGCGGGCGCTACGAACTGGGCGGCGCCGACACCGCCCGGCTGACCGGTGCCGACGTCCGCGCGCCGATGGCCTGGCTCCCGCAGGAGGCGCACGTCTTCGCCTCGACCATCCGCGCCAACCTGGCGCTCGCCGCGCCGCGCGGCGAGCTGTCGGGGCCGGCCGGTGAGGCCCGGATGCGCGCCGCGCTGACCGCGGCCGGCCTCGGCGGGCTGCTCACCACGCTGCCCGACGGGCTGGACACCCCGGTCGGCGCCGGCGGGACCGCGCTGTCCGGCGGGGAGCGCCGGCGGCTGGCCGCGGCCCGCGCGCTGCTGGCCGACCGCGACGTCGTACTGCTCGACGAGCCGACCGCGCACCTGGACCCGCCGACCGCCGCCGCGCTCGTCGCCGACCTGCGGACCGCGCTGGCCGGCCGGGTCGTGGTCTGCGTGACCCACGACGACGCGCTGGCCGCTCCCGGCGACCGGGTCGTGCGGCTGGACGCGACGGCGCCCGCCCCGGTCGGCTGACCGCCGCTCAGGCGGCGGGGACGTCGACCGGGATCTCCGGCCCCAGGGTGGCGCCCTTCAGCAGCGGGAGGTCGTCGCCGGACCAGAAGCTGCCCGGGTCGTAGGCGTTGCGCGGGCGGTCGTCGGCGAGCAGTCCCATCGCCGTGTAGGTGGCCGCCACCAGCTCGGCGCAGAACACGGTCTCGGCCGCGGTGCCGCGCCGCAGCCGGCCGTTCACCCAGCCCGACACCAGCCCGCGGGTGGTCGGGAAGGGCCGGCCGTCGAAGCGGGCGACGGTGCGCAGGACGGCGTCCTCCATCTCCGCCGTCACCCCGCCGTCGTCGGCCGGGCCGACGAGCTGGCGCAGCCACGCGGACTGGCCGTAGCGCTGCTTCCAGGTGCAGACGGCGTCGGCGAGGTCGTGCAGCTGCACGCCGCGCTGGTGCTGCCCGGTCCACACGTCGGGCAGCGACCGGCCGAGCTCGGCGTGCCACAGCAGCGGCGGCAGGTCCTCGAGCACCACGGCCATGCCGACGTGGTTGACCGGCGCGTTGGTGACGGCCCGGATCGCGCGGTCGGCGATCGAGGCGCCGCGGAAGACCCAGACGTCGCCGGTGCGGGTCAGCTCGACGGCCTCGGCGAACGGGAGCGCGCGGGGCGGGGACACGCGGCTACGTTAGGCGACCGTGCCCCCTGCGCCACGGAACCGGAAGCCGGTCTGGAAGCTCCTCGGACTCGCCGGCCTGGCCGGTGTCGCCGCCACCGGGGCGGTGCTGGCCCGCAACGAGCGCCAGCGCCGCGCCTACACGCCCGACGACGTCCGCAGCCGGCTGCACGAGCGGCACGCGACGCTGGCCGCGGTCCCCGACCCTGAGCCGACCCCGGCGGCGGAGCCCGCCCGGGGCCTGCGCGGGCGGATCGGCCGGCTCATCCGGCGCCGGGCGGCAGCGCCGGACCCTCGTCCTTGAGCGCGACGCCGGAGGCCCCGAGCTCCCGGGCGGCGGTGAGCAGGGCGACCAGCGTGCCGGCGGCCTCGGCGTAGCCCAGCCCGTGCGGCGGTCGGACGTTGGAGATGCAGTTGCGCTCGCTGTCGGCCCTCCCCGGCCGGGGCGCGAAGGTCATGTAGAGCCCGAGGCTGTCGGCGCTGGACAGGCCCGGCCGCTCGCCGATCGCGACGACGACCGCCCGGGCACCCAGCGCCGCACCGACCGGGTCACCCAGCGCCACCCGCGCCTGCGCCGCGAGCACCAGCGGGGCCACGGTCCAGCCGGCCAGCCGGTCCAGCACCGCCGCGACGAGGCCGGCGGCGTGGTCCTGCACGGCCCGCGGGGAGAGCCCGTCGGCGATCACGATCGCCAGGTCGCACTCCCCCGCCGGCAGGTCGGTGCCGTCGGCGAGGCGGCGGCCGAGGTCGGGCCGCTGCAGGTAGGTCGCGCGGTCGGGAGCGGCGGAGTGCACCTCGACCAGCCCGTCGACGACGTCGGCGGCGACCCCCGCCGCCCGCAGCGCCCCGCGGAGCGCGGCGACGTCGAGGGAGGCGTGGACGGCGTCGCGGGCGGCCGCGTGCGCCGCCCTGAACTCCAGCAGCCGGGAGGTGGGCAGCCCGTCCCCGGCGCGGCCCAGCGCCACCCGCGCCCGCGTCGCGCCGCGCAGCACCGCCCACGGGTCGGCGCCGGTCAGCCCGCTCATCGCGCCGCCGCCAGCAGCGCCCTCGCCTGCGGCGCGTCCGGCGCGAGCGCCCGGACCCGGCCGGCATCGTCGACCAGGTCCATCCGCTGCAGCCAGGTCTCGAACTCCGGCGCCGGCCGCAGGTCGAGCACCTGCCGGGCGGTGAGCACGTCCTGGAACGACAGCGACTGGTAGTGCAGCATCACGTCGTCCGATCCCGGGACGGCGATGACGAACGAGCAGCCCGCCGCACCGAGCAGCAGGGTGAGGGTGTCGGTGTCGTCCCCGTCGACGTCGGTGTGGTTCGTGTAGCAGACGTCGACCCCCATCGGCAGGCCGAGCAGCTTGCCGCAGAAGTGGTCCTCCAGGCCGGCGCGGACCACCTGCTTGCCGTCGTAGAGGTACTCCGGGCCGATGAAGCCGACGACGGTGTTGACCAGCAGCGGGTCGAACGCCCGGGCCACGCCGTACGCCCGGCACTCCAGCGTCTGCTGGTCGACCGGGCGCCCGCCGACGCCGAGGTGCGCCCCGGCCGACAGCGCCGACCCCTGCCCGGTCTCGAAGTAGGTGACGTTGCGGCCCACCGTGCCGCGGCCGAGCTCGAGCGCGCCCGCCCGGGCCTCGGCGAGCTGTCCCAGCGTCACGCCGAACCCCTCGTTGCCGCCCTGCGTGCCGGCCACGGACTGGAAGACCAGGTCGACCGGCGCGCCGGCGTCCAGCGCGCGCAGGGTCGTGGTCACGTGCGCCAGCACGCACGACTGGGTCGGGATCTCGTACCGGGCGATGACCGCGTCCACCAGTTCCAGCAGCGCGATCGTCTGCGCCGGCGAGTCGGTGGCCGGGTTGATCCCGATCACCGCGTCGCCGCAACCGTGCAGCAGGCCGTCGAGGATCGAGGCGGTGACGCCGACGGGATCGTCCGTGGGGTGGTTGGGCTGCAGCCGGGAGGCCAGCCGGCCGGGCAGGCCGAGGGTGGAGCGCAGCCCGGTGACCACGCGGGTCCGCCGGCCGACGGCGACCAGGTCGGCGTTGCGCATGAGCTTGCAGACCGCGGCGACCATCTCCGGCGTCAGCCCGCGGGCCAGTCCGGAGATCGCCGCCTCGTCCCCCTCCGCGGCGCGGGCGAGCAGCCACTCGCGGAACGCCCCGACCGTGAGCGAGCGCACCGGGGCGAAGGCCGCGGGGTCGTGGCCGTCGAGGACCAGCCGCGTGACGTCGTCCTCGTCGTAGCCGACGACCTGCTCGTCGAGGAAGGTCGTCAGCGGCAGGTCGGCGAGCACGGTCTGCGCGGCCACCCGCTCGGCCTCGGACTCCGCGGCGCACCCGGCGAGCACGTCCCCGGAGCGGGCCGGCGTCGCCTTCGCCATGAGCTCCACCAGCGAGGGGAACTCGTACGCGTGCCCGCCCAGCGAGGCGCGGCGGGCGGTCACCGCAGGTCCTCCTCGGCGGCCGCGAGCGCGGCGAACTCCTCCTCCGGCGCCGCGGCGACGAGGTGGTGGCGGCTGTAGACCGCGAAGTAGGCGAGGAACAGCGCGTAGGCACCCAGCGTCAGGACCGCCGCCAGCGGGTCGACCAGGAACGTCGCGACCACGGCGAGCGCGGCCAGCACGAGGGCGACGCCCGTCGTCGCCGTCCCGCCGGGCGTGCGGTACGGCCGCTCCAGGTCCGGCTCGCGCCGGCGCAGCACGATGTGGCTGGTCATCATCAGGACGTAGGACACCGTCGCGCCGAAGACCGCCATGTTGAGCAGCACCGCGCCCTGCCCGGTGAGGGTGAGCAGGAAGCCGATCGCGCCGGGCACGACCAGTGCCAGCACCGGGGCCTTGCGGCCGTTGGTCACCGACAGCGCCCGCGGCAGGTAGCCCGCCCGCGACAGCGCGAAGGTCTGCCGGCTGTAGGCGTAGACGATGGAGAAGAAGCTCGCGACCAGCCCGACCAGGCCCATGTAGTTGACGACGGTCCGCAGGCCGCCCTCCTGGAGGGCGTCGACCGGCGGGTTCGCGCTCTCCGAGATGACCTGCGCGCCCCCGGCGCCGGTGGTGAAGACGAGCATGAGCACCGCCAGGACGGCCAGCACGCCCATCGCCGCGACGATGCCGCGGGGCATCGACCGGGCCGGGTCCTTCGCCTCCTCGGCGGCCAGCGGCACGCACTCGACGGCCAGGAAGAACCAGATCGCGAAGGGGAACGCCGCCCAGATCCCGAGCAGGCCGAACGGCAGGAACTCCGAGGCCCCCACGGCGTCGGTGGGCGCGATGTCGGTCAGGTTCGCCGCGTCGAAGTCGCCGATCGCGCCGAGGAGGAACAGCACCAGGCCGAGGACGGCCACGGCGGCGATGGCGAGCACGACCTTGAGCGCCTCGCCGACGCCCATCAGGTGGATGCCGATGAAGAGCGCGTAGACGGCGAGGTAGACCCACCAGCCGTCGGTGATGCCGAACAGGCCGAGCGACTCCACGTAGCCGCCGGTGAAGGTGGCGATGGCCGCGGGCGCGATCGCGTACTCGATGAGCACGGCGACCCCTGCCGCGTAGCCACCCCAGGGGCCGAGCGCCCGGCGGGCGAAGGTGTACCCGCCGCCGGCGGTCGGCAGGGCGGCGCCGAGCTCGGCCAGCCCGAACACCATCGCGGTGTACATGACCCCCATGAGGACCGTCGCGATCAGCAGCCCGCCGAAGCCGCCCTCGGCGAGGCCGAAGTTCCACCCGGCGTAGTCACCGGAGATCACCGCGGCGACGCCGAGACCGGCCAGCAGCACCCAGCCGGCGGTCCCCGACCGGAGCCGCCGCCGGTCCAGGTACCCCGGGTCCACCGCCTCGGTCGCCGTGGTGGGGTGCGTGGTGCGGACGTGCGGCTCCGCGGGCATGGCGGCCTCCCGGTCGTGCCCCCCGGGGTCGGGAGGAGCCAGCGTGTCGCCGGGACGGACGTGGGGTCAACGGGCGGCGACGCATCGGAACACGCTGTTCACACCCGCGACGGCGCCGCCCCGGTTACGACGTAAACTCCTCGACGGTCCAAGGGTGGGCCGCCTCAGCTCGGCCCCTCCAGGAGCAGTACGACCGTGGTGGACACCCTCGGGGACACGACTGTCCCCGATGACGCCGACCTCCTCGCCCTCCTCGCCGCCGCCGGTGACCTGAACGCGTTCCTGGCCGATCTCGTCCGCGTGGCCGCCCGGCAGACGCCCAGCGCCCAGGCGTGCGGGCTCACGCTCGCCCGCACGTCCGGTGGGGTGACCGTCGCGGCCAGCGGCGAGCTCGCCGCCCGCGCCGACGAGCGGCAGTACCAGGTGGACGACGGCCCGTGCCTGCAGGCCATGCGCGAGGGGGTGGTGGTCCGGGTGGCCGACATGCGCTCCGATGACCGCTGGGGGCCCTACCCCTCGCTCGCGGCCCAGGTCGGCGTCCGCTCGTCGCTGTCGATCCCGCTGGTGGTGGAGGACCGCAGCCGGGGAGCGCTGAACTTCTACTCCACCGGGACGGGCTCCTTCACCGACCGCGACGAGGAGCTCGCGACCCGCTGGGCCGCCCAGGCCACCGGGGCCCTCGCCGTGGCCCTGCGGATCGCCGACGGCCACGAGCGGGCCGAGCAGCTGCTCGGCGGGATGGACACCCGCACCACGATCGGTCAGGCCGTGGGCCTGCTCATGGCGCAGGAGCGCTGCTCGGCCGAGGAGGCGTTCCGGCTGCTCACGCTGGCCTCCCAGCGGCGGAACGTGAAGCTGCGGGAGGTGGCCGCCGGCATCGTCGAGGCCTTCCAGTCCGCGCTGCCCGAGGGCGGCTCCCCGCGCTGGTGAGTCAGATCCCGCGCCAGCGCCCGTCGGTGGCGTTGGCACGGGGCTGCGATCGGAAGACGTTCCCCTCGGTGGGCTCGCGGCGGTCGTCGTCGGCCAGCGCGAAGACCTTGAGCAGGGGCCCCACCAGCGCGTCGTAGACGGCGGGGAACAGCCGGAACCCGGCCACGACCACCGGGTTGGCGAAGCCGGAGTGGACCAGCCGGCGCGGCCGGTCGAGCCGGGCCAGGACGGCGCGGGCGACCCGGTCGGCGGAGTAGACGGGGATCGGCGGCCGCCCGGCCCGTCCGGCGTACGTCGCGCCCTGGTAGTAGATCGGGGTGTTCACCCCGCCGGGCGCGACGGCGGAGACGTGCACGTCGGGCAGGTCCCGGATCTCCTGCTGCAGGGTGCGCACCAGTCCGAGCTGGCCCCACTTGGCGGCCACGTAGCTGCCCATCAGCGGCGCGGTGACCTCGGCCAGCAGGGAGCTGATGACCACCAGGTCCCCGGCGCGCTGCTCCCGGAACACCGGCAGCACCGAGCGGGCGACGTTCGCGGTGCCGTGCAGGGCGGTGTCGACGACGGCCTCGTAGACCTCGCGCGGCACGTCCTCCACGCGTCCGTAGGCCATCACCTGCGCCGCGTGGACGACGACGTCGAGGCGGCCGAAGCGCGCGACCGCCGTCTCCACCGCCTGCTGGACCGCGTCGGCGTCGGTGACGTCGGCCGGGCAGACCAGCACCTGCGCGGCGCCGGCCTCGCGGGCCTCGCGGGCGGTGTCCTCCAGCGCCTCGCGCCCCCGGGCGACGAGCAGCAGCGCGCTGCCGCGGCGGGCGAACCGGAGGACGGTGGCGCGGCCGATGCCGCTGGAGGCGCCGGTGACGAGGACGGACGGGGACGCGGTGGGGGTCGCGGTGCTCTCCGCGGGGCCGGTCATGGGTCGTGCCCTACCCGGTGGGGGGCGCTCCACTCGGCAGCACCCCGAGCAGCCAGCCCGGCCCGGCGACGGCGGTCCCGGGCGGCAGCCGGGCACGCAGGCCCCGGTCGGCGGTGACGACGAGCAGGGGCCCGGCCGCGGCCTGCGCCTCGGCCGCCAGGGCGTCGTCCCCGCTGCCGGTCGCCCGGACGAGCCGGACGCCGGGGGGCCCGGTGACGTCGCGGGCCGCCCCCTCGACCACCGCGGTCAGCCCGGTGCACGTCAGCGGTCCGCCGTCCGGCCCGGGGACGGTCGTGCCGGGGAGGGCCGCGAAGCGCGCCAGCAGCCGCGCCGTCGCCCCGGCCCGGTCGCGCCACCAGCCGTCGGGCCGGGCGCCGAGCACGTTGGCGACGTCGACCAGCAGCACCGTCACCGACACCCTCCGTTCCGTCGCCCCCACCCCTTAGCCTCCCCGGCGTGGAGAAGGTGGACTACGCCGACACGTTCATCGCCGTCGCCGAGGACTGCCCCGCCGAGGCCGGCACCGTGCCGCCGGTGACGGCGAAGCCGTCGGTGGCCGCGCTGAGCCACGCCCTGCTCGACGGCCGGCCCTACGAGCTCACCTCGGCCGACGTGATCTCGCGGTGCACGCCGACCGGGCCGGGATCCCCGAGGAGGAGCGACCCGAGGCGCGGCGCGCCTTCTACGCGAGGAGCCAGGCGTGCCTGCGGGCCTCGCCCCTGGGCAAGCGCTACGGCTGGGGGTTGCACGCCGACGCCGAGGGCCGCCTCGCGCTGGTCGGCCGGGAGACCCCGGAGTACGCCGAGTTCGCGGCCGGGCGGGTGCCCGGCAGCGGCGCGCCGGTGACCGTCGTCCGCGCGATGCGCAGTTCCCGAGCGCGCTGAGCGCTCCTAGAGTCCGCGGCATGTGCCGCAACATCCGCCCGCTGTCGAACTTCGCGCCCCCGGCGACGGAGGAGGAGGTCTCGGCCGCCGCGCTGCAGTACGTCCGCAAGATCAGTGGGACGACGAAGCCGGCCCGGGTCAACACCGAGGCCTTCGACCGCGCCGTCGCCGAGGTGGCCGCCGCGTCCGCCCGGCTGCTGGACGCGCTGGTCACCACCGCGCCGCCCAAGGACCGGGAGGTCGAGGCGGCCAAGGCCCGGGCCCGGTCGGCGGCCCGCTACGGCGGCTGAGCCGAAGATCGATTGCGCGCAACGGGCATGGGGGTCGGCGTCCGGGGGTAGGTGACGGGCTCCCCACACTTGGAGTCCCCCATGGCGCGCAACACGCTCTCCCGCTCACTGCACGACCTCGGCCTGTCCGCCTGGTTCGGCGGCACGCTGGCCAACGCCGTCGCCCTGAACGCCGCCGCCGCCGAGGCCGGTGGGAACACCGGCGCCGTCGCCAACGCGGGCTGGAACCGGTGGACCCCGGTCAACGCCGCGGCCATCGGCGCGCACCTCGTCGGCAGCGTCGGCCAGCTCACCGCGCACAAGGACCGGGTCGCCCAGCAGCAGGGCGTGGCCGGGATGTCGACGCTGAAGACGGCGCTGACCATCGCCGCCCTCGGCGTCACGGCCTACAGCCGCGGCCTGGGCAAGATCGTCGACAGCGGCGGCAACACCTCCGCCAAGTCGGGCACGAAGCCCAGCAAGCGCACCCGGAGCGACGTCGCCGCCGCCCAGGAGCAGCTCGACCGGCTGCAGTGGGTCATCCCCGCGCTGACCGGTGCGCTGGTGGTCGTCAGCTCCTACGCCGGCGAGCAGCAGCGTCCCGGCGAGGTCGCGCGCGGCATCGCCGCCCGCTGACCCGCACCGCACGCAGGAGACCACGGGGGGACCCCATGACCCGCAGCACCGACACCCGCAGCATCACGTTCAGCGGCAACACCGCGGCCGAGCACGGCGACCGGCACCGGGACACCGGCCGCGGCGCCACCGTGTGCCCCGACTGCACCGACGGCCTCGGCAAGCCGGCCGAGGTCGACCCGGACTCGTGGCGCGGGCGGATCCGGGCCAAGCGGACGACGCACCTGGCGTGGCGGGGCGCCGTCTTCACCGCCGGCCTGCTGTTCGTCCTGCTGGGTGTGGCGCTGACGGCGCTCCCCGGACCGCTGACCATCCCCCCGGTGCTGCTCGGCCTGTGGGTGTGGTCGACGGAGTTCGACTGGGCCCGCCGGCTGTTCGCCGGCTTCCGCCGCAAGGCCGTCGCCACCTGGGAGCACGCCAAGCAGCACCCGGTCAGCTCGACGGTGGTCACCGTGGGCGGCCTGGTCATGGCCGGCGTCGCCTTCTTCTGGGCCGTGGCCCACTTCCAGCTGGTCGACAAGGCGACGACCGCCCTGGGCATCGGCAGCTGAGCGGGGTGCGGGAGCGCAGGGATCCTGCGCTCCCGCACTCCGCCTCAGGTCGTGGTGAGCACCACCGGGCCGTCGTCGGTCACCGCGACGGTGTGCTCGACGTGGGCCGCGCGCCGGCCGTCGGCCGTGACCACCGCCCAGCCGTCCTTCTTGTGCTTGTAGCGCTCCTCGCCGGCCAGGAGCATCGGCTCGATCGCCAGCGTGCTGCCCGCCTGGAGCCGCACGCGGTCCAGCCCGGTCATCGGCTTGTTCGGCACGAACGGCGGCTCGTGCATCGACCGGCCGATCCCGTGACCGCCGTGGTCGGGCAGGTGCGCGAAGCCGTACGAGCGGGCCACCGCGTCGATCGCCGTCGCGACGTCGAGCAGGGTGGCCCCGGGCACCGACGCGGCGATCCCCGCGGCCAGCGCCTCCTCGGTGGCGCGCACCAGCCGGGCGTCGTCCTCGCTGACCTGCTCCCCCACCAGCAGCGTGATCGCCGCGTCGCCGTTCCAGCCGTCGACGATCGCGCCGCAGTCGATGCTCAGCACGTCGCCCTCGTGCAGCCGTCGGCCACTGGGCCGGCCGTGCACGACGACCTCGTTCGGCGAGAGGCAGAGTGCGCCGTTGTAGGCGGTCGGCGCCCACGCCGGCTTGTAGCCGAGGAACGACGACGTGGCGCCCGCCTCGCGGATGCAGGTCTGCGCCAGGTCGTCGAGGTCGCGCAGCTTCACCCCCGGCACCGCGGCGGCCCGCACCGCGGCGAGGGTCTCGGCGACCACCCGCCCGGCGTCCCGCATGGCGTCCAGCTCGAGGGTGGTACGGCTGGCGAAGGTCGTCGTCTCCACGGGCCCCACGGTACGAGGAGGGCGCAGGTCACCTCCGCGGGATCAGCCAGCGCAGGGAGTCGGCGGACACGGAGCTGTCGTAGCCGCCGCGCGGGGCCCCCAGTCCGAAGGCGGCGCCGACCGCCGGTGCCACGTCGATCGTGCGCACGGCCAGGTTCGACACCGCACCCCGGGGCAGCTGCGGGTGCCCGCCCGCCACGAGGAACGGGATGGGCTCGGTGACCGGGTGGCCGTGGTTGCCCGGGATGGGGTTGGACAGGGGTGTGGGGTCGGTGAACCGCCAGCCCGCCCGGCAGTAGGCGACCAGGTCGCCGGCCTCCGGTCCGAGCCGCAGCTCGCGCGGCTGGTGGACCGAGGCCACGCCCGGGTGCGCCGCGACCAGCCGCCGCACCTCGGCCAGGCCCGCCTGCCGGGACGCCGCCGGACCGGTCCAGTACAGCAGGTCGGCTCCGCCGTTCTGGGCGATCTGGATGGACCCCCGCAGGTCCGGGCGGGCCCGCAGGACCGTGCTGACGGAGACCAGGTTGGTCGGCAGCGACCAGTCCATCGAGTGGTCGGCGAGGACCACGAGGGCGGTGCGCTCCCACCGGCCGGTGGCCCGCAGGTGGTCCACCAGCCGGCCGATCTGCAGGTCGGTCGAGGCGAGCGCGGCGGTGCGGGCGAGCCGGAGCGTGGTGCCGCTCAGGTCGCTGTGCCCGACCCGGTCGACGTCGCCGAGGTTGGTGAACACGAAGTCGGGGTCGAACCGGTCGACCATGGCGAGCATCGCGTCCATCGTCGCGGCGTCCGGCGCGTGGTCGGTGACCGGCAGCAGCGGGAAGGGCTCCCAGCGGTGGTCCGCCCGCTCGCCGAAGATGCCGTAGAGGTAGTCCTTCGACAGCACCGTCCCGGTCGTGCGCCCGGCCGCGCGGAGCCGCTCGAGAACCGTGGGGAAGCGGAGATCGGTGGGCCGGTCGAGGTCGCGGACGACGCGCTCGGCGCGGTCGTAGACCGAGTTGGCCGGGACGCCGGACCGGTCGGGGCGGACCCCCGTCATCATCATCACGTGGTTGGGGATCGTCTCCATCACCGGCAGCGACCGCGCGGACGGGAACCAGGTGCCCTCGGTCTTCAGCCGGTGCAGCCGCGGGGTGAGCAGCGGGCTGATCTCCTCCGGGCGCATCCCGTCGGTGACCACGACGTAGACCCGCAGACCTCCCGTCGTCGCCCGCGCGGCCGGGATGCCGACCGCCGTGGAGAGGACGACGGCCGCACCGCTCGCGGCGGTGAGCCGCAGGAACGCACGCCGGTCCAGCGCCGGCCGCTGCGCCGTCACGACAGCCGCCGCGCGGCCGGGATGACCCTCGACGAACCCGCGGCGACCCGCCAGGAGGTCGACCACACCGCGCCGGAGCTCCGGTTCGTCCGGTCCAGCAGCACGAACCAGTCCATCTGCACGTGCGCCGGGGTCACCTCGAGCACCGAGTAGCCGTGGGAGTCGAAGTCCAGGTACTTCACGTGCGGATTGGCTCCCTTGATGACCGTCTCCACCGCCCGCGACGTCGTCCGCGGTGGAGATCCGACGATGTCGTCGAGGTTGTCGCTGGTCACCGAGGTGCACACGAGTTCGACCCCCAGGCTGTCGCCGGTCACGGGATAGGTCAGCGGGTCCGACGGGAGCTCCGCCGCCCACCCGGAGTGGATGTCGCCGGTGAGGAACACCGTGTCGCGGATGCCGCGGTCGCGCAGGTGGCCCAGCACCCCGGCCCGCTCGGCGGGGTATCCGTCCCACTGGTCGACGTTGTACGGCAGCCCCCCGACCTGGTCGGGCAGGTCGACCCCCAGCAGCGCCTCCAGGCCCTGGAGGGCTCGGGCGTCGAGCGTGCTCGGGAACTGCACCGGCGCGACCATCACGGGGTTGCCGACCAGCTTCCACTGCACCGCCGGGTCGGCCAGGCCCTCCAGGAGGAAGTCCATCTGCTCGGCTCCGGTGATCGTCCGGCCGGGATCGCCGAGCGCGGGGTCCACCGGCGAGGAGACCTGCTCCGAGCGGTACGTGCGCAGGTCGAGCATCGAGAGGCTGGCCAGGCGGCCGCAGCGGAATCGCCGGTACAGCCGGCCGCCGGCCTCGTAGCGCACCGGCATCCACTCGGCGTAGGCGCGCTGCGCCGCCGCCCGCCGCGACGTCCACTCGCCCTCGCCGCCGGGCGTGTGGTTCTCCGCGCCGCCGGACCACGCATCGTTGGCCGACTCGTGGTCGTCCCAGGTGACCACCCAGGGCGCGACCGCGTGCAGGGCCTGCAGGTCCGGGTCCGCCTTGTACTGGGCGTGCCGGCGGCGGTAGTCGGCGAGCGTCACCATCTCCCGCGGCGGGTCGTGCGGGCGGACGACGACGTCGCGCGCCTGGTACTCCCCCGGCGCGTACTCGTACAGGTAGTCGCCCAGGTGCAGCACGAGGTCGAGGTCGGTGCGGGCCGCGAGGCTCCGGTACGCGCCGAACCACCCCGCCTGCAGGTTGGCGCAGGAGACGACGGCCATCCGCAGCCGCGGGACGGCGGCGTCGTCGGCGGGCGCGGTGCGGGTGCGCCCGGCCGGCGAGAGCACCCCCTGGCAGCGGAAGCGGTACCAGTAGGTGCGGCCGGGGGTCAGGCCGGTGGCGTCGACCTTGACGGTGTGGTCGCGGTCGGGGCCGGTGCGCACCGTCCCGCGGCGGACGACCTGGCGGAAGCGGTCGTCGGTCGCCACCTCCCAGTCGACCGGCACGACCGGACCCGCGCCCGAGCCGGGCGTGGCCGAGGGCGTCGGCGTGACACGGGTCCAGAGGAGGACGGCGGTGGGCAACGGGTCACCGGACGCCACACCGTGGGCGAAGGCGGGCCGGACCGGGGTGCCCGCGGCGGGGTCGGCGGCCGCCAGCCCCAGGACGGCGGCGCCGGTCAGGGCACCGCCGGCCTGCAGGACGCGGCGCCGGGAGACGGCGGGGAGCGGAGTGGTCACGGCTCCTCAATGACTCCGGATCCCCGCAGGTCACGCGGATCGGCGGGTGTTCACCGACCGTTCAGTCGCGGCCCACGTCCCGCGGGTCGGGCGTGCGGAACGGCGGGTCGGACAGCTCCACCTCCGGCGTCCGCGGCTCTCCCTCGGCGCGGTCGGGGTCCTCGCCGTCGATGCCGAACCCCTCGGCGGGCGGCGGGGCTCCCCGACCGGCGTCCGCGGCGGGGATGCCGTCGTCAGGGGTCTCGGGGAGATTCGGCTCGAGCGGCGCGGACATCGACATGGCGGCGCGGTACCCGCGTGCCGCCCACCCGAACGGGCGACCAGGTGACGCCGAGGTGACCAGTGGGCATACACCTGCCCCCGGTGAGACCGCGGAGGATGCGGAGGACCCCATGGCGACCCAGGAGACCGCAGGCGCCCGCTCCGGCGACGCGGCGGAGACCCGCGAGGAGCGGGTCAACCGCGAGCTGATGGAGCTGCTCAACGAGCTGCGGGTGGCCCTGCCCGGAGTGCAGTTCCTGTTCGCGTTCCTGCTCGTCGTCCCGTTCCAGGAGGGCGCGGAGGAGATGAGCGGCTTCCAGCGCGACGTCTACTTCGTGACGCTCGTGGCCGCCGTCGTGGCGACCGCCCTGCTGATCGCCCCGGCAGCGCAGCACCGGGCGCTGTTCCGCCGGCCGGACAAGGAGGACCTGCTGCGGCGCAGCAACCGCCACGCCGTCCTCGGGCTCTCGGTCCTCGCGCTCGCGCTGGTCTGCGCGGTGCTGCTGGTGACCGACGTGCTCTTCGGCCTGCCGCTGGCGGTGGTGGTGGGCGGTCTGGTCGCCGTCCTGCTGGGCTGGCTGTGGATCGGTAGCCCGGTCGTCCAGCGCGCCCGGGACGGCCTGGGCGACTGACCGGGGACCCGTGGGCTCCGCGGCGCGCGCACGGGCCTCGCCTACCCTCCCTGCGTGGCGGCGCCGACGGTCGAGGGAGCGCAGGTGCCGCCTCCCCCGCCGTCGGCCCGCCGCCGCTGGGCTCCGCTCCTGGAGCTGCTGCCACCGGCGCTGCTGGTGGTCCTGGGCACCGTGCTGCTCTCCGCCGGGCACGGTCTGTGGTTCGACGAGCTGTTCACCGCCGAGGTCGCCCGGCTGCCGTTCGCCGACATCGTGCACGCGGCGACCAGCGGCGAGGCGACGACGAGCTACCTGGCCGGCGTCCCGCCCTCGTACAACGCCCCGTACTACCTCGTCGTCCACCTCTGGACGCTGCTGCCGGGCCTGGGCGGCGACACCTCCCTCCGCGTGCTCTCCCTCCTCGCCACGGCGGGCGGGATCGCCCTGGTCACCCGCGCGGTCGGCCGCCTCGCCGGCCGGGCGACCGGGGTCCTGGCCGGCCTGGCGCTCGCCGCGAACCCGCTGCTGCTGGAGCAGTCCGTCGAGGCGCGCAGCTACGGCCTGGCCGTGCTGGCCACCAGCGGCGCCCTGCTCGGCCTCGTCCGGTGGCTCCAGGGCGCGCCCCGCGGGCTGCTCCTCTTCGGCCTCGCGGGCGCGGGCATGGGGCTCATGCACTGGTACGCGGTCACGGTGCTCGCCGCGTTCGTCGTCGGTGCGCTCGTGCTCCGTCGCCGGCGGGCGCTCCCGGTCGCCGTCGTCGGCACGCTGGCCGCCCTGCCGGCCGTCGGCCTGGTCGGGATGAACCTGGTCAACGGCGTCGGCAGCCGCAACGCCGAGCACCTGCGCGACACCGACGGCGCCCTCGTCCGGCTGGCCCTCGAGGCGTGGGCCGGCGGCCGGACCCCGCTGCTGTACCTCACCGTCGCGCTGGCGGTGCTGGGCGCGGTGCGGGGGCGGGGCGCGCGGGTCCTCGGCGCCTGCTGGGTGCTCGTGCCGCTGGGACTGCTGCTGGTCGCCGAGCTGGCCCGCCCGGTGTTCCTGCCCCGCTACCTGCTGGCCGGCCTGCTCGGGCTGGGCGTCCTCGCCGCGGCCGGAGCGCTCGCCCTCCCGCGCGGCGCCCGGGCCGCCGTCGGCGCCCTGCTCGTCGGCTTCTCCCTCCTGGCGAGCGCTCCGATGGCCGACCGGGAGCCCCGCGAGCAGGCCGACCGGCTGGCCGAGGTGCTCGCCGACCTGCACCGTCCGGGCGAGCCGGTCGTGGGCGCCGACCTGCGCTCGGCGATGGGGCTGGACCACTACGTGCGCACCGAGGTCCCGGAGCTGCGCGCCGACCTCTTCCTCCCGCCCGACGACGCCCCGCCGGACGCCGACCGGGTGTGGCTGGTCCGCCGGCAGATCCCGGGCGGCTACTCCGGCACCGACGACGTCGACCTGCTCACCGACGCGGGGCTCGCGGTGACCCGCGAGTGGTCGTTCCGCGGCAGCAAGACCGACCTCGTGCTGCAGCTGTGGACCCGGTGACGGTCCCGGCGCGATGAGTTCCCGGTCCGGCCGCCGTCTCCCTGTCGTATCCGCGCGGCTCCCGCTGCACGGGGACCGGGAGGTGGGCGCGTGGCACCGGACGTCCCCGGCCGGCTCGCGGCGGCGCAGGAGCCCGGCGCCCCGCGCGCGAGCCCGGCCGTCGCGGCCGACGGCCTGGTCGTCGTGGTCGGCGGGGTGCGGGCGCTCGACGGAGTGGACCTGCACGTCCCGGCCGGCTGCGTGCACGCGGTCTGCGGACCCGGAGGCGCCGGCAAGACGACGCTGCTGGACGTCCTCGCCGCCCGGCTGAGCCCGGCCGGCGGATCGGTGCGGGTGCTCGGCGCCGACGTCGTCACCGAGGCCGACGAGGTGCGCGCCCGCGTGGGCCGCACCGGGCGGTCGGCCGGCTTCGACGAGCAGCTGAGCGGCGGCGCGAACCTCCTGTGGCTGGCCCGGCTGCTCGGCTACTCGCGGCCGGCGGCCCTGCAGCGCACCGACCAGCTGCTCGCCGGGTTCGGGCTCTCCGACGCCGCCGGGCGCCCGCTGGCTACCTGGTCCCCCGCCATGCGCCGGCGGCTCGACCTGGCCGCGAGCATCGTCGTCCGGCCCGAACTGGTGCTCCTCGACGAGCCGACGCAGGACCTGGACCCGCACTGCCGGGCCGAGGTGGCGGCGGTGCTGCGCGCCCTCGTCCGCGCCGGGACGACGGTGCTGCTGTCCACCCGCGACCCGGACGAGGCGGACCGGCTCGCCGACCGCGTCTCGGTCCTGGTCGCCGGCCGGGTCGTCGCCGACCGGACGACGGCGCCGCTGCGGGCCGCGCGCCCTCAGTGACGGCGGCGCAGGGCCCACCGCAGCGAGCGGACCGACTGCGCCAGCCGCGCCCGCGCGGTCCAGGCCGAGCGCCCGCTGGGCCGGGCGTCGCGCGCCACCGGGACGCTGGCCACCGGGTGCCCGGCCAGGCCCACCGCGAGCACGATGCTGGGCGCCTGCTCGGCGAGCACCGCCGCGCGCACCGCCGGCCCCATCGCGAGGAACGCCCCCGCGTCCGGGGGCAGACCGGTCAGGCGGGCGGCCACCCGGCGGTGCAGCCCACCGGTCAGCCGCCGCAGCGGGGACGTGTAGCGACCGCGCCGGCCGGCGAAGACCGCACCGACGTCCCCGGACGCCAGCCGGTCCAGCAGCAGGGGCACGGCCTCCGGCGGGTCCTGCAAGTCGGCGTCCATGCACACCCACACGTCGGCGTCCGGCTCGGCAGCCAGGCCGGAGGCCAGCGCGGCGTGCTGGCCGACGTTCTCGATCAGCAGCGTCGCGGCGATGCGGGAGTCCTCGCCGGTGAGCTCGTGCGCCACGCGGTCGCTGTCGTCGGGAGAGGCGTCCACGACCAGGCGCAGCCGCCAGTCCCGTCCCCCGAGGGCCGCGCCCAGCCGGGCGGCCAGGGGCCGGAGCGTGTCGGCGTTGCCGTAGACGGGGACGACGACGGCCACCCGCGGCCCGCTCACGCGTGGTCCTCCGCCCACGTGCGGGCCAGTCCCTCGTCCAGCGCGACGGTGGGCCGCCAGCCGAGCAGCTCCGCCGCCGCGCGCGGGTCGCAGACCCAGTCGGCGGTGTCCCACGACCGCCCGGGATGCGCACCGGGCGCGGTGGCGATGGCCCGCCCGGTGGCCCGCTCGGCGGCAGCCACCAGCTCCTCGGTGCTGGTCTGCACGCCGGTGCCGACGTTCAGCACCTGGCCCGGCGGGAGGTCGTCCGCCAGAGCGGCCCGCACGCAGGCGTCCACCACGTCCCCGACCCACACCCAGTCGCGCCGGCTCACCGCGGCCGGCAGGGGCACGGTGCCGCCGTCGCGGGCCGCGGCGAGGACGACGGGCACCAGCCGGGTCGGGTGGTCGCCCGGGCCGTACACCTGGAAGGCCCGCAGCACCGCCGAGCGGACCCCGCGCTCGGCCGCCGCGGCCTGCAGCAGCAGCGAGCCCGCGGCCTTGGTCGCGCCGAAGAACCCGCGGGGCCGCAGCGGCGCGTCCTCGGCGAGGGGGGCCGGACCGGCGGCGTACTCCGTCGAGGAGCCGAGCCGGACGACGGCGCGGCAGCGGTCGGGCAGCGCGTCGACCAGCCACGGGCTGGTGTTCACCGCCAGCGTGGCGGCACGCTCCGCGGGCGTCGCCTTCGCCCGCCCGGCGGCCAGGGAGAAGACCACGTCGGGATCGGCCGCCCGGACCGCCGCGGCTCCGGCGAGCGGATCGGCCAGGTCCACGTCGAGCCGGGTCAGGGCGACGACGTCCCAGCCGTCGGACCGCAGCCGCCGCACGAGGTGCCGGCCGACGAACCCGCCGGCTCCGGTGACGAGCGCACGCACCGGCGTCCGCCTCAGGCCGGGGAGGCGACCGACGGGTCCGCCTGGCCGGTGACCGCGGCGACGAGGTCGTCGCGGCGCGCGCCGGCCAGGGCGGGGTCGGCCGCCGCCAGCTCGCGCAGGCCGGCCAGCAGCGCCGGCACCTCGGTGGACGGGTCACGGCCGGCCATGTCGGCGGTGAACGACCGGCGGAGGAACGTGAAGTCCGTCCGCAGCCGTACGAGCTCGGCCGCCAGCAGCCTGCTGGGCACCGGCGAGCCGCCCTCCAGCAGCGTCAGGCCGCCGACGCCGAACGGCTGCGCGACGGCGGCCCGCACCGCCTCGACCGTCCCGTCGACGAGGGGCTGGAACAGCGAGCTGCTGCGCCGGTCGATCCGCAGGTCGTTGAGACCGACGTAGATCCGCGACAGCGGCCGCCGGGCCAGGGCGTCGACCCGGTCGACGGCGTCCTGGGTCTCGACCAGGATGCCGAGCCCGCACCGGCCCGCCACCAGGTCGAGCGTGCGGTCGACCTCCTCGGTGCCGCGGACCATGGGCAGGAACAGCTCGTCGGCGCCGGCGGCGACCGCGTCGGCCACCTCGCCCGCGGTCCACGGTCCGTAGCCGTTGATCCGGCAGACGAGCCGGCCGTCGGTCGCCGCCCGCATGCGGACGAGGTCGTCGAGGGTGTCGGCGTTGATCTGGGTGCCCTCGCCGCGCTGCCGGCGGTGCTTGCCGCGGCGCTCCCAGTCGACGACGATCCCGGCCGCGCCGGCGGCGACGACGTCCCGCCCCCAGCGGGGGTCGACGGTGAAGAGGAACAGGTCCACGAGGCGTGAGCGTAGGCACACCTAACCCGTGGCCGGACCCCGGCTCCTCCGGATCGCGTCAGCCGGCGGCGAGCGCCGACCCGATCGGCCGGTCCGGGCCGTCCGCCTCGGCTCCCGGGATCCCCGGTGCCGGGAACGGCAGCGCGGCGCCGCGGACCTCGATCGACACCACGTCGCCCGTGGTGGGCAGCGCCGCGCCCTCCAGCCGCGCGCTGACGGTGCGTCCCGAGGACAGCTCGAGCCGGACCCGCGCGTCGTGCCCGAAGAAGTCCACCCCGCTCACCCGGGCAGCCGGCGCGCCCTCGGCCGGCGCGGTCAGCCGCAGCTGCTCGGGCCGCAGCAGCACCGAGGCCGGCCCGTCGGGGCAGGGCTGCTCCAGCGCCAGGGTCCCGAGCTCGCAGTGCGCCCGGCCGTCGCGGACGTCGGCGTCCAGGACGACGGCCTCGCCGACGAAGGTCGCCACGTCGAGGTCCCGGGGCCGGCGGTAGAGGGTCCTCGGGTCGGCCAGCTGCACCAGGCGGCCGCCGCGGAGCACCGCCACCTGGTCGGCCATCGACAGCGCCTCCGACTGGTCGTGCGTGACCAGCAGCGCGGTGGCGCCGGTCGCGGCCAACGCGTCGGAGACCGCCCGCCGGGTCTCCTCCCGCAGCGAGGCGTCCAGCGAGGAGAACGGCTCGTCCAGCAGGACCAGGGACGGCCGGGGGGCCAGCGCGCGGGCCAGCGCCACCCGCTGCTGCTGACCGCCGGAGAGCTGGTGCGGGGACCGGCCGGCCAGCGCGGCGTCGAGGCCGACGAGCGCCAGCAGCTCCGCGACCAGTGCGCGGTCGGACCGCCGCCGGCGCGGGAGGCCGAAGGTGACGTTCGCGGCGACGCTGAGATGCGGGAAGAGCCCGCCCTCCTGCGGCACGAACCCGATGCCCCGGCGGCGGGCGGGGACCCCGCGGCCCCCGCCGGCCACCACCTGGCCGCCGAGCTCGACGGTGCCCGAGTCCGGGTCGTCGAAGCCGGCGACGATCCGCAGCAGCGTCGTCTTGCCGCAGCCCGAGGGGCCGAGCAGCGCGGTCGTGGTCCCGGTCGGCACGTGCAGGTCGACGCCGGTCAGGACGGGGGTGGTGCCGTAGGACTTCGTCACGTCCTGCACCGTCAGGGCACTCATGTGGTCAGACCTCGTCGGGCGTCTCGGGAGAGCAGCACGGTAGCCGGAGCCGACAGCAGCACCATCACCACCGCGTACGGGGCGGCGGCGCCGTACTCCAGGGCGCTGCTGGAGGACCAGAACGCCGTCGCCAGCGTCGTCGTCCCGGTCGGGGCCAGGAGCAGGGTGGCGGTGAGCTCGGTGACCACGGCCAGGAACACCAGCGCCGCTCCCGCGCCGATGCCCGGCGCGAGCAGGGGCAGCGTGACCCGCCGCAGCCGGTCGGGAGCCGAGGCCCCGAGGGAGGCGGCGATGTCGTCGTAGAGCCGGGGCGACTGCTCCACCGCCGCCCGCACCGTCACGATCGCCCGGGGCAGGAACAGGATCGCGTAGGCGGCCAGCAGCACCGGCACGGTCTGGTACAGCCAGGGGGTGGCCCGGATGCTCACCGTGACCAGCGCCAGCGCGATGACGATCCCCGGGACGGCGCTGCCCAGGTAGGTGCTGCGCTCCAGCAGCGTGCTCACCGGGCCGCGCCGGCGGACCGCCAGCCAGCCGGTGGGCAGGGCCATCGCCGTGGTGACCGCGGCGGCCGCGGCGGCCAGGCCCAGCGTGGTGCCGGTCGTGGTGGCGAGCTCCCCGAGGTCCAGCGCGGTCGAGGCACCCCGGGCCAGCCACGTGCCCAGGCTGGCCAGCGGCACGCCGACGGCCAGGCCGACCAGGGCGGCGAGCCCGGCCAGCGCCGGGAGGGTGAGCCGGCCGAGGCGGACCGGCCGCGACGGGCGGGCGACGCCGGCCCCGGTGCGGGCGTAGCCGCGCGAGCCGCGCAGCCGCAGCTCGGCCACCAGGAGCGCCAGGCACAGCAGCACGAGCACCCCGGCCAGGGCGGTCGCGCCGGGGCCGTTGAAGGTCGCCCGGTACTGGTCGTAGATGGCCGTGGTGAACGTCGGGTAGCGGAGCATGGCGAAGGCGCCGAACTCCGCCAGGACGTGCAGGGCGATGAGCAGGCTGCCGCCGAGCACCGCCACCCGCAGCTGCGGCAGCTGGACCCGCCGGAAGACCGCCCAGGTGGAGAGGCCCAGTCCCCGTGCGGTGTCCTCCAGCGCGGGGTCCAGACCGCGGAAGGCGGCGACCGCCGGCAGGTAGACGAACGGGAAGTAGGAGAGGGACACCACCAGCAGCGCGCCGCCATAGGTGTCCAGGCCCGGCAGCAGCGAGATCCACGCGTAGCTGTTGACGAAGGCCGGCACCGCCAGGGGCGCCACGAGCAGCACGTGCCACGCGCGGCGGCCGGGGACCGCGGAGCGCTCCGCCAGCCAGGCCGCGCCCACCCCGAGGACGGCGCAGACGACGACCGTGCCGACGACGAGCCGGGTGGTGTTCCACAGCAGCTCGGCCACCCGCTCGCGGAACACCAGCTCGGAGATCCCGCTCCAGCCGATGTCCAGGGCGCCGGTGACGATGTAGCCCAGCGGCACCAGGGCGAGGGCCGCCACGGCGGTGGCCAGCAGCACGGTCACCGGCGAGCGGCGCAGCTCGCGCAGGCCGCCCGCGGACGCGCGCGGTCCCCGGGGCGCCGGAGGGGCCGGCGTCCCGGGGACCGGGAGCGACGTCGGGGTGCTCAGAGCAGCCCCACGTCCTGCATCAGCTCGGTGACCCGCTGCTGGTCCAGCCCACCCGGGTCGACGTCCGGTGCGCCGAGGGTGTCCAGCGGCGGCAGCGCCTCGGCCGACGCCACCCCGGTGCCGACGGCGTACTCGAGGGCGGAGCTGCGGGCCAGCCGCTCCTGCGCCGCCGGGCTGGTCAGGTACTCCACCAGCCGCTGCGCCTGCTCCTGCTGGTCGGACGAGGCGAGGACCCCGGCGCCGGAGACGCTGAGGAACGCACCGGGGTCGGCGTTGCGGAAGAAGTGCAGCGCCGCGTCGTCCCCGCGCAGGGCGTTCTCGGCCTGGTCCCGGTACCAGTAGTAGTGGTACATGATCCCGGCGTCGATCTCGCCCTCGTCGGCGGCGGTCATGACCGCGGTGTTGCTCTGGTAGACGTCGGCGTTGCGCTCCAGGCCCTCGAGCCAGGCGCGGGTCTCGTCCTCCCCGCGCAGCGCGAGGACGGCGCTGACGATCGCCTGGAAGTCCGCGCCACCGGCCGCGATCCCGATGCGGCCCTCCCACTCGGGGTCGGCCAGGTCGAGGATCGACGCGGGCAGCTCGGACTCCGGCAGCTGCGCCGGGTTGTAGACCAGGACCGTCGAGCGCGCCGCGAAGCCGGTCCAGGTGCCCGACGAGGGCCGGAACTGCGCGCCGACCTGGTCCAGCGTCGCCTGCTCCAGGGGCGCGAGCAGCCCCTCGCGGTCCAGGACGTCGATCGCCGGGCTGTTCTCGGTGAGGAACACGTCGGCCGGCGAGGCCTCGCCCTCCTGCACGATCTGGTTGGCGAGCTCGGCGTCGTTGCCCTCGCGGAACTCCAGCTCGATGCCGGTCTCCTCGGTGAAGTCCTCGAGCATCGTGCGCACCAGGCTCTCGTGCTGGGCGCTGTAGACGGTGAGGGTGTCGCCGTCGGCGTCGTCGGAGCCGCAGCCGGCGACCGTGCCGGCCACGGCGACGGCGGTGAGGACGGCGGCGGTCACGCGCCCGGCGGTGTTCACGGATCCTCCAGAGGGTGTAGGCGAGGCACACCTAAACACGAGTGTGCCCGACGTGGCGGACCTCCCCGGACGACGGTGGGCTACAACTGCACGGTGTCCGCCCCGTCGTCGCCCGTCCTCCGCACCGCCCGCTTCGCCGACCTGACCCCGTTCGAGGTCTACGCGCTGTGCCGGCTGCGGGTCGACGTCTTCGTCGTGGAGCAGGAGTGCCCCTATCCGGAGCTCGACGGACGGGACGTGGAGCCGGCCACGCTGCACCTCTGGACGGAGGTCGACGGCGAGGTGGCGGCCACCATCCGGGTGCTCGACGACGGCGCGACCCGGGCGATCGGCCGGGTCGCGACCGCGCCGGCCCACCGCGGCGCGGGCCATGCCGCCCGGCTCATCGAGGCCGGCATCGACCTCTGCGCGGGGTACCCGATCACGCTCGGCGCGCAGGCCCACCTCGAGAGCTGGTACGAGCGCTTCGGCTTCCGGCGCAGCGGCCCCGGCTGCGACGAGGACGGCATCCCGCACGTGCCCATGCGGCGCGAACCGGCCTGAGTCTCACCGCTCGGCGATCCGGCGGACCTCCGGCTGCACACCCTCGCTCTTGCGCACGTTGCTCGACCACACCGGCTCGGGATGGGTGTCGACGCCGGCCGCGACGTCCTCCGCCGTACGCAGCTTCGCCACCTTGTGCACGAGCACGCCGAAACCGATCTTGGCGATGACGTCGGCGATCGAGTACGAGACCTGCATCGCGGTGTACCAGGCCGCCGTCACGTCGACGAAGACCGGCACCGCGTAGACCAGCGGGTAGATGCCGAAGCTGCTGAGCAGCACGATCGTGGCGTTGCGCAGGCTGGTCGCCGCCTCCTCCCCCATGGTCGGCAGCGACGCGCGGACCGCCGCGATCAGCGCCACGTAGAGGTAGGCGAAGAAGGCGGTGCTGATCAGCCCCCAGACGACCAGGGCGACGGTGTCCCGGCCCTCCCCCACCACCTGGGCGCCGAGGTAGCCCGTGACGATCATCAGGAACGCCGACGCCATCGCCCCGGCCCGCACCCGCCGTGCCCGGGCACCGGCCAGCGAGCAGACCGCGAGCAGCTCGACGGTCAGCAGCGGGACGGTCACCGACCAGTCGATGTACCGGGTCCCCTCCGTCGTCCGCGCCTCCTCGGTCGGCACGTACACCCCGCCGGTGAGCCGGAAGCCGCTGTCGACGTCGGAGTACAGGACGGCATAGGCGAGTGTCGCCACCGCCGCCAGGCAGATCGCCGCGTACGCCGAGGGGCGGTAGCGCGCCGACACCTCGTCCCGGCTCGCCCACGAGTACAGGAGGTAGGCCAGCAGCGCGAAGCCCGCACCCAGGACGGCGAACTGGACGACGTCGAACTGGCCCGGCGTGAGCGTCTGCAGCTCGGGGGCGCGGCTGTCGGTGGGCTCCACGGGGCGGCTCCGGAGGACGGCGGGGGCGGACACACCGGCAGTCCCCGCCGATCCCGGCCGCCACACCCGCCCGCAGGCACGATCCCCCCGTGGCACCCGACCCCGAGGGCATCCCCGCCGACCTGCTGCGCACCGCCGCCGGGCGGCTCGAGGCGCTCGCCGCCCGCACGACCTCCGGGGACTGGCGGCTCACCGGCCTGCTGGCCTCCCGGCCTGAGGTGGTCGCCGGACGCCCGGACGGGAGCACCGAGCACGTGGCCGAGGCGCGCGCGGCCTCCGGCGCCTGGATCGCGGCGCTCTCCCCCGCCGTCGCGGCGCCGCTGGCGGCCGCTCTGCGCGCCGCCGCCGACGAGCCGGGCCCGCCGTCGGGACTGGTCGACCTGGCCCGCGTGCTGCTGGCGCGGCTGCCTTAGACGTCGAACCCTGAGGCGTCTAAGGTCGGTCCGTGAGCACCTCTGCCGTCTCGGACCTGCTGCTCCGGACGGCGAAGGCGGTGGCACGGGGGCTGGACGACGCGCTCGCCGCCGCCGGGGGCAGCGCCGCGACGTGGCAGGTGCTGCGGGCCGTCCGGGGCACCGACGCCCGCACGCAGGCCGACCTCGCCGACGTCGTCGGCGTCCGGCAGCCCACGCTGACCCACCACCTGGACGGGCTCGAGCGGGCCGGGCTGGTGACCCGCTGGCGGGACCCGGACAACCGGCGGGTGCAGCGGGTGCTGCTCACCGCCGCCGGCGAGGACCTCTTCGTCCGGCTGCGCCGTGCCGCCGCCGCCTTCGAGGGCCGGCTGACCGCCGGTCTGGAGGACGACGACCTGGGGACCCTCCGCCGGCTGCTCGCCACGCTGGCCGAGAACGGCGCGGACTGAGACCTCGGCCGGTGGGTACGGCCCGGCGATGGCGAACGACACGACGACCGGCGGCTTCGCCGGCTCGCTGGGCATCCGGGTGGACGACACCGACGACGGCGGGGCGCGACTGGGCCTCGACGTCACCGACGAGCACCTCAACCCGGCGGGCACCCTGCACGGCGGCGTGCTCGCCACCCTCGTCGACACCGCGATGGGCCAGGCCGTGCGGACGGTCTCCGGCGAGGGTGATGTCCCGGCGACCAGCCAGCTGACGGTCACCTACCTGCGGCCCGGGAAGCCGGGGCACGTCACGGTCACCGCCTCCGTGCGCACCCGCGGCGAGCACCTGACCGTCTGCGAGGCCGACGTCGAGCAGGAGGGGACGGCGATCGCCCACGCCGTCGCCACGTTCGCGCTGCTGCACTCCTGAGCCCGCGGCGGCCGGCGGCCGGCAGGAGGATCATCGGCTCATGACCACCGCCACCTGGAACGGCACCGTCGTCGCCGAGTCCGACGACATCGTGACCGTCGAGGGCAACGCCTACTTCCCGCGCGAGTCGGTGCGGGAGGACGTGCTGCGCCCCTCGAGCACGCACACCACCTGCCCGTGGAAGGGCGAGGCGTCGTACTTCTCCCTGGAAGTCGACGGGCAGACCAACGCCGACGCGGCCTGGTACTACCCGGAGCCCAAGCCGGCCGCGCAGGAGATCACCGGCCGGGTGGCCTTCTGGAAGGGCGTGGAGGTCCACTAGCGGCGGGGGCGGGCGCCGGCGAGGTCACGAGCGGCCCCGGCGGCCTCCGGGTCCAGCGCCCGGGAACGCTCCTGGAGCTCGATGAGCCGGTGGTAGGCCGTCCAGGCCTCGTCGGGCGCGACGTCGAGAGCCGCGGCGATCTGGTCCCAGCCCGCTCCGCCGCGCAGCGCGGCGCGGATGCCGATCAGCTGGCTGTCGCGCGCCTTGCGGGCGATGACCTCGCCGAGGGCGAGCAGCTCCAGGGCCTCGGGCACGTCGAGCGTGGTCTCCGCGTCCCGGATGGAGCTCCAGTCGTCGGGGTCCTCGGGAGCGACGGTGTTGAGCGTCGCCGCACCGCTGTCGCGCCGGCTGAGGAAGTCCAGGCGGGTGGCGGCGGTGCTGAGGGAGAACTCCCGCTCGAGGACCTCGGGGGTGATGTGCATGGCCTCCACCATGCCCCCGCCCCCCGGCCCGCGGCGACCCGAGAGGGGTGCGACGGCGGACACGCCGGGCGTCGGCGACCCTGCGCAGGCACCTCCTAGGTGTCGTGACCGGACAGGTTGTTCACGCGGCGAGGCGGCTGATCGGCGGCTGACCTTTGAGGGCGGAGTGGCTGCGGGCAGTGTTGTAGTGCTCCAGCCAGGCGTCCAGGGCGGCCGTGCGCTGGTCG
>NZ_QOHG01000019.1 GCF_003319125.1 Blastococcus sp. TF02A-26 | reverse complement strand
GAGGACCTCCGGAGCTCGTGGAATGGGTGCCTTCAGCAGCTCCACTCCACGTCCGGAGGTCCTCCCCGAACAAGATCAATCAGATCGTGTCGTCACACGTCCTCGACCAACGTCTCCGGTCAGTACACCTAGCGGAGTCGCTCGAGTGCGTTTTCCGCACTCGAGCGACTCCACTCACTCTTCGCGGTGGACCTTGTGCTGGGCGGCCTGGGCCCGGGGACGGACGACGAGCAGGTCGACGTTCACGTGGTGCGGCCGGGTCAGCGCCCAGGCGATGCAGTCGGCGACGTCCTCGGCGACCAGCGGTTCGCGCACCCCGCGGTAGACCGCCGCGGCCGACTCCGCCGACCCGGTGCGGTTGAGCGCGAACTCGTCGGTGCGGACCATCCCCGGCGCGATCTCGATGACGCGGATCGGCTCGGCGACCAGCTCCAGCCGGAGCGTCCCCGCCAGCGTGTGCACCCCGTGCTTGGCCGCCGTGTACGAGGCGCCGCCCTCGTAGCTGACCATCCCCGCGGTCGAGCCGACGAAGAGGACGTCGCCGGCCCCCGACGCCCGCAGCGCCGGCAGCAGCGCCTTGGTCAGCCGGACGGCCCCCAGCACGTTCACGTCGAACGCGCGCTGCCACGAGTCGAGGTCGGCGTCGGCGACCGGCTTCGCGTCGAACGCGCCGCCGGCGTTGTTCACCAGGACGTCGACCCGGTCCAGCGCCGCGACGAACTCCTCGACCGACGCGGGGTCGGTCACGTCCAGCGGCAGCGCCCGCCCGCCGATCCGCTCGGCCAGCGCGGTCAGCCGGTCCAGCCGCCGGGCGCCGAGGACGACGTCGAAGCCCTCGGCGGTCAGGCGCTCGGCGGTCGCGGCCCCGATGCCGCTGGAGGCGCCCGTGACGACGGCGGTGCGCCCGGATCCGGGCAGGTCGGCGGGGGGACGTGACGAACCGGACATGCCCCCATCCTGGCGCTGTTGCAGGATGGGAGGTCGACAGGGGTGCCACACCGGCACCACGGCTCGCATCCCCCGCAGGTCCGGTCAGGAGGTCGCACGCGCGTGGTCTCCCGCCTGCACACCCCCGGTCCGCTGCGCCGGGTGGCCACGCTCTCGGTGCACACCAGCCCGCTCGACCAGCCCGGTGCCGGTGACGCCGGAGGGATGAACGTCTACATCGTCGAGGTCTCCCGCCGGCTGGCCGCCCGCGGCATCGACGTCGAGGTCTTCACCCGCGCCACCTCCAGCGACCTGCCGCCCGTGGTGGAGATGAGCCCCGGCGTGCTCGTCCGCCACGTCACCGCGGGGCCGTTCGAGGGTCTGGGCAAGGAGGAGCTGCCGGCCCAGCTGTGCGCGTTCACCGCGGCGGTGCTGCGCGAGGAGGCCCAGCACGAGCCGGGCCACTACGACGTCGTCCACTCGCACTACTGGCTCTCCGGGCAGGTCGGCTACCTGGCGCGCGACCGGTGGAGCGTGCCGCTGATCCACAGCGCGCACACCCTCGCGAAGGTGAAGAACGCCGCGCTCGCCGCCGGGGACCGCCCCGAGCCGCGGGCCCGCGTCATCGGCGAGGAGCAGGTCGTCGCCGAGGCCGACCGGCTGATCGCCAACACCGAGGACGAGGCCGCGCAGCTCGTCCGCCACTACGGCGCCGATCCGCGCCGCACCCTCGTCGTCCCCCCGGGGGTCGACCTGGACCGGTTCCGGCCCGGCGACCGCAGCGCCGCCCGCCGGGCGGTCGGCCTGCCGGACGACGCCGTCGTCCTGCTGTTCGTGGGCCGGATCCAGCCGCTCAAGGCCCCCGACCTGCTGCTCGAGACCGCCGCCCGGATGCTGGCCGACGACCCGGCGCTGCGCGACCGGCTGCGCGTGCAGGTGGTCGGCGCGCCCAGCGGCTCCGGGCTGGAGGCGCCGCGGCAGCTGCAGGAGCTGGCGGTCTCCCTCGGCATCGCCGACCTGGTGCGGTTCCTCCCGCCGCAGCCACCCGACCGGCTGGCCGAGCACTACCGCGCCGCCGACGTCGCCGTCGTCCCCAGCCACAACGAGTCCTTCGGGCTGGTGGCCCTGGAGGCGCAGGCCTGCGGGACCCCCGTGGTCGCCGCCGCGGTCGGAGGGCTCCCGACCGCCGTGCGCGACGGGTTCTCCGGGGTCCTGGTCGAGGGCCGCGACCCGGCGGACTACGCCGCCGCCGTCCGGTCCGTGCTGGCCCGCCGCGAGCTGCTCTCGGCCGGTGCGCGCCGGCACGCGGCCGCCCTCTCCTGGGACCGGACCGCGGACTCGCTGGTCGACGCCTACACCTCCGCGGCGGCCGAGATGGCCGGGGCGCCGCGCCGCCGGCGCAGCGGGCTGCTGCGGGCCGTGGGCAGCGCGCAGGTGGCCCGGTGACCCGGCGCTCGGTCGAGGAGCTCGATGCGGTGATCGCCGCGACGCTGCGCGACAGCGAGCTCGTCCACGAGCACCCCGCGCCCGGGCAGTGGCTGGTCGACCTCCCCGGCACCAAGAAGCTGAAGACCGTGTGCGGGCTGGTGGTCGGCGACCACGCGCTGCGGGTCGAGGCGTTCGTCTGCCGCCAGCCCGACGAGAACCGCGAGCAGCTGTGGACCTACCTGCTGCAGCACAACGCCCGGATGTACGGGGTGGCGTTCTCGATCGACGCCGTGGGCGACGTCTACCTGACCGGCCGGCTGCCGCACGCCGCGGTCACCGCCGAGGAGCTCGACCGGGTCCTCGGCTCGGTGCTCAGCTACGCCGACGACCACTTCAACATGATGCTCGAGATCGGCTTCGGGACCTCGATCAAGCGGGAGTGGGCCTGGCGGGTCAAGCGCGGGGAGTCCCTGCGCAACCTCGAGGCGTTCGCCGACTTCGCCGACCCCACCCGGCGCTCGGGGGCGGGCCCGGCCTCCTGAGCCGGCGTCGGGCAGGATGATCGCCGTGACCGGGACTCTGGTGCTGCTCCGCCACGGCGAGAGCGAGTGGAACAAGGCCAACCTCTTCACCGGCTGGGTCGACGTGCACCTGTCGGAGAAGGGCCGGGCCGAGGCCACCCGCGGCGGGGAGCTGCTCGCCGCGGCCGGGCTGCTGCCCGACGTGCTGCACACCTCCCTGCTGCGGCGCGCGATCACCACGGCCGAGCTGGCGCTGGCCGCCGCCGACCGGCACTGGATCCCGGTGAAGCGGTCATGGCGGCTCAACGAGCGGCACTACGGCGCGCTGCAGGGCAAGGACAAGGCCGCCACGCTCGCCGAGTACGGCGAGGAGCAGTTCATGATCTGGCGCCGCTCCTACGACACCCCGCCGCCGCCGATCGAGGCCGGCAGCGAGTACAGCCAGGACGGCGACGCGCGCTACGCGTTCCTGCCGCCCGAGGTCCGTCCGGCCACGGAGTGCCTGGCCGACGTCGTCGTCCGGATGCTCCCGTACTGGTACGACGCCATAGTCCCGGACCTGCGCGAGGGCAAGACCGTGCTGGTCGCCGCGCACGGCAACAGCCTGCGGGCGCTGGTGAAGCACCTCGACGGCATGGGCGAGGACGAGGTCGTCGGCCTCAACATCCCCACCGGCGTGCCGCTGCGCTACGACCTCGACGACGACCTGAAGCCGCTGAAGCCGGGCGGCGAGTACCTGGACCCCGAGGCCGCGGCCGCCGCCATCGAGGCGGTCAAGAACCAGGGCAAGAAGTAGCGCCCCTCCCGAGGCATGGGTACCGATACCCCCTCTGGCGGGCGCCAGGACGCAGGTATCGGTACCCATGCCTCGGGGGAGGCGTCGCTCAGCGGGTGCGCAACTGCTGGGCCCGCTCCCGGTACGCCGCGAGCACGGCAACTCGCACACCCTCGGGGTCGCGCACGACGTCCGCGTAGCTGAAGCGGAGTACGACCCAGCCGAGTGCGGCGAGCGCGCGGTCGCGCGCCAGGTCACGGCGGCGGTCCTCCGGCGAGGTGTGGTGCGCCGCGCCGTCCAGCTCCACGACGAGCTTGACCTCGGGCCAACAGCGGTCCAGGAACACGTCGCCCGTCGGCAATGTGACCCGGAACTGGCCGACGCTGCGCGGCAGCGACCGGTGCCGGAAGACCCGCAGCACGCCATGGGCCTCCAGCTCGCTCTGCACGCCGTCAGCGATGAGGTCGACCGTCTGAGCGAGAGCGCGTCGACCGGCGACGTTGGGACGCTCGGCGAGCGCGTCCCTCACCTGGTCGGCCGTGACGAGACGGCGCCGGGCGACGTCCAGCAGCAGCGGACGACGCTCCTCGGTCGGGAGCAGAGGCCAGGAGTCGACCAGTGCCCGGGCCAGCTGTGTCACGCGCAGACCCCGTCTCTCCACGCACTGCGCGGAGGTCGGATCGAACGAGAGCCGCCGGTGCACCACGAGGTCGGGTGCACCCACGCGCTGGAGACCGTGGTCGACGGTCAGGTGAAGGGGGCGCTCCAGGGTGCGGACCCCCCACACCGCCAGGGCCGTGGTGTGGCTCAGGGCGGATACCGGCCCAGCGTGCACGAGCGCGGCACGCAGCACCATGTGCTCGTCGACCGCGGCGTCCCGGAGCCGGTAGACGTGGGGGAACACGCGCACGAGGTTGCGCCGCCCGATGTGCCCGTCGAGGACGAGGGCCGGGACGTGCCCGAGCAGTTGCCGCCGCGTCGCCAGCTGCCCGTGCTCCGCCATCGCCGTCCGGATCGCCGCTCGCCAGTCCACGGCCGCAGCGTGACCAACTCGCCGGGTCCTCGGGCGAAGGGCCGGCGTCCTGTGGACAACCCCCGGCGAGTCACGACGGCCGTGCGCACCCAGGCATGGGTACCGATACCTACGCCCACGACCTCCGGAGCGCAGGTATCGGTACCCATGCCCGGGAAGGAGGCGTCACACCGAGCTGCGCATCTCCATCTCGCCGGTCACCAGGTAGACCACGCGGCGGGCGACGCTGACGGCGTGGTCGGCGAAGCGCTCGTAGTACCGGCCGAGCAGCGTCACGTCGATCGCCTGCTCCATGCCGTGCGGCCAGCTGTCGGACAGCAACTCGCGGAACAGCTGCCGGTGCACCTGGTCCATGAGGTCGTCCTCGGCCTCGAGCTGCGCCGCGGCCTCGACGTCCAGCTTGGCGATCACCGTGGCGGTCTTGCTGACCAGGCTTTCGGCGATGTGGCCGGCGTCGAGGAACAGCGGCCGGACCTCCTGCGGCACGGCCGGGTCCGGGAACCGCATCCGGGCCACCTTGGCCACGTGGACGGCGAGGTCGCCCATCCGCTCGAGGTCGGCGACGATCCGCATCGCGGCGGTGACGGTGCGCAGGTCGGTGGCGACCGGCTGCTGGCGGGCGAGCAGGGCGAAGCACCGCTGCTCGATGCTCTCGCGCACCGCGTCGATGTGCTCGTCGCCGGCGATCACGCGGTCGGCCAGGGCGACGTCGGCGTCGAGCAGCGCCGTGGTGGCGGTGCTCATGGCGGAACCGACGGAGTTCGCCATCTCCACCAGGCAGGAGTTGATGTCCTCGAGTTCCTCGCGGTAGTGCTCGCGCACGGCTGGTCCCTCCTCGTCGGCCCGCCACGGGCCGGGGGCGGCCTGGGACGGCCGCCGGTCGCTCCGGCGTCCACGCTCCGGGCCCCGAGGGTAGGCCGGGCTCTCTGACGTCGTCGGCGCGGTGAGGTGAACGAGGGGGCACGGGGACGTGAACAGTCCCGCGACCCCGTCGTGGCACCACTCGCACGGGGGATGACGGGAGATCCCCCCGGCCTAGCATCGGCCTCGTGAGCCCGACGGTCGCCCTCGTGACCGGCCTCGTCCTGGGTGCTGTCCTGGTCGGGGCCGTCGTCGTCACGCGCCGTCGGCTGGCCGAGGAGCCGGTGCGGGTCCAGCCGGACCCGACCCTCGAGCAGCTGCTCTCGCGGCGGCTGCTCGACCTGATGGACCCCGCGGTCGTGGTCGTCGACCTCGACGAGGCCGTGCTCCTGGCCAACCCGGCCGCGCGGGCGCTCGGCATCGTGCGTGGGACGCGCCTGCTGGTCCCGGAGCTGCTCCAGGTGGTGCGCGACGTCCGCGACGGCGGCAGCCGCCGGGCCGACGTCTCGCTGCCCGGAGACCTCGTGGGATCGGGCCCGCGGCGGGTGGGGGTGCACGGGGTCCGGCTGGAGAGCGGTTCCGCCCCCGTGCCCGGACCCGTCGCCCTCGTGCTGCAGGACGTGACGGAGGCCCGCCGCGTGGAGGAGGTCCGCCGGGACTTCGTCGCCAACGTCGGCCACGAGCTGAAGACGCCGGTGGGCGCGCTCGCGCTGCTGGCCGAGGCCGTGCAGGACGCCGCCGACGACCCGGAGACGGTGCAGCGGTTCGCCACCCGCATGTCGCACGAGGCCGACCGGCTGGCGCGGCTGGTCCGCGAGCTGGTCGACCTCTCCCGCCTGCAGGGCGGGGAGCCGCTGCCCGAGCTGGTCCCGGTCGACGTCGACACCGTGCTCCACGAGTCGACCGACCGCACCGGCCTCGCCGCCGCGGCCAAGAAGATCGACCTGGTGGTGGGCGGGGAGCGCGGGCTCGTCGTGCGCGGCGTCGAGGCCCAGCTGGCCACCGCCGTCACCAACCTGCTGGCCAACGCGGTGCACTACAGCCCGGAGAACACCCGCATCGCGGTCGCCGCGCGCGCCCGCTCGGGCTTCGCCGAGATCGCGGTCACCGACAGCGGCATCGGCATCCCGCGGGAGGACCGGGCCCGCGTCTTCGAGCGCTTCTACCGCGTCGACCAGTCCCGGGCCTCGAGCACCGGCGGCACCGGTCTCGGCCTGGCCATCGTCAAGCACGTCGCCAGCAACCACGGCGGCTCGGTCTCGGTGTGGAGCGAGGAGGGCCTGGGGTCGACCTTCACCCTGCGGATCCCGCTGGCCGCCGCCGACGCCCCGGACACCGCCGGGCAGACCCCCACAGACACCGGCAGCGAACCCGCCGCCGCGCAGGAGTCCCCGTCCGCCGTCTCGCATGCCGGCGGACACACGGAAGGACGGCCATGACCCGGGTGCTCGTGGTGGAGGACGAGGAGTCCTTCTCCGACGCGTTGTCGTACATGCTGCGCCGGGAGGGCTTCGACGCCGTCGTGGCCTCCACCGGCCCGCAGGCGCTCGACGAGTTCGACCGGCAGGGCGCCGACATCGTGCTGCTCGACCTGATGCTCCCCGGACTGCCCGGCACCGAGGTCTGCCGGACGCTGCGCAGCCGCAGCAACGTCCCGATCATCATGCTGACCGCCAAGGACGGCGAGATCGACAAGGTCGTCGGCCTGGAGCTCGGCGCCGACGACTACGTCACCAAGCCGTACTCCGCGCGCGAGCTCGTCGCCCGCATCCGGGCCGTGCTGCGCCGTCGCGGCGAGCCCGAGGTCACGGCCGACGGGGCGCTCGAGGCCGGCCCCGTGCGGATGGACGTCGACCGGCACGTCGTCTCCGTGGAGGGGCAGCCGGTGTCGCTGCCGCTCAAGGAGTTCGACCTGCTCGAGCTGCTGCTGCGCAACGCCGGCCGGGTGCTCACCCGCGCCCAGCTCATCGACCGCATCTGGGGCTCGGACTACGTCGGGGACACCAAGACCCTCGACGTCCACGTGAAGCGGCTCCGGGCCAAGATCGAGCCGGATCCGGCCAACCCCGAGTACCTGGTGACGGTCCGCGGCCTCGGCTACAAGTTCGAGGCCTAGGAGCTCGCCGGCCGGGGCTACTGGCCCCGGCCGGTCTCCTCCTGGAGCTCGTCGATCTTCACCGAGGCGTCGGCCTTGGTGATGTCGTCGGGCACCTCCTCACCGGCCTCGCGGGCCAGGGTGTTGAGGTAGCTCTTCTGCGCCCCGGTGGCCGGCTCGTCCCCGGTCACCCAGTCCTTCGGGTCCTTCTCGGTGCTGTTGGCTTCGCTCATGTGTTCGAGCCTAGGCCCGGGTGAGCTCCTGCGCAGCCCGAGCCGAGGCGGCGGTCGCCGCGGCCGTGGCCGAACGGGTGTCGGCCTCGGCGACCCGGCGGCGGGCGTCCTCCCAGCGCCGGCCGGTGCGGTAGACGTGCACGCTGCCGCAGGCGGGGCACTCGACCGAGAGGGCGACGTGCGTCGGGTGGTTGACGACCGACCGGATGCGCCGGTCGGCGACGAGCTCGTCGGACTGCGAGACGGGGCAGGTGATCAGCAACATGCGATCAGCCTGGCCGTCGGTGATCGCACCCACGAGTGGCCGGAGTGACACGGATCGCGTCATTCCTGCCATAGTGACTGCATGACCACTGCGCAGCGCCCGGTCGTCGTCAGCGCCATCGTCGCCGACGGCCTCGTCGGCACCTTCGGCATCGGGGTCGTCGCCGAGGTGTTCGGCTACGACCGCACCGCCATGGGGCTCCCGCCGTTCGACTTCGCGCTGGTCACCGACGAGCCGGGGATCATCCGGACCGACATCGGCATGCCGATCGTGGTCGAGCACGGGTTCGAGCGGCTGGCGATCTCCGACGTGGTGCTCATGACCGCGTGGGAGGGCATGTACGACAACCCGCCCGGCGAGCTCCTCGACGCCCTGCGTGCGGCCCACGCCCGCGGCGCGATCATCGTCAGCCACTGCACCGGCGCCTTCGCCGTCGCCGCGGCGGGGCTGCTCGACGGCTGCCGCGCGACGACCCACTGGCGCTACGCCGGCGAGCTCGCGGCCCGCTACCCGGCGGTGGACGTCGACCCCGCCGTCCTCTACGTCGACTGCGGGCAGATCATCACCGGCGCGGGCACCGCGGCCGGCGTGGACGCGATGCTCCACCTCGTCCGCCGGGAGTGGGGAGCCGCCGCCGCCAACGCGCTGGCCCGCGAGATGGTCGTGCCGCCGCACCGCGACGGTGGCCAGGCGCAGTTCATCGACGCCCCGGTCGCCGCGTGCGAGGACGACCTGCTCGGCGTGGTCCTCGAGTGGGCCCGCGGCCACCTGGCCGAGGAGATCACCGTCGAGGTGCTGGCCCGCCGGGCCCTCATGAGCCCGCGCAGCTTCGCCCGGCGGTTCAAGGCCACCACCGGCACCACCCCGCACGCCTGGCTGCTCGCCCAGCGGTTGTCCGCCGCGGAGACGCTGCTGGAGGAGAGCGACGCCCCGATCGAGGAGATCGCCCGGCTCGTCGGGTTCGGCACCGCGGCCGGGTTCCGCGACCAGTTCGCGCGGCGCCGCGGCGTCTCCCCGCGGGCCTACCGGCAGACCTTCCGCCGGGCGGTGCGGGCCGACAGCATCCCCGCGGACGACGACGCCGCGGCCTGACTAAGGAGCCCGCTGCCCCCCGCGCCTCGCGAGCTCGCCGCGGGCCCCTGCAGCGGGGCCGACCTCGACCGGCGGCGCCGTGCCCGCTGGGGGCGGACCGGCGCGGCCGGGGAAGCGCAGGCCGAGGAGGGTCCCGACCCGCTGGCGGACCGCCGGCGAGACCAGTCCGACCCCGGTCTCCCGCGCCTCGGCGCCCAGCTCCTCCCCGGCGACGACGACGTAGCGGTCCGGAGCGGCGTCCGCACGGCCGACGAACGCGCGGCGCACCGCGGCCGGGTCGGCGTCGACCGGCGCCTCGGTGACCGGTGCGTCGACGACGACGGTGAGGTCGGGGAGCAGGCCGCGGGTGGCCCACATCGAGGTCCGCAGGATGCGCTCGGCGTCCAGGCCCTGCCCGGCGCCGTGGAAGGCGATCGAGGCGTCGACGTAGTGCGAGCTGATCACCACCTGCTCGGCGGCCAGCGCCGGGCGGATGACGGTGGCCACGTGCTGGGCGCGGTCGGCGGCGGCGAGCAGGGCCGCGGTGTAGGCCTCCACCCGGGGGCCCTCGCCGTCGTCCCCCCGTGCGGGGCGGGGGACCGGCGCGGGCCAGCCGGGCTCGTGCGACGTCGTCGCCGGCCGCGGCGGGTAGAGCAGGCGGCCGACCCGACGGCCCAGGTCGGTGTCGCTGGGCTCGGACGTGACGACGACGGGACAGCCGCGGTCGCGGACGACGTCGGCCAGCGCCTCGGTGTACCGCCGGGTCAGCTCGCGGTCGGCGCCCTCGACGACGAGGAACAGCCCGGCCGACTGCGAGGTGCTGGTGAGGATGTCGGAGCTGCCCCACAGCAGCCGCAGGATGTCCCGCGCGCGGCTGCGGTGCCGGGGCGCCACCTGCCGGGTGGCGTAGACGCTGACCAGGAGCGCGATGGCGCTGCCGACCAGCAGGGTGAGCCCGGGGCCGGTGACGCTGAACAGCAGGTCGCCGATCCAGAACTCGTGCGAGCCGAGGACGCCGGCGAGACCGGGGCCGACCGCGACGGCCAGCAGCAGCACGATCCGGACCGAGGAGACGACGAAGGAGAAGACCCGGCCACGCAGCCGGTCCTCGACCTCCAGGCCGATCAGCGTGTAGCCGATGATCCAGCTCATCCCGGCGAACAGGCCCACGAGGAAGGCCGCGGCCGTGGCGAGGACGAAGTCCTGCAGCAGGCTCATCGCCAGCAGCGCCAGGCCGGCCATGCCGATGGCGCGGCCGAAGAGGGTGCGCCGCGGCACCGTCGGCAGGATGCGCGGTCCGACCAGCATGCCGAGCGCCAGGCCGGTGAACACGGTGCCGAAGATGATCCCGTAGCCGGCCGGCCCGGCCCGCAGCGTGGCGATGTAGAGCTGGGCCACGCCGATGATCAGCCCGCCGGCGCCGAACGCCCCGACGGTGCCGATGTAGAGCGCGCGCATGGTCGGCTGCCCGCGGAGGAACGAGACCCCCTCGACGATCAGCGAGAAGACGTTCGTCCCCTCGCTGCGTTCGGCGGCCCGCCCGGGCAGCAGGTGACGGGACAGGAAGATCGTGGACGCCGTCACCCCGTAGGTCAGCGCGTCGAAGACGAGCGCGACCTGGATCGCCGTCTGCTCGGCGCCGGGGCCGTCGGAGACGGCACGTGTCAGCGTCGACAGCAGGGCGAAGGCCAGCGCCGCGATCGGGACGGCGCCGTAGATGGAGAACTGCATCAGCTGGTTGGCCGTCGCCAGCCGCTCGCGGGGGACGATCGCCACCTGCATGGCCTGCTTGGCCGGGTTCGTGAACAGCCCGACCGCCTCGACCAGGAACTGGGCGACGTAGAGCCAGGTCAGCTCGTAGCTGACGGCGATCGACAGGTACAGGCCGAGCGCCAGCAGGTCGCCGACGACGGCGGTCACCCGCCGGTCGAGCTTGTCCGCGAGGGCTCCGGCCAGCGGGGCGAGCAGCAGGTCCGGCAGCAGCCGGGTCAGGATCACGCCGGAGATCGCCGCGCCCTGGACGGCCACCGACTCCTGCCGGGTGAGCTGTGCGGCCATCGCGGTGGTGGCGAGCAGGCCGAGCCAGTCGCCGAGGCTGGAGACGGTGACGGCCAGCCACAGCCGGCGGAACACCGGGATCCGGACGAGGCCCAGGAGCCCGCTGTCGGGCGGCGCGGGACCCCGGGGAGGACGCGCGCTCGCGTGGTCCTCGGTCACTGGCCTCGCCGTTCGCTCGTCGGTCGGTACGACGGGGAGGGTAGTGGCGGGGCTCCCCCGATCAGGGCTCCTGGAGCCCGGGGGAGTGGATTCCACCCGGACGGCGGACCTGCAGCGTCACGGGCTGCGGCTGCCGTCGCGGCGGCGGGCTGGCCGGGTGCGGGGCGACCATGCCGAGGTCCAGGCGGGCCTCGGCGAGCCGCCGGAGCTCCTCGTAGGCGGGGGCGCCGATGAGCGCGATCAGCTCGGCGGCGTAGGTGAGCACCATCGGCTCGGGGGAGACGTGGGCGGCCGGTGAGCCGGTGCACCACCAGTGCAGGTCGGCCCCGCCGGGGCCCCAGCCGCGGCGGTCGAACTCGCCGAGCGTCGTCACCAGGACGCGGCTGCCGTCGGGGCGGTCGACCACCTCCTGCTCGCGGCGGACCGGCAGCTGCCAGCACACGTCGGGCTTGGTGGTGAGCGGGTGCAGGTCCTCGCGCACCGCCATCCGGTGCAGCGCGCAGCCGGCGCCCCCGGGGAACCCGGGCCGGTTGAGGAACACGCAGGCGCCGTCGACCAGCCGGGTGCGCAGGGCCCGGGCGCCGTCCTCGGCGTCGGGGGCCTGCCCCTCGTCAGCACTGTCGGCCTCGGTCCACGCGCCGCGGCCCACCGGCGCGAGCTGCCAGTCCTCGTCGGTGAGCTCGGCCACCGCGGCGGTGACCCGCAGGAGGTCGTCCTCCTCGCTGAAGAACGCGCCGTGGCTGCAGCAGCCGTCGTCGGCGCGGCCCTCGACCACGCCGGCGCAGCCGCGGCCGAAGACGCACGTCCAGGCGGAGTTCAGCCAGGTCAGGTCGGCGCGGACGACGCGGCCCGGGTCGGCCGGGTCGGGGAACTCCAGCCACTCGCGGGGGTGGTCGGGGTCCACCTCGACCGGGACCTCGGGGTCGTTCTCGTGCGGCACGGACCCAGGGTAGGGAGCCCGGCGCCGGTGCCCGCGCGGCCGCGCTCGCGGGCGCCCGGCAGACTGACCGCATGCGGCTCGGGGTGCTGGACGTCGGATCGAACACCGTCCACCTCCTCGTGGTCGACGCCCACCGGGGTGGTCACCCCACCCCGACGCACGACGACCGGTGGCTGCTGCGCCTGGCCGAGCACGTCGGCGACGACGACCTGCTGTCCAAGGCGGGGGAGAAGGCGCTGATCCGCGCCGTGCGCGAGGCGTGCGCCCAGGCCGAGGAGCTGGGCTGCGAGGAGCTGCTGGGGCTGGTGACCTCGGCGATCCGGGAGGCCCGCAACGGCATGGAGGTCCTCGAGCGGGTGCGGGCCGAGACCGGCGTCGAGCTGCAGGTGACCAGCGGCGAGGACGAGGCCCGGCTGACCTTCCTCGCCGTCCGGCGCTGGTTCGGCTGGAGCGCCGGGCGGCTGCTCGTGCTCGACATCGGCGGCGGGTCGCTCGAGTTGGCAGCCGGCATGGACGAGGACCCGGATGTCGCGCTCTCCCTCCCGCTGGGTGCCGGCCGGATGACCCGGCGCTTCCTCCCGGAGGCCGCCTCGGGTGGCCGGCCCGACCTGGCTGCGCTGCGCGAGCTCCAGGAGCACGCGGACGACCTGCTGGCGCCCGCGGCCAAGAAGCTCCGGGCGGTGGGACCGCCCGACCTCGTCGTCGCGACCAGCAAGACCTTCCGGACCCTCGCCCGGCTGACCGGCGCGGCGCCCTACTCCGCCGGTCTGCGTGTCCCGCGCGAGCTGACCGCCGACGGGCTGGGGCAGCTGCTCGGCTTCGTCTCCCGCATCGAGAGCTCCGCGCTGGCCGAGCTGCAGGGCGTGTCGCCCGACCGCGCGCACCAAGTCCCTGCCGGCGCCGTGGTGGCGCAGGCGGCGATGCGCGCCCTGGAAGTACCGTTCGTCCGCATCGGTCCGTGGGCGTTGCGGGAGGGCGTCATCCTCCGGCGGCTGGATTCTCTGGGAGGCGTGTGATGTCCGCTCCGCGCAGGGACCCCGACACCGGGGGCCGGTCGCTGGCGGACATCCTCCGCGAGGCCGGGGTCGAGTCGCCGCGGACCGGCCGGCGCCGTCGCGGGGACAGCGTCGAGGAGCCCGTCGTCCGGCAGCGCGGCTCCCGGGGCGACGGCGACACCGGCCGGGTCGCCGACGGGCCGGCGTTCGGCCGCCGGGCGGGGGACACCGGCAAGACCCCGCCGATCGCGCCCGCCGACCCGGTGAAGGCCCGGGGACGGGTCCCCGCCGACCCGCTCGCCGGCCGGGTCCGCCCGCCGTCGCCCGACCTGCCCGCCTCTCGCGGGCGCGACTCGGGCGGGCCGTCGACCGCGGCCATCCCCGGACTGCGCCCCTCCCGCAAGCCCGGGGTGCCCGGCGCGCCGGGCGAGGACTCCGGGCCCTCGACCGGTCCGATCCCCGTCGTCCGGGACGACGACCCGCCGCTGCTGGAGGACGAGCCCGCCGGCGGCGCGCTCGCCTGGCTGCGGTTCGCCGGCGAGATGGTCGTCGCGCTGGCGGCCGGTGTCGGGATCTACCTGCTGTTCACCGTGCTCTGGGAGCAGCTGCCCCGGGCCACCGTCGTGATCGCCCCCCTCGCGGTCACCGCCCTGGTCGGCGCGGTCGGCGCCTGGCGGCACCGGTTCGGCGGCGAGCCCCTGGGGTTGCGCCTGGTCGTCGTCCTCGTCTTCGCCGGGACGCTGCTGACGGTGGCACCGGCCGCGGCGCTGGTGAACCGGATCTGAGCCCCTAGGCCTGCTCCTCCTCGGGATCGGTCTCGGCGTCGGCCCGGGCGAAGACGTCCACGATGGCGGCTCCGAACGCGTCGAGGTCGTCGGGGTTGCGGCTGGTCACCAGCGTCCCGTCGACGACGACCTCCTCGTCCACCCACGTGGCGCCCGCGTTGCGCAGGTCGGTCTGCAGTGACGGCCACGAGGTCATGCGCCGTCCCCGGACGACGTCGGCCTCGGCCAGCACCCAGGGGGCGTGGCAGATGGCGGCGACCGGCTTGCCGGCGTCGAAGAAGGCCTTCACGAACGCGACGGCGTCGGCGTCGGCCCGGACGAAGTCGCCGTTGATGACCCCGCCCGGGAGCACCAGAGCGGCGTAGTCGTCGGGATCGGCGTCGCCCACGGTGGTGTCGACCTTCCTGGGGTCGCCCTTGTCGATGTGCTGGTACATGGTGATCTGCCCCGAGTCCAGGGACACCAGCTCCGGCTCGGCTCCGGCCTCCTCGAGCGTCTGCCAGGGCCGCTCCAGCTCGACCTGCTCGACCCCGTCGGTCGCCAGGACGGCGACCCTCATCCCGCTCAGCTCGTCAGACATGGGGCGGCGGCTACCCCGCGACCCCGGGCGGCACACCCGGCCGGCAGACGGCGCCCGGATACGGTTCGGCTCCTGGTCCCGCGGACGGCGGGAGCAGCGGACGAGCGAGGGAGAGCGGGCGCATGACCGGACCGGTGCAGAGGCGAACCGGTGTGGCCGTCGTCGGCGGCGGCAAGATGGGCGAGGCGCTGCTGGCCGGGCTCGTCGCGCGGAGCGGCCCCGGCGAGGTCGTCGTCTGCGAGCGCAGCGAGGCGCGGGCCGCCGAGCTGACCGCCCGCCACGGCGTCGAGGTGCTCGGGCTGACCGAGGCGGCCGCGCGGTGCCGGGTGCTGCTGCTGGCGGTGAAGCCGCAGGACGTCGACTCCCTGCTGAGCGCGCTCGCCGGCTCGGTGGACGCCGGCCACCTCGTGGTGTCGGTGGCCGCGGGCGTCCCGACGGCCCGGATCGAGGCCGCGCTCCCGGCCGGTGTGCCCGTCGTCCGCGTCATGCCGAACACCCCGGCCCTGGTCGGGGAGGGCATGAGCGTGGTCTCCGCCGGTGCCCACGCGGGCGAGCAGCACCTGGACGAGGCCGAGGCGCTGCTGGCCGCCGTCGGCGCGGTGCGGCGGGTCCCCGAGGCGCAGCAGGACGCGGTGACCGCGCTGTCGGGCAGCGGGCCGGCCTACTTCTTCTACGTCGTCGAGGCCCTGGTCGACGCGGGTGTGCTGCTCGGCCTGCCCCGGACGCTCGCCGCCGACCTGGTCGTGCAGACCGCCGTCGGCGCCGCGGCGATGCTCCGGGACTCCGGCGAGCACCCGGTGCAGCTGCGCGAGGCGGTGACCAGCCCGGGCGGGACGACGGCGGCCGCGCTGCGCGCGCTGGAGGCGCACGGCGTCCGCGCCGCGCTCGCCGCAGCGGCCGAGGCCGCGCACGCCCGGAGCCTCGAGCTGGGCGCGCAGAACCCCTCAAGATAGGGGTCGACGGGCCCTCCGCGGCGCATCCGGGAGGCATGTCGCGCGCGCGGGTCGGCCGACGCGCCCGAGGGACATGTCGACAGAGCTACATAGGTGTATTTCTGCCCAGGACGGACCGGTCCGCATGTCCGTTTCATACGTCGCATCTGTCACGCCGGCCCCCCTACTCTCTGTATCAGCACGTGCGTGTCCCGTAGCCGGTGGGGAAGCCGGCACCCGATACGTGCTAGTCCGGAGACGAAGTCATGACCATGCCCCAGCAGCGTCACGCAGCCCAGTACGCCGCCCCCCGCCAGGGCGTCCCGGCTCCGCGTCCCGTCGGCCGGCCCATCTCGGCCGCCACGATGGCCCGCCCGGTCGGCCCGCAGCACCCGGCCGCGATGCCCGTCGGCCGCCCGGCCGCTCCGGCCCCCCGCGCCTCGGTCACCTTCCTGACCGTCGCCGAGGTCGCCAGCATGATGCGCGTCTCCAAGATGACCGTGTACCGCCTCGTCCACGCCGGCGAGCTCTCCGCCGTCCGCGTCGGCCGCTCCTTCCGCGTGCCGGAGCGCGCCGTGCAGGACTACCTGCGCGACGCCTACACCGACATCGCCTGAGGAAGGACCCCCTTCGTCCCCACCCTTCGCAGGCTCCGGGTGGGCCCCTGGGAGGGGGCGGAGGTGTGGCGGTCGGTCAGCTGCCTCACCCTCGAGCGGGGTGTCTCCGGCTCCCGCGGCAGCGTGGCCGCGGGCCTGCCGGGTATCCTCGGCGCGATGCGGCTCGGGGCACCGTCCCCGACCGGCCGCGCACGAGCTGATCACCCCCCGTGGCACCTGTCGACCTCACGGTCGCGGTGCCGCACCCGTAGACCTCAGGAGCACAGACCATGGGTTCGGTCATCAAGAAGCGCCGCAAGCGGATGGCGAAGAAGAAGCACCGCAAGCTCCTGAAGAAGACCCGCGTCCAGCGTCGCAACAAGAAGTGAGCTGACGCTCGTGCCGCCCGCGGTCGTCCTGGTCACCGGTGTCAGCCGGTGGCTGGGTGGTGCGCTGGCGGCCGAGCTCGCCCACGATCCCGCCGTCGGGCGGGTGATCGGGGTGGACACCGTCCCCCCGTCGGCGGAGATGCTGCGCCGGTTGGGCCGCACCGAGTTCGTGCGCGCCGACATCCGCAACCCGCTGATCGGCAAGGTGATCACGACGGCGTCGGTCGACACCGTCGTGCACATGAACATCAGCTCCACCCCGGCCGGGGCCGGTGGCCGCGGACCGATGAAGGAACTCAACGTCATCGGGACCATGCAGCTGCTGGCGGCCTGCCAGCGCGCGCCCTCGGTGCGCCGGCTGGTGCTGAAGTCGACGAGCGCCGTCTACGGGGCGTCCCCGCGTGATCCCGCCGTCTTCACCGAGGCGATGCCGGCCCGGCGGGTGCCGTCCGGTGGCTTCGCCAAGGACAGCCTCGACATCGAGAGCTACGTGCGGTCCTTCTCGCGCCGCCGTCCCGACGTGGGCGTGGCGGTGCTGCGCTTCACCAACTTCATCGGGCCGCGGATCGACTCGCTGCTCACCGGCTTCCTGCGGATGCCGGTCGTCCCGACGGCGCTCGGCTACGACGCCCGGGTCCAGCTCCTGCACGAGGACGACGCCCTGTCCGTGCTGACCCGCGCCACCACCGGGGACTTCGCCGGCACGGTGAACGTCGGTGGCGACGGGACGCTGCTGCTCTCCCAGGTGATCCGGCGGCTCGGCCGGTTGCAGGTGCCGCTGCCCTCACCCACCCTGGGCTCCCTGGGCCGGCTCACCCGCCGGTTCGGCTTCATCGACTACTCCCCGGAACAGATGCGCTTCCTCAACTTCGGCCGCGTCGTCGACACCTCCGTGCTGCGCACCGAGTTCGGCTACACGCCCCGGTACACCACCGAGGAGGCGCTCGCCGACTACGCGCGGACGGTCTCCCCCGTGGTCTCGCCCGAGCTCGTCGCCGGGGTGACCGGCCGGGCCGAGCGGGTGATCGGGCGCCTGGGGCACACCGCCGCCTCCGTGGGGGACCGGCTGCGCCCGGCCCCGCCGGCGCCGGGGCTGCGGGCGGTGCGCGATGCCTGAGGCCCGCGTCATCCCGCTGCGGCCCGACGACGACGAGCCGCACGTCCCGCCGTCGTCGCCGCCGAGCTGGGACCGGCAGCTCACCGACACCCTCGAGTTCCTGCAACGCCGACTGACCGGCGAGTACGCGACGGACGAGTTCGGGTTCGACCCCGACCTCACCGACAACGTGCTGCTGCCGATGCTCCGGCCGCTGTTCAACCGCTGGTTCCGGGTGGAGACCCACGGCGTCGAGAACGTGCCGGCCACCGGCGGCGCGCTCGTCGTGGCGAACCACTCCGGCACCATCCCGGTCGACGGGCTGATGACCACCGTCGCCCTCCACGACGACCACCCCGCGCAGCGGCGGTTCCGCCTGCTGGGCGCGGACCTGGTCTTCGAGCTGCCGTTCATCGGTGCGATGGCTCGCAAGTTCGGTGCCACCCTGGCCTGCAGCGAGGACGCCGAGCGGCTCCTCACCGACGGCGAGCTGGTCGGGGTCTTCCCCGAGGGCTTCAAGGGAGTCGGGAAGCCGTTCCGCGACCGCTACACGCTGCAGCGGTTCGGTCGGGGCGGTTTCGTCACAGCGGCTCTGCGGACCGGCGTGCCGATCATCCCCTGCGCCATCGTCGGGGCCGAGGAGATCTACCCGATGATCGGCAACGCCAAGACGGCCGCGCGGCTGTTCGGGCTGCCCTACCTGCCGATCACCCCGACGTTCCCGCTCCTCGGCCCGCTGGGTCTGGTGCCGCTGCCCTCGAAGTGGCTCATCGCGTTCGGCGAGCCCATCGAGACCGCCTCCTACGGTCCCGCCGCCGCCGAGGACCCGATGCTCGTGTTCAACCTGACCGACCAGGTCCGCGAGACCATCCAGCAGTCGCTCTACCAGCTCCTGCTGAAGCGCCCCTCCGTCTTCGGCTGACCGCTCAGAAGAGGCGGGCGAGCAGGCGCTTCGGGGCCGGGGGCGGCGGCGCGACCGGCTGGTTGCGGCGGCGGATCGCCAGCGTGCCGCCGACGACGCCGCCGGACAGCGCGGCCGCGGCCAGCGTCGGGATGCCGATCTTGGCGGCCTTGCGTCCGGTCCGGAAGTCGCGGATCTGCCAGCCGCGCGACCGCGCCACCGCGCGCAGCTCCGTGTCGGGGTTCACCGCGACCGCGGTCCCGGTGAGCGTGAGCATCGGCAGGTCGTTGGACGAGTCGCTGTAGGCCGTGCAGCGGGACAGGTCCAGCCCCTCGCGCTCGGCGAGCGCGCGCACGGCCTCGGCCTTGGCCTCGCCGTGCATCAGCTCGCCGACCAGGCGCCCGGTGTAGTGGCCGTCGCGGACCTCGGCGACGGTGCCGAGGGCGCCGGTCAGCCCGAGGCGCTGGGCGATGATGCTGGCCAGCTCCACCGGCGTCGCCGTCACCAGCCACACCCGCTGGCCGGCGTCGAGGTGCTTCTGCGCGAGCACCCGGGTGCCGGCCCAGATCCGGTCGGCCATCAGCTCGTCGTAGATCTCCTCGCCGGCCTCGATGATCTCGCTGACCGGTCGTCCGGTGACGAACGCCAGGGCGTTCTCCCGGATGGTGTGCATGTCGTCGGCGCTCTCGTTGCCGGCCATCCGGAACTTCGCCTGCTGCCAGGCGAAGCGGGCCAGGTCGCGCGCGGTGAAGTACTTCCGCGCCGCCAGTCCCCGGGCGAACCAGAACAGCGACGCGCCCATCATCATCGTGTTGTCGACGTCGAAGAAGGCGGCGCCGGTGGCGTCGGGGACGACCGCGGCCGGTGGCTCGACCTCGGCCGCGGCGGCGGAGGCGGCGCCGGCGACCGACGCCCGTGACTCCTCGCCGACTCCCGGGTTCTCCGGGACCCGGCGGCCGCGGAAGGGCAGGACCGGCACGGGCGACCTCCTCGGCTCCGGGCCCGCCACGAGCTGCAGCGGACCTGCACCCTGGACCCTAGTGCGACCCCGGGCCCCGCTCAGCTCAGCGGTCGCAGAGCAGCCCGAGGATGCACGGCAGCGGGAGGTCGATCAGCGGCGGGGGCAGGCCCGGCGTCGTCGTCGCGGTGGGCAGCGACGGCACGGTCGGCGTCGTCCCGCCCGGACCGGGCAGCGGCAGGGGCAGCGACGGCGCCGGCGGGCGCGGAGCGGTGGACGGCGCCCCACCCCCGGAGCCGGTGCCGCTCCCGGTGCCCGCCGGGGGAGCCGGCGGACCGGACGGTGCCGCGCTGGGCGCCGACGGGGCCGGCGGCTGCTCGCCGGCCGGAGGACCCGCCGGGTCGGCCGGGGGAGCGGGCGCCGCCGACGGCGGGGCGACGACCTCGCAGACGCCGGGGATCGGCCCCAGGTCGTCGCTGCCACGGCTGGGCGGGAGGGCGGCGCACCCGAGCGCGGCCTGGACGGCGGCGACCCGGGCGTCGACGGCGTCCAGCAGCTCGAGCGACGCCTGTGCCGCGCCGGTCGTGGCCGCGGGCAGGGCGGGCTGCAGCTCCGCCAGGGCGGTCGACTGCTCCTCGCTCCAGGCGGCCAGCCGGTCGACGGGTGCCGCGGACCCGGACCCGAGCGCGGAACCGACCAGCAGGGCGGTGCCCTCGGCGGTCTGCTCGTCCATCGTCGCGAGCGTCTGGACGACCAGCTCGGGGTCCTCGGGGGTGGCGGCCAGCTCGTCGAGCCGGGTGCTCGCGAACTCCAGCAGCGTGAGCGCCCGGTCGTCGCCGGCCAGCGCGAGCTGCGTCTGCTCGGTGCCCCGCTTCAGCGGGTACAGCAGGTCGCCCGGCTGGGCGTCGGCGGAGAGGGCGACGAGGGTGCCCAGGGCGCTGACGGCGAGCGCGGCGCCGGCGAGCCCGGCGGTGACCCGGGTGCGCCAGCGCGACCGCGGGCCGTCCGACGCCCGCGCACGGAGCAGCCGCCCGGCGAGACCCTCGGGCGCCGGCTCGGGGGACCGGACCGCGGCCATCGCCACCAGGCGGGCGCGAGTCGCGGCGCGGAAGTCGGCCGAGGGCTCGTCGTCCAGCGCGGTGCTCAGGTTCCGGAGCCGCTCGACGACCAGCTCCTCCCGGTCCCGCGCGCCGGCGGAACGGAAGGGGGGTACGGCGCTGTCCTCCGTCCTCATCGCGTCCCTCCGGTCGATCCCCGGCGGATCCCACTCCCCGGGACCCGCATCCGGCAGACCAACGACCCCTGACGGGGAGTCGTTACGGGGTACTCACGGGTAACCACAGAAATTCTCCCGGCCGGCCCCGCGCTCACCGCAGACCCTCCGGGAGCAGGCTCGCCAGCCGACGGACGGCGCGGTGCTGCAGGGCCTTGATCGCGCCGTCCTTCTTCCCCATGACCGCCGCGGTCTCGGCCACCGACAGCCCCTGCAGGAACCGCAGCGAGATGCACTCCTGCTGCTCGCTGCCCAGCTGCCGGACGCAAGCCAGGAGCTGCTCGTGCGTGAGCCGGGAGACGACGGCGTCCTCGGGGCCCTCGGTCGCCCGGTCGGCGTCGCGCATGTCCGCGGTCGCCACCTCCAGCCGGTACCGGCTGCTCTTCACGTGGTCCCGGACGATGTTGCGCGCGATCGTGACCAGCCAGGCGCCCACGTCGCGGCCCTGGAACGACAGCGAGTCGATCCGGCGCAGCGCCCGCACGAAGGTCTCGCTGGTGAAGTCCTCGGCCAGGGTCCGGTCGCCCACGCGGTGGTAGAGGTACCGGAAGACCATCGTCACGTAGTGGTCGTAGAGCCGGCCGAAGGCCTCGGCGTCGCCCTCCTGCGCCAGCCGGACCAGTTCCCAGACGTCGACCTGGTCGTCGGGCAGCGCGTCGGTGAGCGCGGCGTCCTCCGCCTCCGACTCCGCCTCCGACTCCGCCTCGGCGGTCGGGTCGTCGGCGAGGGCGCTGGGGTCGGTGTGCTCGGGGGCGTCCCCGACGGGTGCCGTCGGTGCCGGGGCGGGCAGCGGCGCCAGGTCCGCCACCACGTTCGGCAGCCGGGGCGGCGCGGCCACCGACTCCCCGCTGACCCGGGGGTGCGGCGTGGGCCGGGGTCGGGGGCTGGGCCGGCGCGGGGCGGGAGCCAGCCCCGTGGCCCCTTCCGGGACGGCGGCGGACCGCTCGTCCAGGGGTCGGGAGGAGGCCATGCGCGGCGTCGACCTCCTCGTCGGCCCGGGGGGATCGGGACCGGCTCGTCCGGGGCGCGCCCCGTCCGGAGGCCGCGCGCGTGCTGCGGTGCTGGTCACATGGTGACAACATCGCGGGAGCCCGTCCACGCCACCCGGGGAGCCGCCCCTCGCGGGTGTCCCTCCGCCGGGTGGAGACCCCGCGCGCCACGGAGGAGATGCCCAGTGTCCGGAGCACCGCCCTCGCTCTCCGCGCTGGTCCGCACCGCCGCGCGCGAGCGACCCGAGGCGCCCGCGGTGGTCGCCGGCGACGCCCGCCTGACCTGGTCGGAGCTGGACGCGCTGGTCGACCGCGCCGCCGCCGGGTACGCCGAGCGCGGCATGGCGCCCGGCGAGCGGGTCGCCGTCCAGCTGCCCAACGGCCTGGCGTGGCTGCGCGCCACGCTCGGCGCGCTGCGCGCGGGACTGGTCGTCGTCCCGGTGAACACGGCCTACACCGATCCCGAGCTCGAGCACGTCCTCACCGACTCCGGCGCGACCCTGCTCGTCGCGGGGGAGGACCGCGCGCCGATCGCCGGCGTGCCGGTCTGCCCCGGGCCGCCGGAGGGCGACGGCGCCCCGCCCGACGTCGAGGCCGCCCCCGACGGCCTGGCGTTCCTCGCCTACACCAGCGGCACGACCGGCCGGCCGCGCGGCGCGATGCTGAGCACCGCCGCGGTCCGGGCCAACCAGGAGCAGTGCCTGGCGATGGACCCGCCGCCGGTCCGCCCCGACGACCGCGTGCTGCTCGTGCTCCCGCTGTTCCACGTCTACGGCCTCAACGCCGGCTTCGGCCTGGTCGCCGCCACCGGCGCCTGCGCCGTGCTGATGGAGGCCTTCGAGCCGCGGGCGGCCCTGGCGCTGATGACGGACGAGCAGGTCACCGCCGTCCCCGGCGCGCCGCCGATGTACCAGGCCTGGCTGGCCGTCGCCGACGCCGAGGGGGACGCCGTCCTGCGGCGTGCCTTCGCCGCGGTCCGCATCGCCTCCTCCGGCGCGGCCCCGCTGCCCGAGGAGGTGTGGACGGCGATGCGGGACCGCGCGGCCGTCCGCGTCCACGAGGGGTACGGCCTGACCGAGGCCTGCCCGGTGGTGGCCAGCACGCTGGCCACCGGGCGGTCCAAGCCCGCCTGCATCGGCGGCCCGCTGCCCGGGGTGGAGATCCAGCTGCGCGACACCGCCACCCACGAGGTCGACCCGGACGTGCCCGCGGAGGAGGTCGCCGACGAGGGGCCCGGCGAGATCTGGGTCCGCGGCGACAACCTCTTCTCCGGCTACTGGCCCGACGGCGCCGACGGGCCCGACGCCGAGGGCTGGCTGGCGACCGGCGACCTGGCCTACCGCGACGACGACGGCGACCTGCACCTGGTCGACCGGCGCAGCGACCTGATCCTGGTCAGCGGCTTCAACGTCTACCCCGCCGAGGTGGAGCGCGTGCTCGACGCGCACCCCGCGGTGCGGGAGAGCGCGGTCATCGGTGTGCCCGACGCCCGGACCGGCCAGGCGGTGCGCGCCGTCGTCGTCCTGGAGCCGGGCAGCTCCGCGACGCTCGAGGACCTGCAGGAGCACGCGGCGTCGTCCCTCGCCCGGTACAAGGTGCCCACCTCCGTGCACTTCCTGGGGGCGCTCCCGCACTCGCTGACCGGCAAGGTCAGCCGCGCCCGGCTGCGCGAGCTGGGACTGACGCGGGCCGAGGAGGAGCCGGCCGGGGCGGTGACGCCCGGTGCCTGACCCGGGCCGGCTGCAGTTGGTCGTCCGGGAGGGCTGCCACCTGTGCGAGACGGCCGCGGGCGCGGTCGCGCCGGTCGCCGCGGAGGCCGGCCTCGCCGTCGTCCCGGTGGACGTCGACGCCGATCCCGGGCTGCAGGCCGAGTACGGGGACCGGGTGCCGGTGCTCCTGCTCGACGGGCGGGAGCACTCCTACTTCACCGTCGACGTCCCCCGGCTGCGCCGCGACCTCGGTCTCTGACCCCGTTCGGGTGGCCGGACCGCCGCGCGGCTATGGTCCTCACCACAGCCGGCCGCATTCGCGCTGCCCAGCGGCCCACGAGCCCGGCAGCGACTTTGTTCCTGCGTTCACAAGCGGTTAACGTGGGCGGCGCCGGGCGGTCTCCCGCTCGGATCCCGATGTCGACCGTCGCGCACCGGCACCCGCCGGCCGGACGGCGCGCCCGCTGTGGAGACAGTTCCCGTGAACCCGTCGAGGCCCCGGATCCCGGAGGCCACCGTGGCCCGCCTGGCCGTGTACCTCCGGGTGCTCGGCGGGCTCGCCGACAGCGGACGGTCCAGCGTCTCCTCCGGTGAGCTGGCCGGCGCGGCCGGGGTGAACCCGGCGGGGCTGCGCAAGGACCTCTCGCACCTGGGCCCGTGCGGCGTGCGCGGCGTCGGCTACGACGTGGCCGGCCTACGGGACCGCATCGCGCGGGTCCTCGGTGTCGAGCGTTCCCGCGCCTGCGTCCTCGTGGGCCTGGGCAACCTGGGCTCCGCGCTGGCCGACTACGCCGGTTTCGGCAGCCGCGGATTCGAGTTCGTCGGCCTGTTCGACAGCTCGCCCGAGCGGATCGGGCAGGACATCGGCGGCCGCCCCGTGCGGCCGCTGACCGAGCTCGACGAGGTGGTCGCCACGACGTCGGCCACCATCGGTGTCATCGCCACCCCCGCCGAGGTCGCCCAGTCGGTGTGCGACCGGCTGACCGCCGCTGGGGTGCGGAGCATCCTCAACTTCGCGCCGGTCACCCTCGCCGCGCCGGCCGGGGTCGACGTCCGCCAGGTGGACCTCTCCGTCGAGCTTCAGGTCCTGGCCTTCCTGGACACCAGCCGGGACAGCGACGACGTCGTCCGCGTGCCGGCGCTCGGGGGGATGTCATGAGCCTGCTGGCCGTCGGCATCAGCCACCAGACCGCGCCGGTCTCCCTGCTCGAGCAGTTCGCGATGACCTCCGACGACACCGTCAAGGCGCTGCACGAACTGGTCGGCAACGACCACGTCAGCGAGGCCATCGTGCTGGCCACCTGCAACCGGGTCGAGGTCTTCGCCGGCGTCGACCGCTTCCACGGCGGGGTCACCGAGGTCAGCCGGGTGCTCGCCCGCCAGGCCGGCGCCACCGTCGAGGAGCTCTCGCCGTACGTCACGGTCCACTACGAGGACCAGGCCGTGGCGCACCTGTTCACCGTCGCCGCCGGACTGGACTCCATGGTGGTCGGGGAGACGCAGGTGCTCGGCCAGCTGCGCAACGCGTACGCCCTGGCCCGCGACCAGGGCACGGTCGGCCGCGAGCTGCACCCGGTCGCCCAGCACGCGCTGCGGGTCGGCAAGCGGGTGCACTCCGAGACCGGCATCGACAAGGCCGGCGCCTCCCTCGTGTCGGTCTCCCTCGACCACGCCGAGGAGCGGATCGGCCCGCTCCGGGGCCAGACGGCGCTCGTCGTCGGCGCCGGGTCCATGGGTGCGCTGGCCGCGGCCACCCTGTCCCGCCGCGGCGCGCTGGTCACCGTGGCCAGCCGGACGCCGGAGTCGGCGGCCCGCCTGGCCGCCGCCGTCGACGGCGCGACCGCCGACCTCGACGACCTCCCGGCCGCGATCGCTGCGGCCGACCTGCTGCTGACCTGCACCGGGGCGACCGGCCTCGTCGTCGGCACCGACGCGGTCGCCGGCGCCATGCGCGCCCGGACCGACCGGCCGCTGGCCGTCGTCGACCTCGCGCTGCCCCGCGACGTCGACCCGGCCGTCGCGGGCCTGCCCGGCGTGCACGTCGTCGACCTGGCCCTGCTGCAGGGGGAGCGGACAGCGGCCGACGACGCCTCCCTGGCCGGCGCCGTCGCCGCCGACGACATCGCCGCCGCCCACGCCCTCATCGAGGCCGAGACCGCGCTGCTGCGGGCCGAGCGGCAGGCCGCGGCGGTCGCGCCCACCGTCTCGGCGCTGCGCAGCCAGGCCGCGGAGGTGGTGGACGCCGAGCTGCTGCGGCTGTCCACCCGGCTGCCCGACCTCGACGCGCGGGCCCGGTCGGAGATCGCGCGCACCGTCCGCCGGGTCGTCGACAAGCTGCTGCACGAGCCGACCGTGCGGGTGAAGGAACTGGCCAGCACCCCGGGCGGCGTCGACTACGCCGACGCGCTGCGCGAGCTGTTCGGCCTGGGCATCGACACCGGCGTGCCCGCCGAGCACGGCCGCCTCGCCGACGCCGTGTCCGTCGACCCCGACGAGCTCGGGGGGACGGCGTGACCTCGACGCAGACCACGACGACGCTGCGGCTGGGCACCCGCGCCAGCCAGCTCGCGACGACCCAGTCCCAGCACGTGGCCGACGCGATCACCGCCGCCACCGGCGTCCCGGTCGAGCTGGTGCACATCAGCACCGAGGGCGACCGCTCGGCCGCGGCGATCGCGCAGCTCGGCGGCACCGGGGTGTTCGTCACCGCGATCCGGCAGGCCCTGCACGAGGGCACCGTCGACGTCGCCGTCCACAGCTACAAGGACCTGCCCACCGCGCCCGAGCCGGGTCTGGCGCTGGCCGCCGTCCCGCCGCGGGAGGACCCGCGCGACGCGCTGGTCGCCCGCGACGGGCTGACCCTCGGCGAGCTCCCCGCCGGCGCCCGCGTCGGCACCGGGGCGCCGCGCCGGGTCGCCCAGCTGCGCGCGCTGGGCCTGGGCCTGGAGATCGTCCCCATCCGCGGCAACGTGGACACCCGCATGGCCCGGGTCGTGCCCGGTGACCTGGACGCCGTCGTCCTGGCCCGTGCCGGGCTGACCCGCCTCGGCCGGCTGGACGCGGTCACGGAGACGCTCGACCCGCTGCAGGTGCTCCCCGCGCCGGCGCAGGGCGCGCTCGCCGTGGAGTGCCGGGCCGACGACGCGGCGACCCTGGCCGTGCTGGCGGCGCTGGACGACACCGTCACGCGCACCTGCGTCCTCGCCGAGCGGACGGTCCTGGCCGCGCTCGAGGCCGGCTGCAGCGCGCCGGTCGCGGCCTACGCCGAGCTCGCCGAGGGGGAGGACGGCGCCGAGCTGTTCCTGCGCGCCTCGGTGACCGCCCTGGACGGCAGCGACGGCGTCCGCGGGTCGGTCACCGGCCCGGCGGAGGACGCCGTCCGGCTGGGGCGCGAGCTCGCGGCCGAGCTGCTCGACCGGGGCGCGGCCGAGCTGATGGCCGCCTCCCGGTGAGCCGACCCCCGACCTCCCCCCGCCGGGCACCGCGGCCCGGCACCCAGACCCCAGAACGAGCCCCGGGAGGGGCTCTCAAGTGAAGTGGAACAGGAGCACGCGATGACGCGCTTCCGCAGCAAGAGCGGCGGGGCGGCCGGCACGGTCGTCTTCGTCGGCGCCGGCCCGGGCGATCCCGGCATGCTGACCGCCCGGGCGACCGCGGCGATCGGCGAGGCCGACGTCCTCGTGGTCGACGCCGGGGTGGCCCCCGCCGTCACCGCCGCCGTCCGCGAGAGCCGGCCCGACCTGGAGCCGACGACGGCCACCGGCGAGCCCGACGAGGTGGCCAAGGCCGCCGTCGCCGCGGCCAAGAAGGGCGACACCGTCGTCCGGCTGGTCGCCGGTGACCCGTTCACCTCCGACGCGGTGGTCAAGGAGGTGCTCGCCGTCGGCCGCACCTCGGTGCCGTTCGACGTCGTCCCGGGCGTCGCCCCGGCCTCGGCCGTGCCGGCGTTCGCCGGTGTCGCCCTCGGCAGCACGACGCTCACCGCGGAGCTGCGCGGCACCGCCGACCTGGCCGCGCTGGCCTCGGCCGCGCACGGCCTGGGCGCGCCGCTGGTGCTCACCGGCGACGCCGCGGACCTGCCCGACGCCGCCGGCCGGCTGGTCGAGGGCGGCCTGCCCGGCGGGACCCCGGTCGTCGTCACCACCGCGGGCTCGACCACCGACCAGAAGAGCGTCCCCACGAAGCTCGCCGCGGTCGCCGAGAAGACCGCCGGCCTCGACGCGATCGGCGGGGCCGTGGTGGTCACCGTCGGCGCGGTGGTCGACAAGCGCGGCAAGTTCTCCTGGTGGGAGAGCCGGCCGCTGTTCGGCTGGCGGGTGCTGGTGCCGCGCACCAAGGACCAGGCCGGCGACATGAGCGACCGGCTGCGGGCCTACGGCGCGGTGCCGGTCGAGGTGCCGACCATCGCCGTCGAGCCGCCGCGCAGCCCGGCGCAGATGGACCGCGCCATCAAGGGCCTGGTCACCGGCCGCTACGGCTGGATCGTGTTCACCTCGGTGAACGCGGTGAAGGCCGTGCGCGAGAAGTTCGCCGAGCTCGGCCTCGACGCCCGGGCGTTCGCCGGCGTGAAGGTGGCCTGCGTGGGCGAGCAGACCGCCGCCGCGGTGCGCGACTTCGGCATCGTGCCGGAGCTGCTGCCCTCCGGTGAGCAGTCCAGCGAGGGCCTGCTGGCCGACTTCCCGGAGTACGACGACGTGCTCGACCCGATCGACCGCGTGCTGCTGCCGCGGGCCGACATCGCCACCGAGACCCTCGCCGCCGGGCTCAAGGAGCGCGGTTGGGAGATCGACGACGTCACCGCCTACCGCACCGTCCGGGCGGCGCCGCCGCCGGCCGCGGTCCGCGAGGCCATCAAGGGCGGCGGGTTCGACGCGGTGTGCTTCACCTCGTCCAGCACCGTGCGCAACCTGGTCGGCATCGCCGGCAAGCCGCACGCCAAGACCGTCGTCGCGGTGATCGGGCCGCAGACCTCGGCCACCGCGCAGGAGTTCGGCCTGCGGGTGGACGTGCAGCCCGAGACCGCCGCGGTCGGCCCGCTGGTCGACGCGCTCGCGGCCTTCGCCGAGGCGCGCCGGGAGGAAGGCGACTCCAAGTGAGTGCCGGAGCCAACCCGGGCTTCGCGCGCGGGCGTCGACTGCGGTCGACGCCCGCGCTGCGGCGGCTGACCGCCCAGACGCGGCTGTCGCCGGCCGACCTGGTGCTCCCGGTCTTCGTCAAGGAGGGCATCTCCGAGCCGCAGCCGATCACCTCGATGCCGGGCGTCGTCCAGCACACCCAGGACTCGCTCCGGAAGGCCGCGCACGAGGCGGCCGAGGCCGGCATCAGCGGGCTGATCCTGTTCGGCATCCCCGCCGACAAGGACCCGCTGGGCACCCAGGCCGACGCCGCCGACGGCGTGGTCAACGAAGCGCTGCGCCGGCTCCGTGATGACCTGGGCGACGAGCTCGTTCTCATGGCCGACCTCTGCCTGTGCGAGTACACCGACCACGGCCACTGCGGAGTCGTGACGCCCGCGGGCGTCGTCGACAACGACCCGACGCTGGACCGCTATGCCGCCGTCGCGCTGGCGCAGGCCCAGGCCGGGGCGCACGTCATCGCGCCCAGCGGGATGATGGACGGCCAGGTCGCGGCGATCCGCCGGGCGCTGGACGGCGGCGGGTTCACGGAGCTGCCGGTGCTGGCCTACGCGGCCAAGTACGCGTCGTGCTTCTACGGCCCGTTCCGCGAGGCCGCGGAGGGCGCGCCGCAGTTCGGTGACCGGTCGACCTACCAGATGGACCCGCCCAACGCCGACGAGGCGCTGCGGGAGGTCGAGCAGGACCTCGCCGAGGGTGCCGACGCCGTGATGGTGAAGCCGGCGCTGGCCTACCTCGACATCATCGCCCGGGTGGCCGACGAGGTCCGGGTGCCGGTGAGCGCGTACCAGGTCAGCGGCGAGTACGCGATGGTCGAGGCGGCCGCGGCCAACGGCTGGGTGGACCGCGACCGCGCCATCCTGGAGACGCTGACCGCCATCCGGCGTGCCGGAGCGTCCTCCGTGCTGACCTACTGGGCGGTCGAGGCGGCCCGCCTGCTCCGTCGCTGACCCGGACGGGACGGGTCGTGGCCGAGGAGTACGTCGAGCCCGGGGGCTCCTGGCGACCGTTCTGGCTGGTCGCCGGGGCGATGGTCCTCCTGCTCGTCATGGACCTGGTGCTGCCCGGCCCCGACGTGCCGCCGCTGCTGTGGGCCGGTGCCCTCGTCGTCGTCCTCGGCATCGTGGCCGCCGGTGCGGTCTCGGCCGGCCGGGTCTGGACGGTCCGCGTGTCGGCGGGACGTGCGGACGGCGAGGCGGAGCCGGTGCTCGCGGTCGGCCGCGAACGGGTGCCCCTGGCCGACGTCGACACCGCCCATCTCCGCGCCGCCACCGACGGCGAGGCCGGCGTCGACGCGGGTGCGCCGATCCTCGGCGGGGGCTGGTCGCTGCCCCGCGGGCGCACCGGCCTCCCGCTGCGGCTGACCGACGGGCGCACCGTCCTGGTGCCGACCCGGGACCCGTCCGCCCTCACCCGCGCGCTTCTGGCGGCCGCGCCGGGGGCGGGCGGTGAGACGGAGGCCCCACCCCGGCTGCCAGGGACAGAGGGGACACTGGGGACGTGACCTCGCCGGACGGTTCCCGCTACCCCTACGAGGCCCCGGTCTCCGCCGAGCTGTTCGCCCGCGGCCAGCGGGTGACCCCGGGCGGGGTGAACAGCCCGGTGCGTGCCTTCCGCGCCGTCGGTGGCACCCCCCGCTTCATGGCGGAGGGGCAGGGCCCCTGGCTCACCGACGCCGACGGTCGCCGCTACGTCGACCTCGTCGCCTCGTGGGGGCCGATGATCCTCGGCCACGCCCATCCGGCGGTCGTCGAGGCGGTCACCGCCGCTGCCCGGAGGGGCACGTCGTTCGGCGCGCCCACCGCTGGTGAGCTGGACCTGGCCGAGGAGATCATCGCCCGCATGCCGCCGGTGCAGCGGGTGCGGCTGGTCAACTCCGGCACCGAGGCGGTGCTCTCGGCGATCCGCCTGGCCCGCGGCGTCACCGGCCGCCGGCTGGTCGTCAAGTTCGCCGGCTGCTACCACGGCCACGTCGACGCGCTGCTCGCCTCGGCCGGCTCGGGCGTGGCCACGCTCGGGCTGCCCGACACCCCCGGCGTGACCACCGGCGCGGCCGCGGACACCGTGGTGCTGCCCTACAACGACGTCGCCGCGGTCGAGGCGGTCTTCGCCGAGCGCGGTGCCGAGATCGCCTGCGTCATCAGCGAGGCCGCGCCGGGGAACATGGGCGTCGTCCCGCCGCTGTCCGGGTTCAACACCGAGCTGCGCCGGATCACCGCCGAGCACGGCGCCCTGCTGGTGCTCGACGAGGTGATGACCGGTTTCCGGGTGTCCCGGTCGGGCTGGTACGGCCTGGACCCGGTGGACGCCGACCTGTTCACCTTCGGCAAGGTCATGGGCGGCGGTCTGCCGGCCGCGGCGTTCGGCGGCCGCGCCGACCTGATGGACCAGCTCGCCCCCTCCGGCCCCGTCTACCAGGCCGGCACGCTGTCGGGGAACCCCGTCGCGGTCGCCGCCGGGCTGACCACCCTGCGGCTGTGCACCGACGAGGTCTACGCCCGCTGCGACCAGGTGGCGGCCACCCTGCGCGGCGCCGCCAGTGCCGCGCTCTTCGCCGCCGGCGTGCAGCACCGCGTGCAGCAGGCCGGGTCGATGTTCTCCGTCTTCTTCGTGCCCGACGAGCGCCAGGTGCGCGACTTCGACGACGCGCGCAGCCAGGAGACCTTCCGCTACACCGCCTTCTTCCACGCCATGCTCAGCCGCGGGGTGTACCTGCCGCCGTCGGCGTTCGAGGCGTGGTTCGTCAGCGCCGCGCTGGACGACGCCGCCGTCGAGCAGGTGCTCGAGGCGCTGCCGGCCGCCGCCCGGGCGGCCGCCGAGGCCACCCCGGACGAGGCGCCGCGCGCCAGCGGCCAGGACCCGAGCGAGGTCAGCACCTGATGAGCGAGACCACCGTCGTCCACCTTCTGCGGCACGGCGAGGTGTTCAACCCGGCGAAGGTCCTCTACGGCCGGCTGCCCGGCTACCGGCTGTCCGAGGCGGGGGAGGGCATGGCCCGGGACGCCGCGCGCTGGTTCACCGGCGTGGCCGCCGACCCACCGGTCACCCACCTGGTGTCCAGCCCGCTCGAGCGCGCGCAGCAGACCGCGGCACCGATCGCCGAGGCGCTGGGCCTGCCCGTCGCCACCGACGACCGGCTGATCGAGGCGGCGAGCGACTTCGAGGGCCTGCGGGTCGCCGTCGGCGACGGCGCGCTGCGCGACCCCCGGCACTGGTGGAAGCTGCGCAACCCGTTCCGGCCGTCGTGGGGCGAGCCCTACGTGGAGATCGCCGCCCGCATGCTGCTCGCCGTCGAGGCCGCCCGGGACGCCGCCCGCGGCTCGGCGGCGGTCTGCGTCAGCCACCAGCTGCCCATCTGGACGCTGCGGCTGCACCTCGAGGGGCGCCGCTACGTGCACGACCCCCGCCGCCGCGAGTGCGCCCTGGCCAGCGTCACGTCGGTGACCTTCGAGGGCGACCGGTTCGCCGGCGTCACCTACGCCGAGCCCGCCGGCGCCACCGACCCCGACGCGGTACCGGGCGCATGAGGCGCGTCCTGCCCGCACTGGTGGGTGCCCTGCTGCTCGCGGCCGGCTGCACGACCGGCGAGGGCTCCGCGGTCGACGTCAACAACGGCGGGCAGTTCCGCTTCCAGGCCGGCACCCCGGCCGGCGAGGTCATCCCCGAGGGCGAGCGGGCGACCGCGCCGGAGTTCACCGGGGACCTGCTCGGCGGTGGCGACTTCGACTCGACGGAGCTCGCCGGCGACATCGCCGTCCTGAACTTCTGGGGCTCCTGGTGCCCGCCCTGCCGGGTGGAGACGCCGGAGTTCCAGGAGGTCTACTCGGAGGTCCGCCAGGAGGGCGTCGAGTTCCTCGGGCTCACCGTCAAGGACGACGAGCAGCTGGCCCAGGCGTTCCTGGACTCCAACGGCATCGAGTACCCGTCGCTGTTCGACCCGCGGGGCGAGGTGGCGCTGGCCTTCCGGAACTACCCCGCCAACGCCGTCCCCTCCACGATCGTGCTCGACCGCGAGTACCGGGTCGCCGCCGTCTACACCGCGCAGATCTCGCAGGAGGACCTGCGCGCCGTCCTCGACCGGCTGATCGCGGAGGGCTGAGGTGGGGGACACCTTCGAGGGCCTGGTCACCGACGGCCCGCTGCTCGTCGCCGCCGCCGTCGCGGCGCTCGTGGGTCTGATCAGCTTCGCCTCGCCGTGCGTGCTGCCCCTGGTCCCCGGCTACCTCTCCTACGTCGCCGGCCTCGCCGGCTCCGGGGACCGCGACGCCGCTGCCGGGACCGGCGGGGGCACGGCGACCGCGGTCGACCAGCGCACCGGCCGCCGGCAGATGGTGCTGGGCGCGCTGCTGTTCGTGCTGGGCTTCACCGCCGTCTTCGTCGCCCTCGGCACCGCGGCCGGGAGCCTCGGCCGGCTGCTGCTGGTGCACAACGACGTGATCACCCGGGTCATGGGCGTCGTGGTGATCCTCGTCGGGCTGGGCTTCCTGGGCTGGCTACCGCTGCTGCAGCGCACGAAGCGGCTGTCGATGCGCCCGGCCACCGGGCTGCTCGGGGCACCGCTCCTGGGCGTCGTCTTCGGGCTGGGCTGGACGCCGTGCCTGGGGCCGACCCTGGGCGCCGTCCTCACCCTCGCCTACTCGGAGGGCACCGCGGGCCGCGGTGCCTTCCTCTCCGTCGCGTACTGCCTCGGCCTCGGCGTCCCCTTCGTCCTGGTCGCGCTGGGTGCGCGCTGGGCGCTGGGGGCCACCGACCTGCTGCGCCGGCACGCCCGGACGGTGACGCGGGTCGGCGGCGGGCTGCTCGTGCTCGTCGGCGTCCTGCTGGTCACCGGCGCCTGGACCGAGATGATGGAGTGGCTGCGCTCCTGGCTGGCCGAGACCGGGCTCGGGGAGTCGTCGCTGTGACCGTGACCGCCCCGCCGCGCGAGGCCGCGGCCCCGCCCCCGCCGGCCCGCCCCTCGGCCGGCCGGCGTGCCTGGAACCTGTGGGTCCGGTGGTGGCGCCGGCTGACCGCCATGCGGACGGCGATCATCCTGCTCTTCCTGCTCGCGCTGGCCGCCATCCCCGGGTCGCTGCTGCCGCAGCGCTCGCTGTCGCAGTCCAACGTCGCGCAGTACTTCGCCGACCACCCGACGTTGGCGCCGGTGCTGGACCGGCTCTACCTGTTCGACGTCTTCAGCTCGCCGTGGTTCGCCGCGGTCTACCTGCTGCTGTTCGTCTCGCTCGTCGGCTGCGTCCTCCCCCGTGCCGCGGAGCACTACCGCGCCCTGCGCACCCCACCGCCGCCGGCGCCGCGGAACCTGCTGCGGCTGCCGGACTCGGGGCGGCTGGACACCCCGCTCGACGGCATGGCCGCCCTCGACGTGGTCGAGGAGGAGCTGCGGGTGCGCCGCTTCCGCGTCGTCCGCCGGGGGACCGCGGGTACCGATCCCGCCGGGTCCAGCGGCACCGGGGCCGAGCTCTCCGCCGAGAAGGGCTACCTCAAGGAGGCCGGCAACCTGCTGTTCCACCTCTCCCTGGTCGGCCTGCTCCTCGCGCTGGCCGGCGGGAAGCTGTGGGGGTACGAGGGCAGCATCCTGGTCGTCGAGGGCGACGGGTTCTGCAACAGCTTCCAGCAGTACGACACCTACTCCGCCGGACCGCTCGTGGACGGGGAGGACCTCAGCCCGTTGTGCGTGGACCTGGAGGACTTCCGCGCGGAGTACGAGACCGACCTCACCGCCGCCTCGTTCCGCGCCGACATCCGGTTCGGCGGACCCGACGAGGAGGGCGAGGCGCGGACCATCGGCGTCAACGACCCGCTGCGCGCCGACGGTGACCGGGTCTACGTCACCGGCCACGGCTACGCGCCGACGTTCACCGTGACGACGCCGACGGGTCAGACGTTCACCGACGTCCCCGCGCCGTTCCTCCCGACGAACCAGTCGACGATGGCGAGCGAGGGCGCGGCGAAGTTCCCCGACCTGGGTGCCGATGCCGACTCCCAGCTGGCGATCCAGGGCTTCTTCGCGCCGACCGGTGTCGTCCGCGACGGCATCCTGACCAGCATCGACCCCCGCCCGCTCGAGCCGCAGGTCGCGCTCATCGCCTACCAGGGCTACCTCGGCCTGGACTCGGGCCGCCCGCAGTCGGTGTACGCCATCGACCAGGAGCAGATCGACCGCGGCGCCCTCGAGGAGGTCGGCTCGGCCAACCTCGCCGTGGGGGAGACCCTCACGCTCCCCGACGGCACCGCGATCACCTTCTCCGGCTACTCCCAGTTCGCCGCCCTGCAGGTGTCGCACGACCCGGGACAGGTGTGGGTGCTCGTCGCCGCGATCGCCGTCCTCGTGGGCCTGCTGGCGATGCTCCTGCTGCGCCGCGAGCGGGTCTTCGCCCGCGCCGCCCCCGCTCCGGGGGGCGGCGGTACCGTGCTGACCGTCGGCTCGCTGACGCGGGGCGGCGGCGAGGGCGGGGAACGCTTCACCGCCCTGGTCGACGAGCTGCGGGTCGCGCTCGCCGCCCGTGCTCCCGCATCCCCGACCCCGCCGTCCGGCGGGGCCCACCCGGACCCGGAGGTCCCCACCCCGTGACCGTCGACACCACCCTGGCCGACCTCTCGGACACGCTGTTCTCCGTCAGCGTCGGCCTGTACTCGCTGGCCGTCGTCGCCTTCTGCGCGCAGCTGGCCTTCGGACGGCGTCCCGCGGCCACCCGCGAGCTGGTCGGCGCCGGTGCGCCCGTCGAGCCGGCCGCGCCCGCCGCCACCGGGGCCGCGGAGCCGCCGACGGTCCGCCGCTACGGCGTCGCGGCCATGGTGTTCACGCTGCTCGGGGCGCTCACCCACGCCGGCGTGCTGCTGTTCCGCGGGCTGGCCACCGACCGGCTGCCCTGGGGCAACATGTACGAGTTCGCCACCGCGGTGGTGCTCGTCGCGGTCGTGTCCTTCACCGTGCTCGCCGTGCGCCGGCCGGCGCTGCGGCACCTCGGGGTCTTCGTCCTCGCGCCGGTCGTGCTCTCGATGGTCGGGATCGGCCTGTTCCTGTACGCCGAGGCCGGCCCGCTGGTGGCCTCGCTGCGCTCGAGCTGGCTGGCCGTCCACGTGAGCACGGCGATCCTGGGCTTCGGCATCTTCTTCGTCAGCGGCATCGCCAGCGTGATGTACCTGCTGCGGCTGCGGCACGACGCCCGGGTCGCCGCCGGCACCGCGGAGACCGGGGGTCTGCTCGACCGCCTGCCGGCCCCCGCCGCGATCGACCGCGTCGCCCACCGCACCGCCGTCTTCGGCTTCCCGATCTGGACGTTCGCCGTGATCGCCGGCGCGATCTGGGCGGAGAGCGCCTGGGGGCGGTTCTGGGGTTGGGACCCCAAGGAGACGTGGGCCTTCATCGCCTGGGTCGTCTACGCCGCCTACCTGCACGCCCGTACGACCGCCGGCTGGCGGGGCAGGCCGGCCGCCTGGGTCAACGTCGTCGGCCTGGGTGTCATGATCTTCAACCTGCTCTACGTGAACATGGTGTCCACCGGCCTGCACAGCTACGCCGGCGTCTGACCCCACCGGCCCCCGCGGCCGGGTCGGAGTGGTCACTCCGGGTGATGTCGGACTCGTGCGAGCGCGCGGGCGGGTGACGTGACCACCTGGTCCGTGCTGCAATGCCGCCATGGACCAGCACGGGACTGATCACTGTGGGTAGGCACGCGGCGGCAACGGGCGCCGACGTGGACCCCGTCGTCGCGGCTGCGCTCGCCCGACGGGGCCCCGACGGCAGCGGTCCCCGGCACGCGGACGAGGCCGGCGAGCGGCACGGCGGCCCGGTCGGCTGGCCGGGCCGGGAGGACGACGGAGCGCCGGGCGGGTCACCCGTGGGCTGGCCCGGGACCACCGCCGCCGAACCCGCTCCGCAGCCCGCACGGAGGCCGGAGCGTGCCGCGCGCTGGCGCCGGCTGTTCGGCGGCCGCGCCGCCTAGGCCGGCGAGCCGTCGTCGCGGCGGGCGCGCCGCTCCAGCTCGCGGAGGAACTCGGGGTCGTCGTCGGGGGCCAGCGGGCGCGTGGTGCGCGGCGGGCGCGGACGACGCGGCGCGCGGGGAGCGCCCGGACCCGGGCCGCCGGCCCCGCCGGACTTCTCCGCGGCCCGCATGACGAGCACGACCACGGCGATCGCCATCACCAGGAACACCAGGAAAATCACGCGGCGCCACCTCTCCGTCTCCCCCTGCACCGACAACAGTACGTCCGCGGCGATACTCGGGGGCGGGGCCGGACGATCCGGCGCCGATTCCGGACGGAGGACGTCATCGACGCGGTCGACCGCAGGCTCATCGAGCTGCTGCAGGCCAACGGGCGGGCCAGCTACGCCGAGCTGGCGCGGCAGGTGGGCCTCTCGGCGCCGGCGGTGCACGAGCGGGTCGGCAAGCTCGAGACGGCGGGCGTCATCACCGGCTACCGCGCGGTGGTCGAGCCGACGGCGGTGGGGCTCGACGTCACGGCCCTGATCGGCGTCATCGAGAGCGACTCGGTCGACGAGACCGGTGTCGAGGCCGCGCTGGCCGCGATGCCGGAGGTCGAGGACTGCTGGCGGGTGGCGGGCAACGAGGGGTACGTCCTCAAGGTCCGCGTGACCGACATCCCGGCACTGGAAGCGGCCATCAGCGCGTTGAACCGGATCAGAGGAGTCGCACGCACCCGGACGACGGTGGTGCTCTCGACGAAGTGGGAGGGCCGGCATGGCTGATGCGACCGGAGCGGACACCCCCGGAGCCCCGGTCCCCGGAGCCCCGACCGGCGGTCCGGCGACCCCGCCGGGGGTGGCGGTGCCGCTGGCGCTGTACACGGTCGGCCGGGTGCTGATCACCGCCGCCCTCGTCACGATCATCTGGGTCGCCGGCCTGCCGGGCTTCCCCGCGCTGCTGTTCGGGCTGCTGCTGTCGATGCCGGTCTCCCACGTGCTGCTGCGTGGTGTCCGCGACCGGCTCACCGACGCGCTCGCGGCGCGCAGCATCGCCCGGCGCACCGCGCGCGAGGAACTCCGCGCCCGCCTGTCGGGCGACGCCGACGACGACGTCTGAGACCCTGGTCACCTAGGCCCGGTACCGGAACCCGATCGGAGGTCCGGCCGGGCGCGGGGGAGGGCGCATGACGGACCCGTACATCGGCGACCCCTGGGTGCGGCAGCTGCTGGACGCGGCACGGGCCCGGCTGCGCACCGACGTCGCCTACCTCTCGGAGTTCACCCCGGACCAGCAGGTCGTCACCACCGTGGTGGGCGACCCGTCGGCGGTCCCGATCCGGCCGGGGGTGTCCGCGCCGATCGAGGACACCTACTGCATCCGGGTGCTGTCGGGCGAGCTCCCGCCCGTGGTGACCGCGGCCCGCCGCGATCCCCGGACGCGGGAGCTGCCGGTGACCGGCGAGCTCGGCATCGGCTCCTACGTCGGTGCGCCCGTCCGCACCGTGGCCGGCGACCGGACGGTCGGGATGCTGTGCTGCGTCGGCCGCGAGGAGAACGCCGCCCTGGACGCCGACTCGGCGCGGTTCGTCGAGTTCCTCGCCGAGCTGCTCGGCCAGCACCTGGGGGCCGCCGCCGCCGAGGAGGGCGGCTGGGCGGCCCCGGGTCCGGACGAGATCCGGGCGGTCTTCCAGCCCGTCGTCGACCTGCGCACCGAGGACGTCGTCGGCTACGAGGCGCTGTCCCGGTTCCCCGCCGGGCCCACCGGCCGGGTGTTCGCCGCCGCGGCGCGCGCCGGGCGCAGCGTCGAGCTGGAGCTGCTGGCGCTGCGGACGGCGCTGTCCGCGGCACGGCACCGGCCGCTCGACGTCCCGATGGCGGTCAACCTCTCCCCGGAGGCGCTGACCGACCGCGAGGTGCTCGACGTCGTCCTCGCCGCGGCCGGCGACCGGATCGAGGTCGAGGTCACCGAGCACCGCCGGGTCGACGACTACCCCGCCCTCCTGGCGGCCCGCCGGGAGCTGCGGCAGGCGGGCGTGCCGGTGGCCGTCGACGACGCGGGCGCCGGCTACGCCTCGCTGCAGCACGTCCTCAAGCTCGAGCCGGAGGTGATCAAGCTCGACGGCGCGCTGGTCACGGGCGTGGACCACGACCCGGCCAAGCAGGCGCTGGTCGCGGCGATGCAGGCGTTCGCCCGCGACGTCGGCGCCGTCGTGGTGGCCGAGGGCGTCGAGGCCGAGGGCGAGCACCTGGCGCTGGTGGAGCGCGGGGTGGCCTGCGGCCAGGGCTGGCTGTTCGGCCGCCCGGAGCCCTTCGGCGTCAGCTGAGGGCGAGCCCGGCGCCCAGGAGCACGCCCGTGGCGAGGGTGACCAGACCGGTGGCCTGCAGCCCCGCGATGAGCGCCGGCCCGCGGACGCCGGAGAGCACCAGCCGCACCGGGGGCACCGCCAGCGGCGCGGCGAGCAGCGCGATGAGCGCCCAGGGCCGGACCACGCCGATCGCGGCGACGACGACGAAGGTGCCGGCCAGCAGCCCGGCGAAGGCCCACCGGGTGCCGCGCTCGCCGAGGAGCACCGCGAGGGTCCGCTTGCCCACGGCGGCGTCACCGGCGATGTCGCGCAGGTTGTTCACGACCAGGATCGCCACGATCGGCAGGCCGATCGCCACCGCGGCGGCGAACGCGAGCCCCTCCACGGTGCGGGTCTGGGCGAACGTCGTCCCCACGACCGCGACCAGTCCGAAGAAGACGAAGACGAACACCTCGCCCAGCGCCCGGTAGCCGTAGGGGAGCGGGCCGCCGGTGTAGGTCCACGCCGCGGCGATGCACACCGCGCCGACGGCGACCAGCCACCAGCTCGACACCGCCGCCAGCGCCAGGCCGGCGACCGCGGCCACGCCGAACGAGATCAGCGCGGCGACCAGCACCTGCCGCGCGGACGCCGCTCCCGAGCCCACGAGCCGCATCGGGCCGACCCGGTCGGCGTCGGTGCCGCGGCGGCCGTCGGAGTAGTCGTTGGCGTAGTTGACCGCCACCTGCAGTGCCAGCGCGACGAGCAGCGCCAGCAGCGCCGGGCCGAGGCGGAAGCCGTCGAGCGCGGCGGCGGCGCCGCTGCCCACGAGGACCGGGGCGACGGCGGCCGGCAGGGTCCGCGGGCGGGCACCGGCCACCCACTGCGCGGGGGTGGCCATCAGCGGCTCCCGCCGGTCAGGGCCGCGGCGACGCCGCGACGGTCGGGCTTGCCGGTGTGCAGCGTCGGGACGGCGGGGATGCGGTGCAGCTCCCGCGGTGCGGCGGGCGCTCCCAGCCGCTCGGTGACCCAGGGCCGCAGCTGGTCCAGGCCCGCGTCCGCGCCGGCGGCGGGGACGACGGCGGCCACGACCCGCTGCCCCCACTCGTCGTCGGGGCGGCCGAAGACCACGGCGTCGGCGACGGCCGGGTGCTCGCGCAGCACCGCCTCGACCGCCTGCGGGGCGACGTTGACGCCCCCCGTGACGACCACGTCGTCCAGCCTGCCGTGCACCGTGAGGACGCCGTCGGTCAGCTCGCCGGCGTCCCGCGTGCGGAACCACCCGTCGACGAAGGCCCCGGCGGTCCCCTCGGGGTCCCCGCGGTAACCCAGCGCCAGGACCGGGCCGCCCAGCTCGACGCCGCCGTCGCGCACCCGCACGTCGACGCCGTCCAGCGGCCGCCCGTCGTACACGCAGCCCCCCGCGGTCTCGGTCATGCCGTAGGTGGTCACCACGGCGACGCCGGCCTCCCGCGCGCGGGCGAGCAGCCCGGGGTCGGTTGCCGCGCCGCCGACCAGGACGGCGTCCAGCGCGCGCAGGGCGTCGGGCTCGGCGCCGAGGTACCGGCGCAGCTGGGTGGGCACGAGCGAGGCGTAGCGGCGGCCGGCCGGCATCCTCGCGACCGCCGCGGCCAGCGGCTCGCCGCGGCGCAGGACCGTGGGTGTCGTGCCGGCGAGCAGCGAGCGGCACAGCACCTGGAGCCCGGCGACCGCCGAGACCGGCAGCGCCAGCAGCCACGCGCCCGGCCCGCCGAGCCGGTCGGCGGTGGCCTCCCCGGAGGCGCGCAGGGCGCTCGCGGGCAGCAGGACCGCACGCCCGCTCCCGGTCGACCCGGAGGTCACGACGGCGAGGTCGGCGCCGTCCTCCAGGGGCTCCTCCGGGCGCAGCGCGGCGCGGGCGGCGGACACCGCGGCGGGCGGGCCGGCCGGCAGGACGGCCAGCGGCGCGGTGCCGGCCAGGCAGGCGCGCAGCGGCTCCAGCAGCTGGAGGGGGTCCTCGGGGGCGGGCACGAGGGTCAGGTGCCGGGCCACGGGGTCCGAGGCTACTGCGCGCCCGAACTACGCTCGGACCATGGCGGACGCGGCGGGGATCGACGCCGCGCACGTCTACTCGGTGCCGCTGCGCACCCGCTTCCGCGGCATCGACGTCCGTGACGGCGTCCTGGTGCACGGCCCGGCCGGCTGGGGCGAGTTCAGCCCGTTCTGGGACTACGACGTCGCCGAGAGCCGCCGCTGGTGGGCCGCCGCGCGCGAGGCCGCGGTCGAGGGCTGGCCGGCGCCGGTGCGATCCAGCGTGCCGGTGAACGTGACCGTCCCGGCCGTCGACGCCGAGCGCGCACACGGGATCGTCGTGGCGTCGGGCTGCCGCACCGCCAAGGTCAAGGTCGCCGAGCCGGGTCAGACGGCGGCCGACGACCTCGCCCGTGTCGAGGCCGTGCGCGACGCGCTCGGCCCCGCCGGCGCCATCCGGGTGGACGCCAACGCCGCCTGGGACGTCGACACCGCCGCGGCCCGGATCGGGGAGCTCGACGCCTGGGGGCTGGAGTACGTCGAGCAGCCCTGCGCCACGCTCGAGGAGCTGGCTGCGCTGCGCCGCCGGGTCGACGTGCGGGTCGCGGTCGACGAGGGGGTGCGCCGCTCGGACGACCCGCTGCGGGTCGACCTGCGCGAGGCCGCCGACGTCGTCGTCCTCAAGGTCCAGCCGCTGGGTGGGGTGCGCGCGGCGCTGCGGGTCGCGGAGGCGCACGGCCTGCCCTGCGTGGTCTCCTCGGCGCTGGAGAGCTCGGTCGGCATCGCCGCCGGCGTCGCTCTGGCCGCCGCGCTGCCGGAGCTGCCGTTCGCCTGCGGGCTGGCCACGGTCGCCCTGTTCACCGGCGACGTCGCCACCGAGCCCCTGCTCCCGGTCGACGGCGCGCTGCCCGTGCGGGCCGTCGACCCCGACCGGCTGGCCGCGCTCGCCGCACCGGCCGACGTCGACGCCCGCTGGCGGGCCCGGCTCGAGGCGGTGGCCGCGTGAACCCCTCCACAGCGCTGGCCACGGTGCTGGTCGACGAGATGGTCCGCGGCGGCGTGACCGACGCCGTGGTCGCGCCCGGCTCGCGGTCGGCCCCGGTCGCCCTGGCGCTGGCCGCCGCCGAGCGCGCCGGCCGGCTGACCCTGCACGTGCGGATCGACGAGCGGACGGCGGCGTTCCTGGCCCTCGGCCTGGCCCGGACCACCGGCCGGCCGGTGCCGGTCCTCACCACCTCCGGGACGGCGACGGCGCACCTGCACGCCGCGGTCCTGGAGGCCGACGCGAGCGGGGTGCCCCTGGTCGCGCTGACCGCGGACCGCCCGCCGGAGCTGCGGGCGACCGGCGCCAACCAGACCATCGACCAGCCCGCCCTCTACGGCGGGGCGGTGCGGTTCGCCGCCGACGTCGGCGTGCCCGAGGCCGGCCGCGAGGAGCAGCAGAACCGCTACTGGCGGGCGCTGGTCGCCCGCGCCCTGCTCATCGCCCGGGGCCTGGTCTCCGGCGACCCGGGCCCGGTGCACCTGGACCTGCCGTTCCGCGAGCCGCTGCTGCCCGAGGGGCCGGCGGTCGCCGAGGGCGTGTGGGCCGGGCGGGCCGACGGCTCGCCGTGGACGACCGCCGGTGCCGGGATGCCCGGGCCGGCGCCGCTGCCGGCCGGTCCGGCGCGCACGGTGGTCGTGGTGGGGGACGCGCCGGCGGCCCTGGGCCGCGCGGCCGCCGATCTGGCCGGGCGGCAGGGCTGGCCCGTGGTGGCCGAGCCCAGCGGCGGCGCCTGGGGCGCGGGCCTGCGCGGCGGAGCGCTGCTGCTCGGCGCGGCCGACTGGCTGGCCGCCCACCGGCCCGAGCGGGTCCTCGTGGTCGGCCGGCCCACGCTCTCCCGCCCGGTGAACGCGCTGCTGGCCGATCCCGCCGTCCGGGTGGAGGTGGTGCCGGCGGGGAGCCGGTGGGCCGACGCCGGCCGCAGTGCCAGCGCCGTGGGCGGGCTCCCGGTCGCCGGCGGACCGGTCGACCCGGGGTGGGCCGCCGACTGGACGGCCGCCGCGGACCGGATCGGCGCCGCCGTCGACACCCTGCTCGCCCAGACCGCGGGGACCGCGGCCCGCCTGGCCCGCGACGTGGTGGCCGCGACGCCGGCCGGGGGGCTGCTGGTGCTCGGCTCCTCGACCCCGGTCCGCGACGTCGACCGCCTCGCCGTCCCCCGCGGTGACCTGGCGGTGCTGGCCAACCGCGGGGTGGCCGGGATCGACGGCACGATCTCCACCGCGGTCGGCGCCGCGCTGGCCCACCGGCGGGCCGGCGGCGGCCCGGCCGTGGCGCTCATGGGCGATCTGACCTTCCTGCACGACCTCACCGGCCTGCTGCTCGGCGAGGGCGAGCCGGCGCCGGACCTCGCCGTCGTCGTCCCGGACAACGACGGCGGCGGCATCTTCGCCCAGCTCGAACCCGGGCGGCCGCGCTACGCCGCCGACTACGACCGGGTCTTCGGCACCCCGCACGGCCGCGACCTGGTCGCCGTCGCCCGGTCGCTGGGCTGGTCGGCCGACGCGGTGCCGGACGCGACGCAGCTGCCCGCCGCGCTGTCGGCCGGTGGACCGCGGGTGCTGGTGGTCCGCACCGACCAGCGCGCCGAGGCCGACCTCGCCGGCCGGCTCCGCGCGGCGGCCGCGGGGGCGCTGCGCCGGTAGCGGTCGGACGGCGCAGGTTAGGGTGCCCTGACCTGTTGTCCGGCGGCCGAGGAGGAGCCCTGCCTCCCACGGCGCGCACCGTGCTCCGGCGAGCGCTGCGCCGGCACCCGCGACGGCTGGGAGCCGCCGTCCTCCTGCTGTCGGTGCACCAGGCCTGCGAGGCGCTGGTCCCGGTCGCCATCGGGCTGACCATCGACCGCGCGGTGGCCACCGGCGAGGTCCCGGCCCTGGTCCTCGCCCTCCTGGGCACGGGGCTGCTGTTCGTCGTCCTCTCCCAGGCCTACCGCTTCGGCGCCCGGGCGGTGGTCGCGGCGTGGTGGGAGGAGACCCACCTCCTGCGCGTGGAGCTGACCGGCCGGGTGCTCGACCCACGCGGCCTGGCCGACCCGCCGCCGACCGGAGAGCTGTTGTCGACCGCGACCTCGGACGCCGACCGGGTCGGGCGGGTGATCGAGGCGGCGTCGGTCGTCGTCGCCGGCACGACCGCGCTCGCCGTGGCGGCGGTCTCGCTGCTGGTGGTGCACGTGCCGCTGGGCCTGGCCGTCCTGGTCGGTGCGCCGCTGCTGGTGGGCGCGCTGCAGCTGCTCGCGCCGCTGCTCACCCGCCGCACCGCCACCCAGCAGGAGGACGTCGCCCGCACCGCGGGAATGGCCACCGACCTGGTCCAGGGCGTCCGGGCGCTGCGCGGCATCGGCGCCGAGGACGCCGCGACCGAGCGCTACCGGCGGACCAGCCGCACGGCGCTGGCCTCCACCCTGCACGCCGCCCGGGCGGTCGGCGTCTACCGCGGGGTCACCACGCTGGGCAGCGGGCTGTTCCTCACCGCCGTCGCCGGGACCGCCGGGGCGCTGGCCTTCGACGGCCAGCTGAGCATCGGCGACCTGGTCACCGTCGTCGGCCTCGCCCAGTTCCTCGCCGAGCCGATCGGCCTGCTGGGCTTCGCCGGGCAGAAGTTCGCCGAGGCGAGGGCGTCGGCCGCCCGGATCGCCGAGGTGCTCGCCCGTCCGGTGCTGACCGCCGGCGAGCCGGGGCACGCGCCGTCCGGCGGCGGCCGGCTGGAGCTGCGGGACGTCGGCGCCGGCTCGCTCGCCGGGCTGTCGTTCACCGCATCGCCGGGGCAGCTCGTGGGCGTGGTCGCGCCCGACCCCCGGGACGCCGACGCCCTGGTCGCGGTGCTCGCCGGCCGGCTCCCCGCCGCCGACGTCCGCGGGCAGGTGCTGGTCGACGGCGCCGACGTGCGCGACCTGGAGCCGGCCGCGGCCCGCCGCGCCGTGCACGTCGAGCCCCACGCGGTGGTGCTCTTCGAGGGCACCGTCCGAACGGCGGTCGACCCGGACGGCACCGCTCCCGACGACCGCTTCCTCGCCGCGGTCCGGGCCGCGGCCGCCGAGGACGTGCTCACCGGCCACCCGGACGGCGAGCGGCGCGCGGTGGCCGACCGCGGGCGGACCCTCTCCGGTGGCCAGCGCCAGCGGATCGCCCTCGCCCGGGCGCTGCTGGCCGACCCCCCGGTGCTCGTCCTGCACGACCCCACGACCGCGGTGGACGCGGTCACCGAGGAGGCGATCGCGGCCGGGCTGACCGGGATGCGCCGCGGGCGCACCACGGTCCTGGTGACCAGCAGCCCGGCGCTGCTCGGCCGGTGCGACCGGGTGCTGCTCGTCGACGGCGGCCGGGTCGCCGCCACGGGCACGCACGCGGAGCTCGTCGACGCCGAGGCCTACCGGACGGCGGTGCTGCGATGACGCCCGAGGCCCTGCGGGAGGAGGTGACGGCGGTGCCGGCCGAGGCCCTGCTGCCCACCGCGACGGGCCGCCGGGCGGCGCAGGTCGTCGGCCGGTACGTCCGGCAGCGCCCCGGCGTCGCGGTCGTCGCCGGCGTCGTCAGCGTCGCGTCGGCCGCGGCCGGGCTGCTCGCGCCGGCGGTCCTGGGCCGCCTGGTGGACGCCGTGGCCGACGGCGGGTCGATCGGCGGCTACCTGGCCGCCCTCGTCGGAGCGGCCGTGCTGGCCGCCGTGCTGGTCGGGCTGGCGGCGCTCGCCATCAGCCGGCTGGGCGAGTCCCTGCTGGCCCGGCTGCGCGAGGACGTCGTCGCCAGGGTGCTGCACCTGCACTCCGCGACGCTGGACCGGGTCCGCCGCGGCGACCTGCTCTCCCGGGTCGGGGACGACGTGGCCCGGGTCAGCCAGTCGGTGACCACCGGCCTGCCCGAGGTGATCGGCGCGGGCCTGGCCGTCCTGCTGACCGTCCTGGGCCTCGGCGTCCTCGACTGGCGGCTGGCGCTGGCCGGTCTGCTCGCCGTCCCCGGCTACGTCCTCGCCCTGCGCTGGTACCTGCCGCGGTCGGGACCGGTCTACGCCCGGGAGCGGGTCGCCGTCGCCGAGCGCGCCGACGCCCTCCTCGGCGCGGTCCAGGGCGCCGAGACGATCCGGGCCTACGCCCGCAGCGGCCCGCACACCGCCGAGGTGGCCCGCCGGTCCGCGGTCGCCCGCGACGTCGGCGTCGGGGTGTTCCGGCTCTACACCGACCTCGGCTGGCGGATGAACGCCGCCGAGTACGCGGGCCTGGCCGCCGTCCTCGGCGTCGGGTTCGTGCTCGTGCGCGGGGAGGTGGCCAGCGTCGGCGAGGTGACGACGGCGGCGCTGCTGTTCCACCGGCTGTTCGCCCCGCTGGGCACGCTGCTGTTCTCGTTCGACGAGGTGCAGGCCGCGGGCGCGGCGCTGGTGCGTCTCGTCGGCGTCGTGGACCTGCCCGACCCGGAGGTCGTCCCGCAGCGCCCGCCGGCCGGGTACCGCCCCGCCGTGGAGCTGCGCGGCATCGGGCACCGCTACGGCGACGGGCCCGCGGTGCTCGCCGACGTCGACCTCCGGATCGCGCCGGGGGAGCGGGTCGCCCTCGTCGGCGCCAGCGGCGCGGGCAAGACCACGCTGGCCGCCGTCCTGGCCGGAGCGGTCGACCCGGCAGTCGGCGAGGTGCTGCTCGACGGCGTCCCCGCCGCCGCGCTCCCCGGCCGGGGGCTGCGCGACCTCGTCGCCCTCGTCAGCCAGGAGGTGCACGTCTTCGCCGGCACCCTGGCCGACGACGTCCGGCTCGCCCGGCCCGGCGCCTCCGACGACGAGGTGCGGGCGGCGCTCGAGCTCGTCGGCGCCCGCTGGGTGGCCGCGCTCCCCGAGGGGATCGCGACGCAGGTCGGCGAGGGCGGGACCGCCCTCACGCCGGCACGGGCCCAGCAGCTCGCCCTGGCCCGGCTGGTGCTCGCCGATCCGCCGGTCGCCGTGCTCGACGAGGCGACGGCGGAGGCCGGCAGCTCCGGGGCACGCGACCTCGAGGAGGCGGCCTTCGCGGCGACCGCGAGACGGACCACCCTCGTCGTGGCCCACCGGCTCACCCAGGCCGTGCGCGCCGACCGCGTCGTCGTCCTCCACGAGGGCCGGGTGGTGGAGGAGGGCACGCACACCGAGCTGGTCGCCGCCGGCGGCCGCTACGCGACGCTCTGGGCCGCGTGGCAGGGCCGCTGACACATCCGGGCGTGGGGTCGGGTGCGAAGGGGAGCCGGAACGGGCAGCTGCACCGCAGGAGCCCCACCCGGCGGGAGCGGGCCGACCGCATCGGGCGCGGGGAGGACGACCGGTAGTCCTCGGTCCGGGCCGGCGTCCGTCGTAGGTTGTCGGCGTGGGCCTGGAGATCGTCACGCGGGCGTCGGACTCGCCGTGGATCGCCGCGGTGTGGACCAGCCGCAGCGACGCGGTGTCGCAGATGACGTCGGTCGCGTCGGAGACCTGGGGGCTCGTCTTCTGGGAGCAGGACGGGGTGTCGCACGCCGCGGTGACCGGTCCCGAGACCCGCACCAGCTCCGCCGCGGTGCCCGAGGGTGCGGTGTTCTCCGGCATCCAGTTCGCCGTCGGCACCTCGCTGCGCGCCACGCCCACCTCGGGTCTGGTCGACTCGGGGATCGGGCTGCCCGACACGACCGAGCGCCACTTCCGGCTCCTCGGCGACCGCTGGGAGACCCCTGGCCCCGACGACGCGGAGGCACTGGTCGACCGGCTCGTCCGCAGCGGGGTGGTGGAGCGTGACCCGCTGGTCGCCGCGGCCCTGCGGGGCGGCGGCGTGCCCGGTTCCGACCGCACGGTCGAGCGCCGCTTCCGCGCCGCGACGGGCCTGACCCGGGGAGCGATCGACCAGATCAGCCGCGCCAGGACCGCGACGACGCTGCTGCTCGGCGGCGCGACCGCCGCCGCGGTCGTCGCCGACCTCGGGTACTACGACGAGCCGCACCTGGCGCGGGCGCTGCGGCGGTACGTCGGGCGCACCGCCGGCCAGCTGCGCAGCGGGACCGGCGGTGCGCTCGCGCTGGGTGCCGAGAGCCCGACGGCTCAGCGGACCACCTCGTAGATCGCCTTGAGGACGCCGTTGCCGTAGGAGGCCGACTCCCGCAGCGACAGCCCCGGCCGCTCGCGCTCCGTGCGGCTGAAGAGGCTCTTGCCCGAGCCGAGCAGGACCGGGAACACCAGCAGGTTGTAGCGGTCGATCAGGTCCGCGTCGGCCAGGTTCCGCGCGAGCTCGGCGCTGCCGTGCACGAAGATCGCGCCCCCGTCGGTCTGCTTGAGCGCCGCGACGTCGTCGAGGGTCCGCAGGACCTGCTGGGGGCCCCAGCCGTCGACCAGCGCGTCCTCGCTGAGCGTCCCCGACACCACGTACTTGGGCAGGTCGCGGTAGGCGGCGTGGTCCTCGGAGTCCGGCCAGGTGCTCGCGAAGGCCTCGTAGCTGCGCCGGCCGAACATCAGGGCGCCGGTGTCCTCCAGCTCCTCGGCCTTGAGGGCGAACGAGTCGGGGTCGAACGGCGTCCGCAGCACCCAGCCGCCGTGCGGGTGCCCCTCGACGGCGCCACCGGGGGAGTCGACGACACCGTCCAGGGTCATGAACCCCGTCCAGACGAGCTCGCGGGACATGGTCTACCTCCACGTGTGACGGGGATCGGCGATCCCCTCCGACCGGGAGACGTCCTCGCGCCTCCCGACGCACACGACGCTAGGTGCTGGGCTGCCGGCGGTCTTGGACGGAAACGACAGCGTCCGAGCCGCTCTCGGCTCAGCCCTCGAGGGCGGCCTGGAACGCGGCGAACTTCGACTGGGTCTCGGCGAGCTCGGCGGCCGGATCGGAGCCGGCCACGATCCCGCAGCCGGCGAACAGCCGGGCGCTGGCCGGGTCGTCGGGGGAGAGCTGCGCGCAGCGCAGGGCCAGGCCGAACTCCCCGTCCCCGCGGGTGTCGAGCCAGCCGACGGGCCCGGCGTAGCGCCCGCGGTCCATCCCCTCCAGCTCGCCGATGAGCGCGGCGGCCCGGTCCGGCGGGGTGCCGCACACCGCGGCGGTGGGGTGCACCGCGGCGACGAGGTCCAGCAGCGACGCGCGGCCGGCGGCGCCGGTGCGGGCCTGCGTGCCGGTCACGTCGGTGGCGAGGTGGCGCACGTTGGCCAGGGTCAGCAGCTCCGGCCCCTCCGGCGCGGTGAGCTCGCTGCAGAAGGGCGCGAGCGCCTCCACCAGCGAGTCGACGGCGAGCGCGTGTTCGGCGCGGTCCTTCGCCGACCCGAGCAGCGCGGCGGCCAGGCGCTCGTCGTCGGCGCCGGCGCCGCGCGGCGCGGTCCCGGCCAGCACCCGGGACGAGAGCTCGCGCCCGGTCCGGCGCAGCAGCAGCTCCGGCGTCGCGCCGAGCAGCCCGTCGACGGCGAACGTCCAGCAGTCGGGGAAGCGGGTGGCCAGCCGGTCGAGCAGGCGGCGGGGGTCCAGCGGCACGTCGGCGGTGACCAGCAGGTCGCGGGCCAGCACCACCTTCGCCAGCTCGCCCTCGCCGATGCGGCGCACGGCGGCGGCCACGGCGGCGCACCAGGAGACGGGGTCGAGCGCGCCGTCGGCGTAGCGGAGCCGGCCGGGCGCCGGTGCCGGGTCCGTGCGGGCCGGCCGCGGGGCCGGGTCGGGGTGGGTGGGAAGAGCGATCGTCGTCATCCACGCGACGCCGTCGCGCCGGCCGACGACGACCTCGGGGACGACGAACACCGACGTCCCGGCCGCGGGGTCGAACGCGACGCCGGCGAAGGCCACCGGTCCCGACCCGGGCACGGCCACCGGGTCGTCGGCCGCCAGCTCCGCGGACAGCTCCGCCCACCAGGCGGCCGCCTCGGCCAGCGCCCGCGGGCCGGTGACCTCCAGCCGCGCGGCCTCGCCCCAGCCGACCAGGCCCTCGCCGCGGCGCACCCAGGACAGCCCGCCGGCGGCCGGCAGCAGCCGGAGCAGGTCCGGGGTGTCGGGGAGCTCGACGGTCGTGACCGCGGACGCGGCAGCGTCCGGCGAGGTCACGGCCACGGTCGTCACCGCTCCAGAGTAGGCAGCCGGGGCGCTCCGCTGCCGCGAGAGGCTCTGTAACGTCGGTCGCCGTGGCAGACCGGCGAGACGAGGCACCCCGCGACGAGGCACCCGCCGGGCTCCGGGCCGGGCTCGACAAGGCACCCGCCGAGGTGGCCGCGATGTTCGACCGCGTCGCCCGCCGCTACGACGTCACCAACACGGTGCTCTCCGGCGGCCGCGACGCCGCCTGGCGCCGGGCCACCCGTGAGGCCGTCGGCGCCCGGCCGGGTCAGACGGTGCTCGACGTCGCGGCCGGGACGGCCGTCTCGACCGTCGAGCTGGCCGCCGGCGGGGTGACCGCGATCGCCTGCGACTTCTCCCAGGGGATGCTGCGGGCCGGCGCCGAGCGGCCGGTGCCCAAGGTGGCCGGGGACGCGATGGCGCTGCCGCTGGCCGACGCCAGCGTGGACGCCGTCGTCATCTCGTTCGGGCTGCGCAACGTCGCCGACCCCGACGCCGCCCTCCGGGAGTTCTCCCGGGTCACGCGGCCGGGCGGCACGCTGGTCGTCTGCGAGTTCTCCAGCCCCACCTGGGCGCCGTTCCGCACCGTCTACACCGAGTACCTGATGCGCGCGCTGCCCCGGATCGCCCGGGCGGTGAGCAGCAACCCCGATGCCTACGTCTACCTGGCCGAGTCGATCCGGGCCTGGCCGGACCAGGCCGCCCTCGCCGCCCGCATCGGCGCCGCCGGCTGGGACGACGTCGCCTGGCGGGACCTGACCGGCGGCATCGTCGCCCTGCACCGCGCCCGCCGCCGGGCCTGACCGCAGGGCGGCACACCGGCATGCGCTTCGCCGACCGCGCCGAGGCCGGCCGCGCCCTGGCCGAGGCGGTGACCGGCCGGGTCGGTGCCGACGCCGTGGTGCTCGGCCTGCCGCGCGGCGGGGTCGTCGTCGCCGCCCCGGTCGCGGCGGCCCTCGGCGCGCCGCTGGACGTGCTCGCCGTCCGCAAGCTCGGACTGCCCGGCCGCCCGGAGCTGGCGATGGGCGCCCTCGCCGCCGTCGGCGGGGTGGTGGAGACCGTGCGCAGCCCCGAGGTCCTTTCCGCCGCGGGCGTGGACGAGGCCGCCTTCGCCGCGGTGCGCGAGCGCGAGCTGGCCGAGCTGCGCCGCCGCACCGAGGCCTACCGCACCGGCCGGGCGCCGCTGCCGGTCGCCGGCCGCATCGTCGTGCTCGTGGACGACGGCGTCGCCACCGGTGCCACCGTGCGCGCGGCCCTGGCGGCGCTGCGGGCCCGGGCCCCTGCGCGGGTGGTCCTCGCCGTACCGGTCGCCTCGCCCCGGGCCCTGGCCGAGCTCGCCCCCGCGGTCGACGACCTCGTCTGCCTGACCGTGCCGCGGGCCTTCCGGGCCGTCGGCCAGGCCTACACCGACTTCCGGCCCACCTCCGACGACGCCGTGCGCGCCGCCCTCGCCGGTACCGGCGGACCGCCCCGGACGTGAACCTCGTCACGGGGGGCTTGTTCCCTGGCTCACACCCGGGCGTAGGCTCTGATCGGACCACTTAGTGAAAATGTTCACAAGCTCACCGGGAACCAGCGAGGGGGGAACGACGTGCCGCCGAGGTCGCTCGCGGAGGCGCCGCCGGACGGCGACCTCCGTGCCGACGTCGTCGTCGTGGGCGCCGGACCGGCGGGTTCGTCGGCCGCCCGGACGCTGGCGACCGCGGGTCTGGACGTCGTCGTCGTCGACAAGGCCGACTTCCCGCGGGAGAAGGTCTGCGGCGACGGCCTGACGCCCCGCGGCGTCAAGGCGCTCGACGACCTCGGGGTCGACACCACCGGCTGGATCCGGCACCGCGGCCTGCGGGTGTTCGGCGGCGGCCAGGTCGTGGAGGTCGACTGGCCGCAGCTGCGGTCCTGGCCGTCGTACGGCCTCATCCGCACGCGCAGCGACCTCGACACGCTGCTCGCCGACCACGCGGCCGCCGCCGGGGCGCGGGTGCACACCGGCGTCCAGGTCACCGATCCGTTCCTCGACGAGGCCGGCCGGGTCGCGGGCGTGCGGGCGCTGGTGGGGCCCGGCCGTGAACCGGTCACCTGGCGGGCGCCGCTGGTGATCTCCGCCGAGGGGTTGTCGGGCCGGCTGGCCAAGTCCCTCGGGCTCGTCCGCCGCGAGGACCGGCCGCTGGGCGTCGCCGTGCGCCGGTACGTGCGCACGCCGCGGTCGGTCGACGACTACCTCGACATCTCCTTCGACCTCTCCGCCGAGGGCCCCAGCGCCGACTCGATGCCCGGCTACGGCTGGTCCTTCGGCATGGGCGACGGCACCGCCAACGTCGGCTTCGGGCTGCTGGACACCCGGCGCGGCACCGGCGCCGAGCCCCGCGCCGTGCTGCGGCAGTGGCTGGCGACGCTGCCCCCCGAGTGGGAGCTGGGCGAGGAGCACGCGGTGACCCCGCTGCGCGGCGCCGGGCTGCCGATGGCGCTGCACCGCCAGCCCGCCTACACCCGCGGCCTGCTGCTGGCCGGCGACTCCGCCGGCGTGGTCAACCCGTTCAACGGCGAGGGCATCAGCTACGCGCTGGAGACCGGCCGGATGGCGGCCGAGACCGCGGTCGCGGCGCTCCGCCTGCCCGAGGGACCCGCCCGGGAGGTCGCGCTGCGCCGGTACCCCGCCCGGCTGCGCGAGGAGTACGGGCGCCACCACCGGCTCGGCATGGGCTTCCTCGCGCTGCTCGACCGTCCGGACGTCGTCCGCTTCGCCACCGCCCACGGCCTCAAGCGGCCGGCGCTGGTGAACCGGGCGCTGCGGCTGATGGGCAACCTCTCCGACGGCCGCGAGGGGGACCGGTTCGACCGGGCCCTGGCCGTCCTGACCCGACTGACCCCGGCGGTGTGAGGCCGACATGACGAGTTGGTATCGGATCGACACGGTGTGCCACTCCCGTGCACGGATCGTGACCTGGATCACCGTAGGGTGCCGCTGATGCTGTCGACCTACGTGCCGATCGTCGGCCTGTTCGGGCTGGCCGCGGCGTTCGCCCTCTTCTCCGTCACCGCCGCTCCGTACGTCGGCCCGCGCCGCTACAACCGGGCGAAGCTGCAGGCCTACGAGTGCGGGATCGAGCCGGTCGACCAGCCGCTCACCGGCGGCCGCTTCCCGATCAAGTACTACCTGACGGCGATGATCTTCATCGTCTTCGACATCGAGATCGTCTTCCTCTACCCGTGGGCGGTCGCCAACGACGCGCTCGGCGTCTTCGGGCTGGTCGAGATGGTCGTGTTCATCGCCACCGTGTTCATCGCCTACGTCTACGTGTGGCGCCGCGGCGGACTGGAATGGGACTGAGGTAGTCGACCATGGGTCTCGAGGAGAAGCTGCCCAGCGGCGTCCTGCTGACGTCGGTGGAGAAGCTGGTCAACTGGACGCGCAAGTCGTCGTTCTGGCCGGCCACCTTCGGGCTGGCCTGCTGCGCCATCGAGATGATGGCCACCGGCGCCGGCCGCTACGACCTGGCGCGGTTCGGCATGGAGGTCTTCCGGGCCTCGCCGCGGCAGGCCGACCTGATGATCGTGGCGGGCCGGGTGAGCCAGAAGATGGCGCCGGTCCTGCGCCAGATCTACGACCAGATGCCCGAGCCGCGGTGGGTGCTGGCCATGGGCGTGTGCGCGAGCTCCGGCGGCATGTTCAACAACTACGCGATCGTGCAGGGCGTCGACCACGTCGTCCCGGTGGACATGTACCTGCCCGGCTGCCCGCCGCGGCCGGAGATGCTCATGGACGCGATCCTCAAGCTGCACTACAAGATCCAGCACGAGCCGCTCGGCGAGAAGCGGGCCGCCCAGCTGGCCCGCGCCCGCGCCGAGGGGACGGCGCCGGACCTGCTGGTCGAGATGCCGTCGAGCGTGCGCGCGGACAAGACCGCCCGCCGGGCCTACGAGCAGGCCGCGGCCGAGGGTCGCACCGGGCAGTTCGCCATCGAGCAGCGCGGCGGCAGGGCCGTGCTGCTGCCGGAGCCGTACGTGCGGGGCCGGGCATGAGCAGCGACGGCGGCTTCCCGACCCCCGGCCCGGACGGCGGCCAGCAGGGCATCGGCGGCGGCCCGGCCGGCGGCTTCCGGCGCGGCGCGTTCGGCGTCTCCGGCAGCGGCGACACCTCCGGCTTCGGCGGGCTGGTCCGCGTGGAGCCCGGCGGCGCGGTGGCGCTGCACTCCACCGAGCGGCCCTACGGCGGGTACTTCGACGAGGTCACCGACGCGCTGGTGGAGGCGGTCGGCGAGGCGACCTACACGGCCGCCGTCCCGCGGGTGCTGGTGGACCGCGGCGAGATCACCTACTTCGTGGCGCGCGAGCACCTGCTGACCCTGGTCCAGGCCCTGCGCGACGACGACGCGCTGCGCTTCGAGCTGCTCAGCAGCGTCTCCGGCGTCGACTACCTCGACAGCGGCGGTCCGGAGGTCACGCCCGGCCGCCCCCGGCTGCACGTCGTCTACCACCTGACGTCGATGACCTACCGGCGCCGCATCCGGCTGGAGGTGGCGGTGACCGCGGAGGACCCGCACGTCCCGTCGGTGACCGGCGTCTACCCGACGGCGGACTGGCAGGAGCGGGAGGCGTTCGACATGTTCGGCATCGTCTTCGACGGCCACCCCTCGCTGACCCGGATCCTCATGCCCGACGACTGGGACGGCTTCCCCCAGCGCAAGGACTACCCGCTCGGCGGCGTCCCGGTGGAGTACCACGACGCCACCATCCCGCCCCCTGACACGCGACGTGCCTACCGATGAGGGGGGCCTCCCGATGACCGCCACCCAGGACCCGTACGCAGGGTCCCGCGAGACCACCGAGGGCCGGGTCTACACAGTCACCGGCGGCGACTGGGACCAGACCTTCGGCCAGGACCTCGGCGGCGAGGAACGCCTCGTCGTCAACATGGGGCCGCAGCACCCGTCCACCCACGGCGTGCTGCGGCTGGTGCTCGACCTCGAGGGCGAGACGGTGACCAAGGCGCGGGTGGTCATCGGCTACCTGCACACCGGCATCGAGAAGAACACCGAGTACCGCAACTGGACGCAGGGCACGACCTTCGTGACGCGGATGGACTACCTGTCCCCGCTGTACAACGAGGCCGGCTACTGCATGGCGGTCGAGAAGCTGCTCGGCATCCAGATCCCGCAGCGGGCGGCGACCATCCGCGTGCTGGTCATGGAGATCAACCGGATCGCCTCGCACCTGGTCGGCCTGGCCACCGGCGGCATGGAGCTCGGCGCGCTCACCGCGATGACCAACGGCTTCCGCGAGCGGGAGCTGTGCCTGGACCTCCTCGAGGAGATCACCGGCCTGCGGATGAACCACGCCTACATCCGCCCCGGCGGCCTGGCGCAGGACCTCCCGCCCGGCGCGGTGGAGTCCATCCGCGAGTGGCTGGAGGTCATGCCGAAGCGGCTGGCCGAGTACCACCGGATGCTCACCGGCCAGCCGATCTGGCAGCGGCGGCTCAAGGACGTCGGCTACCTCGACGTCACCGGCTGCGTCGCGCTCGGCGTCACCGGCCCGGTGCTGCGCGCCGCCGGCCTGCCGTGGGACCTGCGCAAGGTCGAGCCCTACCTCGGCTACGAGACCTACGACTTCGAGGTCCCGACCGCCGACACCTCCGATGCCTGGGGTCGCTACCTGGTCCGCATGGCCGAGATGCAGGAGTCGCTGAAGATCGTCGCCCAGGCGCTGGACCGGCTGGAGCCGGGCCCGGTCATGGTCGAGGACAAGAAGATCGCGTGGCCGGCGCAGCTCTCGCTCGGCGCCGACGGCATGGGCAACTCCCTGGAGCACGTCCAGCACATCATGGCCGGCTCGATGGAGTCCCTCATCCACCACTTCAAGCTGGTCACCGAGGGCTTCCGGGTGCCGGCCGGCCAGGTGTACGTGCCGGTCGAGTCCCCCCGCGGCGAGCTCGGCTACCACGTCGTCAGCGACGGCAGCACCCGCCCGTGGCGCGTCCACGTGCGCGACCCCAGCTTCGTGAACCTGCAGGCCACGGCCGCGATGAGCGAGGGCGGCATGATCGCCGACGTCATCGCGGCGATCGCCTCCATCGACCCCGTGATGGGAGGAGTCGACCGATGAGTGCGCTCCCCGGCTCCGCCGAGGGCACCGCGGTCACCGGGCTCGACAGCAGCCCGGTGCAGCCGGCCCCGGCCGACCTGCCGCCGCTGACCGAGCAGACCCGGCTCGAGGCGCGGGAGATCATGGCCCGCTACCCGCAGCCGCGCTCGGCGCTGCTGCCGATGCTGCACCTCGTGCAGTCGGTCCAGGGCTACGTCTCGCCCGAGGGCGTCGCGCTCTGCGCCGAGGAGCTGGGCCTGACCAAGGCCGAGGTCGGCGCGGTCGCGACCTTCTACACGATGTACAAGCGGCGCCCGACCGGCCGGCACCTGGTGAGCGTCTGCACGAACACCCTGTGCAACGTCCTCGGCGGCCAGCGGATCATGGACGCGCTCAGCGCCGACCTCGGCGTCCACCACGACGAGACCGCCGCCGACGGCTCGGTCACCCTCGAGCACGCCGAGTGCCTGGCGGCCTGCGACTACGCGCCGGTCGTCACCGTCGACTACGAGTTCTACGACCAGCAGGACGTCGAGAGCGCGCGCGAACTGGTCGCGGCCCTGCGCCGGGGCGAGAAGCCGCACCCCACCCGGGGCGCCCCGCTCACCGACTTCCGCGGCGTCTCCCGGCAGCTGGCCGGCTTCTCCCAGTACGCCGACGAGGTCGAGGCCGCCGCGGCGGTCGACGCGCCTTGGCAGGCGGGCCCGACCCTGATCGGCGTCCACCTCGCCGAGGAGCGCGGGGAGTCCGCTCCACCGATGCGCGGACCGGGCGCGCAGCCCGCCGACGCCGGCGAGCCGCGGGAGACCGTCCGGCCCTCCGGCCGCACCGGGCAGTCCCCCGGCGAGGAGGCGGCCGACGCCCGCGTCGCCGCCGCCGACAGCCCGGCCGAGAAGGCCGGCGCGGCCGGCTCGCACCCCGACGCCCCCGAGCCCGCCGGACGGCGGCTGCCCGACGGCGCGACCGGTACCGACACACCCGCGGGATCCGAGCCGGGCACCTCCGGCCAGGGTCCCGGGAAGGCGTGACCCCATGCCCCTGACCCCCGTCCTCACCTCGCGCTGGGGAGCCGACCAGCCCTGGCGGCTGTCCACCTACGAGTCGCTCGACGGCTACGCCGCCCTGCGCACCGCGCTGGGCATGGCGCCCGACGAGCTGGTCACCCTGGTCAAGGACTCCGGGCTGCGCGGTCGCGGCGGCGCGGGCTTCCCGACCGGCATGAAGTGGAGCTTCATCCCGCAGCCCAAGCCGGGGGAGACCCCGACCGGCCCGGCGGCCAAGCCCAAGTACCTCGTGGTCAACGCCGACGAGGGCGAGCCGGGCACCTGCAAGGACCTGCCGCTGATGATGACCGACCCGCACTCCCTCGTGGAGGGCGTGATCATCTCCGCCTACGCGATCCGGTGCCACTACGCCGTCATCTACGTCCGCGGCGAGGCCGTGCACGCCCACCGCCGGCTGGTCAACGCCGTGCAGGAGGCCTACGCCGCCGGCTACCTCGGCAGCGACATCCTGGGCTCCGGCTACGACCTGGAGCTGGTCGTGCACGCCGGCGCGGGCGCCTACATCTGCGGCGAGGAGACCGCGCTGCTCGACTCGCTCGAGGGCTACCGCGGTCAGCCCCGGCTCAAGCCGCCGTTCCCCGCGGTCGCCGGGCTCTACGGCGCGCCGACAGTGATCAACAACGTGGAGACGCTGGCCAGCGTGCCGTTCGTCGTCCGCGGCGGCGCCGACTGGTTCAAGGCCTTCGGCCCGGAGAAGTCCCCCGGCCCGAAGATCTACTCGCTGTCGGGCCGCGTCGTCCGCCCCGGCCAGTACGAGGCCCCCATGGGGACGACGATGCGCGAGCTGCTGGAGATGGCCGGCGGCGTCCGCCCGGGCCACGAGCTGAAGTTCTGGACGCCGGGCGGCTCCTCGACGCCCTACTTCACCGCCGAGCACCTCGACGTCCCGCTGGACTTCGACTCGGTCGCCGCGGCGGGGTCGATGCTCGGCACCACCGCGCTCATGGTGTTCGACGAGACCGACTCCATCGTCGAGGCCACGCTGCGGTTCACCGAGTTCTACGCCCACGAGAGCTGCGGCAAGTGCACCCCCTGCCGGGAGGGCACCTACTGGCTGGTCCAGATCCTGGAGCGGATCGTGCACGGCCGAGGGACGGCACAGGACCTCGACCTGTTGACCGACACCTGCGACAACATCCTGGGCCGCTCGTTCTGCGCCCTCGGTGACGGCGCCACCAGCTGCATCGCCAGCTCGCTGAAGTACTTCCGGGACGACTACGTCGCGCTGCTGCCGCCCGAGGAGCAGGCGCGGCTGGGCCGGTCCCTCCGCCTCGAGCCCGTGGGGGCCGCCTCGTGACGTTGACGCCCACCAGCCCGGAGCCGGCCGCGGCGGTGCCGCCCGGCGCCCCCGGGCCGCACACCCCGCCGGACGCCGTCCGCTGCACGATCGACGGCTTCGACGTCGCGGTCCCGAAGGGGACGCTGATCATCCGCGCCGCGGAGATGATCGGGGTCCAGATCCCCCGCTTCTGCGACCACCCGCTGCTCGAGCCGGTCGGCGCCTGCCGCCAGTGCCTGGTCGAGGTGGAGGGCCAGCGCAAGCCGGTCGCCTCCTGCACCATGCCGGTGACCGAGGGCATGGTCGTGCAGACCCAGCTCACCAGCCCGGTCGCCGACAAGGCGCAGCAGGGGACGATGGAGCTGCTGCTCATCAACCACCCGCTGGACTGCCCGGTCTGCGACAAGGGCGGCGAGTGCCCGCTGCAGAACCAGGCGATCAGCAACGGCCGCACCGAGAGCCGCTTCGTCGACGTCAAGCGCACCTACCCCAAGCCGCTGCCGATCAGCAGCGAGGTGCTCCTGGACCGCGAGCGCTGCGTGCTGTGCGCGCGCTGCACCCGCTTCTCCCAGCAGGTCGCCGGGGACCCGTTCATCGAGCTGTTCGAGCGCGGCGCGCTGGAGCAGGTGGCGATCTACGAGGACGAGCCGTTCGAGTCCTACTTCTCCGGCAACACGACCCAGATCTGCCCGGTGGGGGCGCTCACCAGCGCGCAGTACCGGTTCCGCTCCCGCCCGTTCGACCTGCGCAGCGAGGACAGCGTCTGCGAGCACTGCGCCTCGGGCTGCGCGCAGCGCACCGACTACCGCCGCGGCAAGGTGCAGCGCCGGCTGGCCGGTGAGGACCCGCAGGTCAACGAGGAGTGGAACTGCGACAAGGGTCGCTGGGCGTTCCGCTACGCGACCGCCAACGAGCGGTTCACCACCCCGCTGGTCCGCCGCGACGGCGTCCTCCAGCCGGCCTCCTGGCCCGAGGCCTGGGCGGCGGCCGCCGCCGGGCTCGCCGCGGCCCGCGCCGCCGGCGGCGTCGGCGTGCTGCCCGGCGGCCGGCTGACCGTCGAGGACGCCTACGCCTACGCCAAGTTCGCCCGCGTGGCGCTCGGCACCCACGACGTCGACGCCCGCGCCCGCGCCCACTCGGCCGAGGAGGAGGCCTTCCTCGCCGCGCGCGTCGCCGGCCGCTTCCCCGGCGCGGGTGCGGTCACCTACGACGAGCTGGGCGACGCCCCGGCCGTGCTGCTCGCCGGCTTCGAGCCGGAGGAGGAGTCGCCGATCGTCTTCCTCCGGCTCCGCCGCGCCGTGCGCACCCGCGGTCTGCCGGTGTTCGACCTGGCGCCGTTCGCCACCCGCGCCGCGGTCAAGCTGCAGGCCAACGTGCTCGGCGCCATCCCCGGCACCGAGGCCCGCTCGCTCGCCGCGCTCGCCGCCGGCACCTGGGGCGGACCGGCGGTCGAGGCGCTGCGGCAGCCGGGTGCGGTCGTGCTCGCCGGCGAGCGGCTGGCGGAGCTCCCCGGCGCGTTCAGCGCCCTGGCCGAGCTCACCCGGGTCACCGGCGCCCGCGTGGCCTGGGTCCCGCGGCGGGCCGGCGAGCGTGGCGCGGTCGAGGCCGGCGCCCTGCCCGGGCTGCTCCCGGGCGGCCGGGTCGTGACCGACGCCGCGCACCGGGCCGACGTCGCGGCGCTGTGGGGGCTGGCCCCCGACGCGCTGCCGGCGACCCCCGGCCGCGACCTGACCGGCATCCTCACCGCCGTCCGCGACGGCGCCCTCGGCGGGCTGCTCGTCGGCGGCGTGGACCCGCACGACCTCCCGGACCCGCGGCTGGCCGAGGCGGCGCTCGCCGCGGCCGGGTTCGTGGTCAGCCTGGAGATGCTGCCGAGCGCGGTCACCGAGCACGCCGACGTCGTCCTCCCGGTCGCCGCGGCGCCGGAGAAGGCCGGCAGCTACCTGGACTGGGAGGGCCGCGTGCGGTCCTTCGACGCCACGCTGCACGGGACCGGGCAGCTGACCGACGGCCGGGTCCTGCACGGGCTGGCCGAGGAGATGGGCGTGGACCTGCGGCTCCCGGTCGTCGAGGCGGCGCAGGCCGAGCTCGGCGCCCTCGGGCTGCCCGCCACGGTCGCCCCGGTCACCGGTCTCGACGTCGCGCCCGCCGCCGAGGCGGCGCCCGGTGAGGACGAGGCGGTCCTCGCCTCCTGGCGCCAGCTGCTCGACGTCGGCACCCTGCAGCGCGACGAGCCGGAGCTGGCCGGCACCGCCCGCCCGCCGGTCGCCCGCCTGGGCCGCGAGGCCGCCGCCCGCCTCGGTGTCGTCGACGGTGACCGGCTCACCGTCACCGGCGCCGCCGGTGCCATCACGCTCCCGGTGCGGGTCACCGAGATGCCCGACCGCGTGGTCTGGCTGCCGATGCGCTCGCCCGGCAGCGAGGTCCGCGACCAGCTGGGGACGGCACCCGGCGGCGTCGTCCGTCTGTCCGTCGGAGGAGTCGCGTGATCACGCTCGCCAGCCCCGACCAGCCCACGCTGGAGGACTTCGGCTCCGACGTCTGGTGGATCGTCCTCATCAAGATCGTCGGCGTCTTCGTCGTCCTCGTGGTGATGACGCTGTTCGCGATCGTCTTCGAGCGCAAGGTCGTCTCGCGGATGCAGCAGCGGATCGGCCCCAACCGGGTCGGCCCGCGCGGCTACCTGCAGAGCCTGGCCGATGGCCTGAAGCTCGCGTTCAAGGAAGACATCATGCCGGCGCTGGCGGACAAGCCGGTCTACTTCCTGGCCCCGGTCATCGCCGCCGTCCCGGCGTTCCTCGCCTTCTCGGTGATCCCCATGGGCCCGACGGTGAGCATCTTCGGCGAGCGGACGCCGCTGCAGCTGACCGACGCCCCCATCGGCGTCCTGGTCGTGCTGGCCTGCTCGGCGATGGGCGTCTACGGCATCGTGCTGGCCGGCTGGGCGTCCGGCTCGACCTACCCGCTGCTCGGCGGCCTGCGCAGCGCCGCGCAGATGGTCAGCTACGAGATCGCGATGGGCCTGTCGATCGTGGCGGTGTTCCTCTACGCCGGGTCGATGTCGACCTCGGAGATCGTCGCCGCCCAGGCCGACGGCAACGAGGTGTCGTTCTTCGGCTGGGAGTTCACCGGGCCCAGCTGGTTCGCGGTGCTGCTGCCGGTCAGCTTCGTCATCTACGCGATCGCCGTCGTCGGCGAGACCAACCGCGCGCCGTTCGACCTCCCCGAGGCCGAGAGCGAGCTGGTCGGCGGGTTCCACACCGAGTACTCGTCGCTGAAGTTCGCGCTGTTCTTCCTGGCCGAGTACATCAACATGGTCACCGTCTCCGCGCTGGCCGCGACGCTGTTCCTCGGCGGCTGGCGGGCGCCGTGGCCGCTGTCGATCTGGGACGGCGCCAACTCCGGTTGGTGGCCGATGCTGTGGTTCTTCCTCAAGGTCGTGGCCGCGCTGTTCGTCTTCATCTGGCTGCGCGGGACCCTGCCCCGGCTCCGCTACGACCAGTTCATGCGGTTCGGCTGGAAGGTGCTGGTCCCCACCGCGCTGGTGTGGATCCTCGCCGTGGCCACCATGCGCACCGTCTCCCGCGAGGCGGACCTCTCCACCGGCCAGGTGGCCCTGTTCGTCGGGGTGCCGATCGCGCTGGTGGTGCTCGGCGGCCTGGCGATCGCCAGCCGGGCGAGCAACCGCGACACCCGGCTCATGGCCGAGGAGGCAGCCGCCGGCGCGGTCCACGCGGTCGACCCCGAGCCGGAGGTGCTGGCCCCTGCCGGGCCGCGCCGCCGGCCGGCGCAGCGCACCGGACCCAGCCGGGCCGAGGGCGGCTTCCCGATCCCGCCGATGGACCTCAGGGTCCCGCCGTCGCCGCGACTGCGTCGCGCCGAGCCGGTGGGCGCCGCGACCCGCGGCGAGGGCGGCGTGGTCGCCACCGGCCGCCGCGGCAGCACCCGCACCGAGGTCGGCCCGACCGACAGCACGGAGGACGGCGATGTCTGACCCCAGCCGCACCGGCGACGAGAAGGGCCTCGCCCAGGCGACCCGGGGAGGCGAGGTCGAGCGGGCCGGTCGTGGCTCCGGCTCGGCCCCGGCGATCCGCCGCAGCCTGCTGCCGGCCCCCGGCCAGGGCTTCGGCGTCACCTTCGCGCAGATCTTCCGGAAGGTGACCACCGAGGAGTACCCGGAGGTCCCCAAGGTCACCAAGCCGCGCTACCACGGCCGGCACGTGCTCAACCGGCACCCCGACGGGCTGGAGAAGTGCGTCGGCTGCGAGCTGTGCGCCTGGGCCTGCCCGGCCGACGCCATCTACGTGGAGGGCGGGGACAACACCGAGGACGCCCGCTACTCCCCGGGTGAGCGGTACGGCCGCGTCTACCAGATCAACTACCTGCGCTGCATCTTCTGCGGGCTGTGCATCGAGGCCTGCCCGACGCGGTCGCTGACGATGAGCAACGACTTCGAGCTGGCCGACGACAACCGGCAGGACCTGATCTTCACCAAGGAGCAGCTGATGGCCCCGCTGCTGCCGGGGATGGAGGCGCCGCCGCACGCGATGCGCCTCGGCGACGACGAGAAGGCCTACTACCTGGCCGCGACCCAGCGCGGGGAGATGCCGTGAGCGTGCTCGCCGCGGCGGCGGACACCGGCGTCTCGCTGGGCACCGGCGAGGCCGTCGTCTTCTGGGTCCTGGCGCCGGTCGCCCTGGCCGGGGCGCTGGGGATGGTGTTCTCCCGCAACGCCGTCCACTCGGCGCTGTGGCTGGTGAACACGATGCTGGTCCTGGGCGTCTTCTACGTCGTCCAGGAGGCGCCGTTCCTCGGCGCGGTGCAGATCATCGTCTACACCGGCGCGATCATGATCCTCTTCCTGTTCGTGCTCATGCTGGTCGGCCGCGACTCCTCCGACTCGGTGGTCGAGACCCTGCGCGGGCAGCGGGTGGCCGCCATCGTGCTGGGCGTCGGCTTCGCCGGTCTGGCCGGCACCGGGATCGCCCGGGCCACCCAGGACCTCGGCGCGACGGGGCTGGCGGACGCGCAGCCCGACGGCAACATCGAGGCGATCGCCGAGCTGCTGTTCACCCGCTACCTGCTGGCCTTCGAGGTCACCAGCGCGCTGCTGATCACCGCCGCGGTCGGGGCGATGGTGCTGGCCCACATCGAGCGCGAGCCCGGGACGCGGCAGACCCAGAAGGAGCTCTCGCGGGCCCGGTTCCTCACCACCGACCGGCCGCAGACGTACCCCGGCCCCGGCGTCTTCGCGCGGGCCAACTCGGTGGCCGCCCCGGCGCTGCTGCCCGACGGCCGCCTCGCCGAGGACAGCTTCGCCACCGGCATCGATCCCCAGGAGGTCGACCAGATGCCGCGCCCCACCGGCCGTGAGCAGCTCGGCTCGCCCGACCACCAGCTCGGCACCCAGGACGGCAGCTCCGGCGGGGGTGCGCTGCGGTGACCCTCAGCCACTACCTGGTGCTGGCCGCGATCCTGTTCACCATCGGCGCCGTCGGCGTCCTCGTGCGGCGCAACGCGATCGTCGTGTTCATGTGCGTCGAGCTGATGCTCAACTCGGTGAACCTGACGCTGGTCACCTTCGCCCGGGCCACCGGCACCGTCGACGGCCAGATCATGGCGTTCTTCGTCATGGTCGTCGCCGCCGCCGAGGTCGTGGTCGGCCTCGCGATCATCATGTCGATCTACCGGACCCGCCGTTCGGCGTCCGTCGACGACGCGAACCTGCTCAAGTACTGACGGCGGGCAACTGAATGGACACGGTCATGGACTCCGGCGCCGCCTTCGTCCCCGCCGACGGGCTGCTCTCGGCCTCCTGGCTGCTCATCGCGCTGCCCCTGGCGGGTGCCGCGGTGCTGCTGCTCGGCGGCCGGCGCACCGATCGCTGGGGCCATCTGCTGGGCACGGCGACGGTCGTCGTCGCCTTCGTCGTCGCGCTCGCCTGCACCCTCCAGCTGGACGAGCGCCAGGTCTCGGTCGACCTGTTCACGTTCATCGACAGCGGCTCGCTGGACGTCGAGGCCGGGCTGCTGTTCGACCCGCTGTCGGCGGTCTTCGCGCTGCTGATCACCGGCGTCGGCGCGCTGATCCACGTCTACTCGATCGGCTACATGGCGCACGACCCGCGCCGCCGCCGGTTCTTCGCCTATCTGAACCTCTTCGTCGCGGCGATGCTGCTGCTGGTCCTCGGCGACAACTACGTCGCCCTGTACGTCGGCTGGGAGGGCGTGGGTCTCGCGTCCTACCTGCTCATCGCCTTCTGGCACGAGCGCCCGGCCGCGGCCACCGCCGCCAAGAAGGCGTTCATCATGAACCGCGTCGGCGACGTCGGGCTGGCGCTGGCGATCTTCATCATGTTCGCGCAGCTGGGCACGGTCACCTACGAGGGCGTCTTCGGCTCGGTCGGGTTCCTCGCCGGGGGCACGATCACCGCGATCGGGCTGCTACTGCTCCTCGGCGCCTGCGGCAAGTCGGGCCAGTTCCCGTTGCAGGCCTGGCTCCCCGACGCCATGGAGGGCCCGACGCCGGTGTCGGCCCTCATCCACGCCGCCACGATGGTCACCGCCGGCGTCTACCTCATCGCCCGGTCCGCGCCGATCTACGACCTCACCGAGACCGCGCGCACCGTCGTCCTGGTGATCGGCGCGCTGACGCTGATGATCGGCGCGATCGCCGGCTGCGCCTACGACGACATCAAGAAGGTGCTGGCCTACTCGACGGTCAGCCAGATCGGCTACATGTTCCTGGCGGTCGGCCTCGGCCCGGTCGGCTACGCGGCCGCGATCGCGCACCTGCTCACCCACGGCTTCTTCAAGGCCGGGCTCTTCCTCGGCGCCGGGTCGGTCATGCACGCCATGGACGACCAGGTGGACATGCGGCGCTTCGGCGGCCTGGCGAAGAAGCTCCCGGTCACCTTCGTGACCTTCGGCCTGGGTTACCTCGCCCTCATCGGCTTCCCGTTCCTGTCCGGCTACTGGACCAAGGACGCCATCATCGAGGCGGCGCTGGACCGGGGCGGCACATCCGGGTGGGTGCTCGGCGGGGTGGCGGTGCTCGGCGCCGGCCTCACGGCCTTCTACATGACCCGCCTGATGATCATGACGTTCCTCGGTCGGCCGCGCTGGGCGCCGTCGGCCCCGGGCCGGGAGACGCCGCACCCGCACGAGTCCCCGTCGGTGATGACGGTGCCGATGGCGGTGCTCGCCGTCGGCTCGGTGGCCGCGGGCTTCCTGCTGGTGTCGGCGTTCCCGCTGTCGGACTGGCTCGCGCCGGTCTTCGGTGAGCCGGAGGAGGCCGAGCACGTCGTCGCGCCCGCCGTCGTCGGACTGGTCGTCACCGCGGTGATGGCGCTCGGGGTCCTCGCCGCGTGGCTGTTCGTGGGCCGCCGCGAGGTGCCGGAGGTGGCGCCCGAGCGCGTCTCGGTGGTCACCCGCGCGGCCCGCAAGGCGCTCTACGCCGACGCGATCAACGAGTCGCTGTTCATGCGCCCCGGTCAGTGGCTGACCCGCGCACTGGTGTGGGTGGACAACCGCGGGGTGGACGGCGCGGTGAACGGCCTGGCCGCGGGGCTCGGGGGCTCCTCCTCCCGGCTGGGCCGCGCGCAGACCGGGTTCGTGCGGACCTACGCGCTGGGGATGCTCGGCGGCGCGGTGCTGGTCGCCGGGGCGCTGCTCGCGGTGACGGCGGGCTGAGCGGGATGGCCACGTTGACGACGGACCGAGAGGCTGCCCGGTGACCGACTTCCCGTTCCTGCTGCTGATGATCGTGGTGCCCGCGGTGGGCGCCGCGGCGGTCGCGGCACTGCCGCGCGGCCGCGAGCTGCTGGCCAAGCAGGTCTCCCTCGGCGTGAGCCTGGTGGTGCTGCTGCTGGCGGTGCTGGCCACGGCCGCCTTCGACGTCGGCGGGGACCGGTTCCAGCTGACCAGCTCGGTCTCCTGGATCGAGGACTTCGGGGTCTCCTTCGCCCTCGGCGTCGACGGCATCGCCCTGGTCATGCTGCTGCTCGTCGGCGTCCTCGTGCCGGTGGTCATCGGCGCCTCGTGGGCCGACGAGCCGGCGAACGGCCGGTCGACCACCACGTTCTTCGCCTGGATCCTGCTGCTCGAGGCGATGATGGTCGGGGTCTTCGCCGCGACCGACGTCTTCCTGTTCTACGTCTTCTTCGAGGCGATGCTCGTCCCGATGTACTTCCTGATCGGCAGCTTCGGCGGGCCGCGACGGCAGTACGCGGCGGTCAAGTTCTTCCTCTACAGCCTGGTCGGCGGGCTGATCATGCTCGCCGCCGTCATCGGCCTGTACGTCGTGAGCGCGCAGCAGGGCGAGGGCAGCTTCGCCTTCGAGGTCCTCAACGCCATCGACATCGACCCCGAGGTGCAGAAGCTGCTGTTCCTCGGCTTCTTCGTCGCGTTCGCGATCAAGGCCCCGCTCGTGCCGCTGCACACCTGGCTGCCCGACGCCGGTGCCGAGGCGCCGATCGGGGGAGCGGTGCTGCTCGTCGGCGTCCTGGACAAGGTCGGCACGTTCGGTTTCATCCGCTACTGCCTGCCGCTGTTCCCCGACGCCTCCCGGGACTTCGCGCCGTACGTGCTCGCCCTCGCCGTCGCCGGTGTCCTGTACGCGGCGCTGCTGGCGATGGGGCAGAGCGACATGAAGCGGCTGGTGTCGTACACGTCGATCGCGCACTTCGGGTTCATCGCGCTCGGGATCTTCGCCTTCACCACGGAAGCCGGCACCGGCGCGGTGCTCTACATGGTCAACCACGGCATCGCGACCGGCCTGCTGTTCCTCGTCGTGGGCATGCTCATCGCCCGCGGCGGCTCGCGGCGGATCGCGGACTACGGCGGCGTCGCCGCCCAGGCCCCGGCCTTCGCCGGCGTCTTCCTCGTCGCCGGGCTGGCGTCGCTGGCCCTGCCGGGCACCAACAGCTTCGTCAGCGAGTTCCTGGTGCTCATCGGCTCCTACCCGAGCCGGCCGGTGTTCACGATCGTCGCCACCGCCGGCATCGTCCTGGCCGCGCTGTACGTGCTGCTGATGTACCAGCGCACCATGCACGGCCCGCCGCGCGGGCTCATGGCGGCGCCCGGGGCCGGCGTCCCGGTGAGCGCACCCGCGCCGGCCGCCGGCGGCGGGACGGCGACCGCGACGCTGGCGGAGACTGCCACCGAGGCCGCGACCGGCCGGCGCTTCCCGGAGCTCAACCGCCGTGAGGTCGCCGTGGTGGCCCCCCTCGTGGCGCTGATCGTCGTCCTGGGCGTCTATCCGCAGCCGCTGATCGACCTGATCGAGCCGGCGGTGGCCGACACGGTCTCCGACGTCGGCGGGGACCCCGGCGGCGCCACGCCCGAGGTGGGTCCGAGCGGTGCCGAGACGGAGGCGGGGAACTGATGATCGAGGCACCGGATCTCGACTACGCGGCCCTGGCGCCGCTGCTCTTCCTGTTCGGGGCGGCCTGCATCGGCGTGCTCGTCGAGGCGTTCGCGCCGCGCGAGGTGCGCCACCCGGCGCAGGTCGCTCTGGCCCTGGTCGGCACGGTGGGCGGCCTGGTCAGCGCCGTCCTGCTCGCCGCGGGCCGCGACCTGACCGGAGCCGAGGCCGACGTGACCGCCGGGTCGGCCCTGGCCGTCGACGGCGCCGGGGTGTTCCTCCAGGCGACCATCGCCGGTCTCGGCGCGCTGTCGGTCCTGCTGTTCGCCGAGCGCGGGCTGGACCCGGCCCGGTCGTCGTTCGTCGCCTCGGCCGCCGTCCCGGCCGGCAGCGTCCGCGACCGGGAGCTGCTCACCGCCCACCGGGTGCAGACCGAGGTCTACCCGCTGGCCACCTTCGCCATCGGCGGCATGATGCTGTTCGTCGCGGCGAACGACCTGCTGGTCATGTTCATCGCGCTCGAGGTGCTCAGCCTCCCGCTGTACCTGATCAGCGGCCTGGCCCGCCGCCGCCGGCTGCTGTCGCAGGAGGCCGCGGTCAAGTACTTCCTGCTGGGCGCCTTCGCCTCGGCGTTCTTCCTGTACGGCCTGGCCCTCGTCTACGGCGCGGTCGGCAGCGTCCGGCTGTCGACGATCTCCGAGGCGGTGGCCACCGACGGCGGGGACGTCCTGCTGGTCCTCGGCCTGGCCCTGCTGCTGGTCGGCCTGATGTTCAAGGCCAGCGTCGCGCCGTTCCACACCTGGACGCCGGACGTGTACCAGGGCGCCCCCACACCGGTGACCGCCTTCATGGCCGCCTGCACCAAGGTCGCGGCCTTCGGTGCGATCCTGCGGCTGCTCTACGTCGCGTTCGGCACCGACGAGTGGACCTGGCGGCCGCTGGTCTACGGCATCGCCATCGTGTCGATGATCGTGGGCGCGGTCCTGGGGCTCACCCAGACCGACCTCAAGCGCATGCTGGCCTACTCCTCCATCGCGCACGCCGGCTTCCTGCTCACCGGTGTCATCGGCTTCGACGCCACCGGCGACAGCCCCGGCCTGTCGGCCACGCTCTTCTACCTGCTCGCCTACGGGCTGACGACGCTGGGCGCGTTCGCCGTCCTCACGATGGTCCGGGACGGCGACGGCGAGGCCACCCACCTCTCCTCCTGGGCCGGCCTGGCCCGGCGGTCGCCGGTGCTCGCCGCGGTGATGACCCTCTTCCTGCTCGCCCTGGCCGGGATCCCGCTCACCAGCGGCTTCACCGGGAAGTTCGCCGTCTTCCGGGCCGCGATCGACGACGGGGCGTGGCCGCTGGCGGTCGTGGCCCTGCTGACCAGCGCGGTGGCGGCGTTCTTCTACCTCCGGGTGGTCGTCCTCATGTACTTCTCCGAGCCGGCCGGGAGCACCGGGTCGGGCGCCGTGACGGAGGGTCCGACGGTCGGCGTCCCCGGGCTGCCCACGACGATCGTGCTCGCGGTGACCGCCGCGGCCACCGTGGTCCTGGGCGTCGTGCCCGGGTCGGTGCTCGACCTCGCCGGTGAGGCGGCTAGATTCGTCGGTTGATGACCGGAGCCCGCGCCGCAGTCGACGCCACGCCGCCCACCCAGGTGTGGCACCGCGCGTCGGCCCCGGCGTCCACGATCGGCGGCTGGCTGCCCGAGGGGGCCCTCGGGGACGCCCTCGCGGCGGGGCTGGCGCGCGTCGAGACGGCGCTGACGGCCTCGGTCGACAGCCCGCACGCCTTCGTGCGGGAGGCCGCCGCCCACCTCATGGCTGCCGGCGGCAAGCGGTTCCGGCCGCTGCTGACCCTCCTCGCCGCCCAGCTCGGCGACCCCGACGCGCCCGAGGTCACCCGCGCGGCCGTCGTCTGCGAGCTCACCCACCTGGCGACGCTGTACCACGACGACGTCATGGACGAGGCGGCGGTCCGCCGCGGTGCCCCGAGCGCGAACACCCGCTGGACCAACAGCGTCGCGATCCTCACCGGTGACTTCCTCTTCGCCCGCGCCTCGGACCTCCTGGCCGACCTCGGCCCGGAGGCCGTCCGGCTCCAGGCCCGGACCTTCGAGCGCCTGGTGACCGGTCAGATCCGCGAGACCGTGGGGCCGGCGGCCGACGACGACCCGGTGGGCCACTACCTCGAGGTGCTGGCCGACAAGACCGGCTCGCTGGTGGCGACCGCGGCCCGTTTCGGTGCCTCCTTCGCCGGTGTCGACGCCGCCCTCGTGGAGTCGCTGACCGCGTTCGGCGAGGAGGTCGGGGTCGCGTTCCAGCTCTCCGACGACCTGCTCGACATCGTCAGCGAGGGCGGGGCGTCGGGGAAGGCGCCGGGCACCGACCTGCGCGAGGGCGTGGCCACCCTGCCGGTGCTGTTCGTGCTCGCCGGGGACGACCCGGCGGAGGCGCGGCTGCGGGAGCTCGTGGCCGCCCCGCTGACCGACGACGCGGAGCACGCCGAGGCGCTGGCGCTGCTGCGGGCGTCGGCGTCGCTGGAGCGGGCCGCCCAGGTGCTGCGCGACTACGCCGACCGTGCCCGGGCCCGCCTGGCGGAGGTCCCGGCCGGCGAGGTGCGCGACGCGCTGTCGGCGCTCTGCGACTACGTCGTCACCCGCACCAGCTGATGAAGGACCCCCATGCCCCCCACCGCTCGCGAGCTCGCGGTGGGCCCCTGCATGGGGGCCTTGCTGCTCCTGGCTGCCTGCACCGCTGACGACGCCTCCGGCGGGGACCGGCCCGACGGGGCGCCGGCGCTCGAGGTGACCGTCGTCCTGGACGGGCTGGACCACCCCTGGGACGTCGCACAGGCGCCCGACGGCACGCTGGTCGTGGACGAGCGCTCCGGCGGCCTGACGGCCGTGCGGCCCGACGGTGAGGTGGTGGAGGTCGCCGCCGACTTCGGCGACCTCTACGCGGACGGGGAGACCGGCCTCATGGGACTGGTGCTCGATCCGGGCTTCGACGACAGCCGGCGGCTGTACACCTGCCAGGGCGTCGAGGACGACGGCGGTGCCGAGATCCAGGTGATCGCCTGGACCGTGGCCGAGGACTGGCGCTCGGCGACGCGGGTCGCCGATCCCGTGGTCGGCGGCATCCCGGCCAACGAGGCCACCGGGCGGCACGGCGGCTGCCGGCTGCGGTTCGACCCGGAGGGCGCCCTGCTGGTCGGCACGGGGGACAACGCCGTCGGCAGCTACCCGCAGGACCGCGCCGTCCTGGGCGGCAAGGTGCTCCGGGTCGACGCCTCGACCGGGGCGCCGTGGCCGGGCAACCCCTTCGCGACAGCGCCGGACGCCTCGCCGCTGGTGTGGACCTACGGCCACCGCAACGTGCAGGGCCTGGCCGTCCGGCCCGGGACGGGCCAGGTGTTCGCCGCCGAGCAGGGCACCGGGCGCGACGACGAGGTGACCCTGCTGTCCCCCGGCGCCAACGGCGGCTACGACCCGGACGGCGACGACGGCGGCTACGACGAGAGCGTGCCCATGACCGACCTCGACCTGCCGGACGCGGTGCCCGCGACCTGGGCGTCCGGGGACCCGACCATCGCCACCTCGGGGGCCACCTTCCTCGCCGGCCCGCAGTGGGGGACCTACGACGGGTTGCTCGTCGTCGGCGTGCAGAAGGACACCGGGTTGCTGGCCCTGCGCGTCGGCGCCGACGGCGGGCTGGTCGAGCAGTTCCGCGTTCCGGAGCTGGAGGACGTCCACGGCCGGCTCCGCAGCCCGCAGCTGGGCTCGGACGGCGCGCTCTACGTCACCACCGACAACGGAGACGACGAGGACGTGCTGCTCCGGGTCGCCCCCGCCTGAGAACGCGACAGGGCCCGCCCCCCCCGTGAGGGGGACGGGCCCTGTTCGGCCCCTTGCCGGGTCCCGCCCCGAGCTCGGAAGGGGTGGGGGGCAGGGGTGCTTCGTCAGGCGCTGACGGTCCAGGTGTCGTTGCCGCCCAGGATCGCGTCGAGGTCGTCGCTGCCCTCGGCGGCGGCCACGTCCAGCTGCTCGGACATCATCCGGTCGTAGGTCGGCTTCTGCACCGACCGGAAGACGCCCATGGGCGTGTAGCGGAGGTCCTGGCTGGAGAGCCGGGACAGCGCGTAGGCGTAGGAGGAGTCCTCGCGGTGCGCGTCGTGGACGACGATGTCCGAGGCGTCGACCTGGTTGGTCTCGGCGATGCGCAGCCCACCGAGGTCGTCGCGGACGACGCACGCCGCTCCGTCGGCCCCGAAGACCAGCGGCTCGCCGTGGACGAGCGGGATCGACCACTGGGTGCCGGTCGCCGGGTCCTTGAGCAGGTCGAACGCACCGTCGTTGAAGATGTTGCAGTTCTGGTAGATCTCCACCAGCGCGGTGCCCTGGTGCTCCGCCGCCTGACGGAGCACGTCGGTCAGGCCCTTGCGGTCGGAGTCCATGGCGCGGCCGACGAAGGTCGCCTCGGCGCCGATGGCCAGCGAGACCGGGTTGAACGGGTGGTCCAGCGAGCCCATCGGCGTGGACTTGGTGACCTTGCCGACCTCGGACGTCGGCGAGTACTGGCCCTTGGTGAGCCCGTAGATCCGGTTGTTGAACAGCAGGATCGTGATGTTGACGTTGCGGCGCAGCGCGTGGATCAGGTGGTTGCCGCCGATCGACAGCGAGTCGCCGTCACCGGTCACGACCCAGACCGACAGGTCGGGCCGGGAGACGGCCAGGCCGGTGGCGATCGCCGGGGCGCGGCCGTGGATCGAGTGCATCCCGTAGGTGTTCATGTAGTACGGGAAGCGCGAGGAGCAGCCGATCCCGGACACGATGACCATGTCCTCGCGGGCGATGCCGAGGCTGGGCAGGAAGCTCTGGACCGCGTTGAGGATGACGTAGTCACCGCACCCGGGGCACCAGCGCACCTCCTGGTCGGTCTTGAAGTCCTTGGCCTTGAGAGCGGTCTGCTTCTCGCCCTGGCTGGCGACCGAGGCCGCGACGGCGGCGTCGATCGGGTTGGCCGCGGGCATGCCGAGGTCGTGCACGTGGTCGGTGGTGCTCATTCCCCGCCTCCGGTGGGGTCGGCGGCCAGAGGTGCGCCGCTGGTGGAGTCGATGACGTCCTGGATCACGGCGGCGAGCTCGGCGGCCCGGAAGGGCAGCCCGCGCACCTGCGTGTGGCTCTGGATGTCGACGAGGTACTTCGCCCGCAGCAGCAGGGCGAGCTGCCCGAGGTTCATCTCGGGGCACACGACCCGGTCGTAGCGGGCGAGGACCTCACCGAGGTCGGCCGGGAACGGGTTGAGGTGCCGCAGGTGGATCTGGGCCACCTTGCGACCCGAGCGGCGGACCCGGCGGACGCCGGCGCCGATCGGCCCGTAGGTCGAGCCCCAGCCGATGACCGCGACCCGCGCGTCACCCGTCGGGTCGTCCACGTCGGTGGGCCCGATCGAGGCGGCGATGCCGTCGATCTTCGCCTGCCGGGTGCGGGTCATGAAGTCGTGGTTCTCGGGGTCGTAGGAGATGTTGCCGGTCTTGTCGGCCTTCTCCAGCCCACCGATGCGGTGCTGCATGCCCGCCGTCCCCGGGATGGCCCAGGGGCGGGCCAGCGTCTCCGGGTTCCGCAGGTAGGGGAGGAACTCAGGCGTCCCGTCGGCGGTGCTGCCGTTGGGCTCGGTGGCGAAGTCGACGGCGCCGGTGAGGTCGGGCAGGTCCTCGGACGAGGGGACCTGCCAGGGCTCGGCGCCGTTGGCGAGGTAGCCGTCGGACAGCAGCATCACCGGGGTTCGGTAGGTGATCGCGATCCGCGCCGCCTCGATGGCCGCGTCGAAGCAGTCACCGGGGGAGCGGGGGGCGATGACCGCCAGCGGGGCCTCGCCGTTGCGACCGAACATGGCCTGCAGCAGGTCCGACTGCTCGGTCTTGGTCGGCAGGCCGGTGGACGGCCCACCGCGCTGGACGTCGACGACGACGAGCGGCAGCTCGGTCATGATCGCCAGCGCCAGCGCCTCGGACTTCAGCGAGACCCCGGGCCCGGACGTCGTGGTGACACCCAGCGCTCCGCCGAACGAGGCGCCGATCGCCGACGCGATGCCGGCGATCTCGTCCTCGGCCTGGAAGGTCCGGATGCCGAACGCCTTGTGCTTGGACAGCTCGTGGAGGATGTCCGACGCCGGGGTGATCGGGTAGGCGCCGAGGAACAGCGGCAGGCCGGAGCGCTTGGCGGCCGCGACCAGGCCGAGCGACAGCGCCTGGTTGCCGGAGATGTTGCGGTACTTCCCCGGCGCCATCGGCGCGGGCTTGATCTCGTAGGAGACCGCGAACGCCTCGGTGGTCTCGCCGTAGTTGTAGCCGGCCCGGAAGGCGGCGATGTTGGCCGCGGCGATCTCGGGCTTGCGGCGGAACTGGCGCTCGAGGAAGCGGATGGTGCCCTCGGTCGGCCGGTGGTACATCCACGACAGCAGGCCGAGCGTGAACATGTTCTTGCTCCGCTCGGCCTCCTTCTTGCCGAGACCGGAGTCGGCCAGCGCGTCCAGCGTCATGCTGGTCAGCGGCACGCTGACGGTCTGCCAGCCCTCGAGCGACCCGTCCTCGATCGGGTTGGTCGCGTAACCGACCTTCGCGAGGTTGCGGGGGGTGAACTCGTCGGCGTCGAGGATGAGCAGGCCACCGCCGGGCAGGTCGGCCAGGTTGGCCTTGAGCGCCGCCGGGTTCATCGCCACGAGGACGTCGGGGGCGTCACCCGGCGTCATGATGTCGTGGTCGGCGAAGTGCAGCTGGAAGGAGCTGACGCCCGGCAGGGTCCCCGTGGGGGCCCGGATCTCGGCGGGGAAGTTGGGCAGCGTCGACAGGTCGTTGCCGAAGGACGCGGTCTCGCTGGTGAAGCGGTTGCCGGTCAGCTGCATCCCGTCGCCGGAGTCGCCGGCGAGCCGGATCACCACGCGGTCGAGTTCGACGACGCTCTTCACGAGTCCGCCGGGGGCCGAGCTGCCCGCCGTCACAGCCGGGTCGGTCGCAGTCATCAGTGGTCTACCTCCACCGGGCGAGGTTACGTGGACGTGACGAACAGGGGGTGTGGAATCGCACACTCCTACCGCCCTGTCGCGTATGACGAGATCCTGTCACGTACTGCGAGATGGCGGGGCGGTTTCGCGCGCGGTCCGTCTGGAAACGGCGGCCCGGGGCCGTCGCATTCCCGACCCCCCGGGGGAACCCGGGAACGGCGCCCCCACCGGCCACGTTGAGCCGGTCGTGCACCGCTGGAACAACGCGCTGAAGACGGCCCTGCTGCTGGGCCTCATGGGCGGGCTCATCCTCGTCGCCGGCGCGCTCATCGGCGGCCGGGGCGGGCTGTTCGTCGCCCTGCTGATCGCGCTGGCCGTGAACGGTTACGCCTACTTCAACTCCGACAAGCTCGCGCTGCGCTCGATGCGGGCCTTCCCCGTGACCGAGACGCAGGCGCCGCAGCTCTACGCGATGGTCCGCGACCTCGCGACCGAGGCCCGCCAGCCCATGCCCCGGCTGTACGTCAGCCCCACCGACCAGCCGAACGCGTTCGCCACCGGGCGCAACCCGCGCAACGCCGCGGTCTGCTGCACCCAGGGCATCCTCGAGCTGCTCGACCGGCGGGAGCTGCGCGGGGTGCTCGCCCACGAGCTCTCCCACGTCTACAACCGCGACATCCTGATCAGCTCGGTGGCCGGCGCCATGGCCACGGTGATCACCTACCTGGCGCACATGGCGATGTTCGCGTCGCTGTTCGGTGGCCGGTCCGAGGACGACCGGGGCGGCGGCAACGCCCTCGGCGGTCTGCTGCTGGTGTTCCTCGGCCCGGTGGCCGCCGGGCTCGTGCAGATGGCGGTCAGCCGCAGCCGCGAGTACCAGGCCGACGCCACCGGGGCGCAGCTGTCGCAGGACCCGCTCGCCCTCGCCTCGGCGCTGCGGAAGATCGAGCGGGGCGCCGGCGCGCGGCCGCTGCCGCAGGACGACCGGCTGGTGACCCAGAGCCACCTGATGATCGCCAACCCGTTCCGCGGCCAGGGCCTGGCGTCGATGTTCTCCACCCACCCCCCGATGGCCGAGCGCATCGCCCGGCTCGAGCAGATGGCGCGGGAGCAGGGCCAGGGGTAGCCGCCTAACCTCCCGACGCAGACGACGGGAGGAGTGCTGTGCGGTACGTGGCGGTGGGGGACAGCTTCACGGAGGGCGTCGGCGACGAGCTGCCCGACGGCGGTGTCCGGGGATGGGCGGACCTGGTCGCGGGCGGGCTCGCCGCCGCGTCGGGGGAGGCGGTCGAGTACGCCAACCTCGCCGTCCGCGGGCGGCTGCTCGGGCCGATCGTCACCGAGCAGGTCCCCGCGGCGCTGGCGCTGGACCCCGCGCCCACGCTGCTGACCTTCAACGGCGGCGGCAACGACCTCATGCGGCCCGGGGTCGACCCGGGGCGGCTGATGGAGCTCACCGAGGAGGCGGTCCGCCGGGTGGTGGACGCCGGCGTCCGGCTGGTGCTCATCAGCGGCGCGGACCCCTCGGACCGGCTCCCCTTCGGCCGGACCGTACGCCGGCGGGCCGCCCGGCTGACCGACGACCTCGAGCAGCTGGCGGCCCGGTACGAGGTGACGTTCGTGAACGCCTTCGCCGACACCGAGCTGCACCGGGCCGACTACTGGTCCCCCGACCGGCTGCACCTCGGGCCGCCCGGACACCGCCGGGTGGCCTCCCTGGTGCTGGCCGCGCTCGGGCACGACGTGGCCGCCGCGGCGGTCGACCCCGGCCCCGAGCCGCGCCGGCGGGTGCTGGCCGAGGCCAGGTACTACCGCGAGCACGTGCTCCCGTGGGTGGGCCGGCACCTGCGCGGCCGGTCCTCCGGGGACGCGCGCACCGGCAAGCACCGGGACTGGGTGCCGGTCACGCCGGTGCCGGCCGGCGCCGCGCCGCTGGCCTGACCGGGCGGGCGCCCCGGCCGGGGCGCCCGCCGGCCGGCGACTCAGCGGTAGTTGTCGAATTGATCAGTGGTCGTTGGTTGCCTATGGCAATCACCGCCTTCGGGCCTTGACCAGCGCATATGTCGTTGGGAACAGTCGATGGATGTCGGTCGGGACTGGCTGAATTGCGGACTTTCTGCGGACTCTGCGGACTGTGTGCGGACTGAACGAGGGTTAACCGTCCCCGGATTGGCGGCGGACAGGCCGGCTCGTGAGGGCGACGGCGGCCCGGGACTCGCCTCCTAGCATCGGGTGGGTGGATGCAGAGCGAGCCTCGTTCCTGGCCGCGGCGGACGCGCGGGACTCGGACGAGGGCCCGGGGCCGGCGGCGCTCCGGTCGTTCCTTGACGACATGCTGGCCCGGCAGGTGGCCGAGGACGACCCGCCGGAGGTGTGGGCGACCGTCCGTCGGTTGCTCGGCTCCGGGATGGGCTCGTCGGAGGTGCACCGTCAGCTTCGGTTGGCGCTGAGCGCTGAGGTTCTCGCCGCGGTCGGCGACGACGCCGAGTTCGATCGGCAGAGCTACGTCGCGGCACTCGGACGCTTGCCGCTTCCGTCCGGCGCACGGGTGGAGGCGGCGATCATCGAGGTGGTGGGGGAGCGGCAGCCGGTCGCTGCCGACGAGGTCGACCGGATGGTCGCTGAGCGGCTGGGGCTGTCTGTCGACGATCCGCTGACTGAGACCTTGTTGGACCGCGTCAGCGACCACCTCCTCGACGAGGACGGGCCGGTAGCGCTGCTGGCCGGTGACCTCATGGTGCATGTCCCGTCGCTGGTGGAGAATGTCGTGCTCACCCACCGGCTGACCGAGGACGAGCAACGCACCGGAGTGCTGGCCGCCGCCGATCTGCCGGGCCTGGACCGGCTCAGGCCGCTGCAGCTGGACGGGTCGCGAGTGCACGACTACCGGGGTGAGGACGGCATCCGGCGGTGGTGGGGCCCGGAGGGCTGGCTGGCAGCGGCGGCGCCAGGTTCGCTGCTCGCGGTGCAGGTGCGGTCCGACGGAGCGGTCGAGCGGACCGTGCTCACCGAGCAACCCGAGGCCGAACCAGCGTTGGTGGCAGCCATCCGTGCCGCGTACGACGCGACCGTCGAGGAGCCGTGGCTGCCGGTTGCTTTCGAGGAGCTGCTCCTGGCGGTGCTCGCCGCCGACCGGGGCGCGTTCACCCGCCCGGCGCCGCCGCTGTCCGAGCTGGCCGCCGCCGCGGGGCTGGAGCAGCGAGGGGACTACCTCGCCCACGAGGAGTCGGTGTGGGAGCAGGCCCGCCTCGCCGATCGGTCCCGGCGGGTGTTCGACCGGCTGGGCACCGGAGCGATGGCGCTGTCCGCGCTGCGGGCGCTGACTCTCATCGACACCGGGCTGCCTGACGCGTCGGCGGCGCACGAGCTGCTGGAGCTGCTGTACGACCTCGCGGTCCTCGAGGTGGTCGCCGACGAGCTGTTCGGCACGGACGACGACCCGATGCGGGTCGCTGAGTGCGCGGCGCTGGCCGGGCGGCTGACGGCTCGAGCGTCACGGCCGCGGGAGCGGGCGGTGGCGCACTGGCTGGCCGCGGTGGCCGCAGAGCGGAGGGGGGCGGTCGAGGAGGCGGAGTCGCTGCTGCGGTCGGCGGTGCGGGCCGACCCCGGGTGGCCGGCCGCGGAAGACCGGCTGGCCTGGTACGAGTTCGACCGTGGCCATGCCGCGGCCGCAGCCGCCGGCTGGCGGCGTCTCGGGCTCACTGCTGAGGACAGCGCGGACCTGGCCATGGCGGAGCAGTTCGAGACGCCGGCCGACGACATCCCGAGGCTGGGTCGCAACGAGCCCTGCTGGTGCGGGTCGGGACGCAAGTACAAGCACTGCCACCTGGGCCGGCCCGCCGAGTTGCCGCCGCTGCCCGAACGGACCAGCTGGCTGCGCCGCAAGACGCTGGCCTATCTGCAGCGCCGCGGCGGAGCGGTTGAGTCGGTCATCGCCGACCATGCGCTCACATTGCTCGGGGACGCAGCCGACGATGAGGAAGCCTTTGAGTCGGCGATGTTCGACCCACTGGTCATCGACGTGGTACTGCACGAGGACGGCTGGCTGCAGCGCTTCCTCACCGACCGCGGTCGGCTGTTGCCCGACGACGAGGCGATGCTGATCTCGGCATGGCTGCTCTGCGAGCGCACCGTGGTCGAAGTGCTCGACGCCGTCCCGGGCCGCGAGGTGACCGTCCGCGACTTGCGCACGGGCGATCGCATCGCGGTCCGTGAACACACCTTCAGCGAGGCGGCCGAGCCCGGTCAGCTGTTGTGCGTGCGCATGGTGCCCGACGGGCAGACCCACCAGTGCGTCGGCGCGGCCTTCCGGGTGGCCCCGGGTACAGAAGCCGGACTACTGGAGGTGCTCGACGAGCACGACGGGTACGAGCTGCTCAGTTGTGTGGCCGCGTTGTTGCGCCCGCCGACGTTGACGACGCGCGACGGTGATCCGCTGGCCGACTGCCGTGCCGAGCTCCGGGTGCCCGACCTGCGGGCCGCGCGGTCCGCGCTCAATGAGCGCTACGAGTCGGACGGCGACGGCTGGGTGTCTCTGTTCGCGTCCGAGGACGACCCTGAGGGAGTGGAGCGGTCGGTCCGGGCCTGGGTGCAGCTGAACGGGGACACGCTCAGCGTGCACACCATGTCCGAGTCGCGGCTGGACGCCGTCCTTGCCGACCTGCGTGCCGCGCTTCCTGACCTGCAGCTGCTGAGCGAGCAGCGCCAACCACTGCGGCAGAGCGACTCCCCATCATCGAACTTCTCTGCAGCAGCGACGTCACCCGCCCAGGTGCCGGCGGAGGCGCTGCTTGAGCTGCTCGACCGGCATGAGCGCCGTTGGTGCGACGAGCAGGTGCCGGCGCTGGGTGGCCTGACCCCGCGGCAGGCCGCCGCCGACCCCACTCGTCGGGACGAACTCGCCCGGCTGATCGCCGGCTTCCCCGAGATCGACCCGGCCAGCGGGGCCTTCGGTCTTCGCCCGGCCCGACTTCGACAGCTGCTCGGACTGGCTGACGGCTGACCACCGCGGTGTGCGCCGGGTCTGTGGCCGTGGGGATCGCTCGCCGCTATGGACTGACGGTGCGGGGACGCGTGTTGCGTGTGCGGTGGGCGTCGCCGCGTGGGACGCCGCTATGCAGCCGGATCACGCGCGGCCGGCTGATCGGCGAGAAGCTTGCCGGAGGGGACGTTGCGATCGTCGCTGCAGCGGCGACCGGCGTCGCTGGTCCTGTGGGCGGGCATCCGGTGCTGCACGTTGGAGCGGCCGGCCGACCCGTTCGGGATCGTCGGTGATGGCAGAAAGCGCCAGCATGTGCCGATGGTTGAGTCCAGGATGTGACAGCGGCTGCGGTCGGCCACGTCCGTCGCCGGTCAAGAACTAACGAGACGCCGGCCGCGGTGGGTCACACTCTGGTCACGCGCGTCCCCATCCGCCCCGCAGTGGGTGTCGGATACGTAACCGGACGGTCCGGTGGCGTTACGTTGCCGCCGCAGTCAGCGCCGCTGGGGCGCTGCGGTCGCCGGAAGGTGTGGCCGCGGCCACCGCGGCTCCGCCGCATGACGAGCCGCCCCAGCCCACGCTGCCGCCCGAGGGGACGACGCTGCCCGTTCCGTCCTCGAACGTGCACGTGACCGTCCCCGAGCTGGACGTGGATCTGCCGGTGCTGCCGCACACCCCGCGCGGCGGCGTCATCAACCCGCCGACGCTCACGGCGGCCTACTGGATCCAGCCCTACGGCGAGCCGGTCGGCACGCCGGAGCAGGCCGACAACACGCTCTATCTGGCCGCTCACTCCACCGGCACCGGCGAATACGGCTTCGACCCGCTGATGGAGACCGACGGTGGAGGCAGCACCCTCGGTCCCGGCGATGTCATCGAGGTCAGCACTCCGCAGGGCACGGTGCGCTACACCGTCGAACGCAGCCAGCGGTACGCCAAGGGCGAGTTGGACGACGCCACCGAGGTGTGGGAGGTCGCACCCGGGCGGCTGATCCTCATCACCTGTTTCCAGCGCGGCGGAGGCCGGGCGTCCACCGAGAACCTCGTGATCTTCGCTGAGTTTTGATCACGTGGTTAGTACTGGTAGCGGTCGATCGGCGAGCTGTCGGCCCAAACGTGGTTCATCCGGTCGGCGGTGCGGGCATAGGCGATCTCCTCGGCGTCGTCGAGCACACAATCGGCGCAGGGCGAGATGGCCCGCAACCGGGCGGTGAGCAGTCGGGTGTCGTCGGTAGAGGAGAGGTCGAGCAGGCCGACCAGCCGTCCGAGGGACGAGGCCAGGTGGGTGCGGTCGGCCCGGCGGTAGCCGTCGCCGAGCTGCTCGGCGTGGGCGTCTATCAGCTCGGCGATGTCAGCGTCCAGACCGGGGCGGCCGAGGGCGGCGGCGGTCGCGCGCAGGACGTTGATGTCGGCGGCGGACAGGGTGAGCACGGTCATCGGCGCGTGCTCGTAGCGGCCGTCCGGGGCGAGCAGCCGACCGCATACGGGTCCCTGGGACTGGGTGGGCGCCAAGGCGGCGAGCAGTCGTTGAGTGACGGCAAGGGCGACCCGGTCGGCCAGCGGCGCCGGCAATCGTAGAGGTTCGGTGTCGGCGCGCGGTTCCTGCCGGTCGTCGTCCTCCCAGCTGCCGAGGCACAACAGGATTTCCTCCAGGGCGCGCAGCGGCGCCAGCGGCTCGCCGTCGAGGTCGACGACGAGCACGGTGCGCTGCCTCGGCGGCGTTTCCTCGCTTGGGCCGGGGTGGCCCGTCGCCTGCTCAGTTACGGGCGGGCCACCGTTCGGTGGCCGACCGGCCGGTCATGCCGGTGGCCCGGCCGATGTCGGCCCACGTCGCTCCGGCGGCGAGTGCGGCGCGCACCGCGCGGTCCAGCGCGCGGGCGGCGGCGGCCTGCCGGGCAGTGGCCGCCTCGATGTCCTCGAGGGTCTGCCATGCGGCGATGTGCCGGCCCCATTCGGCCATTACCCCGTCCTCGTCGGCGGCCTCCAGATCAGCCCACCGGCCGGCGGTGGCCAGCCGCCGTGCCCCCACCCAGCCCTCGTGCTCCTGTCCGTCGGCGACCGGGCCCATCCATCCCTTCGCCCCTCCTCTCGATCCCTATGGGCAGCGTCGCCGTTTCGGTGCTGCCGCAGGACTGTCCCGGCCGGTTCGCTGGACGGCCGTCGTTGTCCACAGACGGGGCTGGCCGCGAGGCCTCGCCGTGTGCCCGGGGTCGGAAGCGGCTTGGCGTCCCGTCGAGCCGTTTTCCGGAGGCGGGGGCTATCGGCGGGGGGACTGGTTGGCTTGTGCGTCGATCCAGGTGCGCAGGTCGGCGCGGCGATAGAGAACGCGCCGGCCGAGCCGGAAGCTGGTCGGGCCGGTGCCGAGGTGCCGCCAGTACCGGAGGGTGGCGACGGGCGCGCGGAGCGCGCCCGCGGCCTCGGTGATGGTGAGCAACTCGGGTTCGTGGTCGGCGGTGGACGGGCATGGCTGGCTCCCGGGGGTCGTCGGTGGCGGGTGCCGTCACCACAGAAGGCGCCATCTCGGGCCCGGTGGTGACAGTGCACAGCCAGCGTTGTCTGACGGTCTCCAGTTGGTCTCCTGTAGAGCGGCCGCCGCTGGCGCGTCACCTGCCAGCGATGGAGGCCCTTCTTCTGCCGACGCCGGGCGGCGCCGGGACCGCCGGTGGACAACCCCCGGTCCTGGGTCTGGGTTCGACCCGTCGCGATCAGAGGCCGCCTCCCGGGACCGCCTGCAATTCGTCTCCGGCCGATGCCCGGGTGCCCGCCGCGACGCTGTCGCTGACCAACCCGCGCCACCCGCGCTTCTGCGGCACGTTCTCCGATAGGCCAGCGACGGTCGAGGGGTCCGTCTCCCGACCGGTCCCGGAGGAGCACTGGAGGTCCGCTCCGACCTGGGGCTCCTCCAGTTGTCCTCCCGTTGTCCTCCAGTCAGCCGGGGAAGGCCGCGAGCATCGGGGCCTGCTGCGCAAGTGGTCCTGGGGACAACCGCTCCGCGTCCACCACATCCAGACGCACGCCCACGGGCGAGCACCGGCCTGGACACGCTCGGCCCATGGCGGTCGACATCGCATTCAGGGCACGGCGAGTCCACGGAGCCCGTGGTCGGTCCGGCAGGGCACCTCGGGACGTGTCGGGTGACCGAGGCGGCCTGACCGGTGAGCGCGCCAGTTAGATCGCCGTTGCGCCGCGGTCGCGAGGGCAGGCCACGAGCACCCTTCGGGCCACGCTGCGCGCGGCGCCGGCTGCGCCATCGCCAAGGTCCGCCTGCGGCAGGCTGTGCTTGCTGGTCCCCCGACCCGTCCGGCAGCTCAGCGTAGGGGCCTTCCGCGCCGTCTCCTCCCGACCGGACCAAGATCCTTCCGCCCTTCGGGCGCTGCGCTGCGGAAGCAGTCTTGGTCCGGTCGTCCCCCGCCGTCGCTCCCGGCCCCTGAGCAGAGCCCTAGGCCGGACGGGCCGGGGAATGGGTGGCGGGGCACCTGTTCCGTAGTTCCTCCCGTACCGGTGTCGGCTCCAGTTCCGGGAGGGTCCAGATGACCAGCACCAGCAGTCTTCGCACCCCCGCGGGGGCCGTCACGCCGGGGCGGAGGGCTGGTACGGCCGGCTGGCCGGCGGCGGGGCTCCCGTGAGGCCCCACCGCTGGCGCGTCGAGGCCAACCGTCAGCAAGCTGCCGGCGGGCCTGCCGGCCCGAGGCGCTCACCAGACCCGCGACCGCTGCCCGACCGCCGTCACCGGCCGCGCGTGTCGGACCCCAACGGCACACTCAGCCCCGACCCCGCCAGCCGGGACAGGGAGAACTTAGTGATCTTCGAACCGAGAGCCGCCGATCTCTGCTGGTCGACGTGGAGAACGCCTGCTGCGCGCTGCCCTGGGCGACTACTCCGATGAGGCCGCGGTCCTCCTGCTGATTACGGCCGGCCACCGGCTGCCGCAGCTGCAGCACGCCGGGCTGATCACCGTCGACGGAGACGTGGAAGGGGAGGGGCTGTGGGTCCACGTCGCCCGGCCAGACCTCGATGGGCCCTGCGCATCGGCACGATCATCGGCAGGAGCAGTGACGAACAGGTCCTGCGGGCGGCCGCCAGCATCGCCGACGGTCGCCCCCGTAGACCTCGTGGCCGGCCTTGACCGCCTCGGCCTCATCCTCGTGCAACTGTCGCGCATGCACTCGACGCGGCCGAGGTGCACCCAGTTCACATCACTCCAGGATTGCCCTGGTGACGGCTGCCTGTTCGGTCAGCACGCCACCGATCACGCTCTGTGTCTCGTTGATCCGCTCAACCGCCTTTCCGATCTCGGCCAGCGCGGTCGTGACCAGGTCGACTTGCGACTGGATCGCCTTGATCTTGGCCTCGACCTCGGTCGTCGCGGTCGCGGTCTCGTTGGCCAGTTCCTTCACCTCGTTGGCCACGACAGCGAAGCCACGACCGGCCTCACCGGCACGGGCAGCCTCGATGGTGGCGTTGAGCGCCAGCAGGTTGGTCTGTGCCGCGATGCCGTTGATGACCTTGACGACCTTGCCGATCTCCGCGCTGGACTTCCCGAGGCTGGCCACCACTTGATTGGCCTCCTCGGTCAACCGGTGACCGTCACTGGCCACGGTCGTCGCTGACAGCACGTTGCGCTCCACCTCCTCGATCGAGGTGACCAGCTCGCGGCCGGCTGTCTCCAGCCGCTGCGTGGCCGCGAACCGCTCCAGTGCCTGTCCCAGCAGGAACGCGGTGTTGCGCAGCGCGTCCTCCCGTCCTGCCGACAGGGTCAGCGTCGTCGTGGCGAAGAAGTCCATCGTGCCCACGACCGCTCCGCCGACCATCACCGGCAGGCAGACACCGGACTTGACCCCGACGCGCTGCGCCGCCGGCGCGCGCACGCAATCGGTCACCTCGGCGAGGTCGGGCACGAACACCAGATCCCGCGCCCGCCACGCCCGGCCGGACAGCCCCACGCCCTCGCGGAACGTCGCCGCGAGGGTGACCTGGCGGAACTCCTTCCCGGCGTCACCGGATTCCTGTGCGAAGCGCAGCGCGCCCAGGGTGTCGTCGATGCGCCAGTAGGAGCCGTAGGCCCAGCCGAACCCGGTCCGAATGGTCTCCAACGCCCGCCCGAGCGCATACTCCTGCGTCGGCGCGACGGCGACCTCCCGCAGGACGCGGTTCACCGCCGCCATGTCCTGCGCCGCCTCCGCCTGGCGCTCGCCCACAGCGAGCCGCTCCAGCGCTTGGGACACCAGCACACCGATGCTGCGCAGTGTGTCCATCCGCTGGGCGGACAGGTCCAGCGTCTCGGTGGCGAAGAAGTCCATCGTCCCGGTGACCTCGCCAGCCTCCAGCAAAAGGGAAGCAGATGCCGCTGCGCACCCCGACCCGCTGGGCCACCGGCGCGCGCACACAGTCACCGACCTCGCCCAAGTCGGACACGAAGACCAGATCCCGCGCCCGCCACGCCCGACCGGACAACCCCACGCCCTCGCGGAACGAGGCGGCCAGGGATCGGCGCGAGCGCCGCGGCGCTGCGCCCGTACGCGGTCGAGGGCGGCCCGCGGGTCACCTGATCCCCCGGTGTCGGGCCTACCGAGTAGTCGAATGTTCGCTCGGTGCGCTTCCACGCCCGTCAGCGAAGCCCACGCTGCTTCGGAGTGCCTTCTTGGAAGTGCCTGACTCAAGTAGGTCACCGCCGTGCCGACTTGTCCCCTGCAGGCAGCTTCGGGATTCTAAATCTCGAACGGTCGCTATGGCGTCCCGGGCCGTTCGTGCCTACGCTTCGCACACCCACGGGGGCGCATATCCGGTTACCTGCAGGTTCGCACCACCGGAGACGGCCATGCCTCGACGTTCACCGAGCGACTCGGTGTCCGAGTCCGGCTGGCACTGGCGGGACGACGCGCTGTGTGCAGAGACCGATCCCGCAGCGTTCTTTCCTGAGAAGGGCGGGTCGACGCGGGAGGCGAAGTCGGTGTGCGGGGCGTGCACCGTGAGGCCCGAGTGTCTGGACTTTGCGCTCACCCACGACGAACGGTTCGGGGTGTGGGGTGGGCTGTCTGACCGAGAGCGTCGCCGATACGCCAATCGCGCTCACGAAGCTTGACCGTCCTGCCGAAGCCGGCTCGGTGAGCCGATGGGTGGGTCGGGCAGTGACGCGTACAGGGACGCCAGAACCATGCGACGGTCGTGGCGCTATTCGCCGGTCAGGCGGCCTGCGCGGAAGTCGCCGAGAGCGCTGCTGCCAGTGCCCGCCTTCGTCCCGGGCTGACGCGTGCCGCCCTTCGCGTGGCGTGGCCGACTCTCAACTGCCGGACGGTCGCCCGACCGCGCGACCGGCAGCCTCCTCCTCGTGCAGCTAACCCTCCCACGCTGGCCCGTGGCTCCAGAGGGTGCCATTGCCGGGGCTTTCGCCGCCGTCGCAACTCTTGCTGCCCGTTGGCCGCGGCTGCCCCTGCTGTCACGCCGGGGGACTTGACCCGTTCCACTCTTCGGCTCCCTCCGCCGATACAGCGAGCGCCGTGGCGGCAGCAAGCGGGTGAGAGTCACCCGCGATGCCGTCTCCGCTTCGAGGAGTGCGAGATATGGACAGTAAGTCAATCGATGGTGGTGCCGAGAGATCGCGCGTCGGCGTCCTGTGGGCCGATCGGGGCGTCAAGGTCAAAATCCTGGCCGCCGTCGCCGTCGCCGCCGTCGTGGCGGCAGGCATCGGCGTGCTGGGCCTGGTGAGCCTGAGCACTGCCGCTGACCGAACCCAGTCGCTGTATGACACCAACTTGCAGGGTGTGGTCAAGGTGACGGCGATGCGTGGAGCGATGAAGGACCTGCGGATCGCGAACCGGGACCTGATCCTCGCCGTCGACCAGTCAGCGGTGCAGTCAGCACTGGCGGCCAAGGACGACGCCCAGGCGCTGTTCACCGCCGGCGCGGAGACCTTCGCCGCCACGAACCCGCCCGCCGACGAGGCAGAGCTCATCGCCGGCGCCGAGGAGGCCTTCACCGGCTACGTACAGCAGAGCGACACGGTGCTGCGCCCGCTGGCGCTGGCGAAGAACTTCACCGCCTGGAGCGCTGCGGCTGCTGCGGCCGCTCCACTGCTGGCCGAGGCCGAACTGAACATCAACACCCTGATCGACATCGAGTCCGAGCACGCCGCCGACGCAGCCGCAGCGGCGCAGGCCGACGCCGCCAGCCAGCGAACTCTGTCCCTCGTGGTGCTCGCCGTCGGCATCGCCGTCGCCGCCGGCGTCGGACTCGCGGTGGCCATCGCCCTAGCCCGCGGTGTCCGCCGCGTGCAAACCGTGGCCGAGGCCCTGGCGACCGGTGATCTGACCCAGACTGCCGGCTTGACGTCCCGCGACGAACTCGGCCAGATGGCGGCGGCACTGGACACTGCCGTGGAGAACCTGCGGTCGGTCATGTCCGGTGTCGTCGGACTGGGAGACGCCGTCGGGGCCTCGGCGGAGGAGCTGAGCGCCTCCTCGGCTCAGATCTCCGCCGCGGCAGAAGAGACCAGCGCGCAATCCGGTGTCGTGGCCTCGGCTGCGGAAGAGGTGTCCCGCAGTGTGCAGACGGTGTCCGCAGGCGCCGAGCAGATGGGCGCCTCCATTCGGGAGATCGCACAGAACGCCAACGAGGCGGCCCGCGTGGCCGCGTCCGCGGTCAGCGAGGCCGACGCGGCGAACACCACCGTTGTCCGGCTGGGGGAGTCCTCCAAGGAGATCGGCAACGTCGTCAAGGTGATCACCTCGATCGCCGAGCAGACCAACCTGCTGGCGCTCAACGCCACGATCGAGGCCGCGCGCGCCGGGGAGGCGGGCAAGGGCTTCGCCGTCGTGGCCAACGAGGTCAAGGAGCTGGCGCAGGAGACCGCGCGGGCGACTGAGGACATCGCCCGGCGGGTCGAGGCCATCCAGGGCGACACGTCCGGCGCGGTCGACGCCATCGGCAAGATCGGAACCATCATCGCCCAGATCAACGACTTCCAGCTGACTATCGCCTCGGCGGTGGAGGAGCAGACCGCGACGACGCAGGAGATGTCCCGATCGGTCAGCGAGGCAGCGTCCAGTTCCAGTCAGATCGCCGACAACATCAACGGCGTCTCCACCGCCGCCGACTCCACCACCCAGGCGTTGGGGCAGGCTCGAATCGCTGTCGACGAACTGGCCCGCATGGCTGCCGAGCTGCGCACCAGCGTCGCCCGCTTCACCTACTGACCACGCGCGGCGCGGCGTGAGGCGCCAGGAGGGTCTGCACCTCACGCCGCGTCGCGCTCGGCCCCGCCCGAACACCGAAGGACTGATGATGCAACGAGACAAGCGCGCGATGAGCCCCGATGAGATCCCGCGAGCCAGTCGCGGAAGTCAGCTGGCGGCAGCCTTCATGCTCGCTCACCTAAGCCTCGATCCACCGACGGACCTGGGCGCGCCCGGTGAGGTCCGGCGGAGTGGCCGCGGTGGTGCCGGGGCGTGAGGAAGTCGCCGGTCTGCCCGGCTTTCCACGGAGTCCTCGGTCGTCGGGG
>NZ_QOHG01000045.1 GCF_003319125.1 Blastococcus sp. TF02A-26 | reverse complement strand
GGGTGAGTCCCCTGGAGTGGTGTAGATCGGGCCCCTGGCCTCGGTGATCGTGTCGGTCACCGACGTCGAGGGGCCACCGCGTGAGGCTCTGTGAGTACCCGCCAAGGAACTCACCGAAGAGGACTCACACGATGGCCCTGGATCAGTCTGCCCTGCTCGAGTTGACCGACGCACTGCGCAGCGCTGATGGCGGCGAGGTGATGCGCCGGTTGCTGCTCACGATGCTGCAGGCGTTGATCGACGCCGAGGCGACCGCGCAGATCGGCGCCGGCCCGCACGAGCGCACCGAGACCCGCACCACTCAGCGCAACGGCACCCGCGACAAGCTGGTGGCCACGACCGCCGGTGATCTGACGGTGAAGATCCCCAAGCTGCGGACCGGCTCGTTCTTCCCCTCGCTGCTGGCCCCGCGCCGGCGGATCGACGTCGCGCTGCACGCGGTGGTGATGCAGGCCTGGGTCGAGGGCGTGTCCACCCGCAAGGTCGACGACCTGGTCGCCGCCCTCGGCGTGGAGTCCGGGATCAGCAAGAGCGAGGTCTCCCGGATCTGTGGCCAGCTCGACGTCGAGGTCGCCGCCTGGCGCACCCGGCCGCTGGACGAGCAGGCCTTCCCGTACGTGTTCCTCGATGCCACCTACTGCAAGGCCCGGGTCAACGGCCGGGTCGTCTCCCGAGCCGTCGTGATCGCCACCGGCGTCTCCGCCGACGGCCGCCGTGAGGTGCTCGGCTGCGACGTCGGTGACAGCGAGAACGAGGTGTTCTGGACCGGCTTCCTCCGCGGCCTGCGCGACCGCGGCCTGGCGGGGGTGCAGCTGGTCATCTCCGACTCCCACCGCGGCTTGACCAACGCCATCGACACCGTGCTGGCCGGCGCGGCCTGGCAGAGGTGTCGCGTGCACTTCATGCGCAACGTCCTCGCACGCGTCAGCAAGGGGCAGGCCGAGATGGTCGCCGCCGCCATCCGCACCATCTTCGCCCAGCCCACCGCCGACACCGTCCGCGAAGCGGTCGAGAACGTCGCCCTGACCCTCGAGCGGCAGTTCCCCACCGTGGCGACATTGCTGCGTGACGCCCGCGAGGAGATCACCGCCTTCGCCGACTTCCCCCAAGCCCACTGGCGCAAGATCTGGAGCACCAACCCGCTGGAACGGCTGAACAAGGAGGTCAAACGGCGCACCGACGTCGTCGGCATCTTCCCCGACGACACCGCCCTGCTCCGGCTCGCCAGCTGCGTGCTGATCGAAGCCCACGACGAGTGGCAGGTCACCGACCGCCGCTACCTCTCCGAAGCCTCCATGGCCCTGCTCAACCCGCCGGAGCCGACCGCCCTCGAGCCCCGCCGCACCGACCCCAGCGAGGTGATCGACCAGCCCGCCCTGCAGACGGCATAGTCAGCAACACCGCAGAGCAGCACGCGGACGAGCTACACCACCCCACGGGGCACGGCC